>CAWJRB010000009.1:0-69216 GCA_963845155.1 uncultured Flavobacteriaceae bacterium | reverse complement strand
ACATTTCGATAGTTCTGGTTACAATTGACTAAGTCAAACAAGTGAACCCGAATGAGAACTCATTCGAGCTCATTTAAAATTAATTTCATCGAAATGCGCGTCAATTTTGCATATTCAATATTTTTTAGATATGTTAGGGCATCGAAAAACTTACTTAATCCCCTAAACCCTATTAAAAAATGAAAAAACTCTTATTACTTTCTTTCGCTCTTGTTGGCTTTTTGGTTAGTTGTGACTCGGATGGTTCACAAGACGTCTCTATGGAGCAAAGCGAACAAAAATCTATGGAATCCAAAATGGTTGAAGTCGATTTGGATGGTTTTACCCTTGGAAAATCGAATGGTACTGCTTACAAAGGTGGATCAGATTTGCAAAGTGGCATAGCTGAATTGAATGAAAAATTGGTTCCTTATGGGATTCAATTAGAAAAAATGGAATATTATTCTGCTGATGGAGCAGGTCAGACGGTTTTCTTTTCGGATCGTGGAAATAAACAACTGGATTCGGATTATGTCCCCAATGATCCGAGAAACGAGAATGGTGAGGTAGTTCCTTATCTGATTGACGGAACAGAGTTAATGACCGCTTCAGGATTGGATACCGAACCTGCATTATTAACCGTGCGAGAAACTTGGGAAAATGTTACTTGTTCCAAAGGTTTGGATATTCCATATTTGGGCAAAACACCGTTTGATGTTGGATATGTTCAATTTTTGTTTGGTTTTGGAGGAATTGAAGGATTTTTTCTGGGAACTATTGTACAGGCAGGAGTGCTGCCTCCTAGTTTCTTTGACGTTGTTGCCCCAGGTGGAAGTTCCTTCATTTTAGGTGTGACATACACGTTCACATACTTGGATGATATCAACGGAGATGGAGTCGGAGACGTGGCAATCAAAGAGGTATATTACAACGACGCATTCGATTGGCAAGACAGGGTGGCAACTGGAGCAGGAACTGACTTCGAAACTGTAGCCCTCCACGAAACAGGTCACGCCTTGAGCCAGGCTCATTTTGGTAAAGTTTCAAGAACTGATAAAAATGGTAAAATACACTTTTCACCCAGAGCGGTTATGAATGCTGGTTATTCGGGAGTGAACAGGGTGATAGCCAAAACAGACAGAGCCGGTCACTGCAGCAACTGGGGCAACTGGCCCAACAATTAAATTCTCTTTTCAAAGAATTAAATGAAAACCCGATTGATTATTTCATTCGGGTTTTTTGCTTCCTTTTTTGGGTGAATAGCCCCTCAACATCTAGATCGGTACTAAAAGTTTTGGATGTGAAAAATCGAATTTTCGTACCTTGATACGGGAACTTGTGGTAGGCTTCCCGAAATTCCAGAAACCATGAAGAAGATTCTCATTTTACAGATGCGGCCCGAGGATGAGACCTGCCAGAGTGAGTTCGAGGCTATATTGAAGGTGGGTCAGATCGACCGGGAAAACGCCGTCCAAGTCAGAGTGGAACAGCTTGACAGGTTAGATCTCGATCTGAATGATTACAGTGCTATCATTGCAGGAGGCAGCCCTTTTGATGTTTCGTCGCGGGAGTATAAAAAAAGTGAGGTTCAAAAAAATGTAGAAGCCTTTTTCAGTGACCTGTTCGACCAGGTTATCCCTTTGGATTTTCCGTTTTTGGGGATCTGTTCCGGCAACGGGCTCCTTGGGAATTACTACGGCACAAACATCTCACGCAGATACGGCGAAGGTATCGGAAGTGTGACCATCAACCTGAGTGAAGAAGCAGAAAAGGACCCCTTGCTGTCAGGATTGCCGAAGGAGTTTTTAGCCCTTGTCGGACATAAAGAAGCCTGTGATGATGTGCCTGAAAATGCGGTACTGTTGGCCTCCTCTATAACTTGTCCCGTCCAGATGTTTCGCATCAAGAACAACGTCTATGCCGTTCAATTTCACCCGGAAGGGGATGAAGAGGAATTCATTCTTCGCATTGAAGTCTACAAGAACCACGGTTATTTTCCACCTGAACAAGCTAATGAGTTGATCTCAGCGCTTAAGGACGTTCAAACTCCGGTCTCGAAAGAAATCCTCAGACGTTTTGTATCGAGGTATCATCACTTGCGCATCATAAAGGCATAGATGACCGGTATAAGTGCGAAAAAATAAGTGCCCCAATGAACATTGATAAAGGCTAGAGCAATGGCGGTGACAGAAATGGCCGGCATTACCAGTATCCGAGTAGAAACATATTGCACGTCACTCTTTTCCAGAGGAGATTTGAGTAGTTCCTCATGCGACACGATATGTTTCCAAGTAATGTATAGGATAATACCCGTAAAGATGTGAACTGCCCCATAAATCAGAACGACTAAGGCATCGTAACGATACAGGGTTTTGAGCTTGGCAATAAAGGGCACGAATGAAATCGTGAAAAGAAAAATGATGTTGAGAATTACGAGAATCCGGTCTGTATACTTCAGTACATGAAACATCCTGTGATGGATGATCCAATAGATCGAGACAATGATAAAACTTGTTACATAGGCTATGATCCCGGGTTCCAGCTCAATGAGGAAAGACATGAGACCGTCCCGTGTGAAGTTGTGATCGGTTGGAATATCGATTCCCAGTACGAGCAGGGTCAACGCAATGGCAATCACTCCATCGCTGAGGGCGTTCAAACGATCGGGTGTGAGTTTATCCATTTTCATTCTGGTTTGGGTTCAGGCAATGATCTAATCCCCCTAATGTCGCCAAAAACTCGACCAAAACTACTGACAATTATCAGTTCTCAAACTGTTAATCAATACTATTCAACGCTTCTACTCGATCCATCCCATGATGGCGTTGGCCACAAACCGCGGCTCAGGAGGCAGCGAATAGATGTCCTTTTCGTAATTCTTGTTATAGGGTGAGATGTTCATGATCTTTCCATCGACGACAAGGGTGCTGCTGCCTCCTGGATCGAAGCCCATGGCCTTGTGCATACCGAACTTCAAAAGAATGTCCGCCATGTCAAAATGGGTGGCACCCACCGACTCCCGGATTCTTCCATTGACCATGAGAACCATGAGTTTGCCCTCTTTCGTTATCCCCACAGCGATCTTGGGTCCGCGCATGTCAGTGAAATCCAGACGAGCCGCCTGGGTCCGGATCGAATTAGCCGTTTTCCAGCCCTCTGCCTCCATGTTCAGCATCTGCTTACCCTGATCGACAAGCATCGGACCTGCTTCGATGGCATAGGAGATTTCGCTCCATCGGTAGGGGGCCTCCCCGAGGTTTTCATCCAGCTCCAGCATTTGAATCGCAAGAGACTTTCCTTCTTCAAACATTATCGGTTCAAACAGGTTCGAAGGAATCGAAAGAGTCATCCCAACAGGAATCAATGGGACTTGTTCCCCAGGTTTCGTGTGGATGACCTGTTTCACTGTGTTTCCAGCTACGCGGACTATGACATTTCCGTCTCCCGGGATTTCGTCCCTACTGAAAGACAGGTCGTAAAAACAAGGCTCAATGCTGCTGTGAGTATTGTAGCTCGACGATGAAAACTCAAGCTGCCTGGATTTTCCTTTTACAATGAATCCCGATTGGCTGTTTACTTTCCGGATGTCTACCTCACCATTTTTATAGATGATAAAAGCTGGTTTGTTGAAAAGTGGTGGGCAGAAAACCTTGCCATCCATGATCAGGAGTCCGAGGGGCGAACCGATATAAGTTTCGGGTAAACCGAGCTTGCCTACCAACTCAGGATTCAAAATATAACCCCCGTTCCAGGCCAGTTCAATTTTATGCGGATTTTTGCTTTTCTTACGGTATTCCTTGACCAGGGCAGGCACATTCTTGGGTTTCTTTTTGGCAATGTGAGCCGCAAACTTCCAGTTGAATTCTTTCGTATCTACCATCGCTGACACTCCGCTCCATGGCAATCCGTCATCGTAAACACCCGAGGCGAATGATGATTTCACCGGTTCGGCTTTATCATCCTCTTTCAACTCGGCTTCAATCTGTTTCATGACCTTGAGCACAGGCGTGCCCTTTTGAGTTGCGTCTTCGGATATTCTGCGAAAAACCTCTTCCTCCCCTATTTTGTCCTTGAGGTCTTCGAAAAGTCTACTCTTCAAAGCCATTTCGAAATCTTTTGCGGTCTGGACAGGTGTAGGATAGGCAAGTGTCGTGCGTACCCCTGCCGGAACAAACTGGATAAATCCGCTGTCTTTAGGTATGCCCATGATCTTGGCTGTCAGCTGATGCCCGACCTTCCCGATATGGAAATGATCGATCTCAACGATATCGGTCATCATCGCGGCATACTCCCCGTTGGTTATGATAAAACCTTTGGCCTCTTTGATCTCCCTCAGTATTTTTATGGCTTTGGCCCCCATTTGAGGAAAATGCACCCCTTCTGTCCACTGGCGGGTCTCCACGATCTGAACCACACCCGCGCTGTACAAAAGACCCAGCTCGGGTTCCTGACCGCTCTCAAGGTACTCCTGGATGTTGGCGCTGGAAAACCATTTGGTGATCCGGGGCTCATGGATGAAAATGTAAACCTTTTCCAATTGCTTTCCGCTCTTTTCGAGGATCTCCGGCGTAAGCTCTTGCTGTATGGATAACTTGAGCTGGGCCCGGATGGGCTGTAAGACAAAATACTCCAGTTCATGTTTGATGTAACGCCCTGGGAAATAGCCTTTGGGCACATGCTCCTTCAATCTGCGAGTCAGCATCTTGCGGTTGTCGATGCCCAGGAAATTACTGTTGGTCAATTGAAACAAAGCGAGCTCCCAGTCTGCAAAGAACTGCGGTGCAAGGGTCAGATCACCCAGATTTTTTGGCTTGAATACGTCATTGTAAATCATATTGACCAGACCCGTCAATTCCTGGAAAGTGAAAGCCTGGTACGCGTAGGACACTTTATTTCTGTGCCTGTACGCCAGTGCGTGGTCGTGTCGAATCGAAATCTCGCCGTCCACATACCTGAAAATGTCATCAATGGCATTGTAGTATTCGTGAATGAGCTCCAGGTTCTTATTGACCATATCCGGAATGTCATTTTCCATCATCCGAGCGTAGCGCATTACCATGCCTCGAGTAAGTTGCTCCTCAACCCTGAAAAAGCTGGGGTCAATTAACGATTTCAAATACAGCATGAAAGCCAGGCGACCGTAACCAGGCAGATAGTGTCGGGTTTTTCGATTGAGAATCGCATCGAGGTCATCATTGGTAAAATTCACCAGCTTGTTGTAGGATTTCAACAGATGGTCCAGTCGTGAAGAGACTTCCGTCGTATTGGCGTCAAGCTGCAAATGCAATCGCTCCAGGACATAGCGGATGTTCTTTTCCAGCGACTCCAGGCTGAAGCGTTCCTGGATCACATTTCGGTTATGCGTTACCTCAATCATCCGGTTCTGCGGATAGAATACATGGTCGCAAATGCTTTCCGCCAGGCGCTTAGGAATCTTGGAGCCTTTGAACTCTAAAACCTTCAGACGATGTTCTTCGTCAAGATGACGCCCAATGACCTCGTCATATACCTCCCTGGGCTCATATTGACGGCAAAAAATGGGCGTGCCGCAGGCTGCGGCTTCAATGATGGGCAGCCCCCGACCCTCAGTTTGACTGGGCAGCAGGATCAAAGAAGCTACGTCGTACAACTGCTCAATGTCCAGCGGCTTTTTGTACTTTTTCTTGAATTCATTCTTGTCAAATTCACTGAACAAAAACCCGAGGAGAACGCGACCCCTGAATTCTTTGGGCAACTTCTCGAGGAACTTTTTAAAATCCCGTTTGAGATCCTGGTAGTAATCTTGCTGACCGTGTGGAATAGGCCCTGAAACAATAAGAGAAAGCTTGAGTTGGGGGTTGGTTACGAATTTCTCATAAAAAGTCTCGTAGGAGAACAGGCGTTTGATCAGCTTGAAGTTGAGCTCGATCGACTTTCGGCTGATCACTCTTGTAGGTTGAAGAAACACGATATTATTGTTGACAAAATCAAATTTCTTCACCGTCTCGCATCCCAAAAGAATGGGCTTCAGAGAACGCTCGCTCTTGGTGTGACGCGCAGCGGTGTGTACGGTAATGGTATCTTTTTTATTGGCGAAAATGCTCGACACCTGCATGAAGGCCTTTATGATGTCTCGCTTGCTCATCCGATGCGATTTCATATCCACTGCTGTTCCGATCAGGGCCACATTCGCCGGATTGTGACCGTTAATGTTGATCAGGTGGTTCTGTTGAATCCTGTTGATGTTCAAATTCATCCAGGAGCGACTCTCCCAGGGGTAGACCATCTCAATCAGGGAAAAGAACTCCCCGACGTGTGCATTGTGGAAAAAGAAGTCTCTTGGCCCCTTTTTCAGACCTTTCTTTTTGATCTCCACCTCGCGGTTGCCGCCTTCCCAATAAAAATCATGATTGTTGTTGATCACCGGAAGACCCAGATATTCAGAGATCAAAATTGTAGCCAGGGCCATTGAGACGTTCCCGGGATTCGAGCAGACGTTGATCAGGTACAAAAGGGAAATGTCGTTTTCTTCAATATAGCTACCCAGAGCTTCGACCAAATAGAGAACTTCCTTCCAAAACTTCCCGATTAGCTCATTGTACTCGACACTTCCGCGCTCCATTTTAATTTTGAAGAAATCTTCATACAACGGCCAGGCGTCGAAGGCTTCCATTTGCGGAATCACTTTTTTAACGGCCCATGCAGGGATCAGCTCATCGGCTTCTTCCTTGATTTCCCCGGCAATGAAATGGATTGGAATGTCGGGGTAGATATTCTTGAAGGTCTTGGCGTATTTCTCAGTTTCAACCGTGATTCCGTCTATGGTATAATAAAACGTGATAAAGGCAAGTCCTCCTTTTTCGAGGTAGCGGTCAAAACCTTTTGCATCCCCCTCAAATGCCGGTTTGAATTTTCTCTCTTTGAACCTGTCGAGGAAGAGGCCCAGATCAAACCACGTGTTTATTTCTTCTTTGTTTAATTCTTCTAGTACATCTTTGATTTTCAGTCTTCCCTTTTCAATCATTATTCATTCATTAAAACGTAAAAAGCGTATTTAGTTTCTGTTCAAGCACCTCGTAGGAAAAATGCTTTTTGCCTACCTCAAAATTATATTCTCCGATTTCCCTGCAACGCTGCGGATCATAAATGATATCCGACATTTGCTTCACCTTCTCATCGGTCAAATGACTGTCTTCGATCATGACCGTTTCGAAGCCTTTATTGCCGATGTCCTGCATGTAAACCGGTTTGTAGTTATTGACAAAAATCGGTTTTTTCGCCAGGACGGATTCGACAAAAGCATTTCCAAATCCTTCATAAGTACTGAAATAAGTGCAGGCCCGTCCATGCGCATAAACATCCGACAGGTCTTTGTGGTCAAGTACCTTATGGGATGCAAATATCACCTGACGCGACAGGTTCAGTTCGTGGATCTGATCGATCAACTCGTTGTAGTATTCCTTGTTCTCGTCGTCGTGGTTGTTGCCTGTGATTACCAGCTTCAACTTGCTGTCGTTAAGCTTGTCGATAAGTGAAATCGCGGTTTCTATTCCTTTGCGACGAACAATTCGCGTCACCTGCAGCAGGGCAATCTCGCCTTCCCTGACGCCCACATCCTTGAGGAAAAATTCATTCTCCGGGGTAGGAATCCCATAAGCCCGGTTAAAATCCATGACATTGGGCACCAGGAGAGCGTCAATGTCAAATCGTTTTTTAAAGGTCTCCACCCCAAAGGTATTGATCACGGCGTGTCTTACGTCGGGAAGCAACAGCGGAAAGTTTTCATTCACGTATTGATTGATCTCCGGGTGAACCGACATGTATCGCTCACCTCGTTCCCAGTGAAAATCATGATCATGGGTCACAATCGGCAAACTGGTGCGTTGAATGAGTTTTTTGATGGCGACTCCCATTGACAATTGACAGGGCAGAGCCGATGCGTTTTCCGACAGAACAACTTCAATCTTCTTTTCCTTTACCCAGCGAAGCAATCTTTTCTCGATCATGTTGGACCATTTCTCAACATGATCCAGCAGCAGGTCCGGATCTTCATCGGGCTCAAAGAAAGCTTTTCTCTGCTCCCACTCCGCTTCTGCGGAAAAAAAGGAAAGCACCGGATAAAGCGTGTCATGCTCACGGTCTATCTCCCAGGACTCAAATTCACCGGACATGATAAACACCTCATGACCCAGTTTCTTCAATATGTCGATCCATTTCTCGGTTTCCAGGGCCACGCCATCCACGCCTCCTATTCTACCAATGATAATACCTACTCTCATCTTAAATTCTTAGGGTTTTCGAATTCACTAAAGATACATTTTTATCGAGACTAAGGCCCATTTTACGTGGGTTTACCCAAGAAATATCACTTCAAAAATTTTGACAAGTCAAAATTCACGTTTCAAAAAAAACAGGATAAGAAAATTGACAAATCGACAACGAGAAAAACAAACCCTGCCAAAATGATTTGGCAGGGTTTTTCTTTTTAGAGTTGTTTCTTCAAATTCTCCAATTCAGCTGCGAGCTCTTCATAGCGCTCCCCGGCATCTTTTCCCAGCAACTGGTCCGGTCCGTTGACCATGTAATACAAATAAGCAATCTGTGACATGAGCATTTGCTGAGGATAGGCTCCTTCGTCATTTTTCACTTCCCTTAACAGCGAATTCACCTTTTCTAGCTGGTCTGCTTTGTCTGCTTTGTCTTCCAGAGATGCTGCTTCTTTTTCCAAACCTGCCTGAAACTCTCGGGCTTCTGCATGAAGGTCTCGCACCTGGAGCTGCATTTTCCATTGCTTTTCAAGATCGGCTTCAGTCAAGCCTTCCGCCTTGACCCGAGGATCCATTCGGATGTCAAAAGGCGTTTCTAGGGTTTTGGAGCCCAGCGTCATTTTTGCGGTATAGGCACCAGGTGGCAACATGGGCCCATTTTTATAACTCCTTTTCGCGTTCTTGTGCCACAGGCCTTTTTGTCTCAGGTTCCAGGCAAATCGATGGAGCCCAGGTTTATTCTCGAGTTTCTCACTCACGTATCGAAAGCTTCGACTCAGACTCATATTCTCGACTTCCTCGTCCGAACTGAGCCGGGTGCTGTCGCTGTAGATCGTCACCAGGGGTTGTTTCTGGCCGTCTAGAATCTCCAGTTTCAATCCTCCATTGATGGTATCTGGCAAAAAGTAGTCAAACAGTACGCTTGATACCGGAAACTTTGGGGAAGGTCCCTTTCGAACGAACCAGTGGCTGATGATAGCGAATGGTAGCATCGGGTTGAAAAAGAACAGGTTCGTCTTTCAATTCAGTAATCTTATTTTGTCGGAGTGCCGTTATATCGTCCAAAATCCAGAAACCACGGCCCATGGTGCTGATCACCAGGTCACCCCGAAAGATCTTAAGATCCGTAATGGGTGTTACCGGAAGGTTCTGCTGGAAATCTTTCCAGGTCTTTCCATCGTTAAAAGAAACAAACATGCCGTATTCAGTGCCCGCATACAACAGGCCTTTTCGTACCGGATCCTCTCGAAGTACCCGGGCCGTGAAATCAACCGGAACTCCGTTGGTTTCGGTAGTCAGGAGCTCCCAACTTTTACCGTAGTTACTCGTCTTGTAGACGTAAGGTTTTTCATCCCCCAGCAAATGGCGATCCACGGCGATATACGCCGTTGCTTCATCGTGGTGAGAAGGTTCAACCGATTCTACTCTTCCCCCTTTAGGTAATTTTTTGGGCGTCACATTCTTCCAGGTTTTGCCTCCATCCTGCGTAACGGAGATCACCCCATCGTTGGAACCCGTCCAGATCAAACCTTCTTTGAGTTTTGACTCGCGAATCGAGTACAGCGTGCTGTAATACTCTTCCCCAGTAATGTCTCGTGTAATCGGACTCCCCGAGATCACCTGCTTGTCGGCTTCAAAAGCGGTCAGGTCAGGCGAGATGGTTTCCCAGGTCTTGCCGTCATCCGTTGTCTTGTGCAGGAATTGCGATCCGTGATAGATCACATCGGGATTGTGCGGAGACACGTGAACCGGAGCCACACGCTGAAAGCGGTATTCCAAATCCTTGGGATTGTGTCCGTAGATATTTGATGCTCCCACATAATAGCTTTTTTCAACTCCCGTCTTTTTATTGAACACTCCAAAGCGCCCTTTGCAATTCGCGTAGACGATATTATGATTACCCGGCTTAGGTACCGCCGGACCCGTCTCACAGCCACCCGTGTTGATGATCCATCCGGTGCCTGGGTTTTGAATGGCACTCGGCGGTAAACTCGGAACGGCTATTGTCGAATAATTGTCCTGCTGGCCGGCATATAACCAGTAGGGATACTGGTCATCAACCTCCACCTGGTATAGCTCTGCTGTGGGCTGGTTGAACTGGGTCGACCAGGTTTTACCTCCATTGAGACTTACATTCGCTCCCCCGTCATTGGCCTGAATCAATATCTCAGGATTCTCAGGATTCATCCAGATGTCGTGGTTATCACCGTGGGGTACTGACATTTCTTTCCAGGTTTTCCCTCCATCGATCGATTTCAATAGTGGGTTGGCATTGGAATAGACAATATCCGGATTGGTAGGATCCACCTCCACATTGGTGTAATAGAAAGGTCGATTGACCAGTCCTTTGTGGTTCGATACCTGTTTAAACGATTTGCCCTGGTCGACCGATTTGTAAAGACCGCCTTCTTCTCCCGGGGCCTCGATCACGGCATAAAGTATCCGCGAGTCGACAGGTGAAACAGCCAGGTCAATCTTGCCGATAGTTCCTTTTGGCAAACCTTTTTCCAGTTTGACCCAATCTTTTCCTCCATTTACAGATTTGTAAATCCCGCCTTCGGCATTGCTTCCTCCTGAAATGATCGTCCAGGGTTTACGCTCGGCCTTCCAGGCAGCGGCATAAACCACATTGGGATTGCCTGGTAACAGCTCCAAATCAGAAAAGCCCACTTTGTCAGAAACAAACAGAACCTTTTGCCAATTCTGTCCACCGTCTGTTGTTTTATAAATACCTCGTTCCGGATTAGCCTTGAAAGCGTTGCCGATGGCTGCTACCCATACCACATTGCTGTTTGTCGGATCGATCTCCACCGCCCCAATCTGACCGGCTTTACGCAAACCGATATGCTCCCAGGTCTCTCCGGCATCTATCGATTTGTACATCCCCTTTCCGGTGATGACGTTACTGCGCAGTCCATCCGAACCCGTCCCTGCATAAATGATATTAGCATCGTTGCTCGCCACTTCAATCGCCCCGATCGAAGGGGTCTCAAAGAATCCGTCAGAGACATTGTTCCAGGTCGTACCATAATCTTCGGTCTTCCAAACCCCGGCCCCTGAAGCTCCCATGTAAAAAGTGCCCGGGATCAAAGGCGTACCTGTTACCGTGGTCACCCTTCCCCCTCGGGCCGGACCAACCGTGCGGTATTGTAGGGCCTCGAATTCCTGAGCGAACAAGATGCACGAAGCAAGTAGAGAAAAGAGAACAGAAAGATTGGAGCGTAAATTTAATTTCATATCTGATTATTCAATTATCGATAACATTCAATTCAAGAAGAATTTCCAAAAAACAAATCGACTGCTTTTTACAATTGGAAAATCTTCGTGAAGATAAGAACATCGGATTCAATTGCAAGAAACAAAAACAACACTAATTTGACGCCAAGATGTCAATAATTGAAATTTCCTATCTTTAAAAGTCAACAATCGAATTATGTTTATTGGACATTTTGCCGTTGGACTATTGGCTAAAAAGAATGAAAGTCAGCCTTCTCTTGCCCTAATGTTTATTGCCGCACAACTCTTGGATCTGCTATGGCCAATTTTTGTGCTGCTTGGAATTGAGTCCCTTTCAATCGATCCGGGAAACACCAAGATGACCCACCTTGATTTCGAGTATTACCCGTATTCGCACAGTCTTCTGATGGCGATGTTTTGGGCTGTGCTTATGGGAGCTGTTTATTTCTTTTTCACAAAAAACAAAAAAGGGTCATTACTGCTGGGTGGACTTGTTATGAGTCATTGGATTCTAGATCTAATTACGCATCGACCCGATTTACCCCTGACCCCATTTACTGAAATCAAAGTGGGTTTCGCAATGTGGAATTATCCTGCCGCAGAGATCATTCTCGAGCTGGGGATTTTCGCACTAGGGACTTTTCTCTATTATAAATCTCCTTGTTTCAAACGGAAAATTGCCTTCTGGTTGTTGATTTCTTTCCTTTTAGTGGTTCATCTTATGAATCTGTTCGGCCCTCCGCCTCCCGATACCATGGCAGTCGCATGGTCAGCCAACCTGATGTGGCTCATTATCTTGTGGGCCTGGTGGATCGAGAAAAAGCCCTCATCGATCTCAAGCTCATGAAACCACGACAATTATCCATTCTTGCCGGAGCCAGTTACGTAGTTATTTTTTTTGCTGGCGCTAGTGGCCGTTCCCAGCATCCTTGGCGAGATGTCTTTTGCGGTCTGGTTGTTAGTCAATAAAGGGAATTGAAAAAATAAGAGTACTTTCGCCACCGGTTTTTAAGTTTACCTCATTTTCTATCACCTTATGAAAGCATTTCAAATCATCTTGCTGAGCCTGTTTTTTTGTCTGATCGTTGGTTTTGACTCAATTGCCCAAATTCCGCAACCGGAAGAGGGTAAAAGTCTCATTGTATTTTATCGTAAAAAGAAGATGTCAGGCGGCGCCATTAAATTCAATATCCAGGACTCGCAAAGAACCTATGGGGAACTGAAAAACGGCGATGTTAAATATGTGAATGTGGATCCGGGTGAACACACCTTCTATTCCAAGGTAATAAGCGAAGATGCAATTACGCTCATGACAGAAGCCGGAAAAAAATATTACATCAAGACCACGATAAGGGTAGGATATTACGCAGGTAGGCCGAAATTCGAACAGGTAGATGAAAAAACTGCACTGAAGGATATCAAATAAGAATCCTATTCACCACGCTTTCTGCCCTCCAAACTCTTTCGCCCGTACAATTTGTAATAGTACCACGAGGCGATACTTCCGATAAACGAAAACAAAGCGAGCATCCAGAATACGTCTTGATGGCCCTTCTCACCGGGTGAGTTGTCGAGTAGATAGCCCATCGCAGGGCCAGCGAAGATGTCCGGGGTGTAGCCTACTATTGAAATCAGACCTACTGCGGTTCCTGTTAGCACGAGAGGGATTCTGCCTCGTTCCATTACCGCAAAGTAGAGAGAACGTGCAGCATAGACCCCGGTGGCCACAACCAATATGGATATGAAAAATAGAACGGTTGTAGAATCTGAGATGATCCCTGTGGCGAACAAAAGAGCCCCAAAAAAGGTGATGACGAAACTCAGGGCCAACCAAAGTGTCGTTTGCGTGCGGTCGGCCAAAACTCCAATCGCAGCCCCAATGACCGGGCGGATGAAAAGCAAAAATGTGCCCACCTGGGCCGATTCGACCTGGTCATAGAGCATGACGTCTTGCGCATACAAGGAGAAAACATCGGTTATTTTATAGCCTACGTAGGCTGAAAGAATAATCACCATCAGCAGCCATACGGAAGGCAATCGCAAAACCTGCTTGATCTCGGGCAGTGCAATCTTCGACAAGGTGATCTCCTTTTCAGACTTTTCATCTAACTTCAAGAAAAACCAGGCCAATGCCCCGACCAGGGAAATTACAGCTGTGGATATCAGTATCACGTATTTGAAAGCCGCCCGGCTTTCTGAAACTGTTGCTTCGGCAATTTCCGTAGTGATAAACAGGGAAAACGTGATCACCCCCAGGGTGCCGAAAAGCGCACCCACCAGGCCACGTCCACCATCTAAAAAGCCAAAAGCCTTGCCCTGGGAATCGGATCCGCCCCAGACCCGGGTCGCTTTGATCAAAGAGGGCCAGAACAAAAATATCGTTGTAAAACCCCAGTAACCATAGATGATTTTCAAAATCGCATAGCTGGGGAAGGTCGCGTAGACCAACCCACCCAGGGCCGTCATCCACATGGCTACGGCAATCAGTTTCCTCGGGGGGTATTTATCCGCCAACGGACCTCCAAAGAGATAGGACACCAGAGCCACAATCCCATAAACCGAGAAGCAGATTCCCAGTTGTACGTTATCCAATTCAAAAACGTCGAGAACCGTTGGCCTGAAGACCCGAGAAAGGACAAAAGGCAGAATAAAGATAGATTCCCCGGCCAAAATGAGTAGGAAGAGAAAATACCAGGGGGCTTTGATTCGATTCATTGATTCGCTCATGGAAGCATTGGATTCGTTTGATAAATTCCTCCGAAAGATATGCACATACTTCGAAACAAAAGAGCCGAAAATTTTGTTTTTATGGATTATCATCGTAATATTGCAATGTTATATTTATAGAAATGGGAGTAACAAAAGCAGAATTATTTTCAGACGTGCAGAATGACCTGGCTTATGCGGCTAAGGCCTTTGCTCACCCAGCCCGCGTGGCCATCATCCAGTACCTATTGAAAACAAATGCCTGCATCAATGGAGATCTCGTGCAGGAATTGGGTCTGGCGCAGGCTACTATAAGTCAGCACCTGAGAGAACTCAAAGGTATAGGTATCATTCAAGGTACTATAGAAGGGTCGCGTGTCAATTATTGCATCAATCCGGAAAGGTGGTCCGAAATCAAGGACCAGTTCAATGGTCTTTTTGATCAATATGGCTCCTGTTCAGAAGGAGAGTGCTGCTAAAAAAATTTGAATAGATTAATCGCAATATTACAATATCATGAAAACAGAACAAGAATTGAAACAAGTAGTTAGAGAGAAATACGCCAAAATAGCCGAACAGGGCAAAGTCGAAAATGCCGCTTCGTGCTGTGGTGCGACCGACCCATCCAACAAGGTTTATAACATCATGATGGATGACTATTCCGAAACCGAAGGCTATGTGACTGACGCGGATCTGGGCCTGGGATGTGGACTTCCTACTCAATTTGCCCAAATCCAGAAAGGCGATACGGTGATCGACCTCGGTTCCGGGGCAGGCAACGACTGTTTTGTTGCCCGTCATGAAACAGGGGCAGAAGGAAAAGTCCTGGGCATAGACTTTACGCCGGCCATGATTCAAAAGGCCCGAACCAATGCTGAGAAATTGGGTTATAACAATGTAGAATTCCGCGAGGGTGACATCGACAACATGCCCGTCAATGATGATTTTGCAGACGTTATCGTGAGCAACTGCGTTCTCAACCTCGTACCGAATAAGAAAAAAGTGATCGGCGAGATTTTCAGGGTACTCAAACCCGGGGGACACTTCAGCATTTCAGACATTGTGCTGGTTGGAGACTTGCCCGAAGCACTTCGTGAAGATGCGGAGATGTATGCCGGATGCGTAGCTGGGGCCATTCAAAAGGAGGATTATCTTGGGCACATTAAGAAGGCCGGCTTTGAGACTGTCACATTGCAAAAGGAGAAAGTGATCAGCATACCCGATGACATACTCGAGAAATACCTCTCTGCAAGTGAATTAGAAGAGTTCCAGAAAGGAGAAACAGGTATTTTCAGCGTAACTGTTTATGCCATAAAACCAGGTGAGTCTTCCGAAAAGCCTAAGGTAAAATTATCAGAACTTCAATCCAATGACTGCGACCCGTCATCGGGATGTTGTTAGACCCTTCAATTCTTGACTGCATCATGTACAAAGACTTGTCGAGCTATATTGAATCAGCTCTGATCGGAATGGAGGCCATTCCACAGGAACGAAAGAAGGAACTGAAGAAGATTGCGGATTTTGTCAATATCAAAAAGGATTCCAATAAACAGGCAAACCTTACATTCATCTGCACCCACAACAGCCGAAGAAGCCATTTGAGCCAGATTTGGGCAGCGGCGGCTGCGGCTTATTACAAACTCGAAGAAAGTGTCAATACCTACTCAGGCGGAACGGAAGCAACGGCATTTTATCCAAGTGCTGTGGCTGCGATAGAACGAGCTGGATTCCTGGTTGACAATCCGGGTGGAGACAACCCCCATTATAAGATCAACTACGCAGAAAATGGGAAGACCTTGGAGTGCTTTTCAAAGAAATATGACGATCCGTTTAACGCCAGTGAGAATTTTGCGGCGATCATGACCTGCTCCCACGCCGATGAGGCATGCCCATACATTCCCGGGGCAGATCTTCGCGTTCCTGTACGCTATGTTGATCCGAAAGAATCCGACGGTACTGAACGTGAAACCACGACCTATGATGAGCGATGCAAGCAGATCGCCACTGAGATGCTTTACATGATGTCGAAGGTTGAATCATAATTTTCTTCAGTCGTTGAAGGTTTCAAAAATCAAAAAATATTCTTCGAAAAGGGTATAGTTCAAAACCTCAGGTTCCTGGGGTTTTTCTTTTGTCAACTATTCATTTTCCTCATGACAAAAATGTGAGGAAAGCTTATTGCTGCAATAAGGGTGAAAAAGAGCGCATTAAACATTTCTGCGTTCTGGGAAGTCAAGATGAACAGAAGCAGTATTCCTAAAACTGAGACACTCCAATAGAGTAAAGAGGATTTTATGTATTGAATGAAACCCGTTTCATTCACACGACCTTTGAGATAAGTCATTTGATCTAAAATGGACGGATAAGCATGCCATATGACGAAATAGATGGCAAAAGCCCACATCAACGTCGCTAATCTAAATATGAGATAAAACAAAAGCAATAGAAAGATCTCTCGAGTAATATTAGTGTCTAGTACTTTTTCCAGTCTTAAAATGGATCCGGTAATCAGGGTTGCACCCAGTGACAAATAAAAGCCGAAGTAAAAGTATAATTCGTTCACACCTGAAAACCCGATTTGCTCCATAATTAGAATCGTATCGCTGCTATTCAAGGCAAACAGCATAAAAAATAGAGTTAAGCCATAAGCAAGAAAGAAGAAATCCCTTAAGGGGCTTTGTATGCCAATTTTCTTGATGAAATGCTGCTCACCAAAATGATACGCACTGAACGAGATAAACACAATGAGCATGACAGAAGGAATCTTGATAAAGAAAAGAGCTGACAGAACTATCATTGCAATGTAAAGAAACAAAATTCGATACGTTTTGTTACCCTTCAGTTTAATATTCTTAAACAAAAGTTCAATATCATTCGAACCATGTAATAATCCAACTGTCAAAATCATGAAATAGGCCAAGACATCCTCCATTTTAGGGTTTAAAAAGGAAGTGGCCCACAAAAGAAAGAAGGTAATAATCAATTTAATATTTGAGACAGTATACGACATTTTGTTCATGTATAACTTATGCAAATTTAAACATTTTTTTGTTTTTTAATCTTTTTTGTTCAATTTATTCGTAAATTTGTTGGACAATAATTAATAACTAAAACTTAGATTTATGATACCTTCCAGAATTTTTTTGAGTCAGATGCCGGCGATGGCTTCTGACGATTATGTCGGGTTCACCTTCTTCGTCGGAGCAATGGCTATGATGGCAGCTTCGGCGTTTTTCTTCCTTTCCATGAACGGATTCGAGAAGAAGTGGAGAACATCAATCCTCGTTTCCGGATTGATTACATTTATCGCTGCAGTACACTATTGGTACATGCGTGATTACTGGATTTCAAATGCCGAATCACCAACCTTCTTCAGGTATGTTGACTGGGTTCTTACCGTTCCGTTGATGTGCGTAGAATTCTATTTGATTCTCAAAGTCGCAGGAGCTAAAACATCACTCATGTGGAGACTCATCTTCTACTCTGTAATTATGTTGGTTACAGGTTATCTCGGAGAGGCGGTTTACCGCGATAGTGCGGCTCTTTGGGGATTGATTTCTGGAATAGCTTACTTCGCTATCGTTTATGAAATCTGGCTCGGTTCGGCCAAAAAGCTCGCAGTTCAGGCAGGAGGTCAAATCCTGAAAACCCACAAAATGCTTTGTTGGTTTGTCCTTGTTGGTTGGGCAATCTATCCCTTAGGATACATGGCAGGAACTCCAGGATGGTATGAGGGCATCTTCGGAGGATTGCCCATGGACGTCGTCTACAATATTGGTGACGCCATCAATAAGATCGGGTTCGGTCTGGTCATTTACAGTTTAGCAGTGTCATCCTCTCAAGAGCTCAAAGCAGCCTAATTTCCCCCGAATGCAGTAATCCGGGGCTTGAATTCAAGTCCCGGAATATTGAAACTTGAGAAAACAGCTCAAAACGTCCCCCCTACAATGCAGTTTATTCACATTGATATTTAAATAACAATTAGAACTATACGAATCATGTTAAAGAAAATCGGAAAAACAGATAGAATCCTACTGGTTCTCGCACTCGGTACTTTAATCTTCTCAGAAATCATGTGGTTTCAGGGAGAAAAAGATGGCGCCGTGTTTGTCGGATTATGGGTTCCGTCCATTCTTGGCTTTGCCATTTATTTAAAACTAATACGAACCACAAAATGATTGATTTAATACCATATGCAGCAGGAATTGTAACACTTTGTTTCGGAATCGCCTTTTATTTCTTCCTGGAAGAAATAAGAAATAGTGAGTAGAATTGATTCAGTTCTACTATTGACCATAACGAACTTCATCGTTTGATTAATTTTCTTCAACTCCCATTTTCCTATCTTTGGGCTTCAAAAAGACGCTCATGGCTTCAGGATTCTTTGCACTTCTCGACGATATAGCATCCTTGATGGACGATGTCGCCTCCATGAGTAAGGTGGCGGGCAAGAAAACCGCCGGAATACTCGGAGATGACCTGGCTGTCAATGCTGAAAAAGCCTCGGGATTTGTCTCTTCAAGAGAAATACCGGTTCTATGGGCCATCTCAAAGGGATCCCTTCTCAACAAATTGATCATTTTACCCGCAGTTTTCCTGCTCAGTGCTTATCTGCCCAAGGCCATCACTGTAATCCTTATTATTGGCGGGCTCTACCTGGCCTATGAAGGGGCCGAAAAGGTCTGGCACTTTCTTTTTCATCGCCATGAAAAGAAGGAAGTGAAAGACAAGAGACGGGAGCTTTCCAAAAAAGAGGTTCTCGACCTTGAGAAAAAAAAGATTCGCTCGGCCATTCTCACGGATTTCATCTTGTCTGTTGAGATCATTATCATTGCCTTGAGTACGGTGATTGACGAGCCCCTTGAGATCCAGATTGGTGTGGTGACCGTCATCGCACTGCTAGCAACGGTGGGTGTTTACGGCATTGTGGCCCTGATCGTCCGAATGGATGATTTTGGCTTTAGATTGATTAACCTCAACGGGGAAGAAAACTCCTTTTCTGATCACGTTGGCCGATTTCTGGTCAGTGCTTTACCCTGGGTCATACGAGGTTTGGAAGTTATCGGAACCCTGGCCCTCTTGCTGGTCGCCGGTGGAATTTTCGTCCACAACATTCACGCCATCCACGATGCCCTTAATTTCATGCCTTCTCTTCTGGCCGAATTCTTAAGCGGCCTCGTTATCGGACTTTTGGTCTTGTTTCTGATTATGGGTGTCAAAAAGCTGTTGCCTGAGAAACCCGAATGAAATTTTGTAACTTCAGGCATCGATAAGAGCTAATCAAAACCAAAAACCATGAAATTAGGAGCCTTTTCAATCAGCCTCAGCGTCAAAGACCTGGAGGTTTCAAAAGAATTTTATCAAAACCTCGGATTCACCGTATTTGGTGGTCACCTGGAGCAAAAATATCTCATCATGAAAAATGAGAATGCACTGGTTGGGCTTTTCCAGGGCATGTTTGAAGGAAATATCCTGACTTTCAATCCGGGATGGGATGAAAACGCCCAGAACCTGGAAAACTTCGACGACGTCAGGGTAATCCAAAAACAACTGAAATCCAAAAATGTAAACTTGAGTTCGGAAGCCGATCAAGAATCGACCGGACCCGCAAGTATTACGCTATCTGATCCTGACGGAAATGTCATATTAATCGACCAGCATCGATAGAATTATCTTTTGCGATTCCTCCTGCCTTTGTTAATGATTAATCCAAGAAGCAAAAAAGCAACTCGTTCAATAAAGTAAACTATTACGTTTACTTTTTTCATTATATGTAAACTTATTTGTTTACTTTTTACTATTTTTGTTAATTCAAACGCTTACATTCAGCCTACGAAAGGTATAAAAATAGTACATGAAATGAGAAACAAAAGGCAACTCCTAATTGAACAGTTGGACCAAAAATTAAAACCGTTTCTGAACACCAGGGATATCCTGATACCTGAACGTGGGTGGATACATACGATCCGGACCACCCTGAATATGACAATGGCTCAACTTGGTCACCGGCTGGGAATCACCAGGCAAGGTGTCAAAAGAATCGAAGAAAGCGAAGCTAAAGGGACTATTACACTGAATTCTTTAAAAGAAGTAGCCCATGCACTGGAATTGAAACTCGTTTATGGATTTGTTCCGAAAAACGGAACTATGAACGATTTAATCGAATTGAAAGCTGAAGAATTAGCACATAAAATAGTCCTGAGAACCAACCAAAACATGCAGCTTGAAGATCAGGGTATCGGCGATGATAAAATTGCCAAATCAATTCAGGAACTCGCCGCTGAGTTCAAAAGGGAGATGAGAAGATCTTTATGGGATTAGATTTAAATTATGCATATGGGCAAACGCCTTTGGATGAAGACGAAAAGGAAGGACTGAAAATATCGTCCATCAACACTCAGGGAGAACTCGATGAATTCGAACAATTTAATATTGAAAAGGCTTTGGAATGGACCATTCGCAACAACTTCAAACCGGAAAGGATTTTAACTGAGAAGTTTATCCAGGACTTGCACAAAAAGATGTTTGGTGAGGTCTGGAAATGGGCTGGAAAATTTAGAAATTCTGATAAAAACCTTTGTGTTGAATGGACCAAAATTAGCGTAGAGCTCAGAAAATTAATCGACGATACGGATTTTTGGATTCAGGATGGTCAAATGTCAGATGAAGAAATAGCCATTCGATTTAAACATAGAATTGTTTCCATCCATTGTTTTCCAAACGGGAATGGAAGACACTCCAGACTCATGGCTGATGTTATGATGGAATCTATTTTTAAGAAAGAAGTATTTAGCTGGCATCAATTTAATATGGTGAATTCGAATCATATTAGAAAAGAATATATTCGTGCTTTAAGACAGGCTGATAATGGAGATATCCGGCCACTGATTGAATTTGCAACAAGTTAGCCTCAAAGACCGGTCGGTACTGTTTTATTACAGCATACCTGGATCGATTGAAATCATAGAATTAATTAGTTAGAAGATGAAACCCAAAACTGTAATAATCTACTCTTCTGTTGATGGACAGACGCTAAAGATTAGCAAGAAAATCAAAGAGGCATTTGACCAACACAAGCAAGGCGTTGAACTGGTCTCCATTGATGATTTCAAGAGGAATGTAACTGATTACGATCGTTTGGTTCTCGGCGCCAGCATCCGCTACGGGGTTCATGACAAGAAAGTCATTGACTTTATCAACACCAACAAAAACGACCTTGACTCGATAAAGACCGCTTTCTTTTCTGTAAACCTGGTAGCCAGAAAATCAGAAAAAAACGCGCCAGACACGAACCCCTACGTGATCAAATTCTTCAAGTCGATTGATTGGACCCCGACCCGGGTCGAAGTATTTGCAGGAAAGCTCGATTATAAGAAATATCCGTTTTTTGATCGCATCATGATCCAGTTCATCATGTGGATGACCAAGGGGCCCACCAACACCGAGGCAGAAATTGAATATACCGACTGGGACAGGGTGAATGATTTTGCAATACGTCTGCTGGATTTGTGAATCCGGATCACAACAGTCCCTTATCCTCGAGAGACTTTTCCAGTTTATCGTGCTTTTCCCAAAACCGGTCTTTGATCTTTTGAACGGTCGGTGCAAATTCGGGATGAGTCTTGAGAGGTTTCAGGATCGGATCCATTTCGAGAAACAGCAGGATCCAGTACTGGTAATTGTCCTGTTCAGCGAAAATCTGGAGCTGCTCAATGGCCTCGTCGTATTGCCCTGCATAGGCGTATTTAACTGCGGTACTGGCACTCTTGTAAATTGACTGATCCTCTTCGCAATAGACTGAATACGCATCAAAAAACTGTTGCGCAAGTGCATCCAGGTTCTTCTGTTTGTAGGTGTAGGCAATCTTGATGTCCTCCTGCGGATAAATATCCATCCCATATCTTTCACGGGCTCCGACAAACTTTTCGAAATAATAGAAGGCACTGTCGTATTCTTCCTGGAAATAATGAACCTTGGCCACTTCCTGCAAAATGTCCAGGCGCGTGGTGTCCTTTTTCCATTCCCTGGTCAATCGATCCTGGATCTGCTCAATATTGCCGTCCCGGGCGAACAGGACATAGGTTTTGACCAAGGGAGAATAATAGTTGTCCGGATTGAAGTCGAGTGACATGTTGATATAGGTGAGTGCCTCATCCACAAAACCATTTTGGACCAAGGCGTTGCTCAGACTCAGGTAGATATAACTCTTTCCGACGGAATCGTTGGCCGCAATATCGAGTTGAACCCCTTTGAAAGCATACTCCAGGTACTTGCCGGTGTCGGGAATAACGCGAGCATAGAGGTCCGCAAGCATTTGAATCACCGCCGATGAGTTCGGATTGTATTCCAGGGCCTTCTCCAGGTGAGGCAGTGCCAACCGATATTCTTCGGTTTGCATGTAGTACAGGGCCTTGGCGATAAGGCTCTCGGCAGATTTGGAATCGAAAAGCAGGGCCTTGTCTGCGTAGGTGTTGATTTGCTCGGTGTACTTTTTTTGTTTCTGGTAGACATCCATAAAGAAATAGGATATGGCCACATTGGCATAAGCCAGAGAAAACTCCGGATCTTCCTCAATGGCCTTCTCAAACAAAGGGATAGCCTCCTCGAGACCCTCCCGGGTTCTTGCATGAAAAGGGCCCAGGGCCTGCAGATAGTAATCATAAGCCACGAGATTATCCGTAGGTTTCTTCTCGATCTGTTCCCGTTCAGCGGGTGTGACCGTCGCCTGTACCGCATCTGCGATTTTTCGGGCCACTTCGTTCTGCAAATCAAAGATATCCACCACTTCACGCCTGTATTGTTCAGACCAAACGGGCTTATCAGAAGCCGCTTCGATCAACTGAATGTTCAACAACACCTGATCACCCATTCGCTGGCCACTGCCTTCCACCACGTAATTCACATTGAGCTCCTCGGCTATTTCGGGAATGCTTCTGTCACTATTGCTATAGGTTTCGGCTGAGGTCCGGCTGATCACCCTGAAGTCTTCAATCTTCTGCAAACTGTTCAGGGTCGATTCCATCAGGCCATTTATGAAATAGACATTGGTCGAATCACTACTCTCATTCTTGAAGGGCAAAACCACGATCGACTTCTCCAGTTCGCTCTCGGGACCGGGTGTATTCTTATTATAATAAAGCAGTGCCGAAATGATAATTAAAAGTGGGACAAGTGAGACGGCCCAGATAAGTTTCCTTCTTTTTGGTCTCCTGACATGGGAGTTTGAATTGTCTCCCTCAACTTTGACCTCCTCGGCCTCCTTGACCTCTTCGAGTTGATTTTTTGCTGCCTCTCCGGGTGGGTACCCATAATGCTCCCTGAAGCATTTGATAAAATAGGACGTGCTTCCAAAGCCCACCTGGTAGGATATCTCTGAAACTGTAAGTGAAGAATCCTTGAGCAACTCCATCCCCTGCTCCAGTCGTATCTGTCGGATAAACTGACTGGCCGAGAGCTTCGTGCGTTTCTTGATCTTTCGCAACAAGTTGGAACGACTCATGTTCATGGCCGCCGCCAATTCCGAAACGCCGAATTGCTCGTTGGAGAGATTCTCAACCACGAGGGCTTCTGCCTGTTCGATAAAATGATCTCTGCTCGATGAAGGGTTTGACATAACGTTTCTCAATACCTCGAAATTAGAAAAAATAAACGGGATACCCATACAAATCATTCCCCCATTATTAAAGGGTTATTCAGCAGTTTTGCGTCATAATTTATATCCCTGCGCCATAGTTTTTAAGTCGTCCCGAAACTTGATGGTTCCCGCAACATAGCTCATTAGCCATGCGTCATGACTTGACGGATCTTTGTAGAAACAAAATTCAAATCCTAAATCGTAATAGTATGAAAATCTTAAAATCAAAATCCATCAAGTCTTTGTTTACCCTGGTAATGGTAGTTGTATTATCAACCGCCTGTGGGCAAACAAGCAAAAAATCAACAGACAAAACGACCGCGTCAGTTCCTGAAATTGACCTTCAAACGGCTGTCATCTCAGGAAACCTCGAAGCTGTAAGGCAGCACATCGCCGCCGGATCCGACCTTGATGAAAAAGAGCCCTTTAACGGATCCACTCCACTTATTACAGCAGCCACCTTTGGCAAAATTGAGATCTCCCAGGAACTCATTGATGCGGGTGCCGACCTTGCGCTTAAAAACAATGACGGTTCAACAGCATTGCACTCAGCTGCTTTCTTCTGTCGAGTTGAAATCGTTCAACAGCTGATCGATGCCAAAGCTGACAAGACTTTGCTCAATAACTATGGAGCTACTGCCGGAGAAATAGTCTCAGGTCCTTTTTCTGAAATCAAACCTGTCTACGAAATGATGCAGCAACAACTACAGCCTTTTGGATTGCAGATTGACATTGATGAGATCGAGAAGACCCGTCCGGTAGTCGCCATGATGTTGCAGTAAAAGAAGATGCTGCAGCAAAAGAACCGAACACCAACCCTGATTAGAACCGAGAAAACCAATATCCCCATGAAAACAACTCCCATGAAACTCGAAAGAAGATACGACATCGACTGGCTCCGTGTAATAGCCATTGGCCTGTTACTTATCTATCACATTGCTATTGTATTTCAACCCTGGGCCATGTTCATCGGCTTTATGCGCAGCGATGATTTGATGGAAAGCCTGTGGATACCCATGACCCTGCTGAATGTCTGGCGGATTCCATTGCTCTTTTATGTGTCGGGCATGGGAGTTTATTTTGCCATAAGAAAACGAAATTGGGTTCAGCTGATCCGGGAGCGCTCCATCCGGATTCTTTTGCCCTTTCTTTTTGGAATCGTAGCGATTACACCTCTGCACATGTATATCTTCCAGGCCTATTACGGCAACCCGCTGGGTTACTATCCACACATGGGCCATCTTTGGTTCCTGGGCAATATATTCGTCTATGTGCTGCTCTTGTCTCCCCTGTTTTTTTACCTTAAAAAGAACGCCAATGGCAAGTTCGCCCGTAGTTTGTCCATCTTTATGAGCAATCCACTGGGCCCGCTGTCCATCTCGATTTTTTTCATCGCAGAGGTCCTGCTTGTGAAACCTCAATTCTTCGAAGTGTATGTGCAAACCTGGCACGGGTTCTTCCTCGGGCTTCTCGCCTTCCTTTTTGGCTTTCTATTCGTCTACAGCGGAAAGACCTTCTGGCAGACCATGCTCAAATGGAGGTGGCTCTATCTCGGTCTGGCCCTGACACTTTACGCCATACGATTCTTCGTTTTCGAACTGAAAGGACCGGGTTATCTGATGGCGATCGAGTCAAACTGTTGGATCTTCGGCCTGTTCGGGTTCGGATACAAATACCTCAACCGACCGAGTTCAACGCTCAGCTACCTGAGCCAGGCAGCCTATCCTGTTTACATCATTCACATGTTTGTCCTCTTTGCCATGGCTGCAATTGTCCTGCCCCTGGAAATCCCCGTGATGCTGAAATTCGTCAGTATTGTTGCTCTGACTGGATTATTCTGCTTCCTCATTTATGAATTCCTAATCAGAAGGATCGGTTTTATCAGGCCCCTGTTCGGCTTAAAATGGAAGTTCAACTGGAAGAGGAAGGTTCCGACCGAAACCTCAACACCTGCTGAACCGGATCATTTGATCGAATCCCCCTCGTAAACGTTCATCTCGAGCAACGCGTATTGATCGGCTATAGTTTGAGGGTCTGCACCCTGCAGACCCTTGAGGTGCCGGTCAAAAAAAGAAGTGACCAGTTGGGTGACGATTTCCGTTCCCTGGTAGGGGTCAATCTCGCCGGTACCGGCCAGCGACTGAACCGGAATCATAAACGGGATGTCCATAAAGTTCGGATGACCTGATTGGAGCAGTTTCGTCTCGTAGAAGTAATCGGTGCTTTTCTTACGATACACATGCGAATTGATGTCTTCGTGCTCGGCCGGCCAATCTGCAGAAACGTAGAGGTAAGGTATCGCATACGTCGTGTCTATTTTTTCACCCCACTGAATGCCATCGAGGTTGACGGCGGCTTTGATACGCCTGTCTTTCATCGCGAGGTTGCCCGCTGAACCTCCTCCGACTGAATGACCAAACACCCCGATTTTATCCAGATCGAGTTTGCCTTTCAATGGACCCTCGGCATTCCAGGATTCGAGTTGGTTCAGTGCAACGATCATGTCTTCGGCCCAACGATCCTGAACCCGGCCCTCGAAATAATCCAGGGAAGCCTTTCGCACAACCGGGTGTCTTTCCTCATAGCTTTTCCCTTCCTTAAACGCGTCAATAAGGGCTGAACCACATCCATGGAACCATCCGCAATCTTTTGCTGGTAGTCATAATCGAAGTACTTTTCACTTCCATCCGGTAAGGTGACCCCGAGGCTTTCATAAGTATGGTTCATGTTGACAATGACGTACCCCTGGCTAGCCATCTCGCTGAGGAGGGCATAATATCCGTGAGCTCTCGATCCGTATCCATGAGAAAAGATCAGTACCGGAAAAGCCTTGTCGGATGCTGGGATGCCCGAATAAGCATAAGTCTCCACATGATCGAGGTAATTCAGGGCACCTGCCGGCAAACCGTACTTGGTCGCAAAACCGGCACGACTTGCATCTGCCGCATATTTTTCACCCTCAAGGGAAGACACATCGGCTTCACTCGGGTACCAAACCTTGAGCATGAGCTCCCTCTTGTCATTTGGATCTTCCGTGAATAGTTCATCCATTTGCGTCTCAACCTGAACCATTTCTGTACCCACGCTATACGAACCCGTTGGTTCAGGCAAAGAGAACACCGGAAGGGCCATCGGAAGCACCCAACCCACAACAGTCAATGCGATAATTCCAAGGAATCCCGCTCCTCGAAGAAAGTTGAGGCGAACAGGTTCGGCGGTATCTAGGACCTTGATTCGCCATGCAAGAATCAACAAAAGGATGTAGGCCGGAATCATCTGCCAGCGCCAGCCTTCGATAACCAGGTGAAGAGATAACAGTACCCCCAGGAAAATCAAGATATGATTCGCTTGCACGCGGCGCAAGACAGGTCTTTTAATAAAAGGCAAAATGGTTACGGTAAGCAGAAGAATGATTTCAAAAGTTCTCATAGATCAATAGATTTTTTAAGTAGTAGATTTGTATACAAACCTATGAATACAAGGCTTTTCGCACAATGTCAAATCCAGTTCTGGAACTGTTGAATCCCTGTTTTTATCTGTTAGGGCCTGAATTCTGCGTCAATCTCGACACCAACCCGGGCGAAAACTAAATTCAATGTCAAAGTTTTCTTTTTTCGTACATTGAAGCCATAAATAACCGAATTAATGCTTGCTTCTTTTTCTGAAATATTTGGGAGGCTGAACATGAGTCACCAGCTCGCCTCTACACTCCTCTTAATTCTGTTCTTCTTAGCACCAACGGAAACTATTCGTTCTCAATCAAAAAAAACAATCGACCCAACTGAGATTGAAGTTTTACGAAACATTATCATGAACGACACGGTTCCTACGGTGTTTTTTAAAACGACCATCTCTGAGTTGAACCAACCCCTGGCAAGGCACCTTTTCTACTTGAGTGATTTTGACCTCTGCAGTACCCTTGTCAACCCGGATTCTGTGAAGCTCAACAAAGACGAAAGAGACTACATCGTCGAAAGGTTCACTACAATGGAAGTCATGAACATCAATAAACTGATTCGGATTCCTAAGAATTACACAGTCAAAAAACTCGAAGGGCATAACTGGTTTGTAATCTCGATGCCGGTTGTCTTCAGAGAGGGAGAATACGCGATCTATTATTCGAAAAGCGAGTACAGCGGCCAGTTCGTCCTGATGAAAAAGATTGGCGGCAGCTGGATTGATGTCTGCTATTCTTCGGTGTATGTCGAATAGCGTCCTTTTGAAGAAAACGATCCTGACAAAATCATGAAATGAAAGCAGTCGTATACGAAAAGTTCAAAGGTGCGTTGGAGCTTAAAAATGTTCCTGCCCCTACTCCAGCAAGCCATGGAGTAGTTGTAAAAATCAAGGCCACGGGCATGTGCCTGAGCGATTGGCATGGATGGCAGGGTCACGATGCCGACATCGTACTTCCCCATGTTCCGGGGCATGAGTTGGCCGGAGAAATTGTAGAAACAGGAAAAGAGGTAAAGAATTTCAAGATTGGAGACCGGGTCACTGTTCCTTTTGTCGGAGGATGCGGGAGCTGTTATCAATGCAACACCGGAAACCAGCAGGTTTGCGACCATCAGTCTCAACCGGGTTTTACGCATTGGGGCTCGTTTGCCGAATACACAAAACTCGACTATGCCGATGTGAATTTGGTTCGGATCCCAGAAGAAATAAGTGACGAAACTGCCAGTATCCTCGGTTGCCGATTCATCACCTCTTTTCGCGCAGTCGTTGAGCAAGGTGGCGTTAAAGGGGGAGAAATCGTGGCGGTTCACGGGTGTGGTGGCGTCGGTTTGTCGGCCATAATGATCGCCAATGCGCTGGGTGCCACGGGTAATCGCCATTGACATCAATGATGATGCGCTAAAAAAAGCCATAGAACTCGGAGCGTCCGACGTAATTAATGCCAAAAATTCAAACGATGTCGTCGAAGAAATCAGAGCGTTGACCCGCGGAGGAGCGCATGTTTCGCTGGACGCTTTGGGGCATCCGGATACCTGCTTCAATTCAATTGCCAACCTTAGAAAAAGAGGCAAGCATGTGCAGGTGGGTCTTACAGCAGGTTCGAACAAGCATCCTAAAATTCCTATGGATCTCGTAATTGCCAATGAACTAGAAATAGCAGGCAGCCACGGGATGCAAGCCTACAAGTATCCTGAAATGCTAGAGATGATCAAAATGGGGAAGCTCGCGCCGGAGAAACTGATCGAAAAAACGATTTCATTAGAGGAGTCTATTCGGGATCTTGCCCGAAATGAACCAGTTTAAAAACAGTGGGATAACCGTTATAAATTCCTTTCTATAGATAGATCACCTCATGTCTGAAACCCTTCTGAATATTCTCAACCTCTTCTTTTTTGGGTTTCACACGGTCCTTATCCTGTTTAATATTTTCGGCTGGCTCGTACCCCGATGGCGACTCGCCAATTTCATCACCTTGTCTCTCACTGCATTTTCCTGGTTCGTGCTTGGCATCTGGTACGGCTGGGGCTACTGTTTTTGTACCGACTGGCACTGGCAGGTCCGCGAGATGCTCGGCTATCAAAACATGAGCTCCTCCTACATTCATTTTCTCATTCTTAAAATCACCGGAATTGATTTCCCTAAGGACCTTGTAGATTCGTTTACGGTCATCTTGTTCTTCTCTGCATTTGCGATCAGCGCCTACCTAAACTTCCGAAAATGGAGAGGGCGAAATAGTACTTCAAATCATTGAAGAACAAACTCCTCTTACACCAAACTGATTCTTTGGCCAGCACTTGATTTAGACAGATTCTCAGTATCTTGTTACATGTTTTAACATCAGAAAGTAGCAACTCAAAAACCCCTTACCATGTTCAAGAAATATTTAAGTAACAATCATATGAAAAGAAGTGCAAAACCACTGTACTTCGGGTTTTTGTTAACAGCAATCTTAATCGGATTTTCGAGTTCCATGGACAAATCAAATCAAACGAATTCAAAAGAAGGTGACTGGGAGGGTTGTCTTGTGGGGATGTATCCTGAAAATGGCAACGAAAAGATCCCTGGTGGGAATCTGCACGAAATTGATGACTTCGAATCCATTACCGGGCAGAAAGTCGGCTCGGTGGTTTGGTTCCCGACTTGGGATGATGAATTCCCAACCCTGGCCTGTACTAAGCTTGCCGAACGAGGCATCATTCCTCATCTGACTTGGGAGCTGTTCTGGCCGTCAAAGGATCCAAATAATTCGAGACAGACGGGTGCTGACGGTTACCAGGGCTTTAATGATGTCCTGGCCGGTAAATACGATGACTACATCGACCGCTTCGCTCAGGATGCAAAAGCATTTGACAAAAAAGTGCTGATGCGATTCATGCATGAGTTCAACGGCAATTGGTATGTCTGGAGTGGTAACAAGAACGGAGGAGCCAAAGGTGGTCCGGATCAGGTCATTGCCGTTTGGAAGTATGTTGTAGACAGGTTCAGAGCCAAAGGCGCCCATAATGTAAAGTGGCTTTGGGTTCCCCACGGTCCATCCACAGATCGTTCAGAAGAGGCCTGGAACCATGTTTCAAAGTATTGGCCAGGTGATGATTATGTCGATTGGATCGGACTGGACGGATATAACTTCTACCCACGGGACCCCTGGGGAGGGGAAAGACCTTTTCGAGATTTCGACAATTGCTTCCGCAAGCTCTATGATGATTGTGCAAAACTAGGGGATCAACCCATGATGATCGCGGAATTCGGCACCGGGGAGTTCCAATACAAAAAAACGGACAAAGCCGCCTGGATCACAGATGCATTCACAAAGATCAAAACCGAATATCCCCGGGTCAAGATTTTTACCTGGTTCAACATAAACAAGGAGTTGGATTGGCGGGTAAACTCATCTCCTGAGGCACTCGACGCTTTCAGAAAAGCGATGCAGGATAAATATTACAAGGATTCTCCGAGCGCGCCCTGACAAGCGCTCCTTGAAAATCTAAATCAAAAAAAAACTGCCCGAGGGCAGTTTTTTTTGGTTTTTGGTAGAACTGGATTTTAGTCGTTACAGCTTCCCATATAATCTTCCTCGTGATGATGCATGTGTCCCCATATTGCATTGACACTTACACATATTTCGATGCCTTTATGGCAGATGATCACTTTCTTATTATTCTTGCCACAGTGTTCGTAACCGTCGTCATTAGAGTCGCTGATCTCGTCCTCATCGTCATCATCTGAATCGTCATCAGAGTCATCATAGTCGGAGTCATCATCGTCATCATCAGAGTCTTCGTCATCGTCGGAGTCATCATCGTCAGAGTCATCATCCCATCGTCATCATGGTCTGAATCGTCATCATGGTCTGAGTCATCGTTTGAATCATCATCATCGGCATCATCATCATCTGAATCGTCATCGTCGGAATCATCGTCATTGTCATCGCTAGAGTCATCGTCATCGCCAGAGTCATCATCGTCGGAATCATTATTACCATCGTCAGAATCATCATCTTCGTCATCTGAGTCATCATCAGAGCTATCATCATCAGAACTATCATCATCAGAGTTATCTGAACCGTCGTTTGATCCGTCATCCGACCCATCATCTTCAGAATCATCCGATCCACCGTCTGAACCATCGTCCATTCCGGCGCAGGCTTCAACGGCCATAGTAAGCGTACCCTCCAATTCGGTCAGATTGTTCAATACGGTTGGATTGCCTTCCGTATCCAGCAATGTAATGGGAAAATAGATATAGTATTGAAATGTAGTCTGCGCTGCCAATAGAGTATCGATAAACTCAAGGAGTTCTTCGTCAGAATTGATCTCCCACTGTGTAGGAGTCGGATTGTCTCCCGAATAAACATCAAAAGTCATCGGATACTGAAAATATGTACACTGATCATCTGCAGCAGGATCCGAGCTTTTGGATAAGCTGCCTTTGTTCTCTCCAGCCGTATAATCTGATTCGCTGACTATGGCTGCTTTCATCAAGGATAGGATTTTGGCATCAGGTGTCAGTTTGGATTCTGAACTCAGAATCACATCATCAAAATCATTTTGACAGTTGACAAGCAGGAATACGGGCAATATCAACAGATATGCGAAAATGCCCATTTTGAATGGTATCTTTCTCTTTTTCATAGCAATTTAGTATTCTTTTTCACCCTTTTAAACGAAATTTTAGAGTAAATATTTCATGAGTTTGACACTGTTTGTCGGCTTTCGGAGTAGTGATGATCCAAGAATCTTAGGTAATATTTCCTAAATTAGAGGCTATGTACAAGGCAACTAAACATCAGAGAATATGAAAGCCGCAATTTGCACTGCATACGGGCCTCCGGAGGTATTGAAAATAAAGGAAGTTGACAGGCCTCTCCCCAAGAGTGATGAAGTCCTGGTCAGGATTATGTCGGCTTCGGTTAATTCCGGGGATGCACGTATTCGGGGTCTGAGGGCACCGGGCATATTCCCTCTGGTTATGCGTATTTTATTCGGGTTCACAAAACCCAGGAATCCCATTTTAGGCTTGATGTTCTCAGGGATCGTCGAAGAGATCGGAAAAGACGTTTCGGATTTCAAGCCCGGGGATCTGGTATTCGGAAGCACCGGATCCAAGATGGGTGCGCATGCCGAGTACGCTACGGTCAAGGCCGAGGGGGTTGTGACGAAAAAACCCGAAAATGCCTCTTTCGAGGAGGCAGCTGCCCTGGTATTCGGCGGAATGACGGCTACCTACTTTCTCAAAAAAGGGGGCATTGAATCGATTCAGCAGCCCCAAGTCCTGATCTACGGAGCAACGGGTTCAGTCGGAACTGCAGCGATTGAAATCGCGAAGCATTTCGGAGCGCATGTCACCTCGGTTTGCAGTGAAAGAGGCGCTGATCTGGCAAAATCCCTGGGCAGCGATGAAATCGTTCTCTACACGCAACAAGACTTTAGAAAACTTAATACCCAATTCGACATTGTATTTGATGCCGTGGGTAAAACAAGGAAAAAGGATGCATCCCGCGTTCTAAAGCCAAACGGTAAATACCTGACCGTAGGGGGTATGGATGTGGCAAAGGAAAAAAAGGAACAGTTGGAATTTCTGAGAGGACTCTTTGACAACGGAGAAATCAGGGCTAATATCGATAAAACTTATCCGCTTGAGGAGATCGTTGAGGCCCATCGCTACGTCGACTCTGAACGAAAAAAGGGTAATGTTGTTTTGAAAATTCATTCCTAAACTTTTAGAAAATGGAAATAGCAAAGAACGTTGGCTGACAGTTTACGTGAAGTGTTGTTGGATGGCAAATGGGTCACAGGAACCAACATCAAAGATGAAATCAAAGACCTGGATTGGAAAACGGCAACCACAAAGATCCATTCCCTGAATTCAATTGCCGATCTGACCTTCCACATGGACTATTATTTGGATGGGGTCCTCAAAGTTTTTGAAGGCGGCGACCTCGAAATCAAAGATATTCACAGTTTCGACTACGAACCCATCGAATCGCAACAACAATGGGAACAACTCATCGATAAATTCTGCAGCGATTCGGAAAAATTTGTCCAGGCCGTGGCGATTATGACCAATGATGAGCTGGACCGGGATTTTGTCAAAAAAGAGTACCTAAACTATTTTCGAAACATCTCACTAATGAGTGAGCACTGTTACTATCACCTCGGGCAGATCATGCTGATCAAGAAGATGATAAAGCAGGAAAACGCCTAAATAAAATTGCCTTAAATCCCTTTGGATTCAAAAAGCTTTATGAGATGCTCACTGGAGGGTCTCGGTGCGCTGGCGCTGACAATTTTTCCTTCGGGGTCAACCAAAATAAAGCGTGGGATTCCATAGATCTGGTAGGCTTTGATGAAGTCGGATTGCCATCCGTCAGGAGCAAAAAGCTGGACTCCTCCGAGCTCTTCCTCGCCCACCATTTTCTTCCAGTTTTCGTGAGCCTTCTCAGCGGATCCACCATGCCTTTTCGCATCGTCAATTGAAATGCTGACAAAGGAAATATTCTTGTCGTGGTACTCCTTTTCCAGTTTCTTCAAAGAAGGGATTTCTGCGATGCAGGGTCCGCACCAGGTGGCCCAAATATCCATGTACACGTACTTGCCCTCGAGGTCCTTGAGCGAAGTGGTCTCTCCGTTGAAGTTTTCATAATCCTCAAAGGAGGGAGAAGCTGCTCCTTCCGGAAGCTCTCGTTTCAAAGCAAGATCAGCATCCAGGTATCTTTTATATGCCTGAAGGGTCCCATCGATCCGTTTCATGCTGTAGTTGGTTACCATCGTATCGACGTCTGTGGCAGCTTCGTGAAAATCCTTTAACTCCTTTTCGATCGACTGGAACTCTGCTTCCCGCGAAACAGAATCCATGGCAATCAGCTCATCCAGGTCAAAAAGCTTTTCCTCGAGCAGGGTTTTCTCTGCCAGGAAATTACTATTTTCAGATCCGATTCCGCTATAACTTACCGTTTCATCAAACAATTTTGTGTCCAGGGTCACCTGAAGGTCAAATCCATTTCTTAAAAAGAGTGAAGTCGCCTCCCTCCCGTCGTACAGCGAATATACCCCAGGCTCAACGTTCAGGGTGTCCATAAAGGATCCGTCTTCGGCCACTTGTATCGTTTTGGAATACGCCTGTTTGCGGATCACGAGAGAATCATTGGTCTGGTTGGTTATTTTACCCGAGAGGGTAGCGTAGTTTTTGGGAGCTTCCGCGCAAGAAAAAAGGATAAGCGTAACAAGGACAAACAAAATTCTTTTCATAGGAAATCAGAGTTTAGATAAGGCACAAATATAACATTTTGATGCCTTGTTATTGAATATTTGCGACGGATGCTTAATTTTAGCGGGTCGAGAGAATACAAAATAAACCCCCAGATTATGTCAGATACTAAAGATTATTCGAAATTGACCCCGGAAGAATTGTCAGCCCAAGAAAAAAAGCTGAAAAGGAGTGAAATCCTTTCTGCCGTTCTGGTAGGATTCCTGGTCGGCGTAATGATCTTTGGCGTTGCAAAAAACGGCTTTGGTTTTCTGTACATTTTTATTCCCGTCCTTCTTATTGTCGGGATCGTGAAGAATTCCCAAACTCAAAAAAGCAACCTGAAGGAAATCCAGGCAGAAATCGCCGCCAGAAAGAATGACTAGCCTGAGTCCAAATTCTCTTTTACTTGCTCTTCTTTGGCGGCAGAGGCAGAATTCTTGAGACTTCTCGTTTGTATTTCGCAAAGGCTTCGGGCCTGTTCTTCTCCATTTGCTTGTCTTTCATCGGAATCGATGCAAAGAGGAACATCAGCATCATGCCTATCGAACCAGCCGCCGTGTAATAGGGCGCCCCAAAGGCCAAACCCATCCCGAGAAAACCGAACCAGAACAACATCTCGCCCAAATAATTGGGGTTTCTGGAATAGGCCCAAATCCCGGATCTGAGGATGTCTTCCTTCTTCTTGTTTTTTCTTTTTCGAAATCGATCCAGCTCATTGTCTGCGAAGAATTCGAAAAGGGTTCCCACAATAGATAGTACCACTCCAAAATAGAAGAGGAAGGGGTTCTGTATTTCTCCAAACTCAAAGACCCAGAACAAGGGCCACATCCCCAAAAACACGATGAAAGTCGGATAAAGGTGTATGGCCAAAAAATTGATGGGCTCAAAGAATTTGCCGAATTGCTTTCTGAAGTTCACATACCTCCAGTCTTCATGCGCCCAGCCCGGCCAGCCGCGTGCCCAGCTCAGGGTCAGTCGAAACGACCAAAAGGTTATGGCCAGGGTACAAATCCATTGGTAGTGACTCCATTCGTCACCGTCGAAATACCCATACCAAAAAAGGACAAAGAAAAACGGAATCACGCTCCAGTAAGCATCGTAAACGCTGCTGTTCTTCTTTAAGATCGAAAAGATATAAGTCACCAGGGTCATGGCGAGGTCGGCATAAATAAATTGCAAAAGCATTCCGGAATCCTCAAAATATTCAAAAGTTGCCCATCCGACAAGACCAACCACCAAATAGATCAGGGTCACTTGAAGCAAGGCTTTTTGTTTTTCATTCATATTTGTAAGTTCAATAGATTATGAGATTTGAATTCTACGGTAGTGATTCAATTCAAAGTAGCGATCACCGAGCCAGGGAAGCTCGTGAAGTGCTTTGGTCGATTCCGGCCGGGTAATTCTCGCCATTTTCGAAACCAGTCCCTTCGCATGCTTGTCTTCGTCATGAACGGCCATCACCTTTTTCGGGCTCAGCACTTCGCAGAGATGCTCTACCCCATCGAGTCCTGGAGAGACTGTTCCGCCCAGAAAAAAGGGCAGCTCGTAGCGATTGAACGGGGTAACCAAAAGTTCACACGCAGAAGCCTTTTCTACAATACTCCGGCTACTCTCATCAAATTGATAACCGTGGGTCGCCAGAAAGACACTCTGCTTGCCATCATCCAGCAGAAAGGCATCATAGATGGGATCCACCTTTCTTCGGGTCGGCAGGTAAGTCAGCTGGATATCTCCAATTCGGATTTGACATTTATCTTCATTCACAATAGTGAGTGACCACTCGGGTATATTCTTTCTGATTTTCTTCTCCAGAGATTTCGGGGCAATAATGCGAGATGGAGCCAACTTTTTCAGGGTTTCAAGATGAAAATGGTCTGGGTATTTCTGCGTGATCAATACAGCATCAAAATCAGGAAGCTCTTCAAAAGGCATAGGCGCTGTGCGATGCCATTGGGTATTGAACCAGGAAAAAAAGTCAACCTCTGCCCCTTCCAGCCAGGGATCGATCAGCACTTTAAAACCCCCGATCTCCAGGAACAGAGAAGTGTCCATGTTTAATCTTTGAAGTTGAATCATGAGATATTTCCTTCCAATGAAAACCGAATTGAAACCAATGTCAAATTTTGATCCGGAAATTTAACCATTTACATCCAACTTTTGAAATTCAAATTGACTTTCGTCATTTTGATTTCTGGATTGAGGAGTCGTTGGTTGAATACAAAAAGTGCTGAGCCAGTCTCTTTCGGATGGGAAGGTCGTATAATTTCAAGGAGGCATAAGCGATGACGAGTGTACCCAGCATCGTCAAGACACCCACGGTAATCCCTTCCGCCAAACTCATGTCGTCGTTGTTGGATACCCACGCGTAATACATCAATATAAATGGGAAGTGCGTGATATACAGCGGATAGGAAATATCCCCTAAAAACCTACAGACCTTTTGATGAAACCTCCCTCTGACCTCACCAATGGCCCCCAGATAGACAATGGCCGGAAATACAATCGAAACAACGAAAGCCTCGTAAAGTCCATTTTTCCATACATCATCATAACCTCCGATTCGAGGCATGGCCAGCACCAGAATGAGTAAGAAGCCCGTAAGATAAAAAGTTCTTTTACCGCTTCTGAGTTTTACGACCCTGCGCAGTAGCATTCCGGCCATGTACGGAAACAAAAGCCTTGTGAAACCCAGCTTCAACTGTTCTGGTTCAAGCGACCACCCTCCGATCAAGTCTCCGGATTCGCTCGAAATACCTGCACTATACAAGGCAACTGCTGCCAGAAGGACAAACAAGCCCAGAATCCGATTCGACAATTTCCTCAAGATAAACACGTGCAAAACATTCGCGATGTATTCAAAGAAAAGCGACCAGGCCGGCCCATTGAGCGGAAACATCTCGTTCCATCCGCGAACGTCCATAGAAGTCGGCACCGGGATCAGCGCAAAGCCGATTATGGTGATCAAAATGAGCTGCCAGACCGAGGTATCCCCGATTTTTGGAAAGAGGGCTGCGTCCTGAAAGAAGAAAAGCAAGCCGCCCAGCGCCATACCCAGGATAATAAGCGGATGTAAACGGATCAACCTCCGTTTGATGAAATCGATAACCGTCATACTACCCCAGCGGTCGTCGTAGGCATGCGCCATGACATAGCCCGAAAGCATAAAGAAAAAGTCGACGGCCAGGTAACCGTGATTGATGAAAAGCTTGTGATAGTCACCTTCGCAAAACATCTCGAAAGTGTGCATGATCAGCACCATAATAGCCGCAATGCCTCGGAGCGCATCCAGGATGAGAAGGTGCTTTTTTGAATCGACAAATGATGAGCTTGAAACTGTATTCAAAACTTCAACGTCTTTCTAATTTGGATGAATCGCGAATGATTCAACATGTCTTCATTATAAAAAATATCGATTCATCAAACCTTTTCATGGCCGCAAGAAAGGCCGAATGCCGAATGTAAGCACTGGCGCTACCTGGGTTGATCTCGAACGACTTTTTGCAGGACTCCTCTGCCGCACCCCAGTCAAATTCTCCATAGAACTTGATGGCTCCATCGACGTAAAAGGCTTCCATATTTGGCGCTTGCCCAGATTCTCCCAATACTTGTTCATGAAAACGGTCTGTTGCTGACGCCTCAAGGTACAAAAAAAGAAAAAGTCCTGAGGGTTGGATGTACCCAGGTAAATAGTTCGTTAGCTTCGGACACTTTATCGATACTTTCGTCCCTTATCGGTTCTTTTTTTATTCTTCAATGTTTATCATAAGGGTTGATGTTCAGAGCCATAGAAATGTGCCTGATCTATTTTTTAAACTAAAAATCAAACCTCATGAAATCAACAAAGCCAAATCTCACGATGCCTCCAAAACAAAACTTGATAAAGAAGTTTTCTGTGCTGACCTTATTGATCCTGGTACTGTTTTCCTACTCCTCTTGCAGTGATGACGACGACGACGATGGCGGTGAACAACCCGGGGACAAAGAACTTGTTTTGGAAGAGATCGCCATGGGAGCCCGATTGCACGGTACCAACGGAATAAACTTTGGGCCCGACGGAGACTTGTATATTGCAAGTTTCTATGGTCAGGAAGTGGTTTCGATGAACAAGCAAACCGGAGAAATACTGACCCGCTATGGGATCGACAAAAATGTGATTGGCCCGGATGACCTCATGTTTCATCCTGATGGGGAATCGTTTTACTATACGGATATCCTGACCGGCTTTGTGGGTCGCATGGCCCTGGACGGAACCCTTCTGGGATACCAGGAAGTCGCACCTGGGGTAAATCCAGTCACCTTTTCTGATGACGGACGTTTGTTCGTAGGACTCGATTTTCAGGGTGATGGACTCTATGAACTCGATCCGAATCTTGTGGAGCCGCCACGCGCCATAGTACCTTATGTTCCCGATACTTTCCCGCTTGGATTCCTGAATGCTTTTGACTTTGGTCCTGACGGACTATTGTACGGGCCCTCATTTCTTTTTGGTTTGGTGATCAAAGTAGATGTAGGTGAACCCGGTGACCCTTCGACATCTGACCCGTATAACGATGGAACTGCGCAAGTAGTGGCTGACGGATTTACATATCCGGTTGCCGCCAAGTTCGGTCCTGACGGATTGCTCTATTTGTTGGATCAAACTGGCGAAGTATTCAAGATCGACGTTGAGACAGGAGAGACCACCCTATTTACCACGCTTCAACCCGGGCTTGACAATCTTGCTTTTGACGCTGACGGCAATCTTTATGTATCCAATGCTGATTTTGGTTGGATCCTCGAGCTGCTGCCCAGCGGAGAAACGCGAACAGTGAGTGAAGGCGGCATGATCGGACCACAAGGTCTTGCTGTTTTGTCAGAATCCAACCGGGATGCCGTTTACGTTGGAGACGTTTTCAGAATGCAAAAATTCAATGGGTCCAATGGAGCGAATGAAACCAACTACAAAGGACATTTAGTACCTGAACCCGAAAAACTTACGATGCCGTTTTCAGTCCAGGCCGATGGAGACAACCTTTTGGTAACTTCTGGAATTAGCGCTTTGGTTCAAGTATGGAACCCAGGTTCCGATCAAGTGCTTGAGGAATATGCCATGGTCGTTCCCACGGATGCCGTTCGTCTCAACAATGAGATATTCGTATCGGATCTCGGTTTAGGTGGGATAGTCAAAGCCTCCGATAAATCTCAGGTCGCAGCCCTTATCGTTCCTAGCGGCTTGGCTACTGATGGAGAGACCTTGTGGGCAGCAGACTGGGCAACAGGTCAGGTATGGCAGATCGATTTTGAAGGAGGCATCGCTCAAGCGCCGGTTGAAGTGGCATCTGGTCTCCGGAGTCCCGAAGGACTAGCCTTTGAAAAAGACGGGTACCTGGTGGTCATTGAAACGGGTGCTACACAGCTATCGCGAATAGAGCTTGCTACCGGAGAAGTGACGACCCTTTTTGAAAATCTTGAACTCGGCCCTGCCGCCTTTGAAGGATTTCCACCAACTTTCTGGTTCGACGGTGTAGCTGTCGGCCCCTCAGGTGATATTTATGCAACCGGATGGGGCGCCAACGTTCTTTACCGTGTTTCGGAAAAGTGATAGTGCTTGCTGCTTGACGAGAATCAATGGTCGGCTTGTTCGATATCATTGCAGATACTATTTGTTATTGCCATATTAGAGTTCCAATTGGCAGATAGGGTATGTTAGGTAAGAAGGCGTTCAAAAAGAATCACAGAAAGAGATCTATTAAATCTTACAGATCTGATTTTTTTAGACTGCTTCAGTGTCTTGTTGTGATTCTGACCGCCTGCCTTCTTTCATGTAGCGACGATTCCAGCGATTCAATTGAAGATTTTTCAAACTTTCCTCGAGAAGAATGATGGTTCCGAATGGTCGCTGAGGAACGATTCGCTGAAAGTTTTCATCCGAATCAACAACAATGAAACGAACTTGATTGAACAGTGGTATTATATTGATGAGTCCAAGTGCTTCGATTATAATCCAAATATTTTTGTTCCTGGGAATTGCACAATAAAGGAGAACTCAAACGAGTGTTTTATGGTCATGGGTGATCTGTTTTTATCCGACTACGAATCCATGACCTTCACCAATCAAGGTGCTCTATTACGGGTGGATATCACACTTGACGAATGGAATGATGAAACCGTATTTTTTTCTAAATCCACTGAAAGTGTCGACGATCTGAAGACATGTCAACCCATCGATAAAGTTTCCTACCTTTTTTTCAAGACCTGTGGGTAGAATGATCTATGATTGGCTAATTGACCGCCATCAATGAGCCTAATGATCCCGGTCATAGCATATTCAGTCTTTATATCCTTTCTTTATAACAATTTAACGATTTACTGTGAACCTTAGAAAGTTCTTCTCGGAGCTTGAGAGACGCAAAGTCTATAGGGTATCTATTGCCTATGGTATCTCCGCATGGGTTCTGGCACAAATTACAAGCCTCGTATCGGATAGTTTTGAAGCCGAGCCGTGGGTGATGAAAATGATCATCATCATCTTGATTTTGGGTTTTCCGGTTGCCCTGGTCCTTTCATGGATATTTGACATCGGTCCCGGAGGGATCGAGAGAACGGCTTCCATAGATGATTCCCAAGCCGAGCAGAGAGAACCCATTTCGGTTAAAATGGTGATCAGTGTTCTGGTTATAATCATTCTGGTCGTTGTAGGCAGCAGATGGTCCTTACAGGAATTCACGAGTAGCAAAAAAGGACCGATCAATTCATTGGCGATCTTGCCATTTGACAATTATACCGGGATGGATTCCCTGGAATATTTTGCTGAAGGCATGCAATCCTCACTCATCGGAGACATGCAGAAAATCAGCGCCTTGAGAGTGCCGTCCAAAACCTCTTCCAACTCCTTTAAAGATGACGCGGCTTCCATCCCTGAAATCGCGATTGAATTGAATGTCGATGCTGCGGTAGAGGGATCCATCACATGCATGGGGGAAGATTCTATATGCGTTCAGATCAGGTTGATCCGCGCATTTCCTGAGGAACAGCAACTGTGGGTACAGGATTACCGCATTGAAAAAAGAGAAATCCTGAATTTCTACAACAGGGTGACCAAAGAAATTTCGAAGGAAATTGATATCGCTCTGACACCCCAGGAAGATCGATTGCTGGCCGAATCAAGACTGGTGAATCCTGAAGCCTATGAGGCATATCTGAAAGGGCTATACTATTGGGAAAAACTGGATGAGAATTCGGTTACAAAAGCCCTGGAATATTTTCAACTGGCCAATGAACTTGATCCCGAATGGGCAGATCCTTATGCAGGTCTTGCGAATGCCTGGGGCCTGTTTGGATTTTTTGGATACGAGCCAAAATCCGTAACTCTTCCAAAAGTATATCCCTACCTGAACAAGGCCCTCGAACTCGATCCAAACTCCGCGCAAGCGCATTATGTGGCAGCTATTCTTGCCGTATGGACGGAATGGGACTGGGAGAAAGGCGAGAGAGAGTTTTTACGAACGATTGAATTGGATCCGAATAACGCCCTGACCCGAATGTATTACGCACATTTGCTGATGATTCTGAGAAGGACCGAGGAGGCCAATCAACAAGCCTCAATCGGACTGGAATTGGACCCCATGAAGCCATTGGTATTGGGGCTCTACGGTGTTGTCCAGGGAGGCAACAACAATGATACTGAGGCAGCGCTCAGAGCCTTTGAAAAATCCCTCTCTATTGATCCAAACTTCATTTTTTCAAAAGTCAATGTTTATGAGCTTGAAATGGAAAAAGCTTATACATCCAAAGAGTACGAAAAGTGGATGAAAATGTGGGATGTAAAAGTAGGGGACGAATGGGGAAACTGGAACAAGGAGGGTCGTCAAGCCGTTCTAAAAACATTTCAAGAGCAAGGATTCATTCCAGCCATCAGGGAAATGCTGAGGATGAATGAGGTATATGGAAAAGAATGCTACATGACAGGCTACGTAAAAGCTGAAAGGTATGCCATGTTAAACGAAAAAGAAAAAGCTATAGAAAGCCTTCAAGTCGATTTAAAAGAAAGGGAGACCATGTTGCCTTACATTTCCACAAAATACCCCTACTATGAGCTGTATAAAGATGAACCCAGCTACCTGGAACTCTTGAAGAAAATGAACCTGCCTAATTACTAATTCCAACAGGACTTAACTTCTTTCGGTCGATATCAGAAGTCAAGAGTTTCGTCATGAATTGAATTCGGTTGGCCTGCCACACCAAATTCAGGTGGGTGATACCTCCATCCTGCAAAGAAAAAGGTTCCCGTTAATCCGGGACGCTCTATTAGCTCACTGACTGGCGGGCGAAAAATTGTATCTTGAGCGTTCAACAACTAACACAATGCTTTCCTTTTTTGTCGCATGTGTAAAACAATCATCAGATGACAATCCACCTGCCGCATGGGGCAGGTCAGATTCCTGAAGTACTCCCGGTATGCCTTTGGGGAGATCGTACTGGTGGTCATCGGAATCTTGATTGCACTCCAGATAAACAACTGGAACGAGGAGCGAAAGGAAAGACGGATCGAGGCCAGGTACCTGCAAAATCTCAAAATTGATCTGGAAAATGACTCGCTGGCACTACTGGAGATCAGGGCGCACCGAGTCAATACGGCCCATGCTGCCAAAACACTTTTGAACATTGCGAATTCGGGACACATCGAAGATGTTTACAAGGTGGACTCCCTTTATTGGGCCATTGGCATCTGGTGGGAGTTTATCCCCAACGACAATACCTTTCAGGAATTGATAAGTTTAGGCAATCTGAACATTATTAGTGATGAAAAAATCAAAAAGTCCCTACTGAAACTCAGTAAAGACAGTGAACAAATTGTGGTTGACAGGGACCATATGCGAAGAGAATATGATCAATACCTGTATGACCAAATGGTCTCAACGGTGAGTTTTCTCAAATCGAAGGACCCTGACCAATTCAACGAGCAGTGGGAAAGCTGGTTTTATTCCAACCGGGGCGTAATATCCACAAACAAGGAGAAGCTGGCTGCGGAATACGAGAAGTTGTTGAATAACCCTGTTTTTATCAATGGAGTGGCACTGGCCGGGGCAACAGTGTGTACCTGGTGTCGGTCTATGATCGCGTGTTGGATGACATATCCGAATTGATTAAGCGTATAGACACTATTCTACAGGAATAAAATGGCATGAAAATCAAACTGAATAAAAAAAGGCCAGCGATAAAGCTGACCCCTTTTTGCATTATGGGAAATTGTTGTTTTTGTAGAACTCGGGTCGCTATTAGACCTCTTCTGCCTCGGTAATCACCGGTACTTCGATCGTCAGGAAGGTATCTTGTCCATCCGCATCTTCGCCCTGGTAAAACTTGAATATATAGGCTCCGTTTGCAGGGCCTGAACGGGTATAGAAAATACAACTTCTCGAATGTTCAGCGTACAGGGCTCGTTATCATGCACATGCGCAATCGGATAAATCAGTCGTGACGTTCCTTCATAAAAGTAGTCGTACTGACCGTAGAAATAATAGCAACTGCTGGGCAATTCTACCGTTACATTGAGTCGATAGGTCTGGCCAAAAATGAATTCATCCGGAACATCGGCATCTGTCACATTAACATACTCCAGGTGGTAGTCGTGGTCGTTGTCGTCATCGCTGCATGAAACGGCCGTAGCAGCCACAACGAACAGTGTCAATAGTAAATACTTGAATCTTTTCATTTTCATTGTTTTGCGTTTCAACAAAAGTAACTCCAACGTTTGAACATCAAGGCGACACGAGATGTCCTAAAAAATGTACAATCGCAAACTTGACAACCCTCAACGCGACTCCAAAGAAATCTTTTGATTTAACAAAAGATTACAGTTTATAATCCGTAAATTGAACTATAGAATGTTTATTTTTATAGTAAAGCTTTCAGCTATGAAACTAATACTATCAATTTTTCTAGGATTAATCAGTTTAGCCTCTGTTGCTCAGGACATTAATCGAGAGAATGTTATCGGAAAAATCATCGTCGAAGGTAGTGATCTTGAGGGTATCACCATCTATAACTCTTCTTCGAAAAAGGGTGCTGTCACCAATAAACACGGTGAGTTTATGATTGGAGTAGCTTTGAACGATGTATTGGAAATTCGAGCTCTGGCTTATCAAAACATTGATGTCAGAGTTAATAAATCTGTCTTGGAATCCAAAAAGATGAGTGTTTTTTTAATAGAAGAAATGAACATGCTGGCCGAAGTTGCGGTGCCGGAAAGAGAACTCAGCGGAAGCATCGCGGCCGACGCGAGCAGGTTGACAACGTATAAAACCAAACCCAATACTTTCTATTTCGGAATAACTTACGATGAAATTAATGGTTTAGCCGATGATAGTCAAAGCCAGGTGAGGCAACTTGAAAGGAACGATCAGGGAAAAACCATGGTGCACGGTTTGGACGCGGTGAATATCGTTGATCAGCTTCTTATCCCCCTATTTAGATCTGAAGTAAAAAATAAGAAAGCAGCAGGTGTTCCTGAAGTGCCTGCAGAAACTATAAAATACTATCTCGGCTCTGACTTTTTAACCGAGAATTTTGAGATTCCGGAGCATCGCGTAGAAGAATTCATACGCTATGTCGAAGATGATACGTTTGATTTTGATCTCTTGAACTACGGCCATGAAATCGAACTTCTCGATCTGCTCAGCAAAAAGAGTGAAACATTTTTAGAAACAGACAATAGTTTCCAATAATCGGTTTCTTCTCTTCTTTCCTAATATGTTTATATAGTCCGAATTCTTCAACATCTTAGATTCTCGGACATTTGTTTCATGATCTTGTACTTATTTGCATTTGAAACCAAGGCAGGCGCACTTCCCTTTTCATAGTATCACGATGAATTGTGCCCCAGTTAATCCCTCAAATCAAATAAGAAATCATGAAAAAACTGACTTTTTTTTTCGCACTCGTACTTTTTTTTCAAACAACTCAAGGTCAAATTACGGATTCACTGACGACGGAGATCAATCAGCAGACCAATCAGGAAATGTACAACTTCCTGATAGCCAAGAGCAAGAAGCAAAAGAAGGCGGGTCTCATCATGATTGGATCAGGTGTACTCGCTACTGTCGGTGGGATACTATTAACGCACAACAGCTCTTTGGCGGATTCGGAATGGACTGCCGGAGCTCTATTGGCTTATGCAGGAGTATTAACGACCATTTCATCCATCCCTGTGCTTATCATTTCGGGGTCCAACAAAAGAAAAGCAGAGACCTATCTGCAGGTAGGACGTCACCGAATGATCGACATGAATCTTCCAAACACAGAAACCGTTACCCTCGGGGTCAAAATCAAATTTTAAACGAACGGTTGCGACATTGCTTAGTATTTGTGAACCCAGTTTGCTTCTATAACCTGACTAGAGCATTCTGGGTTTTGAATTGCTCCAGGTGCTCTTCCACTTTGAACTCTGATGTCTGAAAGCTTTCCCTTCTTTGTTTTCCTTGCTTTTGTCTTTTGATGCTCCTGGAGAAACGTCTGACGCTGTCTTCGGTATCCAGGATAAGACCTGGGACCTGGACACTCTTACCATCCTCATCTTTGGCCACCATGGTGAAATAAGAAGAATTGCAATGTATAATCTCCCCGGTCTTGATGTTTTCAGACTCTACCCGAAGACCGACGACCATAGAGGTTCTGCCCGTGTAATTGACCGAGCCTTTCAATGTCAGCAGGTTTCCGACTTCGATGGGGTTCAAAAAATCTACTTTGTTTACAGATGCGGTTACGCAGTAATGCCCAGAGTGTTTGGAAGCGCAGACAAAGGCCACTTGATCCATCAGGCTGAGTACATAGCCCCCGTGGACGAAGCCGCTAAAGTTAGAATGAGAAGGCAGCATGAGCTGGGTCATTACAAGTTGAGAGTCTTCTATTTTTTTATATTCCATTATATTTCGATTTGGTTCAGTTTTCCAAAAGGAACGCATGATTCTGCTCTTGGGCAGAGATAAATTTAGAGATAAAAGCAAAACTTTTGCCAGGCAGAACAAAATATTCTTTGAGTTTACAACCTTTATCTTCCTTACAGGATTTTTCCTTTTAGCAAAGAGGTTAAACTCACATAGACTAGAATCGCATGTTTGTCGAGATTATGAATGTGAATAGAGACATCGAAAAAAACCCCTCCAAAATGTTCTGGAGGGGTTTTGTCTTTTAGGTTTAAAGCCTTTATTCGGCAATAAATTCGTCAAAGGTTTTTAATTCCAGGTCTTTGACTTTGGCCTTCTTTTTGAGTTTCTCAAAGTCTACTTTTGCCCGGTCAAAGCGCTCTTCGATCAATTTCAGGTTCTCAAGCTCAGCAGGTGAAGGCTTGTCGTAGCTTCCTGCAACTTTACTGTACAGATCTGCCATCTTTTCTCTCAATTGAGGTTCTGACATTCCTACATAATTGTCACCCGTTGTAATGACCAGTGTCGATTTCAATTCATTTAATTTCTCAGAGACCTTCTTGTTGTCGGCGGTTGCCTCAATATAGGCATCTACCTCGTAAACCATATAGGCCAATTCCTCTGTCATGTCATACAGCTTCATGGTTGTATCGTGCTTCTTTTTACGATCGGCCTCGGTCAAACCCGTCTTTTCATCATAAACAACTTCAAACTCGTGCTCATAGATCTCTTTACCTTTGGTCAGAACTGCCTTATACTTTCCGGCAGGAACCCTCGGCGAAGTAAATCCACCAAAACTGAAGGTTTTGCCCTTGGCTGTCTTCGGTTGCCTTATCCTGTAAGACCAGGTCACGATATTGATCCCTTTCGTCTTTCCGGCCCCAAGTGTCGTCAGAGTTTTCCCTTCCATGTCCTGGATCTCAAAAGTCATTTTACCAAAAGTATGCCTCTTGGGCAGGAAGTACTTGATCTGTGCCGACCGGCTCGAATTTGCCCCAACAAATTGTGTCTCACTTCCAAAATTGTCATTAAAGCCGCTCTTATCGCTCATAACGAAAGGCTCCGAATCGAAAAAGTGTACTTTTTCCTTCATAACCTCAGGTGTGATTTCCCGCAACGGGGAAATGTCGTCAACAATAATAACCCCGCGCCCGTGAGTACCCATAACCAGGTCATTGGTTCGCTTTTGAAGGTCGATAAAATGTACGGCCACCAAAGGCATGTTGTTGGTAAATCTAGCCCAACTGTTTCCTCCATCGAGCGTAATGTAAAGGCCGAACTCTGTTCCCAGGAACAAAAGGTTTGGGTTGACATAGTCCTCCTGAATGTTCCGCACAAAGCCCGTCACCTCATCCGTGATGATGCTCTTCCAGGTTTTGCCAAAATCAGTTGTCTTATAGGCATAAGGCGTCATGTCTCCCCGGGTATGACCGTCAAAAACCGCATAAGCCGTGCCCTTGTCATGCGCACTCGCCTCGATATGGTATACCCAGGTGTTCTGAGGCAAACCGGAGATATTGGCCGTAACATTCTCCCAATTCTTGCCACCATCTGCGGTGACTTGCACATATCCATCATCAGTACCTACCCAGATGACGTTCTCATCGAGAGAGGACTCGGCAATGGTAAAAATTGTCGTGTGATTTTCGGCCCCCGAATTATCCATAGACAGTCCACCGGAATCCTCCTGCGCCTGTTTGGCCGGGTCATTGGAGGTCAGGTCGGGAGAAATAATCTTCCAGCTGTCGCCCATGTCATTCGACATGTGTAAAAACTGACTTCCCACGTAGATTCGGTCAGGATTCGAGTCACTTATGGCAATGGGTGCGTTCCAGTTGAATCGCAATTTAGGATCCCCTTTTTTGGGTAGGGGCTCTATGGTTTTCATAAGCTCGTTGTCTACATCATAGCGCCATATGCTCTCGGCTCCCTGCATCTCTGAATAGATAATGTTCTTTGTCGGATGCCTTAAAACCCGAAATCCATCCCCATAGCCAACCGGGTTCCAGTTTCGTGCCCTGATACCACCCGTGGCTCTTGACGGACCATACCAGGAACCGTTGTCCTGCAATCCGCCGTAAACGTTGTAGGGCTCTTCGTTGTCGACACTGATGTGATAGAACTGGGAGAGCGGCATATTTTCAACTATTTCCATAGTGGTGCCTCCGTTCCAGGAACGATAGACGCCTCCGTCTGTACCCGCGTATAATCGATCTGAATCATTGATGTCAAAAATAACATCGTGGATGTCGCTGTGCATTCTGCCCAAATCCTTGAATGTCAGACCTCCGTCTCGAGAGATCGAACCACTCAATCCTCCCTTGACGATCACATCCGGATTCTTCGGGTCAACCGTGATCCTGGAAAAATAAAAAGGTCTTACGGTAATGCCAAAGTCATTGTTCAGTTGTGTCCAGCTCTGGCCGGCATCCTCACTCTTATAAAGCCCTTTTCGGGCATCCTCTTCAGCTTCGATCACCGTGTACAGGATATTGGGCTCAGAAGGAGCTATGGCAATCGCCAGTCTACCGAGATTTCCCTCAGGAAAACCGTTGTGAATCTTGTTCCAGGTCTTGCCCCCATCTGTAGATTTGTAAAGGGCGCTGTTCTCTCCGCCCGATTCAAACGACCAGGCAGTTCTCCTGAATTCCCACATGGAGGCATAGAGCACAGAGGGGTTTGTAGGATCCATGGCAAGATCAGCGCATCCCGTTTTAGGGTTCACGTATAAGATTCGTTCCCAGGTGGCTCCACCATCTGAAGACTTGTAAACACCTCTTTCTTCATTGTCAGACCAAAGTGCTCCCAAAACGCCAACATAAATCTCGTTGGAGTTCTTAGGATTCACAATGATGTTGGCGATGCGTTCTGAGTTTTCCAGGCCGATCTTGTTCCAGTTCGACCCGCCATCTACCGACTTGTATAATCCGTCACCTATCGAAACGCTGTTGCGGGTCCAGGTTTCTCCGGTCCCTACATAGATTGTTTTGTCCGGATCATTCGGATCCAGGGCTACCGCACCAATAGACTGCACATGATCGTCAAAAATCGGGTTGAAGGTTGTGCCTGCATCATTTGATTTCCAAACCCCGCCTCCAGCCGTTGCGGCATAGAGAATACGGGCATTGGTGGGATGGGGCTCCATGTCATTGATCCGGCCACTCATCAGTGCGGGGCCTATGTGCCGGGCATTGAGGTCTCCGAAATAAGATCCTGCCTGGAGGGTATCTGAATTTTGTGCTTGGCCAAATGTGGGAATCAACAGTGTGACTCCCATGAAAAGGAATATAAGCTTTCTCATAAAATTAAAGTTTGATCAGTTCAAAGATTTAGTTGCCTCCCTGTTCAGCAGGAGCAGCTTGTTCTTCAGGAAAAATGAATTCCTTTTCATCTATCTCCGGGTTGATCTCTATTTTGTCAAAAGTAATGGGCTGGCCATCTTGCCCCTTGAAACCCTGGGTCATTGAAAACGGAAAATAAAGACCATCAACTTCGTCATAATCGCTGTATTTCATTTCTGAAATTTGGCCCTTGTACTGACCGGATTTGATCTCACTTTGCACGACAAGAGGAACGAAATTCTCAGTGTCAAAAAAGTAGAAGGCTACATTCTCTTCTTCTACCCCATCAACGGTTACTGGCTCTCTAACCAACTTGACTTTATAGGCTTCGGTACCGTCAATGTCCTCTTTTCCGAGCAGCTCGACCGAGTAATTGTTTTCTTTGTAATTGAAAAAAGGATCCGGAAAGTCATTCATTTCAAGCTTCATGTTCTCCGTCGCCTCCTTGTCGCTTTTCTCAGCCTGCATGGTCATGAAATTCGACCCCCAAAGGGTTTCTCCGTCAAACACGCCCTGCTTGAGCTGTTTACCCTGAAAATTAATCACGGTCATTTGTTTCCCGCCTTTCAGCTGTGTGATTTCAATCGGGATTTCCATACCGTTCTGATTCACCTTGGCATACATTCTGACACCTTCCAGCTTGGACCAGTTTTCTCTTCCTCCTGTGTTTTCGAAATAATTCGTCAGGATCTCGTCTACAGTTTGAGCATCAACACTGGTTCCAACGAACAACAACAGCACAAATGCGAGTAGTTTTAATGATTTCATAATACGTATTGAATATTTAGTTTTAGAATAGGTCGGACAAGATACGAAAATGTTACGGTTCTTATAGAAATCTACTAGCGCCTTCTTCCGGAGTAGGTCATAGCTTCTCCTTTGCCAAACCCATAACTCAGGCCCAGGGTGACAAATCGTCCTCGCAAACTGTTGCTGTAGACATAGAAATCTTCGCCGGAAGTCTGGATCTCCCGAATCCTGGATGCGAAAATATCCCGGATGCTGAAATTCAGCACAAGCTTCCCTTTGGCGACTTTCTTTCGCAGGCCCAAATCGGCAAAGGTCACGCTGGAGATCTCGCTTTGAATGTTTCGAAATGCAGATTGGTGATTTCCGATGATTTCAAGCTCGAACTGGGCAGGCAGCTTGAACTTTCCGGTAAGCCTGGAGGTGGATTGATCCCCGTTAAAATCAAAGACCTGGTCTTCGAACTCACCATCCCGCTGGAAATAGCCATAATTGAAGTCCCCGCTAAGGGTGAACCAATTGATCGGACTGTACTTAAAATTTACTTCAAATCCGATGCGCTGATTGGTACCCACATTCTCGGGTCTCACGATAGTGACATTGTCTTCAAAAGTCGTTACCCGCTCGATGACATCCCGGGTATAGAGATAGTACACGCCGGCGTTCAACGAGAGCTTCTCATAGACCAAGATGCTCGTGAACTCGAAAGAATCAGTGTACTCAGGCTGCAAATCCGGGTTTCCCTGGCGGATAAAGAAATCATTTCGGATATTGAAAAACGGATTCAGATCCCAAAGTCGGGGCCGATAAATTCGCGCCGAATATCCCAGCTGAAAGGAAGTGACATCCGACAGCTTGTAGGAGATGTGCCCGCTAGGAAACAAATTAGTGTAATTCTGTTCATTCCTCTCATCGGTATCGGTCAGAAAAGTCTGAAGATCCGTATTTTCAACGCGAAGCCCCCCTTTGAACCCCCATTTGTCGCCTTCATAGGCCAGGGTTCCATAAACTCCAAATACTTTTTGATCAAACTCAAAATTGTTTGTGAGATCCGGGTCAGTGACCCATTCCCCGTCGATCAGCTCCCTCACGGTAAAATCATTCCCCACATCGCTGATAAAATATTGCGAACCCAGCTCCATAGTCAGTCGATCTGAAAAGGGCTTGGTATAATCCAGTTTGAAGATGTATTCACCTTGCTGGAATTCGGTTTCAGTCTCCTGGTCATTGAACTCCAGATCTCCCTCAATAGGTGTCACATCAAATTCAGAGGACTGATCCTTTCCAAAAAAACGGCCCTGGGCACTGAATAGCAGGAGATGATTGTCATAGTCTTCAAACTCTCTTTTGTACTGCAGGTCAAACTGCCACTTCGGGTTGGTCGCCTCTGTGCTCTCGACTCGATTCCAGGAGGAGATCAAATCTCCGGTCGTGCTGTCAAAAAAGCTGAAATCCGTTTCTGAAGGCTGATCCTCGATCTCATAGGCATAGTTACCCGACAGGGTGATGACATTCAGATCATTGATATAATAGTCGCTCCCTAAAATGATATTATAGAAATTCTCGTTTCTAAATTCCTCCCCTTCGCTGCTGAGGGTGGTGTTGTTGATGAAATCCTCGTTCCTGTTCTCCGTATCCCTGGGCAAGGATCTGTAGCCGACTCCGAGCTGGGTGAACAGGTTGAATTTCTCCGTTCGACGGTTTAAACTGAAGCCGATGCTGTGATTGTCCGGCACACCGGTATTCAGCGTGATCGAGCCATTCATACCTGTTTTGTCGTCTTTTCTCAAAACAATATTCAAGATCCCAGAGGTTCCTTCGGCATCATACTTTGCGGAGGGATTGGTGATCACTTCGATCCTTTCGATCATGTCAGCGGTAATTGAACTCAAGGTATTAGCCGGGTCATCGGCGATGATCGAGGGCTTGCCGTCAATCAGAATTTGAACCCCGGAACTTCCTCGCAAACTGACATCTCCTTCAATGCTCACATTCACCGAAGGCACATTGTTCAGCAATTCCAGGGCGCCCATGCCGGTTGTACTCAAATCCTGTCCGACGTTAAAAACCCGCCGGTCGAGTTTGAATTCTGTCGTCGACTTTTCTGCTCGCAACTGCACCTCATCGAGCACCGTATTGACCTTTTCCAGACCTATTTCCCCGAGATCGGCTGTGCCACCATTGACAGGAATGTCTGTAATCTCAACATTTTCAAAACCGATAAAGCTCACCTCGACCCAGAAGTTCACGGCTTCCACTTTAACAGTGAAATTACCGTCAAAATCACTGGATGTTCCTGTTATGTTTTGATTGGTTTCGGCATCCTGAATCAATACAGTCGCAAAAGGGACGGGTTCCCCACTGGATTTGTCGACAATTTGACCCGATACCGTAATCGCATCGGTTTGCGCAAAAATCGGCTGAGCCATAGCTACAAGCAATAGTATTATCAAAAGTCTGATAGAATTCATTTCTCCTCTTTAACTGATCGTTCAACTTTTTTTATCAATAGTTAGACAAATTTAATTCGATTCTCACCATTATGCAAAAACAAATCCGTGAACGACATAAAGTCTCTTGTCAATCCTACATTTACAGCAGAATTTGAAATTTTGTAACTTGAAGCATCAACAACCAAACTTTAAACCTTCCACCATGAAATCCTATTTATATCTGATGCGACCCTATCTACTTGCTTTAATACTTTTTGCTTTTTCAGTTTCAAGCTGTGAGGCCCCGAAATCGGACAAGCAAATGGCACCCGCTGAAAATCCAGGGGAGCAAATACCTTATTTGACTTTCAAAAAAGAAAATCTGTTTCCCGGTGACGGCAGTTTGCTGCGAGCGGAAGATGGCGTTTCTCTCGAGGACGGTCGGGTTATCGTCGTTGACCAGGCCCACGGGCTTCGACTGATCGAAAAAGACGGCTCAAATCGCCCGTTTGGTGATTTCGCAGCCGCCGGGTTTGTGCACCAGCCACCCGAAATAGTGGCATCCCCCAACGGGATGGTGCTGGAACCCGATGGAGAGCACGTATTGATGTCTGACGTCGCGGATGGAAAAATCTATCGTACAAACATAGCCTCAGAAAAAGTGGAAATGATCTATGACCACCCCTTTGGCGTGAATACCATTTACCGGGATAAAACCGGAGCACTTTGGTTTTCTCAGTCTGCGGAGAGCACCAATCTGGGTGAAATGTTCCAGGCCGCCAATTTGCCTGTTCCGACCGGAGCCGTTTTTAGGATGGCTGATTTAAAAAGTCCTCCGGTCAAGGTTATGGACAGCATTTATTTTTCGAATGGGATTACCATGGACAAGGAAGAAAAGCACCTCTACATCGCCGAGACCATGATGGACAGGGTGCATAAACTTGAAGTTGACACGAAAACCGGCAAAACAAACTATTTGGGTGTGGCAGCCAATGTCGGAACTCCAGATAATATATTGATAGATAGCGAGGGTCGATTGGTCGTTGCCTCACCACTGTTTAACCAGGTCGTTCTGATCGATTTTGACAACCACTCCCGGCATATCATTTTTGACGGTTCCACTCCCCAAAATAAAAAGGTCACCAATGAATGGAACCGAAGAAGTCGCCTGGGCCTGGAACGGCTTGATCAGCTCTCTCCCGATTTATTCAATCCGCTTCCGGGATTGCTCACGGGTATGTTTTTCTCGACTGATGGTCAAACCCTCTATATTTCGAATCTGGGAAATGACCTGGTCAAATTGGACTACAAATGAAAATAATCTAACCCGCCCATGCTTCCCGTCTTTCGAAAAATACGTTATAAACTCGCCGAGGATAACCAGTTCTTGAAGTACGGCAGATATGCCATCGGGGAGATTGTGTTGGTGGTCGTTGGTATTCTCATTGCCTTGTATATCAATAATTGGAATGAAGAACGCATTCAATCCAAAGAGCTGGACGAGTTGATGAAAAGTATTTCGAGCGCTATCCAATCTGACGTTAAGTATCTGGATTTAATCCGAACGGGTAGAGAGAACATTGGTGAGCGCACAGATTCCATATTCAACACCTATATTGATAAAAAGGTCAATTCCCTTACTTTTGAAGATTACGCATACGTGTCCAACTCGTTTGTTGATTTAACAAGCATGATTTATTACCAGCCCAATACCGGTTCGTTTGAAGCTTTAAAAAATTCTATTTACTTAAGCAAACTTCAGGGCACGGATATTGAACTGTTACTACACACGTATTATGCTTCAGCGGAGCGCATCGTAAAGATAGAAGAGGAATATAACCAACGTCTGAAGGTTGATTATCAGAATTGGACCAATGAATTTCGCAACAAGGGCATGGATTTGTTCGAGAGGCCCTGGGCTCATAAGGAAACAAAAGAGAAGCAGGATCAATTCCAGGAGGTTCTACATACCGAAAGCACAACCACACTCATCTCAAAAGGCTTTGAAGAAAAAGACATGACCGGCTTATATGATCTGCAGATCACTCTGGGTGAGAAGTATGTTGAGATGGTTGAAAACAAACTAAGGGAATTCGACGATCAAACCCGGATCGATTTAAGTGGCATTTTAAATTCATACGATGAAGTGAACGAGTTGAATTTATTGATCAAAGGCCAGGTTCCGCCAAATTTCATGATGCTATACGCGCAATCTGGCAATGAATTATACCCGGGAATAGATTCTGAGAATGACTATGTGGTATTGACCTATCCGGCAAATACGTTTTTATGGGCCTCACCCTATTTTGCAATTGAAGCTTTAAACGGACGTGTAACAGAAATGGATTTTTCAAAATACAAAAAGGTCATTTTGGAGTTGAAAGGCGCCAAAGGAGGTGAAGAATTTTCTTTGATGATGAAAGACAAATTTGATCCACCGGATGGCACGGAATCAAGATTTGACATAAAACTAACTGACACCTGGGAAACCTATGAAGTACCGACATCCCATTTCAAAACAGCCGACATGAAAATTATCGAGACTCCATTGGGTTTTGTCTTTTTGGGCGACACAGGATTAAAAATTCACGTCAGATCGATTCAATTCCAATCCTGAATCAGTATTTGGCTATTTGCTTCAGCAGCTTGTCCTTTTTCACCAGGGGGTGCAACTCTTCCTCCATCAATTTCAAATACTTCTTAGTCTCCTTTTTACTGAGGAAATCATGAAGGTCCGATTCTCTTTTAACGCTTAAGGCACTCAAAGACTCTTTTTTGCGTTTTTCCTCTCTATCACTGTCCAAAACGGCATAAACTTCATCCACAAAGCCTTTATTGTAATCCATGAGTTGAGTGACCTGGTCGTTTTCAAACTTGAGAGTGGCAACGCCATTCAAAGTTGATAAAAGTAGTTCTTTAGGCACCTGTTCCTGTGCATTGGCTTTGAGTCCGGCACCCATCGCTACCAGGATGGTCAACAAAAAAGTGAGTCTTCGCATAATGTTAAATATTTGATCCTTGTAAAGATATGAAATTAGCCCAATGAAATTCATAGCCTACACTTTCTTGTGATGGATTTTTCCGGAAAGAATCGCGTTACAGGGCTTCGCCAATTTTAGCGTATGCCTCTCGGTTCTTGGGCTTAATAATATACTTGTTGTTTTTAAGAATATCCGCGGGGTTGAAAAATGGATTTTCTTCCTCGATATCCCGAATGACATCTATTTCTTTGATTTCATAGAGCTCTTCCAGGTCACGGGAATCGCCTTGAATGTTTTTTATCCGTTCAAAGAAATCAATGGATTTTCCCAGAAGGACGTTGTCGAAATTCACATTTTTAAACGTGCACGACAGAAAAGTCACATTCTCAAACTTGGAAAGTGCAAATGAGCAATCGATAAATTCGCAACTTATGAAAGTCACATTGTTCAGAACTATGCCTGAAAAACTAGTGTTCGACACGGAGGAGATTGTGATTGAAAATCGTCCTAAATGACCAAAGCGCCAGTTGCTTATATGCCTCAAATCATGAACGTGATATTCCTCGATTCTAAAAGCGCTCAAATCTATCTCTTTCGCTTGTAGTTTTTGCATTTTAATGGCAATTACAACTGCTTTCTGTCCGGCATTCTCTATTTTGGAGTATTTCAAATGATTCAACTCATCCGTGCACCGTTGAAGTTGCTCCTTCCTGTTTCTCCATTCCTCATAAACCGATAAAATGATCCCAAAAACGATAAGGTCAAAGAAAAGACCGTGGGACTCGACCAAAATGTCATAGACGTCGTAGGTGTCTGCTGACATCAGGAAATAATCAGTAATTCCGAGGATGACAAGAATAACAATGGCGACTCCAATGAATAGACTGGACTTGGGTTTGTCTGAAATAAATGACTTGATTCGGGCAATCATACATCAAAGATAGCACATGACAGACAAGAACATTTTGACCGTCGTCAATTTTTGCCGATCCGGCAGGCGGGATGATTTTTCCTATCTTTTAACATCATCAAGTTCAAACTAAAGAATCATGAAATACAAACTGAAGGAATTAGCTCTTATCGAAGAGATTTTCTAATTTTTATGGAGTATGCTTTCGAGGGATTCTCGCGCATCAATTGGTTGAATTCCTCATCTGTAAAACCTCGAGATTTGAGTTCCGGGAAGAGTTTCTTGAAAATGGCCGTATACGGGTTGATCGTTTGATTTTCCTTTTGTGGATCATACCATCCCGAATCATGTGAAATTAAAATCCGGTCCAGGATTCCGTTTCTTTTGGCAAATAGTATTTTTTCAATGTGCTTTTCCAATTCCCAACCCAATCCATCAAGACTGATCCAACATCCCATCTCTGCAGCTTTGAGATAGCTTTCGTTGTTATTTTCCACTTGAGCGTGCACCCAAATAAAGGACTCCGGTGAAACTCCCATTTCTTTGAGGAGAGTCAACTGCGGCCACAGACCTACCGCTTCTCCGGTGTGAGAGGCGATTGTCAGCCCGGTTTCCAAATGAGTAAGGGCGGCAGCTTTCACCAATTTTTGGTGCATCCCGTCCAAAGGATCTGAAGCGTCAACCCCGATCTTGATGAAACCGGGACGGATCGAACTTCCATCGATCCCATTCTCAAATTCATCGATCCACATTTGAGCGAGTTCTTCTGTGGTCATCTCCTGAGCATACAAAGGAATGAATTTATTGTCACGCGCCCCGTAGAGCCCGGTGTTGGTAAGTATCCTGAGCCCTGATTTCTTTGAAATTCGCTCGAGAAGCAAAACATCTCTTCCCAGGTAATTTGGTGTCGCATCGACAAAATAATCCACATTGAATTGTTTAATCTCATCCAGATAGGGCAGCACTGCTGTTATTATTGAGTCGTGATTCCAGCTGCTCGGTTGAATGCTGTCTGCTCCGATGAAATCCACCAGGATATGTTCATGAGACAACCATTTCTGCTTAAAGTCCTGGGCATGGGGCCCATTCACATCTTGTATGAACGGCTGTTTTTCAGACGTCTCACACCCACAAACCATTGCTAACAAAAAAAGAACACCCGAAATTCTCAGTATTGCACCCATATATTGTCATTGGCATTGAATTCTTTATGACAATTGAAGGTCTTACAACCCGAATAAAGATACAATTCTCCTTTTTCTTTGAGGAGGGTCAACTGTAACGATTTAACGAATATCCCGTCTCTATTGTATTCAACTTCACCGGGTCCGGGGGTATTACTTAGCGGTGGCTCCCGGACCTTTTAAATGGCCGTCTTCAATCATCTTGTTCACCAGGTCACGTGTGTAGCTAGCAGCGTCATTTGAGGCCATATGGGACCAGTCCGGCAAGGTGTATTTATTCATAAAAGCATAATCCTCGAAGTGATATGAAGGGCAATCCACAGTTTGAATGAATTTGTCATACACCAGTTCTCGAGGCAGTAAATCCTGGAAGGGGTCATTCCACTCTTTTTCAGACTTATGTCGAACAAAGACTATTCGCCCTCCTCTGTTCTTGAATTCTTCAATTATAGTTTGATACGAATCGATCTGTTCGGATACACTTAGCGCGACGTCCTCATTATACTCCGGAATATAAGGAAGAAAGGAAGACCATACATCTGTAATCCTTTTAGCAAATTCAGGTTCTTCAGTCATTTTATCCAACATTATGATATTTCGCTGTTCATCGAGATATCCGAATTTATACAGAGACATGCCGTTTCCCGTCCGGGCATCTGGGGTACTGAATCGGGCTAATAACGACTTAAGGTCCAGGTCGTTGTAAAATTCAAGCTCTGAAGACGTCAACATGACAAGATTTCTTTGAAGCGGCTTGGAAAGGTAATGCCCCAGTCTTTGGGCGTAGGTCTGATTGTGATAATGATCGACCCAGCTTTGAGCTCCTTGCCATCTTGGGGATGTTCTGGAACTAAAAAACAGGGCCGGCGCCACACCAACCACCAGGGTTCCGCTAAAGTCGGAATTCAAAACAATATCTTCCAAAACCGGACCCGGTGGTTTCCCATCGATGGCGAGTTTAATCGGGTCCACACCGTGCACTTCTTTCCAGGTATGCGTCATAATATTGAATCCTGTTCTGGAGGACCCAATTATGATGACGTCTTCCTGACCGGCTTCTTCAACTCTAGCCCTATGCTCAGACCAAAAATACCTGTCGTCCTCAATCCCGACGCGATACATATCCGGTTTGCTTCTCCAATACATCTCCCAACCGGCCAGCATTAGAGCAGAAGCCAGTATAGCTATAACCAAAGAAGTTTTTAGTCGAAATGATTTCATGAAACGGAAGCTCAATTAAGAAGATGCGATCAAAACTTCCTTGTCTTTCAATTTCGATTTCAAATGCTCCGACAGTTTTAAAGAAAGTGCAACCAATGTAAGGGTTGGGTTTGAAGTACCTGAAGTTGGATAACAACCGGATCCGGCAACGTACAAGTTGTCTATTCCATGAACTTGACAATGCTCATCGACCACACCTTTTTTGGGATCGTTATGCATCCTTGTGGTCCCCATGTGATGCCACCCGGCATTTGTGCCGCTGGGCCATGAATAGTCGTCTGGATCCTGAAGGTATTTTTCCAGTTTAACCCGGCCGAAGTTGGCTTTGCCCATTTCTTGACCAACGATCCAGTTTGTTTTTCTAATGCTGTCCTTGTCCAGTTCAGTAAGGTCCCAATTGAATATAATCCTGGGCACACCCAGTGCGTCTCTGTCATTCCCAATGGTGACGCGAGACAAAGGATTGGGCGCTTGTTCAATTCTGATTTGAAATTCGTAGGCTTTATTGATATTTAAGGTATTGTCCGATTTTGCCTTTTCTTCCGATTCATCCATGTTTCCAAAAAACAATTCTCCGGCCTTTTTGTAGTCATCCACTTGCAGCAATTCCATTCGTGGTATAATGTGTTTGGCAATCGCCAGTGGAGTCAGACTCAGCGTACCATTCAAAATTTTATGTTCCATCTGAGCTTCTTTTGTAATGGCAAGCTCTGCCCGTGGTTCTCCCCACCGGGTATACAGTTTGTCAGAAAACGAATTGAACAACCACAACTGACCCGTTGCAATCTCCAGATGCTCCATAAAGTATCGCCCCACCAAATCATGAGTATTTCCGAGGCCACTATCTACCTGAGAATTCGAGGCTAGAAGCATTCTGGCATTTTGAATCGCTCCACAAGCCAGAATGAATTGGTTCGCTCTGACCGTATGTGCTTTGCCTTCATGATTTTTAATTTTCAACTCCTTGATCAAAGCAATATTTTCATCAGCTACAATATCGACAACATTGGCATGGGTGTACAGATAAATGGGTTTCGCGTTTATAATATCCTCCTTATACACGGTACCAAACCTGGCCTTGCTGAACTGCCACATTTTCGGGTAGACGATGTTCTCATTCAAGGGGAAAGGAGTCAAATCTTCTTCCTTATTTTGCCAATATTCAAGATCGTATTCATACGGCCCAAGCTTGAGTGCTTCCTGGGCTTTAGCATAATAGGGATCCAACTCTTGCCTCGAATAGGGCCAGCCGCTCTCCGGCACCCAATATCTCTCCATAAAATCGATCTCATCAAATGGCGAACACATTCCCGCCCAATGCCCTGTAGTTCCACCAAAATAATGCAATCGGGTTCCGTGCAGGGGGTAATATTTCTGACCTGTGCTCTTTCCACGATAGAGATCCTGCAATTTTTGATCGTATTCGAATCCTCCACCTTCAAGCAAAATGACCTTATACCCCGACTCTATCCAGTCCAAAGCAATGCTCACCCCGGCAGCACCTGCCCCAACGATACAAACATCACCTTCAATGAGGCTGTTATCAGGAATTTTTCTGGCGTCTATGTGCATTTTCTACGTTTTTTGGATTAATGAATAGAGACCACACTGTCGAGCCTCAGTTACAGACAAAATCCATCCATCGACCAAAACAGTCTGGTGGTTTTCAAAATCATCGGCTATTTGCTCATTGATTCGTTGAATGCTTTCAGATCCGTTCGCTCCATTGTTCTTTACAATGCGTTTTACCAATTCTTGTACGTCTTTTTCACCGCTTGCGTCAGACAGGTATTTCTTACCTGCATCTAAAATGGATTCATTATCCCATATATGGGATAAGAAAAAGGGCTCGGCAATGACAGGATCATAATCGATGTCCCGGATCGAATAAAAATAGGTCCCGGCCACGGATATTACCGCAACACCCGATAGTCCAACCAAGAAGTCTCTGCGTTTCATAAAATCAATGTTTGTTTCTGATCAAGATAAACCTAGCCAATTCAAAAGCTCAATCAAATGCATCTGGGATGAACCACCCTTAAATTGTTCCGTAGGTGCTGAATAAATGTCCGAATGAAGTATCGGGAAATTTTTCAGACAAATGCCAGGCATATTCAGATTACAGGTTCAATTCACACCTAAAAAAAACATTTTTGTATCCTAAATATATACACCCAGACCCTTAATCCATTTCTTGGGTAAAATAAAAGACCAAAACATTGTCAAAGACTGGAAGATATCTACGAATATCAGCAAGGAAGTGACCATGTTGGAACAGATAGTATCAAAGGCTAAGAGTTTGAGGGAAAATACAGACAAGAAATTAGAATGCTGGCAGTTGACAAAATTGATGTTTTTTTGTTCTACTTTTGATCTGACTTAGTGATTGATATTTAATTTAGGATGATTATGAAAAATATAGTGTTTAGTATCACAGCAATGACTTACCTAGTCCTTTTGGGGGCTTCCTGCACTACCGATCAGGGACAATCAACGCCTGCGCAGATAGATAAAGATGAAATAAAAAAAGAGATTCAGGCGAAAGAAAACCATTTTGCCCAAGTATACAATAGCGGAGAAATAAAGAAAATAGGATATTACGCAGATGACGCCGTTACTTTTTATCAAAACATGGAGCCCATCCGAAGTAAAAAAGAAAGATTTGAATTCTTACAGTCGGACCTGGAATCAAATAGCAACAAAATTTCGTTTACCACGCTTGAAGTCTTTCCGTCAGATGATGGAAACAAAGTATTGGAATTAGGGTATTACACTGTGGTAGACTCGACTCATACTGCGATTAACACCGGGAACTACATGAGTTACTTTGAAAAACGAGACGGCCAATATGTTTGCTTGCGAGACATGAGTGCCTCTGATATGCCGCTCGAATAGATAGCCAAAGCATTTTAACGCCTTCGGCCTCCTCCAGCTCGCGACGCACGACCTCCACTACCAGTGGACCTTGATGATCCCATGGACCGGGATGCGGATGACCTGTTGGATGCACTAGAATAACTCGATCGATTATTTGTCGAGGCTCTGTTCGAGGTAGAAGCCCGATTCGAAGTAGACGCCCGATTCGAAGTAGACGCCCGATTCGAAGTAGACGCCCTGTTCGAAGTAGAAGCCCTGTTCGATGAAGAGGCCCTGTTCGAAGCCGTTGTTCCAGCTGAGCCGCGCCCGGTTTGAGATGTTGAAGGACGAGATCCTCCCTGCCCCGCGGTTCTGAAATTTCCGTTTTTGATATTGCTATTTACCGTATTGGAGGTGTTTCTCTTGTTGTTGTAATTATTGTAGTGATTGTGGTGATGAACATGCACCGATCTATGTCCGTATCCCCCGTGATAACCATGATGGTGGTACCAATTATTGTGCCTGTATATACCAATTGCCACAACGGCTGCGGGCCTCCACCAGGCGGGATAATAGCCGTAGTGGTAGGGTGGATAATACGGCACGTAGGAAGTTGAATACACGTATTGAACCACAGGTGTCGATTCAACCACGATAACCTCAGTCGTTGCTTCGACGTTTACCGTCACAGGGTCATCACCCGTATAGGCCGGATTGGCCGTGACTGAAGGTTTGGGCTCCGTAAGAGGTTCAACAATATAATCCTTGCCATACAAGGTCTCATCTCCAATCATCTGCATATAGACTTTCCCGTCTTCATCCTTGGCCACTGAGATCACCGCCACATCCTGTGTTTCTTTTTCACTGATCGGATCCTGGAGCACAAACAAGAAATCCTCTCCCTCCTGCTCAGTTACCACTTTAATAAAATCAACTTTGCCGTCATTGTTCAGATCTAAATTATTGACTCCTGTTGCTTCGTCATTCAGAGTCTTTTCAAAATCTTCAATGGTCTTAGATTTTTGAAAAACGTCCAAGACAGCATAAAGATCAAGATCATCTCCTGGTAGACCCAACAAGGGTTCGTCATTCTCTGTTTGAGAAAAAGCAGAAAAACTGATCAAGCCCGTCGCCAACAGAATAAAAAATAAAAATCTGGATTTCATAATACAGTTCCTTTGATTTCTTCGGATCAACACCTGCTTACCCGCCTGATTTCACAAAGGTATGGGATTTTTGCAGAACGTAGCTCACACTTTTCGGGCATGCGCTAAGAACCTCTTCAGAAATGGAGGGGCTTTTTTTTTATAACTTTAAGCATCAAAAACCCAAAAGATGCTTCCTTTCCATTCCACATTCTCCAGGCAATTCGAAAAGCTTCTCTTGACTTTGTCTGTTTTTCTATTCTCCATTACTGCTTTCGCTCAATCACAGATTGATACCGATAGAATTACCCAATTTGTTAATCAAATCAAAGACTCTTACAACATACCTGGCGTAGCCGTATCGATTACGGATCTGGACTCAACTCTTTATTTGGAGCATTTTGGAAAAATCAATCCACACGAGCAATTGTTAATCGGTTCATGCAGTAAATCCTTGACAGCCTTGCTGATATTGAAGCTCCAGCAGAAAAAGCTCCTGCATATTGATGAGCCCGTTGTCAAGTACTTGAATAGGAAAACCGATGCTCCCATTGTTAAGGGTAGAGCGCGGTAAAAATATATCGGGAATTCGCTCGAAGCCTTATTGTGGCTTAAACTCGTGATTATTTAAGGAGCCCACCTAACAAACCTCCCAAACCACCCTTTGAACCTCCTAAACTCTGAGACAAGGCGTCGGCTATGTCTTCAATAGAGCTGTCATTGTTGTCAAAACCTTGAATCTGAGAGGCCATAGACTGTATATCAGAACCCTGACTCCCGAGGAGTCCACCAAGCAAATCATCTATTCCGGCTTGATCCTGGACACCGGCTTTAGAAGTTCTTTGACCTAGATAACTCATGATAAAAGGAGCGGCAATCTTCAAGAGGTTCATCGCAGAATCCATATTCAGGCCCGAGGCTTTGCTCACGGCACCGGCAGCATTGTTTTCTTGCCCACCGAACACATGGCCCAGAATCTTCCCACCTTCAGCTATCGTGTCGGCATCGATGGAATCACCTCCCAGGATACTGCCAATATTTTCAAGGAGGCTCCCACTGCTGTGTCTCGAATCGCCCAAAGCACCCAGGAGATTTTGAGTGCCGGCTTCTGAACTCGCGTTGTTTTTCATAGCACCCAAGATAAGGGGCATAGCAGCGCCTAAGGCGCTCGTAGCATCTTGAGGCTTCATTCCCATTTGGGAACTGACACCGCTAACCAACTGTTTTCCCTGATCGCTACTGAGAAGTTTCATAATTTCATCCATGTTGTTACTGTTTTTGGGGGTTATAGTTAAGATGTATAAAAATACAACAATTTGACGCCAAGCATAATATTTACTTCAAATGATGTCATTATCAACCTGGAGGTCCTTCTGGCAGGAGCATTGGTGCTCTGGCTCGACTCGAACAAACCCGACCGTATCATAGGTTCAATTGTATTTGCCCTTGTCACTCAGGGAGCCTTTCGGATACTCAAACTGGGGAAATAAATCATTACTCTGGATGATATACCAGGGGTCCGGGATCGGGAAGGTCGAGGTTCTTCATGATATTTAAAAACCTGGGGTCTTTCCTCATTTCATCCGGAACAAACATGATCCTGATTCCGGCATACCAGGCATGCTTTTGCTTGAAATTCAAATATTCAAAGGATTTGTCATAATCCCCCAATTGCGCATACATTATGGCCGTGCAAAGTGCACGATAAGCATTGAGTGGCTTAGCTTCCAATTCCTTGAGAATTGCTTTCCCCTGATCAACGTAACCATGCTCAATTAGTGCAGGGCCATATCCCAGAAATTTCCAGCCCGGATTTATTTCAGAACTCCGTCGTAAAAGTTCAAGCCCCTCTTCCACTTTTCCCTGGTCGATGATTATCTTGCCTCTGATGAACATTCCTAACGCATAATCATCTTCCATGTCATCCACTTTATCCAACTCTTTCAAGCCTTCGTCATACGAACCCACCATTCGATATAATTCTGCCAACCAGGCCGTGTGAAGTGGTGTAAAGGGATCCAATTCTTGTGCCAGTTTATGTTCTTCTATGGCTTTGTTCATCCTTCCAAACAAAGCCAGGTACCAGGCCCTGTGATAATGGTTATAAGCTAGATTAGGATCTAATGCATTGGCGCGTTCAAACGCGTATTCGGCCATTACCCGATCCTGTCCGAAGTAGGTATTGTAATGTGAAAGTGCCGCCCAGGCAAGGGCCAGGGTAGAATCCAGTTGGATCGCTCTTTCAGCAGCAGCCAGGGCTTTTGGGAACACATCAGGAGGGGGGTCGGGGCTGTGACCCAGCGTGACATAGGCTTCGGCCAGCCATGCCCAGACATATGGATCAGCCGGATTTCTATTCAATGCCTCTTGCAAATAAAACAAACCTTGTCCCCAATGGGCTGGCGTCGATTTATTCAGATAATACTTTCCCTTCAAGTAAAGCTCATACGCCTCGGGTCGAATAGAACGCAGACTCGACCACAGTTCGGCGTCTGCTGGTTTGACAACTATGCCCATCTGGTTTGCAAGGTCAGCAGCAACCTCCGCCCATAAAATCTTTACTTCTGAAATATCTTTGGAATAGCTTTTTCGCCACACGGGCTCAGCATCTATGAATTCTCGGAGTGTAATCTGTATGGTAAACAGATTTGAATCCCGCTCAAAGCTTCCTTCAACAAAATAATCAATGCCCTTGATCACGTTTAAAATCAGGGAGCTGGTCTGATCAAATCCGGAAGCAAAAACCTTTGTAGATTCTTGGCGAATGACCTTTAACTCATCAACCCTGGAGAGTTCATCGATCAGTTCCTGGGTCATACCGGTCTGAAAATAGGCTTCTTCATCCCCCATCGAAGTTTCAAACGGGATAACAGCCACTTTTTTAGTTTCAGGCAAAGCGGGTCCGTCGTTCCAATTTGAGCCCGCCCAAAAACTAATGACCAAAAGCAACAAGACCCCTGCGGCAAGGGAACCCGCTATTACTCTATTCAGTCTCCGATTCGCTGTTATCGAGGATTCCGGACTCGTATCAATGTCATCCGTCTTTTGGATTCCATCTCTTGTCAAATCATAATACCAGGAAAAACCAATCCAAAAAACAAGGCCAACGGTCAAAATATAAATCAAAAATTTGAGGGCAGTATCCGGAGCGTTGAATGCGGGGAATAAAATGGAAGCAATTTGAATGACAACCCAAGAAATGGCCAAATAGGCAATGGTAGATTTAAAAACATGCCTGCGCTTAAGCTCAGATATCAATTTACTCCATTTCATTCCGCAAAATAGTTACCTGTGTCTAGGACTCCGGATCATACTCCAAAGGAGCTGGGTCGGGCAAATTCATGTCTCGCATGAGCTGTATGAATCTGGGATCCTTACGTATTTCATCGCTCAACCCATTCAACCCATATGTTCTTAACCAGGGAAAAGAGGCAGTCTTGTTTTCAGCATTCCAGTATTCAAAGGATTTGTCATAATCGCCCAAATACGCGTAAGTAATGCCAATCAATAAGTCCATGAGATCACTGGGAGGCATTTTTCCCATTTGGTCGAGAATGACTTTTCCTTCCTCAATAAATCCGGTTTGTATCAGCGCCCAGCTATAAAATACTACAGAGGTCGGATCCATTTCAGCATTTTGTTTTAAAAGCTCCAGACCCTCTTCCACTTTTCCCTGATTTATTAAGATCTGTCCTTTGAGCCCTGTTCCCAGTGTATAGTGCAAATCCCCCTGCTCTTTCGCTATAAGAGAGGCTTTTTCGACCTCTATCAGTGCTTCTTCGTAGCTGCCAACCATTAGGTACAATCCTCCCAACCACGCCGTTTGAGAAGGAGTGAAAGGATCCAGCTCCTGCGCCATTTTATGCTCTTCAATGGCTTCATTCATCTTTCCAAATAGTGCCAGGTACCAGGCCCTGTGATAATGATTGTCTGCAAGGTTCGGATCCAATGCATTGGCCCGATTAAAAGCGTATTCGGCCATGGCCCAATCTCTTCCGAAATAGGTATGATAATGGGATAATGAAGCCCAACCCAGGGCAACAGTGGAATCGAGTTCTATCGCCCTCTCTGCCGCTTCAAGTGCTTTGTGAAATACGTCGGAAGGCGCGCCTTCATGCCCCAGATTAATATAGGCCTCTGATATCCAGGCCCAGGAATTTGCATCTGCAGGGTTTCTATCCAGCGCCTCGTGCAAATACACCAAACCTCGCTCCGTGTCAGCAGGTGTCGATTTATTCAGATAGTGTTTCCCTTTCAGATAAAGTGCATAGGCCTCCGGGTCAACCGGTTGACGACCCGACGTGAATTTGACATTTGCGGGCCTGACTGCAAGACCCATTTGACTGGCGAGGTCAGCGGCTACATCCGTCCATAGATTTCGTATTACAGAAAGTCCTTTGGAATATCTTTTCTGCCAGACAGGTGTCCCGTTCATAGTTGCTCTGAGGATGATATGAACGTGAATCCCATCGGTTTCCCGCTCAAAGCTTCCCTCAACAAAATAATCTATGCCCTTGATCACACTTAAAAATTGGGAACTGGTCAGGTCAAATCCTGAAGTCAAAACCTTCGTCGATTTTTGACTGATCACCTTTAACCGATCTACTTTGGCGAGTTCATCGATAAGCTCCTGGGTCATACCGCTTTGAAAATAGGCTTCTTCTTCATACACCATTGAAGTTGAAAACGGGATAACTGCCACTTTTTTAATCTCTGGTATGGCAGGGCCTTCGTTCCAGTTCGAACCCGCCCAAAAACTAATCACTAAAAGCAACAAGACGCCCACAGATAGGGAACCCGCGATCACTTTGTTCAATCTGCGATTGGCTAATTGCAATGATTCCGGACTCGTATCAATGGCATCCGTCTTTTGAATTCCTTCACTTGTCAAATCATAGTACCATGAAAAACCAATCCAAAAAACGAGCCCGACCGCCAAAATATAGATCAAGACCCTCAGGGCAGTATCCGGTATGTCTAAGGCCGGTAGTAAAACCGAAGCAATTTGAATGACAACCCAAGAAATGGCTAAATAGGCGATGGTTGATTTGAAAACATGCCTGCGTTTGAGTTCCGATATGAATTTACTTAGTTTCATCTCTTAAAATTGTCACCTGTGTCTATAACTCCGGATCATACTCCAAAGGAGCTGGGTCGGGTAAATTCAGGTCTCGCATGAGCTGTATGAACCTGGGATCTTTGCGTATTTCATCGGAAACATAATAAGTTCTTAACCATGGAAAACCATAACACTTGTTTTCACTATTCCAATATTCAAATGATTTGTCATAATCCCCCAAATAGGTATAAGTAAGACCGATTAAAAAGTCCCACAAATCGCCGGGAGGCATTTGTTTCAATTCATTCAGAATGACTTTTCCTTCCTCAATGAATCCCGTTTGGATCAAGGCATGGTGATATGCTACCGAAAGCATTAGATCTATTTCAGCAATTTGTTTCAAAAGTTCCAGGCCTTCTTCCACTTTTCCCTGCTTTATTAAGATCTGCCCTTTGAGCATTTTTCCTAGAGGATACTGTAAATCCCCCTGCTCTCTCGCTATGAGGGAGGCTTTTTCGACTTCCATTAACGCTTCTTCATACCTGTCAACCATTAGGTATAATGCTCCCAACCAGACCGTTTGAGAAGGTGTGAAAGGATCCAGCTCCTGAGCCATTTTATGCTCTTCAATGGCTTCATTCATTCTTCCAAATAGTACCAGGTACCAGGCCCTGTGATAATGATTGTGTGCAAGATTGGGATCCAATGCATTGGAGCGATAAAAAGCGTATTCGGCCATGGACCAATCTCTTCCGAAATAGGTATGATATTGCGATAAAGAGGCCCAGCCCTGGGCAACGGTGGAATCCAGATCAATGGCCCTTTTTGCGGCTTCAAGCGCTTTGAGAAATACCTCAGGAGGCGCGCCTTCGTGCCCCAGATTAATATAGGCCTCTGACAGCCAGGCCCAGGTATTTGCATCCGCGGGATT
>CAWJRB010000008.1:0-4847 GCA_963845155.1 uncultured Flavobacteriaceae bacterium | reverse complement strand
AGTAGTGACAAGCCAAAAAGATATTGAAAAAATAGAGCGGACTGTCTGTTGTTGCTTTGTGTAAGCGTTCCATTTTCTCGAGAACAAAGGGCAACTTCATTTTCGTTACGGTTGCCACTCCCGTCGCTTTATTGTAATTACCATCTTTAAAGTATAGGACGTTGCCCTCGGTTTTCTCGACTTTGACTGCCATCCGCAACTTTGGACTTAACTCCCCTCCTGTTAGATTGGCTTCTAATTGTCGGGTTTCAACGGTTTCTTTTTTTAAGAAATTCGTTTCTCTAAAAATCATAATAATACCACTAATGGCATAAATAGCCATTACACCAGCTAGAAAAAATCCTAAATAGCGATGTAAGACTCTAAATTTCAAACTTAATTTCTTGTTATTCATATCAATTAATTTTTAAAAATTTTATCTATTTGAATTATGTTTTGTAATTCTTGACGAAAGTTGTCTTTATCAGATATTTTGCTGAAAAAGGCTTGATTTGCAGCTGAGGTAATTTTGAACGCTTTCTGAAAAGTATTTATTCCTTTTGAGGTAAGAAACACACATTTTGCTCGTGTATCTGTTTCGTGTTCTTTTCTTTCTATAAAGCCTTTTTTTTCAAGTGTTCGAAGTACTTTAGAAACCATCATCGTATCGGTATTACTGCGTTCTGCAATAGCTTTTTGTGTAACAGCATTCGATTTTTTTAGCAATGAGCTTAGTGCTGATAGGATAGCGAATTGAGTGTGTGTTAAATCTATTTCATCCAAAGCCCTGTTCAATTGTCTTTGCCAGGTCATGGTCGTCTGCCATAGTAAAAAGCCTAAATTATCTTCGGGCTTATCAGGGTCTGGTTCATGATTCATATAATTTCGATTTATGATAAAATGATGTAAACATTCAATAATAATTCCAAATATAGTATACGCAAATATTATATACAAGCTCATGATTCTACTTTAACTAAAAATTGGGATTTTAAGAATAGTGATTGAACGCCCGGGGAAATTTCAGGAAAACGTGCAAATAAAGAAAATGTCTTTTTTAGCTAGCTCCACCTACATCCATCCCTCAAAACTCAATTTTCATATATTTAAGCTTCAACAACCTCAGGCATGATTCCCTTTTTCAGAAAAATCCGTAAAAAAATGGCTGACGACAATCAATTCTTCAAATACTCCAGGTATGCCATTGGCGAGATTACACTTGTTGTCGTTGGTATATTGATTGCCTTGTATATCAATAACTGGAATGAGGAAAGAAAAGAGAGAAAAACAGAACATCTCGTGCTCACAGAGATAAGGGAGAATCTGATCTATGACCTGAAGGATTTTGAGGATAACATTACGAATTTGAACAATAGGTTAACCTCCTGCAGAATCTTGCTCGAGGCCTTCGACAAGAATCTTCCCTATCACGATTCTTTAGGCTACTGCTTTTCGTACTTAACCGCTACTCCTCATTTGACCGTCAAGACAAACGGGTATAAATTGCTGCAATCAAAAGGACTGGGAATACTCAAGAATAACGAACTGAGAAATCAGATAACAACTCTGTATGAAAATCTCTATCCGTATTTAATGACCTACGAAAATGAAATAATTCTTCAGAAATATGGACCTTTTGGGCATGCCAGGGTGCCCTATTCGGGTACGAAGAATATGCCGCAAAACTTGATTCCCAAATCACTCTCCACGAAAGGAAATGTGAGCTTTCTATTCGACATAGGCTACTTTATGGACATTCGCAATTATGAACAGCTCAAGGGAGATAAGGATATGCACAGCATGATCAAGGAGATCGAAACCTGGTCTTACGCCCTAGGGACATTACACGGTTCGGTTCGGGAAAATGTGATTGAATTAATCGAACAAATTGAAACAGAATTGAATGAATAAAGCTGAACAAAGAGAAATTCAATGAACACAATTCCTCAAGTGGGTAACTATGTCTTCCATGACCCTTTCATTGCCTCCAGGTGGTTGTAGTATTGGAGCCAAAGAAACATCCTTCGAGAAAGGTAATGATGAGGGCTATCAGAAATCTTCCAAGAAGTGAATGGTGCCTTTCCTGTTCTAATAGATGGTGGAATATGAAGGGGAACTGATATAATCAAGGCTCTTGCATTGGGAGCTAAGGCCGTATGTTGGGAGGCCATTCTGCTGGGGTTTGGGTGCTTTAGGTCAAAGAGGCGTTGAATGTAACTTCAATCGAAGGCATAACACCGGAGTTTGTTACGACCCGTTAACTTTTATAGGCAGTCAACTAAGAATAAAATTGTAATACCAATCAGATCATGAATGAAGAACACAAACAACTAATCCAGACTGCAAAAGTTGTAAGAATTTGGCATTTCCTATATGGGCTTCCAGCATTCTCTCTTAAACGTTTTAGTTTTTCAATGGCACCATGAGACTAGCTTCAATCGATATTTTCAGGGCACTAACGATGGTTCTGATGATCTGGGTCAATGACTTCTGGTCTTTGAGCGAGGTGCCCAAATGGTTGCAGCATGCTTCTGCCACTGAAGACTATTTGGGATTCTCTGATGTCATCTTTCCCCTTTTCTTGTTCATTGTCGGACTCAGCCTTCCGCTGGCCATAGAAAACCGCCGAAAAAAAGGCAATAGCACAGGAGAGATAGCCAAACACCTGTTTGACAGGACCCTTTCATTGCTTTTCATCGGTTTTTTTATGGTCAACTCGGAGACATTGCACGAAAGCACGATCATAGGAACAACTACCTGGAAACTCCTTATGGCCCTTGGCATTGCACTCATTTGGATGGACTGGAACAGGAGTCCTGTGCCTGTTTTATGGCATAAACCTTTAAAAGTGATGGGGTGGCTCATCTTTGCTCTGCTCGCTTATTCCTATCGGGGAGGGCCAGAGGGAAATCAGTGGATGGAGCCTCAATGGTGGGGCATATTGGGACTTATCGGATGGGCCTACGGCTTGAACGGCTTTGTATATCTATATGCCAAAGGAAACCTGGTCGTCATGGTAGTTTTTTGGATCCTGCTGAATGGTTTGTCCATGGCCTCGCATAGCGGGTTTGCGATTTCAGATCCTGGATTTTTCCAGCATTTCTCCACCTTGTATTCGGGTACAATTCCGGCCTTTACCACGGCAGGAATGGTCGCTACCCTGCTTCTCAATAAAATGAAATCTTCAAAACCCAAGTTCATCTATCCCACTTTGATGGGTTTGGGTTTGATCCATGTGATTCTCGGCATTTTGACAAGACCCATTTGGGGAATCTCGAAAATCCAGGCTACTTTTCCCTGGCTCGCCATATGCACCGGGATCGGATTTCTGACTTTTGGCTTTCTCCTTTATCTGGTTGATGATAAAAACAAAAAAAATTGGGCAAAATGGATACGTCCGGCTGGAACTGCGACCCTGACCTGTTATATGCTGCCGTATTTCATCTACCCTTTCTACACTATATTTGGATGGAAGCTTCCGACGGTATTGAACGCGGGTTTATTAGGGCTGTTCCTGTCTATGTGTTTTGCCCTGCTCGTGGTGACCTTAACCGGATACTTCGAAAAGAAAGGATTCAAACTTAAATTGTAACAACATGAAAAGATTTCTCCGTAGTCTTATTGTGATTATCTCATTTTCCTGTTCTCTCTGGGCACAGAATACCCTTGAGGTCAACGGCCTTTGCATCGCCGCACCTTCGCATGACAGGGCGGAAGAGTTTATATCGTTTATCGATGATCATATTGCCCCTCTGGGTATCAATACCCTCATTCTGAGAATTGATTTCAACTATGCCTACACTTCGAGACAGGAACTCAGAGGTGAAAATCCTTTGACCAAAGAGCAGGTCAAGGCAATCGTGGCTATGTGTCGCGAAAACGGGATCAAGCTCATCCCTCAGATCAACCTGCTGGGTCATCAGAGTTGGGCCGAGAATGTCAATAAGCTTTTGGAGGTCTACCCGGAACTCGATGAGACCCCAAATGTGAAAATGCCCGAAAAGTACGAGTGGCCCAATGACGACGGCCTGTACTGCAAGAGCTATTGCCCTCTGCATCCTGAGGTGCACGAGATAGTCTTTGACCTTGTGGATGAGGTCATGGAGGTTTTCGAAGCCGACGCCTTTCACGCCGGAATGGATGAGGTTTTCTACCTGGCGGATGACGGCTGCCCGAGGTGCAAGGGAAAGGATCCTGCGATGCTCTTTGCAGGGGAAGTGGAGAAGATAAGCAAGCACCTTGAGAAAAGCGGTGCCCGGCTTTGGATATGGGGAGATCGATTGATAGACGGCAGCAAAAACGGCATAGGCATGTGGGAAGGGAGCACGAACCAAACGGCTCCGGCCATTGACCAAATCCCTACCTCTGTTGTCATTGCTGACTGGCATTATGAAAGACCCTTGCCCACTCCAGCCTATTTTGCGCTCAAAGGATTTGACGTGGTGGCCTGTTCCTGGAGAAAACCTAAGGTAGCTGAAAAACAAGTGGAGATGCTATACCTGTTGAAAGAAAATTCGACACCACAGATGGCGAACAGGATCAAAGGCGTATTACACACGGTTTGGTCACCCGCCGGGGTATTTATGGACGAATACATAAAGCACCAACCCTCACCTGCAGACAGCCTCAGCCAGGTGGCGACCCTGAAGGCGATGACAAGAGCCGTAAAGGATGAATCCCTCTTTTTCGGGAATTCCGATTATTGAACAAGTTGACTTAGAAATCAGACAGGTCCGAAAAACTAGTTATTCATTATAGGAACAACATAATTAGTGTCAATATACCCCCTCCGATTGCATAATACATGCCTTTTTTAAAAATGGGCATACTGGGTAAAAACATCCAGAATGCAGAGAGTACAAAAAAGA
>CAWJRB010000007.1:0-59782 GCA_963845155.1 uncultured Flavobacteriaceae bacterium | reverse complement strand
CAGCCAGTCCCGAAGATAGAGTTCCACTTTCGGCACTAAAATCCGGAATGCGAACGATAGGAAAAATTGTCCTCGTGATTACTTTACCCCCAGCAAGAGGAATAACAGGTTGAATGTTTAATACATTTACATTACGGTTGTATTCTCCATAATTCATATTCAGGTTATTCTGAAACGGGAGACTTATTAAATCTGCTAATGGGTTTGCTGCAGCTTCAGATAATTCTTCTTGAGATTGTTGGGCACTTATCACCCCTGCCAATAAAAGGGTAAGAAGCGCTGTTGTTAATAATTTTTTCATATTTATTTATTTATAAGGTTTAATTCTGTCTTCATTTATATTATTCAGCTTTACGAACCAGATAAATTGGGTCATCTTTCGACAAATAAGCATCATCGGCAGGGCCCAGTTTGTTATGTTCCATCAAGGATCTAAGGGATTTTACATATTCCTCTCCACGTTCTGAATATTTTGTCAATTGCCCCGCAAGAATATGCCCGGTTATTTTCTCATTCTTTTCTCTTAGTTGCGCTCTCTTATCACGTAAACTCGCGTACGCATTATGAGTATTTAAATTAAGCATATAAGCACTAATAGATTGTTGTAAAGTTTCAAAAGAAGCAACACCATAGTTCCCCAGTTCTTTCCTTTGTTTCTCAGGTGTGATTGCATTTGATCCCCATGTCCATTGCCCGTAAACAGCATTACCTTTGGCGGCAAAACGAGAGGTTCCCCAACCGCTTTCCTCTGCAGCCTGGGCCAAGGCCAGTGAAGCCGGTACGATATCTACTTTTTTCCATAAGCTGTCCATTAAGGCAGGTGTAACCTGACCGTCCTTAGCGTCAACCTTATAAATCTTGGCAAGCTTTAAAATCCATGATTGGTCCTTTTCTGAAATAGCGGCATTTTTCTTATAGGAAGATCTTATATCCTTCAGTCTATTTCTGTCAACCATAATCAGTTCATTGCCACGGAGTATCAAAGGTGCCGATGTGCGAAAGAACAAGCGTTTTTTATTTTCCACAGTAAGTTCATCTGAGCGGCCTGAACCCCATTTCTCACCAATTAATGGAAGATATACTCTTGGTACTTCCCGTATTCCCGACTGCCATGCTTCAGGGGTGTAATTTAGTTTGTCGAACAATGCAAGGATATCCTTGTAGTTGCTGACTTCTAAATTGTTTGCGGGATCATTGCTCTCTAAAGTCTTTGAATAGTTCTGTGGAGCGGAATAAATAAGTGTATCTATAGTATTTGAATCTTTTTCAAAAATCCCTGAGGCAGTTGATTTATCTTCTCCGATACGGATGCATCCAAGAAGGATGGCTACCACTCCAATTGAAATTGTAATATTGATTAATCTCATGCTAATTAATTATTAAGATTATAATTATTTATTTTATCCTGACTATCTTAAAAAAGTATATGTTTCTAATCATTGATTTGAGAATTAACAACATAAATGTGAAGTTAAATAATTGCCAAAAATTCTTTGAGAATTCTTAAACATCTAAGGGGAAATAGAAAGCCACTTACCTTGATAGGGGAGAAAGGAGTAAGTGGCTTATTTAGATGAAAGCTCATCAATTCGAAATTATTTTTTTGCGGCTACGAAAAATAACTTGATACTAAGCTTCCACTATAGTTTGAAATACTAGTCTTTTTAAAAGTCTAGTTTTTAATTCGCAGGAACTAATTTTGCACCTTCCTTAAACCTGTATCTTACTATAAAACCCCAGTTATTTGATTTCCACGTGACATCGTTGGTTAAACGAAAACCGGGACGCCAGTCAAAACCGATGGTCATGGGAAATTTGAAAGCATACTCCACACCAAAATCTCCGGCAACGGCAACGTCAAAACGATCTCCAAAGAAAAATTCAGGACCTACACCCGGATAAAATTTCAAGCCGGATGGCCCATCAGATAACGCAAACATCCAATCAAAGTAAGTGGCAACTCCAAAGCGATCGAAATAAACAGCCGGGTGAAGACGCGGTGTAGCTCCGATAGGAATCGTAGCCTCTACAGACCAGTTGTCTCCAAACCGCACACCGGCTTCCCAATTGGACTGGGCACTTACTTTAATTGATGCAAGCAATAAAAAAATAATTATGAATATGGAGGGAAATACTCGAGGGGAAATTTTCATAGCAAGTAGATTGACATTAGTAATTAATATTGATCATCCAAATCAAATAGGATAACCTTTAACTTGAATTACTCTCAAAGTTATGAAGATGTCATATATCAATTTGACAGCTATGTCAAATCACGGAAGGTTGGAATTGAAACCTTTGAAAATGAATTTAGAGAATGGCTTTTTGCCATAAGCTCCAAAATGGTCTGCATGATTTCTTCCGCAGAATTAGTTAACTTTTCAAGCTTCAAATCATTCATATCCAATCGAGAATACCAGGTGTCTGTCAAAGATGCATGCAAGTGCGCCGATTCTTTAACAGTTAATGGCAACTTATAATAGTCCATAAATAACCTAAGCGCAAATTCGCGTTCAACCACTTCATTACATTTGACAAATGCGTCATTGAACTTATCATTATGCCTGTGATTGAAAAGTTGCTTCATAAAATGTAACCCGCTTGGAAACGCTAGAATTAGGATGTGAAGATCAGGAAGGTACTTCTTGCAATGCAGTTTGCCTGCATCACAGAATTGATGGATAAGGTCATAATGTTTATCAATCAGTTCATCGCAGAATTCTTCCTTATTTGAAAAATAGTAGTTAAACGAAGTTCTTGCAATATCGTTCTCTTCAGCAATCAACTTAATGGACAATCTCTCGGGACCATAAAGCCCAAAATGTTCATATCCTTTTTCAATCCACATGTCACGTGTATCCATTTATTTTTGCTTTTGAGCGCCCTTTAGAAGAGGTAATTTAATGAAATTCTATGACTTATGCCAATGAGCTTCTACAAGTATTGAAAGTTTGGATTGTGAAAAAGTGATGAATTGATGGGGGATATCCCCAAAAACAAAAAAACCGTGTAAATCATAGGATTTGCACGGTTTTCAAACTCATTGAGAGTTTTAAAAGTGACCCCGGGAGGATTCGAACCCCCAACCCTCAGAGCCGAAATCTGATATTCTATCCAGTTGAACTACGGGGCCATTTCCCTCGAAAGGGAAAAAACTATTTTAACTGAGCGAGCTTTTAACAATGCCTGAGATCGTCTTTCCATCTGCCTTGCCGGCAAGTTGTTTGGAAGCGATTCCCATGACCTTGCCCATGTCTTTCATGCTGCTCGCGCCAGTATCGGCAATGATCTTTTCGATCACGGCTGTTATCTCTTCTTCACTCATTTGAGCCGGAAGGAACTTTTCCAGAACGGCTGACTGGGCCAACTCCGGTTCTGCCAGGTCTTCTCTACCCTGCTCATTGAAAATAGCGGCACTGTCCTTACGCTGTTTGACCAGCTTTTGAACGATTTTGATCTCATCGGATTCCGACAGCTCCACTCCACTTCCGCTGGTGTTGGCCAGCAGGAACGCAGATTTTAACGCACGAAGTGCCTCAAGCGCAGTCGTATCTTTCGATTTCATCGCTTCTTTCATCTGTTGCATCACCTCTTTCTGAAGACTCATATCTCAAATTTTTCGAGGCCCAAAGATATGAAAAAAACTGCATTGGCATTCCAAATTCAGGCCGGACTTTACAAGTTATCTGGATTTCTTCTTTTTCTCCAAATCGAGCAGTATCGCATAGACTTTTTGACTTTCAAATCCCCTTCTCAAAAGAAAATCGGCCACTTTCTTTCGTTTTTTCAAAGGATGCTTTTCAGCAGTCTGCTCAAACTTCTTTTCAGCCAGGTCAATGAAGGTTTGTTCATACTCATTGGCGTCTATCTCGGAGAGTCCTTGTTTTATGTTATAGGAAGAGACATCCCGGGAACGGAGCTCCCTCTCGATGCGCTTTCGTCCCCACTTCTTGATCCTGAATTTGCCACGGGCAAAACTTCGGGCAAAACGCTCTTCATTGAGAAAACCTTCTTCGAGGAGATGCAATAAGATCATGTCACGGGCTTCAGGAATCAGGTCATAGGTTCTTAGCCTTTCCTCCACCTCTTTATGGCACCGGTCCTGGTAGGCGCAGTAGGCTTCCATTTTGCCTTTTAATTCTTCCAGGGAATATGTTGACTTTTTCGGCTTCAATTGACAAATCTGTACCGTCCAAATGTACTCTCCTGTTTATTGTTATCCAAACTCAAAACCTGTATTATGCGGAAGGTCCATTTATTTTCTATTGTTTTTCTCTACTCCTGCTTCAGCTGGTCCCAAAAGGAGCTCATTGCCTTGCAAGGATTCGAAACCTCCGGTTCTTCATGGGAACCTCTTTCTTTCTCAGTATCGCCCTGTGCTTCCGGCGATGATTTGTGGAACATAGTAGATTCGATCGGAGATATCACTCCCATAGAGGGAAGCTATTTCTGGGGCATCCAGGACCTCAACGGAGACTGCGGATCCAACGGTTTTGAATATATCGAGCTTCCTGGAGTGGATATTTCCGGGTATCGATCGGTCACTTGCCGGATAAATGTGCAGGTCATCGGTTTCGACTCGGGGGACGATATCCAACTCGAGCCCTGGTTCGATGGGATGGCTCAAGATAGAATTGTTTTAATCGATGGGATTAGCAACCTGTCAACCGACGGGTGGATCGAAGCTGAGATCGAGGTACCGGATGCCGCATCCGAGTTTGGGTTGAGAATTTACGTCAAGCAAAACGGCACCGACCAGGCCGGGATCGACAATATACGACTGGAAGGAACGCCCTTAGTTTCCTGCTCGGAACTATTCATCTCAGAATATGTCGAAGGAACCTCCAGCGCGTCTCACCGCAACAATTTCATCGAAATCTACAATCCGTCAGGGGAGATTGTTTCACTGAGTGGTTACGAGCTCGTCAAATACACGGGAAGCAACCTGGAGACTTCTTCTCCACTTGCACTGGAGGGTGAGCTCCAGCCCTATCGGACCTATCTGGTCGAAGATCAAAACGAGAACCTCGGCGTCAATGCGGATCTCAGCACTGGAAGCAGTGTCTTGGACTTTAACGGAGATGATAAAATTGGGCTTCAAAAAGATGGGCTTCTCGTCGACCTGATCGGCGTCATCGGTGACTCACTCGACTTTGGCAAAGATCAGGTGCTTCGACGAAAGAGCCATGTTCAAAACCCGGCGCGTCAATACAACGCAAACGAATGGGACGTTTATGACCTGGAGCAGATCGCAAACCTTGGCGGGCACCAGTCTTCCTGTTCGGGGGCCTCACCTGAGATTACAGTTTTGGGTAACGGGCTGGAAATTTCGGATGGAAAAAGCAACTCAGAATTTACCGACAATACCTATTTCGGCTATCTGGAGGTCGGCAGTCTGGATTCGATTGAAAATGAGTTCGTGATTGTCAACCTGGGAACTTCACCTCTGGAGTTGACGCAGATAGACCTTATCGGTGAACATGCATTCGATTTCAGCCTCGGGTCATTCACTCCCAGGAGTCTCAGCGCTGAGGAAAGCCTGTCTATAAATGTGAGTTTTTCACCATCCGCCCCGGGAATACGCAATGCATTCCTCCGAATCGAAAACAACGACCCCTCAGAGCCAAATCACGAGTTCCTGATCCAGGGAGAAGGAACTTCTTACACCTCGAGCCCCTTGATGATCAGCACCTATTACGAGGGCGAAGCGAACAACCGCTGGATTGAAGTGACCAACATCAGTGCAGAAGCTACCGTGGCTGGCGCCTTTTACCTGGCTTTGTTCCGACAAGATCTGTTGAATGGGCCTATCGGGAAGCGGCCCAGTGTAAAAAGGGCGATCCCCGCTCTGGATCCCGGGCAAGCCCTCAAGTTCCGTGCCTCCCTCAACGTCTCACAACCCACTTATGCCCTGGATGGATCTGAGATCAGCACCAGCGTATGCGGATTCAACGGAGACGACGTCCTGGTGATCTCAACCACTGGTGACGAGACCTGCTGGAAGAATCGTTTAGACATCATAGGACGAAATGGGCCCTGGGGTCAGGATATAGCCTATGTACGCAAATTTGGATGCGAACAGGAGAATCCTCATTCGGGCTTCCACCCTGAGCACTGGTATCCTTTTGGGCCCAATGAAATCAACACTGCACAGGCCGGGCATCCTGAACGCCTGGGCGAGTATTATCTAGGGGAAACTCGTTTTCGAGGCAACACCTGGACCAATGGCGCACCGAGTCTGTATCGAAGGGCCATCCTGGAAGATGATTTCAATACGGCTTCCCACGGGGGGCTTAGGGCCTGCTCTCTGGAGATTGCTTCGGGCTCAGGCTTAGTTGTTGAGTCAGGAGATCATATTGTAATCAGAGATGACCTTGAAGTACAAGGAACGCTTGAAATCATGAATCAAGGAGAGATGCTCATGATCGAGAATTCGGGTAGGATACTTGGCGGGGGTGATATCCGGATTCACAGGTCAAGCTCAGAGCTCTCTCCTTTTGACTACACCTACTGGTCCAGTCCGGTCGATTCGGTTGAATTCGCGACCACCTTTCAAGGCTCGAATCCGAATCATATCTATTCCTTCTCTGCTTCTCTGTTTAGCGATGAGGATGGCGACGATCAGGACGACGATGGCAATGCCTGGGTCAGGGAAACCGGAAACATGATTCCTGGCAAAGGCTATGCGATCATTGCCCCTGAGGTCCTGCCGATCGACAACAGGCAAAAGGTGATCTTTAACGGAAAACCCAATAACGGACTTGTCGAGATTCCCATCTTGCTTCAGGGAACTCAAAACTCTGACAGTGACTGGAACCTCATCGGCAATCCCTATCCCTCCTCCCTGGATGCTGAAGCCCTCATAAATGATCCTCTCAATTCGGGTTTGCTCAATGGCACCATTTATTTCTGGACGCACAACACCCCTCTGCAATTTGATGAGGATACCGGGCAAAAGGAGTATTCCAGTTCCGACTATGCGATCTATACGATTGGAATGGGAGGAGTTCAAGCCAGCTCAGGCGGTCCTGTTCCCGACGGGAACATCGCATCCGGACAAAGCTTTTTCACCGAAGCTCTTGCGGCGGGAACATTGCGTTTCACCAATGACATGAGACGGGTAGGTCTGCCCAGTCACTTTTTTAAGCCCGCGAGAAACAAGGAGCCTAAAGAAGAAAAGAAAGTTTGGCTGAACCTCTCGAGCGAGAATGGAGCTTTCAGTCAAATCCTTGTAGGCTTCAAAGAGGGAGCGACCCCTGATTTTGACGCGTATTATGACGGCATGCGACTCTCTTCCAATACCCATATTGAGTTATATTCGAAGCTGGGATCCAGGAAACTGGCTATTCGCGGAGAGCCTCCACTCGAGGGTCAGGAGAATATCCCCCTAGGGATCGAGGTGAAATCTGATGGGGTCGAGTCGCTCAAAATCGAAATCGACCACCTGACCGCGTCCCTGGACGAGCAGGGCATCTACCTCTACGACCGGGAGAAAGGCCTTCTTCACAATCTTAAGAAAGGGCCCTGTCTCTTAGGCATTCGAGAAAAGGGGACCGTTGAAGAGAGGTTTGAGCTGCGATTCCAGGATCAGGATGATCCCGAACTTTCGTCAGATGAAGGCCAGGAAACTCCCAATTCAGAGATCCCCGACAAAATCATCTGGTCGCTGAGAAGCGAAACCTTAAACGTTCGAACCCGATCTAACAGCGAAATCCTGGATTTGAAACTCTACGACATGCTGGGACGAACCCTCTTATCTGTGCAGCCCTATGAAAAAACGGTTCATGTCCCCGGCTTGAGCATAGCCCACAATGCGGTCTACTTCCTTCAGGTATCGACCAAAAACAGAGGTGTTCTGACCAGTAAAATCCTTCATTTGCAACCATAAAAAAAGCCCACCGTTTCGGGTGGGCTTTGTGATATATACTTACCTTATTAATTCATCATTCTTGTCGAAGAACTCAAACTTCAGATACGGATACGCATCTCGTGAGATGACCGTGATCCATTTTCTGTATTTGAAGAACCACTTCATTTGAATCGATTTCAGACCGCAAGTGAGGTAGGAAGCTACAAACGAATGCACGTGCAGTGCGGTACCCGATGGGTTATCTTCCATTACTTTCTTCAATCTTGCTTCGATCTGTTCGAGCAGAACTATGGGGGCTTCAACCTCCCCGTTCCTGTTGGGATTCTCTTCTTGTGTTTTGATGTTTCGTTCGGGTCGCACACGCTGTCTTGTAATCTGAATGAGTCCGAACTTACTGGGTGGTAAAATCTTGTGTTTGGTACGAGAGGATTTCATCGCATCTTTCAAATGCTCATAGAGCTTCTTTCTGTGTGCCGCGACATGCATGTCTATAAAATCGACAACAATGATGCCGCCCATGTCTCTGAGCTGCAATTGCCTCGCTATCTCAGACGCTGCAATCATATTGACTTCCAGAGCTGTATCAGCCTGGGAATTCGCTCTGTTGGATCGGTTTCCGCTATTCACGTCAATGACGTGCATGGCTTCCGTATGCTCGATCACCAGATACGCCCCTTTTCTCATCGAAACGGTACGTCCGAATGCAGCTTTGATCTGCCGCTCAATTCCATAAAAGTCAAAAATTGGCACTCTCGATTTGTAGTGCTTCGCCATCGACTTCTTCTCAGGTGCGATGCGCTCCAGATAATCCAGGATTTCCTGGTGCAAAGTCGCATCATCGGTCACTATGCTCGTAAACGACTCATCGAAAATGTCTCTCAAAATGGACGAGGCTCTGTTGAGCTCCGAAAGTACCTTTTGTGGAGCTTTAGCACGCGGCAATTGCTTGCACATGTTGATCCATCGCTGCAGAGAATTCTGCAGGTCACGATCCAATTCGGCCACTTTGATGTCTTGGGCAACCGTCCTCAGAATAACTCCAAACCCCTTTGGCTTGATGCTCTGTGCCAGTCGCTTCAATCGCTCCTTCTCTTTATTGTTACTGATCTTTTGAGAAACAGAAACACGGTCAGAGAAAGGAACAAGTACGAGGTATCTACCGGCAATAGAAAGTTCTGAACTAATCCGGGGTCCTTTTGTGGAAATGGGTTCTTTCACAACCTGAACCAACAGATTCTGACCCCCTTTGATCACGTCGTCAATTTTACCATGCTTATTGATATCCTTGTCGAACTTGAAATTCTTCAGCGTGTAATCTCTTCTTTTACCCGATGTAACTTGATGAGTGAATTTTTGTAAAGATGATAATTGCGGGCCCAAATCATGATAATGCAGAAAGGCATCTTTCTCACTTCCTACATTTACAAATGAAGCATTGAGTCCGGATAATGTTTTCTTGACTTTTGCTAAAAATATGTCTCCAACTGAAAAGTTGTTGTCTAAAGTCTCTTTGTGTAACTCAACAAGTTTCCCATCTTTTAATAAGGCAAAATCTATATCAGAGGAATTCGATCTAATTATTAATTCTGTTTTCACTCTGTTATATTTTTTGCATCCTACCGGATTTTGATAAAACTCCGGTACGGATAGATTAATAAATATTTTGGTTATCTGTTTGAGATAACCACCGTATTTGCTTTCGCAAATTTTATGTCAATGAACGTAAGGACTGGAAGATAAAACAAATAGGTGATCGCTCACCTATTTGCTATTTTTTCTTCTTATGTCGGTTTTGTCTGCTTCTTTTCTTCCGCTTGTGGGTCGAAATTTTGCTTCGTTTTCTTTTTTTACCGCTTGGCATAATAACTGGATTATTGAATTTTTATTTTACCGGAACTCCGCTTTTAACGCTCTCAACAAAAACTTTCGCAGGTTTGAACGCAGGGATATTGTGAGCCGGGATTTTTATTGTCGTATTCTTTGAAATATTTCTTCCAGTCTTCTCTGCTCTTTCCTTAACGATAAAGCTTCCAAATCCTCTCAAATAAACATTGTTTCCAGAATTCAGAGAATCTTTAACCTCAACCATAAAATCTTCTACCACTCTTAAAACATCAGCTTTTTCGATACCAGATTTTTCTGAAATATTAGCTACAATTTCTGCTTTTGTCATTTTAAATTATTTAGATGTTATTTAATTCGATATTTGAGTCGGCAAATATAATACATTAAATCAATTTCGGAAAGCTAAATGATTAAAATTTAATTAGATAAAAAAATACTACGTTTGCAAAATGAGAGAAAAAGACAACTTTTCTAAGCCATTAATTTTGTGGTATTTAAAGAATCGTCGGAGTCTGCCCTGGAGAAAGTCGAAAGACCCCTACCGAATCTGGCTCTCAGAGATCATACTCCAGCAGACGCGAATCGCTCAGGGCACGGAATATTATGAAAAATTCACAACTGAATTTCAGACGGTGTTCGACCTGGCCGCAGCCTCCGAGGAGCAGGTTTTAAAGCTCTGGCAGGGACTGGGCTACTATTCACGGGCCAGGAACTTGCACGAATCTGCCAAATTCATTGTCTCTGAACTCCATGGAGAGTTCCCCGAGAGCTACAAGGACCTCATTCAATTGAAAGGGGTGGGTGACTACACAGCTTCCGCTGTGGCTTCGATTGCCTTTGATCTTCCACATGCCACTGTAGACGGCAATGTCTACCGGGTGCTCTCCCGATTTTATGGCATCAATACGCCCATAGATTCATCCCAGGGCATCAAAGAATTCAAGTCACTGGCCCAGGACCTTCTCGACCCGGATCAACCGGGCAATCACAATCAGGCCGTTATGGAACTCGGCGCACTTGTTTGCTCTCCGAAAAGCCCTAAATGCGGGGAGTGCCCACTCCGCCGGAACTGTTATGCGCATCTGGCCGCAGAGACCCACCTTTTTCCGATTAAGAAAGGGAAAACCAAAGTTCGAAAGCGGTACTTCAATTACCTTGTTCTTGATTCGTCTCACGGCTTGACGCGCATAAAGAAAAGAACGGGTCGCGACATTTGGAAGCACCTGTACGAATTTCCATTGCTCGAGTCTTCAGAATCAACTGTCGACCCGGAGCACTTAGAAAACCAGGTGGTCAATGAGTTTGATCTTGGAGAGTCTTACGGACTCAGAAAGTTTAATTCAGACACCATAATACACAAATTGTCTCACCAGGAGCTTCACTTGGACTTCTGGCTGGTCCGCACAGATGAAAAACCGACCGAAACCACAGCATGGAATGATTTGGAGAATCACGCTTTGCCTGTGCCCCTCCAGAACTTTGTTGATAAATACAAAGAGGACTCCTGACAGCGAATTTTCAATTTGTAGTATCTTTGATTCTCAATCATATGATTTATGGCGAATTCACTCAACAAGGTCATGCTCATCGGACATTTGGGCGACGAGGTTAAAATGCATTATTTCGAAGGTGGCAACTGCATTGGAAGATTTCCGGTGGCTACTAATGAGACCTATACCAACAAACAGACGGGTGAGCGGATCACCACGACGGAGTGGCACAATGTAGTGGTCAGAAACAAGCTGGCCGAGCTCTGCGAGAAGTTTTTGAGCAAGGGAGACCGTGTGTACGTCGAGGGCAGGATCAAGACCCGACAGTGGGAGCAGGAAGGAGTCAAGCGCTACACCACTGAAATCCAGGCCCAGGAAATGACCTTTTTAAATACCAAGAAGGAGCTCAATAATCCGGGAGGATTTGAGCCTCCATCCCCAGGCGCCTCAAAATCGATGGACACAACGGTCAAAGAAGATGGAACCGATGATCTTCCATTCTAGATTCTTTGTATTTTTGCCAATCAAAACCTTGATCATTGGATCCTGAACCCGAAAGTTTCTTAGTAGCGATTCAACAAAACTGGAGCCTGATTGCCGGCCTCGGCTCACTCTTGGGCCTGCTCATTGTTTCCGGAATCATATCCGGGACCGAGGTGGCCTTCTTTTCGCTGTCCAAATCAGATCTTGAAAAGCCCGACGAACCCGAAGCCTCTCTGGTAACCGAGCTTTTGACTAAACCCAAGAAACTCCTCGCAACGATCCTCATCTCAAATAATTTCATCAATATCCTGTTCATATTGATTTTTGCCTATGTGGGGGATTTTCTTTTTAGTGGCATCGATTCGAAAATCGTGAAATTCATCATTGAAATCCTGTTGGTGACCTTTCTCATCCTGCTGTTCGGTGAGGTCCTGCCAAAGGTCTATGCCAACAGAAATCCTTACACGTTTGCTGCATTCATGGCCAAGCCCATGTCGTTCCTGACGCGTTTCCTTTCTTTTCTAAGCACTCCATTGATGCAGCTTACAGGATTGGTAGAGAAAAAACTCGGGAAGAAGCAGTCTGATCTTTCGGTAGAGGTTCTTTCACAGGCCCTGGAGCTCACTTCTTCCGGGGCAACGACCAAGGAAGAGAAAAAAATCCTGCAGGGAATTGTAAATTTCGGAAACACTGAAACCTCTCAAATCATGTGTCCCAGAATGGATATCTTTGCCCTTTCTTCGGAGGAGCCGTTCGCGGAGATCACGAGTAAGATTGTGAAAAAAGGACATTCACGAATTCCGGTCTACGAAGAGAGTATCGACAAGATCATTGGCATCCTTTACACGAAGGATCTTCTGCCGCATTTGAACAAGAAGAGCTTTCAATGGAAGAAGATCATTCGAGAGGCTTTTTTCGTCCCGGAGAATAAGAAACTGGATGATTTACTCAAAGAATTCCAGGAGATGAAGAACCATTTGGCCATTGTTGTGGATGAATACGGTGGGACTTCCGGATTGATCACCCTGGAAGACATCATTGAGGAAATCGTCGGCGAAATCTCCGATGAGTTTGACCAGGAAGACCTTTCCTATTCGAAACTCGACGACCTCAACTATGTCTTTGAAGGAAAAACAACGCTAAAGGACCTGCTCAAAGTTTTGCAGCTCGATGAGGAGGTTTTGAACCTGGAAGAGATGGAAGCCGAGACCCTGGCAGGATTGATCCTCGAGATCACGGGCAAATTCCCGAAAAAAGGAGACCTCGTGAGATACAAAGGGTATCGATTCCTGATCGAAGCGGTCGACAAGAAACGAATCAAGCAGGTAAAGATAACCCTGCCGAAAAAGAGCAGAGCATGAGAGATTTGACAAAAGGGATATTTGCAATCGTTATGGGCCTAATGGTTCTCATAACCTCCTGTGAAGAAGACCACGTCCCAAAACCCAAGGCTCAGCTTCGCCTGGAATATCCAGTTGCGGAGTACGCGGTTATCGAGTCAGATTGTCCGTTTCACTTTGAAACTTCAGATGCGTGTGAAGCGTCATTCAACGAAAAGTGCTGGATCAATTTGGAATACACAGAACTCAATGCTTCAGTGAACATGACCTACAGGCCCGTTCAAGACAATCTCCAGGAACTTTTACGCGAAGCGGAAAAACTCACGTTCAACCATACCATCAAAGCAGATGGGATCAGTTCCAGACCTTTTGTCAATCAGAAGAGCAGGGTTTATGGTTCGGTTTTTGAGGTCACGGGTAATGCGGCATCGCCTTTGCAATTTCACCTGACCGATAGCAGCAACCATTTTATAACAGGTGCCGTTTATTTTGACGTACAACCCAATTACGACTCTTTACGACCGGCAGTTCGTCATATCGAAAAAGACATCGTCCGGCTTATCGAGACCATGGAATGGGAATAAAGATAGTATGCACCACAAGGATAATTTTAGAACGGACAAAGAATACTAACAGGACAGAAAAAGGGGAAAATTGAAAAAGAAATATTTATACAACAAAAAGATACGAAGCTGGCTCATTCTGGGACTTGTGCTCCTGATCGGCCAGGTCATAATCGGTGGAATTACCCGGCTTACCGGCTCGGGGCTCTCTATTACCAGCTGGGATATCATCACGGGAGTCATCCCACCCATGAATAAGGCCCAGTGGATCGAATTGTTTGACCTGTACAAAGAGACACCGCAATACCAGAAGATCAACTCAGACTTCACCATGAAGGATTTCAAGTTCATCTATTTCTGGGAATACCTTCACCGCCTGTGGGTGCGGGCGTTGGGCTTGATTTTTATCATTCCGTTCGTCATTTTCCTGGTCAGAAAACAAATTGACTGGTTCCTGGTCAAACGACTTCTTCTGGTCGTTGCTTTGGCGGGTCTGACCGCCTCGGCCGGATGGATCATGGTACTCAGCGGACTGGTAGATCGTCCCTGGGTGAATGCCTACAAACTGACTCTTCATTTCATGCTGGCCATTGTAACAATAGGCGCCATGGTCAAAGTCATTGCGGATGTGTACCTCATGGAGAATAAACCCCTGAAAGGGCATACGAGATTTGTCCTGATTCTTCTTGTATTTACCGGGGTACAATTGGTATTTGCAGGTCTGATGGCTGGAATGCGAGCAGGTTTGGCTTATCCAACCTGGCCTTCGATGAACGGGGCGTTTATACCCAAGGTTCTCCTGGATTCGAGCAACTGGACCTGGGAGAACATGACCAATTATGACAGTTTCAGTTTCGCCCCTGCCCTTGTGCAATTCGTTCACCGTGGGCTGGCCTATATTATTCTGGCACTGACCATTTTCTTTTACCACAAGAAACGAAATCACGTCTACACAAGTGCAATAAAATGGTTAACTGTCTCTTATGTGCTTGTGATGTTCCAGGTTTTTCTGGGTATTATGACCCTTTTGAAAATAAAGACGGGTATTCCTTTGTTCTACGGAACTTTGCACCAACTCTTTGGGCTGCTCTATGTCATATCCCTTCTTTTTCTCTACTATTCGCTCAGAAAGAAAATTTCGATTTGGAGCAAAAAAAAGCTACCCGTTGGGTAGCTCTTTCGTCTGTATGTAAGAAACGTCTAGGCTTTGCAACTTCCGTCACAGCTTTTTCCGTCCTTTGAACATTTTCCGTCGCATTTTGTAGTAGATGCCTCGGCCATGGCCTTAGCTGAATCCACTGCTTTTTCAACATCTGCTCCAAGTGAGTCCACAGCTTCTTCGACTGCATCTGCAGCATCTGAGGCAGCATCTGTAGTTGCGTCAGCAGCTTCTTCAACGGCATCAGCAGTAGCTTCACCTGCATCTTCTACAGCCTCAACAGCATCCTCTGCTACTTCTGAAGCATCTTTTTTAGTGTCTCCACAAGATATAGCTACCATTGCAATGATAGACATCAGTAAAAAACTTTTGATCAATTTCATAGTTGTTAGTTTAGAGTTTATTTTATAATTGATGGGCGCAAGAACGTGATGAAATTTGAAGTTTTTCTGAAGTAGACGCTCTTATCAAGTGCAAACACAAAAAAACCGGTGCTAAAACGGGCACCGGGTTTTAAAGTTTTCCAGGATTCGTGATAGTTACTCTACCTTGAAATCCAGTGGCAGAACGAAGGTAACAGGGATAGGCTCTCCACCTTCTTTAGCCGGAGTCATTTGAGGAAGTGCAGCGATTACTCGCTTCATTTCACCTTCCAACTTGTAATTATCCGATGTCACTTTCATCGCTGAGCATTTACCTGCCTCGTCGATATGAACCAGTGTTTTGATGTGGTGGTCTCCCGGATCCAAACCTGCTTCTCTGGCCAGGTCCCGGTTGAATTCACTCTTCAGGAATGCAATGAATTTTTCCTTGGAGCAAGCACGAATCTCCTCATTGGTCTCTCCGCTGCATCCTGGATAGATGACAGGAGTCTCAGCCATAGCTTCGGTCTTCACACCTTCGGCAACCATCATTTCTTCAACACCCTTGGTTGCACCTTCAACGCCTGTAGCAACAGCTTCAGCACCCTCTTTAACGGCATCAGAAGTAGTTTCAGCAGCTGATTCAGCAGCATCTCCTACAGCCTCGGCGCCTTCCTCAATGGCTTCTCCCGCCTCTTGACCAGCATCTTCAACTGCCTCTACTGCATCGTCCATCGCTTCAGAAGCATCCTTCTTTTCAGATTTGCAAGAAAAGGTCAAAGCACTGACCACAAGCATAACAAATAATAACTTAATGATTTTCATATTCTTTTAAGATTTAGTTAATTAAAAGAGTGAATTGTAAAAAATTAATTCACTCCATCTTTGTATTTAAATTTTTGTCCACCGAGTGACGCTTCTGCCATCAAACCACCTTTCGCTTTGGTGAATACGGCAACACCGTCCTGGTAATCCATATCGACAGAGGCTCCGTCTTTCAACGCTACGGCAGAGGCTTGTCCTGAGAACTTGACCTTACCTGCTTTGAATCTGTCAAGAGCTGCTTTGTCTTCGAAGAAGATTACCTCCATATACTGCTGACCACCGGCTTGAAGCCCGAGTGTGGCCTGAGCGAGACTTGCCCCTCCAATCACTTTGTAGTTCTCAAAAACGAGTCCTTTTCCTCCTGCTCCTCCGATGCCCAATCCGCCTTTGGTAATCACGGGATAAACGACAAAACCATGAGCGTCATAAAAGTGCTTTTCGATCGTTGGGTTCGATTCGTACAGTCTTTTGATGGCCTTTTCAGTCTCATTGGCAAGTTTAGAATCCCTTGGGTAGTGGACAACCAAACTCTTTTTTTCGGATGTGGCTTCATCAACAGCCTCTTCTACAGCTTCTCCAGCATCATCGGCTGCATCTCCTGCGGCATCTGCTGCATCTTCTGCTGCATCGCCGACTGCTTCGGCACCTTCTTCAACGGCATCAGCTGTTTCATCCGCAGCCTCGGAAACGGCCTCAACGCCATCTTCTACTGCTTCTGAAGCATCTTTCTTTTCTGACTTGCACGCGAAGATCATCGCTCCAACGAGCATCAGGGTAAAAAATCTTTTCATAAAATTCATTGTAATTTCTATTAGTGGTTAAGTTAAGTCACAAAGTAAACCCTTTTCAGATTTAAATGCAACTCTCAAAAGCAATTAGCGAAGAAACTTACTTCTGCTGGCTGGTGCTATTCCGCGTTGGAAGTTTCGTTTGGAAGCGGTTCGATAGAACTCACTCTGTACAAATCACCTCCGCCTGCCTGTTGCACAACTGAAACGAGATCCTTTTCGCTCAAACGATTGGCATCGTAGGAGACCACGCCGGAGCTATCCGCAAAATGGACCTCAGCAAAGGTCACACCGTCTGTTTTGTATAGTTTCGACTGAATCAGTTTTGCGCAACCGATCTCACAGGTCATCCCTTCGATATCCAACTGCACCGTTCTGACATCCGCCTCTTTAACCTCCGATTGAGGCTCATTTTCAATCTGTTTTGCGTTTTCCGCATTCGTTTTTCCACCCCTGTTATCACAGGAAGCAAAAATGATGGCGATCAACAGCACGGTCAGGAATTTATTGAGTATTTTCACGGGCGTTTCAAAAGGTTGAAATTAAGACTTGAGCGAAGGGCAAAATTAGAAAAAATAAGGATCCTTTCAAAGAAAAAGCATGAAGAGTGAGCAAATACGATGGCTGATTTTGATCGTCCTTGCCCTGATCTGGGGAAGCTCGTTCATCCTGATGAAAAAGGCCCTTGTGCATTTGAGCCCTTTCCAGGTTGGAGCTTTGCGCATGATCTTCACCGGTATGGTCCTGATCCCTCTGGGGTACCGAGGCCTCTCGAAAGTAAGCCGAGACCAGTGGTTCTATATATTTGTAACGGCCCTTGTCGGTACATTTATCCCAGTTTTTCTCTTTGCCTACGCCGTGATGAACATCGACAGTTCCATCGTTTCTATCTTGAATTCGCTCACCCCATTGAACACCCTTTGGGTTGGAGCGGCTTTCTTCGGGTTTTCTTTTTTGAGAAAACAAATTTTTGGGGTTCTGATCGGACTTTCCGGGGCATTGATGTTGATTCTGAAAGGAGCACAGCTCAATCCGGAGCAAAACTACACCTTTGCCCTGCTCATTGTAGTGGCCTCCGTGGGGTACGCCTTTAACATCAACATTCTCAAAAAGCACCTGGATGAACTCAGTGCGCTGACCATCACCACAGGGAACTTCGTTTTGTTGATGGTACCTGCGATTATCGTCTTGTCGTTCACCGGTTTTTTTCGGATCGAATTCATCATCGAAGCGAAAACCTCTCTACTCTATCTGGTTCTTCTTGCAGTCTTCGGAACAGCGATGGCCAAAACGCTTTTCAACAAGCTCGTAAAGATCTCTTCACCGATATTTTCGAGCTCAGTGACCTACCTGATTCCGATCGTGGCCATTTTTTGGGGTGTGCTCGACGGGGAGCGCATATATTTCGATCAGTTCCTGGCTGGGGGACTGGTGCTTTTGGGGGTATACCTGACCAACAAGGGCAAAGCGTAAAAAGTTTTCCATATCAAAGAAAAAGATGTATATTTGCACCCGCCTAAACAGAAAGGCATAATCAAGTAATAGCAAAAACATTAGTGTCATGTATGCAATTGTAGAGATAGCAGGGCAGCAATATAAAGTTGCGAAAGACCAAAAGGTTTTTGTTCATCGTTTGGAAGGCAAAGAAGGTTCAAAAGTATCTTTTGACAAGGTTTTGCTTATGGATGATGGCAAAGTGACCATTGGCGCCCCGGTTATAGAAAATGCAGTAGTATCTGCAAAGATTCTTGGACACCTCAAAGGTGACAAGGTAATCGTATTCAAGAAAAAAAGAAGAAAAGGGTACAAGGTGAAAAACGGTCACCGTCAGTTCCTGACCGAGATCGAGATTGACGGTATCTCAACCAAGAAGGCTCCGGCAAAGAAAGCAGAAGCCAAAAAGGAGACCGCCGCCAAGAAAGAAGCTCCGGCCAAAAAAGAAGCTCCAGCTAAAAAAGAGGCTGCTGCAAAGAAGCCTGCAGCTAAAAAGGCAGCTCCCAAGGCTGCGGCCAAAAAGCCAGCAGCAAAAAAACCGGCAGCTAAGAAGGCAACTGAAGCCAAAAAGGAAACCCCTAAGAAATAATAACCTGTAAAACATTAGATCATGGCTCATAAGAAAGGTGTAGGTAGTTCTAAGAACGGTAGAGAATCAGAATCGAAACGACTCGGGGTAAAGATCTTCGGAGGACAAGGTGCCATTGCTGGCAACATCATTGTTCGTCAAAGAGGAACCAAGCACTATCCTGGTGAAAATGTTTACATGGGCAAAGACCACACGTTGCACGCCCAGGTAGACGGGATCGTGAAATTCTCGAAAAGAAAAGACAACAGATCTTACGTTTCAATAGATCCTATTGAGGCTTAAGAACGACTGATACAAGATCTCGAATCTTGAATTCAAAGGCCCCGGTTCATACCGGGGCCTTTTTTTTGTTCAAAGCTTTTTGTTCAAAGAAAATTGATCCGAAAGTTTCATTGTTGCTCATAAATCATATTTTTGTTCGGAAGGATTCTCAATGAGCGCATCTTGAACGCCATCAACCGATTTTTTAAAGACACCCTCGTTTACGGAATAGCCGCTGTTCTACCGCGAGCCGTCAACATTGTTTTGGTCAAGTTACACACCAATACCCTGGCCTCAGAGAAGTACGCCGAGAACACCATCTATTTCGTATATGCCGCCTATTTCAATGCCCTGCTGACCTACGGCATGGAAACCGCCTTCTTCCGTTTTTTCACCAAGGAAAAGAAAAAGGAAAAGTCGTGTCTACGAGCTTTATCAGCTTGCTGACCACAACCCTGTTGTTTTTTGCGGTCATGTACTCCTTTTCCGATCAATTGACCTCCTACTTCGGGTTCTCCAATCCGCTGTACCTGAAGATCCTCATAGCAGTTACGACCCTTGACACCCTGGTGGTCCTGCCCTATGCCTACCTGAGGGTGACCAACCGACCTCTACGGTTTATGCTGTTCAAAGTCCTGAACATCCTGATCTACGCTTTTTTCAACCTCTATTTTCTCTGGTACGTGCCCCATGCCCTGAGCCAGGGAAGTTATGTACCCGATTTTATAGCCCAAGGGTTTTCGCAGCACCCCCTGGTACTGTATATCTTCGTGGCAAATTTGCTGGCCAGCGCTGCAACCTTTCTGCTGCTGCTACCAACCCTCTTGAAGTTCAAAATGACCTTCGACAAAAAACTGCTTGGCCGAATGCTGGCCTACGGACTGCCTATCATGATCAGCAGCATCGCCTATGTCACCAATGAGAATCTCGACAAGCTGCTCCTGGAGCATTATTTCGGAAAAGAGGAAATGGGAATCTATGCCGCCTGTTACAAGTTAGGTGTTTTTATGACCCTTTACATCATGGCCTTCAAGCTGGGAGCGAACCTTTCTTTTTCAACCAGGCCGACAAAAAAAACGCCAAAGAGACTTACGCCCGGATCATGACCTGGTTCGTCATTTTTGGGGCGCTGTTCATGCTCATCGTGGTGGGTTTTATCGATCTCTTCGCCGGGTTGCTGCTCGGCAAAGAGGAATATTTTGCCGCCCTGATGATTGTGCCGGTCATCCTCCTGGCCAATCTCTTTCTCGGGGTGTACTACAACTTGTCCATCTGGTTCAAACTGACTGACAAAACGCGATACGGCATGTATTTTTCGATTGTGGGAGCGGTCTTCACGTTGATTCTCAACCTGGCACTCATCCCGGTCCTGGGGGTCATGGCCTCGGCATGGGCCACCCTGGCTGCTTATCTCGCTATGGTGCTACTGAGTTACTTTTACAGTAGAAAGTACTACCCAATTCCCTATTCCTTGAAAAAGTCAGGACTGCTGCTGGTATCCGCCACAGCACTCTCTTATTTGTCCTTTGTGTTTTTCCGGGGAAATTACCTGGTGTCGATGCTCGTCGTAGCACTCTTTGGAGCTTGCGCCTTTTGGATTCAAAAAACTGAAATACGTCAAATATGGAAAGCATAAATGTCAAAATCATCAACAAGTCAAAACACACCACCCCAAGCTATGAGACGTCGGCCTCGGCCGGCATGGATCTGCGCGCCAATCTTGACGGCCCCGTAACACTGGAGCCGCTTCAGCGGATGATCGTGAAAACCGGGCTTTTTATTGCCCTGCCTGCCGGCTACGAGGCCCAGGTTAGACCGAGAAGCGGGCTTGCCGCCAAATTCGGAATCACGGTACTCAATGCGCCCGGCACGATCGATGCAGACTACCGGGGGGAAATCGGGGTGATCCTGGCAAATCTCTCCGAGGACAGCTTCACCGTCAATGACGGGGACCGCATCGCACAGATGGTAATTGCGGCCTATGCGCATACTAAATGGGAGGAAGTTGACGTTCTAGATGAAACCAAACGCGGACAAGGCGGATTTGGCAGTACTGGAATTTAACATAAAAGATCCTTCTTTTGAAACTACTTAGATACGTTTTAATACTGGGCGCCCTTTCGGGGTATGCCCAAAATACGGCTTCTGACGAGCTGATCGCGGCCTCGGAAAAGGCCTGTCAATGCATCGCTGGAATCGAGGCCGGGGCGGAAAACAAGAATGATGAGATACAGAAATGCATCAAAGGCTCTTTGGTCGTGTTTGAGGATGGGAAAGATGTCAAGGTCGACCGCTTCAAACAGGTCGAGTCGGTTCTGGTGCAAAGCTGTGCTCCTCTGAAAGAACTCGCATTTTCGGAAAACCGGAAATTCAAGCATTCCTATTCGGAAAACGTACTGGCTCAGCTGGCCTATGACGACGGCATGGAGTTTCTCCAGGAAGGGGATGTCGAGGGCGCCATCGAGAAGTTCAAGAAGGCGGTCTCCATTGACGATCAGTTTGCCTTTGCCTGGGACAACCTGGGCATCAGCTATCGCAAGATGAAGAGGTATGACGAAGCCATTGCAGCCTATGAGAAATCACTCGAGATCTATGACAAAGGCCGACTGCCACTACTCAACATTGCCATCACCTATAACCTCAATGAGCAATACGATGAGTCTATGGAGTACTATGAAAAATTCATCGAGATCTATTCGGGTGATCCGGAAGGCTACTATGGTCTCGGGCTGATCCAGTACACCCAGAACGAGGAGGAGAAAGGCCTGGACAATCTTATTCACGCTTATACCATCTACACGGCTCAAAATTCACCGTACAGGGCCGATGCCGCGAAAAAGATTGGTTACATGTACAAAGACCTTCAAAATAAGGACCGCCTGGACCTTTTTCACAAAATTGCCGACAAGTACAATCTTAAGATCGAAAAGAACTAAGGATTCATTTTTTCGAAGACCGAATCGATGCGATCCATCGTCTTTTCAGGGATGTAGCGCTTGGTTGCCAGGGCAATCCCGAAAAGGATGAAAAAAACACCCAGCGTGTGCCTGATTTTTCGCATCATAACCGGCGTCATTTTCCGCTTCAACTGTTTGGCCAAAAGAATCTTGATCATGTCGGTACAGAGAAAAGCGGTGACCATCACTGCGAAATACCGGAAGACCTTGCCCCCATCCATCATGAAATTCGAACTTACCGCCAGAACGACTGCGAGCCAGAAGGCCAGCACTCCAAAATTGATGGAATTAAGAAAAAAACCCTTGAAGAAAAGGCCGATGTAGTTGTTGTTCTCCACAACGACAAGCTCCTTGTCGGTTACAATTTTCTTTGTCTTTTTGTAAAAGATGGTGAACGCTCCATAGATGATGAGAACCAAACCGCCGATGAGAAAGATCCTGGGGTCGTTTTGGATTTTTTGAAGAATAGAGACACTCCCGTAATAGGAAACGGTAATGAACATGACGTCCGCCAGGATCACACCCAAATCAAAACTCAAAGCTGCCCTGAAACCACGAGTAATACTGGTCTCCAATAGAGTGAAGAACACGGGTCCTACCATAAAGGACAAGCCGAATCCTAAGAGAATGGCATTGAGATATTCATTAATCATAGCTTCATATTTGAGGCTCTTTCAGAGGCTCTTCCGCTAGACGTCGTCGAAATCAATTTTAAGCACATCCGAAGTTGGGTGCGCCTGACAGGTCAGGATGAGACCTTCTTTGACTTCGTCTTCATCCAGGATATTGTTTCTCTCCATGTTCGCAGAACCTTCGGTTACCCGGGCAAGGCAACTGCTGCATATGCCACCCTGACACGAGTAAGGCGCGTCGAGGCCTTTGGCCAGAGCCGCATCGAGCACAAACTCATCCTTGCGCATCTCAAAAGTCGTCTCCTCATCGTCGAGCATTACGGTTATTTCGGTATTGCCGGACAGTTCCTTTTTTACCTCTTTCTTGTGCGACGAACTCGAGAAAAGCTCCAGCTTGATTCTGTCTTGATTTACACCTTGCCCGATGAGCTCCTCCTTGACCGTATCGATCATTTGTTCGGGTCCGCAAAGGAAAAAGTCATCAAAGGAGGACACGTCATTCTTATCAAGAACCTCTTTGACGAGCTTCTTGTCTATTCTTCCGAAGAAAGCATTGTCGCTGATAATTTGACTATACACGTAATAAATCGTGAATCGGTCACCATAGGTGTCTTTCAATGCGTCGAGGTCCTTCTTAAAGATGGTCTGTTCTTTCGACTTGTTGCCATAGACCAACATAAACCGGCTGTCGGGTTCATTCTCAAGAACCGACTGAACCATCGAAATCACCGGAGTGATCCCGCTGCCAGCGGCAAAGGCCAAGTAGTTTTTGGGAACGCCCGAAGTCTCGAGTGTAAATCTACCTTCAGGGCCCGCCACCTCCATATGGTCACCGGCTTTGAGCTTGTGGTTGGCAAATTGGGAAAAGCGGCCTTTTGGAACTTCCTTGACGGAGACCCGCAACTCACCGCTCGAGGGTGCCGAACAGATGGAATACGCTCTTCTTAGAACACTTCCGTCGAGGTCCGCCTGGAGGGTCAGGTATTGGCCGGGAATGAACTCAAACTCACTTTTGAGGTGTTCAGGAACCTCAAACGCTATCGAAACGGCCTCGACCGTTTCCCTTCTCACTTCTTTGACAGGAAGCTTATAAAATACAGACATGAAATAGTAGTAGTTTTTCGCTGACAAAAATACGAAATACTTTTGCCTTGCGGAACGTCATTTTAGTGATTCTTGGAAATCGAATCCGGAAGCTCGTTTTGATCAGACTCTTCGACCGGAAAGAATTCCTTGAGTTTCTCACCGGCGTGCAGAATGCCACGTATAAGACCTCTGGCGTATTTAGCCGACTTGAATTCGGTGATCACCTCATCCCGTATGCTCTCCCAAAAATCGTCGGGTACAACTGTGTCAATTCCCTTGTCTCCTATAACTGCGAACCTGTGATCATCGACCGCCACATAAAAGAGAATGCCATTTTTATTCTTCGTGCCGTCCATGCCCAGATAGAAAAACACTTCTTCAGCCCTTTGAATGGAATCTTTGTCAAGGGCCTTTTCCAGATGCACCCGGATCTCTCCGGAGGTCTGTTTCTCGGCCTCGATGATCGCTTCAATGATCTCCTGCTCCTCCTCTGCCGTCAAAAATGCCTCTACTTCCAAAATTGATTTTGTTTAATCGGTGTCGATTTCCTTTTAGTCAAAGTTTACTTCAGGTGCCTGCTCGCTTCCCGGTGCCGCCTGGAACAGCGCCATCTCGTCAAAATTCAGAAAACCTGCAACCACACTGGCCGGAAACTTCTTGATGTAAATATTGTAGTCTTTTGCCACGGTGTTGAACCGGTTCCGTTCCACATTGATCCGGTTCTCAGTGCCCTCAAGCTGGCTCTGCAATTCGAGAAAATTCTGATTGGCCTTCAGGTCGGGGTATCTTTCAACGACGACCATCAATCGACTCAAGGCGCCTGAAAGCGAGTTTTGAGACTCCTGAAACTGTGCCATCTGCTCCGGGGTGATATTGCTCGGATCTATGGTTGTTTTCGTCGCATTGGCCCTGGCCTGGATGACGCCCTCGAGGGTTTCCTTTTCAAAATCCGCATAACCCTTGACCGTACTGACCAGGTTCGGGATCAGATCGGATCTTCGCTGGTAAGCACTTTCAACATTGGCCCATTGGGTTCGAGCGGTTTCCTGCTTCTCGACCATTGTGTTGTTGAGTCCTACACCCCATCTGAAGATTCCGATAAGGATGACAACGATAATGATTAGGGGGAGCCATTTTTTCATGATTTTTAAAATTTTAAAGTTGGTTTTTGATTTGGATTAATTCATTCTTTATCTCCTCCAGCCTGAGGATCATGTCGTGTTTGGCATAAAGGTTTCCGGGATTCTCCTTCAGCTTCTTCTTCGCCCCTTCCAGGGTAAATCCCTTTTCCTTGACCAGGAAGAAAATCATCTGGAGGTTTTTCAGGTCCTCCTGGGTAAAGAGGCGGTTCCCTTTCTTGTTTTTTTTGGGTCGGAGTACGTCAAATTCGTTCTCCCAAAAGCGAATCAACGAGGTGTTCACTCCAAAGGCCCTGGCTACTTCGCCAATCCTGTAATATCTTTTTTCTGGCAGGTCTATTTGCATTAGTCGAGAGATTGTCCTTCCTGAGAAGCCATTCGTAACATTTCGCGGAACTCTTCTGGCGAGAGGTCCCCGTAATAGAAATTGATCGGATTCACCGCATTTTCATTGTATCGCACCTCGTAGTGTAAATGAGGTGCCTGTGATCGGCCTGTGCTTCCGACATAACCGATGAGATCCCCCCGCTTGACGCGTTGACCGCGTTTCACGTTGTATTTCGAGAGGTGCGCGTAGAGTGTGACGTAACCAAACCCATGATCGATCCGCACGTGTTTTCCATAACCTGAGGCACTGTTGTCTCTTCGAATGACCCTTCCATCACCTGTGGCGTAGATTGGGGTTCCCCTGGGGCTGGTGAAATCCATGCCTTTGTGAAACTTTCTGGCCTTGGTGAACGGATCCAGGCGCCAGCCGTAACCGGAGGCCATCCGGGTCAGGTCCTGTTTGCTCACAGGTTGTATCGCCGGTATCGAGGCCAGCAGCTCTTCTTTGTCTTTGGCCAGGTTTATGATCTCATCGAGTGATTTCGATTGGACGTACAACTGTTTGGACAAGATATCGAGATCTTTCGTAGCCTCTATGATCATCTGGGAGTTGTCAAAGCCCTCGAGGGACTTATACCGGTTGACCCCACCAAAGCCCGCCTTTCGCTGTTCTTCGGGGATGGGATTGGCTTCGAAATACGTCCGGTAGATGTTGTTGTCGCGTTTTTGAATGTCCTCCAAAACATCCTCGGCCTGGTCCATCTTTTTCTCGAGCAACTCATAGTGAAGCTGCATATTCGCCAACTCCCTTTTGAGCACCTTCTGACGAGGGGATTCTACGAACTGGTACATGATCAGAACTATCAGTCCGCCCATGAGGGCCGAAGCCACCATGAAAACCATCAACTGCCTGAATCTGTCTCGCTTTCTCAGCTCGATCTTCCGGTAGGACAGGGTGTCAGAATCGTAGTAATATTTTACCTTCGCCATAAGCGTATTTATGCTATTTTTGCACCTGTACAGGCCTTCCTGGCAGACGCAGAAAACAAATTTACAATTTTTTTTCATCTCTCTAACAGGAATCTAAGCCCCGTCACTTAAATCATTTTTATGACTTCACAGGAAATCAGAAAACAGTTTTTAGACTTTTTTGCCTCGAAGAAACACGAGATCGTGGCTTCGGCTCCGCTGGTCAACAAGGACGATCCCAGCCTGATGTTCGTCAACGCGGGCATGAATCCGTTCAAGGAGTATTTTCTCGGGCAGAAGAAGCCCAAATTCCCTCGCGTGGCCGACACGCAGAAATGCCTGAGGGTATCCGGAAAGCACAATGACCTGGAAGAAGTGGGTATGGACACCTATCACCACACCCTGTTTGAAATGCTTGGAAACTGGAGCTTTGGCGACTATTTCAAAGAGGAGGCGATCGACTGGGCCTGGGAGTTGTTGACCGGTGTGTTTGGCATTGACAAAGAGAGCCTCTATGTAACAGTTTTTGAGGGCGATCAACAAGACGGCACCTCCTTTGACCAGGAGGCTCATGATTTCTGGACCAAACACCTGCCGGAAGACCGCATCTTGCGCGGAAACAAAAAAGACAATTTCTGGGAAATGGGCGCCCAGGGACCCTGCGGCCCCTGCAGCGAAATCCATGTGGACATCCGATCGGATGAGGAAAAAAGCGCCCTGTCTGGCAAGGAACTGGTCAACAAAGACCACCCGGAGGTGATCGAGATCTGGAACCTGGTTTTTATGGAATTCAACCGCAAAGCAGACGGCAGCCTCGACAAACTTCCCGAGCAGCACGTCGACACCGGCATGGGATTCGAGCGGCTCTGCATGGTGATCCAGAAGGTCAGATCGAACTACGATACCGATGTCTTTACACCGATCCTGCAAGAAATTGAGACAATCACAGGAAACGACTATGGCAAGGATGCGAAAACAGATGTGGCCATTCGGGTTGTGGCCGATCACGTTCGCGCCGTGGCCTTTGCCATCGCCGACGGTCAGCTGCCCTCGAACAACGGGGCCGGCTATGTGATTCGAAGGATCCTGAGGCGTGCCATACGTTATGGGTTTACCTTTTTGAACCAAAAAGAACCCTTTATTTTCAAACTGACCGACGTGCTGAGCCGTCAGATGGGGGAGAGTTTTCCGGAGATTCACAACCAACGCAACCTGATCCACAACGTGATCAAAGAAGAGGAGAACTCTTTCTTGAGAACGCTCGAACAGGGGCTGGTTCTGCTCGATGAGATCGTCAAGGCCTCAGACGGGAAGACCATCCCCGGAGCCAAAGCTTTCGAACTCTATGACACCTATGGCTTTCCGAAGGATCTTACAAGCTTGATCCTTAGAGAAAAAGGGATGGAATTCGACGAAGCCGGTTTTGAGGCTGAAATGCAAAAGCAGAAATCCCGATCGAGGGCCGCTGCCGCCATGGAGACCGATGACTGGGTAGTGCTGGGTCAGGAGGAGGATCCGGCTTTTGTAGGCTATGACAGCCTGGAAGCAAAAGTTCAACTGACCCGTTACCGAAAAGTATCTTCGAAAAAAGAAGGCGACCACTATCAATTGGTCTTCAACAAGACACCCTTCTACCCCGAAGGAGGCGGACAGGTTGGGGACAAAGGCTACCTGGAAGAGGAAAACGGCAACGTGATCTACATCCTGAACACAAAAAAAGAAAACAACCTGATCCTGCATTTTGCAAAAAATCTGCCGGGTCATCCGAACGATTCCGGTCACCCCGAGGAGAGCCTCAAGGCTGTGGTCGACCCGGAACAACGCTTCCGCACGATGTGCAACCACACGGCAACCCACCTGCTTCACCAGGCACTGCGAACGGTTCTGGGAACCCATGTAGAGCAAAAGGGATCGGCCGTGCATTCCAAAAACCTGCGTTTTGACTTTTCACACTTTTCGAAATTGAGCCCGGATGAGGTCAAAGAAGTCGAAGACTTTGTCAATGCGCGAATCGAAGAAAAGCTCCGTCTGGAGGAAAATCGGGACGTCCCGCTGTCTGAAGCACAGGACGCCGGAGCCATCATGCTCTTCGGAGAAAAATACGGAGATCACGTTCGAACCATTCGATTTGGCAACTCCATGGAGCTGTGCGGGGGAACCCATGTTCACAATACCGGAGACATCTGGCATTTTAAGATTACCAGCGAGAGCGCCATCGCCTCGGGAATACGCAGAATTGAAGCGATCACCAACGATGCCGCCCGGGAATATTTCTTCGAACGGGATCAGGAGCTCGACGCTGTCAGTTCAGCTCTAAAAAATCCTTCAGATACGTTGAAGGCCGTGGAGGCCCTGCAGGTGGAAAACACCAAGCTCAAAAAGGAAATCGAACAACTCAACAAATTGCGAGCCGCCTCCCTCAAAGATGATTTGCTCAAAGAGCGGGAGGAAATAAACGGGGTGAGTTATATCGGAGCAAAACTGGAACTCGACGCCGCCGGACTCAAAAACCTGGCCTTTGAACTGGGGTCTCAGCTGGACAATCTATTCTTTGTCGCCGGCTCTGATATCAATGGCAAAGCGCTCATGGCCGTCTATATTTCAAAAAGCGTCGTAGAATCCAAAGGATTGAATGCCGGGCAGATCGTCAGGGAATTGGGTAAATTCATACAAGGCGGCGGTGGCGGACAGCCGTTCTTTGCGACCGCGGGCGGTAAGAACCCGGCGGGACTCAATGATGCACTGAAGGCGTCAAAGGATTATCTTGCTTAAAAAAGTTATGAACTGAGGGGCGCAGACGCTTGTGGTTTCGCACCTACTCTAAAGTACTAAAAATGAATCTCAGATCAAGCAGCTGGTTGTTTCTAATCGTGCTATTTGCTTCCGGTGCATGGGCCCAGGAAGAAACGGCGGTCATCAAAAAGACCCATGTCTACAAGGACACCCTGGGCCTGGATTACTACAGCGTCAAATCCCTTGACTCGGTTAAAAAACCATTGGTCATTCTGGTTCACGGGGGAGGCTTTTACGGAGGACTTCGCGACGGGCCGGGTGAAGAGAAGTTTTCGCGTGAAATCGCAAATAAGGGTTACGACGTTGCCTCAATCAGCTATAGACTGACGCGAAAAGGCGCCGGTTTTGGATGTGATTGCCCGGCCCGTGAAAAGATTACTACATTTTTAAAAGCCACCGAAGACCTGATGTCGGCCGTTGCATTTCTGGAGGAACATCCTGAATTCGGTTTTGATCGAAAGCATATTTTCCTGGTGGGAAGCAGTGCCGGTGCAGAAACCGTACTTACGGCGGCTTATATGACCCATCATTACGATTTCAAAACCATTGAGCCTCGAAAGTTCTCCGGGGTGATCGCTTTGTCTGGGGCTGTGATCGACAGTGATTACATAACCCCTGAAAATGCGATCCCTGCGCTACTTGTGCATGGAGAAAAAGACAACCTGGTTCCGTTTGACACAGCAGCTCATCATTATTGCAAGCCTGAGGATCCGGGCTACCTGATCCTTGACGGATCAGATACCATAGCCGATCGCCTCGACTCCCTGGGGATTTCCTATATACTTGCTGAAGATCCCGAAGGAAATCACGACTGGGCCAACGAAGGGTACGAGCTCACGGATCTTATCGGTCAATTCATCGAAAATGTGAGAACGGGCACCTCCTTTGGAGCCAACCGCATACGAATACAATCAAACTGATGGGAATCAAGCTCAGAACAGAATGGGCGCTTACACCGGGTGACAGCCTCATTGACCACCGGTCAAGCATCCTGCTCATCGGCTCCTGCTTTTCCGAGCATATCGCCCGCAAACTGAGATTCTCCGGCTTTGACATCTGCGAGAACCCACACGGCATCGTCTTTCATCCGTTGGCTATCGAACGGGCCGTAACGGATTGCGTCAAGTGCGCTCAGTACATCCATGAGGACCTTGTTTTCAACGGCGAGGTTTGGACCAGCCTGAATCATCACGGACGGTTCAACAACCCTGACCCAGAGGCTGTTCTCGATTTGATAAATACAGAAATAGGCAAAGCGCACTCTTTTTTAAAAACTGCCAGTCACCTGGTGCTGACCCTGGGCACTTCCTGGGTGTACAGACACCTCGAAAAGGATTCCTTTGTGGCCAATTGCCACAAGATCCCGCAGAAGGAATTTGAAAAGCATTTGCTGAGCACAGACGAGATATTGACGAGCCTGGAAAGGAGCGTTTTGGCAGCGCGAGAAGTCAACCCTTCGATCGCAATTCTCCTAACGGTAAGCCCCGTGAGACACATAAAGGACGGGATCGTTGAGAATACAAGAAGCAAGGCCCGTCTGCATGAGGCGGTTCACCAATTGATTGACGGTCACAAAGGCATCAGTTACTTTCCGGCTTACGAACTGATGATGGATGACCTGCGCGACTACCGATTCTACAAAAAAGACCTGATCCACCCCAATGAAACGGCGGTTGAATACATCTGGGAAAAGTTCAGCGAAACCTGGATCGAGTCATCGGCCCAACAGCTGATGCGAGAAGTGCAGTCGATTCATAGAGCGCTCCAACACAGACCGCTTCAAGGTGATTCGAAAAGGCATAGCGCCTTTGAGGAAAAAATCGATTTGCAAATACGAGACCTTGAAGAGAAGCATCCTTACTTGAGAATCCAGAAGGGTTAGAGAACAGAAACTAGAGAACAAAAAAGGGAGCCGCTGGCTCCCTTTTGATATTTATGCAATTAAACTCGCATTTACTTTATGCAATTCGCAACGCTGCCCCAGGGGCCTCCGTTGATGGCATCGATGCCTTGTTGTTTCAGAATTGTCGCAGCTGAACCGCTTCGCGCTCCACTTCTGCAGCAGGTGACGACCGGTTTACCCAATTTCTTGAGCTCTCCGATATGTGCTCCGATCTGGTTCAAAGGAATGTTTTTTGATCCTTGAACATGACCATCCTCAAACTCCTCAACCGTTCTCACGTCGATCACGATGGCGTTCTTCTCCAAATACTCCTCGATGAGGGAAACGCTTGTGTTACTTCCGAATAAATTGAAAATTCCCATGAATATCAATACTTTATTTAGTTATTAATTTTGTGCAAAGTTCCGAAACGCTTTTGAAATGAATGTAACACCCGTTACAATTTTTCTCATTTCGCCTTCACCCCCATATAATCCAGGGTCAAATTGACCAGCGAAGTCACTCCAACTTTCATGCCACTCTCATCGATGAAGAAATCCGGCGTGTGGTGAGAAGCAGTGTCTTCGACCTTGACGTCGAGCGGCTTGCCGCCGACAAAAAAGAAGAGCCCGGGAATCTCTTTTTGATAGAATGAAAAATCCTCGGCCCCGGTGATGGCGTTGATCTGAATTACGTTCTCCTTGCCCGCCGATCGCTCCAGCGTCGGAACCATTTTCGCGGTCAGCTCCGGATCGTTGTAGGTGATCGGGATTCCTTTGGAGATCTCGATCTCTGCGGTACCGCCGTAACTCTCAGCAATTGATTTTACGCGAAACTCCATCGTCTCGTTCAATTTCTTCTGCATGTCATAGTCGAGGGTGCGGATGGTACCCATCATCTCCACCTCTTCGGGAATGATGTTGTTGCGAACGCCTCCGCGGATGAGTCCGACCGATATGACCGCGGCTTCTTTGGTCAGTTCGGTGTCGCGGCTGATCAGGCTTTGAAGGCCGTTGATGATCTGTGCGGAGATCACGATAGGATCGACGCCCTGCCAGGGAGCCGAGCCGTGGGCCTGTTTTCCGTGTACTTTGATGTGAAACCGCTGGGCTGCTGCCAGCGTTCCTCTGGGTTTGTAGGTGATCTTGCCCACGTCAGACTGTGCGCTGATGTGCAAGCCAAAGATCACTTCGGCATCCGGATTTTTCAGGGCCCCTTCTTTGACCATCATCTCTGCCCCTCCTTCTTCTCCAGGAGGCACACCCTCTTCGGCCGGTTGAAAAACAAACTTGACCGTTCCTTTGAGGTCCTTCTTCATTTTGGTTAAAATCTCAGCGGCCCCCATGAGCATGGCCATGTGGGTGTCGTGTCCGCAGGCATGCATGACGCCCGATTCAATTCCGTTGTATTCGCTTTTGACCTTAGAGGCAAACGGCACGTCCACGCGCTCGGTCACCGGCAGGGCATCCATGTCGGCACGCAGGGCCACGACAGGTCCGGGCTTTCCTCCTTTTAAAATACCGACGACCCCGGTATGGGCGATCCCGGTCTGCACTTCCATCCCCAAGCCCTCAAGAAAGGCTGCTACCTTCTTTGAAGTCTCAAACTCGCGGTTGGAGAGCTCCGGATTCTCGTGAAAATCTCTTCGCCATTCGATGACCTTGGGTTCGATCTCTTCTACCATCTGGCTCACTTTCTGTGCCGTGGCTTGCAAGCTCATCGCAATCAGGCAGGTCGCTACTAAAATTCTTTTCATGTTCTGGTTTTCTTTATTTGTTGGATCATTGATTTGGTTGTTCACCGACGTAAATCTAAATCAAAATCATCGGGTAAACAACATTTCCCTGTATTTGACAAGAGGCCACAGCTCATCGTCGACCATGAGCTCCAACTTATCGCAGTGATAGCGGATCTGTTCAAAATAGGGTTTTACCTTTTGGCAATAGGCCACTGCCTTCTTTTCGGGATCAATCATCACATTGGCTTTCTTTCGCTCCTCCACCATTTCAGTCGTCTTAGAGTTAATGGTCGAGATATGACCCGAAATCTTCTTGATGAGCTCCAGCTGATCACGGGCAATGGTTTCGAACTCCTTGCCAAAGACCTCCTTGAGCCCACGAACATTCTCGATCAGGGTATTCTGATAGTTTACCGCTGTGGGAATGACGTGATTCAGGGCGATGTCACCCAGAACCCGACCCTCGATCTGGATTCGAAGCGAATATTCGTCGAGCTCGATCTCGTGGCGCGCCCGTATCTCCTTTTCATTCATCACCTCCATCTCCTCGTACAAGCGAATCACCTCTTCACCGACTTTGACACGGATCGCCTCAGGGGTGGTTTTGTTGTTGCTCAGCCCCCTCTTTTTGGCCTCTTTGGCCCACTCATCGCTATACCCGTTTCCTTCAAAAAGTATGTCTTTGGAATCTTTGATGTATTCTCTGAGCACGTTGAAGATCGCCTCATCCTTTTTTAGGTTTTTCGTGTCAATCAGACTATCGACCTCCTCTTTGAAGGCCTTGAGCTGACGGGCCACTATGGTATTGAGCACGGTCATGGGCAGGGCACAGTTGGCCGTCGAACCAACGGCTCGAAATTCGAATTTATTCCCGGTAAAGGCGAAGGGCGAGGTGCGGTTGCGATCGGTGTTGTCGAGTAAAATCTCAGGGATCTTGCCCACCACATTGAGTTTGAGGTCGGTCTTTTCTTCAGGAGACAGCTTTCCGTCGGTTACATTTTCGAGCTCCTTCAAAACCTCGGTGAGCTGCCTGCCGATAAAGGCCGACATAATTGCAGGAGGCGCCTCGTTGGCACCCAGCCTGTGGTCATTGCTCGCCGATGCCGCCGCAGCGCGCATCAATTCCTCATAGGCATGAACGGCTTTGATCGTATTGACAAAAAAGGTCAGAAACTGCAGGTTTCGCATGGGGGTTTTACCCGGGCTCAGCAGATTCACCCCGGTGTCGGTGCTGAGCGACCAATTGTTGTGTTTGCCCGAGCCATTGATTCCGGCAAAAGGCTTTTCATGAAGCAGCACCTTCAGGTTGTGTTTGGAGGCCACTTTGCCCATGATGTCCATGAGCAGGGAATTGTGATCGACGGCCAGGTTGGCTTCTTCGTAGATCGGAGCGAGTTCGAATTGATTGGGTGCCACCTCGTTGTGTCGGGTTTTCACCGGAATGCCCAACCTGATGCACTCCCCCTCAAGTTCCCGCATAAAAGCCATGACCCTGCTGGGGATGCTCCCAAAATAGTGATCGTCGAGCTGCTGACCCTTCGCCGATGAATGCCCCAGGAGGGATCTCCCGGTCAGGATGATGTCGGGTCTTGCGTCAGCGAGGGCCTTGTCGATCAGGAAATACTCCTGCTCCCATCCGAGTGAGGCATTTACCTTGCTGACATTCTTGTCAAAGTATTTGGCTACCGCTGTGGCGTGCTTGTCAATCGCCGAAAGGGCTTTGAGCAAAGGGGTCTTGTTGTCCAGGGCCTCCCCGGTGTATGCCACGAAAATAGTTGGTATGCACAGGGTGGTGCCGTAGATGAACGCCGGCGAGGTGGGATCCCAGGCCGTGTATCCGCGGGCTTCAAAAGTGTTTCTGATGCCCCCGCTCGGGAAGCTCGAAGCGTCGGGTTCTTGTTGCACCAATTCGTTGCCACTGAATTTCTCAAGGGTTGTACCATCGGGCAAAAGTTCAAAAAACGCGTCGTGTTTTTCAGCGGTTCCTCCCGTCAGGGGCTGGAACCAGTGGGTGTAATGCGTCGCTCCCATTGACAGGGCCCAGTTCTTCATCGAGTTGGCAATTTGATCGGCGATTTTACGGTCAATGCGCTTTCCGTCTTTGATCGCGCTCTGCACGCCCCGGTAGGCATCTGACGTCAAATGCTGCTTCATGCTTTTCTCATTGAACACGTGACTCGCGAAGTTCTCTGATCGGATATTGCTCTCCTGGATCTCGACCGGATTGCGATTCAAAGTTTCTGTAAGTGCCCTTGACCTAAATGTTGACATGGCTCTAAAAATTTAATTTTTGGGCAATAAAAATAGCATTTTTTAAAATGCACCCCTTAAAAAATTGGGTATTGATAAAAATAATGTCAATGTATGCTAATTTACCCCTGATATTTATGACGTAATTGAAATATAATTATATTTGTGCCTGAAACCATTAATCTTAAACATTTATGAGCAAATCGAAGTTAGAGTACATTTGGTTAGACGGACACCAACCTACTCAGGAGTTGAGAAGTAAGACTAAAATTGAAGAGGATTTCAGCGGGAAATTAGAGGATTGTAAAATATGGTCTTTTGATGGCTCGTCTACTGAGCAAGCAGAAGGAGGATCTTCAGATTGCTTATTGAAGCCTGTGGCGATCTATCCGGATCCGGTTCGGAAAGACGGCTGGCTGGTCATGTCTGAAGTATTGAACGCAGATGGAGCGCCGCATGCTACAAACTACAGGGCTAAAATTGACGATGACGACAATGATTTCTGGTTCGGATTCGAACAGGAATATTTCCTGATGGATACAGAGACAGATCTCCCATTAGGTTTCCCAAGGGGCGGTTTTCCAGGTCCGCAGGGTAAATACTACTGTTCTGTAGGTGGAAGATACACCTGGGGAAGAGACTTCGTTGAAGAGCACGCTGACCTTTGTATTGCAGCCGGCTTGAATTTCGAAGGAATCAACCAGGAAGTTGCTCCCGGACAATGGGAATTCCAGCTTTTCGCCAAAGGAGCCAAGAAAGCGGGTGATGAAATCTGGATCGCGCGTTACTTGTTGAACCGATTGACAGAAAACTACGGATACTATATCGAATTGCACCCGAAACCTGTGAAAGGTGACTGGAACGGTTCAGGAATGCATGCGAACTTCTCAAACACAACCCTTAGAACTTGTGGTTCCAAGGAGGTTTATGAAGCAATTTGCGAAGCTTTCAGACCGGTTACGGATGAGCACATCGGAGTCTACGGAGCTTTCAATGACGAAAGATTGACAGGACTCCACGAAACGGCTCACGTTTCAGACTTCAGCTACGGTGTATCTGACCGTGGAGCCTCAATTCGTATTCCAATCATCACGGTAGAAAACGGATGGAAAGGATGGCTCGAAGATCGTCGCCCTGCGTCGAACGGAGATCCTTATAAAATTGCCGGTCGGATTATTCAGACCGTTAAGTCAGCGAATATCAAGGAGCTGATCTAAGAACTAATTAGGTTATATATTCAAAAAGTGCCTTCCGACTGGGAGGCATTTTTTTTGCAATACGATTGCCCATTGCCTCAAACAAGAATGGCGATAAACACAACGTAGGACCCCACAAGAATGAGCCCTTCGCGCCACGACAACTTCATTCGAGACGGAGCAAAGACCAGTACGAAGATCAACAGGGCGAAGTAGAGCATCCAGGGCACGTCGAATGTCAAGAGGGCTTTGTCATCTACCGGGATTGGGGTCACCATGGAGGTGATGCCCACAACCGCCAGGATATTGAACACGTTGGAACCGATCAGGTTACCCAGGGAGATCGCCTTTTCCTTTCGTGCAATCGCAATGACTGAGGCTGCCAATTCGGGTATGCTGGTACCGACTGAGATGATGGTGATGCCTATGATGCGCTTGCTGATGCCGAAATGAGCCGCCATATTCACGGCGCCCTCAATCAGCAGCTCAGAGCCGCCCCAAAGAGCGATCCCGCCAATCAGGAGAAAGCCAAGAGATTTGCCCAGGGGCAAGGGCACATCGTCTTCAGGCATCTCATCGACCACCGCCGTCGTTTGAAACCGGATCAGGTAAATGAGGAAGAGAATTAAAAGCGTGAACATGAGAAAGCCCTCCCAGCGCACCACCATTTCGTCTGTGGTCATGAATAAAAAAAGAAGCAACGAAGACAGCATCATCACGGGCCAGTCTTGCACATAAAAGCTCCGTTGGACCTGAATGGTTCCGATCATGATCACAACCCCAAGCACAAAGCCAAAATTGGCGATATTGGAACCGATTACATTGCCCAGGGCGATATCGGCATGCCCGTTCAGGGCCGAGTTTAAACTCACGATCAGCTCCGGAGCCGAGGTGGCAAACGAAACGACCGTCATACCGATCACAATCTTGGGAATCTCAAGCTTGAGAGAGAGTGAAACCGCCGCCTTGAGCAGCCAGTTCCCCCCGAGTATAAGAAGGACCAGGCCCGCAGCGATCAACAAAATGTTCATAGGCTCATTTTTGACAAAGATATGCAACAGGAATTAATATTTGTCGTCCTTGTTCAAGGATGGCCGCGGCGCGGAGGGCCGCGATACGGAGGGCCCTGGACTGAACAACCCATTATTAAAAATGTGCCAATTAACTATTTTTATAGTTATATAACTAAAATATTAGTTTACTTGCAGTGCTCAAACTGTCTCGTTCGGTAAAATCTCGATGCTAATTATGAAAAAACTCACCAACAAGGAAGAAGAGATCATGCGGATTCTGTGGAATCTCCAACAGGCCTTTGTCAAGGACATACTGGCAGAACTTCCTGAACCCAAACCCCATTACAACACAATCAGCACGATCATCCGCAACCTTAGAAAAAGGCTATATCGGCCATGAGGCTTTTGGAAAAAGCACGATACCAACCTGCTGTGACCAAAGAGGAATACCGAAAGACCTTTATGCAGAAAACGATCAGCAACTACTCGAGAACTCCTATAAGAACGTGGTGTCGTATCTGGCCAAGAGGAGAAAATCAGCGTGAACGAATTGAAAGAAATCATCGACCTCATCGAAAAGGAGGACAATTCAAAACCCGAAAAATAATGGAATACGTACTCAAAATCGCCCAGCCCACCTATCAGCTGGCTCTGACCAGCAGCTTTTATCAATCCTTACTAAAAAAGAGAATCCAAATGTTACAGAAAAGCAAATCAAACAACATCATGTACCTGAAGTTCAGTATTATCCTGCCCCTATTGGTCGCCTTTGTCCTAAATTTCAATACCGAGATCGTCGCCCAGCAAAAAAGTGCTTCGACCGAAGAGATTGAGGAAAATATTGAGATAGACGAAGAAATGGAAGTCATCACCAAAGACTTCACCAAAAGTGACATGGAGAAGCTCAAGGCCAATCTCTTGAAACAGGGCATCGAGTTGAAATACAAGAAGCTGAAATACAACGAAGCCGATGAAATTATCGGCATCGAGCTCACCGTTTCGAACGACAAAGGGAACAGGGCCAAGCTCAGCCAGAACGGCGATGAACCGATTGCCCCGATCAGCATCCGGTATGACGCCAAAAACGGAACTCTCGCCCTGGGCAACATGAAGGGCACGCACGATGTTCATGTCGCTGTGCACACTGATCATGAAGGCACGATTCATAAGGAAATCCGTAAAGAGATTATCATCGACCAGGATGGTGAGAAGGAAGTCATAATCATCCGCGGAGACGGAGACGGCCATGATTCACATAAAGACATCGACGTTAGGATCATGACCGGTTCGGGAGATCACGGAGATAACGATTTCGTTTTTTTAAACGAAAGTGACGGAAAACCCCTGATCATCGTGGACGGTGAAGAAGTGATTGACGGAAAGATGGAGGATCTCGACCATGAGAACATTGAAACTATCGAAGTGCTCAAAGGCAGCAAGGCCATTGAAAAGTACGGCGATAAAGGCACGCGACGGGGTAGTGATCATCACCTCGAAAAACTAATTGAGGCCCGGGCTCAACAGCGCGCGAAACAGGGACATCTTAATCAAAGACGCCTGAAATCGGGCGTTTTTCCTATTTTTGCCCCATGAAGAAAAACCTTTTCAAAATGCTGGCCAGGATCAACAAGGCGGTACTGCCCAGCCTGGCCAAGCAAGAGGTCGATATGAGCAAGGCCACCAAACTGCAGCTGGCCCTTATCGGATGGCGCTACTACGTCACCAAAAACAGCCTCGATTGATTTTCAAAGACATCGACCATGACACTTCCAAAATCCGCCAAGACACTTCCAAAAGAAGGAAAAATTCGCTATCTTTAAGTAAAAATCAGCACTATGGATGATCATTCAAAACACATACGACTGTTTACAGGCTCCCTGATCGAGATTCAGCGACTGCAGCTCGACCTGGATGATGCGGAAATTCCATCAATGGTCAAGAACAACTTCCAATCAGGATTGCGCGCCGGTTTTTACGGAGGCTCTCCATCACAGGTGGAACTCTTCATCTACGAAGAAGACAACGAAAAGGCCCGCGAGATCCTCGCTGCTTTCAAGCAGGCAATGGGCATTTGATTTTTTGGCTTAAGTATTTTCTATTCTGCAAAAAAGAAATATATTTGCAGCCCGAATAATTATGGCCTCGTGGCGCAACTGAATAGCGCATCTGATTACGGCTCAGAAGGTTACAGGTTTGAATCCTGTCGAGGTCACAGATGAAAGAAAACCCTCCGCTCAATTGAGCGGAGGGTTTTTTATTTGGAGATCGCGGCTCAAATTTATTTGAGTAAGTGATCGACAAATAAAAAACCCGTCATGCGCCAGCATGACGGAGGTTTTCTTTCTCAGATTGGAGCTCAAAGGAGAAACGAAGTTAATCCTGTCGTGACTTTGAAATATTTCTTCGAGATGCTTACCCTGATATGATTCATCCATAAACAAATACTGCCCTTCAAATCATTTATATTCATCATATGTTCTGATATAATCAGAACTTTTGTACATGTGTCTTTAGAAGTATGAGGTTACTCAACAAGAAATTGTTGTTGAAATTCAAGCGATAGAGTCGTGGTAATCGAAGCTTAGATCGAGAAATTGATTCACTTATTGAGGCTATTGAAACGGGCGCATGGAAGAATCAATTACAACTTAAAAGGATAACCTTCGACCTCATTCAAGTCTATTGCCTACCTACCCATTCGTGGATCCAGTAACTTAGAAACCCAATCGTCGGGTCAGGCTTTCACAAAATGTGATAACACACCCGGTTTTGAAATTATTTACTAATTAGTTAACTTTGTGTTTTGATCAGAGCTTATCTTTCTGTACAAAAACTATTTCCTGGACTTCTATCGAGTTCAAAATCCTAAAGACGCAGCAAAAGATTGAATTTATCCTGGATCTGCTTCGTCTATCTCGAACAGAAGGTGCCGAAAAATAATTCTTTAAAGCCTTAAAGAACACAAATGGCGAGTCTATGAGATACGTGTCAGAACCGTATTTAAACATATTCGCATCCTGTGTTTCTTTGATCAAAAAAATTATCGGCTAGTTTGACAAATTGTTTCGTAAAGAAATCGCAGAAAACGCCAAGAAAAGAAATCAAAATGAGCCGAGAAATTGAAATTAGAATACCTAAGAAACAAAATACATCTGAGATCAAAAATGTGCAAGATTTTGAAGACCTCCTCAAGGACAAGTGCGGTTTTAAGGAAACTGAATCGCGGGACGCATATGAGGCTAAATCACTTGCTTTCAGTTTGGGTGCCATGTGAAGAAGCTTAGAAAGAAGGCGACAATGAACCCGAGAACAACTTGCCGAGAAAACCGGGACAAAGAAAAGCTACATTTCTCGAATTGAAAGAGGCAAAAGCGATATTCAGGTCTCAACCTATTCCAAACTCATTGAAATGGGATTAGGGGAAACGACTTCACATCCAGATTGCCTAAATTCTCTGGCTGCCCCCTTAGGCTGTTGGATCAATATGGCTCGGCGTTACATAGAACCACATAGCTGCTTTGATGCACAACTACAATTATTTAAACACTCTCTTGTCGAAATGGAATTTCTTAATCTCCACTATTTTGATTTTTCCAAAGTCCTTGTGATATGGGTTCAACAAATGGTTGAAGTCTCCCTGAACTACAGCGGAAGGAACTTTTAAAACGCAAAATTCCATTGAGTCAATAAATCTATCTCCTATTTTTTGAGTTTTAGGAACTGGTGGATGCATATTCCAATTGCCCGGGAGATCTCCTACATGGATTTGATCCATTTTTATCCTATCCGGTATGTCTATTTCCATCATAACATAATCGCTTGGCAAAGTAGCCAGGGTCAGATGGACGGCCACTTCAGCCATTGCCAGAGCTCTGCTTTCGGATGTATACACGATTTCAGTCCCTTTTGAATTCCATCTGTTGCCCGATTTGGACGCTCCCTTTCCGCTTAACTCCTTGGAATACTTTTCCTTCGTTACAAACCAAAAACCCGCATTAAGCAAAAATTCCTTGATCAATTCGATTCAATTCTGACATGACCAGATCTTTTCCATAAGAATCTTTCAAGAGTTCAGCAGGTTTCAAATTACCCAAAGCATAAGACGGGGTATTCCAACCAAGAGATAGAACTGGTCCGTAGAATCAAATACTTGCTTGCCAAAATTGGTGACCTCCGCCAACTCGATTATTTTTTCTGTGTGGATCGGTTTGAACAAGTAGTTTCAATTTCTTTGGTGACGAAGCAGCGTCTTCTTGGATACGTTCAAATACTCAGCCCAATCGTCTTCGGTAAAGGGCATAATACTTTTAATCTTACTGAACAGCCTGTAGGGCAAGCCCTTTCTTATTGCCTTGATAATTAGCATTTTATTCTCAAAAAAATTTGAATACGTCAATTCTTCCGTTTTGATTCTTACAGCATAGACTTCGTCGATTTCTTTGACGTAACTCTAAAAGCTCTATTTAGAGCTGTCAATTGAGCTGCGTACTTTTTTGTTCTCGTGCAATCATTTTTTGGACATTTGTCTTCAAATATAAGACATTTGTCTGAAACAAAAAAATATGGCAACATAACCCGTTGTGATGAAAATGGGACAATCCTAAATCGACTATCTCTTCTCTATATTAAGGATCCGCTTCCGTGAAAAAAATCTATCTCACTCTGACAATAATTCATTTATTTTTTTAGTTTTATTGTTCAAAGTTGCTGGAAGATTTTCCCCCGAAATGTTGCTGATTTTTTTACTTGTTGGTCACCCTGGATGTGACTCAGCATTACGTGAGTATTGTAAAGCACGCTTATCCTACTTCAAAATTCACCATCGTCGAAGCCTGTTTACCTTTCAGGGTTTTCAAAACCAAAGGATAGAAACAGGACTTATCTGACGTCTGACCATCGAATTCAATTCAGAGGTGTCGGGCAGCATTTAATGCCCTATAATCTCGATCTCAATATGCGTCAGACCGTTACCCTTTCCAAGGGAAAAATTGGTGAATTCCCCGTTCTTTTCATTCATTTTAACTATTGTGATGACCTGGTTGAAATTGCCCGGAAACTCGGGGCAATCTGGTCGCCTGAAAGACGAATCTGGCACATTCCTTTCTCGCGAATCAAACTCCAGGAAGCGCAGTGGGCGTTCCGTGGTTTGGCAAGAGTCGTCTACCACGGAGTGTCGCAGAAAAGAACGGAGCCACCTGCCCCGATCCGGCGCGGCAAGCAATCCAAACAAGTTCGGAGAATCGGCGCTGAAAACTAAAGCCCCCCTCAAAAAAACTATTGCGTGACTACGTGAAGTTTCTCCGGGGAAAAGTTTTGAGTGAAAGTACAGTTCGGACCTATTATATTCATATCCTCGATTTTATCATCTACCTCAAGGACAAGCCCGTTGAAGAAGTCGGGAACCGCGACGTAGAACTTTTCGTGGAAAACGTCTGTCTCAAAAGGAAATATTCGGTGAGCACCCATCGGCAGGTGGTCAGCGCTATCAAACAGTTTTCAAAGTTCCAGCCGTGTCAAATTGAGAATCCGAAACTGGAACGGCCCAAAAAATCGCGATTTCTACCTTCGGTTCTTTCAAAATACGAGGTAGTGGAATTACTCAGAAATACTCGAAACATCAAACATCGGGTAGCCCTGGCCCTACTCTACTCTTCGGGTTTGCGCATCGGGGAAATGATCAACCTGGAACTGGGTGACATCGACATCAACCGAAGACAAATCTTTGTCAGAAAAGGCAAGGGACGCAAAGACAGGTACGTGCTCATGGCCGAATCATTCGCACAGCTGCTGAACAACTATTTGCTGACATACAATCCGAGCAAATATTTTATCGAAGGAACAGAACCGGGCACCCAATACTCGGCGACCGAGTGTTCGGCACTTCTTGAAACGGTCTGTACAGCGCGCCGGGATCCGCAAAAAAGGTAACGCCCCATACGCTCAGACACAGTTACGCCACGCACCTTTTGGAACAAGGCGTTGACGTAAGATATATCCAGGAACTCCTGGGCCATTCAAGACCCGAGACCACCATGATCTACACCCATGTGACCAAAAAGGAAATGTTGCAAATCTCGAGCCCTTTGGATACTTTAGTCAAGCAATTGTCTCAACCCATGAACCCGAACGATATCCAACCCAAAAATAATCTGTTATCCCGGGACAATAACTGATATAAACTATTGTTTAATTTTATATAACCAGTTGTAAGCCATATAAATAAAAACAAACTAAATGAAAGAACATTATTCTTCCGACAAACCAGTTGAAATTGAAAAGGAAGACAGATTTCAACGCTATGGATTTTCTAAAAGAATTGCAGAAACAATTATCCAAAGAGAAATGAAGAAGGAATAGTGATTGGAATTTATGGTGCTTGGGGAGAAGGAAAAACTTCTGTATTAAACTTTATAAAGCAAGAACTTGACCAACAAGACAATATTTTAACATTGACATTGAACCCTTGGAGATATAATGATGAAGAAAGTTTAATTAAGAATTTCCTCAATAAAGTTGCAGAGGTTTTAGGAAAGGAACTTGATACGAAAAAAGAAAAATTTGGAGGATTTATAGAAAAATATGGAAGTTTTGGTTCAATAATAGGAAAGGACATTTCTGAAATAGGAAAGAATTTAGCAACTGTAGATTTAGAATCTCTAAAAAATAGAATTGATGAATTCTTAAAAGAAAGTGAAAGTAAGTTAGTAATTTTTGTAGATGACATTGACAGACTTGACAAACAAGAAATATACTCTTTGTTTAACTAGTTAAACTAACTGCTGATTTTACCAAAACAACTTATGTGCTTTCTTTCGATGAAAAAATGGTTGCATCTGCTATTGGTGAACGATTTGGGAAAGGAAATATAGAGTCTGGACAGAGTTTTTTAGAAAAAATAATCCAAGTACCATTACAAATTCCCCAAGCGCAACCAGACGCTTTAAAACAATATTGCTTTGAACTCGTAGACAATGCAATAAACACAAGTGATTTAAATTTAACAAAAGAGGAAGCTCAAAGATTCGCCTCTGCATTTTCTTATAATATTCTTTTAGACTTAAAACCCCAAGACTTGCAATTAGATATGGAAACTCGTTGTCCTTTGCACTACCACTTTTAAAAGGAGAGGTAAATCACGTTGATTTGATGCTTATAGAAGCTATTAAAAATATTTTACCCTAGACATTATACATTTATTAAATCCTTTCCTCATTATTTTACATCTTCATATTCATCACATTCTAATTTTGGAAGTCAAGATGTAAATGGCAAAAAAGAACAATTACAAAAACATTTAGACGAGTTAGGAAACGATTTAACAAAGACCGAAAAAGACGCAATATTTCAATTGTTAAAATCGCTATTCCCAAGATTAAATGAAGCATTTCACAATACCTTTCAACACGAAGGAGATAAAGAATGGTTGAAAGAAAAAAAGAATAGTCTCAACAAGTTACTTCAAAAGATATTTCTCATATGCTGTAATTGAAGGAGAACTTTCGGATGTTATGTTCGAAGATTTTATAACTTCTCTTGAAGAGTCTGAAATAAAAGAAGTAGCTAAAGGAATTCTTGAAATAATAGAAAAAAGTTCACCAGATAATTTTTTATTCAAGGCTAGAACCTTCGAAGATAATTTATCTTGGCCAGCCTCTCAAAATTTGATTCTTTCCATTGCTGTAATGTCAGAATCATTTCCAAAAAGTGGTGATTTTTTTAGTTTTGGAATGGCAGGTGCTCACGCACAAGCTGCAATATTCATCTACAATCTTCGTAAAAAATCACAAAGAAGAACACGATATTTTTGAGCTTTCAAAAACATTAATGGGTGAAGATATTCCTTATGATTTTGCATATACCTTGAATAATTGGATGCGTTCAGGAAAAACACCTGATGAAAAACTTTTCACTAATGAACAGTATACCGAACTAGCTAAAAATTTAGATTAAGGGCTCTTAAGGAATGTGGTGACAAGCCAATATTCGAAAAGTTTCCTGATAATTTATCTTACATTTTTACAACTTGGTTTGAAGAAGACCCAAAAGGATTAGAATCCTACTTAAAAAGCTACATTGATAAAGAGCCAGAACAGTTAAAGAAATTATTAGTTGCAATGACACCAACTGCAAGTAGCACAAATTACCCAGAACCTTATAAATCAAATTTCACTAAAGAACACTACGAGTATCTGACTAATATATTGGACAAAAAATATTTGCATAAAATTCTCATTGACAATTATTCAAAAGAAATTGAAAAAGAAAAAGTACAATTCTTTGATTTCGAAAATAACCAAACGGATTTAAATATATTAAGACAATTCGAACATTGGCATTCAAAAGATATAGATGATGCAGAAGTAGTTGAATAAATACGGCTTACAACAATGTGTATAAGTAATAGCGGTTTAAGTGATAAAACGAAAGTGTAAAATAAAATAAAGGTCAGTGCAAAACTGAAAAGTTAGTGAGTAGAAACCCGCACTGCTCATAGCCTGACCGTTGTATGCCATGCTGAAAAAGCCGACCGCACAAATAGCACATTTGGTTTTTGCCGACACACAGGCAAACGCTGAAAAAACCAAAAGAGCTATTTTTTGCCAACGCTAGAAATAATAACAATTATAAAAATGACTAATATGAAATTCAAAAACCACTTAATTAGCCATTCTTGGTTTAGGAATTCTGATTAGCAGGATGTAATCCATCAAAAAATCCTGATCATTCAGAAAACTCAAAAGCAAGACGGGAGTATTCTCCCTTTTCCAAGACAATTGCTTCTGAAAGTCGAGACAGGCCAAACCCTAGCCGAAAGCAAATTAGCACCTTGGCCAAAAAACAAACATTTAGCTGATGATGCTCCTAATGTTCTTATTGTTTTAATTGATGATGTTGGTTTTGGGATTTCAGAAACATTTGGAGGGGAAGTAGCCACACCTACACTTACATAAACTGGCAAACGAAGGAATTATGTATAACCAATTCCATACCACTTCTATTTGTTCTCCTACCAGAGCTTCTTTGCTAACCGGAAGAAATCATACCAGAGTTAGTCTCTGGAACCATTGCAGAACGAGCTGTTAATTTTGATGGATATACAGGCATCATCCCTAAAACTTCAGCAACCATTGCTGAAGTGCTTAAAAACTATGGCTACCATACTGCTGCCTTTGGAAAATGGCATAATTCTCCTGCCAACCAAACTACGGCCATGGGACCAAAAGACTTTTGGCCAAATGGTTATGGATTTGAATATTTCTATGGGTTTTTAGCTGGAGAAACATCACAATATGAACCACGCTTATTTGAAAATTATAATGCCATTGAACCTCCCCACGACCCAACTTATCATCTAACAGAAGATATGGCAGAGAAAGGTCTGAAATGGTTAGGTGAGCACAAAGCCTTTTCTCCAGACAAACCTTTCTTCATGTATTGGGCTCCAGGTGCTGCTCATGGTCCACATCATATTTTTAAAGAATGGTCAGAGAAATACAAAGACAAATTTGATGGCGGTTGGGATGAATACAGAGCACGAGTTTTTGAACGCCAGTTGGCTATGGGAATCATTCCTGAAGGTACCGAATTAACCGAAAGAGACTCTACAATGGCTGCATGGGATGATATTCCGGAAGATGAAAAAGAATTTCAATTGCGCTTAATGGAAGTATTTGCAGGTTTTGTTGAGCATACGGATGTTCAAGTAGGTAAGCTAATTGATGGTATGGATGCTATGGGCTACAAAGACAACACCATCGTGATTTACATTTTTGGCGATAACGGCTCTAGTGCAGAAGGACAAAACGGAAGTATCAGTGAGTTGCTTGCTCAAAACCAGATACCAAACACCATTCAACAACAAATGGAAGCTTTGGACAAAATTGGTGGATTAGATGCATTGGGAACAAACAAAGTAGAAAACATGTATCATTCTGGTTGGGCATGGGCAGGAAGCACTCCGTTTAAAAGCACAAAATTGGTTGCAGCACATTTTGGTGGAACACGAAATCCCATGGTGATTTCCTGGCCAAAAGGAATTAAACCTGACAAAGCAATTCGTAGCCAATTTTTGCATGTAAATGATATTGTTCCAACACTGTATGATATTATTGGATATCCCACATCCTGAAGTGGTTAATGGATTTGAGCAAGACCCGATGGATGGAAAAAGTTTTGCTGCAAACATTTTACTGACCCCAATGCTGAAAATTTAAAAAAGACACAATTTTTTGATAATAATGGTAGTCGTGGAGTTTATCATGAGGGTTGGTTTGCTAGTACATTTGGACCACTTTACCCTTGGGTTTCTGCCCAAAAAGGATTGGATAACTGGGATTCGGATAAAGATGTTTGGCAGCTTTATGATTTGAACAATGATTTCTCACAAGCCCATGATGTTTCAGCCGAATATCCTGAAAAACTAGCCGAACTGAAAGAACTATTTTTAAAAGAAGCCAAAGACAATAAAGATTTCCCCATTGGTGCGGGTATTTGGCTAAGGCTTCATCCTGAAGATGTGATTACTTCTCCCTATACCGAATGGACGTTTAACCAAACCACCACACGGATGCCTGAATTTGCTGCTCCAGGTCTTGGTAAAAAAAGCAATACAGTGGTGATAGACCTGGAGGTAAATGAAAACCAAAGTGGTGTATTATATGCACTTGGTGGTAGCGCTGGTGGATTAACTTGCTACATGGATAATGGCTATTTAAAATACGAATACAACATGATGATTATCCATCAGTTTAAAGTAGCCAGCAATTCTAAAATTGCGCAGGGAAAACATAATTTTGAAATTACTACCTCATAAAAGACAATAAACCCGGAGCACCAGCAACGATCACTTTGAAAGTAGATGGCAAAGAAGTTGGCGCCATGACCACTTTGGGTACAGTGCCAGCGGCATTTTCGGCCAGTGAAACTTTGGATATTGGTACAGATTTAGGCTCGCCTGTTTCCTTCGATTATTTTGAAAAAGCACCATTTAAGTTTAATGGCAAAATCAATGCTGTCAATATCAAATTATTGTAAATGAAAAGAATAATTATTTCAACAGTCATCTTGCTGTTTAGTTTACAACTTTCATTTGCACAAGGTGATGGGGCTCGGATGACGCTATGGGGGCCAACGGGTGTTACAGGAGTTATTCCTAAATGGATGAGTTTAAACCAAAATATAACACCTGCAAATATTCTGGTAAACGATGCGGATTTACAAATTAATGCTTTTCCAATTACGGTCATTCATAATTTTAGCATTGCAAATCGATTTGCCCAAGTAATGGTCAATGCAGTGCCTGGAAATGTGACGGGTTCCTTATTTGCACCTCCTTTGGGTTCTCAAATTCCTGAAAATATCTCAGTAAATGCTTCTGGATTTATTGATGGTTTTGTGGGATTTAAACTAGGTCTCATCAATCAACCTGCATTAAACGTAAAAGAATATGCAGCCTACCAGCACAAAACATTTTCAATGACAAGTTACACACGTGTATGGTATCCGGGTTCTTATGATGAAAATGAAGCCTTAAATCTGGGAAGTAATCGCTGGACGTTTGAAGTTGGATTTCCGATGAATATTTATTTAAGCAAGAATAATCCTAAAAAGAGTACTTGGTTAGAAGTGTATCCTGCTATTCACCTATACACTGCCAATACAGCCCAACAAAAATCACAAGGGCAGATAAGACAGAACAATTGCCATTATTTTCTTTAGAAAATCATCTGAGTCATAATTTTACCAATAAACTATGGGCATCTCTAGATTTACGTTATCAATATGGAGGCGAATTAAAGGCTGATGGTGTAAAACAAGATAATAAACTCAATGTAATTGGCGGTGGAGCAACTATTGGCTATCAAATTATCCCTCCTTTAGGAATCAATATTTCTTATGGTAATGTTTTTAACAATCCATCAAATGTTGAAGCCAATATGTTTAAAATGACTAGCAGTATTTAGCTATGCAAATCTGAAAAAATTATAAACGAATAAACACTTTTGACAACAATGAAAATTGTAAACATCACTCATTGTCTCTTGTCTTGATATCTTTTATAATCAATAGATATTCAGGCCCAAAACTTTAACCGGGCGGTAAAAGTCAAAGAAAACTTTGAAGCGGCCATTCCCCACCCGGAACAAGATAAGGAGGTAACTAATAAACTAGCTGCCTTGGAGAAAAAAACCGGTAAAAAGCCTAATATCGTTTGGATAGTTGTTGATGATATGGGTTATGGAGACCCTGGCTGCTATGGTGGTGGTGCGGCTATTGGAGCTGCTACTCCAAATATGGATAGACTTGCCGCTGAAGGTCTAAAGTTGACCTCGGCCTATTCGCAGCAAACCTGTACCCCAACACGGTCGGCAATTTTAACAGGCAGGCTCCCCGTACGAACCGGACTTAACACGCCCCATCCTTGCGGGTGATAATATAACTAAGAATCCATGGGCCGATGAAGTCAGTCTGCCAAAACTACTGAGCGACAAGGGCTATTATACCCTGCTTACAGGAAAATGGCATGTGGGCGAAGCTGAAGGCATGCGTCCGCACGATGTAGGCTTTGATGAATACTATGGCTATTATCCGGCTCAAAAAGAAATTACTCAAGGAATTGATCCCAAGACGATTATCCCGATTTGGTTTTGAATGAAGAGCTTATGAAAGCTTTTGAAACCATTCAACCTGCGAACCATTTAACGCATGGCTTTAAAGGAGGAAAAACAGAAGAACTTGAAGAAGTTAAAAGTTTGGAAGACATGGGACGTGCCGATCATAAATTAGCAGATTTTACCATTTCAAAAATTCAGGAATTGTCTAAATCTGATAAGCCATTTTTTATTGAACATTGCTTTATGAAAGTGCATGCCGATAATCACGATAATCCTGATTATCCCGGATTAAGTGCGGCTAAATATCAATACAAAAATGCTGTAGTTGAAGTTGATATGCATATTGGCCGTATTGTCAAAGCACTTGGAAGAAGCAGGCGAATTAGAAAACACCTTTGTTTTTGTCACTTCTGACAATGGCCCGCAAATGGATGCCTGGCCAGATGGAGGTTATACTCCATTTAGAGGTGCAAAAGGAACAACATTTGAAGGAGGCGTTCGTGTGCCGGGTATTGCTTATTGGAAAGGAATGATCAGCCCTGGTCGAGAAAGTGATGATGTATTTGATTTGATGGATTTATTTGGCACCAGCCTTCGTCTTGCAGGTATTTCGCAAGACGTATTACCCGGGGACAGATATTATGATTTTATTGACCAATCCAGTTTCCTGTTTCATGATGAAGGAATGAGCAATCGTGAGTCTGTTTATTTTTGGTGGGGAACGGAACTGATGGGAGTACGAATGAGAGAATACAAGGAACACATTAAAGTGATTATTCCTCAAGCACCTCATATGTGGATTGACTATGCAACCATTCAGGATGTTGGCGTAGCACCTTGGCTGTTTAATTTATATATAGACCCAAAAGAAGAAATGCCAGTAGGCCACCGCAGAAACGCATGGTTAGCTTCTTTAGGTGCACAATTGAAAGCGCATGCTGCAACGTTTAAAAAGTATCCACCGAAGAAAATCGGACTTTAAAGTGCCTTACTTCGCACCCATACACATTGCCAAGTCGCTCTTGTCAACCGCACCAGCCAAAACTTGCCAAAGAGTATGGCTGCCCCAATGCTGACCGAAAAGAAAGCACGGGCATACAACAAAGTGTATAAATCATTGGGCAATAAGTGGTTAAATTAAAAATGAAGTACAATTAATAAACATACCACGGTATTGAAAATGAAGTGCTTCGAAATGCCCAACGCTTCATACACCAACCGTTATGTGCAATTAGAAGATGGCCAAACTAAAATCAAAAATACTAGGTGAAAAGCATGCGTTTGAAGAGTTACCACGCTATCTCTCTTTCTAAAGCATTGGATAAATTCTTGATTTCTTCAGACATATTAGACTTGCTAGAATCAATATCACTGCTTAGCATTGGTGTAGAAACTTACCTCAAATCCTATCTTCACAGCAAAGATTCTAATCTAATTCTACGTTTAGACTGGAATCGATGGACGAATATAAACTCCCTATTTACAAGCGGCCATACAGCAAAACAAAAACGTCAATAATCAAAAGTCAACTATTGTCGAAATCAGATTTGACAAGAACTTTGGACTATGGACTTGCCTTGGAAATAATTCCATATTACGTTCGAATCCCAAGCAAAATAATTGATGATCTAAATAAATTCAAAGATTATAGAAACGGTCTTTTTCATTGGAAAGCAGATGATGAAACTTCTTACGAATTATCAAAGAGAGCAATTAGAGTATTTGATTGGCTTTTTATTTTCATTGAGCGAAAAAATAAGTGGTGGTTAGGTGGTGATTTTAGTTTTATTGACCCCGATGGCAGTAAAAGAAAAAATCTTCAAACAGCTTAAAGGATCAATAAGAAGTGAAAATCTGCTAATAATGCAACGTAGAATTTACAAGCATAATCAACAATACACATATCATTACCAAACAGAAGCTAGATTAAATGGATTGGTGACAATTCCAGACTCGATAACATTTAACCAGGCGTGTCCTGCTTGTCATTATCCAAAAATGATTCTATATGAAGGTGGTCCAATACGTGATGGAAAAAGAATTAACCGAAAGATTTATGCAAGGTGTAATAGATGTGACTTTACTTGTTCAAATAAAGAATTTGATATTGTAAAGCCAAGTGGAATTCCTACATTAAAGACCATTTTTGATAATTTAAAAAAAGAACATAACAATGGCTATAAAGCATAGGCCTAACCAACCAAACCGTTCCTACGCTTCATAGCCGAAACCGTTGGCAACAATTAAAACCAATAATATGAAATCCTTAAAAACACTAACCTTACTTTTTGGAATCCTTATTATTTTTTCATGTAATCAGGATAAGAAAACAGACCCGTTAAACCTATCAACCGTCTACTATGGAGGAGACATCATCACCATGGTCGGTGACTCACCTCAATATGCTGAAGCTGTTGTCGTAAAAGATGGCAAAATTGAGTTTGTCGGATCTTCTGCTGAGGCAATGACTACTGCAGGAAAAGGCCATCAAATGATAGATCTAAAAGGAAAAACAATGCTTCCAGGATTTATTGATGCTCATGGCCATGTCTTTAATTCCGGAATGATGGCTATAGCTGCAAACCTATTGCCAGAACCAGACGGCAACTGTAATTCGATTGATAAACTCATTGAGAATATGATTGTCTGGACAGACAATAACCCTGAAAGTCATCGAAAAATATAATGTGATTTTAGGAATGGGATATGATGATTCACAATTAGCAGAAGGTCGTCACCCTACTCGCAGATGATTTGGATAAAATTTCAACAGAAATTCCTGTACTTGCTGTTCACCAATCTAATCATTTGGCATCAATGAATCACAAGGCTTTGGAATTGGTTGGTTATGTAAAAGGAGTAAAAGACCCTAACGGTGGAGTTATTAGGCGTGTATCTGGAACAGACGAACCTAATGGTGTTCTTGAAGAGATGGCATTTTTTATTCCTTTAATTAAACTTATGGGACAAGTCGACTATGAGTCAAATATCGCACTAGCTAAAGCTGGTATGGCATCTTATATGAAATATGGGTTTACCACTGCACAAGAAGGAAGAGCCACTAAAGACGCTTGTGAAGTTTGGAAAGTTCTTGGTGAAAGTGGTGATTTAAAGATTGATGTTGTGGCCTATCCTGACCTGCAAGTAGAAATGGAATACATGCTTAAAGAGGGTACGCAAAAAACCTATACAAACCATTATCGAACAGGAGGTATTAAACTTAGTTTAGATGGTTCACCACAAGGCAAAACAGCATGGTTAACTAAACCTTACAGTAATGATCCTAATAACTCTGGCTACCCAGCCATAGCTGACAACAATGAAGTTCAACGATTAATAGACTCTGCCTTTGTAAAAAAATGGCAAGTTCTAGCACATTGTAATGGTGACGCTTCTGGAGATCAATATTTAACAGCCTTGAGTAACGCAAGAGAAAAATATGGTACCCAAGGAAGACGTGATGTTATGATTCATGCTCAAACTGCAAGATTGGATCAGTTAGACCTCATGAAAGACATGGGAGTTATTCCATCCTTTTTTGGCATGCACACCTATTATTGGGGAGACATCCATGTCGAAAACCTAGGAGAAGAAAGAGCTTTCAAAATATCACCTGCAGCGACAGCTAAAAAGAAAGGTATGATTTTTACGCAACATCATGACTCACCTATTGTGTACCCAAACAGTATTATGATTCTTCATGCCGTTGTAAATCGAACAAGTCGTAGTGGAAAGGTAATAGGACCAGAAGAACGAATCAGCCCATATGATGCTTTGAAATCAATAACATCTTGGGCTGCTTATCAATGTTTTGAAGAAGATATCAAAGGGGAATTATCTACAGGCAAACTTGCAGATTTTGTAGTCTTAGACAAAAATCCTTTGAAAATAGACCCGATGTCGATAAAAGATATAAAAGTGCTTCAAACAATTAAAGAAGGAGAACTGATTTATGAACTAAAATAAACTGTTGCCAACAATGGTAACCGTTGCACAAGGGATTAATCGGTCATATAACGGATGGATATAAGCCTCTCTAAGAGGCTTTTTTCTTGTTTCCATAAATAAGTTGAAAGCCAAATCTCGGTGGTTTATAGAAGTGCCGAAGAGGAATTGAAAGGTACTTTTTGTAAAGCGGCCAAAGCCAGTTGTCCTGCCCCACTTTTCACACGTTTTTCGGGTGAATTTCAGCCACTTTTTTAGATTGTAGGCCATCGCGGAGAGGTGCATCACTTGTTGGCCTGTCCCAGCCCTATGGTGTTTATCTTCCTAAGGCCCATGAACTGGGTAAGGGTGCCGAACACAGGCTCCACGGTACTCTGCCGCTTGCCCTTTCATGTATCTTCCCTGGGACTGTTTACCCGCCCGTTGTTCCGCTCGTATTCGTCTCGGTAGTAGGTAACGCTAAACTTCTTCTCCTGTGCGCTCTTGCCCAGGCAGACGCTGCGGATCGGGCAATCGATGCAGACGTGCTTGCGGGCACGGTACTCCTTCTTCCTGGTCCTGGTCCGGCTAGTCCAGAAATACTTTGGTAAACGGTATCACCTTGTCCCTGCGGACAGAGGTAATGATCCTTGTTTTGATCATAGGTGAAACCCTTCGGCCCGCCCTTGTAGGTGCCGTGGGGCGGTATAAAACTCTTAAGTCCCCTTTGCTCGAGAAAGGCATAGTTCTCCCCGCTGCTGTAACCCGTATCGGCCACACAGTTTTCCAAGACCAGGCCCTGCTTCCACAACCTCCGTTGTACCCTTTTTACGATATCGGGCAGCTGTTGGTTGTCCTTGCCATCGGCATGGTAGGCCCTGATATCCGTGATTACGTGATGGGCAGTGTCCACGTGAGTTGGCGACAGATAGTTCAGCTTTCTGGCCTTGCCCGGCTTTACGCTTATCCTTGCATCCGGGTCCGTGGGGCTGTAATGGGTCTTGTTACTGGTATATTTGCGAACCCTTGTTACCGGCTCCCGGTCTTTGATCCTGGTCCTTCGCCCACTTCTTGTTCCGGCCCTTTATCGCGGCCGAGTTCCTTTTTGTTGGCCGTAACACTGCGTTGTCCTTTATCCGACTTGTCGCTCTTAGACTTACGGTGCGGTTCTTCCTTGTCCATCGCACTGATTGCACGCACCTTGCGCAGATGTTCGTCCAGGTCTTCCTTCGGGCACCTTGAGCTCCAAAGTGTCCATACTGGCATTGGCCTTTACAGGGGCACGAATCCATGGCCTGTGTATGGCCGCTGACCATACCGCTCTCGACACACAGCGCAAAGACCTTTGTAAAAACTTCCTCAAAAACCGATTCCGGGTAGAGTTGACGCGTGCGGCTTATCGTACTGTGCCAGGGCAGTTCCTCGTCAATGTCATAGCCCAGGAAGTAAAGCATGTCCAAACGCAGGGAACACTGCTCAATAAGCCTGCGGTCACTGATGATGTTTTCCAGGTAGCCCACCAGGCAGAGTTTGAAGAAGACAACGGGGTCTATACTCTTTTGCCCACTCTGGCCATAAAAACCTTTGGTTAAAGGGTAGAGAAACTCCAGATCCAGAGCCTCCTTCAGGCGGCGGTAGAAATTCTCCTTCGGAATGCGGTCGCTCAATCGGAAATCCGTAAAAAGCTTTTCCTGATACTTCTTTTTTCCTTGCATACCCTTCAAGTTCCAAAGAATATGACCAGGATTTCCATGCGATCCCTATCTTTATTCACAAAGTTGTGCAACAGGCACAACGTGTATAAGCAATAGCGGTTTAGGTGCAAACCTGAACTGTTTTTGTATGAATCAAAGTATATTGTAATTTGAAAAGTAGTCGCTTTAAATCCGCTACTGCTCATACACCTAACCGTTCAAAGAAATAATTGAGCCAGAAATTGGATTCCCTGACGATCCGTGAAAACCGAATAAGAAAAGGTTGAAAAGAGGATGGCTCTTAGGCTGATCTGCACTTACTTTTGGCGAATCAAGCTGCGGGGGCTTGCATCTGCATGCTTGCAAAGCCAAAAGCATAAGGCAAAGTTCGACTCATACTCTGTAAGTTGCATTCAGTTTACTCTATATCGACAATTTCGATTTTCACCGGCGAGCTGACGCTTCTTAGCCGTCCCGTGGGCTAAGACGCATACAGTCGTGCCTTTGGCTCAACAGATCAACCACTATCCTACTGACCCATTACTTCTCAGAACTGCGCATAAGACCAATACGCCATAGGATACTATCTCCAAATATTCCTATCTTGGAAACAGACTGGTGTAATTCGTACTGGTCTTGTTCCCAACCGTTGGCGTTCATCGTACACAATTTGTTGTAAGGTGATATGAGTTGGCCATAATTGCATTCGGAAAGCACAAAATGAAAAAAGACATTTATGAGTGATAGCGAATATAACCGGCAACTATGGCTTGAAAAAGGATACGAGCACTTTGCTTTGTACGGCCCAAGAAACTTAAGCATCAATAAATTAAGTAAATCCGTTGGTTTGTCCGAGCATCCTTCTACCATCATTTCGGTGATCTTGACGTCTTTGTTGAGGACCTCTTAGCTCAGCATTGGGCCATCATTGAAATTTTTAATGCTGAGGGCAAGGAAAAATGCAACCACCTGTTTCCTGATTTGTATGACTTGTTGGGCTATTACCCGATCCCTTTAAAATTCAGCCTGCAATTGTTTCACAATAGGAGCAATCCACGTTTCAATTTCGTGTTGATAAAAGCTTATGAAGCCATAGCAGAAAGCTTCGCTCTAGACCTCTTTGCAAATCATCTTGGTTTGATACAATCCGATAAAAAAGTCTACCATTTGTGGCTGACATTGGGTGAGGCTTGGTATTCGCGACTCGATCCCGATGAACTTTCTTCTGAAACCCTTCAGAAGCACTCGGAAGAAATCCTCAAAACTCTGTCCGGGTTTATAGAATCGCCGCTTTACTCCAAACTTCATAAATCGATATAGAAGGCTCTTAGTTGTCCGCATGCGTTATACAGGCTTGTATATAAAATAACCTTTCCTATTCGTACCTTTAAAGGTAGGCCATTCGGCTTTGTGTTAAACTACCTAAAAGTATCTATATGAGAGTCATAGCAACAATTTTCGCCCTAACCTTATTCATGCTTCAATCTTGTGAACCAGAGAAGCAACTCACCCCGGAAGAAGCTCGAGCTATCGCTAAGGAAGCTTATGTATATGGCAATCCTGCCGTGGATGGCTACCGTATTATGTACAGTTATTTTGTAGATGCCTCAAACCCGGATTATAAATCAAGCTGGAATGACATCAAAAACATTCCTCGTGTTTATACACACGAAGACAGAGCGGTACAAACGCCAAACTCGGATACCCCGTACAGTTTTCTTGCACTTGACTTACGAGCAGAACCCATGGTACTTACTGTACCATCAATGGATGAGGATCGTTATTTCAGTATTCAGCTGATTGACTTGTATACCCATAATTTCGAATACCTGGGAAGCCGAACTATTGGTAATGATGGTGGCCAATTTCTCATCACTGGTCCTGGATGGAATGGGAAAGTTCCCGATGGGATTACTAAAAAAATTGAAAGTGAGACCGAGCTAATGCTCGCTATTTATAGAACCCAGCTCTATAATCCTGAAGACCTCGACAATGTGAAAGAAATTCAAGAAGGCTATAAGGACAATCTCTTTCAGAATTTATGGGTGGGCCGGCTCCGGAGGCTGCTCCCGAAATCGACTTTATTGCACCCTTATCACAGGAAGAAATCGAGAATCTCCAAAGGTATTTGAGCAATTAAATTTTGTGTTACAGTTTTGCCCAACGCATCCTTCCGAAAAAGAACTCATGGAGCGTTTTGCTAAATTAAATATTGGCGCTGGTAAAGATTTTAATTGGGATGGATTTTCTCCCGAAATTCAGGAGGCCATTGGACAGGGTATGAAAGATGCATGGGCAGATTTTGCAGATTTAAAGAAAAAGGCGGATGCGGGCGAAATAGGTTCAGGAGAAATTTTCGGCACAAGAGAATTCCTAAAGAACAATTACCTCTACAGAATGGCTGCTGCTGTTTTGGGTATTTGGGGTAATAGTGAAGCAGAGGCTATCTACCCATCCTATTATGTAGATGCCGATGGTGAAGCACTAAACGGGGCCAATACTTACACGCTGCGATTTGGGCCGGGTGAACTACCTCCGGTCAACTCCTTCTGGTCCTTGACGATGTACGAACTGCCTCCAAGTTTGCTAGTGGAGAATTCACTTAACCGTTATTTACTGAATTCGACCATGCTCGACGATTTTGTGCATGATGAGGATGGTGGGATCACATTGTATTTTCAGCATTCTTCTCCCGGTAAAGATAAGGAACCCAATTGGCTACCGGCACCTGAAGCGCCTTTTAGCGTCATCATGCGCTTATACTGGCCTAAAGAAGAAGCATTAAATGGAGAGTGGGTGAATCCACCAATTGTAAAAGCATACTAAAAGTAAGGTCAAATTAATAAAAAAAGAAAATCATGCTAATAAGAAAAAAAAAAATCAACCGTCTTGCAGCTATCATTGCAGGCATGTTCTTCACACTTAATCTGTCTGCACAATCGGATGAACCCGTTATTGTAAATGTAGATAATTTTGCACGTGCCGAAACAGCCTTTCAATTCGATCGAGTACTCACACTTGTTGAGGGTGGCGAAGTCAATAAATTCGTACACTTTCGTGATCCCACTCCTTTAGATAAACAAACTGTTATTCGAATGAATAGAGATACGTACTACAGTGCTGCTATTGTTGATATTAGTAAAGGAGCAACGCTTACTATTCCAGAAACCAACGGACGATATGTTTCTGCTATGGTTATAAATGAAGACCACTTTAATAATAAGGTATATCACAAGCCGGGCACCTACAAACTCACCATGGAAGAGTTTGGAACTCCTTATGTGATGTTAACTTTCGCACCCTTGGTTGATGACTTAGATCCCGAAGATGTTAAAAAGGTGTGGGCTATTCAGGATGGAATCACCATTAAAGCGAATTCTTCCAAACCGTATACGCACCCCAATTATGATAAGGAAAGTTATGAAGCCACTTATAAGCCATTGATTGAACTGAGTAGAGGTATGCCGGAAACCAAGAGAATGTTTGGAAAAGAGGAAGAAGTTGATCAAGTCGTCATTTGCTTGGAACAGCATTCGGATGGGGTGGTTTACCTGAGTATGAGGCGTTCTATCTTACCATTGAACCGAATCTTCCTCTAGGAGCTTATGAACTTACTGTTAAGGATGTTCCGGTGGATGCATTTTGGTCAATAAGTTCATACAACAGGGATGGCTATTTTCAGGAAAATGAATACAATGCCTATAGCGTCAATAACATTACAGGCACCCCCAACGAGGATGGTTCCTTTACCGTTCATTTTGGCGGTGATCCCAACAGTTCAAATTATCTGCATATAACCGAGGGTTGGAATTATACGGTTAGGTTGTACATGCCCCGCAAAGAAATACTCGAAGGGAAATGGGTTTTTCCGGATGTGAAACCGGTAGAAAAAAAATAATACAATGAAAAAGTCGTTTTTCCTCGTACTATCGGTATTTGTTCTTTTTACTGCTCGTGCGCAACAGTCGCAAGAAGAATTATCCGAGGCAGCTGCCAACCCTTTGGCTGATTTGATAAGTCTTCCATTTCAGAACAATCTGAATATGAACTATGGCCCATTTGATCGAAATGTGAATGTGCTTAATATCCAACCGGTTATTCCCTTGGCCGGTGGAAAAATAATTACACGTACTATTTTCCCCATTGTAAGCATCCCTGACTTTGCATCCGAATCTGAAACCTCTCTTCAGGATTAAGCGACATTGTATTTACCGCCTTCTATGTTCCGGAAAGCGAGGGTGTGATGTGGGGATTTGGCCCGGTAGTAGAGTTACCTACGGGGGAAGACATACTGGGCACCCGAGAAATGGAGTGCGGGGCCATCGCTAGTGGTATTGGTACAACCAGGCGACTGGACTATTGGGGGCCTGGTGAATAACACCTGGTCGTTTGCAGGAAATTCAGATAGAGAAGATGTTAATCATATGTTGATCAATTTGTTTGTCGTTCGGCAGTTAGGTGGCGGCTGGTATGTCAACAGTGCCCCTATTATTACAGCC
>CAWJRB010000006.1:0-359774 GCA_963845155.1 uncultured Flavobacteriaceae bacterium | reverse complement strand
TTTGCTCGCAATCTCCCCGGCTATTGCCAAGGCTTTCGCCAGCGGATCATCGCAAACTCCAGTTACAAGGTTTAATGCTCGCGCTTCGTCGGCCTCGACCACACGGCCGGTAAAGGCAAGCTCCCTGGCCTTATCCTGGGGCAGGACGCCGGGCAGGGTCGCCGTAATGCCCATATCGGGGATCAGCCCCCACTTTATTTCCATGATCGACATTCGGGTATTCGCCGCGCATAACGAATAGCAGCGCCCATGGCGATCTGGAATCCGGCGCCAAATGCGGAGCCATGTAATGCGGCAATAACGGGGCGGGAAGATCTCGCCAGCACGTTGCAGCGCTCTGAAAATAATTGGCGCCCGATCAGTCCGCGGCTTCATGCGCTCCCCGACCGATGCGCCTATTCCCTCTCCTGCAAACATCGAAATATCGACGCCGGCGCAAAATCGTGGCCAGTCGCCATGCAGACACCGCCGCCGCGGACAGACGAATCACTGGCAAGCTAGTCTGCGGTCCCAATAAACGATCGAACATGGCGGTATCGACGGCATTTCGCTTTTCGGCCCGATTCAATGTGACGGTTGCCACGTGATCAGAAGATAGCAATCTTTACGCGTTCACTCATCTTTTTCTCCTTGCCATTTCACGCTGACAAGCGTACAGATACCATTCTTAGCACGACCACGTTTCTTGCATTCGCACGGCATCGAAACGAAACAACATTCCTGTCCTGCCACATCTCGGTGGATATGACGTCACCAGGATAAACGGGCGAACTGAAACGGACGTCGAGGCTGCCAATCAGCGTGAAGTCGTATCGCAAACCGTTTTCAGGATCGCGTGGCACGCAATCCCATAGGTACAGCGCCCATGAAGAATCGGCGCATCAAAGCCTGCCTGTCTCGCAATCTTCGGGTCTGCATGCAGCGGATTTAAATCTCCGCACAAGCGAAACAGCAACGCCTGGTCGGGTCGGGTCGCCATGCCACAGACGAGGTCGGGATCACGATTTGGCATTCTGTGCCGCGAACGCACCGGCGTTGACGGCCCACCGAAGCCACCGTCACCGCGTGCGATCACTCGACTGCCCGCAGTACAAACGACGGTGTCATCACGCGCAAGCCGCAGCTCAGTCTCCAGCTCAATTTCCGCGCCTCCTGCCCCGCCCCGGTCAAAAACGGAAACCACGCGCTGGTTTACCAGCAACTCGCCGAGGACGGTAACGGCCGGAATATTTCCAGGGACTCGACCGATGCAGGATCTGGCGCATTCCACGCCCGATTGCGCAACAATCGTATCCGGAATGATCATGCTGGCCATAGTCGGCAGGGTTCGCAGGCCTGCACGTTCACTGACGTAAGACAATTCGCCGGCATCGAGGGGGTTACTGCCAGACCTATGCCAAGCGCATACAGCATCACGTCCTGCTCCCCATAGCTCACCGGGAGATCCGTGAGAGACTGTCGCTTGCAGGGATTCGTGATCTAATTGGCATGTATGGTCAGCTCGTAGTCGAAGGGCAGGCATTCTAGGTGTGTAGCGTATCACCGGCAAGTTGTCATACGATCCCTATGCGCATGAATCTCGATAATCCTCTTGTTCTCCGCGCAGCCCACCGGTCAGAGGCGGCCGCCATCGCCAGCATGTCCCGGTTGCAGGTCGAGTATGGGCTGAACTGGCGATGGACCCGCTCGAGTCAGGCGCTATCATCAAGGACGAGGAGACCGATGGTGCTGGTCGCGAGCGTTGGCGGTGTCATCGAGGGGTTCGCGATCATGAAATTTCAGATGAAGATGCGCACCTCTTCCTGCTTGCGGTGCAACCGAAGGCGCGCCGCTCAGGCATCGGCAAAGCACTGGTTGAGTGGCTCGAGAAGTCCTGCCGCACCGCCGGTATTAGCGCATCAGGCTGGAGGTGCGGGCAACGAATCGCGAAGCAAGGCATTTTTACGAGCACCTGGGCTACCAGTTTGTCAGCGAGGTATCCGGCTATTACGAGCGTCGCGAAGCCGCGATAGTCATGGCCAAGATGTTGACAGCAGGCGACTGCCGCCCGCACGTTTTTCTGCAAAGTTCCAGCCGAGTTTCGCGAGCGGCGCTACAGCCTGCGCGGCACTGTCAGCATGAACATTTGCTGCAGTGCCATCCCTGACCCGGCCAGCGATTCCCTGCAATATGGCAGCCAGGCGGAAAAAATTGTATGCCGAATAGAAATCGCGATGCGCAATACCGCCCGACCTCCCGGTTCGCGCAATATCTCAACGTACTCGTCAGCGGACGGGATTCCAAGTGCAGCAGATCCTTTCCTGCCAGACCAGTACTGCCAATACCGATCTCCGGCATTTGCCAGGACATCAGGTGGTAGGTGAAATCCCCGAGCGGATGGCCAATTGTCGACGGCTCCCAGTCGAGCACGGCGATCACCCGGGGCTCCGTCGGGATGCATGATCATGTTATCGAGCCGGAAATCGCCATGTACGACCGCCGAAGACTCATCGTCAGGAATATTGTCTGGCAGCCATGCAATCAATTTTTCCATTTCTTCAATTTTCCCTGTCTCCGACGCGATATACTGCTTCGTCCAGCGAAAACCTGGCGGGCAAAATAGTTGCCGGATTGCCGTATTCACCAGGCCGATCTTGCCGGCATCAAAATTATGCAGATTCGCAATCGTCTGATTGGTGTTGTCGTAGATTGCGGTCCGTTCATCCGGCGCCACGCCCGGCAAATGCCGGTCCCAGAAAATTCGCCCTTCGACGAATTCCATGATAAAGAAAATCGTGCCAACGACTTCTTCATCTTGCAAAACGGAAGGTCGCGGCACCGGAAAGTCCGCGGCATAGAGGGCGCTGATTACTCTGAATTCGCGATCAACCGCATGGGCCGACTTGAGCAACTTGCCGGGCGGCTTGCGACGCATGACGTATTTCCCGGAAGGCGACTCAAGCAGATAGGTGGGGTTTGACTGTCCGCCACGAAACTGTCGAACTGTCAGCGGCCCTTGGAATCCTTCCACATGCGACAACATGTAATCTTCGAGAGGAGCCGGATCAAAACGATGCATCTCCAGCACGTCTCTTGTTCCCGAAAACTGTTCCTGTCTTGAGCTCATTACCTCACATGATACCGGGAAAAAGACGACGGTGAGGAAAGCTGCCGGCTTTATGTGGTTGCTTCGTCGCTGCGCTCGTCGCAATGACGTGAACTTCACATACGGTATATGCCGTGAGGGGCCTCCGAGTCACGCGGGTTGTTGAGTGAGGCGGAGATTTCCTGACCGAGGACCTTGCGCGTGTCGACCGGGTCGATAACGCCGTCATCCCACAGTCGGCCGCTTGCGTAGTATGGATGACCCTGCTTCTCGTACTGTCTTTTTATGCGGCGCTCGTAGTTCAGTTTTTCTTTGTTTATTCCTCGCCCCGCAATTCCATACCGTCATTTTTAACCGTGGAGAGAACAAGGGACGCCTGCTCTCCCCCCATGACTGAAATCCGCGCATTCGGCCACATCCACATCATTCGTGGCTCATAGGCACGACCGCACATCGCGTAGTTGCCGGCGCCGAAGGATCCGCCGATGATGACTGTAAACTTTGGACGGACGCGGTCGCAACCGCGTTGACCATTTTGGCCCCGTCTTTCGCGATGCCGCCGTGTTCATACTTCTTGCCGACCATGAAGCCGGTAATGTTCTGCAGAAATACCAGCGGAATTCCGCGACGATTGCAAAGCTGAATGAAGTGCGCGCCTTTTTGTGCGGATTCGGAAAACAGGATGCCGTTGTTGGCAACGATACCGACCGGATAGCCATACAGGTGGGCGAAACCGCAAACCAGGGTTGGACCATAGAGTGCTTTGAACTCCTGGAACTCAGAGCCGTCCACGATCGGGAAATTACCTCGCGCACGTCATAGGGATAGCGAAAATCTCTCGAGACGACGCCGTAGAGTTCTTCTGCCGGATACGCTGGTTCTTCCGATTCGCGCGAATTGAGCGAAGACTTGTTTTTGCCAGTTGAGATTCGAGACGATTCGCGAACCATCGCAAGCGCTTCGGCATCGTTTTCCGCCAGGTAATCCGTGACCCCCGAAATTCGCGAATGAACGTCGCCACCACCCAGGGTCTCTGCATCGACTATCTCACCGGTCGCCGCTTTTACCAGCGGCGGGCCGCCGAGAAATATGGTGCCCTGGTTCTTTACGATGATCGCCTCATCGCACATGGCCGGCACATAAGCGCCGCCGGCGGTGCATGATCCTAGAACGGCGGCGATTTGTGGAATGCCCTTTGCGGAAGTCGCGCCTGGTTGTAGAAAATGCGCCCGAAGTGATCGCGATCCGGAAACACCTCGTCCTGCAGTGGCAGATATGCGCCGCCCGAGTCGACCAGATAGATGCATGGCAGGCCGTTCTGCTCGGCGATTTCCTGGGCGCGTAGGTGTTTCTTGACCGTCAGCGGATAGTAAGTCCCACCCTTGACGGTCGCGTCGTTGGCAACGATCACGCAGTCAATGTCGCTGACCTGGCCTATTCCTGCGATGATCCCTGCTGACGGCACTTCATCGTCGTATTGGCCGTACGCGGCAAGCTGCCCGATCTCGAGAAAAGGTGCGCCGCGGTCCACAACCGACGAATGCGGTCGCGGGGCAGTAACTTGCCGCGGGCCAGGTGCTTTTTGCGAGCTCGTTCGCTTCCGCCTGTAGAAATCTTCGCGAGAACTGCCTTCAGTTCGCTGCAAGCTTTCGGTTGGCCGCTCGTTCTCTTTAAAGTCTTTGGAATCGACTTTCGCTTTGCTTTTTATCTTCGGCATAACCGTCGTCGCTGCATCCCTGTCAGGCGGTGGCGTTGAAAAGCTCCCGGCCGATAAGCATCCGCCGTATTTCGCTCGTACCGGCGCCGATTTCATAGAGTTTGGCATCGCGCAACAGGCGGCCGGCAGGATATTCATTGATGTAACCGTTGCCACCAAGCGCCTGAATCGCCTGCCCGCCATCCAGGTTGCTTTTTCCGCCGCCAGGAGGATACAGCCGGCGGCATCGAAACGGGTAGCTTGGCCGCGATCGCAGGCAGCTGCGACGTTATACACATAGGCCCGACAGGAGTTCATCGCCGTGTACATATCGGCGATCTTTCCCTGCATCAGTTGAAATTTACCAATGGCTTTCCGAACTGCTTTCGATCATGGATATAGGGCAGCACGAGATCGAAGGCTGGCGCATGATCCAAGAGGGCCCCCGGCCAGAACGAGGCGTTCGTAGTCGAGACCGCTCATCAGGATCGCAGCGCCTTTCCCTTCGTTTGCGAGCAGGTTGTCTTTCGGCACTCGACAATTTTCGAAAACCATTTCGCCAGTATCTGAACCGCGCATCCCGAGTTTGTCGAGTTTCTGCGCGGTACGGAAGCCCGGCTATCGCGTTCAATAATAAATGCGCTGAGTTTGTTGCGTCCATCTTCACCGGACCCGGTTACCGCGTAGACCAGCGAAACATCCGCTTCCGGTGCGTTGGTAATCCACATCTTGCTGCCATTCAGCACATATTCGTCGCCTCTGCGGCCGCCGTCTCGACATGCCCATACGTCTGAACCGGCACCGGTTCGCTCATGGCCAGGGCGCCAACGTGCTCGCCGGATATCAGTCTGGGAAGGTATTTCGCTTTTTGGTCATCGGTGCCCCAGCGCCGGAACTGATTCACGCAAAGATTAGAATGTGCGCCATATGAGAGGCCGACCGACGCGGACGCCCGGCTGATTTCTTCCATCGCAACGGCATGTGCGAGATACCCAGGCCTGAACCACCGACTCTTCCTCAACTGTTATGCCGAGCAATCCCAGCGCACCGACTCCGGCCACAGGTCGCGGGGAAACTGGTTGGAGGAATCGATCTCTTCTGCACGTGGCGCAATTCTGTCAGCCGCGAAATCGCTGACTGATTCGCGCAACATATCGATATCGTCGCCGAGACCGAAATTGAAATCAAACATGGATTTGTCCTGTTCTTCGTTAGACCTCGTATTGCTTGCAGGACGCAAGTATTTTCGGGCGGGGTAGACCTGGGCTGATCTGGCGCGAAACCGAGGAGTTCTCAACGGGGGGATTGGACGGCAAGTCCCTGACCCGCGACAACGGATTCCGCTTCGGTTTGGTCGGACCGAACCTTGGCTGACCAGCGACCAACTCATGCCCATCAACTTCAGGGCGGGCGTGGGTATGTGACCCAGGATTTTGTTGACCCGAATGCCCGCGGCACCTTGGCGGTGGATGCTTTGGTTCCGATTGACAATGACGTGAAAATTTCTCTGGGTGGAGAATACGCGATTCTCAGTCCCAACACCGAATTTGCCGCCCGGTTCGGGTATAAAATTGGCAACGAGATTCAAGACCTGGATTCCCTGGCCGGTCTTACCGCCGGTGTCGGTGTGGCCATTCGCGGCGGCGCCATCAAATATCAGATTGACTACGCGTTTGTTCCATACGGTGACCTGGGTTCCACGCATCGGGCCGCGTTGACCTTGAGCTTCTTGCCCGGTGAGAACGTGGTGCGGGCGGCGCCGGTGGTCCCGTTAACCCGGACCAAGCCCGTGCCCAAGCCGGAACCGGTCCGGGCTGCCAAACCTAAAGATGAAAAAGCTGCGGAAACGGAACCCACGCCGGAGATTCCGCCCGCTGTGGCCGCTGTGCCCTGGTGGAAGCGATTTTCATTCCGGCCACGGTCAAAGCTGATGGTTCGGGCCGAGGCTGAAGCGGTTACGCAAATCCTTGCGCGAATACACCTCAAGCGGGTGAACGCGGGTATATTGCCGCCCATCTTTTAAGCGCAATGAAGCGACCTATCCCAGCAAGACCAAGAAATCGTTGGACGCGCTGGGCAAGATCATCGAAAAGAATAAAACCGGGAACGTGGTCATTACAGGCTATGCGGGAAGCAACAACGACCTGGCCAAACAACGGGCCGAGGCCGCGGCTCGTATATCAAGATGATTTACCGGATCGAACCGGACGTATAACGACCAAGGCGGGAGCGGCTGCGGAGAAACCAAAAAATCCAGCATCTCCCTGGAAGTGCTGAAGCCGGGGCAGTAATGGAATGTTCCGCGGCTGGAAAATCCGGTAGCGGATCTGTTGTTTTTGGGTGGAAACGGGCTCAATCGTGTGATCGAAGATACGATCCTAGTATATCAGTAGCAAGCGGGTACTCTCTTGAGAGGTCTGCTGTTGATGAAACCGAGATTCGGGCAATCGACATTACCGACAAACGCGAACGCCATGGGCGTAAGCCCATGGATGAAGCGGGTGAATATCGCCCCGACCGGTTCGGAATATCGTATGGGACTTCCGTTGGTCGCCGAAGGCGAACAGCTAAGGGCAAAAATACCACAGGCGTTAGCCTGTGGATTTTTACTGGCGTTGGTGCTGACACTGGCCGTTGCACCCGGACTGCTGCAGGCCGCCAACTTCAATGAACAATTCACCTCCACCACTTATAAGGACTCGTTGCGGACGACCGCGCTCTTGGGACACCTCGGGTATTGGCGAGCTGTTGCTCCACTCGTTGGATACTTTCAGCGAACCCTCCGGCGTGATCAACTCGGATCACAACGCCGATTCGAATTTTGGCGCTTTCCTAAACAGCATACCTGTTCCCAGGTTCAATGGGTTTAATCTCAGCCTTGGCAGGCACCCCTTTAAGATCAATGCGAAGAGGTACATTCGACAATACAGAGTTAAAAAACAATACGATCGAATATTAGGCTTTCGCCTCAGGGCCTTCTTTTTAGAATGCTGTTTTTGCTCTGACACTCTTTGATCTTGATTCCTTTGGAGGACTTTGGTCGGAACTCGTTTACGCGGTTTCTTCAGGGCACCTTCGAGTCGGGTCACCATCCTTTCAGCTACGATCGCTTTGTTCCGGTGCTGGCTTCTGCCTGCATCGCAGGACGGATAAGACCTACCCATTAGCCGTCAAACAGATGCTTGAGACAGTCCCCAAATTGTCGCAATTTTTCGAAATCCGAAAGGGCCAGGGACCCTGAAATATCCAGGCTTCCGACAACCTCGAAAGACTCTTGTTCGCGTCTGCCCCCCGGGACCACCCGATATTACGGCCTTGTATTTGATTTCACTGACGACGAGCTTCTCATTCATGGGTTCTGTTTTTCAACAATCGGTCAATATGATGAATTGCTGTTTCCATACGCTGATCCTGGCTCCCGCTCAAGCGAATGTACTCCAGATCGAAATCGATCAAAGCCTGCTCAAAGGCGCGGAACATCTCTTCTCTCTGATGGGGCCTGTCCCTGAGATCATCGGGTTCCCAGGGAACGTCAATGTTGGTAACGAGGTACAGGTCATAGGTGTTCAATTTGGCATATTTTCGCAAAAGCGGATCCACCCGGCCCTCGTAGTATTGCTCGGAATACCCCGGGTTTCAAGAAGATCCGTATCGCAAATCAAGACCCGGTTGGCCTCCATCGCGAGCTCATTCTTGAGACGCATCTGTCCTTTCGCGATCGGTAGCAGCTCGGAATATCGCAGATGATTTGAGTCGATTAAATTTTTCCTGGAGATAATCCCTTCAAATTCTGGACCCGTGAGGCTTCATAATGCTTGGCAAGCGATCTGGCCAGGTTCGTCTTGCCTGTAAATTCAGGGCCAAACGACACGACTTTGACCAGGTTGTTGTTCGCTGCTTAAGATCTTCTTCCTGCAAATAGCCATAAATGGCAATAATGGTGAACAAGATCTGGAGGCTTGTAAAGGCCAATGCCTTGTAAGGCTACAAAGGCACCGAGATTATGTCCCCAATGATCATAGATCCAGTTTTCGATCTTTCTTTTGGCCATCAGCCACATCCCAACAAAAAACACGCCCGTGGTAAGGGTGTCTATATAAGCCGTCCAGCCGGTCCATTTGCCCTGTTGATAATAGACCAGGAACACAAAAACAAGGGTTCCCAGGAAAATCAGCACGGATCGAAGTTTTCTTTGTCATCGGTTCTGCTGATCGGCGTATAATGCGTAGGATCCACCTTACGTGTCCAAATGAACCACCCGTATACGCTCATGACAAAATAGTAAGCGTTGATCATCATATCCCCGAGAAGCCCCATTTGAGAAGGAGGTAGACAAAGATAGCCGTGCTGATCATACCCGTGGGAAAGACCCAAATCTTGTTCTCTTTGGAAAACCAGACCGAAAGGAAACCAAAGATGACGGCTATGATTTCCAGTACGATATCAATTGTGTCGTAAGTACTGTACTGATCAAAGATGGATTCAATAAGTGGGCTCATGTCCAAGGTGGTCTCCATTGACGATTTTCAGGACGAAGACGCAATTTTTCTCATCCAGCAAGGCCTCGTGCATGTTGTCTTTCAAAAAATCCATGACTTCGAAATACGGTCCGTGAATCTGCGTGCTCAAACCGTTCTCCTCCATTTTGAAGGGAGAGTTTCTCAGCTGTTTTATGAATTCAATAATGATGCTCTCAAAACCCTCTCGAAGAGGATACATGCTAATGTCAATGGATATGTTCATCGTTCAAAATCTGTCTTAAAATAGTCGGGTTCTGTTCAAATGCGGTGCCAATAACCACCATGTCCGCCCCGTTTTCGAAGGCTTCAGCCATCTGCCTGTGACTTCGGATTCCTCCTCCTGCCACAATGGGAATATCTATCCGGGATCTCAATTCTGCAATCAGGGAACCCGGTATCGGGGTTTTGGCACCACTGCCAGCCTCGAGATACACCAGTTTGTTTCCCATGTAGGCACCTGCCAGGGCCGTTTCCAAAATTGTCTTTTCGTCCTTTGGGGAAATCGGCTCCGTCTTGCTGACCCTGGCAACCGAGGTTTCCACGCCGCCATCAACGAGAATGTAGGCGGTGGGTATGACTTCCAGGTTCGTCTCCTCCAGAAGGGGAACTGCCTTTACCTGTTGATTAATCAGGTATTCCGAGTTACGGCCGCTTATCAGGTTGAGAAAAAGCACGGCATCGGCCTGCCCTGTTATCTGACTGAAATCACCCGGGAACAGGACAACGGGAAGCGATGAAAGCTCCTTTATCTTGCCTACCAGGGCCTGGGTATCACCATTTTCAACGGTGCTTCCTCCCACCAAAAGCAGATCCACTTCCTGGGAATCAATCGCATGCAGGCAGTCTGCAACTTTTTCAAGGCGCAGCTTGTCGGGATCCAGCAAAATGCCGATCAGCTTCCTGTTCTCAATGCGCGCATTTGCGATCTGTTGATAAATTGAGGTTTGTAACATAGGTATGTAGTTAGTTCAGTTGTAGAGTTCCCGGTTCAGGATGCATAAGTGCGTAAACCAGTGTGAAACCTTCCTTCAGAAATTCGAAATGAATGTCGTATCGGCGCTTCCATTCCCCGAAAATTATCCTTCCGGCAGATTGTTGATCTCTGAAGAGAAACGGGTCAATCGCAATGTGATCGTGAAAACTCAGGCCTCCAAAGGGATAGGTCTTGTACATCGCCTCTTTGGCCCCCCAGATCACCGTCAACTGCTTGACCATGTCCTCCTCAGATAACGAATCGTAATCCGTATTGACGAACCTGTGCTGAATCTTGACGATCTTCTCCCGGTTCTTCTCCACATCGATGCCCACTTCATTCGCACTGATTATAAGGGCAGCAAATTCAAAGGAATGGGTGATGGAAATGTGCTTTCCGTCATCGAGCAAAGGCTTGCCGTATCCGTTGTAACTCAGGTTTTCATCGTTATATCCTTCAAGTTGCAGCAAACGTCTAACACTCAGGAAGCCTTTCTGGTGCAGGGTCGATTTCATCCCTTCCAAACGCTCACGACTCTCCGGCTTCAATTCCACTTGCGCCCTCAGATCTTCAAGTCCTTCTTCAATCTTCCAAACGTGTATGACGCTGAGATCATTGGGACGGATGGTTTTATATACGGGCATAGTTGCAGTTGTGAGGTATTTCGTATTTTTGCAAACTAAAAGCAAATATAATTATTATGAAATCAGAAACATCAACCTACGTAAAATATAAGGTCAAAGACATCAACCTGGCCGAATGGGGACGAAATGAGATACACCTGGCCGAATCAGACATGCCCGGACTGATGAGTCTTCGCGAAGAATACAGGAATGAAAAGCCACTCAAAGGGGCTCGCATTGCCGGATGCCTTCATATGACCATTCAGACTGCTGTGCTGATCGAGACCCTAGTGGAACTCGGGGCTGAGGTGACCTGGAGTTCATGCAATATCTTTTCGACCCAGGATCAGGCAGCTGCGGCCATTGCAGATGCCGGAATCTCAGTTTACGCCTGGAAAGGAATGACCGAAGAGGAATTTGACTGGTGCATCGAACAGACCCTATTCTTCGGAGAAGACAAAAAGCCTTTGAATATGATTCTGGACGATGGGGGTGACCTGACCAATATGGTTTTGGATCGTTACCCGGAGTTGGTCGATGGCATCCGAGGTCTTTCTGAGGAGACCACTACCGGAGTTCACCGACTATATGACCGTATGAAGGAAGGTACACTCCCGATGCCTGCCATCAACGTCAACGATTCGGTTACCAAATCCAAATTCGACAATAAATACGGCTGCCGTGAAAGCGCGGTAGATGCGATCAGAAGGGCCACCGACACCATGATGGCCGGAAAAGTCGTCGTCGTTGCGGGCTATGGAGACGTAGGAAAAGGAACAGCTGCTTCCTTTAAAGGAACAGGTGCCCGTGTGATCGTCACGGAGATCGACCCGATATGTGCGCTGCAGGCCGCCATGGACGGATTTGAAGTGCGCAAACTGGAAAATGTAGTTTCGAAGGCCGACATCGTCATCACGGCCACCGGAAACAAAGACATTGTGCAGAGTCGTCATTTCAAAGCCCTGAAAGACAAAGCCATCGTTTGCAACATCGGACATTTCGACAACGAAATCGACATGGCCTGGCTCAATGAGAATTATGGAGACACCAAAGTGGAGATCAAACCCCAGGTGGACAAATATACCGTGGACGGAAAAGAAATACTCATCCTTGCAGAAGGTCGTTTCGTCAACTTGGGCTGTGCTACCGGACATCCAAGCTTTGTGATGAGCAATAGCTTTACCAACCAGACTCTGGCTCAAATTGAGTTGTGGAACCATTCGGACCGCTACGAAAACAAGGTATACATGCTGCCCAAGCACCTCGACGAGAAGGTTGCACGACTGCACCTTGATAAAATCGGGGTGGAACTCGAAGAATTGAGACCTGACCAGGCCGAGTATATCGGAGTCAAGGTGGAAGGTCCATTTAAACCCGAGTACTACAGGTACTAAGGTGCCAGTCTTGAATAAATGCAATCGATTTGCCAAAACCCTATTTTATGAAAAATCTCCTAGTTCCAGTCGGCAGCAATGAAAACGCGCGCAACACTTTGCAATACGCGATTGAATTTGCCCGGGAGTTCAATTCAAGGATATATCTTATCCATGTCTACAGCAGCTCCAAGGTCAGCGGTTCCTTTAAGAACGTCGACAATATCATAGAGCAAGACAGCAGGGAGATTCTCAGGGAGCACCTGGAGAGTGTCGATTCTGAAGGGGTGGAAATCATAACGAGCACCTTGAAAGGCCATTCGGAGTCGGATACTTTGAAGCAGCTGATCAAATTGCTGCAAATCGATATGATTATCGCCTCGACCAAGAATGAAGGTTCGGATGAATCGATTTTCATAGGAAAAATCACAGGTAATATCATCAAGGATACCGAAGTTCCGGTGCTGGTTATTCCGGAAGAAGCAGAATTCAAACCCTTGAAAAAAATCCTGATGACCATCAAGTCGGGATCCATCAAATCGTTGTCTACTTTGGATGTCCTGATCTCCATTCAGAAGCACTTTGACTCGACGATCAACCTGCTTCAGGTCAAGACGCCAAAACTGGATTCGAAAGACCTGGAGCTGAATAAGACGCTGGAAACCCTGGTTGCCCATCGGATTCAAACCCGAAACGCAACGGTATTTCAGGGCGTTTTGGAACACCTTCACGAAGAGAGCCCGGACATGCTCTGTGTGATCCGAAGAAAAAGAGGTTTTTTCAAGAAACTTTGGCAGGATGACCGCGTGAAAAAAATAGATTTCGACAGCAATATTCCCTTGCTTGTTTTAAAAGGATTGTCGTAATTTGCAATCGAAATTTTATTGATGGGGTTATAGCTCAGTTGGCTAGAGTGCTTGACTGGCAGTCAAGAGGTCCGGGGTTCGAATCCCCGTAGCTCCACAAACAAAAAAGAAAAGCCTTCAATAGAAGGCTTTTTTTATTGCCTAAAATTTTGGGCCAAACGAAGTTTGAGAGTAAAGTTTTAGGGAATAAAAATGACCACGCTTTTCGCGTGGCTTTTCTTTTTTGTTTGTAAGGACACCCAAAATGGGATCATGAAATAATCCCTTAACCATAAAATTTATCGAATAATGTTGTAAAAAAACCAAGACCCGAAGGGGGTTGTTTTCTTTTTGAATGTCAACCTGTTTTCGAGCATATGACCAATATTTTTTCACTGCATTTTTCATCCTCTAAAGCAGAGCTTTATTTTATGTTTATTTTTGTCCTTTATCAATTAGATTGGGGTTTAAATGAAAGTATTGATTTTATTACTTTTTTCTGGCTTGAATATTGCGATGGCCTTATTAAACATACTTATTTGGCGATTTGAAAAATCACAAAAAGTATCTCTATATTTTGGTGTTTTCAGTTTCTTTTCGGGGCTCTATTTTCTTTTAATTGCCTCTTCAGATTATTTGGAAGTTGATTTTCGCACGCCCATAATATTATGTGCTGCTGTATATTATGCCCTTTTCCCTTGGTTTTTGAACGCTTATGTAGGCAAAAATGATGGAGTTCTATCCGTCATATTGTCTGGAATTTTTTTCCTGGCATTTATTCTATTTGTAGGTAAGATAAATATTTTTGGAATTATTACATGGCAAAATATGGCTCATCTTGGATTGCTAGGTTTAGTTGTGGTAAGTGCATTATCGCTTAGGTTTATCAGATTCAAAGAACACAAGAAGGATTTTACATTAACACTTTTAGTTTTTTTGTTTGCGTTTTTAGCAGTAGAAGAGATCATAACTACCCATTCTGATCAAAGTTTTATAGCTAAATATACTTTTGGTATTTTACCTTTGGATCTGTTTCCTTTATTCTTTTCAATAATAATGGGGAAAAAAATAGCGACTGATATATACCTTAAAAATACATTGGAACTTCAACTAACAAAAAGTAACCTCGAAAGCAAAAGATTAGAATTAATTGATCTTGAAAAAAAGGTATTGGAAGAAAGGTTGCATCATAAGAATCAGGATCTGGCTGATTTTGGTATTAAACTATCTAAAAATAAAGAAATTCTTGAAAGTACCTTAAAAAGGTTACTCAATATTAAGGCAAAAAAAAATATTGATCTTGATGGTTTAGAAGACACTATTAAATACTTGAAATCACAGATTAGAATTGATAAAAGAATAGATTTTTTCAATAACAAGGTGCACCTTGTCAATCATGAATTTTTAGATAAAATCAAGAGTGATTACCCCGGTTTGACAGATAATGAACTTTATATGATTTCATTATTGAAACTTAAATTAACAACCAAGGAAATTGCCAGTATCAAGAATATCTCCGCAGAATCTGTAAAGGTGATGAGATACAGATTGAGAAAAAAACTAAACCTTACTCACAAACAAACTTTTGGAGATTTTTTCAAAGTTTACTCCTGATTTCATAAAACAAACGGCATATTTTAGAACAATAGTTCACCTAAAGTTCACTTTCTTCATACTACATATTGCTGGGCTAATGATATTTTTGTTTTCTTATGAGTTAGTATCAATTAGGAGGGTATCGATTTGTGTTTTCATATTCATAAATTCAAATAAACTCTTTTAATAAACACTCACCGATTAGGGTTTAATTCAATTAGTATTTTATAAATTATAATTTTTGGTTGCTCAGATGCCTCCTTTACTAAAGGAGTGCATGATCGTCAATAAGACTATAATTTTCAACTAAAACATATATTCATGAAAAAATCTATTTTACTATTCTTTACTCTTTTCTTGGTTGTAGCCACAGCCTTCTCTCAAAAAATAAAAAACCAAATAATTAATAATTAACTAGAAATGAAAAAAACGATTTTAACAATGAGTGTATCACTCCTGCTTGTTGCAGGACTCTTTGCTCAGAAAACAGACAAACCAAACATTCTTGTTATTTGGGGCGACGATATTGGTTGGGACAATTTAAGCGTTTACAACCACGGCATGATGGGCTACCAAACCCCTAATATTGATAGAATTGCTAATGAAGGAGCTATGTTCACCGATTGGTATTCACAACAATCTTGTACCGCTGGTAGAGCTGCCTTTATTTTAGGTCAACATCCTTTTAGAACAGGCCTATTAACTATTGGGATGCCAGGAGGAGAACAAGGCATTCAAGATAATCAACCTACGATTGCTGAATTATTGAAAAACCAGGGATATACTTCCGGACAATTTGGTAAAAATCATTTAGGTGACAGAGATGAGATGCTACCCACCAACCATGGGTTTGATGAATTTTTTGGAAACCTCTATCATTTAAATGCGGAGGAAGAACCAGAAGGATATTATTATCCGAAAGATCCTGCATTCCAAAAAGAATTTGGTCCTAGAGGCGTTTTACATTCCTATGCAGATGGTAAAATTGAAGATACCGGTCCGTTAACCAAGGAACGCATGAAAAATGTAGATGAAGAATTTACCAATGCGGCAATTGATTTTATTGAACGTGCCCATAAAGCAGGTAAACCATTCTTTGTATGGTTAAGCGCTACCCGTATGCACGTTTGGACACATCTAAAAGACGAGAGTATTGGAGTTACCGGAATTGGATTGTACCCTGACGGCATGGTTGAACATGATAAAGCCATAGGAACAGTGCTGGCCAAATTAGAAGAGCTGGGAATTATTGACAATACAATTATCATGTATTCTACAGATAATGGGGCTGAAAAATTTACCTGGCCCGATGGAGGGACAACCCCTTTTGCTGGTGAAAAAGGAACTACCTGGGAAGGTGGTTTTCGAGCACCATGTGTTATACGTTGGCCCGGTGTAATTGAGCCCGGAACAAAGTATAATGATATATTTTCACATGAAGACATGATGCCAACCTTATTGGCTGCGGCTGGTGTACCGGATATCAAAGAGAAGTTATTGAAGGGATATGAAGCCAACGGCAAAAAATTTAAATCACATTTAGATGGATACAATATGTTACCCTTTTTTAAGGGAGAAGTTGAAGAATCTCCCAGACATGAAATATTTTATTTTGATCAAGGAGGTAATCTAAATGCTATTCGATACAACAACTGGAAACTTCATTTTACATATATGGAAGGAGCCATAAACGAAGCCTATAGAAAAACACCGGCTTGGCCATTAGTCATAAATTTAAGAGCAGATCCATTTGAAGTTTCATGGAAAGCTTCTCTTTATACCAGATGGTATGCAGAGAATATGTGGTTGTTTGTACCGGCACAGACCTATATCAGTGATTTCTTACAAACTTTTAAAGAATTTCCACCTGTTGCCGGAAGTTCCTTAAGTATTGATGGTGTTTTAAAAACCTTGAAAAGCAAACCACAAAATTAGTATTCTGATAAGATATGTTTACACCTTTAGAAATCTTGTAACGCTGATATTTTGTTCTTTGATTTCTTTAACTGTAGATGCTCAAGAGTTAGAACCGAGGGCAATAAACAATTTGCCTTTGGGAACAAATTTTGCCATTGGTGGCTATAATTATGCTCAGGGTAATTTGCTATTGGACCCGGCCTTACCCATTAAAGACTTGAATTCAAATATTCATAGTGCCGTATTGGGCTATGTTAGATCGATTAGTTTTTTTAATTTATCTGCCAAAGTAGACGCTGTTGTTCCCTATGTATTGGGTGATTGGGAAGGCAATGTCGATGGGAATAGTGGTTTTCGAACCATAAATGGCTTTGGCGATTTAAGACTTAGGTTTTCTTTTAATTTTTTGGGATCCAAGGCAATGAATATTGCTGAATTTCAAAATTATAAGCCAAAAGATGTGTCAGGGATCAGTATACAACTTATTGCGCCAACGGGTAATTATGATCCGGGAGAACTTGTCAACTTAGGGTCAAACCGTTGGGTGATAAAGCCCCAATGGGCATTTGCTCGGAATTTTGAAAAATGGATTATTGAATCGTATATCGGCGTCTGGATGTTTACAAAAAACTCAAATTTTTTAAATGGAAATGAATTGACGCAAAAACCGCTTTATACATTCAAGGTGCACGTTATAAGAGAATTACCAAAAAAAATGTGGCTGGCCTTAAATATGGGGTATGGGATTGGTGGTCAAACAGAATTGAACGGCGTACCAAGAGATACAGAGATCTCATCAGCAAGGTTCGGTTTAATTTATGCTTTGCCTCTTGCGAAAAAACATACACTCAAGTTCGCCTATAACTCGAGTATTCGTTTTAAAAGAGGACCTGATTTTGATGCGATATCGATAGGTTATCAATACCGATGGAATAAAACGGATAAAATATTTCTAAAAAATAAATCCCTTTAAAAATTAATTATAAGCAAAACTTTTAAAAATGAAAACCAAAATAGTATTATCTCTATTGCTTTTTTGCTCGATATCTATTATTCAGGCCCAAGAAGAAACGAAAGAAAAGCAAGAAACAGAAATAGAGACTGAGGAGGAGGGTCAAAACAGTACTTCACAAGCTATGGATGCCACCGCTACACAATGGAGCTTTCAGATGGCCTATCAATTTATGCCCGACTATTATGACGATATTGTGAATGGAAGTCCTCGTCCTGCAGGTCTGGATAATTACCTTCAGGTTAGGATAGTTGCTCCTATTCCATTAAAATCACTTACAATTCTTCCACGTTTAACGGTTCGTCATTACGAAGATGTTAATACGGGGAAAACAGGATTTGGAAATACGGAACTTTTTGCGCTGATTATTCCCAGCGCGACAGATTGGGGTTCTGGACGTGCGGGAATAGGACCTTTGGTTACAGCTCCTGGGAGTGAAGGGGTGTCAAAAGATGAATGGGGTTATGGGTTCGCGGCGGCCATAGTGAATAATTCGGGTCAGTGGTTTTACGGATTGTTATTTTCGCAGTCTTGGCGTAGTATAGATCCACAAGCCCTACCCGCTGGACAGTCTGATATAAACCCACTTGGAATTGCTCCATTTCTAAATTATCGCTTTGGGACTTCGGGAATGTATTTAGGAACTGCTGATTTGGTTGCGCTATATGACTGGAACACCGGAGGGTTTTACCTGCCGGTTGGTTTGCGTTTTGGTAAAGTTTTTGTCAGACCGAAAGGCTCCTGGAACGCCTATGTGGAATATAAAACGAGTGCCGTTTATGATTCATGGGAAGGTTCTGCCGTGCAGAATTCTTTTCGTATAAACCTTACTTATGTTATGCCTGTTGGAAAAAAACAGTAGTATATCTTCCTTAATTGATAAGAATTTATACAGTTAAAATAGTATATAATGATAAAACCAAGCCAAAAAATCAAGGGTAAGATAGATGAATTGCTTACAGAAAAACAACATTCCTCTGCTGAGCTGGAACGAAATGTAGGAATTTTATTTAGCCTCAAAATAGTTGTTAACGTGCTCTATGCCTTAATGTACTTTCAGCTATTCTTGATTTTGCCTAGAATGGATGATCCGGAATTGAAGATCCATTCTTTATCCGAAATTTTTAACATGAATACTGAAGGTTTGATCGTGATTATTGTCGGATTGTTGATGCTTACCATTTACTGGATTCAGTTTAATAAGCAACTAGGAAATCTCGTAAGGAGCTCTCCTTTGCACGGTGCTTTGGCAATCCTGCAAATGATTTCCTTGATGATGTACTTGTATTTCGTCCGGATTGATATTGAGAGTGATGGAATGGTCCTTGCCTTGCAAATGGAGAGCGTGTTTTTGGCCTTAGCGGGATTTATAGGGGCTGTTAATTGGTACTACGCGAAAAAAAATAAATTGACTTCCAAGAATATTAATGAGGACGAGAAGAAAACTATTTTGTTTAGTATTCTGCCCGAACCTTTGGCCGCTTCCTTTTCGTTTCTATTTGCTACAGTAAGTCAGCTGGCTTGGACCTTATCATTTCTTATTATTATCCCATTGTCATATGTTCTCAAAAGAATGGCTAAGAAAAATTTTAGTAATTAATCAGCTTCCTTTACTATGCTTAAAAATAAAGAAGTGAAATATTAATAACTATGAAAACAAAACATAACAGATTTTTGGTACAATCGCTTATGGCAGTTGTTCTTGCCATTGCATTTGGCCTGAACGCTGCAGCACAAGATGACAAGACGTCCGTGGCTGACGGTGTCTGGTTAAAAGATCTTATTACAGGTTGCGGCATTTGGAATTCAGCTCCAAAAGGGAATGAAAGCATTAGCTGGTCTGGTGATTGTCAGGATGGTAAGGCCTCCGGATATGGAGTTCTGGTTTGGCTGGAAGATGGCAACATCGTAGGTCGCTTTACAGGAACTATGAACAAAGGAAAAGTAGAGGGTAAAGGCACACTTCTTTTTAAGGTGGAAGATGGGTTTGCTACCTACAGAGGTGATTTTTCCGATAGCGAAATGCATGGCCTTGGCCTAATGGTCTTTCCCGATAAAAGCCGGGTTGAAGGAGGCTTCAAACACGATCAGATGAATGGCTATATCAAGGCCACTATTACCGATGGAGGAAGTTATGAAGGAGAAGTCAAGAACAATATCCCTCATGGGGAAGGACATCAAGTCACTGCTGATGGGGAAGAGTATTATGGAGCTTTCGCAGATGGTATCAAAGAAGGCAATGGAACGCTGCTCTTACCCAATGGAGACATCTACAAGGGTGTATTTAAAAATGATCTTCCGGAAGGTACGGGCATGCTTACCACTGTAGATGGTGATTCCTACAAAGGTGAATTTAAAACCGGGAAACCTAACGGGAAAGGCACATACACAACTCCCGATGGTGAAATTGCAATGGGACAATTTATCAATGGAGAACCTGAAGGTGAAATTGTTTTCACCTCAAAGGACGGAAGTTCACGCAAGGAGATTTGGAAAAACGGTAAAAAAGTAACACAATGAAAATAGCACAGAGACAACTCATATTCACTATCGCATTTTTAATTGTCGGATTTGCATTTCAATCATCAATCCAGGCCCAGATATTAGGCAGGGGATTTGGTGGTGCCTTAGGTGGTGCTGCACTCGGATCTTTGGTCGGAGGACGCGATGGTGCCCAGGCAGGTGCTATTATTGGAGGTGTAGTGGGCGTTGCTCAAGGTACGAAAGAGAAAAAACAAAAGAAAGCACGGCGCGAAGCTTACGAAAAGCAACAGGCCGAACGTGAGATGATGGAAAAAGAGCAGCGGCAAGCAGAGATAAAATATCTAAAGAAACAAGAGACCGCAAAGGAAAATTTTGAATCCGGAACTATTCTCGAGATTCAGAAATCCTTGATAAGAATAGGCTTTGATCCCGGAGATGTTAATGGAAAAATGCAACCCGCAACAGAGAACGCGATTCGCCTATATGAACAAAAATACAATTTGCTGGAAACCGGCAGACCCTCTCAGGAATTGTTGAAACATATGCTTAAGAACGGTGGTTAGTATAATCAGCATAGGTAAGATGGCCATTTAACAGATTTTAAGATGAAAAATAAACAATTGGAAACTTCCCTTACTAAGAATGAAAGATTAAAACTCAATATTGGGGCTTTGATCTTGATCATTGGATTTCTGAGTCCTCTTTTAATTCCGTTTGTTGTGGCTTCGGACTTATCTGCTTCGCTTAAAAGTGTTGTTAGTGGATTACTAGCCTTTGGTATTCCAGAGGTGTTTATGCTTATAGCAATTGGGATTATGGGCAAAAGTGGATATCAATACTTAAAAAATAAAACATTGAAATTCATCACTATAGTATCACCGGACAGGGTGAGCCCTTTACGCCATAGAATTGGGGTTGTTTTATTTTGTATCCCAATAATCTTTGGTTTTTTACAACCCTATCTGGCCAATTTTTTCCCAATGTTAAACCAGTTACCATTAAGCGCCACCATTGGCATGGATCTTATGCTCCTACTGAGTTTATTCGTACTTGGAGGAGGTTTTTGGGATAAAATTCGTAGTTTATTTGTGTACGATCAGATCAACCAATGATTTGCACTATGGAAACAGGAAAATCGATTTTATTAATAGTATTGAGGTTGAGGAAACTTTTGATGTAGGAGAAGACACAGGATCACTCGTTATTGAAGATGTTTATGCTGTGCCATTTAAATGTGCATCATTACAAAAATTAACTGTTTTGGTAGGTGAGTAAAATAGTGGGAGGGCCAAGGCCCTCCTTTTTTAAATTATGATATTCATTTTAATCCACTATTTTTAAGAAAAAAAATATGTTTGTGTTAAAAAGGTATCCATTTCAAAAATTGCTGGTATGGACAAAACATAGTTTGAGACTAAAATTTTGGGCAATAAAAATGGCCACGCTTTTCGCGTGGCTTTTCTTTTTGTTTGTAAGGACACCCCTCTTGGGATCACCGCAGTTAATCCCTTCCACCTGACACGTAATTACCTGGATATTTCGAGAAAATTGACCCCAAAATGGTACTTCGACCAGAAACCCTTACTTTTAAATTAAAAATTAAGGATGTACATTCAAAGAAGATATCCATTTAAAAAATTGCTGGTATGGACAAAACGAGAACTCATTTTCTTTATCGTTTTAGCAACCGCCTATACTGTGTTATACGAACTCATAGGAATTAAATGGTTGCAAGTGCCTTTTACGCCCGTTGCCCTGATAGGTACGGCTGTGGCTTTCATGATTGGATTCCAAAACAATGCGGCCTATGACAGGATATGGGAAGCCAGAAAGATTTGGGGAGGCATTGTCAATACGTCAAGATCTCTTGTGATTACGGTCAAGGAAAGCTTTTATATGCATCGCGTTGATTCCAACAGAGATGAAACAGAAGTCCTAAGGATAATAACCCACAGGCATATTGCATGGCTGACGGCCTTACGCTATGCCATGAGGACCAAAAAGTCCTGGGAAGCCACATATGAATCTCTTCACAAAAAAGAAATTTTCAAGTACAACGTGCCTGAGTTCGACTCTTCACTGGAAGAAGAGATAAAACCTCATCTCTCAACAGAAGAGTTTGACTACGTGATGTCGTTTGACAACAAGCCGAATGCCCTGATCAACCTTCAGTCCAAACACTTCAGGTCTTTGACGGATGAAAAAAAACTTTGGGATTTCTCTTTGCTCAACTTACAACAAATACTTCAAGAATTAACTGCTCTTCAGGGAAAGTCGGAACGTATCAAGAACTTTCCTTATCCAAAGCAATACGCGAGCATCGGCTATCACTTCGTTCATATCTTTATGTGGTTATTGCCCATGGCGATAATTCCCGCCTTTGCAAAAATGGGACTCGAAATTGCCAAGACAAATCCGTTTATTGGAACCTATTTCGTTTGGCTCAACATCCCATTTACGGTAATCGTCATTTGGGTTTTCAACACAATGCTTCGAATAGGTTTGGCAGGAGAGAATCCTTTTGAGGGCTCGCCCAATGATGTTCCCATTTCAAACATTTCAAGAGGAATAACACGTGATATTCTCCAAATCATCGAGGAGGATCCGACAAACATTCCGGACTCCTTCAAGAACATCAATTACATAGACATGTAACTGGAAAGTCAAAAAATATGTCCCAAAATAAGCCCCCTTCACCCGGCACTGGAATACTATCGGATATACTGAATTTCTTTCTGAAAAAACCAACGTATCCTACCGTTGTTCGGTTTGATACCCCGGAAGAACGACACGATTACACCCAGCGGATCATTCAGCGCCTTGGAATCGATTCTTCGGAATATTCAGTTTTGAACATCAATAAAATTGGAATTGATGCCCCCGTCAATCAGATTTTCGATGAATTGATGAATTTCAGGAATAATCCTTCCTGTTGGCCCAACCACATAGCAAAACTGGACCGGGTAGACAATGATATGAGGCATATCCGCATTCTTCCCTTCGGATGGAAACGCTATCCTTTCAAGTTCATGAAGAGTTTTTTTGGCTTGCCTTTGATTCCTTTGTTCCTTCTGGATGCCATACGTATTAAAAATGTCCCTGACAGCTATGATTTTGACAATGCTCGATATTTCCTGTACGAATGCTCAGGAGGCTATCCGATTGGGATACTCGCCATTTATGTTCGTTCGTCCATTCCTGAATTGGGCGAGACCAGCACATCACAACTTGTATTCGGGGTAGGTTTCAACTTCTTCGGCAACCGTAAATGGCAGGAAAAACGAAAGCTGGTGGGTAGATTCTGGGAGTCGGTCCACAACCGCGTAACGGCTAATGTGCTCAACCGACTGAAACAGTTGACGGAATGGCGACTTGAATCGATTCAGGGAAACTAAAAAAGGGTGCGATATCGCACCCTTTTTAGTTCTTTCATTCCTTTACAGAAAGGAACCGAATACTTTTACATTCCTGCTAGTTTCATCACCTTGTTGAGCATTTCCGGATTGTTGGCAATCCAGTCAACCGCAGCGGAAGTCAATGCGCTATCTCCAAGAACAGACTTCATAACTCCATCAATGGAATCTTTGTTGTCTGCGATGATTTTTGAAATCGCATTGGTCGTTTCCGGATTGTTCTTCAAATAGTCAATTGTCTCTTTTTGAACACCTTCATCCGTCTTGAGCACATCCATGATTTGGTTGGTAACGTCCGGACTCTGCTCGGCAGCTACCTCCATCCCTGCGGATTTCACATCATCAGTACTTACAGAAGGCATTGTTTGCGCCGAGACCGAATAGGTCAAGGTCATCATGATCATTAGAATAAAAAATCGTTTCATAGTTTTTAGTTTAGGGGTTAATATGGTGCAAAATACCTGTCAATCCTGTTGAAAAACTGAAGATTGCCTTATCGACCCTCGAGTACCAGCAAATATGAACCGTTTTTATTCCTCGGATTTTCAAAAAATTCGTAGTTTTGAACTCTCAAAATTGGGGTCATTAACTCAGTTGGTTTAGAGTGTTACCTTGACAGGGTAGAAGTCACTGGTTCGAATCCAGTATGACCCACATCAAATACAATCCCGGTGCCGAAGGCACTGGGATTTTTGTTTTCAAGGCGTTGAGCGTTCACGCTCGTAAGGCTTGGAAACAAAAATCCCAAATGTCCTGGCTCTGCCAGGGCATCGGGATTGTATTTGCAGGAGTGGGTCACATCTGGATCATGCAAATAATCCAGAAAAGCGGAGCTCCCGGGATTGTACCCTCCTGTCGGCGGGCAGGTTTGCAGAAGAGGTTCTCATCTGGATCACGCCAGTAATCCGGCATCTTTCTCGTCCAAAATATTTCATCCCCGATCAATCCCAAACGGTCAAAAACTCTCGAGCATATTTGTACCTTTGGAAGCACTAATCACCACAATTATGTTCAACTACGGTATCGACCGGCTCAACTCGGGCAAGGCTCTTGCCATCCTAAGGGGAGATCTCAAAGCACAGATCTCTGTGGAGGCACGTCAAAGGATCGAAGCTTCTCACAAGATCGTTCTAGAAACCTCAAAAGGAAATCAGGCCGTTTACGGCATCAATACCGGTTTCGGTCCGCTGTGCGACACGATCATTTCGAAGGAAAATACCTCGGAACTTCAAAGAAAGTTACTGCTAAGCCACGCCGTGGGAGTGGGTGACCCCATTGACCGGGAACTTGCAAAACTTATGTTGATCCTGAAGGTTCATTCCCTGTCAAAAGGGTATTCGGGTATCTCCATGCAGGTCCTTGACCGTATCCTTTGGCATATCGACCAGGATGTTATTCCCTTAGTTCCAGAACAAGGTTCTGTAGGAGCCTCAGGTGATCTGGCTCCCCTGGCCCACCTCTTCCTCCCTTTGATCGGTGAAGGAGAAGTTTTCGTCGAAGGAAAAACAGTAAAGACCTCCTCAGCTTTGGCAAGCAAGGACATGAAGCCCATCGATTTACACCCTAAAGCAGGACTCGCCCTGATCAACGGAACCCAGTTCATCCTTGCGCACGCCGTTCGCGCAGTGGATCAGCTGCACAACTGTTTGGCTCATGCTGACATCATCGGCAGTCTTATGATCGAAGGGCTTATGGGGTCTCAGATGCCGTTTCGCAAAGAATTGCACGAAACACGACCCCATTCAGGAAATGTTCATGTTGCCGCCAGGTTGAGAACTTTCCTAAAGGATTCTGAGATTGGAAAATCCCACGAATTTTGCGGTAAGGTTCAAGACCCCTACTCACTGCGGTGCATGCCCCAGGTGCATGGAAGCTCTCGAGCTGCCTGGCTTCATTTGAGAGAAAGCGTTGAGACCGAACTCAATTCTGTAACTGACAACCCGGTAATCATTGATGAAAACCTGATTATCAGTGGCGGAAGCTTCCACGGGCAACCTTTGGCTCTTCCATTGGATTATGCCTGCCTCGCAGCCGCCGAACTGGGCAGTATCTCTGACCGGAGAACCTATCTGTCACTGGAAGGAAAATACGAGGGAACTCCACGTTTATTGATGGAAGATACCGGCCTCAATTCAGGCTTCATGATCCTTCAATATACGGCAGCGGCATTGGTGAGCGAGAACAAAGGACTCTGTTTTCCTTCGAGCGCTGACAGCATTCCGACCTCCCTGGGTCAGGAAGACCATGTGAGCATGGGCTCTATTGGGGGCAGGAAAGCCTTGAGAGTCATCAAAAATCTTGAACGCATTCTTGCCATAGAGCTATTATGCGCGGCCCAGGCCTTTGACTTCAGAAAGCCTTTGAGATCCAGTCGCTTCCTGGATCGCGTCCATGATCTTGTCCGTAAGCAAATTCCATACGCCCGAGAAGACCGAATCTTCAGTAAGGACGTTAAACTCGCCCATCAGATTCTTGAAGAAAGGTCACTGCCCGAATTGTCGCAATCTTTTCACTCTTCCTTCAGTGAATACGACACGCATTTCGAATCGTATTGAACCCTATCAAAACATAAATTGAGCTCCATGACTACTGTATCCAAAAAAGAATTCAGAAAAGCCATAGAACAGGGAATTCCAAAAGAGCTTCCTGCAAGAAAAATCCCTTCTGCTGATGCAAACCGCGCACCCAAAAGAAAGGACATCCTGTCCCACGAGGAGAAGAAACTCGCCTTGAGAAATGCGCTTCGCTATTTTCCCAAATCCTGGCATAAAGAGCTGGCAATTGAATTTCTGCAGGAATTAAATGCCTACGGGAGAATCTACATGCATCGGTTCAAACCTGATTACGACCTCTATGCCCGACCCATTGAAGACTATCCGGCAAAAAGTCGCAAGGCTGCTGCGATCATGCTCATGATTCAAAACAATCTCGACCCGGCGGTTGCCCAGCATCCGGAAGAACTCATCACCTACGGAGGAAACGGTGCCGTTTTTCAAAATTGGGCCCAGTATCTGCTGACCATGCAATACCTTTCAAAAATGTCGGACGAGCAGACGCTTCATATGTATTCAGGTCATCCGATGGGTTTATTCCCATCGTCCCAGGAAGCTCCGCGAGTCATCGTCACCAATGGCATGATGGTTCCGAACTATTCTCAACCCGATGATTTGGAACGATTCAACGCTCTGGGTGTCACCCAATACGGACAGATGACCGCAGGTTCCTACATGTACATCGGGCCCCAGGGAATCGTTCACGGCACTACCATAACGCTTATGAATGCCTTTCGCAAAATCCTGGACAAAGGAGATACGTCACGCGGAAAAGTCTTTCTAACCTCAGGCCTGGGCGGCATGAGTGGGGCGCAACCCAAAGCCGGCAATATCTCCGGATGCATCACCGTCTGCGCCGAGGTGAACCTCAATGCCGCTCAAAAGAGATACGACCAGGGCTGGGCGGATCTTCTCATCACTGACTTGAGTGAGCTCGTAGATCGGGTGAGAGAAGGACAAGAAAAAGAAGAGACAGTGAGCATCGCTTTCCATGGAAATGTGGTGGACGTTTGGGAAAAGTTCTATGACGAGGATATTTTTGTTCATGTAGGATCGGATCAGACCTCTCTTCACAATCCCTGGTCAGGTGGATATTATCCGCAGGGCCTGAGTTTTGAAGAGGCCAATGAACTGATCAGCTCCGATCCTGAGGCCTTTAAAAAACGGGTACAGGAATCCCTTCGAAAACAGACCGAACTGATCAACAAGCACGCAGCCAGAGGAACCTATTTCTTCGACTACGGAAATGCATTTCTTCTTGAGGCTTCAAGGGCAGGTGCCGATATCATGGCAGAGAATGGTATTGATTTCAAATATCCGAGCTACGTTCAGGATATTCTCGGACCCATGTGCTTTGATTACGGATTCGGCCCTTTCCGATGGGTTTGCACATCCGGAGATCCGAGCGATCTCGACAAATCAGATGCTATCGCCGCTGAGGTTTTAAAGAAGATCCAAAAAGAGGCTCCCGCCGAGACGAAACTCCAGAATCAGGACAACATACATTGGATTGAGAATGCCAAAAGGAACAAGCTGGTCGTCGGTTCAAAGGCAAGAATACTCTATGCAGATGCCGAAGGACGAATAAAGATCGCTTCAGCCTTCAATAAAGCGATAGCGGATGGTGAAATCTCGGCTCCGATCGTCTTGGGACGAGATCATCATGATGTTAGCGGCACCGATTCCCCGTACCGGGAAACGAGCAATATCTATGATGGCAGCAGATTTACAGCTGACATGGCCATACACAATGTGATCGGAGATAGCTTCAGAGGAGCAACCTGGGTATCGATTCACAACGGAGGTGGTGTTGGATGGGGTGAGGTCATAAATGGCGGTTTCGGAATGGTGCTCGACGGAAGTGAACTGGCAGAAAAACAGCTTCGAGCCATGCTTTTCTACGATGTGAACAACGGTATCGCAAGGCGAAGCTGGGCCCGCAATGATGAAGCTTTATTCGCCATTAAACGTGAAATGAAGCGAAGTCCGGGATTGGAAATCACCCTGCCTGAAATCGTAGATGACGAGTTGTTGAAGGATCTCTAGTTTTTAATGCCGCAGCCAATAGCACGAGTGCTGACCAATTCGATCGGTTGGTCCGCCAATAAAGCGTCCACTGCATTCTCCACATATTTCTGCTTTACGGAACTTGGGTCCCTGGAACTGTCATCAATGGCTCCTATGTATTTGACGATGAGGTCCTTATTTTCCTTTTTCAAAACAAAGACATGTGGGGTCTTGGTTGCTCCGTATTTCGGATATACTTTTTGCCCTTCATCCAAAAGATAGGGAAATGTAAACCCTTTTTCCGCGGCTCTGACCTTCATCAATTCAAAACTGTCACCCGATGAGGCCTGAGGATTGTTCGGGTTGATTGCGATCACAGGAAAGCCCTTTGGTTTGTACTTTTTGTCCAATTCGATGATTCGATCCTCATTGGCCACCGCATAGGGGCAGGTATTGCAGGTAAAAATCAAGATGAAACCTTTGGCTTCCTTATAATCCGCAAGGGAAACCATCTTCCCGTCGATGTTTTTGAGGGAAAAGTCCTCTGCCTTGTCTCCGATGGTATAACTGATCACAAATCGCTCCAGGGTAGTGTCAACCCCGGTAAATGCGAAGACCGTGAAAATGGTCGATAGTGAGATGGCGAACAAAAGCGCAAAATAATTCCTGTTTTTCATGACTTATGGGTTTATGAACTCAGAGACCTCATTGAAAAGAGAAGTCCTCGTGAATGATTTTTCAAAGAATTTACGTTTCCCTTCTTTTAGGAATAGCGTTGCCGGAATGGCCCCGGACCAGGTCGAATCCACTTTGGGAATCCACTCATTTTCATGAGGGTCGTCTAGTAAAATGACCTGCGGCTCCAGGCCTTTGTCTTTGACAAAAGGAATCACCTGGGATTCCAATTTGTTTGGAAAATCGAGGCTGACCAGAATAACTTTCAGGCCCCGTCCTGCCAAAGAATCATGTACTTCCTCAAAGTAAGGCATCTCTTCGACGCAGGGTTTGCACCATGTGGCCCAAAAATTGACCAAAAGAACCTCTTCTTCTTGCTCTTGAAGCAGTTTCTCCAGTTCCTCAAAATTCACCACTTCAATGTGGTCGTTCTCAGGCTGGGCTGGTTCTGTTGTCTCCTTTTTACACGACAAAAGAAGAAGGAGACAGGCAGCAAAGACAACTTGTTTCATAGACTAAAATTCTGAACCAAAATAACCAAAACTGTCGATGAACAATTGCCTGCGCGCCTACTTTATAAAATATTTAACTTTGGTTTCACTTTCCTTTTGTGTTTACCCTATTTTTATCGTCTTATTAATTTTTGACGCTACAAAGCAAATATTACACTATGGAATGGCTGTTCAAACCCGATCCTGATGAGAAAAAGGTTCTCGCCTTGAATGAGGAGCTCGGTATTGGAAAGCTGTTATCCGAACTGCTTGTTCAACGTGACGTCGACTCCTATGAAAAGGCCCGGCATTTCTTCAGACCCACACTCGAGGAACTGCACGACCCTTTCCTGATGAGGGACATGGACATAGCCGTCGAGCGGATTGAAAAAGCCCTGAAAAACAAGGAGAAGATACTGATCTATGGCGATTACGATGTAGACGGAACTTCTGCAGTTTCATTGGTTTATTACTATCTCCGAAAGCTGCACGATCAGGTTGCCACCTATATCCCTGACCGTTATTCAGAAGGCTATGGAATCTCCTATACCGGAATCGATTTTGCTTCTGACAATGAGATCGACCTGGTAATTGCACTTGATTGCGGCATCAAGGCCATCGAAAAAATCGACTATGCCAAAGAAAAGGGAATTGACTTTATCATCTGCGACCACCACCGCCCGGGAAATCAACTTCCGGGAGCCGTTGCCATACTGAATCCTAAACGGGAAGACTGCACCTATCCTTATGACGAGCTGTGCGGATGTGGAATCGGTTTTAAGCTGATTCAGGCCCTTTCGCAATCTAGGGGAAATCCTGAGGAAGAGGTTTACCCTTATCTGGACCTTGTCGCCACGGCCATTGCTGCCGATATTGTGCCCATCACAGGTGAAAACCGGATCCTGGCGCATTTTGGTTTGAAGGTCATCAATGAAGCACCGAGACCCGGAATTCAAGCTTTGATCAAAAACTCAAACAAGGAACAGCTGACCATAACCGACGTGGTCTTTACGGTGGCTCCCCGGATCAATGCTGCCGGCCGCATGGAACACGGACAATTCGCCGTTGACCTTCTTACCGAAACAGACCCAGTACGAGCTCTTCAAATGGCCGAAGAGATCGAAACTTTTAACCTCAGCCGAAGGGAGCTTGACGCGTCAATAACGAAGGAGGCGCTCGACCAGGTAGAACTGAACGACGAGAAAGAGGCCTATTCAACAGTTGTCTTTGACGATAACTGGCACAAGGGCGTGATTGGAATTGTGGCCTCGCGCCTGATTGAAACTTATTACCGTCCTACCCTTGTATTTACAAAAAGTGGCTCCAAACTAGCCGCATCAGCGCGATCTGTGAAAGGTTTTGATGTCTACAAGGCCCTGCAGGAATGTGATCAGCACATAGAACAATTCGGAGGTCACAAATACGCAGCCGGGCTGACCTTACTGCCAGAGAAATACGAGGCATTCAAGGCCTGTTTTGAGGAGGTCGTCAAAAGGACACTGGATAGCAAGTCTCTGGTTCCACAGATACTCGTTGACAGAAGCGTAGATCTTTCCGAACTCGATTCAAAGTTGCACCGGATCCTGTCTCAATTCGGACCTTTTGGACCGGGCAATATGAAGCCCGTTTTCATGACCTGTGGTCTTCGGGACAACGGATTCGGAAAAAAAGTAGGAAAAGAAGGGTCACATCTCAAACTCAACCTGATTACGGGCAGTAATTTCAAAACGCTGGATGCCATTGGATTCAATCTTGGAGAAAAGATAGAACTGGTCCGCAACGGTCAACCCTTTAAAGCTGTATTTACCCTCGAGACAAATACCTGGAATGGAACGACACGACTTCAGTTGAATTTAAAGGATCTACAACCCGACATTTGAACTCAGTCCCGCGCTATTCTATTCAATAGCGAAGATTCTTCAGGTTGTGAATGGTCTTCATCGGATCTTCACTCTTGAAAACAAAGCTTCCGGCTACCAGAACGTTAGCTCCACTTGCGACCAATTGTTCCGCATTGTCGCTGTTGACACCACCATCGACCTCAATCAGGGCCGGAGAGCCAGTCTTTTCGATCAAATTTCTCAGATCGGTAAGCTTCTTATAGGTATTGGTGATAAAGCTCTGCCCTCCAAAACCAGGATTAACACTCATAATGAGAACCAGGTCGAGATCTGCGATAATATCTTCGAGAACTGAGACCGGGGTATGAGGATTGAGCGAAACTCCTGCCTGCATTCCCTCAGCCTTTATAGCCTGAACTGTTCGGTGCAGATGATGGCATGCCTCGTAATGAACCGTCAGGATATCTGCACCGACTTTCCTGAAGTCTTTGATGTAACGGTCAGGGTCAACAATCATCAAGTGAACATCCATGATTTTTTTGGCATGTCGCTTCATCGCTGCAATCACAGGCATCCCAAAAGAGATATTCGGAACAAAAACCCCGTCCATAACGTCTATGTGAAACCAGTCTGCCGAACTATCGTTGACCATTTCGATTTCTTTCTGCAAATTGGCAAAGTCGCTGGCTAACATGGAGGGTGCGATGAGTGGTTGCATGGGCTGTGTTTTAGGAATATTGCAAAAATAAAAAAGCCCGGGAGATTCCCGGGCTTTTTCGTGTATTTTGTTCTGATGTACTTTTATCCCAGGTAAGTCCTGAGGATTTTGCTTCTGGAGGTGTGCTTAAGCCTTCTGATGGCTTTTTCCTTGATTTGTCGAACTCGCTCCCGCGTAAGATCGAAAGTCTCTCCAATCTCTTCCAGCGTCATTGGATGAGCATCTCCTAAACCAAAGTACAGCTTCACTACGTCAGCTTCGCGCGGCGTCAGGGTTTCAAGGGCCCTGAGAATCTCTACCTTGAGGGACTCGTGCAACAGGCTCTTGTCCGGATTCGGAGACTCACCGGAATTCAGCACGTCATAAAGATTGGAATCTTCTCCTTCGATCAAAGGAGCGTCCATAGAAACATGCCTTCCCGAATTCTTCATAGACTCTTTCACATCGCTTACCGTCATGTCCAGCTCTTTGGCAATTTCCTCGGCTGAAGGAGGTCTTTCGTTCTCCTGTTCCAATCGTGCAAAGGTTTTGTTGATCTTGTTGATCGAGCCGATCTTGTTCAAAGGAAGTCTGACGATTCTCGACTGTTCGGCCAGAGCCTGCAAAATAGATTGCCTGATCCACCAAACTGCGTAAGAAATAAACTTGAATCCACGGGTTTCGTCAAATCTCTTAGCTGCCTTGATCAGTCCGAGGTTTCCTTCGTTGATCAAATCAGGAAGGGTAAGACCTTGGTTCTGATACTGCTTGGCAACCGAAACGACAAATCTCAAATTGGCCTTGGTAAGCTTCTCCAAAGCAATCTGATCTCCCGCTTTAATGCGTTGCGCCAACTCCACCTCCATATCAGCTGTTATCAAATCTACTTTACCTATCTCTTGCAAATACTTGTCCAAAGAAGCAGTTTCGCGATTTGTAACCTGCTTGGTGATTTTAAGTTGTCTCATTAAGAAGTATGAATTTTAGTTAAATAGTTCTGTCGTGTATTATAGTATACGTAGATAATTGTGTAAATGTTACAAAATAAAAAAACCCCGAAAATAATTTCGAGGTTTTTTGTCGTTATCAGAAGCTTATTTAATCTCTCCTTCTGTTGTCTCTGCGATTGTCACGACCTCCTCGGTCACGACCGCCCCGGTCATTTCTCCTTTCCCTTGGTGGCCTTTCAACAAAGCCTTCCGGTTTGTCTAAAAGAGCCTTACGAGACACTTTTTCCTTTCGGGTTCTCGGATCTACACCGAAGTACTTCACTTCAAAGACGTCACCCATATTCACTACGTCACTGACGTTTTCAGTTCTTTCCCAGGCGAGCTCACTTACGTGAAGCAAAACCTCGTTTCCAGGAGCTTCAATATATTCAACAACGGCACCAAAGTCAAGCATTTTAATAACTTTTACCTCGTAAACGTTTCCTTTTTCTGGTTTGAACATCAAAGAATCTATTTTAGCCAATACCGCATCAATTCCGTCCTGGTCAGTTCCTAAAATTTCAACAATGCCTTCTTCAGTCACAGGGTCCTCATTGATGACAATCGTACATCCTGTTTCTTTTTGAAGTTCTTGAATCACTTTTCCACCCGGTCCAATCAAAGCTCCGATAAATTCATTAGGAATGGTTCTTGTTACCATTTTTGGTGAGTGTGGTTTTACGTCTTCATTAGGTGCGGAAATAGTTTCAGCTATTTTACCTAAAATATGCAAACGTCCTTCACGGGCTTGTTTAAGTGCCTTTACCAAAATCTCATAGGACAAACCTTTGATCTTAATATCCATCTGACAGGCAGTGATACCCTCTGTTGTTCCTGTAACCTTGAAGTCCATATCTCCCAGGTGATCTTCATCTCCTAAAATATCAGACAATACGGCGTAACGTTCTCCATCTGAAATGAGTCCCATAGCTATACCTGAAACAGGTCGTATCATTTGAACCCCGGCATCCATAAGAGCCATGGTACCCGCACAAACAGTTGCCATTGATGACGAACCGTTCGATTCAAGAACCTCAGATACTATTCGAACTGTATAAGGACAATCCTCGGGGATCATTCCTTTCAAACCGCGTTGAGCTAAATTACCATGACCGACTTCTCTTCTTGAAGTTCCTCGAATGGGTCGGGCCTCACCTGTACAAAAAGGTGGGAAATTATAGTGTAAATAGAAGCTTTCTTCCCCTTCATGAGAGGGCATGTCAATTTTATTCGCATCTCGAGATGTACCCAGTGTAACCGTTGCCAGTGCCTGAGTTTCACCACGTGTGAAAATAGACGAGCCATGTGTTGATGGCAGGTAATCTATTTCACACCAAATCGGCCGGATCTCGTCAGTCTTTCGACCATCCAAACGAAGGCCTTCTGCCAAAGTCAATTCTCTTACTGCTTCTTTCTGCGCCGCGTTGAAGTAACCTCCGATCAAATGACCAAATTCTTCCAACTCTTCTTCAGAAAAAGAGGCTTCAAGCTCTTCTTTTAAAGTGCTGAACTGCTCAGAACGTTCTGTTTTTGAAGTTCCCTGCTTTGCAATGGCATAGCACTTGTCATAAACAGCGTCATGAATCTTCTTTGCCAATTCCTCATTTTGTTCAGCGATATCATATTCACGAACTTCTTTCTTTCCAAACGCTTCTGCCAAACGGAGCTGAGCTGCAATCTGATCCTTGATAGCTTCATGCGCGAATTTGATAGCATCCGCCATTTCTTCTTCAGAAATCTCATCCATTTCACCTTCTACCATCATCACAGAATCGGCAGAGGCGCCAATCATCATATCGATATCAGACTCAGCGAGCTGCTTTCGGCTTGGGTTGATTATGAATTCACCATCCACACGTGCAACCCTTGCTTCTGAAATGGCACATTCAAAAGGAAAATCACTTAGTTGAATGGCAGCAGAAGCAGCCAAACCTGCCAACGCCTCAGGCATAACTTCATCGTCATGAGACATCAATTGAATCATAACCTGAGTTTCATAATGATAGTCTTTCGGGAACAACGGACGCAAAACCCTGTCGACGAGTCTCATTGTTAATACTTCTCCGTCACTTGGTCTTGCTTCTCTCTTGAAGAATCCTCCAGGATATCTTCCTGCAGCAGCAAATTTTTCTCTGTAATCGACTGTAAGTGGCAGAAAATCCACGTCAGAGGCCTTGTAATTGGATACAACGGTGCAAAGAAGCATGGCATTGCCCATTTGTACAACAACCGATCCATGGGCCTGTTTGGCCAACTTACCTGTTTCAATGGAAATCTCTCTTCCATCGCCGAGGTCAATAACCTCTTTAAATACTTTTGGAATCATAATTTGATTTTAGATACTGCCAATAGCAGCTTTTTAATTCATTTTAAACCTTGTAGTTGTGTTGTCACCCCCTCAGGGATAGTCGGCCAATGAATTACTCTAGTTGATCTGCTCAATAAGGCACTGAGCAGTACTGCGGAATTTTTAACGAAATTAGGTAACTTTTATTCTATAACCTAAGTAAAATGAAAATAAAAAAGAGAGGCTAAACGCCTCTCTTCGATTATTTTCTCAATCCTAAATCCTTGACAATGGTACGGTACCTTTCGATATCCGTTTTCACCAGGTAGTTCAGAAGATCTCTTCTTTTTCCTACCATTTTTACCAATGATCTTTGGGTGTTGAAGTCTTTACGATTGTTCTTCAAGTGATTTGTCAGGTGATTGATCCTGTGTGTGAACAGTGCAATCTGCCCTTCAGTTGATCCGGTGTCGGTTTCCGACTTCCCGTACTTCTTAAAAATTTCTGTTTTTATGTCTTTTGTCAAATACATGCTAACATTAAGTTTAATTAATAATTTTTATGTACTACCTTATAAAGGAGCGGCAAAGATACTACTAAAATTTAGATTGGCAAGGGATTCAGTCTGAACGAAAATCTTTGTTACGTTAAACCTTTTCAGTTCTTGGCAGTCATACAACAAAATCATTCTGAAAACCGTTAACATCTTAAACGAGATTACTATGAAAAAAGAAACCATTTATCAAACAATCAAGTCCTTGTCCTTACTTGCCTTGCTGGCGCTATTTATCGTGAGTTGCAGCAATGATGAAGTCGAAGACAGCGCAGGTACGGATAGCGACGAGATCGAAGACATTGAGATACTCGCCGAAATCCAGGGCATGACGGAGGTTCTCGATGACATGTCAGAAGTCATTGGAACCGAAATGGACCAGAGCAAACAATACAATGAAGATGTCAGCAAGTCCTTGCCGGATGGCCCATACTTCTCTTCATGTGCAAGCCGGACTCTAGTCCTGGAGGGAAGCAGCATCAATATTTCATTAGACTTTGGCAGTGGATGTGAGGGGCCACATGGCAACATACTCGCCGGGGTCATGCGGATTGACATACAGTTGCTGAGTTCGGATGAGCAATTGGTCACTCATTCTTTTGAAGATTTCTCCATCAATGGCAGGGCAATAGAAGGATCCATGACAAGAAACCGAATTCGTTCAAATGAGGATGGTTATCCGGAGGTTCAGATCTCACGGGACCTGAGTATTCAGTGGAATGAGGACGCTTCTTTCAACCGCGTCGGACAGACCACCAGAATATGGGTTTCAGGCAATGATACCCGGAATTGGGGGGACGATGTTTTTCTGACTACAGGAAACTGGAATATCCTGAAAAATGGTGTTCTTCAGCGATCCGTGACAATTTCCAAAGAGCTTCGCAGGGAAATGTCCTGTCGCTTTCTGGTCAGCGGTACTCTAGACATAGAAGGCTCAATTGCTTCTTACACTCTGGATTTTGGGGATGGCACCTGCGATGATGTCGCCGTGGTGACAAACGGTGAAAGGGAGCGGGAGATTCAGTTGGGCAGACTTAGAAGGCTGATCAGACAGTAGCCGGTTTCCTGATTGGATTATTCTCGATCAGGTCAATAAACAAGTTGACCTGTTCTTTTAGGTCCTTTCTCTCCACGATCTTATCCATGAATCCATGCTCGAGAAGAAATTCCGAACGCTGAAAGCCCTCCGGCAACTCCTTGCCGGTGGTGTCTTTCACCACGCGGGGGCCTGCGAAGGCAACAAGGGCATTGGGTTCTGCTATATTAATGTCGCCAAGCATTGCGTAGGAAGCCGTTGTTCCACCCGTAGTGGGATCGGTAGATAAAGATATATAGGGAATACGAGCTTCTGCTAGCTGGGCCAGTTTAGCTGAGGTCTTGACCAATTGCATCAGAGACAAGGATGCTTCCTGCATACGGGCTCCTCCAGATTTCGAGATCATAAGGAAAGGAATCTTCTTTTTCAGGGAATAATCAATCGCTCTTGCGATCTTCTCACCCACAACGCTACCCATAGAACCTCCTATAAATGCAAAATCCATGGCAGCGATAACCAAATCCTTACCGAGGGATTTGCCAACTGCAGTTCTAACGGCGTCCTGAAGGCCAGTCTTCTTCTGAGCTTCTTTGATTCGATCAGTATATTTCTTGGTGTCAACAAAGCTTAGAGGATCTTTTGCCGAAAGCTTGGCGTTGAGCTCCTTGAACTCATTGTTGTCGAAGAAAATCTCAAAGTACTCTGCACTTCCTATGCGCACGTGATACCCGTCTTCGGGGCTCACATACAGATTCTCCTTCAAATCGTCAGAATCGATGATCTTACCACTGGGTGTTTTATACCACAGGCCCTTGGGCGTATCCTTCTTCTCGTCCGTTGGGGTTTGAATCCCCTTATTTTTTCGTTTGAACCAAGAACTCATATCGTTGTTGTTTTGTTCCAAAATCTGGCGCAAGTTATAAAAAAATGGAGCACCATCATTGATGGCGCTCCATTTCCCAATTTGTTGAACTATAAAGTGTTTACGTTATTTAAGTCTTGAAAGGCTTGTTTCAGTCGTTCTTTGAAGGACTCTTCGCCCAGTCGAACCCATTTGCGAGGATCGTAGAATTTCTTGTTGGGAACATCATCTCCTTCCGGGTTTCCGATCTGACCTTGAAGATAGTCTGTCTTTTCAGACATGTAGTCGCGAACACCCGCCATGTATGCGTATTGGAGATCCGTGTCTATATTCATCTTGATCACGCCATAGCCAATGGCTTCTCTGATTTCTTCTACTGTAGAACCGGATCCGCCGTGGAAGACAAAATCCACCGGATTCGTACCTGTGTTGTACTTTTCTTCAATATACTTCTGCGAGTTGTCCAAAATCTTCGGAGTGAGTTTCACGTTACCTGGCTTGTATACGCCGTGTACATTTCCGAAAGAAGCAGCCACGGTAAATCTTGGGCTCACTTTGAGCAATTCCTCATAAGCATAGGCAACCTCTTCAGGCTGCGTGTATAGCTTGGAAGAATCCACGTCTGTGTTGTCAACTCCATCTTCTTCTCCACCGGTAATTCCCAGTTCAATTTCAAGGGTCATCCCAATTTTTGACATTCTTTCCAAATATCTTTTGGAGATTTCAATGTTCTCCTCGATCGGCTCTTCAGAGAGATCGATCATGTGAGAACTAAACAGCGGCACTCCGTGCTCTTTGTAATGAGCCTCTCCGGCATCCATCAAACCATCAATCCATGGTAGAAGCTTTTTCGCGCAATGGTCTGTGTGAAGAATAACGGGGATGTCGTAAACTTTTGCCATTTCATGAACGTGCTTGGCACCTGCTACTGCCCCTGCAATGGCTGCTTTCTGCCCTTCATTGGACAGTCCTTTGCCAGCGTTGAAATGCGCTCCTCCATTCGAGAACTGAACGATGACGGGAGCATTGAGTTCTTTTGCAGCTTCGAGAACCGCATTGATCGTACTTGAACTTATTACGTTTGCTGCAGGAAGAGCAAAACTTTTTTCTTTCGCCAATTTGAAGATTTCCTGCACCGTATCGCCGGTTGCTACACCTGATTTGATTGTTTGTACCATTTGAATTGATTTAAATGAAAATATCTTAAGCTCAAAAGTACGAAATTATCTGCACTAGAATGGGTAGTTTATCCCAATATTGTAGACGGCATTGCCAAAGTTGTAATTGACGAACCACTTGTTGGAAGAAGGGAGATAGGGCTCATAAGTTTTGAATCCAACGTCAAATCTGAACACGAGAAAACTGAAGTCATAACGTATACCCAACCCCGATCCTACAGCTGTATTCTTAAGGTCCTCGAAACTCTTTAGCTTTCCTTCCTCAGTGACCAGGTTTGAATCCGTTATGTCCCAAATGTTGCCCGCATCTACGAATAATGCGCTGTAAAATTTATTGGTCAACTGGAACCGATACTCAAGGTTAGCTACCATCTTAAAGGTTGCGACATTGTACTCCAGGTTGTTCAATTCCGCCCCGGGTCCGAGATCAAATGTTCTCCAGGCCCGCATCTCGTTGCTACCCCCGGCACTGTAACTTCTACTGAATGGAACGTTGTCTGAATTTCCATAGGGAAAGGCTGCCCCAATAAAGGTCCTGAATACCAAAATATTTTCACTTCTGAGCTCCCAATACTTTTTATACTCGAATTCTGTTTTAAAATACTGAGCAACCGGCACGTCAAACAGGACGCTCTCCCCGTCAGCATTCTTATTGGTAAAGATCCAGTCAGAGAATGTCCCGGAAGAAATGAACCTTGCCGTAAAATATGAGAAATCATTGTCATTGATATTTTCGCGCGTGTTGTAAACGAAGGAATAGGAAATAACAGGAACAAAAGAGTTTTCTATGAGAATATCATGCCTTTCATCTACGTCGGATACTGTATTGTACTCTTCCGGAAAGTCATCTTCATTCGCTGGATTGTTGAGAAATTCATCATTGAACTCCAATATGGCATTATAATTCTCCACGGTATTCTCAGGAAGGGTTTCACCCGTAGTCTCTGATACATCTTCCAATTTATCGTATTCCGATTGATAGATTTGAAAGTAATTATCAACATTCTGGTTATTGATATACTGAAGATTGATCAAATCAAGTCGATGTCCAACGCGTTTGGAACTCTTCCAGGTATACGCCATACCGGCTGTGGTATTCTGACGGTCCAGACCAATGTTCTTCTGAAACCCGAGACTTGCATCAAAGGTAGTTGTCGGAGCCATGTACTTCGGTATAAGTTTTGAGGTATTGATGGGAAAAAGGATCCGCGGAAAACGCAACGAAGCGCTGGAAAGAATCTCCCAGGCATTGAAGAAGCTCTCGACCTGGTTGGGCGGATTGGCAACGTTGAAAATTGAACCTTGGAAGGAAAGCTCGAGAATCTCGGAGCCTTTGAACATATTGCGTCCGAGGAACGAAAACTTTCCTAAAATTCCAAAGGGCTTGATGTTGGATGTCGTGGCATCGAGGTCTACGGTAAGAGCGTATTTCTTCAAAGGAGTCAGCAATATGTCTGCCGTTAAAGAATCGCCATCATGCTCCTTATATGATATGTCTACATTCGAAGAAAAGGTTTTTAGGTTTCGAATGTAATTTTGCGTTTGATTTTTTTCTGCATCCTTGTATATCCCATTTGGAGTTATAAACATAGAATTCGTAAGGTATTTCGGCCTGAACTTCATTTTGTCGAAACTATAAAACCTGTAACCCTTGTACACCGCTGAATCCTGGATGGGTCTTCCACGGTTTTTAATAGAAAAATCCGTGTAAACATTAATCCGGTTTACGGTTTGAATCTGATAAGGCTTCTTGACCAGCGAGTCGTTCTCCTTTTCAATTCTATCTGGTATTTTCAACTCTACACTTTTCTTGTATTGCCCTTTGATCGAATCCGTCCAGAACCCCATACTGTTGTTCTTAAATTGATATATACCGTTGTTTCTGAAAAGATTGACAAGTCGGGCTTCTTCTCTTTCAAAATCTTCGAATATGAATGGATTTCCTTGTTTAAGCAATGCTTCCTCCTGATGACTCCGGTAGATGGAATCCAGAGACACAGATTCGATATCGGTAGAAACCGTGTCGAGGAAATACTGTTCATTGGGAGTGATTTTGTAGTTCACACGGACCTGCTTCTCACCTATTGAATCAAGGTCATGCTCTACTTCAGCCTCGAAAAACCCCTGCGAGATGTAGTAGTCTCTGAGCGTGTTAGACGATCTCACTGCCTTTGACGCATCGTATATGACTGGCGCTTCTCCTTTGGTCAGAAACCAGTTGTTTATGCCTCTTTTATTCTTGTAAATAACAAATGTTTGCTTCTTTGAAAAAATCCGTTCATAGCGCTTGTACTTCTTTTCGTGATTTGCGGCCCATTCCTCAAAGGTCATTTCGAAATCGGTATTTCCAAAGTTGTAGAGGTAAAGCGGAAGCGTCATGCCCAATGTGCTGCGATTCGGCTTCTGAACCAGATACTTTTCAAGCTCTGAATCTTTGCTTTTTTCTTCATTGATCAGGATTTGATTTTCCTTGATCATCTTTTCATTTTCTTGGACATATTTAATACTATTGCAAGATGCCAACTGAAATATTATGAGAATAAGTAACAGTATTTTAAGGAAAATCGACGGCAACTAGCAATAGTTTTAATATATTCTCAAAAGTAACACTATTTACATGTTAAGCAAAAATCAGGTTCGATTTATCAACAGCCTCAAGAGAAAAAAGATCAGGAAGTCGGAGGGGCTATTCCTTGCAGAGGGTGAAAAGTTGATACTCGACTTGTTAAATTCTGATATTCAGCTAGATAAAATTTTTAGCCTAACTGAATTTGAATACCCGGAGTCGGGAAAAGTACAACAAATTTCCGAGCGGGAATTGCGTTCGATAAGTTCCCTGACGACCCCTAACACAATGTTGGCTATCTTCCATGTCCCGGAAACAAAACCGGTCCAGAAGAAGGGCCTGGCCCTTGCGCTGGATGAAATAAACGACCCGGGAAATCTCGGAACGATTATTCGTTTGTGCGACTGGTTCGCTATTCCTCAAATTATTTGCTCCAAAAATACTGTGGATTGTTACAATCCCAAGGTGGTTCAGTCGAGCATGGGATCGCTGGCGCGTGTACAGATAAACTACCTCGACCTGGCCGAGCATCTCAAGCAAGAAGAAAGAACCATTTATGGAACATTTATGGAGGGTCAGAGCCTCTATAAAACTTCTTTTGCAGAAGACGGGATTCTAGTCATGGGAAATGAAGCCAATGGCATCTCAGATGAAATCCGCTCCTGCATTGACAAAGAATTGGGTATTCCCCGATTCGGTTCGCAAAACCAGACCGAAAGCTTGAATGTCGCGATGGCCACAGCCATTTTTCTCAGTGAGATGAGGCGTTAATCAGAATTGCCTGATTGCAGATCGTATGGCCACGAGTTTCGTGAGTAAATCCTTCAAGTAGTCAAGATTCAGCATATTGGCTCCATCTGATTTCGCCACAGAAGGATCGTGGTGCGTCTCGAGGAAAATACCATCCACTCCAACGGCAATTCCCGCCTTGGCAATGGTTTCGATCATGTCAGGCTTTCCACCCGTGACCCCGCTGCTTTGATTGGGTTGCTGCAAGGAGTGGGTCACATCCAAAATAGTTGGTGCAAATTGTTGCATTACTGGGATGCCACGAAAGTCCACGATCATGTCCTGGTACCCGAACATCGTGCCCCGATCTGTAATAAGAGCCTGCTCATTGCCGGAATCATGAACTTTTCGAACCGCATGCTGCATGGCCTCTGGGCTCATGAATTGACCTTTTTTCAGGTTTACAACCTTGCCCGTTTCTGCTGCGGCGACGACCAAATCCGTCTGGCGAACCAGAAAGGCTGGAATTTGCAAAACATCAACAAATTCTGCTGCTTTTGAGGCATCGTGTACATCGTGAATATCCGTAACAACAGGAATGTCAAAAGTATCTCCAACTTTTCGCAAAATTCGCAGGGCCTTTTCGTCACCTATTCCGGTGAAGCTGTCAATCCTTGAGCGGTTGGCCTTTTTAAAGCTGCCTTTGAAAACATAGGGAATTTCCAGCTGGTCGGTGATTTCAAGAACACGCTCGGCAATCCGAAGCGCCATGTCTTCCCCTTCAATGGCACAAGGTCCGGCCAAAAGAAAGAAATTTCCGGAACCAAGGTGTTTCAGGCGTGGGATCAGTTCTAATTTCATGTGGTTATGCTTTGCTCAAAGATAACATTTCCCGGTTTAAAAAATGGAGACATCCCATTGCAACCTCACCATGTGCTCCGTGTCGTTTTCAAGATTAAACTGATTGTAATCCAAATACGAATAGTCGATGGTCAGCTTATTCTTGTGGCCTTTGAAGAACCAGTTTAATCCGATCGTGTATTCATAGTTGTTGTTTCCCGAAATATCGGTATCCGGGTCATAAAAAGCCTGTCGGGCGAATACTTCCATTGGCTTTGGAAACTTCGGGAACAGGTAATGAAAGAAATAGCCCACCTGGAAATAATTCCCAATCAAGGTCGTCTCCTCCAGGTTGACATTGTCATCAATATTCTTGTAATGCAGTTCCTGGTCAAAACTCAATCCTCTATACTTAAACGCTGTCTCAAAAAGTGCCTGATTCACTGTGTATTGGCCACTAACTCCGGGTTCATATCCGTAAAGCTGCCCTCCGCCTCCTGTGGAGAAACGGGTATAAGGGGAAGTGTTTGTAACTGCTGCAACTGCTATCGAGGTAACTATTTTTTCATGGAACTTGAGGTCAGATCCTGAAAACCCCAGTTCTTTTCCATTCGGGTTCCATTGAAACCTACCCATGTACATCAGTTCATCATCATCGCCTAAATCACCTCCACGACCACTACCTGCCAGTACCTCCAGCCAATAGTTGAAATTTGCAGCTCCCCCGCCATCAAGGTTTCCATAAAGAGAAACTCCCTGCTGCCGGTCAATGGTAAATATGCGATTGATCAGGGATCGCTCCAAGCCGGTTTGCTTTCCGGAAGATATCACCCTTTCACGGGAGTAGCGCGCTTTCCATTGACCTGCTCTGAACTTCAAATAGGGCAATTTTTCGATTTGGGCTCTGAAATCCAGAAGGTTTCCCCCTCTGACGTCTTGCTCCAGGTAAAAATTAAATGCAGGATCACCGACATAACCCCCAAATTTGATTCGGGCTCTGCTTATCCCGATATTAATGTCATCATCGCTGAGATCATCTTCGTTGGTGGGAAAATTAAGCGCCGGAAAGGCCGCCCTGAACTGGCCTCGAAAGTCTATGTAGAGCAAATACCTGTCATCGTCAAAATGGAATTCAAAGCCCTTTCCTTTCTTTAAATAAAAATCTTTGTTTGCGTTGTCATCTGTCTGTGCTTGCGCAACAGTAAACATCAACAACATTCCTGCACCAAGCAGAAACAGTCGTTTTTTCATCGTATCAGTTTCGTTTCACCAAAGAGTTGTCGCTCTTCCTGAATTAATCTTGTATGTTTCGGGTCATTTCTCTGAACATGCTCTCCAGGTTTTGTATCTTCTTATTGATCTTCAATGCCTTTAACCCGTTATTATTGGCAAAATCGAACAATTCAGGTCGCATGTCCTTTTCAGTCTTGAAAACGAGGCTCCAAGTTGTGTCATAAATATTCTCCGCTTTTTCCAAATGCGGCAATCGTCTGAGCAACTGTTCCTCTATAGCCAGATCGAATTCAACTTCTATATGCTGTTCTCCTTCCGTGACCAATTCCTTCAGCTTCTTGTCTGTAACCAAAGTTCCTCTGTTTATGATCAGTACACGATCACACATGGCTTCGACTTCCTGCATGATGTGGGTCGAGAGAAGAACTGTTTTGGTTTTTCCGATTTCTTTGATTAGTTCCCGTATGTCTGCCAGTTGATTCGGGTCCAAACCTGTGGTCGGCTCATCCAAAATCAACACCTCGGGATCGTGAATAAGAGCGGCAGCCAGACCCACACGTTGTTTGTAACCTTTTGACAATTGGGAGATCTTTTTTGAAGCATGATCCTGCAGACCCACCAGTTGGACGACGTCGTCTATCCTTTGAGTTCCGATTTTGTGAATGCCGCATTGAAACCCGAGGTATTCTTTAACGTACAAATCTGAATAAAGAGGATTGTTTTCAGGCAAATAACCCACACTCCTCTTCACCCTCATGGGTTCTTTTTCTATGTCATGTCCATTGACTCGTGCATGACCTTGATCGGGTGAGAGATAAGTGGTGAGAATCCGCATTAAAGTAGACTTTCCGGCTCCATTCGGTCCGAGGAATCCCACGACTTCTCCGGCACCTATCGAAAAACTGACTTCTTTAAGGGCCTTTTCACTCCCATAGGCCTTGGTAAGTTGTTGAACTTCAATAGACATATCCGTGTTGAATCTTGGTGCAAATAAAGTAAATTTCTGAGAATATCGGCAGGGTATTCGTTTAAACTCTCATCGCGCCGAACATCTGCCCCGCCTTCTCATTACACAAAACCCAAACTTTTTGAAATTTTCATTGATAATGCCAAATTAATTTATACATTTGCTGCCTATTTTTAACATTTATGTCAAAATCTCTACACATATTCAACTGGTTCTACTTTTATTTCTTTAGTAAATGAAGGGAGAGACCGTATGTGTATAGTTCAAATAAAGAATATATCTGAAGTCTCGTTTTAACGGGGCTTTTTTTTTGATACAGAGGTTTGATTAATAAATAAGATCTGATGAAGATTGCAATTCAGGGAATAAAAGGTTCATTTCACCATATTGTGGCTGAAAAATTCTTTGGTGAAAGCATTGAGCTCGCGGAGTGCATGTCGTTCACAGAGATACCTTTATTGTTGAAAAATGATGAGGTGGAAAGCGCGGTGATGGCTATTGAGAATTCCATAGCAGGTGCGATTTTGCCGAATTACGCTTTGATCGATGAATACGAATTGAGCATTGAAGGTGAGGTCTACGAGAATATCCACCACCATTTGATGGCCCTGAACGGACAAGATTTAAGTGACATCAGAGAGGTGTGGTCACATCCAATGGCTCTGTTACAATGCCGCAAGTTCTTCAGAGAACATCCCGGGATAAAGCTGATTGAAGAAAAAGACACTGCGGAAGTTGCCAGGCGGATTCAGAACGAGAACATCATGGGTGTTGCAGCAGTTGCCAGTAAAAGAGCAGCGGAATTGTTCGGTTTGAACATCATCTCAAATGACATACAGACCATCAAGCACAATTCGACTCGATTCTTCGTTTTGAAAAAGAGCAAGAATGCGCCCTACCACCCGAGCAAAGTTGAAAATATAAAAGACAAGTCCTCAATCAAATTTGTCACGCAGCACAACCAGGGCAGCCTCGCGGAAATCCTGGATATTTTTGCAAAACACGACATCAACCTGACTAAGATTCAATCTCTGCCGATCATTGACACGCCATGGAGCTATGCATTCTTCATCGACCTTGTAATTGACGACTTCGTGCTTTACAAAAATGCTTTGCACCTGATTTCAAAAAAAGTCAAACACCTGAAGGTTTTGGGTGAATACCATCAAAACAGGGGAGAATCATGATATCGAAAGCCAACAGATTGAATTCGGTCGAGGAATACTATTTCTCGGTAAAACTTAGAGAAGTGCGGTCATTGGCCCAGCAGGGCAAGCCCATCATCAACCTGGGTATTGGCAGCCCGGACCTGAGTCCGCCATCCGAAGTGATCGAAGTTTTAAAAAACGCGGATGTTCATAGCTATCAGAGCTACCAGGGCATCCCAGAACTCAGGAATTCTATTTCGGCCTTTTACGATTTGCACTATAATGTGAAGCTCGATCCGGATCATGAGGTTTTGCCCCTTATGGGTTCCAAAGAAGGAATCCTGCATATTTCAATGGCCTTTCTAAACCCTGGGGATCAGGTGTTGATTCCGGACCCGGGCTACCCCACTTACGCCTCGGTGACCAATCTGGTCGGAGCGGTTCCTGTGACCTATGCGCTTGAAGAAAAGAACAATTGGTGGCCAGACCTTGAGAAACTCGAAAAAACAGACCTTGAGAAGGTCAAGCTGATGTGGGTGAATTATCCCCATATGCCAACAGGCAGCAACGCGAAAAGTAAGCTTTTTGAACACTTGATTGATTTTGGACGGAAACACAAGATTCTTATCGTAAATGACAACCCCTACAGCTTCATTCTCAATGACAAGCCCAAAAGCATCTTGTCTGTTCCCGGGGCCAAAGAAATCGCTATCGAGCTCAACTCGCTGAGTAAAACCTTTAATATGGCAGGATGGCGCGTTGGCATGGTGGTCGGAAACCAAAATTATCTCAAAGCCATTCTGCAGGTGAAGAGCAATATGGATTCAGGGATGTTTTACGGCATTCAGCTGGGAGCTTCCAAGGCACTGACCTTACCCCTGTCCTGGTTTGAGGATATGAATCTCATATATAAAGAAAGAAGAGGAATTGTTTGGAGAATATGTGATGCGCTCGATCTCAAATATGACAGGACCTGCTCAGGGATGTTTGTTTGGGCCCGAATTCCGAAAGGAAAAACCTCAGAAGCATTCTGTGACAAAATTCTTTATGATCACGATGTTTTCGTGACTCCCGGTACGGTTTTTGGGAAGCAGGGTGAGGGGTATGTCCGGTTTTCACTTTGTCTACCCAAAGATCAGATAGAAGAAGTCGAACGGCGATTAACCCAGATGGTATGAAAAACATAGCAGTAATTGGTCTCGGATTGATCGGAGGATCTCTTGCTCTGGAATTGAAAAAGAATTCCTGGGCGACCATCTATGGAATCGATAAAAACCCGGCACACCTGGACAAAGCGCTGGAAAGGGGCATTATTTTCGCCAAAGCGGATGATGAGACATTGACTCAGGTGGACGTCGTAATCATTTCAGTTCCGGTGGATGCCATTCCAACGGTTGCCGTGGAGGTCCTGGACAAAATCAAGGAGGATGCCCTGGTCTTCGATGTGGGATCGACTAAAGCTGCCGTTTGCGACGCTGTTCGCAATCATAAGAATCGAAAAAACTTTGTGGCCCTGCATCCGATCGCGGGAACGGAATACTCCGGACCCGAAGCCGCCATTTACGATCTTTTTAAGAGCAAGGTCAATATTATCTGTGAGAGAGGCCTGAGTAGTGAGCAGAGCATAGAGAGGGCAGCCCGAATCTTCGAGGATCTGGAAATGAAAAACGTTTACATGGATTCGCCCGTGCAGCATGACATGCATATTGCCTATGTTTCTCACCTGTCTCACATCAGCTCTTTTATGCTGGGCAAAACGGTATTAGAGATCGAGAAGGATGAGAAAAACATCTTCAATATGGCGGGGAGCGGGTTTGCCTCAACCGTGCGACTGGCGAAAAGCAACCCGGAAACATGGACCCCCATCCTCATGCAAAACAAGGAGTTTCTTCTGAAATCCCTTGAGGAATACATTAAGAATTTAAGTGAGTTCAAGAATATTTTAACGAATGAATCGGCCGATGAAATCTTGCAGATCATGCAAGACACGAACAGGATAAAAGATGTTCTGGCCGGAATCAAAAATTAGCAAACAATGGAAAACAAGAATTTTAGAACCTGGCTGGATGAGATGAATCTGAATCATCCTCTTGTTATCGCAGGTCCTTGCAGCGCAGAAACTGAAGAACAGGTGCTTAAGATCGCTCATTCACTCAAAGAAACAGACGCAACTATTTTCAGATCCGGCGTGTGGAAGCCCAGGACAAGACCAGGCACCTTTGAAGGAAATGGTGTCAAAGCTCTGCCCTGGTTGCAAAAGGTCAAAGAGGAAACCGGACTGATGACAGCCATCGAGATTGCCAATGCCCATCATGCGAAAATGGCTATGGAGTTTGATATCGACGTTCTTTGGATAGGGGCCAGAACAACAGTGAACCCCTTCGCTGTCCAGGAAATTGCAGAGGCGATTCAGGGTACAGACAAAATCGTCCTGGTGAAGAATCCGATCAATCCCGATTTGGAGCTTTGGATAGGGGCAATTGAGCGTCTGCACAAGATGAATGTCAAGAATTTGGGAGCCATACACCGCGGATTCTCTTCTTTCAGAAAATCACAATACCGAAACGTGCCAAGCTGGCAAATCCCAATCGACCTGAAAGGCAGGTTTCCAAGTCTTCCCATCATCAACGATCCCTCCCATATCTGCGGGAACCGCACAGGAATCTTCGACGTGTCACAAACCGCTCTTGACCTGAAAATGGACGGCCTGATCGTGGAGACCCACTGCGATCCTGACAACGCCTGGAGTGATGCCAAACAGCAGATTGTACCGGAGAGACTGGTCGAGATTATGGACGATCTCAAGGTGAGAAAACCCAGGTTTGAAAGGGAAGAGTCCCTATCGAACCTGAACGCTCTAAGAAAGGAAATCAACGCAAAAGATGACCAGCTGATCGAGATTCTCTCGGAGCGGATGGAAATCGTGGAAAATATTGGAAAGGCCAAGAAAGAGAGCAACGTGGCTGTACTTCAAAACGCACGCTGGCAGGAAATTCTCAACAAGGTGACAGAGAAAGGCCAGGGACAGGGCTTGTCGGATCAGTTTATCGAACGAATTTTCAAGGCGATTCACCAGGAATCTATTGCGCACCAGGAGAAAATCATCAACCGCTAGATCCAGTATTTATCCCTCGGCTAGTCCAATACGCAGGTATTGCTATCTTTGTGGGTGACAAGCCAAACACAGATGAGCGATAAACTGATATTTTGTATGAAATGGGGGTCCCTCTACGGACCGGAATACGTCAATACCCTGTATTCTATGGTCAAAAGAAACCTGACCTATGACTTCAGCATGGTCTGTTTTACGGATGACCCCAAAGGGATTCGAGAAGAAGTCACGTGTTATCCCATTCCGGAATTTGATCTGCCGGAAAACTTGCCCGAACGCATGTGGAAAAAGCTTACCACCCTCAAAGAGGATTTGTATGGCTTGAAGGGCACAGCGCTTTTTTTAGATCTCGACATCGTCATCGTTGACAACATCGACTGCTTCTTCGACATCGAAGGCGAATTCAGGATCATCAAAGATCCGGATATGAAGTACTGGAGAATCACGGGAAATTCTTCCGTCTACCGCTTTGAGGTAGGAAAACACGGCTATGTCTTCGATGACTTCGTGGCGAATTTCGACGAAATCCGAAAAAAGCATCGCAATGAACAGGAATACCTGACCTGGGCCATCTATGAAAAGGGTCATCTGGATTACTGGCCGAAGGAATGGTGCCCGAGTTTCAAATACCACTGCCACTCAAAGATTCCTTTCAACTTCTGGAAAAAGCCCTTTATCCCTGATGGCTCCAAAATAATCATCTTCCATGGAGAGATCAACCCTCATAAAGCCATTCGCGGAGGATGGGGGAAATGGTATCGTTACGTGCGGGCGGCGCCGTGGGTTGCTGACTATTGGAAATAAGACTTTAGAACTGAATCATGAATATACACAAGCTGGAATCAGACACTTCGGTTCTGGATCACTTCATCGCTGAAATCCGAGATATTGAGATTCAAAAGGATGCCATGCGCTTCAGAAGAAACATTGAAAGAATTGGAGAAGTACTGAGCTATGAAATGAGCAAGACGCTCGCCTACGAAGACCGATCTGTCACAACGCCCCTTGGTGAAAAGTCGGTGCCCGCCATATCCGACAAACTGGTTCTTTGTTCAATTCTCAGGGCCGGACTTCCGCTGCACCAGGGAATCCTGAATTACTTTGACGGCATTGACAATGCTTTTGTTTCAGCTTATAGGCATCATACTACTCCCGAGGTCTTCGAAATCAAAGTTGAATATCTGGCGGCTCCCTCTTTGGACGACAAAATCCTGATCCTGGCAGACCCCATGCTGGCCACAGGAAGCTCACTGATAGCCGTATATGAAACCTTAAAAGATCTAGGAAATGTGAAGCAAGTGCATTTGATCTCTGTTATTGCATCTGAGGAAGGCATCGAAAACGTAGCCCGGAGTTTTCCGGACGATACCCATCTTTGGGTTGCAACAGTCGATCCCAGGTTGAACAAACAGGGCTATATTGTTCCAGGGTTAGGTGATGCTGGAGATCTCTCTTTTGGTTCTAAACTCTAACTTTAGAGCTTGCTAATCTTTGCCGGAGCTTCGGAATCAAATCTGTAATAGAATTAGTGAAATGATGAAGAGGTAGAGAATCCCCTCCCGAATCCAATACTTCTCAAGAATCTGCAAAAAATTCGCAAAAATTATTGTCAGAGGAAAAAACATGAAGGAGAACTCTGACCCGTCTTTATCAGGAGCGATCAGAACAAGAATCAAGGACAGGGCCAAATGCACGATCAAAAGTTGCCATGTAGATTTGAAATCAATCTTCGCGAGCAGGGATTTTCGGGTTGTCGGATAAATTGAAAAGAGAAGAAGCAGACCGATGAACACAATAGGCCAAAGAAAATCAAATGAGTTGTAATGAGTGAGATCCAGCTGAAAGTCATAGGTCCAAATTGCCAGGAAACGTCCGATGTCATCAAAGGCCAATAGATACGTGTAGGCAAGAAAGACAGGGGTTATGTACCCCACAATCGGAATCCAGATGTTTTTCCAGTCAGCCCGGCGGAAGAGCCATATAGCCGCGTAGACCAGAATTAAAAATAGAAAGGACCATAAGTAGAAAATACTCGCGATGCCTACCCAAAAGGCACTATCAAAGATTTTCTCTTGTGTTCTCAAGGGGCTTCTCATGCTATAGAGTCTCCTGAAAGCAAACAGGAGAATGAAATTGGAAACAAAAACTCCACCATTGAGCAATGAGTCCGGAAACATTCCCCACATCAGGATATAAAACAGAATGGCATAGGAATTATCCTCGCAAAGAGCATTCTTGCGAATGATGAAATTCAGAACAAATACTGACAGGATTGCAGCAATTAGGAAAAGACCGTATTTGACAAAAAAAAGCAAGGATGTATCTCCCTCATAGCCCTGAATCAAAGACGATAAAAAAATCAGCAACACCAGCAAGGACAAGACAAGAAAGTTGATTGGCTTAGTCTGGTTGAAAAAATTGGCTATCATTAGGATATTTTCTATTTTTGCCCCTCAGGTGATATTCACGCTCTGCGTTGAAGCCACCTGTTTCGAGCTAAAGTAAAAACTTTGTCACATAAGCCCAAGAGGTTTGTGTTTATTTTAAAAATTACGATATGATCGCGACGAATTTCTTCCGGGCCCTTGCCAGTTTTTTTTCTGAGGTACTTTTTGTCCCATATGATGCCTTGAGATTCACGGAAGGCTGGTGGGTGACCAACTTCTTCAACTGGATTTTGTTCAGCATCACTTCGCTTCTCTTCATCTACTGGCTGGTTCAGCTCCAAAAATTTAAAAAGGCAGGCACGGAATAATACGTGTGTCAAACATTTTCGAAGTTTTGGGCAGTAAGAATAAGTTAAAGAGATTCAAGGAGAACGAAACATTTGAAAATGTAATTCAGCCCTCGAGAAATGAGGTTTTGCAAGGGTTTTCAATGGCCGGCAAATGGAGTTCGTACTTTCAAAACAACAATCCCATCGTTTTGGAACTTGGATGTGGCAAGGGCGAGTACTCGGTCGCACTTGGTAAAGAAAATCCAGATAAGAATTTTATTGGTGTTGATATCAAGGGTGCGCGTTTTTGGCGAGGTGCCAAAACAGCTCTTGAAGTCGGCTTAAAAAATGTCTCATTTCTGAGAACTCAGATCGAGCTCATTGACAAGTGTTTTGCTCAGAACGAGGTTTCAGAGATTTGGATCACCTTCCCCGACCCTCAGATCAAATACAAAAGGACCAAGCACAGGATGGTGACGCGTCGGTTCCTGGAAATGTATGAGTCGATTTTGAATCCCGAAGGGCTGATGCACCTTAAGACGGACAGCGAATTTCTTCACGGATATCTTTTGGGGGTTCTGCACGAGGGAAATCACGAGGTCCTGTATGCCCATCACGACATTTACAACAGCAGTAGTCCACCATTGGAGGCTACCTCGATTCAAACGTTTTACGAAAGTCAATATCTGGAAAAGGGCAAGGCGATCACCTATATTCGCTTTCGAACCAACTATGGGTCAAAATCATGAATCAGGATTCTTTTTTTCAACGCGTTTATGAGGTGACAAAAAGCATTCCCTATGGCAAAGTATCGACATACGGTGCCATCGCGCGTTTCCTGGGAACTCCCAGGTCTGCCCGAATGGTCGGCTGGGCGCTGAACGCCTCTCATCTCGACGAATCAATTCCAGCCCACAGGGTAGTCAATAGAACAGGTCTTCTCACCGGAAAGCACCATTTTAAAGGGACAAATCTTATGCAGCAGTTGCTGGAAAGTGAAGGAATTACAGTCAAAAACAACGCTATAGTCGATTTCGAAACAAAGCTTTGGGACCCAAATACCTCGTGATTAGGCAATAAATCAGGCTATTTTAAGTTTTTTGATTAAAGATTCAATTAATAGCATTATCTTTTTTTTATATTTGTGTTTTAAATCCCTCTTAAAAACCAGTAACTGAACCATGAATAAACTTTTACTTAAGCTGTTTACCGTAATTTTCTTAGCTTCTTTTTCAGGCGGTATGCAGGCACAGACTAGTGTAAGTCATGAATTGGGTGGTTTTTTTGGAATTGCCTCCTTACAAACCGACTTTGGGATCAGTGGCAACTTCGCAAGTGCGAACCAGGCCACCATGGGTTTTGGCATTTCGTACTACATGAAATTCTTCGGAAGTCAATACAACTGGAGAAGCGGTTCTTCTTATTTTACTGAACATTTCAAGTTGAAAGCCGAATTTTCTTACATCAGTAATACAAACATTGAACATGAAGATCTCGATCAGGTTGGAGAACGATTCCGTGAGATTATGGAACGCATGACCGGTGCTACCACGATGTATAACGGAGGTTTAAGTTTAGAATATTACTTTATCGAGCTCGAGGATTACTCATCCTTCTTTAAGAGCTCAGGACAAGTAAATCCATTCGTAGGACTGGGAGTGCAGTACACATATGCAGAACCTGATATTTTTGTCGACGGAATATCTCTAAAGGGGCAACCCGAACCCTATGAGGATCTTATCCCCAAGTGGCAGGAAGGAGCCATCGATTTGGAAAATCAAGGGATTTTCTCGGCAACGGCGAGTGCTGGGGTGCGTTTTGGACTGGAAATGGTAGACTTTGTTGTTGAAGGACGCTATCAATACTTCTTCTCAGATAAGTTGGAAGGCCTTTATGCCCCGGATGACCCGGGCAACAAGAACAATGACACCATGGTCTTTATCAATTTGGGTATCGTCTACGTTTTTGGAAAGAATTAAACCAATTCCAGGGCCCGACTTAGGTCCTCAATCAAATCTTTTTCATCTTCTACTCCTACACTGAGTCGAATCAACGAGTCGCTGACCCCTGTTTTTTCGCGTTCTTCTTTCGGTATTGAAGCATGCGTCATGCTTGCCGGGTGCCCTGACAAGGATTCTACCCCACCAAGGGACTCTGCCAGCGTGAACACTTTCATGGTTTCGAGGACTTTGATTGCATCCGCATATTTGTTTCCTTTGATTTTGAACGACAACATACCTCCGAAATCTTTCATTTGACTTCGGGCGATCTCATAATTCGGATGATCCTCAAATCCGGGCCAGTATACCTTTTCGATTTTGGGATGAGACCTGAGAAACTGGGCAACAGCTTTACCGTTCTCGCAATGCCGTTGCATCCGCAGATGCAGGGTTTTAATTCCTCGCAGAACTAAAAAACTGTCCATGGGCCCGCAAACAGCACCACTCGCATTCTGAATGAAATAGAGCTTCTCCGCCAGATCCTTGTCATTTAAAGCCAGAGCTCCCATTACGACGTCCGAGTGTCCACCCAGGTATTTCGTAGCCGAATGCATGACAATGTCAGCTCCCAACTCAAGTGGCCTTTGCAAATAAGGCGTGGCAAAGGTGTTGTCAACAACAAGTAAAATGTCATTGTCCCGACTTATTTCTGCACATCTTCGAATATCGATCACGTTCATCATCGGGTTGGTAGGTGTCTCTGTCCAAATCAATTTAGTTTTATCCGTGATGTGATCTGCGATTCGATCCACATCTTCCATTCCGATGAACTTAAAGACGATTCCAAACTTCTTAAAAATGGTATTAAAAAGACGAAAAGTTCCACCGTAAAGGTCATTTGTCGAAATGACCTCATCACCCGGGCTCAGGAGCTTCATAATGGCGTCAATGGAGGACAAGCCCGATGCAAAAGCAAGGCCATAGGTTCCTCCTTCAATGCTCGCAAGTGATTTCTCAAGGGCCTGCCTTGTTGGGTTGCCCGTTCTAGAATACTCAAAGCCCTTGTGCTGACCGGGTGAGGACTGGGCATAGGTGGAAGTTTGATATATCGGTGGCATGACCGCTCCTGTGCTTGGATCGTGTTGCTGCCCGCCGTGAATCACCTTTGTATTGAATTCCATATTTATTGTCGTTTTAGTATATTCTTGATTAAACTGGGTTCTTCACCAATTTTTTGAGAGACAGGACTACACCAAGGTGAATGCCGTCGTGAAAGGCGCTGAATTGAAGCGCCTCTTCAAGCGATGTCAATTCAATGCCTGTACTTGTCATATAAGGTTTGTAGGTCTGAAACATTCCCTGTTCATAATCCTGTTGAGCCTGTTTGCACAACGAGACGATATTCTCCTGAACGAATTCTATATCCTCAACCGATACTTCTTCTGTTGCCTCTGATCCTTTTCCGTAACGCTCCACAAACCCTTCTTCGATACGCAGAGGTTGGCCCGAAAGCCTGTACATGAGTAGCTGCTGCGTAACCATCAGGTGAGCCACATTCCAGAAAACGGAATTTCGATGAGATTCCGGAATCATAAGCATCTGTTCTTTCGTCATACTTTGAAGAATTGACAGCAGGGCTTTACGGGTAAATACAGCTGTTTCGAATAATTTTTCCATGCAAAGAATATTTGCCTAAAAATAGATAACTTTGACTAATCTCTTCCAGACAGACCCCAAATTCATGAAAAAAATTTTCTACTTGAAGACCTGTGACACCTGCAAGCGCATTTTGAAGACGTTCCCCACAGAGGGATTTGAATTCCAGGAGATCAAAACCGAACCCATCAAAGAAGAGCAAATCTCGCAGCTTAAAGAATTGGCAGGATCATACGAGTCTTTGTTCAGCAGAAGAGCAAAAAAATACAAGGAAATGGGGCTCAAAGACGTTTCTCTCGAAGAGTCGGATTACAAACACTACATTCTCAGCGACTACACCTTCTTGCAGAGACCCGTCATTGTAATCGATAAACATGTTTTTATTGGCAGCGGCAAGAAAAATCTTGAAGCATTGCATCAATATTTGAATACGGATTCAAACTCCTGAGGGGCTACTAAGTCATAAACTTCCGTTCGATCAAGCTGATAAAACGCTCCTCCAGGTCTTCTTTCCCTTTCCAATTGTAATTGGTTTTTACCTGGTACTGGACGTAATGCAGCGCCTCATCGCGGGTGCCACATGCATTGAGATAAGTGAGGACCTTATTAAAATCAGACTGGCTAAAATTGAACAACTTGTTCACAAAGGCAATTCGGTCGTTCAAGCCGATTTGAATGCTGTTGCTCACGAGCCGGTCGTTCAGGGAAAGCTGTCGAATCTCCTCTTTGCGAGTCTCAAAGAGCTTTTCAGTTTCATCAAGAGAGACCGTGTCTTTGAATTCCTCCTTTTGGCTCATGTCTTCCTTAATGTCATTGAAGGTCGGAACAAAAAGATCGGAAAGTGTAGGATATTCCTGCTCTTCTGCAGCTTTCTTCGGCGGATCGGCTTTGTTCGGCGGATCCGTTTCCTTCCCGGGGGTCTCAAGGATGACTTCATCATCCTCCGATAACGGCTCGGGAGCATCCTGTAAAGGCTCTGGTCTTTCCAAGTTGGATTCAACGGACTCGTTCGGTTGCTCGTCTTGAGATTCCAGCATGCCTAAACGAACCAGATCCTCATAGATACTCAGGTGCTCCGCCTTCAAGGACTCAAGAGAAGCGTCACCCTCGTCTTCGAGTATCCGTTCGGCGAGTCTCTTCCACTTTTCCGCTATGTCTTTCCTGTTCATATTCATGAAATCACCTCCGGTTCCACCCCGCTTAAAATACAAATTTAACTTTTTCAAAAGAATAATCCTCCTCAGATTTTCATTACTTTTGTTTTTGACCTGGACAACAACACTCAAGTATAAGTATCCCGTTCAAAGGCTTGAAATCAAGCGAAATCAATAAATTCAAAGCGATCATGTTCTTAGAAAACACATTCAATCAGGAGGAGAAATTCGGTTGGATTGAAGTTATTTGCGGATCCATGTTTTCGGGAAAGACAGAAGAGCTCATTCGAAGGCTCAGACGCGCTCAGTTTGCCAAGCAGAAAGTCGAAATTTTCAAGCCTGCAGTAGATACCCGATATTCCGATGAACGAGTCGTTTCCCATGACGAGAATGAGATTCTCTGCACACCGGTGCCTTCGTCGGCCAATATACGTTTGCTGGCCAATGGAATCGACGTCGTGGGCATAGATGAGGCACAATTCTTTGATGAGGAAATCGTGCACGTGTGCAATGATTTGGCCAATAAAGGAGTGCGGGTCATCGTTGCCGGTCTTGATATGGATTTCAAAGGTCAGCCTTTCGGCCCTATGCCGGCCCTCATGGCCACCGCAGAATACGTGACAAAGGTCCATGCGGTATGCACCAAAACAGGAAATCTCGCCCATTTTAGTCACAGGACTGTACCCGACGACAGGCTCGTTCTTCTCGGTGAGGTCAGTGAGTACGAACCGTTGAGCCGGGCTGCCTATTTCCGTGAGATTCAGAAAGACAGAGAACAAAAGAATCAGCAGGAACAAAAAATTTCGGATCCTTCCAATGAGTCATAGCCCTACTGTATTGGAAATTAGCCTTAAGGCTTTACAGCACAATTTCAACTATTTTAAGTCGAAAGTTTCCGAGGGTACAAAAATACTGGGGGTGGTCAAGGCATCAGGCTATGGCAGTGACGCCGTCGCGGTAGCTAAGCTTCTCGAAGAAAAAGGAATCGATTACTTCGCGGTCGCCTATGCAGATGAGGGAATTGCCCTGAGAAAAGCAGGAGTCTCCTCGCCTATTCTGGTTTTACACCCTCAATTTCATAATCTGGAGCTCATGAGCGAATATTCGCTGGAACCCAATCTTTACAGCGAGAAGCTGCTCAGGGAGTTTGTGCGAATTTCAAAATTGCAAGACCTGACCGCTTATCCTGTACATTTGAAATTCAATACCGGGCTCAATCGACTGGGATTTCGAGGAGACAGCCTTGAAACTGTCTACTCAATCCTTAAAGATGAAGAATCCGTTCATGTCAAATCACTATTCTCTCACCTTGTGGCCTCTGAAGACCTGAAGGCCCGCGAGTTCTCGCTTGAACAGGTTCATGAATTTGACACCATCGCACGAACGTTTGAAAAGCTCTGGGGCTACAAGCCCCTTCGTCATATGACCAACACCTCAGGTGTCCTGAATTATCCTGAGGCTCATTTTGACATGGTTCGCGTGGGACTTGGCCTTTATGGCTTCGCCAATGACTCGGCCCAGGATTCAAAGCTCCGAAATGTATTGACCCTGAAAAGCGTGATTTCACAAATACATGTCGTCCAGGCAGGTGAAACTGTGGGATACAATATGGGATACAAAGCAGATGCACCTCTTCGCACAGCCACTATCCCAATCGGTCATGCTGACGGGATTTTTAGATCGCTTGGCCAGGGTAAAATATCCGTAAAGATCGGTGGCAACAAGGCTCCGGTGATCGGTAATATCTGCATGGACATGATCATGGCGGATGTAACCGAACTGGAGTGCCAGGAAGGTGACGAAGTGATTCTTTTCGACTGCCAGGAAGACATCATCCGGATGGCAAATCAGGCAAATACCATCAGCTATGAGATACTGACCGCATTTGGGCCGCGCCTCAGACGGATAATCGTTTAGTTTTTCTTACTTTTATCCCAACTAATCAAATTGACCCCAATATGTTAAAAGAATTTAAAGAGTTTGCGCTCAAGGGAAACCTGCTCGATATAGCAGTTGGTTTCGTGATGGGTGCCGCGTTCAAGAGTGTAGTAACTTCCTTTACCGGGGGTATCGTTTCTCCCCTGATCGGCCTGGTTTTGAAAACAGATTTCAAGGAAATGAAATGGATTGTGCAAGATGGTGTTGCCAATGCTGAAGGCGTTGTGGAAGGTGAAATCGCTGTTCTCTACGGCGACTTCCTTACCAATGTGATTGACTTCATTCTTGTTGCTTTCGTGATGTTCCTCATCGTCAAAGCCGTGAATAAGATGAAGAAAAAAGAGGAAGAAGCGGCGCCTGCGCCAAGCGGTCCGAGCCAGGAAGAGCTGCTTACGGAGATCCGGGATCTCCTCTCGAAAAAGTAGACGTTCCAAATACAGTCTTATCAAGTGGATCAGGTATTTTCCAGATCCACTTTTTTTTATGGAACGGTTTTCAGCTTATCTGCTATTTTACGATCATTGGACAACCTGGGCAGTTTGTTTTGACCCCCAAGTTTCCCCACTGACCGCATGTAATGGTCGAATCCATTCTTTTCGACTCTTGTAACAACCAGTCTCCTGAGAATCTTGCCTTTAATAAGGTCGTAATAATAGCTGTTCTGCTTTTGCATTTCCCGGTCGATACGATCGGCAAAAGATTCCAAGTCATGGGGTTCTTCTTCAAATTCTATAAACCATTCATGATAGGGAAGCTCATCATTCTTCGGATTGACCTCAGGCGCAACCGTGAATTCCTTCACTTTTGCTTCAGTGCCCTGCATGGCCAGTTGAAGGGCTTGCTCAACTTCTTTACCGATGACGTGCTCACCGAATGCCGAGATGAAATGTTTGATTCTACCCGTTACAATGACGCGGTAGGGCTCGAGACTTGTAAATGCCACGGTATCCCCGATGTTATAGGCCCAAAGGCCTGCGTTTGTCGATATGATCAACACGTAATTCACACCGAGTTTGACGTCTTTCAATTGGAGTCGCTGTGGGTTTTCTTCAAAGAACTTGTCGGCTTCTATAAATTCATAGAAGATTCCGCTTTTGAGCAGCAAAAGCATGCCCGGGGAGCCTTGATCCAACCCCTTATGACGGTCCTGGTAGGCAAAAAAACCTTCAGAAGCAGGAAAAAGCTCTATGGAATCGACCTTGCGCCCTATCAGATCCTCCATATTCTGCCGGTAGGGCTCATAATTTACGCCCCCGTAAACAAACAGGTTGAAATTGGGAAAAATATCGCCCACTTTCTTACCCTTGCGCTCAATCAACTTTTCAAAATACATCTGCACCCAGGAGGGAATCCCGCTGATCAGTCGCATGTCCTGGTTGGCGGTCTCCTCGACAATTTGATCCACTTTGGTCTCCCAGTCATCGATGCAATTGGTTTCCCAGGAAGGGAGACGATTCGACTGCAGATACTTCGGAACATAATGCGCCACAATTCCCGAGAGCCTTCCCGTTTTTACTCCATTCGTCTCCTCGATCTCAGGAGAGCCCTGTAAAAAGATCATTTTTCCCCCTACAAATCCAGCATTGCCCGTCTCAGCGATATACAACAATAGGGCCTCCTTGGCAGCTTCGATGTGGTAGGGCATGGATTCTTTGGAAATCGGAATGTACTTGGCCCCTGAGGTGGTTCCAGAGGTTTTCGCAAAATAGAGCGGTTTGCCCTTCCATAGAACGTCATTCTCGCCCTGGCGGATTCTCTCAACATAATCCTTCAATCCCTCATAGTCCCTCACTGGAACCCTTGAAACATAGTCCTGATAGCTCTTGATACTTGCAAAGTCATGATCCTTTCCAAAGGCGGTATCGCCGGCCTCTTCAATAAGGCTCCTGAATACTTCTTCCTGGGCCTGGTGCGGACGGGAGGCCCACTTGTAAACCTTGTGAGCAATTCTTTTGGCATAAAGTCGGGCAAAAAACGATTTGATCACAGTTCTCAATTGAAATTGATGTAATTCACAGGATTTACAGGGTATCCTTCATTCCACAGTTCAAAGTGAAGGTGTGAGGCTGTAGAGAGGTTGCCTGTTGAACCAGCGCTGGCGATTACTTCTCCTGATTTGACAAGATCCCCCTGCTCTTTGAAAATCGTAGAGTTATGTTTGTAAACAGATATGAAACCCTGGTTGTGCTCGATTACTATGACATAGCCTGTATCAGCAGTAAAACCCCTGAAAATAACCGTGCCGTCAGCCACGGCTTTGACAGGTGTGTCCTTTTCAACGGCAATGTCAATGGCAAAATGTTTCTCCCGGTCGTTGTAGTTTTCGGTCACCTCACCCTTGATCGGAGCGGTGAACACAATGTCCGTATTCCGGGTCGCCTCTTCGAATACGCTGTATCTGTCCTGCTGTTCAACTTCTGCCCGAAAAGCAGAATCCACCGGTGATGGTGCAAAATCGATCTCATCGATCTTGAATTGATTCAGCACCGAATCTTTGTTGAAGGAAACCCTTTTAATCTCTCCTTTGAGGACCTGCTGTATGTTCTCTATATAAAGATCATTGACCGACAGAACCTGGTTGAGTGAATCCACTTTGTATACCAGTTCACTTGCCTCTTTTTTAAGCTCAGTAGAGGAATAGCCCTGGATATATTCTTTCAAAGGCGTGAAAACGATGAATAGAATGGTCAGGGTAATCAGAAGGACGGAGAAAATTCCACCGAGCACAAAGGCGTTAAGTCGATTGAGCTTGAAGGAAAACCGCTCTTCAAAGGTCTCCTCGTTCAATACCACGAAGCGATATTTGAAGGTCAGTTTCTCTTTTAGCTTGCTTGTTTTCTTCTGTTCCATTGAGAAGTATTCCGAACAAATATACGGACCCTATTTGTAAAAGTTCATCTCATCCATATACTTCCAGGCCTTGTAGGGCATAAGAGCCCTAACATCCTTACGCTCTTTGACTGCCTTCCGGATAAATGTAGACGATATCTCGACAATCGGTGCGTCGATCATGTGCACCTTTTGATGCCTCAGGAGTTCCGATGGTTCCCTTTCCTCGCTTACCCTCGGATACACGTAAATCTCGTAATCATTTAAGATGACCTCACTGTTTTTCCACTTGGGAAAGGTATGGAGATTGTCAAGACCCATGATCAGGTTGAAATGGTGCTCAGGATGCTTTTCGGCAAGGTGAACCAGGGTGTTAATGGTGTAACTCGGCTGAGGAAGCCCGAACTCGATGTTGGAAGGTTTCAGCTTGTCATAGTCATCGGTAGTCTCTGAGACCAGTCGAAACCGGTGATGATCCGGCAGCAGAGTGCTTTTGACTTTGAAAGGGTTATGGGGCGTCACCACGAACCAGACCTCTTCAAGGTCGGTGAACTCAGCCATGTGATTGGCAATGATCAGGTGTCCTACGTGAATCGGGTTAAATGTTCCAAAAAACAATCCAATTTTCATTTTTCAGTCATTTTCGCGGTACGGGGCTTATTTCTGAGTGAAGTTCTTTATCAGCTCCTCAGCCTCAATCTGCGCTTTTTCGAGGTCGTCATTGATCAGGATGAAGTCGAACCGGGGTGCAAATCCCATTTCTTTGTCGGCCTTCGCCAGTCTTTCCTTTATTTTTTCTTCGGTATCCGTCTTTCTGGCTCTCAGGCGTCTCTCCATCTCTCCCGGTGAAGGCGTCTTGACAAAAACGGCCAGAGTTCGCTCGGGAAATTTTTCCTTGACCCGAAGACCGCCGACCACGTCGATATCAAACACGGCGTGCTTTCCTTCTTTCCAGATGCGCTCCACTTCTGATTTGAGCGTCCCGTAATAATTGTTCGCATAAACCTCTTCCCATTCAACAAACTCGTCTTTCTCGATATGCTCCCTGAATTCTTCAGGGCTGATGAAGTAGTAATCTTTACCGTGCTCTTCTTTTCCCCTGCTCGGTCTTGAGGTGGCCGAAATGGAGAAATCCAGATTGAGTTCTTTTTGATTCAGAAGGTGCCGAACGATAGTTGTTTTGCCTGACCCAGAGGGCGCTGAAAAGACAATGAGTTTTCCCTGACCAGAATCCTGCATTAGAGCACGTTTAATAGTTGTTCCTTGATTTTTTCCAATTCGTCCTTCATTTCGACGACCACTTTTTGCATGGGTGCAAAATTTGCCTTGGATCCGATCGTATTGATCTCTCTACCCATCTCCTGGGAGATAAAGCCAAGCTTCTTCCCATTTGATTCCTTTTCATTCAGCGAATAAAGGAAATAAGACAGGTGTTTGTTCAATCTAACCTTCTCTTCGGTGATATCGAGTTTTTCCAGGTAATAGATGAGCTCCTGCTCAAAACGATTCTCATCCACATCGGTCTTCAAGTCTTGAATGGCCTTGTCCAATCGTGAACGAACAGCGTCCAAACGCTCCGGATCGATCGAAATCACTTCCTTGAGCTTTTCCTCGAGCACAGCAATTCTGTGCTCAAAATCGCGTTTCAGCTCATCTCCCTCCGAAGACCGGAACGCGTTGAGTTGCTTTATGGCTTCTGTGATTCCGCTTTCAATCTTTTGCCACTCCTCTTCATCCAGTTCCTCTCTCTCGGTTTTCAACACATCGGGCAGCCTCATGGCAATCGAAAGTACATCTGCTTCTTCCCGGATGCCTTCCAACTGCTCGAGGTAGCTCTCCACCACGCCTTTATTGATGCGGGTATAGGTTTCCTCACCCGTTGTCTCCACAAAAAGGACCAGGTCTATCTTACCACGGAACAACTGACCTGAAAGCCATTTTCTGACTTCCATCTCCTTCTCCTTGTAGAGGGTGGGGAAGCGGGCATTGATGTCCAAATTCTTACTGTTCAGAGACCTGATCTCAATGGTCACTTTCTTGTTCTCCAACTGGACTTCCGCCTTGCCATACCCGGTCATCGATTGTATCATGCTACTGTTTCATAAAGTTTGTCACAAATGTACTAAATCTAGCCTTCAAAGATGTTCTTTGCAGTGCTAGGTTGGCTTGGGCTTGTGGGTGACCAGGAAAACCCCTGTGAAGATCAGCAGGGTTGACAACAACTTAATCAGGTTCAGGCTGTCACTTCCCGTCAAAAGCGCATAGCTGGTGGCGATAACAGGTTGGAGATAGATAAATATGCTCAACGTAGTGGGCAGAAGTTTTCGAATGGCGAAAAGATTGAGCAAATAAGTCAAAAAAGAGGTAAATACGATGATGAAACCGATCCGCCAAAGTATGCCCTGGGGCATGCCCTGCCATTGGATCAGGTTGAATTCCTGTATCCCAAAAGGAATGACCATAAAAAGACCCAGGAGGTAGAGCCATTTGGCAAGGGTAATCGGTTCGTATTTTTGAGTGAGACTTTTGATCAATATCAGGTACAGAGAATACGAGGTCGCATTGACAAATACCAACAGATTTCCCAGGGTGGCATTCGAAGAAGAGCCGATCTCTTTTCCGAATACGATGAGAAACACTGCCCCGATCATCCCTATGAAAATTCCGCTCAGCTTTCTTTTCGTTACCCGTTCTCTGAGAATTATCGCCGAAAAAGACAGCACAAGAATAGGGGAAGACACCATGATCACAGATGCGCTTATGGGGGTGGTCATGCTGAGTCCTTTGAAGAACATGAGTTGATTCAGGGCAATGCCGAAAATCGCACCAAGGAGCAACCTGGGGTAATCACTGATGGCAATACGCTCCTTTCTGGAAAACAGACCTACTGTCCAAAACAAGAGTGTGGCTCCTGAAACCCTGAGGAAAATGAACCCAAAGGGTTGTACGTATTGAGGCATTACCTCTTTGGCCACGGTAAAGCTCACCCCATAGATCAGAGTTGCAGAGAATGCAAAAACAAGGGCCAGTGCTCGCGAATTCACAACGTGTTTTTTTAAAAGAAAGAACCACGGAACTTATCATCCCGTGGTTCTATCGTTCCTTTGATGACTGAGGAGCTTATTTGCCCTCTTCGTATCTTCTGCTTACCTCATCCCAATTGATCACATTGAAAAAGGCTTTGATATAGTCAGGTCTTCTGTTTTGATAGTTTAGATAGTAGGCATGCTCCCAAACATCAAGACCAAGTACGGGAACTCCACCACAGCCTATTCCCGGCATGAGCGGGTTATCCTGGTTAGCTGATGAGCAAACCTCTACTTTGCCTCCTTTGTGCACGCAGAGCCAGGCCCATCCCGAACCGAAACGCGTGGCTGCGGCTTTTGAAAAGGCGTCCTTGAAGGCCTCAAATGATCCGTAAGCCGCGTCAATTGCATCTCCAAGCGCTCCGGATGGAGCACCTCCACCGTTAGGAGACATTACCTTCCAGAAAAGATCGTGGTTGTAGAAACCACCACCGTTGTTTCGAACGGCTCCATTGTCCATATCCATATTCTCAAGAATGTCCAGAATATCTTTGTTTTCAAGATCGGTGCCGGCAATCGCATTGTTCAAATTCGTAGTATATCCATTGTGGTGTTTCGAATGATGAATCTCCATGGTCAAGGCATCTATATGCGGCTCCAATGCGTCGTAAGCATAGGGTAATTTTGGTAACTGAAATGACATAATTGTAGTTTTAAGTTTAATTAATATCTCAAAGATAAGCATAAATGGATGCTCAAGTCAACCTCTTCGGATAGAAATATCTTATCTCTGTATAGTCCTTGTTCAGGGGTCTATTCTTAGAAACACAATCTCAGAAAAACGATCAGTGCCCTGTCCTGATCTTGTGCAGGGCCTCTGCAACAGCGCTGTGAGAAACAGTTTTCCCTTTGAAGGATTCTGTGATGAGCTCTTTTTCATGAAGGTTCGCTTCGAGCTGATTCAGGATATTCTTAAGGTGCATCTTCATATGTCCCTGCTGAATTCCTGTGGTCGTCAGGGCGCGAATGGCCGCAAAATTCTGAGCCAGTCCGGCAACCGCGACAATTTCCATCAGCTCCTCCGCTGTCGGGTTTTGAAGAATCTCCAGAGAAAGTCGAGCCAGGGGGTGCAAACGAGTCAGACCTCCCACCGTTCCCAAAGACAGGGGAATCTCAATTGAAAACACGAATTTCCCATCCTCGATACGGGCTTGTGTAAGGCTCTTGTACGAGCCACTTCGGGAAGCATAGGCATGAGCTCCTGCGGCTACGGCCCTGAAGTCGTTTCCTGTAGCCAATATCAAGGCATCAATTCCGTTCATGATACCTTTGTTGTGTGTTACTGCTCGATAGGGCTCAGCATTGGCAATAGCGACAGCCTGAACAAATTTCTGAGCAAAAAACTCGGGTTGCTCAGTAGCGAATTCCTCAATCGGGCAGGAAACTTCCGCATGCACCCGACACTCCGGTACGTAATTCGAAAGAATGCTCATCACGATCTCAATGTCCTCTCGTGAAAAGGTTCTTGCAATCGACTCCAGGCAGGAATTGATAAAATTCGCACCCATGCTGTCACCTGTTTCGAAGGTCACGTGAAGCTGATAATAATGGTCGAGCTCTGCAGTCTTGTCACGCAGAACCACATCGACAATTCCTCCGCCCCTTTTGCGCATATTCTCTGTGATGTCATCGGTTCCGCGGATCAGTTCAGTCTTGATCGACTCAAAGTATTCATATAAATCCTCCTTGTCTCCCCTGTACATGAAATGAACCTGCCCAACTTTGGTCATTGAAATCACCCTGGCCCTGAAACCTCCTCTTTCGCTCCAGAATTTGGCCGAAAGCGAAGCGGCAGCTACTACTGAGCTTTCTTCTATGGCCATTGGAAGAGTATAGGTCTTTCCGTTGATCACAAAATTGGGTGCAATGGCATACGGCACATAAAAGTTACTGATCGTATTCTCAATGAACTCGTCATGAAGTTGCTGCAGCTGTTCGTCCTGATTCAGATACTGGCTGAGTACCTTTTTGCCCTCCGACTCGCTGTTGAAGAAATTTGATGCCAGCCAATTTATCTTTTCTTCTTTGGTGTACTTGGAGAACCCTTTTACCGTCTTTGACATTCTTGAAAATTATGCAAATACAAAGATAAGAAATAGGTGTCATTCAGGTATTGACAATCTGGAATTCAGACATGCATCCTTTCATGCGCATGGGTCAATAAACTGATATTATTCAGAATCCATTTGATATATTTTCCGTAAACTTGACCCACTTTTATCAGAAATACGAGTCTTTTATGAGATATTGGAACCTTCTGTTCATCCTTATTTTTAGCATTACAACGGCTCAGCAAAAGAAACTGTCTCTCGAAGACATCTGGCTGAACCAAACTTTTGAGATTGAGACCCTGAAGTCTTTTCAGACCATGAAGACGGGCGATTTCTACACCGTTCTCAATCAAAACAGTTTCGGAACGTATTTGGACAAATTTGATTTTGCCACCCAGGAAAAAATCGAAACCTTAGTGGTAAGCAAAGACCTGCCAGGAATTCGATATTTCGAAACCTACGCGTTCAACGAGCAAGAGAACAAGCTCCTACTTGGAGTTGATTTGGAAAGCGTTTACCGTCGCTCCGAAAAAGGAATCTATTACGTTTACGATCTGACTTCCAAGGAGCTCCAAAAGATTTCTGAGGAGCCAATTCAGGAACCCAGCTTCTCCCCCGACGGAAAGAAAGTAGCTTATGTCTTTCAGAACAACATCTATGTCAAGAATCTGGCGAGCTCGGCCGTAGATCAAATCACGCAGGATGGAAAAATCAACCACATCATCAACGGACTGGCCGATTGGGTCTACGAGGAGGAATTCTCATTCGTTCGAGCCTATGAATGGAACAGCGAATCCGATCGAATCGCCTACCTGCGCTTCGACGAGTCGAAAGTTCCTGAATTCTCTATGGACATTTACGGCCACGAACTATATCCAAAGCCAAAAGTGTTCAAGTACCCGAAAGCCGGACAGGAGAACTCCAGCATCCGCCTTTTTATTCATGACCTGGACACAGGAAAGAAACTGGAACCGGAACTTGGACCGTTGAAACAAGACTATATTCCCCGTCTCAAATGGAGACACGACCCAAATTCTCTGGTAGTTACAACCCTCAACCGGCATCAGAACAATCTCAACCTGGTCCTGATCGATGCTGAGAATACAGAGGTCAGCCTTCTGCACAATCAAAAAGAAGAGGCCTATTTCGATCTGCACGATAATCTGACCTTTCTGGGTGACAACAGTTTTGTCTGGTCGAGTGACAAAGACGGTTTCAATCATTTGTATCACTACAGTAAAGAAGGTAAACTCAAGAAGCAAATAACCTCCGGCCCCTGGGAAGTCACGCACTATTATGGCTACGACCCTAAGTCAAAAAGGCTGTTTTACCAGTCTACCGAAGATGGATCCATCAACAGGGGCATTTATTCGATAGGTCTGAACGGCAAGGGCAAAAAGAAGTTGAGTCTTTATGAGGGAGTCAATGAAGCCGGATTCAGCAGCAGCTTCAAGTATTTTGTAAATACTCATTCAAATGTTGACACTCCGACTCGCTACCTTTTGATGGATGCTCAATCGGGCAAACAAATTAGACTCATCAAAGACAATAAGCCCGTCTCTGACAAACTACTGGAATATAATCTGAGCCAGAAAGAGTTCTCAACAATTGAGACGGTTAATGGGGAACTCAACATGTACCTGATCAAACCCCCGGATTTCGATCCGCAAAAAACATATCCGCTACTCATGTACCAGTATTCGGGGCCCGGTTCGCAACAAGTTGTCAATCGATGGAAAAACCCGTATCGACATGATTATTGGCACCACATGCTCGCCCAGGAAGGTTACCTGATCGCCTGCGTCGACGGACGAGGTACGGGTTTCAAAGGACGTGACTTCGAAAAAACCATCTATAAGGAGCTGGGTAAAAAAGAGCTGGAGGACCAGATCGAAGCCGCCAAAGAATTGGGTAAACTGCCCTATGTGGATGAATCGCGGATAGGGATTTGGGGTTGGAGCTACGGCGGATACATCAGCTCACTTGCCATAACCAAGGGCGCTGATGTATTCAAAATGGCCATAGCGGTCGCCCCGGTAACCTCCTGGCGTTTCTATGACACGGTGTACACAGAGAGGTACTTGAGAACCCCGGAAGAGAATCCAAAGGGATATGACGAGAACTCGCCATTGAACTTTGCCGAATTGCTGGAAGGAGATTATTTGCTGATACACGGAACGGGAGACGACAATGTTCACGTGCAGAATTCCATGCGAATGATCGATGCCTTAGTGGATGCCAACAAACAGTTTGACTATTTCACTTATCCCGACAGGGCGCACAGTATCCTCAAAGGCAAAAACACGCGATTTCACCTTTTCCAAAAAATGACTACATTTATTCGCAATTCACTCGGAGCGCCTGAAAAATAAAGGGACATCAAATCTAATTTCAAAAAAATCACTACATGACCACGGCAGTAAAAAATCCTTCACAAAGAGAGTTATTCGGACACCCGGTGGGACTGTTCATTCTATTCTTCACCGAAATGTGGGAGCGATTCTCTTATTACGGTATGAGAGCCATACTGGTACTTTACCTGGTGCAGGCCACAACGGATGCAAATCCCGGACTGGGATGGAGCAACGGAGAGGCACTGGCCCTATACGGGTGGTACACCATGCTCGTCTATGTAGCCTCAATTCCCGGGGGGTGGATTGCCGACAAACTCATCGGGCAGAAAAAATCGGTCCTTTACGGAGGTATCCTCCTGGTCGCGGGGCACAGCATCCTGGCTGTGGAGCAATTGTGGGCCTTCTATACCGGACTTGGACTGATCGTCCTGGGTGTGGGGCTTCTTAAGCCCAATATCTCGACAATGGTCGGAGGACTTTACAAGCAGGGTGACATTCGTCGCGACAAAGGTTTTACCATTTTCTATATCGGAATCAACGTGGGAGCTTTCCTATCGGCTCTTATTGTCGGTTATGTAGGCGAAGTGTATGGATGGCACTACGGTTTCGGGTTGGCAGGTATTGGTATGGCTCTCGGACTGCTGCAATACATGGCTGGTCAGAAATACCTCGAGCATGTGGGGAATTTTCTAGGCACTTCACAGAATCAGGTCGAAAAGGATGCGTTAAACAAGCCGTTGACCAAAATTGAAAAGGATCGAATAGTTGTTCTCTTCATTTCTTTCTTGCTCGTCATTGTGTTCTGGGGAGCCTTTGAACAGGCTGGGGGTCTGATGAATATCTATGCCAAAGAGAAGACCAACCGAATGCTGATGGGATGGGAAGTTCCCGCCTCGTGGTTTCAATCACTCAACGCCATGTTCATCATCTTTCTTGGAACCTCAGTTGCTGCCTATTGGGCCAATAAAAAATTAAAAGGAAAGGTTGCTACTTCCCTGTACAAGATGATCATCGGACTGATCATCATGGGTACCGGTTTTTTCTTCATGTCAGCTGCATCATCTCAATTCGAAACCCAGGGATCGTCGGCCATGTACTGGCTGGTTTTGGCCTATCTTTTTCACACGGTAGGTGAATTGTGCATTTCGCCGGTTGCCCTTTCTTACATCACCAAACTGGCTCCTTTGAAATACGGATCCCTTATGATGGGAATCTATTTTGCCATGACCGGGTTCGGGAACAAACTGGCCGGACTTCTCGGTGAATCTGCAGAGGGTCTGGGAGAGTTTGCCGTATTTACCGGAATTGCCTTGTTCTGTGTGGTTTTTGGAGCCATCGTGATGCTCTTCAGAAAGAAACTTGAAATCCTTACGCATGGTGCCGAGGATGATGAGCATGAATAGATAATCACAAATAAGCAGTTCGAATAAACAAATAGGAATAATGAGTAAAAGCGCAGAAGATTTTTTCAAAAGCAAAGTTTTAGGACATCCCTCGGGTTTGTTCGTTTTGTTCTTCACCGAAATGTGGGAACGATTCTCTTACTACGGAATGCGGGCCCTATTGGTCATGTTCTTTACTGCCTCTCTCATGGAAGAGGGCTGGGCCTGGCCAAGAGAGCATGCCATGGCCCTTTTTGGCTCCTATACAGCACTCGTTTACCTGTCCACCCTTGTGGGCGGCCAATTGGCCGACAAAAAAATTGGATATCGCATGGCGGTCGTAATTGGAGCCTTGTTGATGACACTGGGCCATGCTTCGATGGCAGTTGAGACGCATTTTTCGGTCTATCTCGGGTTGACCCTGCTTGTTGTCGGATCTGGATTCTTCAAACCCAACATGACTTCCATTATCTCGGTCATGTACGAAGATCACCAGGAGAAGAAAGACGGCGCCTACACAATTTTCTACATGGGTGTTAATGCCGGAGCGTTTCTCGGAATTCTGCTTTGCGGATACCTGGGTGAAAAAGTCGGATGGAGCTGGGGCTTTGGCCTGGCGGGAATTTTTATGCTCTTTGGCATGCTGCAGTTTTGGTTTGCCCAGGGCATCTTCGGAGAGGTTGGTAAAAAACCAGTAGTCGCTGCAAAAAACGAGATGCAAAAAGAAGGTGGTGACGAAGACAAAAGAGCGCCCTTCACTATGTGGCAAAACGTTGCAATTGTAATCTGTTCGGTACTTGGACTGACCTGGATACTCAATCAGCCTGCAACAAAAATCTCAAATGGCAGCTTCAATCTCCTCGATTTTGAACTATTCGGTTTGGACGGAAACAGTGCGACGATCCTGTTTGCCCTTGGTTTGTTTCTAATCCTCCTGATCTACCGTCTGACGCTCTACTCCAAGATCACGAGAGAAAAAATGCTTGCCGTGACCTTTTTTGCCTTTCTCACGATCTTTTTCTGGGGCATATTTGAACAGGCACCAGGAACCCTGACGATCTTTGCCAGAGATTATACCAACCGCGTACTCGAAGGAGACGCAGGCTTTCTTTTCAAGGTTATTAACTCCCTGATGACGTTGATTCCACTCGGCATCATTACCTGGGTGCTCATTTTGCTTTTCAAGCAAACTTTTAAGAAATATCCTTTTTCAAACTTCTTCCTGGGCTTGAGTTTCCTGATCATCTGGGCCATTGCCATCTGGATGCTCAATACCGAGTTTCAGAAAGATGTAGCCGAAATTCCAGCTTCCTGGTTCGGCGTTCTCAACTCTCTCTACATCATCACTTTCGCACCTCTGTTCAGCAAATGGTGGGAGAGCAAATACAACCCCAGTGCGAATGTCAAATTCGGTATAGGAATGACGCTCCTGGGCCTTGGAATGGCCGTAGTCGCTTTCGGGTCACGAGACATCGCTCCCGGCGCACAGACGGCGTCCGTGAGCATTGTTTGGCTCATCCTTGTCTACCTGTTCCACACGCTTGGTGAGCTTTGCGTCTCTCCAGTCGGACTGTCTTATGTAAGCAAGTTGGTTCCTGCCCGCATGATCGCTTTCATGTTTGGCGTCTGGTATCTTGCCATTGCAATTGGCATGAAGCTTGCGGGGATGTTTGGTGAAAATGTCGACCGACATCGCCAATGAAAACGGCATCAGCTATTTCTTCTGGATGTTGACCTTTATTGCGATTGGCTTGGGCGTGCTCTCTGTTATTATGCAACCCGTGATCAAAAAATTGATGCACGGCATAAAATAATGAGAGCAAAATAATGTTAATGAGTTATAAACTTTTTAATGTATTGTAAGCTTATACTTAATTTTGCAACTAAGTGTACGTTAAATTCGAATTTGAAAATGAAGAAGATAATTTTATTTGCCGCTGTTCTCTTGACGGTTTCAACGGGTTTTGCCCAAAAGGAAAAGATCAACTGGATGAGTCTGGAGGATGCTCTGGCAGCTCAGACCAAAGTTCCGAAAAAGATCATCATGGACGTTTATACAACCTGGTGCGGACCCTGTAAGATGCTCGATAAGAACACCTTTCAGAATGCCGACGTTGTCAAGTTCGTCAATGAGAACTATTACGCTGTTAAATTCAATGCAGAAGGTGACGAGGCCATTAAATACAAAAACCTGGATTTTGGCAATCCGCAGTTTGACCCGAATCGATCGGGGAGAAATGCACAACATGAGCTTGCCCAGGCTTTGAAAATTACCGCCTACCCCACCATTGTGTTTTTTAATGAAAATGGAGACACCTTGTTGCCCGTTCCCGGATACAAAACACCTCCCCAGCTCGAGCTTTACCTGAAGCTCTTTTATAATAATGACCACGAAACTATAAGTTCCGCGGAGGATTGGGACAAATACCAGGAAGAATTCGTGTTCCAATTCAAGAGCTAGTTATTCTTTGTCGTCTTTTTGTTTTAGTTTCGCAAGACTTGACTGCGTTAAGTTGAGTCAGCTAAACGAGACGTTTTGAATTACCTATCGGTAGAGCATATAAGCAAATCTTTCGGAGAGAGAATCCTGTTTGAAGACATTTCCTTTGGAATCAACAAGGATCAAAAAGTGGGATTCGTCGCTAAAAACGGGACAGGCAAAACCACGCTTCTCAATATTCTTACCGGTGAAGAAAGCACCGATTCCGGAGAAGTTATCTATCGTAAAGACCTAAGGGTCTCCTACCTTTCGCAACGTTCCGAGCTTGATCCTTCCCGAACCATAGAGGAGACTATATCGGGCTCTGATAACCCCATACTTCATGTCATAGCAGCATATGAAAGCGCCCTGGCAGACCCGAATGACCAGAAAGCCTTACAAAGTGCGATGGAAGCCATGGACCACCACCGGGCCTGGGACTTTGAAACTCAATACAAGCAGGTTCTTTACAGACTTAAGTTAACCGATCTCGGAGCTAAAGTCTCTGAATTGTCTGGAGGTCAGCAAAAAAGACTCAGTCTGGCCGTTATTCTTCTTCAGCAACCCGATTTGCTCATCCTGGATGAGCCTACCAACCACCTTGACCTGGAGATGATCGAATGGTTGGAGCAGTTCTTAAAAAACGAGAAAATCACCCTCTTCATGGTAACGCATGATCGATACTTTCTGGATCGAGTCTGCAACGAGATCATTGAGTTGGATGACATGCAACTGTATCGCTACAAAGGCAATTATTCCTACTTTCTCGAAAAAAAGAGGAGCGTATGACCCTGGCACAGACCACGCTTCAGAAGGCAAAGAGCCTTTATAAAAAAGAACTGGATTGGATGCGGAGGCAGCCCAAGGCTCGAACGACCAAATCCAAGTCGAGGATCGATGATTTTTTCAAGATCAAGGAACGCGCCCACCAAAGAAGAAAAGATCATGTAGTTCAGCTGGAGATCCAAATGGAAAGGCTCGGGAGCAAGATCCTCGAACTGCACAATGTGAGCAAAGCCTATGACGACCTGGTTCTGCTGGATCGGTTCGACTACGTTTTCAAAAGGGGAGAGCGAATTGGCGTAATCGGTAAGAATGGCACGGGCAAATCGACTTTTCTCAATCTTGTGACAGGAACCCTTCCGGTGGATTCCGGAAAAGTCGTCGTCGGAGAAACGGTAAAGTTCGGCTATTACACCCAGGATGGGATCTCCATCAAATCGGGTCAAAAGGTCATCGAGGTTATCCGCGAATTCGGCGACTATATTCCCCTGGCAAAGGGGCGGAGCATCAGTGCCGGTCAGCTATTGGAACGATTCCTGTTCGATCGTAAAAAGCAGTACGACTATGTAGAAAAGCTTTCCGGGGGTGAGCTCAAGCGTCTTTTTCTTTGCACGGTTCTGATTCAAAATCCAAATTTTCTGCTGCTTGACGAGCCGACCAATGACCTCGACATTGTTACCCTGCAGATTTTAGAGAATTTCCTCCTGGATTTTCCGGGAAACCTCATCGTGGTGTCGCACGATCGTTACTTTATGGACCGTATCGTGGATCACCTCTTCGTATTCGAAGGAGAAGGCAAGATCAGTGACTTTCCCGGCAACTACTCCGATTTCAGAGTCTATGAGGATTCCAGACCTTCTGTTGCTGACAGCAGTGTGGAGAAGAAGTCGGATTCTCGTTTGGCGCAGCCTGCGAAAGGGCAGCTCTCTCACCAGGAAAAAAAGGAATTCAAAAGACTCGAAAAGGAGATCAAAACTCTTGAAAAAAGAAAGCTGGAGATCGAGGATCTCTTTTCCAAAAACGAAATCCCCCAGGAAGACATCGAATCTGAATCTGTCAAGCTCCAAGAGATCGTTGAAGAACTGGAAATCAAAGAGGATCGCTGGTTGGAGATCTCTATGAAACTTGAAGAATAAAAAATCCCCCAAACTTTCGTTTGGAGGATTCTACTTGTTTTCTAAATCAATGCTAAAGATTGAATGCGCCTTCCTCAGACGTTTTAGCCTTTCCGGTTTAGAATCTGTGAGAATATCCCAGGGAAATTCCCATCCCAGGGCTAAAACTTGAAAATATCTGATCCTCTGCCCCGAAAGACTGATAACGTACTTCTCTGTCGCTGTCCAAAAGGTTCTTTACCGAGAAGTTTATGGTCGAGTTGATATCCTTGCCAAAGCTCTTGTTCACAATAAAATCCAAGCTGTTGAAAGGAATCGTATAGGCATCCGGAACGTCACCTGTCCCACGACTTGAAGGGTTTTCCCCTGAACATTGTAGTACAGGCTAGTTTGCCATCCATTGTCATCGTTGGCATAATTCAAACCAAAATTGATCAGATAAGGTGACTGGCCTTGCATTTCACGTGTATCGCTTACGGTCTCGCCATCTCTTGCGTTCAGGACCCTTCTTTCAAATTCGGCTCAGGCATTTCGAGCTGAGATTCGATAATAGAGAAGTTCAGGTTGAAGCTGAAGTCTTCCCAACTGTCACCACCTATAAAACCGAAGTTTCTTCTCATTTCAAACTCGGCTCCGTAGACCGTTGCTTGACCCGTGTTTACAGGAATGAAACTGGTCAGAAGCTGAAAGGAAGTAGGATAAGCTCTATCGGATCTTTAAAATTCTTGTAGAAAACACTGACCGCAAACATCTGTGCTTTCTCGCTGAACCGCTCCCATCTCAGGTCGATATTGTCTACATAGGTCGGCTGCAGGTCGATATTACCGTTGAAAGTTGTACTCGAAATCGGGTCAAAGATCTGGGTGATCGAAGCCTCCTTAAAAGAAGGTCGAGCTGTAGTACGACCATAGGCCAATCTCAAGTTGGAATCGTCATTGAGCGCATAAATAAAACTCGCTGAAGGAAAGAAGTCATTCTTATCTAACAACTTTTCATTATCCAGAACTACGTCACCCTGGTTGTTTGTACCCGTATAGAACAATTCGAATTTTTCAAACCGCAATCCAATTATCGATTTCAATTTGTCAGTGATCTGAAATTCTTCCGAAACGATAAGCCGCAGCAATGTTCTGATTTGCGTCAAAGGTGTTTGTCAGGCTCAAAGTTACCCTGTGCATATGTCCCTCGCTGTGTGTTGACTGTCCAGATGTTCGCCGGATTCAGAATCTCATCCGCATCCCCTTCAAATTCAACTCCCTACCCCCATAGTACCTGACTGGAATTGTTGAATTGTGAAATCCCTTTGCTTGTAAGTATACTGACCTCCGAAAAGAAGCCTTGCTTTACGGCCAAAGAGATCATGGCGCTTTGTAAAATCCAATTTCCCTACCAGGTTGACCTCTTCGAGATCTCTCCAAATTCTGAGCGGGCTGCCCGCCGAACTCGGGCTCAGGAAATAATCTCCTGTACTCGGTTCAAATTCAAAGGGTGCTACCCGCACATCCTTGTCATTGATCTTTGACAAGGTTGGTGAGATCTTCCACTCGATGTTCCATGATCCGTCTTCATTGGAATGCTTTCCGTTCAACAAGACATTAGTGATCTGGCTCTGGGTGTATTCAATATTATCCTTGAAGATCGTCACAGCATCCGAAAACAGGATTTGTTGCCTGAGGTAACCCGCAGTGGAAACACCGTTTTGGATGTGCATTGCTGAAAGCTTGTATTTACTTTTATCCGTTTTAAAGGTAAGTCCTGCCAAGATGTTCCAAAGAATGTTGTTCTTGGCCAGATCCCCGTTTTGGAGTTTGTCCGGATTCATCTCGTTGATGGATTTATCTTCGAACTTCCTCCAGTTCCCATTCTGGAAATCTTCGTAATAGACTTGTTCATTCCGATAGGCACCTGCAAATTGGTATCCCAATTTGTTTCCTCCTTTGCCCACATCCCATAGATTTCCAGCGGTGAGACCGAAATTCGTATTCATAAAACTGGTTTGCCTCTTGGCCGCCATCTCCCGGTTGAATTGAGAGGTCCAGAATGAGGTTGCCGGGTTTTGTGCTGATGGAGGAGGAATTGTGATGTCCTGTGGAATCGGATTGGATCGAAGTCCATTGTCAAATCCTAATAACTCCGTATTGCTCTGTTGAGATCCCAGATAGTCACTGTTGAAGTGCATGCTGGGGTTATATTCGGCTCCCACCGAGACACTGTACTCCTCTTTGTTCGGGAAGTCTTTCGTAATTATGTTCACAGTACCCCCAGTGAAATCCGCAGGGTAATTTGCAGTAAAGGACTTGACAACCTGAATATTATCCAAGACATTCGTTGGAAAGATATCCATCTGAATGGTGTTTCTGTCGGGATCGAGGCCAGGTATATCCACCCCATTGAGAATAGATTTGGTATAACGGTCTCCGAGACCGCGAACGTAGACATACTTTCCTCCCTGAACCGAAACGCCCGGCACACTCTTGACGGCCTTTGCAGAGTTGCTCGCTCCAATTTTACTGAAGGTCTGTGCAGAGATTCCGTCGAGTAGATTGATCGACTTTTTCTGAACATTCAATAATGATGCTTCTGTATTCTCTGCGGTTGTAGCGCGAACCACGACTTCCTCCAGCTCATTGCTCAAGGGGCCAATGCTGGCATTGACTACCGTTGTTTCATTCGCTTTAATCACTACCTCAGAAATTTCTGCAGTTTCATATCCAATGAAGGAAAATTCGACCGTATAGACTCCGGGTTCCAATTTAAGGGCATAATTCCCTTCGAAATCAGTGGTGGTTCCAGCTGAAGTGCCATTAACTACAACATTGGCAAATGGCAAAATGTCGTTGTATTCCTTGTCAAGCACCTTTCCAGTAAGCTCACCGGTCTGGGAAAACATTCCTGTTGTCCAGGCCAGTGTCACTGTTAAAATCAAAATTGCTCTTTTCATTCGTTCTAAACTAAGTGTATCTCTTGTTTTGTTTCTTTTACAGACAATTGCTCACCTTTCTCGAGGCGAGCAATTGTTCAAAAGGTCAGTTCTTTTATCTTTTTAGAAAGCGCCTTTTCCTTTTGCGAAGGTCCAGTTGAAATCCCCGAGATTGGCACCAACCGAATTCGCTCCCTGCTCAACCTGTGTTGTCCAGTCGGCAGCTCTAGTGGTAAAGTCGGGGTTCACGATAATTTTCTCTTCTGTCGGATCACCGTTATCATCCGTAGCAACCTTTTCAACGAAGATCGAGTTGTCAAATCCTACAATTTCCCAATCAGAGAATGTTAGGATTCCGTCAAGAAAGTTTTGAGCAACCTGGTTGTTGTCCAACTCTGCGTCTTTGCCATCAGGGAAACCATAAGCATAAACCCCGTTTGAGGCACCCATGGCACGGCTTCTGTAGTCGGCATATTCTCCACCAGGAGTATCCACATTGCCAATAAGGGTAATATTATTCAGCGTAAATTCTCCATTCAAAGAACCCTCGGGTCCGTCGATCTCTAAGGCGTGATCAGAGCTTACATCCAAGATAACTACTGAATTGCTAACAGTTCCGGCATAACCCTGATCGATGTCCAATCCGTCATCTCCTTGTGCCCATACAAGCATGTTTTCAGTATTAACTGTTCCTCCGAAATACTCAATTCCGTCATCGACGTTCGCAACAACTTCAACGTTATTGATCACAGTACCAGAGCCAACAGCTCCAAGTGTCAGGCCATTGATCTCATTACCTTCTCCAATCAAAGCTCCACCGTGTCGGATCGAAACGTACTCGAAAACTCCCGAATTGTCTTCAGGGTCATTTCCGCCATAAAGTCCGAAGGTGTCTCCAGCGGGAATTCCCTCAATTTGAACTTCTGTAACATCCCCTCGGAAGGAACCAGGAGCGTATCCAAGAATTAGAACGCCTCCCCATAGACCCTGGTCAAGCTCACTCAAGTTTGTGCCCGCTTTCTGACCCACCTGGATATTGTCTTCAATTGATGTAAATACGATTGGGTTTTCTGCCGTTCCCATCGCCATGATCGTTCCCCCTCGGGCAACAATCAACGCGGAAGCCAGAGACCCTATACCTCTTTCTCCTTTGATGATGGTACCGGGTTCTATCTCGAGTGTCACGCCATCTTCAACCACTACTTTGCCAGCTAATTGATAGATATTGTTGGCTGTCCATATCTCGTCAGCCAAAATCAGTCCTGTCTTCACAACTATTCCGGAACACGGTTCGCAGTCGGGCCCACCGCAGTCAACACCGGTCTCTCCTCCATTCTGTATACCATCGTCACAGGTCGGACAGGGAGCACAACTTCCGCCGCAATCAACCCCAGTCTCGTCGCCATCCTGAATTCCATTAAAACATGATGCATTTGCGCTGCTGCCGGGTTCTTCGCTGCAACAACCTGAAAAGAAGATCATTGTAATGAGAAGCAATCCTGATAAAATAAATCGTTTCATTCGTTTTAAGAGTTTTAGTTATTAATTTCTCCGTTGCAAAATTGGCATTTAGATGTTATGAAATCGTTAACGACTATTTAACAGTCAATCAAGATTTCAAGCGTATTGCGAGGGAATATTAACTTATCGTTAACTCCGGTCGAAGCGGCAAAATTTGGCTATTTTTGTGAGGACAAAAATCTAAGATTCTGATTATGAAGAATGAATCCATCCAGATTCTGCTCGTAGACGATGAACCCGACATCCTTGAAATCGTAGGGTATCACCTTAAAAAAGAGGGGTACCAGATTTCAACCGCCTCCAACGGAATTGAAGCTGTGAACCAAGCCCAAAAGATAAAACCTCATTTGATCCTGCTGGATATCATGATGCCGGAGATGGATGGCATCGAGGCCTGTGAAAAGATTCGTGAACTTGAAGGGTTGGAGGACGTGGTGATTGCTTTTTTCACGGCACGGGGTGAAGACTATTCTCAAGTGGCCGGTTTTGACGCTGGAGCGGATGACTACATCACCAAGCCCGTCAAGCCCAAAGTGCTTATGAGCAAAGTAAAGGGTCTATTGAGGCGTTTGAAGAAAAAGGATATGAAGTCGGAGAATGAGTTGGTTTATGAAGGCATCAAAATAAATCGTGATCAGTACTACGTGGAAATCGACGGAAAGCAGATTACCCTGCCGCGCAAAGAATTCGAACTCCTTTCGCTTCTGGCCAGCGTCCCGAACAAGGTTTTCAACCGTGAGATCATTTTGAAAACGGTTTGGGGTCAGGACGTCATCGTAGGAGGGCGAACCATTGATGTTCATGTAAGGAAGCTCCGTGAGAAGATAGGTGATGATTTTATCAAGACCATCAAAGGCGTAGGCTATAAATTTGTAGTTTAAGACTACGAACCCTTATATTTGAGGGTGAGAATAAATCAACTGAACAGGAATGTCCTCAAAGCCTCGGCATTGATATGTGCGACGCTCACCATCATTGGGATTGTTTTATTCTATCTGTTCGGTTTTTCCCTGGTTGGAATTCTGCTTTTTTCCCTTTTAAGTTTTACAGTTGTTTTCATATCGGTTAGAACTTTCTTGCGTGAATTCATCCTCACCGAATTGAGAAAGGTTTATGACTCTTCGCTATTTGAAAACGAACCCTACCTGAAAAAAGAATCAAGCGATTTGGACTTTGAGCTTTTTCTGTCTAAGGTAAAGACCTTTGCCGAAAGCAAGCATCAGGAAATAGAGCAGTTGCACAACAGAGACGACTTTAGAAAAGAATTCATGGGAGATGTATCCCATGAGTTGAAAACGCCCTTGTTTACCGCACAGGGTTATCTTCTTACGGTGCTGGAGGGCAATATGGACGACGAGAAACTCGAAAGAAAATACCTCAAAAGAACTAAAAAAAGCCTCAATCGATTGAATTCGATCGTGAAGGATCTCGATACCCTGGCCAAACTGGAAACGGGTATGAAGCTGAATCAAGAGACTTTTAACATTGTTCAGTGCGCCCTGGAAGTGATGGACATGCTCGAGTATTCGGCTGAGAAAAAAGACATATCACTGGAATTCAGGGAACCTTACGACTATCCCATCATGGTTCGCGCTGACAGGGAGAAAATAGAACAGGTGCTGACCAACCTGATTCAGAATTCGATAAATTACGGAAAATTGGGTGGCAGAACAGTTGTGTCTTTCAGTTCGCATTCGCCCTATCGGCAGCTGATCGAAATTGAGGATAATGGAACGGGTATCGACCCTGAAAATCTTCCGCGCCTCTTTGAACGCTTTTATCGCGTGGACAAAAGCAGATCCCGTGAACATGGTGGCTCAGGCCTTGGATTGGCCATTGTCAAGCATATCCTTGAAGCACACGATCAGGAGACGTTTGTACAAAGCGCTCCAAGTCAAGGATCTACCTTCTCATTTACCCTGAACAAAGCCGGTTAAAACCTTCCGACTTAGCGCCAGATTCTAGAGAAACACAATATTTTTTATTTTTCAATGTTAACTTAATGTTACCAAATTGTTTATTTTTTGTAAATTTGTCTTATCATACTATTAGTTGACCTAAAAAATCAGAGATCATGAAAAATATTATCGTTGCCTTAATTCTTGTACTCACAGCGACCAGCTTCGCTTTCGCTCAGAATAATGAACCTGTTTTCGAAAAACAGGATGATTTGGTCAAAGCCACTTATTATCACGATAACGGGATGATTAAAGAAGTTGGCTATTTCAAAGACGAGAAACTTCACGATCAATGGATACGTTATGACAATTCAGGCAAAATATCCGTTGTAGCGAACTACGATAATGGCATAAAAGAAGGAAAGTGGTACATCGTTGGTGAACAAACAACCAAGGAAATCACTTACAGGGAGAACAAGTTGATCAAGGTAGAAGAAGTAGAGGGAACTGATCTGTCGTTCATCTGAGAACAATCAGTCTCCTTTCAAAAAAACATCAAAGCGTCTTGCATCGTCAATTTGCTTTGATGTTTTTTTTGTTTCTGTCCAGGAAAAATCCATCGCTCTTTGAATCGCGTGCCAATCAAATTCACTTTGCCTGACAGTCGGAAACCAACCTTTTTCTTGCATTCGCCTTGCCAAATACTCCTGCTCACTTTGCCCTGGCGTAGGCACGAGCAAAGCTCTTGCGCCCAATGCATTTAGATCCATGATACTGCTGTATCCGGAGCGCATTACCAGGATGCGGCATTGCCTTATCATCCTTTCGAGTTCATCAGCCAACATAAATTTGTAAATCGTCAGGTTTTCATCTGTTTCGCATTTTTGAGAATTCTTTCGAATTTCCACGGGAGGTTCGACGATCCCCCGCACAAGAACAACTTGCTCTTTCCGGCCCTTGAGTGCTTCAATGACTTTTTTCTCGAACTGACTGCGAGAAGGCTCTGGTCCGCTCAGAACAACCCCTATGTCAATGTTTTTTTCTATTTTTTGGGTTGTGCCTTCTGCGTTTTCTTCCGGCTTCCAGAATCTGCTGAGAGGACCTATCCAATCCAGGTTCTGCAATTCTCCGTTGCCAGATGAGAGCTCTTCGGCCAGGCTGTCTTCTCCCTTGAAATCGCACACCCAACACCGGTCAAACTTCGAGATCACCCGCCGATGCCAAAAGGAAGCCAACGTCGAAAGAAATCCAGCCTTTACGGAAACCTGATGCGTCAAATAAACCGAGGGCACCCTTTGCGACCAAACACCAAATCGGTTGTCTGAAATGATGCCGGAGGCTTTTTCTTTGGCAACAATTTCCTGCACTATCCTATGCTCCCTTGAAATCGCCTTCCGAATTCCTGGGGCCTGGCTCAACAATTTCAACTTAAAAAGCCCAGGGGACTTTGCATAACGTATGCCGTAAGAAGGAAGGGAATAGGTGCGAAGAGAAGGGAATTCCGAGGCAAGCAAATCGAGTGATACACCGTCACCGGCCAGAACGGGCTCAAATTTATTCTTCAACAAGGCCTCGACAATAGGAATACACCGGGCAGCGTGCCCGAGTCCCCAATTCAAAGGAGAAACAATAATTACCCCGTTGCGCTTCAAAACAAAATTCTAAAGGTCAAAACCGATGTCCCTTCTGAAATTCATCTTATCAAAACAGATCTTGTCAATATTGCGGTACGACGATTTGAGTGCTTCTCGGAAGTCGGCTCCGAAGGATGTTATGGCGAGAACTCTTCCTCCACTGCTTAGGATTTTACCCTCTTTCAGTTGGGTTCCGGCGTGAAACACCAGTGAATCCGAAACCTCTTCCAGTCCATGGATTTCCTTGCCTTTTTCATAGGCTTCCGGATATCCTCCCGACACCAGGACCACCGTCGTGGCGCTTCGAGGGTCGAGCTCAAGCTCAAACCCACTGAGTTTTTGGTCAGCCACCGCCGAAAATAAATCGACAAGGTCTGATTTTACCCTGGGAAGTACGACTTCAGTCTCCGGATCACCCATTCTCACATTGTATTCGATCACATAAGGATCTTCTCCTACTTTGATCAGTCCTATGAAAACAAAGCCGACATAGTCGATTTCATCTTTCTTAAACCCTTCAATGGTGGGTCTTATAACACGCTCCTCAACCTTTTCAAGAAACGATTTGTCGGCAAAAGGTACTGGTGATATGGCTCCCATTCCCCCTGTATTGAGGCCCTGATCGCCCTCTCCAATTCGCTTGTAGTCTTTTGCATTGGGCAGAATTACGTAATCCTTGCCGTCTGTAACCACAAAGGAGCTCATCTCGATTCCATCGAGAAACTCTTCAATGACCACCTTGGAACTGGCATCTCCGAATTTACGGTTGCCCAGCATCTCTCTTAGCTCTTTTTTCGCTTCGTCGAGATCCTCCAGAATGAGTACGCCCTTGCCAGCGGCCAGTCCATCGGCTTTCAAGACATAAGGAGAGTTCATTTCCTCTAGAAACTGTAGGCCTTCTTCCAGCGTTTTCTCAGTAAAACTCTTGTATTGCGCCGTGGGAATCCCGTGACGGAACATGAATTCCTTGGCGAACTCCTTGGAGCCCTCCAACTGAGCGGCATACTTTTGAGGCCCAATAACCGGAATGCTCTTCAGGTCTTCATCTCCGAGAAAAAAATCGTGCAGTCCGTTTACCAATGGGTCTTCGGGGCCAACAACAATCATATCGATCTGCTTATCCAGAACCTGCTTTTTCAACTGATCAAAATCGTTGGGATTTAGTTCAATATTCTGCCCATAAGACGTCGTTCCGGCATTCCCGGGTGCAATGTAAAGATTCTCACATTTTTCACTTTGAGAGAGCTTCCAGGCAAAGGTGCATTCCCTTCCTCCAGAACCGATAACAAGAATGTTCATTTTTCAGGTTTTGCCGTAAAAGTACTCCAAAAAACAAACGATTCAAAAGATCTGTTCGAGGATCTTGCGGGTGATCATGTAGGTAGGTCTGATCCCGGTTGACCCGAGTCCTCCGGATGCGAGAGTGCTTCCTGTCTTAAGTGGATTGTCTGAGGCGTAGTAAGCGTATCGAACCTTTACATTCGAGCTGATATTGCCTCGTATTCTCGAAGCCGACTGTATGGCTTTCTGATAATGGGCCCCTTCCATTTCGAGACCGATCACTCCCCAGGTGGATTTGTGAAAGAATTCGAGTAAATCTTTGTTTTGAAGAGAAGTCCCCAGGACGGTGACCATGGAGCCCTGAAAAACTTTGATCCCATGGTTCTCAAGATCACTTGCCGAAAGCTGGTTCTCAAAAGGATAATTATCTGCGGTACCCTCGAAAATATGCGCGTTCGGAATCATTATATCCCCCTTGTCGCCTTCCAAAATTCCAGCTTTTCCCATGACAGAAATGGATTCCACCTTGAGATGCCTCTTTTTTACAGCAGTGTTCTCGAAGGGTTTCAACAATTCATCTAGCGTTTCATAGGCCTGTTCTCCAAACGCGTAATCCATAACGATAATAACAGGCATTTCACTACCTTTTTTTGTCGTTCTGAAACGGGTTTTGTCAAAGTCAATTTTTTGGCTGTCAATGATCTGAACGTCGATATTGGCTCCTGTTGAATCCTTGATGAAAGTAAGGCCGTGCTCTCGAGCGCCCTTTTTGATCTTCTTTCTTAAATCCTTGTTCGACTTCTCCCCGATCAGCTCAAAGAGCTCCGTGCTTTCATGCTTCTCAGCTTCATCTGGTAAAAGCATGGGGCCGTAAATCGAATTCATGACGCTGTGCATGTTCGCGCTGATGATATGCAGGGGTCTGTCGAGCAGGTTCTTCTCAAAAAGCTCCTGTTTGATATTGTGGGCCCACGTGTCTCCGTAGCTGTGATGACCAATTCGATCGCGCAACGTGGTGCTGAAGGTGATCTCGTGCTTTTTGTCCTGGACTATCTCATTCAGGGCGAGTTTGCCCATCCAGTAAATCACTTCAAAAAGTCGGTCGGGCTTCTTCTCTGTGGCAAAGCTTGAATCAGCTTTGAGCGTCTCTTCGAAGGTTCTGCCTAAAATGCTCGAAAGATGAGCGATTAAAACCTCCCTCTCTTCACCTTCGAGGTGCGTGTTGTTCAGAACCACTTTTTCCAGGTGGGTCCATTCTCGAATGGTTTCTCCTTCATCACTGATCAATACCTTTTTCGCGATCTTTTCCGCTTCAATGAACATGAAGGTCAAATGGGTCAGGATGTCATAGACGTCAGATCGGCCACGAGTGATCTCTATATTCACCTGATCCCGATCGATGCGATAGCAATTGCGGCGGCGCTTTGCCGGGATGATCTTGGTGAAATTTGAATCGGCCAAACCCTCGTCTGCGGTGAGATGAATGTATCGGCATTCGGCTATGCCTTCAGGAAGTCTGTCGATGATGTAGAGAAGACCCTGGAGTTCTGCCCCTTCTTCGCCCATACTGCCATAAATCTCAGGCTGAAGAATGAGCAATTCATTGATGAGTGCCTGCCCGGATATACCCATGGGCTTATAAAAGCCCCGGATAAAAAGATGACGCATTGTGATGTAAATCCGCTCTATTGCGGTGGTGGAGATCTGTGCTTTGGTTCTTTTACTGCTTTTCATTGGAAAGAATGCTTCGATACCTGCTCTCATCCTCCAGGATGGAAATCGCCTTCTTGATATAGGGACTATGGGCAATATGATTCTGATATTCCCCCTTCTTAAAATAGTAGCGGTTGAGAATCTCATCACTGAGTTTCTCTTTAATGCGATCCTCGTTCTTTACCAGTTCTTCGATTTTCTCTTCCTGAAGCTCTTCTAAAAGGCGATCATAGGAATCTGAAATCCCCGAAGACAGATCTTCTTCTCGAGAGGTTTTGAAGGCTTTATCAAATTTATCCTCGCTCCTGGTTCTGAAGTTGCTTTTGCCAGCTTTCAAATAAGACATGAAACTCTTAAACTCACCATCTCCGAGCACAAACTCCTCAGGTTGGGCGATCTGATCATTCTTGTAATAGAACCTGTTGGCAAAATTGAAAATGGCATCTGATTTCATAAGCGCCTTGGTGGCTTCCGTTTGCTTGGACTTATCCACGGAAACATCCGGTTCAATTCCACCTCCGTCATAAACGACTCTGCCGCTCTTGGTCTTGAATTCATTGCGGGTCTCCTCAGAAAACTTTGGGATTTCGGCCCCATTCCGATGCGTATAATCCAACTCTTGAATATTCCGCCCACTTGGTGTATAATACTTGGAAATCGTCAACTTTAATTTTGTTCCGTAAGTAAGATTGCGGTAGCGCTGAACAAGTCCTTTGCCAAAAGATCGTTCTCCCACAATCACTGCCCGGTCGAGGTCCTGCAAAGATCCTGCGACGATCTCAGAAGCAGAGGCTGACCTTCCGTCAATCAAAACCACAACGGGAATCTCCAGGTCTATAGGTTCGTATTTTGTGCGGTACACTTCACTCCATTTTTTGAGTTTTGCCTTAGTGGATACCACAATCTCGTTTTTGGGAACGAAAAAATTCGTTATGTCAATTGCCTCGTTGAGCAATCCTCCGGGGTTGCCGCGAAGGTCGAGGATCAACTTGCTCATACCCTGTGTTTTCAACTCAACAAAGGCATTTTTCACCGAGGAGGAGGCCTTGTTGTTGAAACGGTCAAAAGCTATGTAACCGATTTTATCGGAAACCATCTGATAATGCGGAACGGGATCCACCAGGATTTTTTCCCGCGTGATGGTGAAGTTTTTCTGGATTCCGTTTCTGTTGATCACCAGATTGACTTTGGTGTCCGGAACGCCCATAAGCAGGTTAACTACCTGGTCGCTGTCGTAATCAGAAACCTCTACATCGTCGATTTTCAAAATCTGGTCTCCGACCTTGATTCCTTCTTCTTCAGCCGAGTATCCCTCATAAACCTCGGCAATAACCAGTTTGTTGTCATAATACCTCGATTCAGCCCCTATGCCACTGTATTCTCCTGAACTGTTTATGCGAACCTCTTCAACCCCTTGTTCGTCATAATAGCGGGTGTACGGATCCAGTTCCTCCAGCATGTTATTGATGGCGCTTTCTGTAAGCTGAGCTGGGTTGATCTCATCAATGTAATACATGTTCAACTCCTTGAAAAGAGTGGTGTAAATCTCCATTTGCTTGGCCACTTCAAAGAAGTCTGACTTGAAGGCAAACAATCCTGTGCTCAGTGCCACCACTGCAGCCAGCACCAGTCCCTTTTTCATGCGTTTAATAATCCTCTTCAATTCTTTCATCCCGCTATTTTTATTGTTTTTTTAGAAACTTGGCAAGAAGTTCCTTCATCTTCGCTTCGATAAGTTGGTAATTCGGTTCTTTCTTTCCCTGATATATAAACATAAATATATGCTTTTTAGTATCCTCAGATCCAGAGACAATTTCCTTGTTCTTTCTGTAGGCTTCGCGCATCAATCGTTTGATTCTGTTTCTGTGTACCGCACTCTTGAAATTGCGTTTCGAAACGGATACTCCAGCCTGAATTAAGGCAGGTGAATCGTGTTCCAATTGTAAAAAGACCAATTTTAGCGGAAAGACGGTAAGGGATTTTCCTTCAGTGAACAACTGCTCAATCCTCTTTTTACTTTTCAGCCTCTCCAGTTTGTTGAAGGTTTGACGCATTGTTGCAAATGTAAACAATAAAAATTATCAATTTAAAAGTTTCACCGCACTGGTATTATCATTTCATTAATTGTAAATTTGCTTTGTTAACACTTCAACAAATTTCTATGTCAGTCGATTTATTCCAGTCACCCGATTATTACCATCTTGATGATCTTCTAACTGAAGAGCACATATTGGTAAGAGAAGCCACGAGAGAATGGGTCAAGAGGGAGGTTTCACCCATCATTGAAGACGCTGCCCAAGAGGCAAAATTTCCAAAACAACTGTTGTCCGGACTCGCTGAAATTGGGGCCTTTGGACCTTATATTCCTGAGGAATACGGAGGGGCCGGCCTGGACCAGATTTCTTATGGATTGATCATGCAGGAGATCGAGAGGGGAGACTCGGGAATCCGGTCAACGGCATCGGTGCAATCCTCGCTGGTGATGTACCCCATCTTCAAATACGGAACCGAGGAGCAACGTCAAAAATACCTGCCCAAACTGGCCAGCGGAGAGTTCATTGGCTGTTTTGGCCTGACCGAGCCGAATCACGGATCCAACCCGGGGGGTATGGAAACCCGTTACAAAGACATGGGCGACCATTACCTGCTCAATGGAGCCAAGCTCTGGATCTCGAATTCACCTTTTGCAGATATTGCCGTGGTTTGGGCCAAGAACGAAGAAGACCGGATTCACGGCCTCATCGTCGAAAGAGGGATGGAAGGATTCACGACCCCCGAGACCCATCACAAATGGTCACTAAGAGCCTCTGCGACGGGCGAGCTTATTTTTGACAATGTAAAAGTTCCCAAAGAAAACTTACTTCCGAATAAAAGCGGGTTGGGCGCTCCTTTAGGCTGTCTCGACTCGGCGCGATACGGAATCGCATGGGGTGTCATTGGTTCAGCCATGGACTGTTATGACACAGCCCTGAGATACGCCAAGGAAAGAATTCAATTTGGAAAGCCTATTGCAGGCTTCCAGCTGCAACAGAAAAAATTGGCCGAGATGATTACTGAAATCACCAAGGCTCAGTTTTTGACCTGGCGACTGGGTGTGCTTCGCAATGAAGGCAGGGCCACCTCGGCTCAGATTTCGATGGCCAAGCGGAACAACGTTGACATGGCTATCAACATCGCCAGGGAGGCCAGACAGATTCTCGGAGGCATGGGAATCACAGGAGACTATCCCATCATGCGGCATATGATGAACCTCGAATCGGTCATTACCTATGAAGGCACGCACGACATACACCTGCTCATCACAGGATTGGATATTACCGGATTACCTGCCTTTAACTAATGAAAGTAAAAGTTGGCTTGATCCAGGACAGCCCGGTTTTCTTCGATCTGGAGGAAACGGTGAGAAAAGTTGAGAGTCTCACCGAAAAATATGCTGCAGAGGGTTGTGACCTGATAGTTTTTCCCGAATCCTTTATTCCCGGGTATCCCCGAGGCTTTGATTTTGGTGCTGTCATCGGTAGTCGAACCCCGGAAGGCAGAGAGCTTTACGCCACCTATCACGAAAACAGCCTGGATCTCCAAAGCTCACATCTCAAACGACTTGAAAAGCTCTCTCGTAGGCTCGGGGTTTACCTCGTCATTGGAGCCACAGAAAAAGAACAGGGCAATTCTTCTTTATACTGTTCCATGCTTTATATTTCGCCGAATGAAGGATTGTTAGGCGTGCATCGAAAGATCAAGCCTACAGGAACCGAACGCCTGGTTTGGGCCGAGGCGGACGGCAGCTCCCTGGTAAGTTTTGATACCTCCATTGGAAGGCTCGGAGGCTTGATTTGCTGGGAGAATTACATGCCCCTTGCAAGAATGGCAATGTATCAAAAAGGACTGGACATTTATATCGCCCCTACGGCAGACGCTCGTGAACAATGGACTGTTACGATGCGTCACATCGCCCTGGAAGGCAGATGCTTTGTTTTGGGCTGCAATCAATATTTTACAAGATCCATGTACCCAGAGCAGTTCAGGAACCTCGTTGACCCTTCAACAGAGGAAATTTGCCCAGGTGGCAGCCTTATCGTTTCCCCTTTGGGTGAGATCATCGAAGGGCCTCTCTTCGGAAGTTCAGGTGCACTCATTGCCGAACTCGATCTTCGGGAGGTGACGGCCAGCCGATTGGATTTTGATGTAAACGGACACTACAATCGAAAAGACATTTTTACCTTTGGGGTCAAAGGACAACCAGAAACCAAAACTGAAAAACCCAAAACCTGATTATGAAAAACTACAGAATCTTTTTACCGCTTGTCATTTTTGTGTTTGTACTGACTTCATGCACTGAGAAAAAATCCGAAGCAGAAGAGGCCCAAACAAAGGAAAAGTCAGAAGTCATTAATTACACAGAGGCTCTTGAAGGCGCCTGGACCACTAAGGATCGAAACAGAGAGGGGCAGGAAATCATTGTGACGACCATTGTGATGGACGGTTACATCGCTGAAACGTTCTACAATGTCGAGAGAAAGGAGTTTGACCACACTTTCGGCGGAAGCTGGACGGTCGACGGCACTACATTTAAAATCACCATGGAATTCTCTTCAGCCGATTCGACCGAGGTCGGTACCTCCAGGGAAGTGATCTTTGATTACAAGGGAAACACCATCACTTTTGAAGGCGACGATCGTATCTGGACCCGCGTAGATGACGGGAAAAAAGGAAACCTGAGTGGAGCCTGGCTCATTACCGGAAGGGAAAGAGACGGTGAGATGACGCGCAGGGAACCCGGACCGAGAAAGACCATGAAAATTCTGTCGGATACGCGTTTCCAATGGGTCGCGTACAACACGGAGACCAAAAAGTTCTTCGGAACGGGGGGTGGAACCTACACAGCAGAAGACAAAGAATACACTGAGAACATAGAATTTTTCTCCAGGGACAGCAGTCGTGTCGGCGCCTCTCTTTCCTTTGAGTTCGGAATTGAGAACGACGAATGGCATCATAGAGGTCTCAGCAGCAAAGGGGATCCGATTCACGAGGTTTGGACCCTTCGTGAGGATCTGGATAAAAAATGAGCTGACTTGCATCACCGAACTCTTTAGAAGACTTAATAATCCGGAAACCATCCCTCTGCATTGATACTTACGTTCAAACAAGCCGGGACTGACAAAATCCAGGAGGTTCTCGACCTATTTCGTCAAACCAGTGCCCGACTTAAAAAAAAGGGTTTGACTCAGTGGTCGTATTGGGCCAATCCTCCCGAGGATAAGATTCAATGGGTGCGCGACGGCTTCGAAAAACGAGAATTCTTTTTCGTTTATAACGAAAAAATGGAATGGATTGGCATTTTCAGACTTCTGGAGTCTGATACGCTCTATTGGGATGAGAAAGGGCTCGAGCCGTATGTGCGATATGTTCATTCCCTGGTCATAAAACCCGGTAGATCGGGGGAAGGAATTGGCGCTCATTTACTCAAGATTCTGGTCGAAGATCTTAAAAAACAAGGGGTTCGCAAGTTGCGCTTGGATTGCGATTCGTCAAATCCAGGGCTTTGCTCTTATTACGAGCATCAGGGCTTTGTCAAGATCGGTGAAAAGCAGACTCCTTTCTCGGTGAACAACCTCTATGAGAGAATCCTCTGATGGATATATAGAGCTGTGATCCAATGCCCAAAAAGCGCTAAAATCTCGTATCTTGGTCGTATGAAAAAACCCAACAAATCCTATACGGCCAAAGAGCTGAGTGAGCTTCTCGATGGCAAGCTGATCGGAGATTCAGTCCATACCATTGACGGGCCAGAGCAAATTGAAATGGCCAATTCAAACCACATCACGTTTATCGGGGATCAAAAGTATATACCGCTCTGGCAGACCTCCAAAGCTTCTGTAGCTGTCATCGACAAAAAGTTGGAATTGAACGATCCTGGAGAGAATCGGGCATTCATAGAAGTCAGCAACGCGGATCTTGCCATGGCCCAGCTCCTGGAGCTTTTTCTACCTGAGGGTGTTGAGCTGGAACCCGGTATTCACCCTTCTGCTTTCGTTCATGAAAAAGCTCTAATCGGAAAGAATGTAACCATTGGTCCTAATGCCTTCATAGGCAAAGGAGCATCCATCGGCGACAACAGCGTGATTTTTCCCAATGTCAGTGTGCTCGATGATGCGGTCATTGGCCCCAACTGCCAAATCCGGTCAGGATCAGTCATCTCCGAGCGATGCACCCTTGGGGCTTACTGCCTGATTCAATCCAATGTGAATATCGGATCTGACGGTTTCGGTTATCGCCCAAGCCCGGATGGAAGAGGTATCGTGAAGATCGCACATATTGGTAACGTGGTTATTGGAAACCATGTTGAGATCGGGTCCTCCAGTTGTATCGATCGGGGCAAATTCAGTTCTACGATAATTGGGGATGGAACCAAGATTGACAACCTTGTGCAAATAGGTCATAATTGCAAAATAGGCCGCTCCTGCATGATTGCCGGCTGTTGTGGAATCTCAGGATCAGTGACAATGGGAGATGGCGTGATCATGGCCGGCCAAGTGGCTGTAAAAGATCATGTGACCATTGGAAACGGAGTGACAGTGGGTGGAAAATCCGGAATTATAAACGACATTCCCGATGGTCAGACCATTCTGGGTTTTCCTGCGGTTCCAGCCAAGGAGACCCTCAAGCAATGGGCTATCCTCAAAAGAATGGTGCGTGGAAAATCTTAGTTTTGAATATGCAGGATACTGATTCCCTCATCTTCGATATGGACGGCACACTCTGGGATGCGGTTCAAACCTACAGCGATGCCTGGAACCTTTTTTTCAGGCGGAACAACTTTGAAGAGGAGACCTCTAAGGAGGAACTCAACGGGCTCATGGGCATGGAGGAAGCCGCATTTTTAGAAGTCATGCTCCCCGATATTTCTCCCAGGGTAAGAAAAGAACATTATAAGAAGGTTGTCGATCTTCAGTATGAGCTTATCAATCTTCAAGGAGGGGAAATCTACGAGGGCGTACTCGAAGGTTTGGAGCTGCTGTCCAAAAGGTATTCGCTCTTTATCGTAAGCAATTGCCCCGAACATACCATCGAGCATTTTATACGATTTGCTGGTATCGAATCACTGATCAGGGATTCACTCGCTCACGGTCAGAACCACAGGCCCAAACACGAAAATATTGAGGAATTAATCAATCGACATGCATTGCAAAAACCTTTGTATATTGGAGATACTGAAGGAGACAGAATCCAAAGTGAGAAGGCCTCAGTTCCGTTTATTTTTATGGAATACGGCTTTGGCCAGGCATCCGGATATTTCCAAAGTTTTGATTCGTTTGGGAGCTTTGCCAATCACTACTTAAAGTAGTGCCAACTTTTAAAGCAAAATGAGATGATGACCCCTTCAAGACAAACAATTAAAAATTCTTTAACCCAATCTTAATTAACCAACTATGATGAAACTTCAACTCACTTTACTGATACTTTATCTGTCTGTTGTTTCGATCTCGTGCCAGACGGAAAAGAAAAAAGATCTTGACCTCGATGCCCCGGTTATTACAGACGCTCCTTCTTCCCAGGAACAGGAGGTCTACGCACCTCAAAGTACGAATGAGCAGACCGCAGCGAACCTTCAAAATTTTCTCAAGAACTACACCGCGAGCGACTATGAAAATCTGACCGAAAATGACAAACGTTTCCAATTCTACGAGGTGGATCTCAACGACGATGGCAACAAGGAGATCTTTGTTCGGTTCATGGGCCCTTACTTTTGCGGAACCGGAGGCTGCACCTTTTTGCTTCTCGACAAATACGCTGAAATCATCACGCGATTTACGGTTACACGGGCTCCTATTTTCATCGAGCAGAGAAAACGCAATGGATGGTCATTGCTATTGGTTAAAGATTCGGCTGTTTTCAAGGAACTGGTGTACGAAAATGGTTCCTACCCTAACAATCCCTCTGTTTTACCCAAAGCTCCCTATGATGCTCCAAGCGGGCACGCTGAAGTCATGTTTGACGAGAACTTTGCTCGTTGCAAGACCTTTACCTTCTGATCACGTCAAACTATTGAAATCCATATGGAGAACCGCATAGAAACACTCGCTCCCACAACCATTCTAGGAAAAAGTATGGAGATGAGCCTGGCACTAGACAAGACGCAGGCACTTTGGCAAAGCTTTGGACCTTTCGTAAAGAACATAAAGAATCGTAAGGACCGTAATTTCATCTCCCTGCAAAAATTCAACACGGTATTTGATCCAAAAAACTTCGACCCAAAGACTCCCTTTTTAAAAATGGGCCGGAGTGACAATCAATACTGGCATTAAAGATCAAGCGCATCAAGCTCAAATCGAAGGACTGAGCCTTTACCAGATTCGGGGAGGATTGTACGCTGTTTTCAAGCACGTGGGCCCGGCATCTGAATTCAGGAAATCCATGGGGTTTATCTATGGAGAATGGTTCCCCAGTAGCCCTTACCAGCTCGATGACCGCGAACACTTTGAAGTTATTCCAGAAGGATATCGGCCCGATGACGCGCTTGCTGAAGAGGAGATTTGGATCCCCATCAAGGAGAAATAGATTTATCACCATTCTATGGCAATTAAACGACTGATACCGTCGCTTTTCATACTGCTGGAATTCCTTCTGCAGTACCTTTCGATCAACCCTGAGAGAGGAAATCAAAATAAAGCTTTCGGATGAGCAGTGATCACATCAATAGGAATAAGACGGGGGGTTATCAGCGAATAGCCATCACCGGTTCAACCGGACATCTCGGATCAGTTTTAATACCTATGCTCGTCGAACAGGGCTATCTTCTAAACTGCTTGTACAGGAAAAACCGGCTTCCTGAAAAATCAAATCAGATCAAATGGATTCAGGGAGATCTAAAGAATGTGGAAGAGCTCGAATCTCTGTTTGAAGGTGCCGAGATCCTGATCCATTGCGCCAGTGTCATTTCAGTCGGGGAAGACAATCGCAACGAGGTATATGAGATCAATATAAAGGCGACTGAAAAACTCATTGATCAATGCGTTCAAAAAAAGATTCGATTGATCTATATCAGTTCCTCAACTGCCACATTGCCTGACAACGCCGAAAGAATCCTTGACGAGAAGGCTCCGTGGGTCACGTCCAAAGAATTCTTTTACGGATGGAGCAAGGCTCGTGCCGAAGAACGCATATTAAGTGCGGTGGCTGATTCAGGACTGGACGCGATAATCCTCAGGCCCACAGCTCTTATCGGGCCACCAGATGATCAACCTTCACGATTCGGACGTACAATACTTGACCTCTACACCGGAAGATTGCCCATGATCAGCAGCGGAGGGTACGACCTGCTAGACATTCGGGATTTTTCTCAGACCGTGATCAACAGTCTCGATAAAGCCGAAAAAGGGGAAATCTATGTCACTGGCGGGTATTTTTACACCTTTGAAAGAGTTAGCCCGCACAGTTAATTCTGCTCGAGTTCCTCCCGTGATTTCAATTAACCTCCTGCTGTTTCTTCTTCCGTTAATACGTTTATATCAAAAATTCGTTCCTTTACGCTGGCCCATCAATCGTGAAAGCCTGTTGACGATAAAGCAGGGCCCCAACCGGGTGGATTCCACTAAAGCGAGAGAGCAGCTAGGCCATCAATGCAGGCCGCTTGAAGAATCTGTTCGAGACTTGATCCATTGGATGAAAAACAAAGAGCAAATATGAGCCGCGAACTATTTCATATCCTCTGCCTCATTTGGGCAGGCATCGCAGTGGTCACTTTTTTCATGCTGCTTTTTGTGAAAGCTCCTTACGGAAGACATGTGAAAAGTGGTTGGGGGCCGCAAATATCCAATAAACTTGGATGGATCCTCATGGAACTGCCTTCCTTTCTTTGCATTCTTTACTTTACAATCAGCTACTCGCATAGTTCCTATGCTTTACTCCTCCTGGTTTTATGGCTCTTGCACTATGCCAATCGCACCTTTGTATTTCCTTTGAGGATTCGAACCCAGGGGAAAAAAATGCCCGTGGTGATCGTTCTGTCGGCCATCCTCTTTAACCTGGTCAACGCTGGTCTCAATGGATTCTATCTGTCTTTTTTTGAGCAGTATAGCTCCGATGATTTTTCTTCATGGAAGTTTGTTCCAGGTGTTTTCCTATTTGCAGCTGGGGCAATGGTCAATCTGAAAAGCGATCAGATTCTGATTGGACTTCGCAAACCGGGGGAGATCGGATACAAGATTCCCAAGGGTTTTTTGTTCGAATACATCTCGTGTCCGAACCATCTGGGTGAAATCATACAGTGGGGTGGTTTTGCCCTGATGGCTTGGAATTGCCCTGCGGCCACTTTCTTTTTGTGGACGGCTGCAAACCTCATCCCCAGGGCTCTGGATCATCACAAATGGTACAAAAATCAGTTTGAGAATTACCCGACCGGTCGAAAGGCTATCCTTCCCAAAATTTTTTAAGGTTCTTCCTTTTTGAAAAGAATCGACCCTCTCCTCTCTTTACCGCAATTTGCGGCTTGGTCAAAAAATGAGTATCTTGAACAAATTCAAATTCCCTCAGTCTGATGAATGCTTCAACTCGATTTCTTTTGCTCCTGCTCTTGTTCTCGTGTTTCTATACGCAGTCACAAGTCCTCTCATCCATACAATGGAAAAACCGTGTTCTCCTTCTCATGTCGGAAGATCCGAATGACCCCATGGTAAAACAACAGATCTCTCTTTTCTCGCAAGATTCTGAGCAGCTGAAGGAACGAAAACTGGTTCTTTTACAGGTCTTTCCGGAATTCTACCTCATGGGGAGCGACAACGGAATAAGAAGACCCTCCGACGAGGTTTATTTTGACTACAAATCTGCTAAAAAAAGCTTCGAATTGATTCTAATCGGACTCGATGGCGACGAAAAGTTGCGGCGAAACGAAATGATCCGACCCGAAGACCTCTATGCTATCATTGATTCTATGCCCATGCGTCGCTACGAGATGAAATGAGGCCAACTTCTTGTCTTTATCCTTCCTAATGAATCATTTGTATCATCATTTGATTGATTATTGGACCTCTCCCGCTCAGATACAGGCTAACTTGTCAAAGGGCAAATCTGTTTTGTCCCGAATCAAACTTAATAACTAAACCTATACAAAAATGGAAATCAATTTAGAAGAGCTACGCTCCGGGGTCAGAGGAGACATCATCCTGCCCGAAAGCGACAACTACGACGAGGCACGTAAAGTGTACAACGGAATGATTGACAAAAAGCCAGGCATCATCGTTCGTTGCGTCGACGTAGCCGATGTCATCGCTTGTGTGAATTTTGGAAGAGAGCACAATCTGCTTATAGCTGTTCGAGGAGGTGGGCACAATGGCGGAGGACTTGGAATCTGTGACAACGGTCTTGTTATCGATCTGTCGGGAATCAAATTTGTGAGAGTGAATACCGAAGATAGCACGGTACGTGTTGGAGGTGGCAATGTTTGGGGTGAGGTCGATCACGCTACACACCCCTTCGGTTTGGCTGTTCCTGCTGGAATAATTTCAACAACTGGAGTGGGAGGTCTGACCTTAGGCGGCGGCGTTGGACATCTCTCGAGAAAATACGGCCTCACGATTGATAATTTGCTCGAGGCCGATATGGTGCTGGCAGACGGTTCATTCGTGACCGTAAATGAGAATCAGAATTCCGATCTGTATTGGGCAATTCGCGGTGGAGGAGGAAATTTTGGAGTCGTGACTTCCTTCAAGTTCCAGGGCCATCCGGTTAAAACCGTGACAGGAGGACCTACTTTATGGCCCATCGAAAGAACAGAGGAGATCATGGAATGGTACCACGGCTTCATTCACAATGCGCCAGAGGATCTAAATGGCTTTGTGGCTACTATGGTGATTCCGGGACCGCCATTTCCCGACTTCCTTCACCTAAAGAAGTTTTGTGGAATTGTCTGGTGCTATACCGGCGATCCGGCAAAGTTCGAGGAGATTTTTCAACCTGTGCTGGACAAAGAACCCATCTTTGCGCACGTAGGCGAAATGCCTTATCCAGCTGTACAAACCCTGTTTGACGGACTGTTGCCTCCGGGATTGCAGTGGTACTGGAGGGCAGATTTCTTCAGTGACCTTGGAGCCGAAGCAAGGGCGGAGCACTTGAAGTATGGTAAAACCATACCGACTCCGTTATCACAAATGCACATGTATCCGATAAGCGGAGCAGCCAGCAGGCCTTCGGCCACAGATACCCCTTGGGCCTATCGCGATGCCAAATACGCCGGTGTTTTTGTCGGAGTGGATCCCGATCCGGCGAATGCCGCCAAATTAACACAGTGGGCAAAAGAATACCAGGAAGCCCTGCATCCCTATTCCTCTGGGGGAGCTTACACTAACTTCATGATGGATGAGGGTCAGGACAGAGTCAAGGCCAGCTATGGGAAAAACTATTCGCGCCTTGTTGAAATCAAGTCGAAATACGATCCTGGCAACTTGTTCAAAGTGAACCAGAACATTCAGCCAAAAGCCTGAATTAAGCCTCACCGTCAGGAAGAATTCACAATTTGGTGGTGGGTATTCGACAAAGGAGAATCTTGGAGTAAAAAAGGGTCATTTCAAAAGAAAGACCCTTTTTTTCGTGCCTGAAATTCTTACTTTTAAGGTTCCAATCCTAAATCTGTTTCGTATGTCTGGTCCGTTTGTAGCATGCCCAAGGCTTTTCGTCTTTACTTTGATTTTTACGATAAATAACGGCTGGTCCCAGGAACACGCATTTCGTAATCCTGAACTACCGACCGAGGAAAGAATTGAGGATCTATTGTCTAAACTCACCCTGGAAGAGAAAACCTCGCAAATGGTGCATAACTCTCCAGGAATCGATCGATTGGGCATTCTTCCCTACAATTGGTGGAATGAAGCCCTTCACGGGGTCGGTCGTTCAGGGAATGCGACAATCTTTCCTCAGGCAATTGGAATGGCAGCAACCTTTGATCCGGACCTTTTGTTACTTGTCTCAACCGCCATTTCTGATGAAGCGAGAGCCATGTTCAACGCCTTTCAGGAATCGAAAAATTACAATCGTTATTCGGGCTTGAGCTTTTGGACCCCAAATGTCAATATTTTTAGGGACCCCCGATGGGGACGAGGACAGGAAACCTATGGGGAAGATCCCTATCTGACCAGTATTTTAGGTATGGCATTCGTCAAGGGTTTGCAGGGTGATCATCCCAAGTACCTGAAGACAGCAGCCTGTGCAAAGCATTACGCCGTGCATAGCGGTCCTGAAAAACTGAGGCATGAATTCAATGCTGTTGTCAGTGAGCAGGATCTTTATGAAACCTATCTCCCCGCATTCCAGGCCCTTGTTGAAACTGGCGTAGAATCCGTTATGTGTGCCTACAACCGAACCAATGACGAGCCCTGCTGCGCCAGCAACCTCCTCATATCAGACATCCTCCTTGAGCAATGGGGGTTCCAGGGACACATTCTCTCAGACTGCTGGGCCCTTACCGATTTTTATTCAGATATCGGGCACAAGACCGTGCCCACCCCCGAAGAAGCAGCCGCTCTCGCTCTGAAAAGTGGGATCAGCCTGAATTGCGGAGATACTTACAATGTTTTGGATAAGTCTGTAAAACAAGGCCTTGTCACAGAAAAAGAAGTCGACGAGCAATTGGCAAGACTCCTCAAGACTCGTTTCAAACTGGGCCTGTTTGACCCCCCGGAAATGAATCCCTACACCAATATTCCCGCAAGCGTCATTGACAGCGAAGAACATCGGGCACTGGCACATGAGACCGCCGTTAAATCCATGGTGCTTCTGAAAAACAATGGAGTGCTTCCTTTGAGAAACGACCTTAACCGATACTATGTGGTAGGCCCCAATGCAGCTTCGATCGATGCCCTTCTCGGGAACTACTTTGGAGTCAATGGAAGAATTGTTACATTCCTGGAAGGCATAACCTCCCGAGTTAAAACAGGAAGCCAGGTACTCTACAGCCCCGGAACTACGCTTGACAGAAAAAATGTGAACCCCATTGACTGGTCTTCGGGTGAGGCCTCGACTGCCGATGCTAACATCGTCGTCATGGGTCTTACGCGGCACCTCGAGGGTGAGGAAGGAGAATCTGTTTCTTCACCCTATTTTGGAGATCGTCTGGATTATAACATCCCTGATAATCAACTGGAGTATCTGAGAAAAATCAAAGGCGATCACGGCAAACCGGTCATTGCGATCGTTACTGGTGGCTGTCCGATGAGTCTTTCAGAGGTTCACGAATTAGCAGATGCCGTTCTTTTTGCCTGGTATCCCGGAGAAGAGGGTGGAAGCGCTGCCGCGGACATTCTTTTTGGAAATGTCTCCCCCTCGGGTCGCCTGCCTCTGACTTTTCCAAAAAGCCTGGATCAACTACCCCCCTATGAGGACTACAGCATGGAGGGTAGAACCTATCGGTATATGTCTGAAGAGCCCATGTATCCCTTCGGTTTTGGCTTGAGCTATGCAACTTTTGATTATTCGGGTTTAAAGTTGTCTTCGGATGTCGTGAAAAAAAACGAATCCGTAAATCTGAGCTGTACCCTGACCAATACTTCAGATATCGAGGCAGATGAGATCGTACAATTGTATATACACGTCGAAAGCGTAAAAGTCAAAGGGCCAATCTACAGCCTGAAAGGTGTTAAGCGTGTTCATTTGAAGCCTGGAGAAAAGAGCCTCGTACAATTTTCAATCACTCCTGAAATGCTTCAACTCGTCGATGAAAAAGGAGATCGTATTTATGCCAAAGGGCAGGCCAAGCTCTTTGTTTCTGGAAGCTTGCCAGGTAAACGATCTAAACAACTCGGGGCCTCAAAGTCACTGGACGCCACATTGCTATTAAAATGAAGCTTCCGATTGAGCATTTCGTTCTTGGATGGGTTGCATGGGTTTTAATCGTTCCCTGTGTTTCCAGCTGTAAAGAGACGGTTGAACCTGAGCCATTGATTATTTCGAGAACGGACTACAAGGATAAGCTCTACGGATTCTGGTTGGGGCAGTGCATAGCCAACTGGACCGGTCTTGTCACAGAAATGGACAAGATCGGCAATATCGGTGAGATCCGGACCGGACCGTTTTACACCCGTGAGGACTGGGGCAAACCGGATCAGCCCAGTATTTGGGGTGAAGGGCTTCCCAGCGATCTTTCAGACACAATTGATTATGTTCTGATTGGCAGGGACAGCATCTGGGGAGCTGACGACGATACCGACATCGAGTACATATACCAGCATCTGCTTCTCTCTAACAAGACCTCTTTGCTCAGTGGGCAGCAGATTCGAGACGGGTGGCTTCGTCATATTCGCCAGGAAGAGGAGAATTTTCTCTGGGTATCAAATCAAACCGCATTTGATCTCATGCGCGAGGGCCTTCTCCCTCCTGAAACCAGTGATCCGAAAAACAATCCGAATTACATGATGATTGATGCTCAGTTGACTACTGAGATCTTCGGCCTGTTCGCTCCGGGCCGGCCCGATGTCGCTTTGAAGATGGCCTATCTTCCCATACGAACCACCGCCTCTAAAGACGCCGCCTGGATTTCTGAGTTTTACGTTTCTATGCATGCCCTGGCTTCAAGCTCTGATCCCGAAAAATCATTAGCTGAACGATTAACGGAAATGGCAGATACCTCACGCCTCATTTTGCCCGATTCGTCATATGCGGCGTCTATGTACGACTTTGTCAGGATGCATTTCGACCAGGGCAGTACCTGGGAAGAAACCAGGGATGCTGTTTATCATCGTTATCAGGTAGAACAAAAAGACGGCTACAATCTAACTTCCAATGAACTGTACTGCAACGGTTGCTTCGCTGCCGGAATCAATTTTGCGGCCAGTCTGGTCAGTCTTTTCTACGGACAGGGAGATCTTCGGGAAACGATCAAAATCGGGGCCCTTTGCGGATGGGATTCCGACAATCCAACGGCGACCTGGGGCGGGCTCATTGGTTTTATGATTGGAAGGTCTGGGGTGGAGACTGCTTTTGGCACGAATCTCTCCGAACGATTCAACATCCATAGAACCCGACAGAATTTTGACAACGACGGAATTGATACCTTTGACAATATGGCCGCAAAGGGAATTGTGATCATTGACCGGGTGGTTGAAGAAGAAATGAAGGGAGAGGTAGATCTCGAAAGGGATGTATGGCGAATTCCGAGGTTACTCGACCGTTGAAAAATGAAGGTTTTCAAAAAAAATTCGATTCTTGTGTGATTTTCTTTCAATTTGTGTGACTAACTGTCCGTAACAACTTTTAAATCTAAACTATGAAACGATTTTCAATCATCAATGCGCTGATCTGGGCCTCTGTCATACTATTGGTTTCCTTTTTCGCCAAGGATCTGCCTGAGTACAAATACATCTTCGGTGGACTGGTCTTTGCCTCCGGGTTACAAGTCAGTCTGTTAAATGACCTGCTTAAGAAAGACAAAACCTCCAGATGCTGATCTTATAGACCTTGAACAAACAAAGCGATTTCATACGGTTGATCCGGGAGCATGAAGGGGTCATCTATAAGGTCTCCCGCGTCTACTTCGACCAGGAAGAGGATCAAAAAGATCTGTACCAGGAAATCGTGTATCAGCTTTGGAGGTCTTACGACTCTTTTGACGAAAGGTCCAAATGGAGCACCTGGATGTACAGAGTGGCTCTGAATACAGCTATCTCCTATTTGAAAAGAGCCAAATCCAAGGTCAACAAGGTGTCTTCGGAGCGACTGGACAATTTCAAAATGGAACCGTTCGATCCGGTCATGGAAGAGCGCATCGAATGGCTCTATAAAAGCATTCAAACGCTGAGCGTAATTGAAAAGGGTATTATTCTGCTTTATCTGGAGGGCAAACCTCATGAAGAAATTGCTAGCATCACTGGTTTTAGCACCAGCAACGTAGGAACCCGCATCTCCCGCATCAAAGAAAAACTGAAACGTCAAATTTCTAAATAAAAAGCATGGAACTGGAAGAAATGAAGGGGCTTTGGGAAAACATGAGCGATGAGCTCGATCGTCAGAAGCTTTTGACCGATAAGATGGTCGTGGAAATGACACGGCAAAAGTACAGGGATAAACTGAGTCAAATTTCTTTGCCTGAAACTGTTGGGACTGTCGTTTGTTTTGCTATGGCGGCGTATGCCCTATTCAACTTTGGCAAACTCGACACCTGGTATCTCATGCTGTGCGGAGTCATCAGCATTGTCTTTTGTCTCGTACTGCCCATTCTTTCGCTTCAATCTATTGACAGAATGAAGCAGATAGATCTCGGAAAAAACTCCTATCGGGAGGCACTGATCCAATACGCCAAACAGAAAGATCGGTTTGTAAAAGTTCAGAAAGCAGGATATTACCTGGGATTTGTGTTTGCTCTTGCCGTTCTGCCCGTTGCAGGCAAGTTGATGCGCGGAAAAGATCTTCTTCTGGACGCAAAACTATGGTTGTGGTACATTCCATTTGCCCTGGCCTTTCACTTTCTCTTTTCCAAGTGGGTCTGGAAACACTATTCCTCAATAGCCCGAGGAGCCCGAACTCTATTGGATGATCTGAAGGAGTAAGGTCCGTTATATTTTGTATCTTTCAGTGAATCTATGGAGTCAGTAAATTCTTCTGAACCCCTTGAAACTAAACGATTTTAAAGGTACATAATTCACTTGTATGAAAATTTTACTCGTAGGCGGAAACGGAACCATCGGCAAGAAAGTCGCCGCCCATCTCAATGAAAAACACGAAGTGGTCATCGCCGGGCGCAAAACGGCCGATGTACACGTGGATATCAAAGACAAAGATTCTATTCTGAGCATGTTTGAACAGGTCCCTTTGATCGATGCTGTGGTCTGTACAGCAGGTGAGGCGAAATGGGACAATTTCAACGATCTGACTGAAGAGGATTTCTACCTGGGCATCCGCAGCAAATTGATGGGCCAGGTCAACCTGGTACAAATAGGGAAGAATTTTATCAACTCAGGGGGATCTTTTACCCTGACAACGGGAATATTAGGGGAAGATCCTGTAGCCCGAACAACCAGTGCTGCCATGGTCAATGGAGCCATTCACAGTTTTGTGAAAGCGGTAAGTTTAGAAATTGAAAACGACATCCGCATCAACGTCGTAGCTCCTGGCCTTGTGGAGGATGCCTATGAAAAGTACAAGACTTTTTTTCCGGGTTTCAATGCGGTTCCGATGGACAAGGTAGTCAACGGTTATGTCAGAAGCGTTGAAGGGCGAATTCGCGGAGAGGTCATCCGGATCTATGAGTGAATTGGTGACTATGAAAGAATTGAAAAGTGATACGATTTATCTGATGATACACGCCGACGACGCCGGATTGTGTCATTCAGAAAACAGAGCAACGATAGAATGCCTCGAAAACGGATCGGTTAACTCCTGCAGTGTGATGGTCAATTGCCCGGGTTTTGAGGAAATGGCTAGCTATTTGAGAGATAATCCTCATTTCGATCATGGAATTCACCTGACCCTTACCTGCGAGTGGCACCAACACCGCTTCGGACCCGTGCTTTCACCGTCTGAAGTGCCGAGCCTTGTCGATGCCAATGGGTATTTTTTCAAGGACCGAAAGACCCTGCTCGAAAATGCCAGACCCGAGGAGGTGCGCAAGGAAGTATGGGCACAGGTCAAAAGGGGGCTGGATCTGGGTCTGCAACCCAGCCATATCGACTCTCACATGTATTCCCTGGGAGTGTCCAGAGCGTTTTTTGACATCTACAGAGAGGCAGGAAAGGAATTCGGTCTTCCCGTTTTGATAAACAGTGGGCTTTTATCCGATATTTCCGGTTTGAATCCGAAAGAGGTCCTGGACTCTGAAGACTTCGAGGTTCCTTTCGTTCACTACGGGAATTTCAGCGACTTCCAGCAAAACAAACTCGTCGAGTTTTACCAAAACACGCTTGAAAATCTGCATCCGGGACTGCATATGATCCTCATACATCCTGCCCATGACGATGAAGAAATGCAGGAGATCACAATAGATCATCCTAATTTCGGTTCCGCCTGGAGACAAGTTGATACGGACTTTTTTACCAGTGCCCAATGCAGACAAATCATTGAAGAAAGAAATATTCATATGCTGAGTTGGGGGGAGCTTCGGAAAAGCCTTTAGAAGCTTCCTATCACCGTGAAGGAGATGTTGCGTCCCGGGGCGCTTATTGCAGATGCAAACTCCTTGTAGTGATGATCCAAAATATTGTCAAGATTGATAAGAAAGTCTATATTCTTAGAGCTCTTCAGGCGAATGTAGTAGTTGATCGTATACCAGGAAGGGCTTCCGTAAAACGCATCTTCTTCCTCGAGAAATGGCGTTTGGTTCAAGTTGTCTATCCCTTCAGACACATTGTAGTCTGAGGCTCTCTTCCTCCCGTTGAAGATCAGGCTGACCCCAGTTTCTATCCTGTTTTTTGCATAGTTGAATTCGACGTTGCCGAAAAGCGGAGGAATGGATGACAGTGGCTCTTTTGTGTCGAAAGCCGTTCCCTGGGTATAGGTCACTGAAGCCCTTGTGTTCCAGGTATTCGACAGCGCGCCTTTGAAGTTGAGTGTCCCACCGACGATATAGGCATTGCCCTTATTTACATTCGCCACAACGTTGGCCTCTTCTCCGTCGTAAATGATCGTCGAGCTCCCATCGATTTGATAAGGCGCCCGAATGATATAGTTGTTCAGCAAAGTGTAATACGTCGTAAAGCCCAGATAAGATCTTCTCTCGTCGAAATACTTGAGCACGCCTGCTTCAAAATTATAGGCGAATTCGGGCTCGAGATCGGCGTTAGGAACAGTCACATCACCATCTTTCTCACGGATCTTGCCCACGTCGTCAATGTTGGGTGACCTGAATCCGGAAGAGAGCACTCCGTTCAGCTGCCAGGAATCCTGGGGTCTGTAGGTGTACCCCACGGTAGCTGTAACCGCTGTGTTCATAAGGTGAATGTCACTGTCGGGCAATTGGATATAGGTCGTATCGATCCACTTCGCGTTGAGAACGGTATTGGTCAATCGAATGCCGGTATTGAGAGTCGATCTGTCGCCGAGGTCCTGTCGATAGCTGGCATAGACAGCAGAACTCATATAGTTGCTCCCGCCATCAGGATAACGCGTCTGAACGGGGTAGGTGTCTTCAACCCCTATCACTTCGTTTCCATCTACTTCAAGTACTTCACCTTTTGAGGTCGACTCCACGTCATTGTAGGAAAACTCAAACCCGTATCCCAGGTTTCGATGCACCTCCGGGTTGAGGTTCTTCGTGAAATCGCCATTGAAGCTATAGACGTCTACATTCTCGAATCGCGAATTCCTGTCGAGGTCGGAGAACTTGCGGTTCACCCTGGATTCTTTAATTTTTTGATAGGCCATCGTGAAGGTGCCCTGATCCATCCAGTTGGAAGCAGGTTTGATCCCGTATTGAGTCGAAAACAAGAATCGATTCTGAGGTCCGTAGTACCACTCGGCAAACTTCAGATCCCCTTCATCTGTTGTTTCGGTAAGCCTGTCAAATCTGTTTATATCTGTCGAGGTACTGTATTGAATATTAAAATCGAGCTCGCTTTTATTCTTGAAGGGAATGAAGAACTTCTGCAGAAAATCCGTCTGCTCATAGCCTACGTTTCGTTGCTTGTTGGGGTTGGAATTATCTACGGGTTCCGGGTTGTAGAACCTGTCGGTGTTGTTTGAAAACTGGTACTGCTTTCCCCAGTCGAGGAATCCATGCGGCCTGTTCTCGCCCATTCTGAGATCTCCAAACTTGCTGTGGGATATGTTCGTGAAGGATGCGAATTTCTTCAATTGCACTTCCACACTCGCTGAGACCGTATTCTCGTTGTTGATCGTTCCGTATCGCATCAATACATCCAGGTTGACGTCTGGGCGCTCAGAAACCTGGGGCCTTCTCGTGTAGTAGTGAATGACTCCTCCAAGTGCATCTGAACCATAGATGACCGAAGAAGGCCCGAAGAGCACTTCGGTCTTGTCGAGCATGCTCGGAGCGATTGTGATGGAGTTCTGCAGGTGTCCCTTTCTGTAGATGGCGTTGTTCATCCGCACACCGTCAACAACCAGTAGAATTCGATTAGCCTCCATACCACGAAGTACAGGACTTCCTCCACCAAATTGAGTCTTTTGCACTTTCACGCCAGGGATGTGACTGAGCATGTCAGCTGAGGTTTGAGGTACTACATTCTGAATGTCCTTAATCGAAAATACCGCAATTTCCTCAGCTATTCGGGACCGCTCCTCCTGTCCTTTGGTTGCAGAAACGAAGACTTCTTTCAGTAATTCGGTCTTGAACTGCATGTAGATGGTTATAAAATCCTTGCGAATCTGTTTCTTGAGCAATTCCAGCTCAACATAGCTGACGTGCGTGAAGGTCAACAGTTCCATATCGTCGAAAACACTGAGATCAACAATCCCATTTGTGTCAGAAACGGCAGTCTTGCTGCCGTCTTCGTTTAGAACCTGAACATTACTGATCGGAAATTCAGAATCCTTGTCGACCACCACACATTTTTGTCCGAAACAAAAATGCCCAATCAGGACAAAAATCGCCAGGTTAAGAAATTTCATTGAACACGTCCTTTAACACGTTTAGAGATTTTGGCTCTTTAAAGCCTTCGAGGTGCAGTGCATAGTAGCTCAACAAAACTTCCATCAAAACTTGTCTGTTTTGGGCATTCCACCTCAAACTATCCATGCTATCAAAATTTATGCCGATCAGAGATCTGAAAAGCACTAATTTCTCCTTTTCAATATATGGGTTGAGAGGTCTCGACCGTGAAAAGGAACCCTCGAGCAAGTCAAAATACTGTTCATCAGATTTTTTGACATCAGGATTGAAGCCGAGGTACTTCGTCAGCCTGTATAGAAAAAGCAAATGAAAATTTGCAACTTTGTTGTGGGTGTCCAGCCAAATCAAGGCAGTCTCTACAAATTCAAACAGGGAATACTCTGATTCTTCCTCGCGAATCGAAGATGCCATCACCTCGGCCAGGAACAAGGCTATCGACTGTTTTTGAATGTCAACGGGTATGGTTTCCAGGGAATAAGAGGTTCGCACTTCCCTCAGGCTGTTCAATCTTCCTTTCTGATTGTGATTCGCAGTCAGTTCCAACAGAGATAACGGTTGAAAATAGGCTAGTTTGACCTTTTTGCTTTTCGAACCAAAAATACGCTTGAGCATATAAGACTTCATTCCCTCCTGAGTCAGGCACTTGACAATTAAATCCGAATCCCCGTATTTAATTGAGGTCAAGACTATGGCTTTTGTCTTTACGAGCATTCTTTGCGATTTAATTGATAATGGCAATCTTGGTAGAAGCCGTTTCGGACGTGTCCGGCAGGGTGAGAAGAACGATATACACGCCGGAGGCGACTTTTCTACCCCTGAGATTTGTTCTGTCCCAGGTTACTTTGCCTCCACCGGCCTCCTGACCAACTTCTACATTAGTCTCATGAACCAGCCGGCCAGCCGTATCCAAAATCTTGACATTTGTCCCTCTTGGAAGGTGGGTCCCATTTCTCCCATCAATGGTAATGAATTCGTGATTTTTTCGTGCCGGGTTCGGATAGGCGTAGACCTCTTCCAGGCTCTCTCCATAAGGTGCTACACCACTGTCAAAGGCTACGATTCCTTTATCGGTGGCGAAATAGACTCTTCCGTCAGAGTTATCGACCTGAACTTTAAGGATTCGGTTCGAAGGCAGCGGAGAATTGTCTTTGTTAAATACATATAGGGTTTCCGAGCCCGAGGGGTTGGTTCCCAGTACGCCCCCCGTATCGGTTCCAAACCACTTGTTCTCGGCCCCGTCAATGGTTATGCTGTTGACGGGCTGATCTCCCAATAGTCTCCTTGGGACTCCGTCATCTTCTACGATTACAGGCTCGGCATCGTAAATGTCGGCATCAAACAAGCTGGCTGCGTCCGAAAAGACAACCAAACCCTTTTGAGTTCCGATCCAGATTCGATTGTTCCGGTCAACGGCCAGGGTTCGCACATTCAGATCGGGCAGAGAACCCTTGGTCGCCTCGGTAATCAGGGCGCGTTTTCGATCGCCTGACTCATTGTAAACTAGAGCGCCATTTCTGCGCGACCCGATCCAGATGCTGCCACTGCGGTCGATGACGAGCTCGGTCAGCCCGAAAGCCGGATTTGTTATTAAGGAGCTTAGGTCAGCGCTCTTCCAAACTCCGTTCGTGTCATACTTCTTTGCTCGATTGGCAACCCATGCATTGGCGACCCATAAGTTGCCCCTCGAATCAAAAGCTGACCCATTGATCCGAATGCTGGTATTCGGCGACCCTTCCGGATATAAATCTTCCAAACCGCTGTTGGTCTCATTCCAAAGGATCTGTGGCTCATCATTTTCAACGATAAGCATTCCGCTGTTCCATGAACTGATGAAAACCCGATTGTCATCATCGGGATCAAAAGAAATATTTACCAGGTCTCTGGCCGGAAAATCCGGGTCATAATTGCGATTGATCCAAGTCCCGGATTCCAGGGTCGAACCGTTGTAATGGGAATAGCCCAGTCTTTTGCCCAAAGGCGTAAAGGCCCCGTCATAACCTCCGTAAACCACCCACAGCTGCTTGTTCTTTGCCGCAATTGAAAAAACCTGGTTTGAGCTCGGACCCTCCGGGTGGATCTCATCATAATTGGTTCCTGAAAAAGTCTGCTCCAAAATTCCATAGGTTGTAGTTCCGACATACGAACGATTTCCGATAGCAAGCGAAGTTTGAGACTGATAATCGTAGGTATCGTTCGGAACAGATCTGTGGACCATATTCAGATTAGCATCCAAAACGTCAGCGCCTTTTGAATTGGTCAGGCTCAAATACTGCTGGGAAGCCTTCAGGTCAATGATATTGCGCCCAAAGCTTCCTGCGCTCTCCAATTGATCGATGTCTCGGAATCGATAAAGTGTACTTCCTTTTGAGGTAAAAACGGATTCCTGGAAAACCTCAATGGAAGAAAAGTTTCCGGTCAAATCTCCTTCGGGCTGCAGCCATCTGTTAAAGTCAATCAGGTTCGGATCGGTTACATCCGCCGTATAAATTCCCTTGACTGTGGCTGCGTATATCGTCCCTCCATCAATCGTGGTTTGATTGACAAAAACCGGATTCGAACCCTCATCGATATAATAGGTGTCTCCGAAGTTCAAGTTCTTCAGGTCATAGCCGACAATGCCGAAAGGAGTTGACAAATAAATCGTATCCTCGAATTCCTCAATGTGATTGATCTGCTTCTGACCAGAAACATCCAGCCTTTCAATATCATTCGCAATCGTGATCTTTCCATCAGAGTCAATCACTTCGATCAAACCGGACTGATAGCCAATGACAAACCTTTCGGTGGACTCGCTATAAAGCAGGCATGTAGTCTCCTTGCCTGAAAGGCCCTGAACCGAGGAAATCTTTCTCATCTCTCCCAAATTCAAGTCATAAATGAACGCGGCATTGTCGGCCACGGCATAGATTCTTTCATTTACGATCACAAAGTCCTTGACGTTGTTGTATGAAAAAAAATCCTCCCACGAGGAGCTAAAATCTGATTGTGACCGAAGCGAATAGGTGCCTGTCGCGAAAAGCAATAAGATCAGCAGTCGTGTCAAGCCCGATAGTGCCATTTTCAGAGTTTTGTCAAATATATTTATTTCCCCCGAATAGACTCTTCGTTCTGATAAGTCTCTGCTCCAACTTCAAAACTTGACATAAAAAAGCCCTGGTTGATCACCAGGGCTTGTTCAATATAAAATAATTGGTTTTTAGTTTGCGTTTTGCAGGTCTAAATTCGACACGGACATCAACTCGCCTTCGACAAAAAGTTTGATCGGGTAGACGCCTTTCTCAAATTGGTTTCCTTTGCGCTGAACGAACATAGTCACGTCAACATCATGATTGTTGTAATTGATGATTGCATGGTCTGTGTACTTCGATTCGGTCTGAGAATCTTTGATTGTAAAGATTCCTTTTGCCTCGGCAACACTGCCCTCTGGGTTCTGCATGACCAAATGCGCCTCTTTCCTACCTATTTCACCATTCTTTTGGCTCTTGAGTTTGAAAGTTACCTTGATCAGGTCTGTCTTATTGGCATTGCTTGTCACCTGGTATTTTCCTTTACCGTTCTTCTTCATCGCAGTAACGGATACCTGGTCCACAGCCAACTCTTCCTTAACCGAAGCTTTTTGAGCAGGATCTTCCATGACTTGTACATCAGCCTCAGCTACCTCAGCACTCTCCTCTTCAATGATTTGGATCGAACCTGGCCCTCTGTCACCAGATGTCTTTGAACCTCTATTGTTCTCTACAAGCAATTCCCTGTATCTTCTCTTGAAATGAAGGACGTTGTTCTTGAACTCAATTATGTTAGACCAACCTGCTTCCTCCATGCTTTCTGCTTTGACGATCACCTGGGCAATACGTTGCTTCTCTACACTCAATGAATCGGATACAGATGAATACTTGGGTATGGCCTCTTCGTATTGTTTTTCCAGCTCACTCAACTGCTCGATCATTTTCGTCTTTTCAGTACCGATATAGTTCAGAACTTTGTTACTCTCCGGGTTGGTCGCCACAATCGTTGAATTGTAGTTGATCACGACAGCCTCTTTGACTTCTTCCTTATCCACTTTCGCGAATTCCTTCTCTTCGGTACGGTATGACGCCTTCTCTCTTTCAATTGCGGCAATTTCTTCCCGCTCTTCAGCGATCATATCATTCTTGGGCGCGTTTTTCGCAGCAACCTCCTCCTGTACCGGTTCAGGTCTTGCCTGATAGTTGTACTTGACGGGCTCGGCCTTTTTCGATTTCTTCGCCTTCGGTTTCGTCTCAGCCGCTAAAGTCACAACTGAGGCTTCTTCGATCATTTTCAACTCCGAATCTACCTCCTCGGTCTCGGTTGTTTCCTCCTTAACTTCTGCAACAGCAATTTCTGCAACAGCAACTTCTGGAGCAACCGCCTTCAACTCGGGAGCTTTCATATTGACATCCTCAATGGTCAGAGTCTCGGTTGCCACTTCAACAGTCCTGTTCATTGACCCTTGAATCGGTCTGGCCTTTGCAGCACTTGCCTTTGATTCATCGACCTCATTTGTGGTTTTTTTCGGAAATTACAGGTTCTGACTTGGGAACCTCTGCATCAATCGTTTCAGGTGCATTGAATCCTGCCACCTGAGATTCCTTCACTTCTTTCTTATTCTTTGGCAATACGCTTTCCGGGCTTTTGGCAGGTCTCATTTTGGAGCTTTGGCCTTCTGCTCTGGATTTAGGGTTATTGACAAAATTGAATTCTGTTCTACGATTCAGCTGATGACTCGGCTCATCGCAATTGACTCCATTCACACACTGGTTGATCAATTTGTCTTCACCATAGCCTTTAGATTGAATTCTGGTTGCATCCACACCTTTTGATATCAGGTATTCCACAGCCGCCTTGGCGCGTCTTTGAGAAAGGGCCAGGTTGTAAGAATCAGATCCTCTGGAATCCGTGAAGGACGATGCTTCAATGATCAGATCCGGATTTGCTTTCATAATCTCAATGATCCTATCCATTTTCTAGCTGCGTCAGCAGTAATGGCAGATTTGTCAAACTCGTAGTAGATCGGTTGCAAAGCTGCTGCCGGAACTGGTGTGTCTTCTTCGATCCTGTTCAGGTTCATATTGGTGTGCAGGGCCGAATGGTAGTTCTCTTCTAAAATCTCGATACGCTTCTCGTCATCCTCGTACTTCGGATTAGAAGCCTTGAGCTTGTACTCTTTGGCGCATGAAACGGTAAACTTATAGGTGCCATCCTGATACGTTGAAACGGATTCCAACAACTCGCCATCGAGCGATACCAAGTCCACTGTGGCTCCTGAAAGGAGTTCGAGCGTTTCTTTGTCACGAACCCTTCCGTCGACTGTAATGAAGCATTCGCCGGGTCGCACATCTTCCTCAAGGGTAAAGGAATACATGTCATTGAATCCTTCTCCCTGTAGTCTGTTCGAGGTGAAGAAGCCCTGATTGTTATCCTGGTTTACGATATAGGCAAAATCATCGTTGATGCTGTTGATCGGCGATGACAGATGATAAGGCTCAGATGTTCCTTCTTCATATACCTCAACGGCAAAAACGTCCAATTTCCCTTCTCCCGGATGTCCGTCTGAAGAGAAATACAATATGTTATCATAACTGATAAAAGGAGTCGTTTCAACACCTTCAGTATTCACAAAAGTGCCGAGGTTCCTGGGCTCAGAGTAACTGCCATCTTCCCTTATATCCACAACGAAAATATCCGTCTTTCCATGAGACGGTTTCATATCGGATGAAAAATACAGTTGTTTGTTGTCGCTGCTCAGAACCGGGTGACTGATGTCAATTCCCTTTTTATTAAAACTCAGCTTTTCAATATTGTCCCAGCTTCCGTCTTCACTTACCGTCGCTTTGAACAATTGAAGCTTTTTGTTCTTCGGATTGTTTTGCTTTTTCTTTTTCTTCCAGTATTTGTTACCGGTAAAATAGACCGTCTTTCTGTCTTTGGTATAAGCGAGACCGGTTTGATTGAAGCTTTGATTCATCGTCTCAACCACCGGTTTTACATTTTTAATCTCTCCATCATAGTCGATATCCCCAACGAACAGATCCTTTCTTGAATTGAAATTATTCCGTTCCTTTTCGGGATCTTCATCTGCCGAAGTAAATACCAATTTGTTTTCATCCAAAATGGCAACTCCATAATCAGAATTGTTCTTGTTGATCTCCAAAAACTTGATTTGGTACTTGCCTGTGGATTGTCCCGTCACTGATAAAATAGATGCCAGCAGAAAAAATAATATGAATCCCCTTTTCATAGTTAATTTTTGTAATTATTTGTTTTTCAGTTTTTTACTGAGGTTTCTGTTTCCTCATTTGACTAGGGTTTGAAATTCAATAAATGCGTCAGCGCAAACTCGGCACTTATGAACAGTCTGTTAATAACGGAGATTGAAGGAGAAAATTATATCGCTCCTAAAATTATTTTAACTTGAAAAACGGGCATAAAAAAAGCCCAATCGAAATTGGGCTTCATTCTAAAATGTGAGTTGCATCACTATTTTGTATCTAGTTCACTGGAGCTGGTTCTTCGGTTTCTGCTTCAGTTTTAGCAGTAGTTTCCGGCTCATCGCTTTCATAGTCAGAGTTGAGTGCTTCGATGACCTCGGCCGTGATGTTCAGGCTTTCCTGACCGTATAAAACGCTCTTTGTCTGTTCTGAGGTTCCAAGGATGTAGGTGTAACCATTGGATTTGGCATAGCCTTCCAGAAACGCCTCAATGTCTTCATTGATTTTATCTATCTTTTTCTGTCCTTCAGCTTGTACTTGTTGTTGCGCCATCTGTTGTCTCTGCTGAATCATCTGCTGCTCCTGCATCAATTGCTGTTCCTGTTCCTGTCTCGCACTTGCCGAAAGGTTTTGAGAATTCTGCTGATACTCCTGTACTTTTTGTTGAAACGGAATCGCAAGCTGATCCAATTCATTGGCCATTCGTTCAACTGGGCTTTCATTTCTTCCTCTGCCTTTTTGGATCCCTCGTATTCTTTTAGAATCTCTTCAACATCTGCGTGCGCGATCTTCACCTGAGTACAAGACGTCAGGGCGAAAACCAACACTAAAGCTCCCACTAATTTCTTCATGACTTCGTTTGATTTAAAATTTAAAGTCGCAAATGTAAGACATTGAATCGATTAATCTTAAAAAAGTTCCTTTGATTGCTGGCTGCAGCAATATAAGTAACTCCTATTTATCTTTTAAGTCTAATAAGAAGTCTCTATCAAACACGGCTTTTTAAATAGCCGTCTAAGGAGTCTTTGAAAAAAATGCGTCTTAGGCCTTGCCAAAACCTCTAAATGAGCCTCAGGAGCTCTTAAAATGCGAAATTCAGTTATTTGATCAAATATATCAGTGACGAGTATTCCCCACTTCGTTGGGCCCTCAGGTTCGAACGGAAGCCCTGGTAAAATGCAGAGAAGTACTTTTGCTTGCCACTCAGATATTTCTCTGAAAGAAGGCTGACATAAAACGAATCAAAAATCATGGGAAGGGTTTGCATAATCTTCATGTCGAATTCTGAAAAAATCTGTTCCATAGAATTCTGACTAAAATGCCAAAGATGCCTTGGCACATCATAAGCTGCCCAGGAAGAACCATAGTGCTGAGCATCTCCGCTTTTGAAATTGGGAACTGCAATGATCAAAACACCATCTGGGTTTTAAGACGGTTTTAATCTTAGCGATAAAATCCGCTAAATTCGGGATGTGTTCCAAAACATGCCAGAGGGTAATCACATCGAAAGATTCAGGATTGGAGTCAATGAGCTCTTCAATTGAGCCATAACAGTTCTTGAGGTTTGTTTTTGAGAGAGCCACCTGTCTCGCCTTTTCATTAGGCTCAACTCCTGCAATGGTCCATCCCGTTTGCTCACAAACCTTTAAGAAATCACCTGTGCCACAACCAACATCAAGAACCCTTCCTTCGCCCTGATTTACTCTGGTTATAAGTTTCTCCTTCTTTTTCAGGGAGAATTGCCTGACAAGATGATACACCTTTTCGAGTAGATTTCTTTTCGAATCCGTATGTGAAATATAATCCTCGCTTTCGTAATAGCCGGGCAACTGATCCTTGGGTGGCTGAGGTATTGTGACCAGCATATCTCTTTTCTCGTCGAGATATAAGGCAAATGTTTCACGTGAAACACTGTGATCTTTACACTGGATAAAAGGTTTTAGATCTAAAGGGTTTGAGGCCCCTAGTTGCTCAGAAACTTTCTCAATTTCGACAGCTTTCAATTTCATCCTGACTGGAGTTTGCTATTTTATCTTCCCATGTGTACGAGAAGAACAGAAACATCGCTCGGGGAAACACCCGAAATTCTACTGGCCTGAGAGATCGTTGACGGTTGAATTTTTGTCAACTTCTCCCTCGCCTCGAACGAAATGGACTTCACTTTCTGGTAGTCAAAATTTGTAGGGATTTTGATGTTTTCCAAACGCTGCAATTTGTCAGCGCTATTTCTTTCTTTTTCAATATAGCCCGAGTATTTTACATGTATCTCGGTTTGCTCTGCAACTTCCTTGTCTATTCGATTCCTTTCCATGAAGTCTGCTACTCCAGGAAACTTCCTGACATCATCAAAATTCAACTGGGGCCTGGCTGCAATCTTGAACATCTTCATCGACTGTCGAACCGGGGCAGAAACGTTGGCTTCCAGAATGGGATTTACATCTTCTGGAACTATGCTGGTCTTCTTCAAAAACTCAATAAATAAATCGGTCTTTTCCTGCTTCTCACGAACCCTTTCTATTCGTTCCTGCGAAGCGAGCCCTATCTTATATGACATGGGCGTGAGCCTCAAATCTGCATTGTCTTGTCTGAGAAGCGTTCGGTACTCCGCTCGTGACGTAAACATCCGATAGGGTTCATCCGTTCCTTTTGTAATAAGGTCATCGATCAAAACCCCAATATAAGCTTCGTCTCTTTTCAGAACAAAAGGGTCATGGCCCTTGACCTTAAGGGCCGCGTTGATACCCGCCATCAATCCCTGAGCAGCTGCTTCTTCATATCCGGTAGTCCCGTTGATCTGTCCAGCGAAATATAGGTTTTCAATACGTTTTGTTTCCAGGGTTCTACGCAACTGCGTAGGTGCGAAAAAGTCATATTCAATCGCATAGCCAAAACGCAAAAACTTTACCTGTTCAAAACCGGCAACTTTTCGAAGAGCTTTGTATTGAACCTCGTGCGGCAACGAAGTTGAGAAACCGTTTACGTAGATCTCCGTTGTATTCCAGCCTTCAGGCTCTATAAAAAGCTGATGTCTCTCTTTGGAGGCAAAACGATCTATTTTATCTTCTATGGATGGGCAGTAACGCGGGCCCGTTCCTTGAATGCGACCCGTATACATCGGTGACTTCTGAAAGCCCTCTCGCAACAAGTCATGCACTTCCGCAGAGGTGTAAGACATGTAACACGAGCGCTGCTCAATCAGAGGCCGAGTTGTTTTCAAATAGCTGAATTTCGAAGGGTTTTCATCGCCGGGTTGCTCAATCATCTTTGAGAAATCCAATGATTTCGCATCTACTCTTGGCGGGGTTCCCGTTTTTAACCTTCCGGATTCAAAGCCCTTCGCAACCAAGTCTTCGGTTATTCCTGTAGAAGACCCTTCACCTGCACGACCGCCTCCAAAGGTTTTGTCACCAATATGAATTCGTCCGTTCAAAAAGGTTCCTGCCGTGACAATGACAGTCCTGCCATAAATGGACAAGCCCAATTGAGTCTTAACCCCGACTATTGCATCGCCTTCAAACAGAAGTCCATTAACAGAGTCCTGAAACATGTCGAGATCTGGCAGTCTTTCAAGTTGATTCCTCCATTCTTCAGCAAACCGCATTCGATCACTCTGAGCTCGCGGGCTCCACATAGCAGGTCCCTTTGACTTGTTCAACATTTTAAATTGAATGGCTGTCTTGTCCGTGACAATGCCGCTGTATCCTCCCAGGGCGTCTATTTCCCGTACGATCTGACCCTTGGCTATTCCACCCATGGCCGGATTACAACTCATCTGAGCAATATTCTGCAGACTCATCGTAATTAACAAGGTCTTTGCGCCCAGGTTAGCCGACGCGGCTGCGGCCTCACTGCCAGCGTGACCACCCCCAACCACAATCACATCATATGTTGTTTCAAATACATTCATTCCGCAATTGTTTCACGTGAAACATTCAGCTTAAAAAGTTCGCAAAGATAGATAATAATCCTCTTTATTTCTCATGGTCTTCTTTTCCGACTCCGACTTGTCCTTAAAGCCGATGTAATGAAGCAATCCGTGAACCATAATCCGATGCAACTCATCAGAAAATTTAATGCCGCGGTCTTTGGCATTTTCCTCCACACGCTCCACTGAGATATAAATGTCTCCAGAAACTACTTTGCCGAGGCTGTAATCGAAGCTGATAATGTCCGTTAATGTATTATGCTTCAGGTGTTTAACATTTAAATCGTACAAATATTCGTCGTCGCAGAAAATATAACTCACTTCACCAAGCTCTCTATCTTCTTCATCAAGGACAAATTCAAGCCAGGCTCTAATCTCATCCTCATTGGAAAGTTCAAACTTATCAAGATAGTTGAAATCGATCATATCAACGTTTTTAAACTAATTAATCAAATAGAATCTGATTGTATTTCAAAGTAATTTTTCACTTTCTTTTGATAATCAGGTTGCATACGAATATTTTCCCGCCTGAGAAGCTCCTTTTCCTCTCCTTTCAGTTTCTTCCAAAGAATCTCTTGTTGCTTTCTCGGATCATACTCTTTCAAATTTGTGGTGGCTTCCCGCTTATTATCCTTTTTCTTTTTCAAGCTTGCATTCTCCAACTCTAACAATTCATACTCAAGTTTCTGCATCCGCTCAAGCGTCTCCTGGTTAAAACCTTTTTCAAGGAGCATTCTCTCGAGTTCTTCCATCGAATCCATGGTCTGCTTGCCTTTGTCTCCTTGGGAGCCTTGCTGATCGAGCAACTGTTTCAATTTTTCGCGAAGCATCTGTTGTTCCTGGAATAATTGAAATTGCTCCCCGCTCATTTCTTCCTCGCCCTGCTTGCCCTGTTGTCCCTGTTTCTCCATGCCCTGTTCCATTTTCTTCATCATCCCTTGCTGCTGCTTAATTATGTCGGGCAAACTCATCTGCTCTTTACCGCTTCCCTGACCCGAGCCCATCTGCTGTTGGTTCTGAAGGGATTCAAGCATGTCACTCAGCATATCAGCAAGATTATTTGCAGCCGTCATGGTGTACTGCTGGTTTCCTCTGCCCTGCTGAATTCGGTTCTCAGACATATTCTCAAGTGAACGGTTTATGTTATAATGGGCATTGGTTAGGTCCTTTTCAATTTCAGAAGTGAGCTGAACCAATCGAATTGACAAGGTGTAGAGAGAATCGTCAATGTGCTCGAAGTGCTCCTTGAGCTTTATCTGCTCTTTTAAAAGCCCCGGAAAATCGGCGTTTCTATCGGAGACTTCCTCCAGGTTGACCATGAGATCTTCCTGGTCTTCGGAAAAAGTAACCAGGTTTTTCAGGATTTGCTTCAAGTCTTCAATATTTTCTTCAATGGCCTGCATTTCCATCGCCATCATGCCCGACTGCATTTGATTGCTGAGCTCCTTCATTCTTCGAGAGGCCGACCTTTGTTTCTCCTTCGCATTCTTGGTAGATTCTTTTTGATCCTCACCCTCCTGCTTCTCGCCTTTTTTCAATTCTTCTTTTGCCTGCTCCATCTCCATATCAATTAACTTCTCATCCGCTTCAGTGTCGGGAAGATCCATGGGTTCTTTCAGGCTCTCATTTTGCTCCCGAAGCTCGTTGAATTCATTTTGGATCGAATCGAACTTCTGATTCAATGCTTCCTGATTCTCTGCATTGTTGTATTCTTCTGTTGACAGGTCAATCTGCTCTTCGGATAACTTTTCCAATTGCTCCATGATCCGAGCGGATTTCTTCTCAATGTAAAATTGCTTTGTGAGTTCTAAAATGCGCTCGAGAGAACGTTTTTCCTGCTTGTTCTGTTCCTCAAGTTTCTCGAGCTTGTCCAGAAGCTCTTCTTTGTCAAGTTTCTCGGCCAATTCCTCCAATTCCCTGATCAGATCCTGTTTCGATCTCAATTCCTTCATCTCCTCCCAACGCTCTTGCAGCTCTTCCTTCTTCTCATTGAGCCGCGGATTGTCTTCCTCGTCCAGCTCTTCCAAATTCTGGAGCATCTTTTCGGAGTTCTTCTCCATCATCTCCCTGTATTTCTTCTGACGTTCAAGAAACTCATCCAATTCATTCTGATCGTTCCAGTCCAAATTCTCCTGACTCTTGAGTTTCTTGGAAAGCTCTTCCATCTCTTGCTCAAGGTCCTGCCCTTCTTCACGTGATCCCTCGAGGTTGTCAATGCCTTGTTCCTGTTCTTGAAGAATTTCTCTTTCAAGTTCTTCATCGGTTCGGTTTCTGTAGTAGAAAGACTGTGAAACGCTCCGCTTCGACCCATTGATGCCGTCATTGTCAAATACTTCAAAGTACACCTCATAGGAGGCCCCCTCCTCTAGCAGAATCCCTTGAGGAAAAATATAGAAGAACTCTTCAAAGTCAGAGCGTCCGGTTTCGATCTTACCTATGCTTTGTCTGCCGGTCTCCGTATTCTTTGCAATGACCTGCAGCCTTGAAATGCCGTAATCATCTGTCAATTGGCCCGCAAAATTAACCGGGCCCCTGCTCGCAGAATCCAGGTCGGTCTTGACGAAAATCTTCGGAAATTCATCCCGGACCACGTCAATTTGGTAACTCAAGGTCTCGAAATCCTTTAACTCGGAATTCGATGAGGAAACCTGGTATTTAATGGGTTTTCTAATGTTTTTCTCAAATACGAAAGGACCGTTGCCTTCTCTTTCCATTTTCTGAGCAGCGTCTTTTTTCACAGGGCTGCTTTGCCCATTTAGCCGAAAGTTGAGCTCCTCGGCATTCCTGGAAGAAACTTCCCATTTTACCAGCGTGCCTTCAGGCACGACCGCGTTCCCGGTATTGCTGATTGTACTGCCTTCCTTCCGGATATATGCAGGGTACTCCAGTGTCATGATAAAATCGGTGATCTTCGGTGCCCGAATCACATTTAGTGTATAAGGGCGCGACTTAACATCGTTCCCCTTAAGCACGAAATCGAGGTTTTCAGAAGGGTATTGAAAGGTATATTCCCACTCCCCCGCATCTGTGCGGCTGAGGTAATAATTCTCTCCGGTATAAGAAATACTGACCACTTCAGGAACAACATCCCCTTCGGTTACAAATCGAAGCGTAAAACTCTCATCTTCCACAGTGCTCAACTCTTCATTGACAATCTCAAAACGAAAAGGTGCGGGTGGCAAGAATACGGTCTGGTGGTTGACAACCCTGTTCAGGCTTTCTGTAAAAAAAGACTTGTTTCCCGTCAACCAGATTCCCAGGCCTATGAGCAATGGAAGTGACAGATATTTGAGGTATTTCACATTTCCCTTGAACCTGACCGCCCTTCGAAAAGGAACAGGTTTCAGTTCAGCGGCTTTTTGCTCAATACTGGCCTCTAAAAGGTCGGTTGAGACATTTTCGCCTTTCAACTGGACAATGTTCAGAAGCTTGTCTTCTACTTCGCCAAAGTGTTTTCCGATGATTCGTGAGGCCTCATCATCACTAATGCCTTTTTTCAACCCCAGCAATTTTAAGATCGGAAACGCCACGAAACGGATCAAAAGCAAGAGCTCTGTCATTACAAACAGCCAAAACAAGACGGTGCGACCCAGAGTTCCCAGCCATAAGGTGTGCTCGATAAACAGGGTGAAAAGAAAGTAAATCAAGCCAAGAGACAAAAACAAGATGCTCCCCCGAATGATCTCATTGACGTAGAACTTTCCGGTAAACCTTCTCAGTTTCTCGTGTATTTGACTGTAGTTGCTCATCTTCCCTAGATGTGGCCTAAAGTACGACTAATCTGACTAAAGAAATTTTATCGAAATGTTAAAAACAATTCTCAAGAGCTTCAATCATCTTCCCCAATTGCTCCCTACGGTAATGTTCCAGGCCCATATCTCAGGTCCACGGGATATATCGATACCCGTATGCAATCCGTACTGCTTGGCCAGAAGATAACGGAACCCGGTACCTCCGAGCGCTTCATTGAACGCCCCTATTTCCATCATGCTGTAGAATCCCTTGGTTGGCGTCAGGGAATTGTTCCTGCCATCATAGAGAAAGGCCGTATTAATACCCCCTATGCTTGTTTCCACTTCCAGCCTTTCAAGTTCAGGGATGTCAAGACCTGTTTCAAAAGAAATGGTATTGTTAAAATAGATGTAATTTAGCCCAATGAAGAAAGGGGTCTCCTTTTTCACGCGATACAACAACTCCTGAATCGTGAAGAAGCCCTTCATGTTGAATTCGTACTCATTTTCCCGTGGTAGGATTCCCCCTCCATAAAAAGTAAGATTTGCCGAAACGTAAGCCAGTGCTCCCAAATAACGCCATCTGTCATCCTTGTAGGATCCCTGGTGCCCTCCGCCCACCATCCAGGTGCCATTCGAGGTATATGCTCCAGCACCAAAACTAACCGTAGGGCTGAGACCTTTGGGGCGGTCTCCCTGCTCTCCTTTTCTCTTGTGAAAATAGGCCAATGCGATACCTCCTCCCAATCCGACTGCGGGCTCTGTAATTATTATCGGCACGGGCAGAAATCCGGTCGTTGAATTGAGAAATTCACTCATGTCTAATGCCCCATCTTCCTCACTGATGAATTTACCCGTCTTTTTTTGAGCAAAAGCCGGAGGACAGCATAATAAAAAGAAGAGTGTAAAAAAGGTCCTCATGGAAGCAAATTCAATTCTTTGAACCTATCCAGGGTCAACTTTTTCATGACACCATATCCCATTGAGGTTGGATGAACTCCATCAAGCGCAAATTCCTTCGGAAGTCCGTTTCTATGGTCGGCCATTGCTGAAAAATAATCCAGGTAATGAAGGTTCTTCTCATCCGCCAATTTTTTAATCAAGGCATTCAATTCAGGGATTTTTACATCTGGTTGTCTACCGGGTCTCCACGGGTAATCAAATGCGGGCAAAACCGAGCACAGGATCACCTGAATCTGATTATCTACAGCCATTTGAGCCATCTTCGCGATATTGTCACGAATCTCGGGTAAAGTGATCTCCCCCGTATTCCCGGCAATGTCATTGGTTCCGGCTAGAATAAGCACGGTTTTTGGATTAACGCTGATGACGTCCCTTTCGAATCGTGAAAGCATTTGCGGGGTAGTTTGCCCGCCAATTCCCTTGTTTAAAAGCTTCGGGTTTGAGAAAAAGTCAGGGTCTGCCTGCTTCCACCCCTGTATGATGGAATTGCCCATGAAAACGACACTAATTTCGTTTTGATCCTTCGTATCCATGGTCTCAGGCTTGCTTTGAGAATAAACGGGTGAAACCAAGATAAAAATCCATGTCAATGAAAATAACCGATTCATACTTCTTTACCAGTCTAAATCTACAACTTATTCTTCCTGTGAAAAAACAAATAATGACGCTATCTTTGCCAAAATTTTACATCATGTCCAGACCCGTTCGCGTTCGATTTGCGCCCAGCCCTACAGGGCCCCTGCATATGGGGGGTGTCAGAACCGCCTTGTTCAACTACCTGTTCGCCAAACAAAACCAGGGAAGTTTTGTACTCAGAATTGAAGATACCGACCAGAACCGCTATGTGGCGAATGCTGAAGCCGTATATCAATGATTCACTGAACTGGAGCGGTATTCCCTTTGATGAAGGTCCCGGAAAAGACCAGGGTTATGGCCCGTACAGGCAATCCGAGCGCAAGCACCTCTACAAACAATACGCGGATAGACTGGTAGCCGACGGCAAGGCCTATTACGCATTTGACACTGCTGAGCGCCTTGAATTTCATCGCAAGGATCACCAGGAAAAAGGAAAGACTTTTATCTACAACTGGCACAACCGTGAAAAACTGGTCAACTCTTTGTCTCTGAGCGAAGAAGAAGTCACCGAAAGGCTGGAGAATGGAGAAAAATACGTCATTCGGTTTAAAACTCCCACAGATGTAATCTTGAGCTTCAGGACCTGATACGCGGGCAAATCACAATCGACACAAATACCCTCGACGATAAAATTCTTTTCAAATCAGACGGGATGCCCACCTATCACCTGGCCAACGTAGTGGATGATCACCTAATGGAGATCAGCCATGTGATTCGGGGTGAGGAATGGCTCCCTTCACTGGCGCTGCATGAACTGTTGTACCGTGCTTTTGAATGGGAATCACCTGAATTTGCACATTTGCCCCTAATTCTCAAGCCTACCGGAAAAGGGAAACTCAGCAAGAGAGACGGAGATAAATTGGGGTTCCCTGTCTTTCCGCTGGCTTATACAAATGAAGAAACCGGAGAAATTTCCAGGGGATACAGGGAAGACGGATACTTTCCGGAAGCATTCATCAACATGTTGGCTTTTTTGGGCTGGAACCCGGGAACCGAACAGGAAATATTCAGCCTGGAGGAGTTGATAAAGGCTTTTGACATCGAAAAAGTAGGAAAATCCGGATCCAAGTTTGATGTTGAAAAAACGAAATGGTTTCAGCACCAGTATCTGGTAAATAGAGACAGTAAGATTTTAGCTGCTGCATTTCTGCCCGAGTTGGAAAAACACGTCGGAAAGACTCACGGGTTTGACCAAGACTACACCACACGGGTAATCGATCTAATCAAAGAGCGTGCGACTTTTGTTCAGGATTTTTGGGAGCTGGGCGACTATTTCTTTAAAGCGCCTGTCAACTATGACCCAAAGGCGTCAAAAAAGGCCTGGAAAGAGGGTACAGATGCTCTCATGAATGAACTTATCGAAATTCTAAGCGAAGTGAAAGACTTCTCTTCCACAAACATCGAGGATCTGGTGAAGAATTGGATCACGTCAAACGAAATTGGATTCGGAAAAGTCATGCAGCCTTTTCGTTTGAGCCTTGTAGGGGCTCTAAAAGGACCTCATCTTTTTGATATTTGTGAATTGATCGGAAAGGAAGAAACTATCGCACGGATTCAGGCAGCTATCGACAAACTGCCCCTGCAATAGTCTGCAATCAGGTTTTCGTTTTCTACTCGGTATTTTTTCTTGATTCGAGCTTTTCTACTCCCTTCACGTAGTATTTGGTGTCACCGAGCCAGTAAAAGGTTCCAAAACGCTCTATGTAGGTTAATTTTACCCGCTCACCCTGCAGGGTCTGGAGCTTATCCAATACTTCCTTATCGCTTTTTTGCACTGAAAAATTGAATTGCTGCTCTTCGGAAACACCCTGGCTCAGTCTTCCTTCCCAGGTTTTGAATACTACTCCACGCTTTGAAATTTTAATCAATTCACCCGCTCTGGAGCCTTCACTGAAGGTGACAAAATATATGATCAATGCGTAAATGACAAAAACGATTACTATCGAAATTCCCGCGTAGGTTAAAAATCTTTTCATTTTAGTGGTTTGAAGACAAAAGTAGCAAATTTTCAATCACTTGAACACTGGGGTGAGTTTGCCCCTAAATTCCTTATCTTTAAGGTTCACATTTTTATCCATTCATCTGATGATTACATTGATCCCCTTTTTAGTACTTCTATTGCTTTTGCTGGTATTCGGCTTGTTCATTGTGAAACAGCAATCCGCATTTATCATTGAGCGTTTCGGTAAATTCAACAGCATTCGCTTCGCCGGACTTCAATTCAAGATTCCCATCGTAGATAGAATCGCAGCACGGTTGAGCCTTCGTATTCAACAGCTGGACGTAGTAGTTGAAACCAAAACCAAAGATGACGTTTTTGTGAATATGAAGATTTCCGTACAATATCAGATTCTGCGGGAAAAGGTATACGATGCATTCTACAAGCTTCAAAATCCGCACGAACAGCTCACGGCCTATATCTTTGACCTGGTGCGGGCAGAAATTCCCAAAATGCTCCTGGACGATGTCTTTGAAAAAAAGGATGATATTGCGTTCGCAGTCAAAAGAGATTTGAAAGAGGCAATGCTCGGTTACGGATATGATATCGTCAAGGCACTGGTAACCGATATAGACCCGGATCATTCAGTCAAGCAAGCCATGAACCGAATTAACGCGGCCGAGAGAGAGAAAATCGCTGCACAACACGAGGGAGATGCTCAAAGAATTCTTATCGTGGAAAGAGCCAGGGCCGAGGCGGAAAGCAAACGACTTCAGGGTCGGGGTATAGCAGATCAACGCCGGGAAATAGCCAAAGGACTCGAAGAAAGTGTCGACACACTCAACAAAGCGGGGATAAATCCGCAAGAAGCATCAGCCCTGATCGTAATCACTCAGCACTATGACACGTTACAATCTATAGGTGCTGACAGCAGCAGCAACCTGATTTTGCTGCCTAACAATCCAAACGCAGCCAGCACTATGCTCAACGATATGACAGCTTCACTGCTCGCAGCCAACAAAATTCAGGAAGCTGCTAATAACAAGAAGAAATGACAAAAAAAAGCCTCAAACGTATTCGTTTGAGGCTTTTTTTATATCTCCGATTGAAGACTTACTTCTTTTCTTCTGCTTTTGGGTTTTCATCACCTTCAGTATTGGTGGCATTCTTAAACTCTTTAATGCCCGTTCCCAAACCTTTCATCAATTCAGGTAGCTTTCTTCCTCCGAAAAGCAAAAGAATGGCCAGACCTATGATAATCCATTGCCATGGGCCAACCATACCTAAAAAAATTGCCTGTAACATCATTACGCATTGATTTAAAGCACAAAGTTAGCAATAAATTTGACACTATGTGCCTTAATCATTGATATTTCCGCCTGTGGATTCTTTGCGACTCACCTGTTCGGGATCACCTTCTATATCGATAATTCCTGCTGTGGAAGCTTTTGCATCAACACTTTTGGATGCATAAATCTCCGCATTTCCTCCTGTCGCAACATTGATTTTAGTATGTTCTGTTTTCAGCCTGGCGCCTTTGTAAATACCTCCTGTATTTGCTTTGACGTCTTGTGATTCAGCCTGTCCGCTTAGGTTGATGTAACCCCCTGTAACAGTTACGACCTCAACAGTTTTGACATCCAGTTCCAACTTGATTCGTGCACCTTCCTGAGCCCTCACTTCTACTCTATCCTGCTCAATAACAGCATCTGAATAAATATTCGACCCTTCGTTTGCATCGATTACAGATATTGGATCTGAGTAATGCACATACACCATGACCTCATCCGACGAAAAAGTGTTTTCAATTTCCAAACTCAGCTTGAGTACTCCATTTGCATTCTTAACGGTCACCGAGGAAGCTTTGTTTCCCTCAATAATCAATTTAGGACTCTCAGATTGAATCATTTCAACCTGTAGACCCCGATAGGTTTTCAAATGTGTAAAATCCCCCAGATTCTTCTCTATTCTGTCTTGTGCCATGGCAGCACTTGTCGCCAGAAGCATAAAAATTAAAACTTTCTTCATAATTCAATTAAAATTGTTCAAACATTAGACCTGCTCCTGTTCTGTTTGTTACAGTTCCTCGTCTTCAATCAAGTTGAAATCCAGGTGTTTTCTCTCTAAATCTGTATTCTTTACGGTTACAACTACCTTGTCCCCAAGCTGATACATCTTTTTTCGGGCTTGCCCAATCAATGCGTATTGACGCTCATCAAAAATGAAATAGTCACTGCTTATATCCTTGATTCTTACCATTCCTTCACACTTGTTTTCAATGATTTCAACGTAAATACCCCATTCCGTTACACCTGAAATCACACCCTCAAACTCTTGCTCGGGATGATCCTGCATGTATTTCACCTGCATGTATTTGATCGAATTTCTTTCCGCCTTGCTCGCCATGATTTCACGTTCAGACGAATGATCACATTTATCTTCGTATTTATCCGCTTTCACAGATTTTCCACCATCCAGATAGTGTTGTAAAAGTCTATGTGCCATTACGTCCGGATACCTCCGGATAGGAGAAGTGAAATGCGTGTAATAATCAAATGCAAGACCATAATGACCAATATTCTCCGTAGTATAGACGGCCTTGCTCATCGAGCGAATCGCAAGAGTTTCAATCATATTCGATTCGGGTTTGCCGTGAACATCAGCCAAAAGCTTGTTCAGAGATTGCGAAGTCGTATCTCTGGAGCGGGTATCAATTCGGTATCCAAATTTGGTTATAACACCTTGAAGAGCAGTTAATTTATCAATATCCGGTTCATCATGAACCCTGTAAACGAAAGTTTTCTTCTTTTTACCTATGAATTCTGCAACCTTTCGATTGGCCAGTAGCATAAATTCTTCAATCAATTTGTTCGCATCTTTGGATTCCTTGACAAAAACACCAATTGGGTTTGCATCTTCATCCAACTGAAACTTCACTTCCGTTTTATCAAAAGAAATAGCACCGCTGCTCATTCTTCTAACTCGCATCTTCTTAGCAAGTGAATCAAGCGTCTTTATTGCCAAATTGAGCTTGTCATTCTTGTGCAAAGACTCGCCTGTTATGATTTGCTGAGCCTGTTCATAGGTGAATCTCTGATCAGAATAGATGACTGTTCGACCGTACCAGGCATCTACTACATCACCTTTATGATTCATTTCAAAAACTGCAGAAAAGGTCAGTTTTTCTTCATTGGGCCTCAGGGAACAAACATTGTTTGAGAGTATTTCAGGAAGCATGGGAACCACGCGATCTACAAGATATACCGAAGTTGCTCGCTGATAAGCTTCCTCTTCCAGAATCGTGTTCTCTTTTACATAATGAGAAACGTCGGCAATATGAATTCCAACTTCAAAATGACCGTTTTCCAACACCTTAAAAGAGAGGGCATCATCAAAATCTTTGGCATCTGTAGGATCAATTGTAAAAGTCAGATCCTTGCGCATATCCCTTCTTTTAGCAATCTCTTCATCACTGATCTCGATTGGGATGCTCGATGCGAACTCTTCCACATGATCCGGAAACGTATACGGAAGACCGTATTCCACGAGGATTGAATGTATCTCGGTATCATGGTCCCCGGGTTTACCCAAAACTTTGAGTATCTCACCGAAAGGATTCTTTGATTTTTGCGGCCAATCCGTGATTTTGGCTAAAACCTTATCTCCATCTTGAGCTTCCAATAGATTCTCGGGAGCGATAAATATATCTGAATACATTTTCGGGTCATCAGGAACTACAAATCCGTAATCTTTGTTTTTCTGAAGAACACCAACATATTCGAATTTAGAACGTTCGAGGATGGCTACTATATCTCCTTCAAGCTTACTGTTTTTACGTCGCTTGTATACATAAACCCGCACCAGATCCTTGTTAAGAGCGTGATTTAGATTACGGGAAGGAACATAAACATCGTGTTCTAAATCGTCACATACAACATATGCGTTGCCACGAGCAGTTATATCAACAATTCCTTCGTGATAATGAGTTTGCTTGACCAGAACGAATTTGCCTCGTGTCACTTCGTCGAGTCGATCGGAAGCTTCCATCTCTTTCATGGCCCTGATGATCTGGTTTCGACCGTCAGAATCCTCTATCTCGAGTTTAGCCGCTATTTGTTTATAGTTGAAATTTTTATTTGGATTGTTGTAGAAGACCTGTAAAATACGCTGATTCAGGTTCTTAATAGCGTTTCCTTTATTTTTGATCTTGGCTTTTCTTTTCCTTCCCATCGAGTCTGTTTGATTGGTCAAAATTACTCATAATTATCCAATTCCTTGGGTATTTGATTGAATACATAACCCACTCTTAACGATGAAAATATTTTCTTTAACATTTTTGTAACGTTTGAAGAATTGATTCGTCTATATTGTATATGAAGGCCATTTATAAAATAATTATCCTTTGTGCTGCGATCTTCGCACTCAGCGTCTTTGCTACGAAGAAAAGCATTGACTACACTTTTAAAAAAGTGGAATCTTCCCAGGTTGACAGCACTGCCTCTATTCTCAACTCTTCCACAGAATCCGTTGAAGTCTAAACCGGATTTCTATTTCTTATCAACATCTATATTATTAATCTATTTTTTATTTAATTTTTTAAAGACAAATGGTGTGGTATTATAGTTTGTTAATTTGTGTTATAAATTATTGTCTTATTATTTTGAATTCTCAGTTTTGAATAATTGTTAACACAGTGAAATACTCTAACTGTTTTATTTTCAAAATATAGTTCATGATATTCACAGTATGTTGACATCTGTATGAACCAATTTTAGTACATAAGTTTCTTTGAAAAATATGTTATAAATCTGTCATAAACTGTGGATAATTTAGAATAAAACACCAATAAGAAGATTTGGTATAACCGGTAATTTTTTGAACTGGAGTATTATTCCGAATCCGCAAAATTTATTTATCAGTTTTGATTGAGTTTTAATCAACATTTGAACTCATATTTAAGGTTTTCAAATTCAGATATATATCCTTTTGAATTAACAATTGCTCAATATTGTGTTTATTTCTTTAATAAATGTAATTTTGTAGAAAAGACGCACCATGACTGTAGCTATTGGAAATGATCACGCCGGAACTTCGTATAAGTTTGAAATTGTCAAAGTCCTTACCAATAAAGGCGTTGAGGTGATAAATTATGGTACGGATGATGAATCAAGCATGGATTATCCTGATGCTATTCACCCCGTAGCCGACGCGGTGGAATCGGGTAAGGCGGATCTCGGCATAATACTTTGTGGCAGTGGAAATGGAGCTGCCATGACAGCAAATCATCATAAAAACATTCGAGCTGCACTTTGCTGGAATGACGAATTGGTAGCCCTGGCACGTCAGCACAATGATGCAAATATTTTGAGTATTCCGGCCCGCTTCGTTTCACAGGAGGATGCTTTGCAATTCGTAGATACTTTCATGAATACAGACTTTGAAGGAGGACGTCATAAGAGACGCATAGACAAGATTCCGACAGGTAACTGTTAAGCCTATCAAATGGGGCATAACCATTCACATGATCACCAAACGCTTTCAGGTAACAGGCTGCTGTTCTCAATACTTCTGAATGTACTGATAACGCTTTCCCAAATTATTGGAGGAGTTATTTCCGGAAGCCTGGCCTTGATTTCCGATGCGGTTCACAACCTTTCAGATGTCTTATCACTAATTATAAGTTATGGGGCTAATTTACTCAGCAACAAGAAGAAACAAACGCAGTATCAAACCTATGGTTATAAACGGGCAGAGATAATTGCGGCTTTCATTAATTCAGCATCTCTCATTGTCATTGCTATTTTCCTGGCTATAGAAGCGATAAAGCGACTTTCTGAACCTCAGGACATCATGAGTGATATAGTGATCTGGCTGGCTTTGATTGCTATCGCCGGAAATGGTTTAAGCGTTCTGCTTCTGAAAAAAGATGCAGACCACAATATCAACATGAGGGCCGCCTATTTGCATTTGATCTCTGACTTTTTAACCTCCGTTGCCGTATTGATAGGTGGTATTCTGATGAAGTTTTACGGAATTTACTGGTTGGACGCCATCCTGACGATGTTAATTTCGGTATACCTTTTGTTTATGGGGTGGAGGATATTTCTGGATTCCCTGAAGATCCTGATGCTGTTTGCTCCCAAAAACATCAATATTGAAGATATTCAGAAAGAAATTCTCGTCATCGACGAAATAGAGAACATTCACCATGTTCACGTTTGGCATCTCAATGACCATGACATACATTTTGAAGCGCATATTGAGTTCAAACAGAATATTAAACTGTCTGAGTTTGATAAGATATGCCAACAAGTAGAACAAATTCTCTCTGAGAAGTTCAACATCAGTCATTCCAATCTGCAGCCAGAATACGACCGAGACGATTATAAAGGCTTCATTATTCAGGACTGAACAACAACTTTCAATGAGTAAATGACCATGATCTGGACCCTAAAAACCTTTGACGAGCTAACCATTGACGAATTGCACGATATTATTCAACTACGGATCAGGGTATTTGTAGTAGAGCAAAACTGTCCCTATGCGGAGCTCGACGGAAAAGACCGTAAAGCGTATCATTACTTCGGTGCGAATGATCAGGGCCGGATAATAGCCTACACACGTATTTTCGGGCCCGGTGATTATTACGAACAACCGGCAATCGGCAGGGTTGTTGTGGATTCGGAGCACCGAGGTGATGGTACTGGCTATGCTCTGATGTCAGGAACAATTGAGAAAATGGAACAACTTTTTGGCGATTCGGAAATTAAAATCGGAGCTCAAAAATACCTGATTGAGTTCTATGAAAAGCTCGGTTTCAAAAACACTCAAGAGGAGTATATCGAAGATGGCATACCCCATGTGTACATGGTCCGCAGTCCAGGTTTACTTTAGTGTCCTAAATGGACTAATATCATAGAACGATTTGCTCTGTTGGACCCCCCTGAGTTGTTGATAAGAATGTATCCAAATGCATTTAATGGAGTTAAAAATGGTTATTTTAGCTTCTCCTTTACCTTAAAGAAAAACTCTAGAAATTCAGTAATAAACTATGGCAGAAGACAAAGAAAAATTAGCGAAAATGAAGGCGCTGCAGCTGACTCTCGACAAACTCGACAAGACGTATGGAAAGGGTTCAGTAATGAAAATGGGAGACGTGGCTTCAGAAAATATTGAAGTAATTCCCTCGGGCTCACTAGGACTCGATTTGGCCCTTGGTGTAGGCGGATACCCAAAAGGACGAGTTATCGAGATTTTTGGGCCGGAATCATCCGGAAAAACTACGTTGGCACTGCACGCTATGGCTGAATCTCAAAAAGCTGGAGGAATAGCTGCTTTTATAGATGCAGAGCATGCTTTCGATCGCTTTTACGCTGCAAAGCTGGGGGTGGATATTGACAATCTGATCATTTCTCAACCGGACTACGGAGAACAAGCGCTTGAAATCGCCGACAACCTGATCAGTTCAGGTGCCGTTGATATTGTGATTATTGACTCGGTTGCGGCTCTTACTCCGAAAAGTGAGATAGAAGGTGAAATGGGAGATTCAAAGATGGGCTTGCATGCACGACTGATGTCACAGGCTTTGAGGAAGTTGACCGGAACGATAAACAAAACGAATTGTACCGTGGTTTTTATCAACCAATTGCGTGAAAAGATCGGCGTCATGTTCGGGAATCCCGAAACCACGACAGGTGGAAACGCCCTTAAATTCTACGCATCAGTTCGATTGGATATTCGTCGAAGGACCCAGATCAAAGATGGAGATCGTGTGCTGGGAAACCGGGCGAAGGTCAAGGTTGTTAAAAACAAGGTGGCGCCTCCGTTTCAAACCACAGAATTCGATATCATGTATGGCGAAGGGATTTCGAAGATTGGAGAGATTCTGGACTTTGGGGTTGATTACGGTATCATCAAAAAAAGCGGTTCTTGGTTCAGCTATGGAGATACCAAACTGGGTCAGGGGAGAGATGCCGTTAAGTCCTTGATATCTGATAATCCGGAGCTTGCCGAAGAGCTCGAAAATAAGATAATTGAAGTTATCAAAGAGAGTTAAGCAAGCATATTGAACAAGCAAAAAAAAGCGCCAATCGGCGCTTTTTTTATTTGTTCACTGTCTTGATATATTTTTCAAGGGCCATGGTCATCGACGGAGTCTCCTCGGATGGTGCCGCAATATCAATCTCCAGACCCGCTTCTTCAGCAGCTTTGACAGTTGAATTGCCAAAGACGGCTATGCGGGTGTTATTTTGTTTGAATTCTGGAAAATTGTGAAAAAGGGATCGAATTCCGCTTGGACTGAAGAAAACAAGTACATCGTAAAAGACATTTTCCAAATCCGACAGATCGCTGATTACCGTTTTGAACAATATCGCCCTTTTCCATTCCACTTTCAGGCTGTTCATTTTATCGATCATCGTCTGCTTGACCTTGTCAGAGCTTGGCAGCAAAAATTTTTCACTCTTGTGCTTCTTGATCAGCGGCATGAGATCATCAAATGTGCGAACACCGACGTAAATCTTTCTTTTTCGATACACGACATACTTCTGCAGATAGAAGGCAACAGCTTCGGAAAGGCAGAAATACTTCATGTCATCCGGTATATTCACTCGCATTTCATCGGCAAGTCTGAAATAATGATCTACAGCATTTCTACTTGTGAAGATCACTGCAGTATAATCTAAGAAGTCAATTTTCTGATTTCTGACATTTCTGGAACATTCCCCTTCAACGTGAATAAAAGACCTGAAGTCGATTTTCACTTTTTGTTTGCTCATCAAGTCGAAGTAAGGAGATTGTTTGGCCTTTGGGGCAGGCTGCGAAACTAGAATAGTCTTTACTCTCATATCATTTTTTGTTAATCAACAAACAGCTTATAAACAACTATTAAGGGGGACAATTCAAGGGCGCAAAGGTACAAAAATAAATAAAACAAATTGTTAAATCCGAGTTTTTCATTTTTGATCACTACAAAGTAACGAAATAATGTGAACGCCAAAGCCCCTGTTATTGTGAAAGTTATCAAAAACTTATGAAATATGCCTGCACTGTAGTTGCTGAGTATCAAAAGAGGAAAAATGAGAATTGAAATCAAACATAAATTACTCATTTTCAGAAAAGTGAAATATGATTGCTCTTCATTTAAGTTAAACATTCCAGCGATCAATCTACCTGTCATATAACGCAGTGCCACATAGGTTATGACGGCTCCATTTATAGTCAAAAAAAAGTTTAACTCATTATCGTAAAAGGATGATTTATAGGTCCTGAAAACGAAAAAAATAAGCATTGAAATGTTAAAAAGTATGACAAAAAAGAAGATCAGATGGAAAATATTGAAGTTCAGAGGACGAGTTTTGATAAAATCGGTGTAGTACTTATCTGAATAAACCAGTGAGAAAAGTTTCGAGAATCGCTCTGTAAAATTGAAATGGAGTACCGCGATAAGAATCAGAACCACAACAAAAAATACCGTAACCCAGTCGCTTGTAGACGATATGCGTTGGAGACCCTCAAACATAAAACCCGACTGTCAAATTAGTAATCATTGCTTTGTCACGAAATTAACTAAAACTTTATTTCCCTGTATTCCTGCGGGAAGAGTATTGAAAGATGCTCCGATCCTGAATGTAACCCCATTTTCATGGATTAATTCCGGAACCGTGAAAACAGCCTCCATATTCCTTTTTTCAAAAGGTTCCAAGCTGGTCATATCAGGAAAAATAAGTTCAAATTCTTCGAGAACCAACTTCTTTCGATCCTGGAAGATTCCCATCAGTCTTGCGCTTTCCAAACTCAGTTCTCTGTTATAGGTGTTGATTAGTTTGAATGGGATGCGAATCTTTTGACCTGCTCTCATATCAAGGGATTCCAGTTCTATTAGGCATTGAATTCGTTGAAAGCTAAAGAATGGATCAATCGCATAGCCGTAAAGATCCTGATCCATCTTACGGGTCAAAAAGGAATGGCCGGTCAGTTGTTTTCCTATGGCAAAAACGGAACGCCCTTGCATTTTTTCTTCTGTATCCATGAGCGCATATTGACTTTTTCTGCCCCGTGGAATCCCGTATGAATGGGTATCAATTCCTGTATAAAATTTGTAAACAGACGCATTCTGATAGGAGTTCACAAAGACAAGAGGTGAACTTTTGGTTTTTTCTTTCACCTCAGGAACCCACAGATCGGCCCAATGCGGCTCCAGGACAACCGGAGACAAGGAGGGAATGGCCAATAGAGCCCGAGCAATGACGACCAGTCCGAGTTGTGCCAGACCCAAACGATACAGCCATTTTCTTGCCGTACTATTATGGATAAAATAGGGGAAGATGAATACACCCAGCGGAATGAGCATTGCTGCTAGCCATTGAGCCTGTGGTTGTGACCTAAAAGAGGTAAGAAGGAAAAACAAAACAAAGCCGAAAACCGTGAACTTAAGAGACTTATCAAGCTGATTTCTTGCCTTTTTCTTCCAAAAAGCACCATAAATAACGGGAAAAGTAATTCCAACCACTACTATGATATTGAGGAGGTGATTTAAGGTGAACCCGACTTCATACGGCTTATATGCCCGATCTTTTAGGTGATAGACAAAAGATGGAAACCCGTTTTCATATTGCCATATCATATGAGGAACGAACAGTGCGAACCCAAAAGCCGAAGCGATCCAAAACCTTGGATTCATCAGCATTCTGAGATTGGACAGTACGACAAATCCGATAATCAGAACACCGTGATATTTGCTGTAAAGCAGAGCAGCCATGGAAAAACCGAGAAGAAGGCTGTTTTTAATTCCGCTGTCCTGAAGAAAACGGCTGTATAGATAAAAGAAAACCGAGGTAAAGAGCAAAAGGGGAGTGTCAGGGGTGCTTATGAAACCATAAACCTGGAGCAATACAAGAGAAATCACAAGAATAAAAAACAGCCTGGCATACTGTTCCTTGCCGGGCACATTTATGGTTTTCCACATGAACCAGAGCATCAATGTGAAACTGAAAGCGCTTATAAGTCTAACGCCCAGTTCCCCGTCGAAAAGGAGACCTCCTAACCATATGAAAAGAGCAACCATGGGCGGATGATCAAAGTAACCCCATGCGAGGTGATTCGACCAGACCCAATAATAGGCTTCATCCTCTAACAGGCCGGTATAAGCGCTTTGTAAGAGATTTATAACAAAGAACAAAAAAAGAAAAAAGAGAAATTGATGCTTTGGAGCTTTCATCAGGGCCTGGCGGATAATCTTAACACAAAATTAGTAATTAATTATCTTAACTTTGCAGGTACAATCTCGGTATTATGCACGACACTCTGGTCATTATTCCTACCTTTAATGAAAAGGAAAACATTGAAAAGATCATCCGAGCCACTTTTTCCCAAAAAAAATCCTTTGATATTCTGGTCGTAGACGACAGTTCTCCGGATGGTACCGCCGATATTGTCAGGAAAATTCAAGAAGAGTTTCCAAAAAGCCTCTACCTGGAGGTCCGAAAAGAGAAAAACGGACTCGGCAGAGCCTATATCCACGGGTTCAAATGGGCTTTGGCGAGAAATTATGAGTACATAATCGAGATGGATGCAGATTTTTCGCACAACCCCAAGGATCTTGTTCGTCTTTATGAAAAATGTGCCAAAGATGGGGCAGATGCTTCGATAGGATCGAGGTATTCCCGGGGTGTAAACGTGGTGAACTGGCCTATGCGCAGAGTTCTCCTGTCCTATTTTGCCTCGAAGTACGTGCAGTTGGTAACCGGCATCCCTTATCACGACACCACGGCAGGTTTTGTTTGTTGGAGCAGAAAAGTACTGGAAACCATACAGTTAGATAAGATTAAATTTGTGGGTTACGCCTTTCAAATCGAAATGAAGTTCAAGGCCTGGAAGCATGGTTTCAATATTCAGGAAGTGTCTGTCATATTTACTGACCGTACAGAAGGTGAATCCAAAATGAGCAAAACCATAATTACCGAGGCCATTTTTGGCATTATCCGCATGAGAATGGCAGGATTGCCCAAGGGTAGCCAGGTTTATAAAAGCGCATAAACATTAGTATGAAAGGAGTATTGATTAAGAATGCAAGGCTAATCAATGAGGGGTCCATAGAAAAACGGGACGTCCTAGTTGAGGGAGATATGATCAAGCAAATCGGCGAACGCATTGATACTATACCGCCTAATACGATGATCATTGATGCGAAAAACCGTTACTTGATGCCTGGAGTTATCGACGATCAGGTCCATTTCAGGGAACCCGGGCTTACCCATAAGGCGGATATCGGTTCAGAATCTAAGGCGGCAGTTGCGGGAGGTATCACCTCGTTTATTGAAATGCCCAATACGGTTCCTAATGCCACAACCCAGGATTTGCTGGAGGAGAAGTTCAAAATAGCGCAAAAAGTTTCAGTTGCCAATTACTCTTTTATGATTGGAGGAACAAATGACAATTTGGAGGAGCTCCTTAAGACCGACGGACGAAATGTGGCTGGGATTAAACTGTTTTTGGGCTCCTCAACGGGCAATATGCTCGTTGATGATGACGAGTCGTTGGAAAAAATATTTTCTTCCACAGATCTTCTTATCGCCCTACATTGCGAAGACGAGACGACCATAAAAAATAATTTAGACAAGCAAAAACGTATATATGGGGATGATATCCCCATGGAACTGCATCCTGTGATCCGAAGTGAGGAAGCTTGTTACCTTTCTTCGTCCAAGGCGGTTGAGTTGGCAAAAAAAACCGGAGCTCGCATACACGTTTTTCATCTCTCAACGGCAAAAGAAACCGATTTGTTCACCAACAAAATACCGCTGGAAGAAAAACGAATCACCTCGGAAGTTTGCGTTCATCATTTGACCTTTGATGATCGAGATTACGAGGAGAAGGGTTCCCATATCAAATGGAATCCAGCCGTAAAATCTCAAAAAGACAAGGCGGGCCTTTGGAAAGCCCTGTTAGATGACCGTATTGACGTGATCGCAACAGATCACGCGCCGCATACCCTTGAAGAAAAATCTCAAGTGTATACAAAAGCGCCCAGTGGCGGTCCTCTGGTACAACACGCCCTGGTAGTTATGATGGAGGCGGTTAAAAATGGTAAGATCACGTTGGAGAAAATGGTTCAAAAAATGTGTCACAACCCGGCGATACTCTTCCGGGTTGAAAAACGAGGCTTCATTCGTGAAGGGTATTTTGCTGATTTGGTGATTGTCGACCCGAACGTTTCTCAAACTGTCAGTCCTGACAATATTCTTTACAAATGTGGTTGGTCACCTTTTGAGGGTCAATCCTTTACATCTTCGGTAACTCATACTTTTGTCAACGGGAACCTGGTCTACAAAGAAGGTGTTATCTACGCGGATGAAAAAGGTCAGCGCCTGTTGTTCAACCGATAATTTTTAAAAGACAGCAGCACAATTGAAAAAACAGTTCTTAACCATACTCGTAATCCTGCTCATCATTTCCTGTGAAAGCAAGGTAAACTATGAGAAACCCGAGGATCTCATTCCCCGGGAGACCATGATTGACCTGCTTTATGATATGCACCTGGCGGTCGGAACTTCGAACCTGAGGAACAAGAACAATGAAAAGGACAGGAATTACATGTCCCTGGTTTATCAAAAATACGGGATAGACAGCACGCGTTTTGCGATTAGCAATATCTATTACACTTCTCAGGCCGTTGAATACGAAGAAATGTTTGAAGAAGTAGAGCGCAGGCTTGAGGTTCTCCATGAGCAATATGAGAACGAGCGTGATTCTGCAATCAATGCCAGCAAGCGCAGAGACCCTTTGCCGAAAGACAGTCTCAGGCGAGTTGATGAAATTGAGTATTAATTCCTAACCTTTGTCGCTTATGTAGTGTTTCACTACGCGATCGATACAATCCTCCATTTTTGTGAAAGAGTAGTCTAAGGCATGAATTACTTTTTGAGATGAGAAAGGATGGTTTGACACTGAAGATCTCGCTGTATGTCTGGTTAACAGGGGGGGAGATAGCGTAATTTTACTTTTGACCAACTCGAACCTCCAAATAAACTCGGTCATCCAACGGTTAATTTTTATACTCGGTTTCCTTTTTTTCAAGTGGTCTGCTATTTTGAAAAGGACATCGCCATAAGTCAGGTTTTCCGCTACGAGTATAAAGCGCTCATTTTGAATGTTCCCGTCCATTAAAGAAATCATTATTTTCACAACGTCCTGAACGTCTACGAAACCCGTAACACCTGTTGTATAGAAGGGCAGACCTGAATCAACGCGACTGAAAAGCGTACCGCTTCCTTTGTGCCAGGGGCCCGAACCCAGAATAACACCAGGATTCACTATAACCACCGGAATGTTTTCCTGAGAAGCGCGCCATACCTCCATCTCAGCGCCATATTTGGTAATTGCATAGCCGCTTTTGCCGGCCGTGTTTGTCCAATGGTCGGATTCGTCTGTGATCTCACCCTCCGCGCGGTTTTCTACAGCAGCGACAGAACTCACGTAACAAAGTTTGTGTACCCGATGGGATATGCAAAGGTTAACAATATTTGTGGTACCTTCAATATTGACGCGGCGCATCAACTGATAATCTGAAGTTACAAAAGAAACCAGGGCCGCACAGTGGTAGACATGAGTAACACCCAGAAAAGCATCTTCGAGCGAAGAAAGGTCCAAAAGATCGGCTTCTACCCATCGGATTCGGTCGAAGAAGCTCTCACTTTCTCCACCGTAGTAGCTGAATACTTTTTTAACCCCGTTGAGATCGCTCGAACTCCTGAAAATAGCTCTTAATTCGCTGTTTTCTCTCGAAAGATAGTAAAGCAAATGAGATCCGACCAAACCAGTTCCTCCCGTGACTAGAATCATGATACGAAAATAGTCAATTCACAGGTAAGAGAATAAGCGGGATGAATAGAAGTACTTGAGATGATCTTTTTATATTTGCTGAAATTTTTGACAAAATGACAGAGAATTTCGTTGAAGAGTTGAAATGGAGAGGGCTTTTGCACAATATTATGCCCGGTACCGAGGAGCAACTTCAAAAGGAGTCGACTTCCGCCTACATCGGATTTGATCCTACGGCAGATTCTCTGCATATCGGAAGTCTTGTACAGATCATTCTCCTGATGCATTTGCAAAGATCAGGGCACAAACCTATAGCCCTCGTTGGAGGGGCTACAGGGATGATAGGTGATCCGTCTGGTAAGTCCAATGAGCGAAATCTGCTTGACGAGGAAACCCTGGACAAAAATATTCAGGGCGTTAAGAAGACCCTGGAACGGTTCATTGATTTTTCATCGGATGCCGACAATGCAGCTGAGATGGTGAACAATTACGATTGGATGAAAAACCTCTCGTTTCTTGAGTTCGCCAGGGACATAGGAAAGCACATTACTGTTAACTATATGATGGCCAAGGATTCGGTTAAAAACCGGATCAGTTCCGAATCCAAAGAAGGTATGAGCTTTACCGAGTTCACCTATCAGCTCGTCCAGGGATACGATTTCCTGCATCTCTTTACCCATCACGATTGTAAACTGCAAATCGGAGGAAGTGACCAATGGGGCAACATTACGACCGGAACCGAATTGATTCGAAGAAAAGTTCAGGGAAAGGCCTTTGCACTGACCAGTCCGTTGGTCACAAAAGCTGACGGGACGAAATTCGGCAAGACCGAAGGGGGAAATATTTGGCTGGACACAAACCGGACTTCACCCTACAAATACTATCAATACTGGTTAAACGCGTCTGATGAAGATGCAGAGAATTACATCAGGATTTTTACCTTTCTTGACAAGACGACTATTGAAGCGCTTATAGAAGAGCACAAAAATGCACCGCACCTTAGATTGCTGCAAAAGCGAATCGGAGAAGAGGTGACCGTCATGACACATGGAAGGGAGGCCTGGGAGAATGCGGTCAAGGCTTCGAATATTCTGTTCGGAAAATCTACCGCTGACGACTTGAAATCGATCGATGAGCGAACTTTTTTAGATATTTTTGAAGGAGTTCCTCAGGCAGATCTCTCCAGGGCAGATTTGAAAAAAGGGATCGATGTGGTCGATTGCTTGAATGAAAAATCAGGTTTCCTGAAGTCCAACGGAGAAGCCAGGCGTGCGCTTAAGGAAAATTCAATTTCGATCAATAAGGAGAAGGTTCAAGAAGGCTTCGTTCTGTCGGAAGACGACCTGATTGCAAATCAGTTCATTCTTTTGCAAAGGGGCAAAAGGAATTACTTCCTTTTAAGAGTTTCCTAAACTCACGGATAAGCGTATTGAAAACTGCCGGGTCATTTCTACCCGGCAGTTTTTGGAACCTCATCGGTCGCTCAAATGCGTCAATCCATAGTGCCAAATTTGGAACATTTGATTGAACCACCTGCCAATGGCATATCCGGTTGCATATGAGCCCTCTGCAGGTTCCGCCCCTCCTGTAATTCCAATGAGTTCGTCGTGCTCAAGCGGGAGCAGACCTAAGTTTTCAGTCAATTGCATCTTCGTTTTGATTTTTGTTTTCATTAAATTTTTTGTTCTGATAGATTCCTGAATAGATCAGAAAGAAAGCGATTACCGCGAAAAATGCGACATTCATCCATTTGTTTGTAGAAATCGATAGAATTGTGAAAGTTTGATCGGCAGACGAAAAAAGTGTGTCGATCATCATCAAAAAGTTTCCAATTCCCACCAATAAAAACAGATAGCTCCAGATCTTCGAGTTTAAATATTTCATTGTTTTCAAAGTTTCGGTTCGGCTCCGGTGAGGCCGTCCCACAAACCCCGGTAAAAGCTCCCCATCGTTTTATAGTACCATTCTAGGGCTTCACTGATCGGCCCTCCGCCACCCTGGATCTCGACAAGCTCGGTATGGGAAAGAGCGAGGAGTCCGTTGTTTCTTTGCATTATTTCTGGTTTCATATTCGTCCTGTTTTTATTTGGGGTTGTTCCATCCCTGCATAAACCATTGACCAGCCTGATCTGCAGCCTTTCCCAGGCTGATCATGGTCGTGAGGACCCCTAATCCCACCAGTATGGGATTTCCCCCCTTGATTTCCAGTAATTCTTTTCTGTTAAGATTTCTCATTTTCATTGATTTAGTTTGATTCATAGTTCTAGATTTATGATCTGAAATAGATCGGGTTTAACTTATAACTGTCATGACATGACCAAGATAGTTTTCGCGCCTGCACAAACCTTGCAGGGAGCGAAAATTGTGATTTGTTCTTTCGCCAGCGTAGATTTGAAGCACCTCATCGCCCTGGATCACCTTTACCGAAATATTCACAAGGAGCTCAAAATCATGTGTATAATAATACGTATTGGAACTCCTGTTGAACCGAATGGGGGCGTCCATAGTTCGAAGTTGATCAATCAGGTTGTAGAGCTGCCTTTCGCTGACATGCATCTTTTTTGCCATCACCCTGGGGCTTCCTGTAGTCTCTAGTTTGATCATGGCATGCATTTTTCTGAGTTTTTCGATTTGTTTGAGGTTATTCATGTGTGAGCTGTGTTTAGATTGCTTTGGGTTCCTGAATCAGTTTTCCTTTTTGCATGACTAAAATGCGATCAGCCTTTGCAAGGGTACTCTTTCGGTGAGATACGATGATGACCGTTTTTCCTTCGTTTTTCAAACTTTCAATCGCTCGAATCATTGAATTTTCAGATTGCGCATCGAGTGAAGACGTCGGCTCGTCGAGCAGCAGGATTTGGGGTCTTCGATAGAGTGCTCTGGCTATGGCGATTCGTTGTCTTTGGCCTCCGGAAAGATTGACCCCGCTCTCCCCGATAAGGGTGTTACAGCCTTGTTCGAGGTTTTCGATGAAATCATCCATTTCAAGAAGACGAATGATTTCCAGCACCCTCTTGAAGTCAATATAAGAATCACCCAGAGCGATATTTTCGGCAATGGTGCCCGAGAACAGTTCAATGTTTTGAGGAACCGCTGAAATCACTTTCTTCAAGCTCAGATCGCTTATGTATCGAAGATCGATTCCGCCAATCTTGATCGTTCCCTTTTCGATGGGGTAGGCTCTTTGCAAAAGATTCAGAACTGTAGATTTTCCAGATCCGCTATCGCCTTTGATGGCAGTGATCTCGCCGGCTCGTATGGTTGCGCTGAACTCGTTCAGTATTTTCAAGCCGGGTTTGTAGTTGAATTCGATTCGATCGAAAATAATGTCTCCAATCCCTTTTTCGCTCAATGACACTCCCTCGTTGGGTCTCTCGGTATCGAGTTCAGTGATTTCGAAAAGCCTGTCTGTTGCGATTAAAGCGTTTTGAATGCTTTTGTTGGAGGATATGACAGCCGCAATAGGTCCCATCAGATAACCAAGTATAGCATATACCGACAGAAGTTCACCTGTCGTCAAATGGGATTCCAGGACATAAAAAGATCCAATCCAAAGGAGTCCGGTTGTAAACAGGTTCTGAATTCCGAAGGTGCTGCTCTGTGCAAAAACCTGATTGAGGGAGGAGCGATAACCAGCACTCAGCAAAGACAGGAACTTAACTTCTGTTTTCTGAAGGACAAAGGATTGGGCACCGAAGAACTTGAGCGTCCGAATGCCTTGTAATGACTCGACCAAATGACTCTCGAGCTGAGCCGATGCCTCCATGACTCTTCTTTCCGTTTTTCTGTTAAAAATGTCGGTCAGGAGAAAAACTCCGGCATAAAGTGGAATCATTGCGAGCAAGAATAAGCCGATCTTCCAGTTGTAATAGAGGATCAACAGATAGGAAAGGATTACGATGAACACATTCACGGTCAGCGACATAACAGTATGACTTATGAACATTCGAATTTTGATTGCATCTCCTACCCTGGAGATGATCTCACCAATTTTCATTGTATCAAAGAAGCGCTGTGGGAGCAGAAACAGGTGATTCTGATAGCCAAGTACGAGTCGCGCATCGATTTCCTGTCCAATTCGTATGATGAAGACATCTTTAAATACGCTCAGGGAGAGCTGTAAAAAGAGGATGACAATCATGGCTGTACCCATGGTCTTAAGAAGCCATAAATCACCAAAAACCAAAACCTTATCCGTGATATTTCGAATAAAGACAGAAGTTGAAAATCCAAGAAGGGTATAGAGCAGCGACCCTACAACGGCCTGTAGGAGAATCCGATAATGAGGCTGGAGCAACTTCCAGAACCACGGCCAGACCTTGCTTGTTTTTACACCTGTCTCAAAGGTTTCCGATGGCAAAAGAATCAAAAGAATGCCGTTCCAAATATCCAGGAAATCTGGCCACGCCATACGTTTCAATCTTCCATTCGCAGGGTCCATGATCTTGATATACTTTCTCTTGGCCTTATAGATGACAACATAATGGTGGCGACGGTTTTTCAGAACAACGTGGGCAAGAGCGGGTTTCGGAATTTTAAACAAGCTTTGACGATCTCCCTTGACTCCCCGGGCGTCGAACCCGAGCTTTTTGGAAGCCTCCAGGAGACCTAAAATGCTCGTGCCCTGTTGATCCGTCCCTGCCATTGTTCTTACCTGACTGATAGACACGCGTAACCCGTAGTATCGGCAGATGGAAACGAGACAAGCCGCTCCACAATCCGTGAAATCCTGCTGCCTGGTTTTAAGTTTTCTGGCTTTTCGGAAGGTGTCTGCGGATTTCATGTCGGATTCCGGTCTTTGTCTTCAACGTCCTTTAAAATGATGTCAAAAGCAGACCTTCTTGCAGACCGAAATCGGGCGAGAAGAGTCATGCCTGCTTTCAAGCGGGAAGCCCCGGAATTCTGTTTGGTCGTATCAATCGAGCAACTGACCTCAAATAGAGCATTCTCATCTTTCATGTCCGGAGAAGGCGATATTTTGGTGACTGTTCCCGAAAGGACCCCGTTTATTGGCTTTTGAGAGGACTGAACCTGAAACTCGACGTCTTGATCTGGTTGTACTGAGGTGATGTCATCACCTGAGAGGTAGCATTTCACAACCAAATCGGGTTCCGGGAGTATTTCAAGTATGACTTCCCCTGCAGTCACACTTAACTGATCAGCGGAATTCCTCAGGTTGCGGACATATCCATCCGTGGGTGCAACAGCAAACATCTTTTGGTTTCGGGATTTACGCCAGATGGTGAAGAGCGTATCCCCCTGATACACGAATTCATTTTCCGCTAAGCCAGAGAGCTGCAATAAACCGGCTTCTTTCACCCTGATTTCAAAAGGATCCCCGGGAGGTGAGATCAGCCCGGGAGAAGTGGTCACAGATTCGATTTGAATCCAGGGGATTGCCAGAAGAGATGCAATTACGGAGATCAGCAGGATCAGGTAAACCTTGCCACTTCTGTTCAGATTTTTGTGACGGTGAAAGACATAAGTATGTTCTAGAGGGCCTTGTGTAAAAAATGATTGCATGGGCTAGTTTTGATTACCGCAATAATCAAAAGAAATCATGGTAAAACACCCTTTACCAGCCCTTCAAAAGGTAAGGTTCTTCGTTACTTGACCCGACTCAGGGTCAAACCGTCGCGAATAGGGAGCAAGACGGTCTCGATTCGTGGGTCTTCGTTGAGAAGTTTGTTGTAAGCGATCAACTCTTTTGTGTCTATGTCTTTTTCATCAGGAGCTGAGGTGACCTTTCCACTCCACAGCACATTGTCCGAAAGAAGAATTCCTCCTGAATTCATTTTGTCGATCACCAGCTTGAAATAATTGGAGTAATTAGCTTTGTCGGCATCGATAAACACCAGATCAAAAGGACCTTTGAGAGTTGGAATGATCTGAAGCGCCTCACCGGCGTGCTGCCGGATCCGCCCTTTGAAGGGGGATCGGTCGAAGTACTTTTTCTGAAGATCAAAGAGCTCCTCATTGTGATCAATGGTGTGCAGTGTTCCATCTGCCTGCATTCCCTCAGCAAGACAGAGGGCAGAATATCCGGTATAGGTGCCGATTTCCAAGATGGTTTTTGGACGGATGAGTTTCGAAATCATTGAAAGAACCCGTCCCTGAAAGTGACCGCTGATCATCCGTGGAACGAGGGCTTTCTGCCAGGTCTCTCTATACAGCTCCTGGAGGAGCTCGGGTTCGTTCTGGCTGTGTTCTGCCGCATAGTTGGCAATGTGTTCGGGTAAAAAATCCATATTCAAATCTACAAAATTGGCGCAAGTAAGCGGGCAATCGAACAAACAACCTTCACGTACCACTTTCTGCGTCGCAGGATATCAAGAGTGAGGGGATAGCTGTCTTTGAGATCAATCATGAAATTTGACTTCAGATCCTGAGCGATGCTTTTGCTCAGCATAAATGCATTGACTTCGGCATTGAGGTTGAAACTTCGCTGATCCATATTGGTGCTGCCTACGGTAGAAATGGTGCCGTCAATGATCATGATTTTGGAATGCATCAGTCCCCTTGTGTAATAATTGATTTCCACACCGCTGTTCAAGAGGTCCTTGAAGTAGGTTTGCGAAGCGAAAAAAGCAGTTTTGCTGTCAGGTTTTTCCGGAAGAATCAGGGATACTTTGACCCCGCTTTTGGCCGTGATCTTCAAGGCGTTCAAAATGGATTCATCCGGCACGAAATAAGGCGTTGTAATCAGCACTTCTTCCTGGGCGCTGGTGATCATTCTGAAAAAGGCCTCCTTTATCGTCTGATTGTTCTTGCCGTAGTCACTTCCAAGGATGCTTGTCGGCACCGTACTTTGGATATTGCTGAGGTTGCGATAGTGAACCTCTTCCAGATCGATTTTCTGACCACTGACAAAGTACCAGTCGCTTATGAACAGGTATTGAAGATCGATCACAGCTTCACCCTTGATCATGATATGAGTATCTCTCCAATATAGCCCGGTCTTGCTGGGATTGATGTATTTGTCATTGATGTTGATGCCGCCTACAAAACCGATTTCATTATCGATCACTGCAATTTTCCGATGATTCCTGTAATTGGCTTTATGAGCCAGTCTGGAAAAGACAACCGGCATGTACGGATAGCTTGCAACACCACTTTGACGCATACGAGACAGAGTAGACCGGCTTAGAGAGCTGCCAACATCATCATAAATCACCCTGACTTTCAGGCCTTCAGAAGACTTTTGACAGAGAATGTCGATCACTTCCCGGGCGATTTCACTTTCCCGGATAATGTAGTAGTCCAGGTGAATGCTCTCTTTGGCGCGCTTCAGTTCCCGGATGAGAGCAGGAAACTTTTCCTCCCCATTGTTCAGCAAAGTGATCTCGTTGTTTAGTGTAAAGTTGACTTGCTCAATATTATAGAACAATGTGGGAAGTTTCGAATAGGTGCTGTCTATTCGAATGTCAGCACCTCCTTTCTGTCCCTCGCTGAGCTTGTTGAGATAGACCTTGTCAAAGTACCTTTTTTTGGTGAAGAGCTTTTTCTTTTGGTACTGGGCTCCAAATAAAAGATAAATGACAATCCCGCCGACCGGCACCAACAAGATCAAAAAAATAAAAGCAAAGGCCTTTTCCGGCTTTTTGTTGTCCAAAATGATCAACAACACCACGAAACTGACAAAAATGTAGTAGGCTATTAAAGTGAAGGGCTTTATGGTTTCAAGAAATTCCATAATTCAAAGCCTGATTGGGAGGGTTAGTTCTTATTGAGTTCCTCCTGCAGTTTAGCCTCTAATTCTTTCTTCTCCTTGTCAGGCATGTTCTCAGAACCCTGGCAAGGGGTAGCAAAGCGTTTATACACATCCGTCATGAGGCTGTTTTGACGCGTGTATTTTTTGCAGTGCTTGCAGATAGCCAGGTGAAGCGTCAGTCGGATTCTGTCAATCAAAGAAGCTTCTCCGTACTGACTTTTGTCGCAAATTGTGGTCGCCTCGTCACAATTGATCAATAGTTTCCTTCCCATTCCCTTAGTTTTTGAACCAATTTTCTTCCATGCACTTCCTTAACTGTGTCCGGGCTCTGTGGATGATTACCCAAAGGTTGGACGGAGTGATGTCGAGTTCATTACAGATTTCTTCGGTTTCATACCTCTGTACCGTTTTGAGCATGAATACGATACGATATTTCTCCGGAAGATTGTCAATGCAGCGATCCAACGCATCCTTGAGCTCAGAGTTCTCAATAGAATGATCCGCGTCGTTGCCCCATGCTTGAGGAGCTCTTTCCTCTATCCAGCTTCCCTTTTGCTCACCGTCCTCGTAGAAGTTCATTTTCACTTCCTTTTGTCCTTTGGCCGAATTGATCTTTCGATAGTAATCGATGATCTTTCTTTTGAGGATGGAAACCAGCCAGGTTCGTTCAGCGGCCTGACCTCTGAAACTGTCTTTACCTTTGACCCCTGACAAGAAAGTCTCCTGTACGAGATCTTTGGCAATTTCCTGATTGTCGACCCGGGTGATGGTATAGTTGTACAGATAATCCGCATATCTCACGATCCATTTTTCAGGCTCTAGTACATGCGTTTTGGCATCTGACATAGGTGTTGTTTGAGTTATCAATGATGTAAATATAGGAATTCCTGAACGGAAAATAATGGCTCGGGCCCTAAGAAAAATAGATGGTTTGCGTATATTTGTATTCCATTTCTAAACCACGTAAAATGAGCGGATTTCTATCTTCTTCCATTGCCAAGAAAGTGGCAATGGCGCTTTCAGCACTTTTTCTGATCATTTTTCTGATCATTCACCTTTCGGTAAACATCACGTCACTCTTCAGTGAGAATCTTTTCAACCAATTGTCTCATTTTATGGGAACAAACCCGTTGATTCAGTTTGCACTCCAGCCTGTGCTCATACTGGGCGTAGTGTTCCATTTCGTGATGGGCTTCGTTCTGGAGCTTAAAAACAAACAATCCAGGGGGGTTCCCTATGCCAAATACAACGCAGGAGCCGGAGCGAGCTGGGCCTCGAGGAACATGATTCTTTCAGGGGCTGTGATCCTTGCCTTTCTCATACTGCATTTTATTGACTTCTGGGTTCCCGAGATTAAGCACAAGTACATAGAGTTTCTGCCAGAAGACCCCAATCGTTACTTTGGGGAGTTACAGCACAAGTTTGTGAACCCACTCAGAGTAGGGGCTTATGTCATAGCTTTTGTCCTGCTGGCACTTCACTTGCTGCACGGTTTCCAGTCGGCCTTTCAGTCGATGGGATTCAACAACAAATACACCCCGTTTATCAAATCGTTCGGAAAGTTCTATTCCTTTGCCGTTCCGCTGGGGTTCATCATCATTGCACTATACCACCACTTTAATCATTAATATCTTCTTTCATGGCAAAACTAGATTCGAAAGTACCGAAGGGTCCGATCAAGAATAAATGGACCTCGCATAAAGATCATATTGACCTGGTCAATCCGGCCAACAAGAGGAATATTGACATTATCGTTGTAGGAACCGGCCTTGCAGGTGGTTCAGCGTCAGCCACATTGGCCGGACTGGGATACAATGTAAAGGCCTTCTGCTACCAGGACTCTCCTCGTCGGGCTCATTCGATTGCGGCCCAAGGGGGTATCAATGCCGCTAAGAACTACATGGGTGATGGCGACTCTGTTTATCGCCTGTTTTACGACACAGTAAAAGGAGGGGATTATCGTTCCCGGGAAGCCAATGTGCATCGCCTTGCTGAGGTCTCTGTGAACATCATCGACCAGTGTGTGGCCCAGGGCGTTCCTTTTGCTCGCGACTACGGAGGACTTTTAGACAACCGCTCGTTCGGAGGGGTTCTTGTTTCGAGAACCTTCTACGCTAAAGGCCAAACCGGCCAGCAGCTGCTCCTTGGAGCCTATTCGGCCATGAACCGACAGATTGCCAGAGGCAAGATCGAAATGTACAACCGTCACGAAATGCTTGATGTGGTAAAAGTTGACGGAAAAGCGCGAGGAATAATTGCCCGAGACCTGGTTACAGGAGAGATCGAGAGACATAGCGCTCACGCTGTGGTCATTGCCACAGGGGGATACGGTAACGTTTATTTCCTGTCAACGATGGCCATGGGGGCCAATGCGACTGCAGCCTGGAAAGTTCACAAACAGGGCGCGTATTTTGCGAATCCTTGCTTCACGCAAATTCACCCGACTTGTATCCCGCGTTCTGGAGACTACCAGTCTAAATTGACTTTGATGTCTGAGTCCCTCAGGAACGACGGACGCATATGGGTTCCAAAAAACCTGGATGATGCCAAGGCGATCCAGCAGGGCAAACTCAAGCCGACTGAAATCAAAGAAGAAGATCGAGACTACTATCTCGAAAGAAGATACCCGGCCTTTGGCAATCTCGTTCCAAGGGACGTGGCTTCAAGGGCTGCGAAGGAGCGTTGTGACGCTGGTTATGGAGTCAATGCCACCGGAGAAGCCGTTTACCTGGATTTCTCAAGCGCCATCGAGCGGTACGGAAATGAGCAGGCCAAGATCAAGGGCATAAAGAACCCGAGCCAACAGCAGATTACGGAGCTTGGTGAAGCCATTGTAGAGGCGAAATACGGTAACCTTTTCCAGATGTATGAAAAGATTCAGGCTGAGAATCCGTACAAGACCCCGATGATGATCTACCCGGCGACTCATTATACCATGGGAGGTGTCTGGGTGGACTACAACCTCATGACAACTGTTCCGGGGCTGTATGCCATAGGAGAGGCAAACTTCTCAGATCATGGAGCGAACAGACTTGGTGCTTCTGCTTTGATGCAGGGGCTTGCCGATGGCTATTTTGTGCTGCCCTATACCATAGGCGACTATCTGTCCGATGATATACAAACCGGTACGATTCCTACCGACAGCCCGGAGTTTGATGCTGTCGAAAAGAATGTGAAAGAAAGACTGGATTTCTTCATTAACAACAAAGGAACTCATTCTGTTGACTACTATCACAAGAAGTTGGGCAAGGTCATGTGGGATAAAGTCGGCATGTCAAGAAACGAAAAGCACCTCAAGGAGGCCATTGAGGAGATCCGGGCCATCCGTGAGGACTTCTGGAAGAATGTCATGGTTCCGGGAACTTTGGATGAACTGAATCCTGAACTTGAAAAGGCGGGTCGCGTAGCTGACTTCCTCGAACTGGGTGAACTGTTCGCCAAGGATGCCCTGGAGAGAAATGAGTCTTGCGGGGGTCATTTCCGAGAAGAGTACCAGACCCCTGAAGGAGAGGCGCTCAGAGATGATGAGAATTATGCCTATGTTGCTGCGTGGGAGTACACAGGTGAGCCGAGTGAAGCCAAATTGCACAAAGAATCGCTTGAGTTCAAGGATATAGAATTGAAAACACGTTCATATAAATAAGAAGACACTATGAATTTAACTTTAAAAATCTGGAGACAGAAAGGGTCGCAAGACAAAGGCGGCATTGTCGAGTATAAAGTATCCGATATTTCAGAGCATATGTCATTTCTTGAAATGATGGATGTGTTGAATGAAGGCCTCATCGCAAAAGGCGAGGAGCCCGTTGCCTTTGATCACGATTGTCGTGAAGGGATTTGTGGAACCTGTTCCCTTCAGATCAACGGAGAGCCTCACGGACCCGACAAGGCCATCACGGCATGTCAGTTGCACATGCGGTCGTTCAAAGACGGCGACACGATCTATATCGAGCCGTGGAGGGCTAAAGCCTTTCCTGTCATCAAGGACCTTATCGTCGATCGCTCCTCTTTTGACCGGATTCAGCAAGCGGGAGGATATATTTCGGTGAATACCTCCGGGAACACCCAGGACGCCAATGCCATTCCAATTCCAAAAATGGATGCAGACCTCTCTATGGATGCGGCTACCTGCATCGGCTGCGGAGCATGTGTTGCAGCCTGCAAGAATTCCTCTGCAATGCTGTTTGTCGGCGCCAAAGTATCCCAATTTGCCTTATTGCCGCAGGGCCGTATCGAGGCCAAGGAGCGTGTGTTGAACATGGTCAAGCAGATGGACCTGGAAGGTTTTGGCAACTGTACCAATACCGGTGCCTGTGAAGTGGAATGCCCGAAAAGCATTTCGCTGACAAATATCGCAAGAATGAATCGCGAGTACTTGAAGGCCAGTATTTGAGAAACCCGAAATGCCCACATATAAAGCCAGATTAGACTCCAAGCTTCCCCACGCCGGAACGAGTATTTTTGCCGTGATGAGCAAACTTGCCCTGGAAAATGGAGCCATCAATCTGTCCCAGGGCTATCCCGACTTTCCGACCTCACCCCGGTTGATTGAACTCGTCCATAAAGCTATGATGACGGGTCACAATCAGTATGCCCCCATGCCCGGAATATTCAGTCTCAGAGAGACTATCGCTGAGAAGTTAGACCGACTTTACGGAACCCATTACGATCCGGATACGGAGATCACAGTGACCGCCGGGGCGACCCAGGCCATTTTTACGGCGATCGCTGCCACAGTCAGGAAGGATGATGAAGTGATTCTGTTCGCTCCGGCCTATGATTCCTACGCGCCTTCCATAGAGGCCAACGGAGGAATCCCAGTGGAGATTGAGATGGAGCTGCCCAGCTTCACGATAGACTGGCAAAAAGTAAAGCAATCGATAAACAAAAGAACCCGGATGATCCTCATCAATACGCCACACAACCCGACGGGATCGGTATTGAGCGATCAGGACATGCAACAGCTTCGTGATCTGACGGCCAATAGCTCTATCATCATACTGAGCGACGAGGTTTATGAACACATGATTTATGACGGCCAAAAGCACAATAGCGTGGCGCGTTACCCGGACCTTGCAGACAGGAGCTTTCTCGTGGCTTCATTCGGAAAGACCTTTCACAATACGGGCTGGAAGATGGGCTATTGCGCTGCACCGCACGAGCTGATGAAAGAGTTCAGAAAGATTCACCAATTCAATGTTTTCAGCGTCAATCACCCCATGCAGAAGGCCATCTCGATCTATTTAAAGGATCCTGAGAACTACGAGTATCTGCCAGGTTTTTTTGAGGCCAAACGAAATGTTTTCCTTGAGGCTCTTGAGGGTTCGAGATTCTCGTTTATCCCTTCAAAAGGCACCTATTTTCAACTGCTTGGATATCAAGAGATCAGTGATGAAGGTGATATGGAGCTGGCGAGTCGCATGACCCGTGAGCACAAAGTGGCTTCGATACCGGTTTCAGCCTTTTATCAGAACAAAACCGACAATAAATTTCTTCGCTTTTGTTTTGCTAAAAGTGAAGAGACTTTGCTTCGCGGGGCTGAGATCCTGAGAACACTTTGACGATAACTATTACAGAACGGAAAGATGAAGAATGAATTGACAATTACACTGGTCCAGACCGACAATCACTGGGAGAAAATTGACGATAACCTCGAAATGTTTTCCAATAAGATCTTTGGTATCCAGGAGAAGATTGACATCTTGCTGCTACCGGAGTTATTCACCACGGGTTTCACCATGACCGGGGTGAATCTCGGAGAGCCCATGGATGGGAAAACGGTCAAATGGATGAAAGAGTGGTCGGGCAAAAAGGACTGCCTGGTTGCAGGAAGCGTTCTGATCGAAGAGAATGGAAAGCTTTTTAACCGTTTCATCGCGGCGTTACCCAGCGGGGAGCTGAAGTATTCAGACAAAAGACACTTGTTCTCATTTGCCGGAGAGGACGAGGTTTTTGAACAGGGAGCAGAAAGGCTGGTGTTTGAATTCAGGGGCTTTCGCATTTGCCCGCTAATCTGTTATGACCTGCGTTTTCCCGTCTGGTCGAGAAACACTGAAAATTTCGACTTGTTGCTCTATGTCGCGAATTGGCCCGACGCCCGAATGCTGGCCTGGGACACCCTTTTAAAGGCCAGAGCCATAGAGAACCTTTGTTATGTCGCTGCTGTGAATCGAGTGGGAACCGACAAGAACAAACTCAATTATGTCGGACATTCAACAGTAGTTGATCCTATGGGAGAAAATGTCCTGAATTTCAAAGAGGGCGAGGAGGGGATCGATTCGATTACCATCAACAGGACGCATATTGAAAAAGTACGCCGAACTTTCAGGTTTTTGGATGACAAAGACAGTTTTATGATTCAATGATGCGGCGCTCTATCGCTGCTTTTCAATTTCGCGATTCGCCATGACGGCATCCCGAATTGTCTCTTCAGTGAGCTTGAAGAGTTCATCAAAAGGCATTGAATCCGATTTTATGGGCTTGTGAACCTCCATAATCACCTTGATTCCTATCCCAAGAGGGAAAGCTCCTTTTCGAACCAGTTTCCACGAATTATTGATTGATAAAGGAAGAATATAGGACGAAGGCGTTTTTTTCACCATCATCTTCAGTCCGTTCTCGCGGAAGGGTTTGGGAATACCCGTTCTGCTTCGCGTACCTTCCGGAAATATAACAGCGGTGAGCTTGTTCTTCTCCACGCGGTCACCAAATGTCATAAGCGCTTGTAACGCCTGCCTGGAGTCCTTTCTATCGATGAGAACAGATTCTCCCTTTCTGAGATTGTAAGACACACTGGGAATGCCTTTGCCCAATTCAATTTTAGACACAAAGTTCGGATAGGTTTTTCTCAGGTACCAAAAAATGGGAGGTATGTCATAGGTGCCCTGGTGATTCGCTACGATGATCAGCGGCACATTCTCAGGAATCTGGTGTTCGTTGATGAATTTGACCCGTGAGAAAAGAAAGTAGAGGCTGAATGTAAGGCACATGTTGAGCCAGATTACGGTTTGACGATGCGCTCTCTTACCCAAAAAGTTGTAAGCGATCATCTGTACAGGGTGAAAAACCAGCAAAACAAATCCAAAGACGATATAGTGCAGAACCGTCAGTGGATAGGCCAGGATGTTCCTAAGAATTTTCATTCAATTTATAAAAAGGAAAACCACTGGTTCCAGGGGATGCGACTCAAAACGAAGAGCAATGCAATTCCGTAATAAATGGCCAGTGTCTTGAACTTTTCGGTGTCTGACGTTTTCCTTTTGTGCTTGGAAAAGCCCATTGTAATCAGTACAATCGCGAGTATCATCATCAATGGATGCTCAATGATAAAATAGCGAATTGCGCGTTCCTGCATGGCAGCACCCATCCCATTTTCTCTCAAATACTGAAACTGGGCAGAGAAAAAATAGGCCAGAAACCCTATTAAAAGCTGTATGTGAGACACAATTAGGGTGAAAAGAGAGATTCTCAGGTCCCTATCTTTGAACTCCCTTTTGGAGGCCAGTCCGGAAAAGGCATTGAAAACGGCAAAAATGAGAATGAGCAACGTGATATAGGCCCATCCGGAGTGAAGCATTTTGATCATGACGTGTGTAGCATTGATTTAAGGGACAAAAATAGTCAAAAAAACAAACCTGCACCCCTTATTGAAAGAAGTGCAGGTTTTAATTGATTTTAAACGTTGTTTAGAATCGGAATCGAATCGAAGTGTTCCAGGTTGTACCGAAGCCAAAGAACACCCTGTTACGCGTGTTTACGCCGTTCCAGGCAACATCATCTGGTCGTTCATCCAAATGATAATTGGTATCAGACTCAGAAATGTACAATTCGTCAAAAATATTGTTGGCCATCACTGCGAACTCCAGTGAAGTGCCTGACTCCATTCTCCAATTGTAAGAAATTCTTGCATCCACCAGATTGAAGCTTGGCAACTCAACAGCACCCTGATTGTCCTCATCCCTGAAAGCAATCGGATCAAAATCTGCATACACTTGCCCGGCATATCTCCAGTTCAATCCAGCGTTGAAATTTCTGAAGAAGGTATAATCCAATCCGAGACCAAAGGTAGTTTGTGCTGCGTCTCCAACTTTAACGCCTTCAAGATAAAGGATGTCTGACCCGATCAATTCCTGGTCGTCATTGAAGATGTCTGCTATAACATCATCCTGGTATTCCCAATTGGCCACAGACCCGAATCCGGTGAGTCTCAGGTTGTCGAGAATCCTCCAAATAAAGTCGATCTCCAAGCCCATATGAACCTGCTCAATTCCATAGTAGTTTGCGGTCCCCTGTACAACATCACCATTTGGTAGATCAAAATCACCCCCTCTGGACAGGAAGCGATCCGCCCATGAAGTTCTGTAGAAGTTTACATTGGCTGAGAAGGCAGAGCTTCTAAAACCATAACCAAATTCCAGACCAAAGATCTGTTCGTTTCTCAGATCCGGATTGACTGTATTGCCAAAATTGATGAACACAGCATCAAACAAAGGCTGCTTGGAGTAATACCCCGTGTTGAAGAATACGTTGTGATTTTCATTAATATTGTAATTCAAACCACCTTTGATGTTTCCTCCTGTAAGGTTTTTCTTCTCAGACTTTTGGTTTTCAGGTAATTCATTGAAGTATTCAACGCGCTGAAAACTTTGATTGGAAGCAGCACCCTGAAGAAAGGCAGAGATGGTTCCGTTGGTGTATTCTACCTGGCCGAAGACTCCAGCCCAGTTGACCAGTCCATCATTGTTGTAATCGATTTTTTCCTGATCCTTGATGTTTTGCCATGGGTTGAAACTAGGGGAGGCTGAAACAAAGTCTTCTGGCTCGATCACATTGGGTCGGTCATTGATATTGTCGTAATCGATATAGTTGTCAGCACCCAAAACGTCATTTACAACACGATAGTGGAAACCTTCATAAGTTCTTAGGTCAGCACCCACATCAAAGCTCCAGTTTTCATCGATGTCATTGTGGAAGTTGATGATAGTTCCATACCAGTCGTGTGAGTTCATTGAAGCCCTGCGGCTGATACCATTATCAGAACCGTTTCGTCCTTCACCTCCAAACTCCTCGGGGTGTCCATTATTACCCGGTATTGGAGAACTTACCATTGAATAAGGTTTCTGTTGCCACCAAAGTCCGGTACAGATTGACCCGAGTTCCAGGTATTGATGTCGTCTACACGAATAAGTCCAAAGTTATCTCGGGGCAATTGAAACTGTCGATCTCCATTGATCTCACCAATTTCTCCGGTTCCACCTCCGCGACCCCACGATCCGTAAACAACGGTTGACAGGCGAGATTTCTGATTGATCACCCATTCCCAGTTAAGAGACATGACCGGTTTGTGGTAAAAGTTACGTCTGAAGGCGTATTCCTTACCGTCCAAATATCCCCAGTCTTCATTATATTTTCTGTTGGGTTCCGTCGCATCCGGATCATCTCCCCCGGGTTGATAACGAATGTGGTTGTCAATTGAGGGCGCCCGGCTTTTTTGGTGGTGCCATTGAGGCGCACCGGTAAAGATGAACTGCAGATCATGCTTTTCGTTGATTTTATAGCCAAGCCCGATAAAATAGTTATCTCCGTTGAAACGTGTTCCATCGTTGTACCCATCACCTTGGGTGTGGCTTACCAGCACGCTGGCTGAAAAACCACTCTCCAGCAGCCCGGTGTTGTAGGATCCTAAAACTTTTACGTAGTTGTCATTTCCGAAGGTAGAGGCAACAGTACCTCCCTCACGTGCCTCTGATGTCCTTGTAATCACGTTGATAGTACCCCCGACAGAAGAAATCGCCAGTTTGGAGGAACCGAGTCCACGTTGGACCTGCATAGCAGTGGTCACGTCTGAAAGACCGGCCCAGTTGGACCAGTACACCTGTCCGTTCTCCATGTCATTGACAGGTTGACCGTTGATCATGACGGCCGTGTTTCTTTGGTCGAAACCACGAATGTTGATTCGGGCGTCTCCAAAACCACCCCCTTGCTTGGTAGCGTATACGGATGGAGTCAGGTTTAGGATCTCGGGCAGTTCCTGCGTTCCCAGGTTTTTTTGAATGTCAACCGCTCGCACCGTTGAAACCGCGACAGGTGTTTGCCTGTCTTTGGCGATATCAATCGTACCCGTGATGACTACTTCTTCAAGTGCGTTGGCACTTTCTGTAAGTGTAATCACGCCCACATCGCCTCCTCCATTGTAGGAAAGTGTATAATCGTCATAACCTAAAAAAGAAATTTCGAGCTCACCTTCGCTTGACTGGACCGTTAAGCTGAAAGTTCCTTCGAAATCTGTTGTGGTACCATTAGTGGTCCCTTTTTCCAGAACACCTGCTCCCGGCAGGGAACCTACCTCGTCTACAACTGTTCCTGTAATTGTCGTTTGTGAATAGATACCGGAGGTGACCAGAAAAGCCAACACCACACATACAGTACTTCAACGCATTCATAACTAGTTTAATTTGAGTTAATAAATGCCGCAAAATTAGTATAAAAAGCTGGTATCCTAATTAAGAAATTGCTAATTTTTTTTAACACAATTTAACAGTTATTTAATCAGCAATTTGTTGGCGAGTTCTTTACCGAGCTCCACCCCGAACTGATCAAAGCTGTAGATGTTCCAAATCAGGCCCTGTACAAAGGTTTTATGCTCGTACATGGCGATCAGTACGCCAAGGTTCCTTGGGGATAATTTGTTGAAAAGTAATGCGTTGGAAGGTTTGTTTCCTTCAAAAACTTTGAATGGTAAAAGACGCGAGATGTCTGCCTTCTTTCCCTGGGTTTTCATGTCTAGATGAACCTCATCGGCAGTTTTGCCCGAATACAGGGCTTCCGCCTGAGCATAGAAATTGGCCATGAGCTTTTCATGGTGCATCGTGTTTCCGTGCAATGGCTCTTCGAAACCAATGAAATCAACTGGGATGAGCTTTGTTCCCTGGTGCACAAGTTGCATGAAAGCATGCTGCACATTGGTGCCTGTATTGCCCCAGATGATATTACCCGTTTGATAATCAACCGGTTTTCCGTCGCGATCGACTGATTTCCCGTTGCTCTCCATTGACAATTGCTGAAGAAAAGGGGGTAATTTCTCCAGGTATTGCGTATAAGGAATCACAACTTCAGACTCCGATCCATAAAAATTGTTATACCAGATGCTGATCATTGCCAGCACGACCGGAATGTTTTTATCAAAGGGAGTTTGTCGAAAATGCGCGTCCATGGCAGAGGCTCCGTCGAGGAACTGCCTGAAATTATTGAACCCGATCGAAAGACTAATAGACAGACCCACAGCACTCCATAGCGAGTAGCGCCCCCCGACCCAGTCCCACATCGTGAAGACGTTGTCTGATGCGACTCCAAAGCTTTTAACCATTTCCATATTGGTAGAGACCGCAACGAAATTGTGCTGAATGTCGCTCTCTTCGGCATCTTCCAGGAACCAGTTTTTCACGGTAGTCGCATTGGTCAATGTCTCCTGGGTGGTAAAAGTCTTGGAAACGATAACAAACAAGGTGGTTTCCCGGTTCAGGTTCTGAATCACTTCGTAGACATGATCCCCGTCTATATTCGAAATGAAATGAGTTTTCAGGTGATTGGAGTAGTAGTTCAGGGCCTCAACGACCATGTTGGGTCCCAGGTCCGAGCCTCCGATGCCAATATTAACCACATCAGTGATGGCTTTGCCTGTGTAGCCTGTAAACTCTCCGGAAATGACTTTGTTGCTGAAGGCTTCCATCTTTTGGAGCGTTTCATGCACCTCAGGCAGAACATTTATTCCATCCACCTCGATTGAATCCTCTGAATTGTTCCTGAGCGCCGTGTGGAGGACTGCACGGTTTTCTGTCGCATTTATTTTGTCGCCGTTGAAATATTTTTCAATGCCATCCTCGAGCTTGCACTCTTCAGCGAGTTGAGTAAGAAGACTGACTGTTTCGCGTGTAATCCGGTTCTTGGAATAGTTCAGACGGAGCTCTTCAAATTCCAGGGAGAAATCTTTCTTTCGATTTGAATCGTTGAGAAAAAGGCTTTTCATCTCTGTCTCCTTGACCTCGTTGAAGTGTTGTTTGAGTTTCGACCAGGCTTCAGTTTGTGTCGGATTAATAGAATTGAGTGGCATAGTCAGTTGATTAGTTTTTTGCAATTGCAGTTTCGAGGTATTGTGAAGGAATCGCATCGAGCTCTTCCTTGATAGACGCTATGTAAATGTAGTAGTCAGATTTAAGGTCTTCCCGTATTGGGTCGGCTTCGGGCAATTTTTGCTTGAAAGGATCCACTTGCTTTCCGTTTTTCCAGAATCTGTAGCATACGTGTGGCCCGGAAGTGTTTCCCGTCATTCCCACATAGCCGATTACATCTCCTTGTTTGACGTAATCACCCTTTTTCACTGCTCTTTTTTTCATGTGCAGATATTGTGTGGAATAGACCGAGTTGTGACGGACCTTGACATAGTTGCCATTTCCCCCTCTGTAGCGGGATTCAGTAACAGTTCCGTTCGCTGTGCTCATGATCGGTGTTCCCACGCTGGCAGCGAAATCTGTTCCTTTGTGAGCCCTCACACGGTTCCCATAGAGTTTGATCCTTCGTCTCAAATTGTAACGGGACGAAATTCGGCTGAACTTGATCGGGGCTTTTAAAAATTGCCTGCGCAAGGTTTTGGCATTTTCATCGTAATAGTCATTGAGATTCTTTGTTGAATCCGTTACAAAGTTAAAAGCATACATGGGATTATCTTTGTGAACAAAATAGGCAGCCTTGATGTCGCCAATGCCCACCGGAATGGTATCGTTGATGAATTTCTCCTCGTAGATGAGTTTGAAGCTGTCTCCTTTTTGAAGGTGAAAGAAGTCAATGGTCCAGGCATAGATATCACTCATCTCATGAGCCAGGATGTAGTTCAGGTTCTGGCCCTCGATCGCTTCTGAAAGAGAGCTTTCAATGACCCCTGAGGCTGTTTTTTCTACGATGCGAACTTCCTTTTTTCCGAATTTGGTCTGAATCGAATCCCTGAAGTCGACAATAAGGTATTCCACTTTGTTGGGCTGATAGATGAATACCTGGGCTTTTTCGAGCGAATCCCGGGTCGCCAGAATTGTGTAGGGCTTGCCTGCCCGTAATCTGCGAATGTCAAAGGTGTCTTTGGCCGCCTCCGCGATCTTGTAAATTGTGGGATAATCTATGTGATGTCTGTCGAGAATTTCCCCGAAGCTCTCTCCCTTTTGGATGGTGTCTTTGACTACTATATAATCATTCAGGACATAGCCAAACTCTTCAATGATTTCGGGCTTAACCTCTTCTACAACTTCTGCGATTTCTTCCTTGTCTGCCTCAGATCCACAGGAAATTAACAGAAACAGGCTTAGAAAAATGACCAATGAGCTCCTTGTCATGGACGATTTGAATTTTTTGGATGTGCAAATTTATTGAATTTGCCAAAAAAGCGAGCCAAGTTAACGTTAAATCTTTAGCTCAAAAGGATGAGCCAGGCCTGTTGCCTCAATGAGGTCGGCCTTAACGGATCCAACAAGGATCGAAGCCTTTATTTTAATCGGGATTTTATTCTTGTCATCCGAGACCCATAAAGTGACGTTTTCTTCATCTTTGAACACGCGTCCCTCCATGACCAGGGGTCGAATAATGATGCAATCGATTTCACCAAATTTGGTCTTCAGCCGTTCCCTTCCGAGCACGAGCACCTTGATCGTGTACATTTGTTCGTCAAAAAACGTCCTGACCTCGACCGCGTCATTCTCTTTGTACCCTTCGAAATCGAGAGAGCGAAGGTAATAGAAAGACTGGAGCAAGTCTTTTACATCGTTTTGGATGAAATAGGTGCTATCTGTTTCCTTTTTGTGATTGACGACTCGTGCTCGGTGCTTTTCAAAATCGAAGAAAACCTCCTTGTCCTTGGTATACCCTCCTTCATTGACTTTTCGAATGAAATGCCTGGGACGATGCGTATTTTTGTCAAAGAAAGTCTCGTAGTTGTCATCCACACTGAAGACCATTCCCACCATTCCTGTAGTCCATCCTTTTCCTATGGCGTGAAGCACGTTTTCATCTCCGGTCTGGCGAACCTCAAGGCTTGTAAAACCTGCATTGATCAAGCCATAGTGTATCTTGTATTTAAGATACTCTCCGCCTTCATAAGAAGAAGAACCGTTTTGTGCCCATAGAATCCATGATCCCATTACAAGGAACAGAGTCAATAACCTTTTCATTGTGACAATTTCACGCATGCATAACTATTAAAAGCCCTGTAAGATTGCAATGTTTCGATTATTCGAAATTTGCGATACCTTCTTTTAACCAGCCGAGGTACTCCTCAGCGTCTGGTGTATATGCAGAATACGGGTTCAGGTTATTTCCCTGTTGATCGAGAAGTACGTAATAAGGTTGTGCATTCGCTTCATACTTTTCTATCTGGAACTCACTCCATTTCTTGCCGATGGTAGTGACTTTCTTTCCATCGATCTTCGACGTATACTGCTCCTGTTCCGGCAATTGGCGCTTGTCATCCACATAGAGCGAGATCAGTACAACCTCATTCTTCAGTATTTGCAGAATCCTGGGGTCTGACCAGACCCGTTCCTCCATTTTGCGGCAATTGACACAGGCATGACCGGTAAAATCCAGCATGACAGGCTTATTGACCGTTCTTGCATATTCCATGCCAACTTCGTAATCCAGGAAGGCAACGATGTCGTGGGGAACCCAAATGCGCGCCTTCGGGAAGTGCGGCTTCTGTAATATTTCCAGAATCACTCAGTTTGGTGTAGCCTACGCCATAAGAAGATTCGCTGTAGTGCATCGGAGGCGGGAAGCCGCTGATCAGTTTCAGGGGAGCCCCCCACAATCCGGGGATCATATATACGGTGAATGCAGCTACAAGGAGTCCGAGACTCAGTCTGCCTACAGAGAGGTGACTCAAATCCGAGTCATGTGGCAGTTTGATCTTTCCAAACAAGTAAAGGGCCAAAACACCGAATACGGTAATCCAAATCGCGATGAATACCTCTCTCTCCAGCAAATGAGCCTGCAGCACGAGGTCGGCATTTGATAAAAACTTAAACGCGAGTGCAAGCTCCAGGAAGCCCAGGACGACTTTAACCGTGTTGAGCCAGCCTCCGGATTTCGGCAGTGAGTTTAACCAGCCGGGAAAGGCAGCGAATATGGAAAAAGGCAGTGCAATCGCAAGCGAAAAGCCGAACATGCTGACTACTGGAGCAATACCTCCCTGGGCTGCAGCGGCTACAAGAGCCGTTCCTACAATGGGTCCGGTGCAGGAGAAAGATACTATTGCCAATGCAAGAGCCATAAAGAAAATTCCGATCAAACCTCCGCGATCGGCCTGGGAGTCAACTTTGGTACCCCAGGAGCTCGGCAAGGTGATCTCGAAGGCTCCCAAGAAGGAGACAGCAAAGATTACAAGCAGCGCAAAAAAGACAAGGTTAAACCAGACATTTGTAGAAAGGGCGTTGAGTGAATCTGCACCAAATACGGATGTGACAACGGTTCCGAGAAGAACATATAAGACAACAATCGAGACCCCAAACAGGATGGCATTTCGAATGCCCACAGCCTTGTTCTTGCTTTGTTTGGTAAAGAAGCTCACGGTCATCGGGATCATCGGAAATACACATGGAGTAAGCAAAGCAGCAAAACCTGCCAGGAAACTCAGGATAAAGAGAGTCCAGAGGCTCTTGGATTTTTGCTTTTTATCGCTCATCCCGGTCGGCCCCTTTTCACTTTTTTCTGGTTGCTTCTCTTGATCTATTGTCTTCTTGTCAGACGAGGTGCTTTGGAGCACAGATGAGGCTGCGGGAACCAGTTCAATACCCGAAACAACCTCTTTCTGACCTGCTATTCCCTGGATTTCAAACTTCAGGTCAATTTCAGTGGGAGGAAGGCAGTTCGCATCATCACAAACCATGAATTCTACAACTCCGTTCAAAGTTAATTTATCATCAGTCAGCACGCGGACGCGTTGCTTGAAGACGGCTTTATTCTCAAAGTATTTGATGTCCATTTCAAAGACATTGTCAAACTCTTCATGACCTTCGTCTTCTGTCGGACTTCCGATCAGTTGAAAGGTTTTTCCGGGCTCAGAAAAGGAAATCGTGGTAGGAATGGGTCCTCCATCAGGAACATTCTGGGAATATAGATGCCAGCCCGGATCAATTTCTGCCGTGATCACCAGATCAAATTCAGAAGCATTGACTTTTTCGGTACTGGCTGTCCAGGTTACCGGTTTGAGAATTTGAGATTGGACGACGGCCGATAGCAGAAGTAAAACAAATAGGATTTTTCTTTTCATCATTTTGGAATCCATTCAACGTGCAAAACACTTTTGGTTTCATCAGTCACTTTGAAACGCTCGTCCGACCTATGTCCAACGACCCATGCAACTTCATTTTCGGCGCAAAGTAACCAAATATTTTCCTTTTGAGGGATCGAGAGCTTTTCATCCTTAAAAAACTTGCTCAGTTTTTTTCTCCCCTGCATCCCTTTGGGGTAGAAGTAGTCGCCATTTTGCCACTTTCTTACAGTAAGAGGAAATTTCAAGATGTCGGCATTGAGTATCGCGGTGTTAGATGAGGTGGTATTCGTTTCTTTTTTATCGACTTCAAGGGGTCTTTTTTCGAATTTCAGGTGAAGGGTTCCCGAACTCAGCTCGACTGACGGCTGGTCCGGCTGGATCATCTGACTCTGTTCAGCATCCGGAAGAGAATCGATTCTCTGGAGCAACAAACGCTCACGGTCCTTCAACAGTCTGTGAGTTGGTGAAAAAACCATCTTGCCCGCTTGTGCTGTCAAAAGCTCTTCGATATCGGCCCACTGGGTAAACCCAAACTCAGAAAAAAGACCATGTAAATAGGCTTTCGGCTGACTCAGGGATTGAATTCCTGCAATGTCGATTTCAGTAAGGTCACCTTGGGTCTCAACAACTTCTTTCCAGATTTCAGAAAGTCGATCCTCCTGGATGGTATGTGAATCTTTCAGGTGACTCAAGGTGCTGCCAAATCCAGATAAAAGGCCCGGAAGCGTATCCTTCATCAGAGGGACCAATTCATTTCGGATCTGATTTCTCAAGTACTTGCTCTGAGCATTGCTTTTATCTTCTCTCCAGGTAATTGTTTTCTCTCCTGCGTAAGCTTCAATCTCTTCTCTTCGAGAATTCAGGAGCGGACGAAGGATTCTTCCATTTCGTTCGGGTATGCCCGTCAGGCCTTTCAAACCTGTTCCGCGCGAAAGATTGATCAGGAAGGTTTCCAGGTTGTCATCCGCATGGTGAGCCGTAATCAGGAAATCTGAACCGGTTTTGTCAAGGAGTTGATCAAACCATTGATAGCGTAGCTCCCGAGCTGCCATTTGAAGGGAAAGGCCTTGTTCCTTGGCATAAGCCAACGTTTCGAACCGTTTCGTGTGAACTTGCAGGCCGCGACTCCTGGCCATATCCTGAACAAATCTCTGGTCCTCATCTGACTCGTGGTCACGAAGCTGAAAGTTGCAATGTGCGACTGAAAAATCAACTGCATTCTCCTGAAGCAACTCGCAAAGGACCATGCTGTCGATTCCGCCTGACAAGGCCAGGATAGAACGACTCTGCAGGAGCTCGGGGAAACACGAGTTCAGATGACTTTTAAAATCAGCACTTAGAGAGCTCATAATGAATCATTATGGGTCAAAGGTAAAGGTTTGCGAGTGCAATTAAAAAGCCCCCAGAAACAAAGCTGTTCGCTGGGGGCTTTTTTACAAACTCTTCAAGTCAATTCTTGACCAAAAGGTTCTTGTTGTTCATTTTCAATTCAGACAGCACATTGAGCGCTTCTTCCATGTAGATGTCTTTCTGGAGGTTCTTATGCCAGATCTCTCTTTTTTTAGCCAGGATGGAGTCCTGCTCGACCAAAGCCAATTCGTATTGCGGTGAACTGAATTCAAGAGTACTCTCATAAAGACTGATGTCATCAAAAGCCTTGCTTTCATTTTCTCTCTTATCCAGCTCAGCTTTGTATTTCTCGTAGTTCAATTGAACGGTTGTGTCGTCGCGGCCCTCTTTCAGCCAACGGGCATTTTCATCGATGATGATAAAATGCGGGTTGTCCTGAATCCGCTTCTTGCTGTCGTTGACCACCGCGTGGAAGTTCTCATAAACATCGACCGGCGTGTATTCAGCGGGCTCAATCTTATCCCAGTCCAAAGGATTCTTCTCGTCTCGCTCTCCAATCTCAAAGTAGGTGTATCTGTCTGGCATGGCGATGTCACTGACGACTCCTTCCAGCTGGGTCGAGCCCCCGTTGATTCGGTAGAATTTCTGGATAGTCATTTTCAGGGCTCCCAAATCCTTGGGGTATTTGAAATAATTGTTCAGTGGCAAAACGTTCTGCACGGTGCCTTTACCAAAAGATTGCTTGCTTCCAATGATAACAGCACGATTGTAATCCTGCATGGCTGCCGCAAAAATCTCGGAGGCCGAAGCGCTCAGTTCATTGACAAGAACCACCAGGGGTCCATCCCATTGGATTTTTTTATTCTTGTCGGATCGGATGTTCGGTTTTTCACCTCGATACTTCACCTGTACCACTGGGCCGTCGCTGATGAACAGACCTGAAATCTCAATGGCGGTCTTAAGGGATCCTCCCCCGTTGTTTCTGAGATCGATCAAAAGACCCTCGACGTTCTCCCCTTTCAGGCGCTCGATCTCCTGCTCCATGTCTGTTGCTGAGTTCCTGAAGTTTCTCTCGTTGAAATCAATGTAGAATTTTGGAAGGTTGATCACTCCAAATTTCCTGCTGTCGATTTCGACCACACTCGATTTGACGAAAGTCTCTTCCAGTTCGATGATGTCGCGAATGATCGAGATCACCTCGATAGACCCGTCAATTTTCTTGACGGTAAGTCGCACTTCGGTCCCTTTTTCACCCTTGATGTATTCTATTGCGTCATCGAGTCGCATTCCCACGATATCGACAGGTTCTCCGTCTGCTTGCGCGACCTTGAGGATGAGATCCCCAACTTCGAGATCACCGCCTCGCCAGGCAGGTCCTCCGGAGATCAGCTCCGCCACGCGGGTGTAGTCGTCTTTTTTCTGTAAACGGGCACCTATGCCTTCCAGTTTTCCGGCCATGATCTGGTCAAATCGCTTTTTCTCTTTGGGCGCATAGTAGTTCGTATGAGGGTCGAACTGCATAGTCATTGTGTTCAGAAAGATGGAAAACCAATCCGAATCGTCGAGGTCGCCCATCATCTCGTAAATGTCATCCAGACTGCTCTCTGTCATTTCCCTGGATTCCTTTTCCAGCTCTTCAAAGGTTTTGATCTCAACAGGCTCAGCCTCCGCTTCTTTATTAGTTTCTTCTGATTCGGCGTCTGCCTCCTCATCAGGATTATTCGCCATCTGCTCCTGAAGTTCAATTTTCTCGTGTAGCCTGGACAAAGTGCTCCATTTCAATTGCATTTGCCAGTACTGGATCAATTCGGCTTTATTTTTTGCATAGGGCTTTTTGTCATAATCGACATCAAAGCTCCCATCCTCAGTGAAGTCAAACGGATCAGCAAGTAAATCTTTATAGATCGACTTGGACTCTTCCACTCTTTGAAGGAATCTGTCAACGGCTGCATTGTAGAAAGTGAGGTCCTCACTCTTGATCTGATCATCGATCATATGCTTGTAGACCTCCATCTCCTCGATATCACTCTGCAGGAAAAAGCGTTTGTAGGGATCCAGCTGATCGATAAAGTCTGTAAAGACTTTTTCTGAGAATTCGTCATTGATTTGATGCGGCTCATAGTGTCCCTGCTTGAGGGCATATCGGACCAAACCGATGAGAATCTTGTCTTTTTCAGGATCCGGCTCGTTGGCAATCCGAAACCCGAAAAGCATACTCGCAACAATCAGGATCGGTAAAATAAACTTGAGCTTGCTATTTGTGAAGAGGGAACTATTTTTCATAATACGTATTCAGCTTTTCATATCAGACCGAGCAAGATAGCAAAATCGGACGTCAAATGGATGTCAATACACAACATAAACCACAAATGTCTGTAAATATCAGCAATTTGAACTACAATAGTAGCAATTTAACATGTGGTTCCTTCACAATTAATTGTTAAACGTTAAAACCTAATTGTCAAGATAAAATGTCATATTTTTGTTATCCAATCAAAAAAAATGCCAAAAAAACCACTCATTCTGGTCACCAATGATGACGGGATCACTGCTCCCGGAATTCGCACCTTAATTTCTGTGATGAATGAAATCGGCGAAGTGGTTGTTCTTGCACCCGACAGCCCGCAAAGCGGGATGGGTCATGCTATAACTTTAGATTCCACAATTTATTGTGACAAAGTATCTCTCGATGAGGGGATACAAGCTGAGTATCGCTGCTCAGGAACACCAGCGGATTGCGTCAAGATGGCCATAAGTGAGATTCTTGGCAGAAGACCTGACCTGGTTGTCTCAGGAATCAATCACGGCTCCAACAGCTCGATCAATGTGATCTATTCAGGAACGATGAGTGCAGCGATAGAGGCAGGTATTGAAGGCATACCGGCCATCGGGTTTTCTTTGCTTAATTACAGCTGGGATGCGAACTTCGAACCGGTTAAAGAAGAAGTGCGAAAAATTGCCCTCAGTGTCCTGGAAAATGGATTGCCCGATGGGGTAGTGCTCAATGTGAATTTTCCGATTTTAGACGGAGAACCGTTTAAAGGAATCAAAATATGCAGACAAGCCAGGGCCAACTGGGTAGAAGAATTTGACAAGCGGACGAATCCGCAGGGCAAGCATTATTATTGGCTGACTGGGAAGTTCGTAAAGATGGATCAGGGGGAGGACACGGATGTTTGGGCCCTTGAAAATGGCTATATCTCAGTAGTGCCCGTGCATATTGACCTGACGGCCCATCATTTCATCCAGGCCTTGAATTCCTGGGATTTGTAATTGAGAACAATGAAAAAATTGAATAAGAAAGAAGTGATCATCGGATTTCTGGTGGGTTTGGTGGCAACCTTTTTTGGATTTTTCATCTACGTTGAATTCGTATCTCCCTATGAATTTGATGAAACGATCAAAATACTCAATGAAGGGGGGCTCTACGGCAAGGTGCTGGGGCTTGCCGCTTTGCCGAACTTGTTCGTATTCTTTGTGTTTTTGAGAAAAAAGCAGGACCTCAGGGCGAGGGGGGTTCTTCTGGCTTGTTTTTGCGTCGCGTTTGCAATTCTGATCAGCCAGTTTCTGTAATTTGAAAATTTTAAGGTTTGAAATATTACATTATCGCCGGTGAGGCATCCGGAGACCTGCACGCGTCCAATTTAATGAAGGCGCTGAAACGGGAAGAAACCCATGCTGAATTCAGGTTCTGGGGAGGAGACCTCATGCAGAACGTCGGCGGAACTCTGGTCAAGCATTACAAGGACCTGGCTTTTATGGGTTTCACGGAGGTAATTATGAACCTGCGAACCATTCTGAACAATATCAAGTTTTGCAAAAAGGACATCCTCGAATACGAACCCAATGCGGTGATCCTGGTCGATTATCCTGGATTCAATCTGAGAATTGCGGAATTTGCCCATAAGAAAGGGATAACGGTTCATTACTACATTTCGCCGCAGATCTGGGCCTGGAAAGAGAGTCGCATAAAAAAAATCAAACGGGATGTTGACCAAATGTATGTCATTTTGCCCTTTGAAAAAGATTTCTACGAGGACAAGCATGACTATCCGGTTCATTTCGTGGGTCACCCGCTTCTCGATGCCATAGCGAACCGCCGACCCGTGGACCTGGAGGCTTTTTCTAAAGAATACGGGTTGAGAGACAAACCCATTGTTGCCTTGTTGCCTGGAAGCAGGAAACAGGAGATCACCAAGATGCTGGGGATTATGCTTAAGATGGTCGATCGTTTTCCCGATCATCAGTTCGTCATAGGCGGGGCTCCGGGACAGGATCCTTCATTCTATGAAACCTTTCTAAAAAAGGAGAATGTAGCCCTGGTGCATAACAGGACCTATGATCTTCTTTCGGTGTCAAGCGCTGCTCTTGTCACCTCCGGGACAGCAACCCTTGAGACCGCTTTGTTCAAGGTGCCCGAGGTCGTTTGCTACAGGGGAGGAGAGATCTCTTATCAAATCGGCAAACGCCTTGTCAATGTCAAGTACATATCCCTGGTCAATTTAATTCTTGACCGCGAGGCAGTTCGCGAGCTGATCCAGGACGAGCTCACCGAAGAAAACCTGGAAAATGAGCTCTTCAAGGTGCTCGATCACAAACATCGAGAGAAGCTCTTTGACGATTACTATGAACTCGAAAAGAAGCTTGGCGGCAAAGGAGCAAGTGAAAAAACAGCGAAACTCATTATCAAAAACAGCTGATCTGCCCCTGCGTCATTTATTTGCAGAGCTCTTTCATTACTTTTTTCACGTCCCCGGGCGTACTCATGATCTTCGTAAAGGTTCCCATGGTAAGTTCTGGCCAATGCAGGGCAATCCTGTAACTTCCGTGCAACATGGTTGCTGTTTTGCCCTGAACGATAATTTCATAGGGCATGGCGGCCAGATGATCTTCACCGATGATGGGAAGAAAATCCTTCTCTCCCTCTTCCTCGTTCATCAGTCCAACTCCGTAAACCGCTACCTGTTTGTCGGGAAACTTAAGGCTGTATACCCACAGGGTCTCTCCTTTTTTTGCCTTGAGGTTCTTCTCAATCATTTTGACACCCGCTTCAAAACTTGAGAATTCTTCGAGCTCCACAGGGTCGGTAAAATAGGGCATCATGATCTTGTAGTGGTACTCTCGAAGCTCCTCAGCTGTCATTCCCCCTCCGAAGCCTTTGTTCTCAGTTCCCAAAGGAGATAGAGCACTCTTGACATCCTCAGCGACTTTTGCAAGACCTGAGGCATGTTTGTCATATTCGTCCATGAGATAGGCCTGGAACAAATATTCCGGATTGAGGTAACTGATTTTGGTTCCTGGCCCGTCCGATTTGAGACCGACTTTGAGTGCGGCAGCCAATGCCCCACGGTCTTTGACCTGTATCGTAATGTCTTTAAGGTCTTGCCGTGTGTAGACGATCACCTTAAGGGTCTGGTTGCCTTCTGCGTTATAGCTTCCGATGACTTCGAAACCTTTTTCCTGCAAGGCGGATGTAACTTTTTGCTCAGCAGTTGTCAGGTCTGCATCGGATTCACCGACCAGCACATAAGGAGACAAGGTTTGAGCTTGGAGATTTAAGAAAAGAGCAAAGAGTGCTGAAAATAGTATATAAGGCATTGATTTCATGACAAATTGTTTTTTGGATAATGGTAAAAATACACCCAAAACTCATGATAAAGGCTAACAATTGTCATGTCCTCAGATTGGCGCTATTGTCTGCCAGCCATGATACGAAAACGGAAAAGGTAGTGAAGGATGCCCCCTCTTAAAATCATCCATATGGTAAAGGCAATCCAAATGGCATAAAGACCAAGATCGAAATAATCCCCAATGAGAAGAGCCGGCACAAAACCCAGGAATGTGGCTGCAAGAAGGGTGTCTCTGAGAGCAACAGCCTCGGCCATTCCTTTGAAAATCCCATCATACACGAAGGCAATAGCATTGATGGGTTGCATGAGCAGAACGATCCAAAAAATGCTTGAAAACAAGAAGAGTACCTCCTGATCTTTAGAGAAAAGTCTACCAAGAGGTTCGTAGAATGCGAGACAGACCAGCCCCAGGATCAAGGCGATGACAAGGGTGTAGGCGATGAGCTGTTTGCTCAGGCGATTGATCATAGCGTAATTACCTTCTCCCAGAAACTTGCCTGACATGATGTTGCCAACACTGGAGTATCCGTCAATAAAGAAGGCGAAAAAGAGCCAAATCTGAAAGGCAATGGTCTGAGCAGCGATCGAATTTGCACCATAGCTCGTAGCGTAGGCATTCGCCATGTAAAGCGCGATATTCAGCGACAGCGCTCGTATGATCAAATTTAGACTCAGAGAGAGAAGCCGTTTGATCTCGTGATTGAAAGGCAGACTGAGAGACAAGTTGAAGGGTGTTTGTTTCAGGAAGAGTCCAAGGGCCATCAACGCCATAAAGCCCTGTGCAATCACGCTGGCCCATGCGGCCCCTTCGACATGCATGGGATCAACCATGCCCTCGATGCCAAAGACAAGCACAAAATCCAGTACTATATTCAATGCGGCCCCCAAAATACTTATCACCATGGGCCAGAATGTATTCTGAAGCCCTCTGAAAACACCGAAAATGGAGAATACGAAGAGGGTCAAAGGCAGACCAACCGCACGGATTCGATAGTATGATATGGATTGGTCCAAAATAAGACCCGTGGCATTGTACAATTCAAAGATCTGTTTTGTGAAGAGAACCGTGACCAAATATATCGACAAGCTGAGCAGGAGGTTGATGAAGATGATCTGGGCAGGCAGGTTGTAAATCTGATCCAGTTTTTTGGCACCCAGGTATTGGGCCACGATTGCTGAAATTGCTGAGCGCGTCTGAGCCAATATCCAGACAATGGCTGATATAAACGAGCCTGCGATTCCCACAGCTGCAAGAGCCTCGGTCGGATTGATTTGAACATTGCCCACAATAGCTGTATCTGTGATCGACAAAAGAGGTTCGGCAATTCCAGATACTATAGCCGGAATAGCAAGTTTATTGATCTGCCGAAAAGAGATTTTTTTTGTGGACAACGATCTCAATGTTTACGGGAGCGAAAATAAAACAATTAAACGGTAAAGCGTTGTCGTGTCGGACCCGAGGCATATTCCATTTCATTTCACCTTTTTCCTGGCATCAGGAATAGGGCTTGGTTTTTTTTTGACCTTTCTCTGGCAGGATTGTTGATTTTGCTGATTTGCGATCTGTTGCTTCTGGTAGGTCAGCATAAGCGTCAGAACAGATCATTTTCGTTTGCGCCGGGCTTTTTTTTATCTACGGGGATATTCTTCCTGCTTCTTGGGTCTTGTTTGACGACACGGGTCATTTCCGGCAATGAAAAGAATCATTTCAGCGAATTTTACAACTCGGGTGATCTGATCAGGATTCTCCTCCAGAATAGAATCAGTGAAAAGAAGGGACGCCAAAGGTTTAATGCGAGAGTTTTGTCTGTGGGAGGTGCGAGCGTCGAAGGTAAAATCTACGTGACACTTGAGTGGGATACTCCCGAGAGTAAATACTCTTTTGGAGATACCATCTGGACAAGAAATACGCTCTACAGAATAAAACCTCCTTTGAATCCGGGGGCATTTGATTTTAAATCGTATGCGGCAAAAAAGAACATATTCCACCAACTGTATCTGAAGAAGGGAGAGTTCATTCAGAAAAACGGGAAGAAGACAGGTTTATTCAGGAGCTCTGTTAGACTCAACGCAAGACTTCAAAGGGCCCTGGAAAAAGTATTGAATAATCCCAGGGAGCTGTCGGTCGCAAAAGCACTGCTCCTGGGAGACAGAAATCAGATACCTGTTGACCTTTTGAATGATTTCAAAGGGGCAGGGGCCATGCATATTCTGGCCATTTCGGGACTTCATGTTGGTATTATTCAACTGATTCTGATGTTTTTGACTCGTCCTCTGATTTTATTGAAAAAAGGCAGAGTTCTTCGAGTTATCCTGGTCTTACTGGGTCTCTGGGGCTATGCGTTACTGACCGGAATGGCGGTTTCAGCGCTGCGGGCCGTGAGCATGTTTACTTTACTCACTTTCGGACAGGCATTGAACAGGAAGACCGGTCTGCTCAATAATCTGGTCAACTCTGCCTTTGTATTATTGATTGTGAACCCCTTGTTTTTATTTGACGTAGGTTTTCAGTTGAGCTATTCTGCTTTGACAGGAATCGCAATAGGAGCCCTTCTGTTTGAAAGGAAAAAATGGAAGAAAGAACCAACGTCCAGGATCCAGAAGTATTTTACGGGTTTGATTCTTGTCTCCTGTTCGGCCCAGTTGGGGGTATTGCCCTTGAGTCTTTTCTATTTCAAGCAATTCTCCGGGTTATTCCTGTTGAGCAGTCTTCTTTTGTTGCCGGTTCTTGGCGCCACTCTTGTCTCCGGGTATTCGGTGCTTGGGATCTCCCTGTTGTTTGAAATCCCTGTGCTTGTTCAAAAATCATTTCAGTCCTGGCTCACCCTGATCAATGGGGCAATACAATGGCTTGGAGGGAGGGATGAGCTCATTTTAAAAGGGATCTATTTTCCCTTTTCCTTTTGGATTTTAACAACTGCGTTCCTTCTTTTTATGACCGCTGGATTCTTTAAAAGAAAAGTGATTTTCGTCTATGCAGTTGCCATTTGTCTGGCTTGTATGCAACTGATTTGGATCCAACAAAGAGCTTTTTTGCTCGAAAATGAAAAGCTCATAGTGTTTCACCAGAGAGGTGAGTCACTTGTTGTCAAAACAAAGGGCTCCGTTTTGCAATTGAAGAATTGCAACCGGCTTTCGGAAAAGGGGGAAAAGATACTAAATGACTATTGCAGCCTGCTTCCGGGGGAGATTTCGATCCGGACTGAAAGCCCGAGCAACCTGGCGCCTGTTCGACTCTTTTATGTAAACGGGTCACTTATTTGTGTTTTGGGAGAGAAGATCAATATGGGTGCACTGAAGGCTCTCGGTTCAATGACCAGGTATCCGGATATCGTGGTTTTCTCCAAAGCTCCCCAATTGAACCTCGACAGATTCCTGACTAAGATACAACCCAGGAGCGTGATTGCAGACGGCTCCAATCACAGGAGCTTTGTCGATCGCTGCCGGGCAACCTGCCAATCCCTTGGGATCGAGTTTCATTCGACCTATGAAAAAGGAGCCTTTGTCTACACCAAATGAAAAGCCGTCTCCTGCAATTTTATGTATATTTGCTCGTTAAAAAATAAAAAATCTCGAATGAAGATCATCGTACCTATGGCGGGAATCGGCTCCCGATTGCGTCCTCATACTCTTACCATTCCCAAACCTCTGACCCTGATTGCAGGCAAACCCATCGTTCAGCGGCTGGTGGAGGACATTGTTGAAGTCGTCCATCAGAAAGTCGAAGAGATAGCCTTTGTGATCGGCCCCACTTTTCCAGCGGATACCGAAGAAAGACTGTTGAAGATCGCCGAAGGAATGGGAGCAAAAGGAAAGGTTTTTATCCAGGAAACTGCTTTGGGAACTGCCCATGCGATCCAATGTGCCAAGACCTCACTTGAAGGCCCTTGTGTGGTGGCATTCGCAGACACCCTTTTCAAAGCTGATTTTGAACTGGATCCGGATGCTGACGGCGCCATTTGGGTGAAGCAGGTAAAAGAGCCAAGTGCTTACGGAGTTGTGGAACTCCACGAAGGGATCATCACCAATTTCGTGGAAAAGCCTGTCACTTTTGTATCTGATCTAGCCATTATAGGAATTTATTATTTCAAACAAGGCGAGGTGCTTCGTGATGAGATCCAGTACCTTTTGGACAACGATATCAAAGAAAAGGGGGAGTACCAGCTGACCAATGCCCTCGAGAATATGAAACAAAAAGGACTGCGATTCGTGCCGGGAGAAGTCAGTGAATGGATGGATTGTGGAAACAAGGAGATCACTGTGGAGACGAATTCGAAGATCCTCCGGTTTGCATTTGAGGCCGGGGAGGAATTAGTGTCAAAAACGGTATCTTTGGAGAATTCCTCAATCATAGAGCCTTGTTACATAGGAGAAAACGTGGTCTTGAAGAACTCGACCGTCGGACCCGGGGTATCCATTGGAGACAACAGCACGATTGAGAACTCAACTGTGAGAGATTCACTGATCCAAACTCATACGAAAATTGAAAACGCCGATTTGAATGGCGCTATGATAGGAAACCATGCTCATTTCGATGGAAAATTCAAGTCGGTGAGCATTGGCGACTACTCCGAGCTGAAATAATGAATTGAATTACATGATTTGCCCTTCTTCCTGAGAAACATACTTGTTTTGACCTTTCTCCTTCATGGGGGGATCGCTCTTTGGGCCCAGGAGGACATTGCTTCGACCGAAGAAATGCTCGTGGAACAGCAGAGCATCAATTTTCAGACTTTCTTTTTTGAAGCCCTTGCCCAGAAAGCCATTGGCAATTATGACAAGGCCATTTACGCATTGGAGGCCTGTCATGACATCGACAAAAAAGATCGTGCGGTTCTCTTTGAGCTTTCGAAGAATTACACCTACCAATTCAAGTACACTGAAGCCGAGTATTATGCCCGGATGGCCCTGGAGCAGGAGTCAGAAAACATATATATGCTTCGTCATTTGAAAGATATCAAGACCAAGCAGAACGACTACAAGGGAGCTATTGGAGTTCAAAAGAGGATCATCGCACTGAATCCGGAGGAGGAGGCAGATCTCGTTATTCTCTATATCAAATCGGGAGAGATCGATCAGGCTGTGAACCTTCTTAAAAAACTGGATGCAGAGAATAAAATCCCTGAAGGCCTCATGGCACTCAAGGAATCTCTTCTCCAACAGGGTGAACCGGATTCCATGAGTTCGGCCCAAGCACTGGACCTTTCCGAATCGCAGAGCCCGAATGAAGATATGGATCGCCAGCTCATGGCGAGCCCGGCGTCCAAGACCGAGACTCTTCTTGAGGCGTTTGAAAGAGACAGATCCTATATGAATCTTGCTCCCCTGCTCGAAAGAGAGTTGAAAACCAAACAATTTCTCGATCTGTTAAAACACAGTGAGGAGGGATTGTCACTTTTCCCTGCTCAACCTTTTGTCTACCTGATGAAGGGAACTGCCCTGATCCAATTGAGAAAGAATTCAGAGGCAGTTGAAGTCTTGCAGGAAGGGATGGACTATCTCGTCGATGATCCTGAAATGGAATACCGTTTCCTTGAGCAGTTGAGCCTGGGATTCAAAGCTATGGGAGACAACAAAAAAGCAACCGAATACTTTAACAAAGCCCAGGAAATCAAGGAGGAATCATGAAGAAGGCTTGGGTTTTGACTTTAGCATTGGCGGTTCTTTTCTCCTGTAAAAGTGCTAAAGTGGACGACAGCGAGGTCAGTTACTTGCCGGCCCGTGCCCTTGTGAAAAAAAACAAACAAGTCTCCTTCACACAAGAGCGAATCAAAGCCTCTATGTCTATCAAGTACAGAGGCTCCCAGGAGTTGCCCAACATCAGTGCTTCCCTTCGTATGGTCAGGGATTCTATAATCTGGATCAATTTTTCCAAATTGGGGTTTCCAATTGCGAAACTCAGAATTACGAAGAACAAAGTGGAGTTCTACGAGAAGATTTCGAAAACCTCGTTTCGAGGAAATTTTGAACTGATCAGTCAGTGGCTGGGAACAGATTTTGACTTCATGAAGGTGCAGAGTTTGTTTTTAGGGGAGTCTTTGCTGGATTTGGAAAGAGACAAATACGTCTCTTCGGTGGTCAACAATCAGTATGAGTTGCAGCCCAAGAGAAGAAATCCGATGTTTGACATCTATTTTTATTTGGACCCTTCGACGTTTAAAATCTCAAAGGAGGAGCTCCGGCAACCGGAAAAGGATCAAAATTTAACAATTTTGTACAGGGATTTTAATAAAATTAGTGAATCTTTGTTTCCCAAAGGGTTCCTGATCACGGCTGTCGGTCAACAAAAGAGAACCGTAATCGACGTGATTTACAAAAGCGTTCAATTTGACGTCCCGTTGAAATTCCCCTTTCAAATGCCCGCGGGCTACAGAAATATTGAATTGGAATGATAGTTTTTAGAGAAATGATGTCCATATTCTCAAAATCCTTTGCGGACCGGATGCCTCGTCGCACCCTGTTTCTATTGCCTCTTCTACTCATTCTTCCATTCGCCTCGTATTCCCAAAGCAGACAGGAACTGGAAAAGCAGCGACTTCAGCTTCAGAAGGAAATCAAGGAGATCAACACCCTACTTTTTAAATCCCAAAAGAAAGAAAAAACCTTGTTGTCTGACCTCTCTGACCTAGTCAAGAGAATTGGGGTCCGTACAGAACTGATCAAAACGATTGACGAGGAGACCCAACAGCTCACTTTTGAAATCGAAGAGAATGAGAAGCAGGTGGCTATGCTCCAGGATCGGCTTGAAAGCCTGAAGAAAGACTATGCCAATATGGTCGTTAAATCCTATAAGAGCAAAGCAAAGAACAGCCGGCTGATGTTCGTGTTGTCTTCCGAAAACTTCCTTCAGGCCTATAAGCGGCTGGACTATATCCGGCAATATGCCAATTACAGGGTCCGGCAAGGGGAAGAGATTAAAATTGAGACTGTCAAACTCGAAAACCTGAATGACTATTTGATCCAAACCCGAACCGAGAAAGAGATGCTGCTGGTGGCCAATCAAAAAGAGAAAGACAGTATCGCTCGTGAAAAAGCCTCCCGCGAATCCATGGTCAGGGCCGTAAAGAACAAGGAGAAAAAGTACGTTGCACAAATAGAGAAAAAGCAGAAGGCAGAGAAGGAGATTGACCGTAAGATCGAGAAACTGATCGCAGAGGCCATTGCAAGTTCGAAAAAAAGCACCTCGGTAAAAAGTTCAGGCTTTGCTTTGACTCCTGAGGCCAAAGAGTTGGAAAAGGACTTTATCTCCAACAAGGGAAAGCTACCTTCACCAGTCGAAAGAGGCGTGATTGTCAGAAGATATGGCAAACAGTCGCACCCCACCCTCAAAGGGATTACCATCGAGAGCAACGGGGTGTTCTACGCAACTGAAAAAGATGCGAATGCCCGGGTGATATTCGACGGACGGGTTCTCGCCATCCAGGTGCTTCCCGGAAATAAGAAGGCCTTATTGGTTCAGCACGGGAATTACATCTCGGTCTACAAGAACCTGGACAACGTCACAGTGAAAAAAGGAGACCAGGTGAGGACCAAGCAGCAGATTGGCCGAATCCATACCGATAAAACTACTGGAAAGACCATTCTTGCCTTCGTTCTCTTCAAAGAGGTTCACAGGCAGAACCCTGAAGAATGGGTTTACAAAATTTAATTATTTAGAGCACTATGCAGTTGGAAGCCGTCATTGAAAAATGGCTGGGAACGACCTTGATTGAAGTCAGGCCCCTGTCTGGCGGCGACATCAATCAGGTATTCAGGCTACGTCTTGCCAATTCTGCAGACTTCGTTTTGAAACTCAATTCGAAAAACAACTTTCCCGAAATGTTTCAGAAGGAGGCTGCCGGACTCAAGTTGCTCAAATCTGCGAGCTGCAACGTCCCGGGGGTTCATATGATCTTTGAGGAAGGGGCCCATCAATTTCTGATCCTGGAATTTATCGAAGAAGGAGGAGCTACAGGAACTTCCTGGGAGAGGTTTGGGCGCCAACTCGCGAACCTGCATCTCTCAACAAACGAAGTTTTTGGACTAGATCACGACAATTACATTGGCTCCCTGAGCCAAATCAACAAGGCGGCAGAGAATTGGACTGATTTTTTCATTTCTAACCGCTTGGAACCTTTGATTCGAATGGCCAGGGAGAGAAACTTACTTAGAGAAAGTCATTTGGAAGCCTTTGAATCACTTTTTTCACGATTGCCCCATTTGATTCCGGAGGAGAGCCCTTCGATGCTTCATGGAGATCTCTGGTCAGGAAATCTGATGTTCGACAAAATGGGCGAGCCTGTTTTTATTGACCCTGCCGTTTACTACGGGCACAGGGAAGTCGACATTGCCATGACCCGCATGTTCGGCGGATTCAACGCAAGTTTTTTTCACAGCTATAACGAGATCATACCCCTCGAAACAGGATGGGAGGAACGACTTGATCTGCACAATTTGTACCCGACCCTCGTTCATCTGGTCCTTTTTGGAAGTTCTTATTTGTCGGGAATTGAGCGTACCCTCAAGCGATTTGCATAACTCGAATCAGGTGAAAAGAGCCTTGAGTTCAGTGGCGTCATGGGGATCCATTTTCTTGGATAAGACGAGGCTGAGTTGTTTTCTTCGAAGCGCTCCGGCATATCGTTCTTTTTCCAGATCGGTTTGAGGAACCAGTTCGGGAACTCTGACGGGAGATCCCGTGCGATCAACAGCCACAAAGGTGTAAATCCCTTCGTTTACTTTGGTCCGTTCGCCTGATTCACGATCTTCCATCCAAACGTCGACAAAGATCTCCATCGAAGAGCGAAACGCTCTTGAGACCTTGGCCTCTATGGTGAGCACGCTACCCACAGGAACAGCCTTTGAGAATTCCACGTGATTCACAGAAGCTGTCACCACGATTCGATTGCAGTGTCTTCTCGCGGCTATGCTCGAAGCCCGATCCATTCTCGCCAGCAATTCACCACCAAAAAGATTGTCAAGGGGGTTTGTTTCACCCGGAAGTACGAGGTCAGTCAGGATCGTTACCGAGTCAATGGGATGTTTACTCTGCATGGGAAAAGCGTATGATTAAACCACAAAAATACGCCAAATAAACAAAAAAGGAGGATTAAAACTCCTGAATCAGCAGCCAGGAATCAACGGCCACATTCTTTTGAATGGAGTCCAGCTCTTTCAACGCCTCGTACCGGGTTTTATAGCTTCCGTAAGAGACAACCGTTAGGTTCCAGCGATTCACACCCAGAATTCGGGCTTCGTATCCCTGTTCCACCAGCTGGGAAACCTTCCGATCTGCATTCTCAGGAACCCTGAAGGCCCCGGCAATCACGTGAAAGCTCTTTTTCTCGGTTTTGAGTTCGAGCTTGAGAGCGGGAAGTGGCTTGGAAATCACGAACGTGGCATTCTCTATTTTTTGCTCGATCTTTTTTTGCTGCTTCTGAGCCTCCGCTACCCATTGCTCGGTTCTGTAATCGTTATACATTTTAGCACCAAAGCCTATGGCAGAAAGGCCTATTACGAAAACGGCGGCATACTTGAGATAATTAGGGGCTTTTTTCTCCTGTAGCGGAATGACCGGAGGAAGTACTTTTTCTTCTGAGATCTCTTTTTCTTCAGCGCCGTGAAGGTCACGGGCCAAAACACTTGACAGGCCAAAGGAAGAAAGCAAGTAGTTCGTTTTGTGTTGAGGTTCGAAGTGCAACGTCCCTTCGGTCCAGCTGAAAGTGCCCAAACCGCTCAAATTCAAATCTTCTTCGCGAAGTTTTTCCATCCAGGACTCGATCTCGAACTTGATGTAATTCAGCGCGCAATCGTATGAAATCTTATCGACAGATGCAATGTAATTGGCGAGAAGGCCATCGTTGTTCTTCAGGTGCCCGTTGAAGGTTATCTGCTTGTAGGGAGGATATAAGGTTTCCTTGCTTTTATCGAGCCGTGCGGATTTCTCATTGGTCACAAAGCCTCCAAACTGAGGCACGATAACGCATTCATAACGATAGAGCAGATCACAGATGTAGTTAGCGAGATTCAAGTAAAGGGAGTTTGGTTCTACCTCAACAAATCTAAAAAATTTTAAAGTGGGTTTACATGTGCCTGTTCCAAATTATTAACAATAGCATGCACAATTATTTTTCTGAGCGGATGGAACCGGATATGATTTATTATTTGTTGGCTTTGCAGTCGGTTGAAGGGATTGGTTGCAGGGGAGCGCGAAAACTAATCGATCATTTTGGATCTGCGAAAGCCGCCCTGGAAGCAGGAGAAAGGCTGCTGCTGGAGGTAGGAGGAATCGGACCGAAACTGGTGCAGAATCTGAAGTCCGGTGAAATTTACAGGAAAGCGGATTTGGAGATGGAAACTATTGAGAAGTACAGACTCAAGGTGACCTCCTTTTTTGATCGGGAATACCCGGAGCATCTCAGACATTGTGAGGATGCGCCTGTGCTCCTGTTCTACAAAGGGAAAATGGATCTTGCAAAACGGCACATCATCAGCATCGTTGGCACGCGCAAGATGACCTCTTACGGGGCGACATTCACGAAGCGTTTGTTCACGGAGCTTGAGAAATACGATCCGGTGATTATAAGCGGACTTGCTTATGGGGTTGATATCCTGGCACACCGCCTGGCATTGGAGTACGAGCTACAAACGATTGGAGTACTTGCGCATGGGTTGGACAGGGTTTATCCCAGGGCTCATTATAAAACAGCGTTGCAGATGATGGAGAGAGGCGCGCTTCTCACTGAGTTTTGGACGGGTACATCGCCAGAAAGAGAGAACTTCGTAAAAAGAAACCGGATTATTGCCGGGATGTCGGAGACCACTCTTGTCATCGAATCATCGGAGAAAGGCGGCTCTTTGATCACCGCGGATCTGGCATCTTCTTATCACCGTGAAGTCTTTGCCGTACCCGGAAGAAGCACCGACCCGTTTAGCGCAGGATGCAACCATCTGATCAAAACCCACAGAGCATCCATGCTGACTGATGCCAGGGACCTCGCTTATATGCTTAACTGGGAACCGATTCGCGAATACAGCAATGAAAGAAGGAAATAGATTCGCTCAACGCGAAGGAAAAAGCCTTGTTCGAGATTATTCAAAAACACGGGAAGATTCAGGCAGACCACCTGTCTCAAAAGAGCGGGCTTCCGATCAAAGATGTACTGTCCACCCTTTTGCGTCTCGAGTTGTATGGCCGAATTCGAGAACTGCCGGGAAAGCATTTTGAAGTTTCTTGAGTTGCAAAGGATATTGAGGCCCCCTGGACTCACTGTCCGACAGGGTTTTTACCTTCAAAATACATGACAACGGCCTCTTTCATCAGTACGGTTTGCTCTCCGGGCTTCAGATTGGGCAACTGATCCATGGCCTTGTAGTGGGGCCAACCGTCATCATCAAAAAAATCAAACTCGTAATAACCGAAGGGCTCGAGAAGCCTGCAGACAGCAATGTGCATTACGTTGACTTTTTCATCCTTGGAAAATTTCCTGAAACCTTTCCCCAGTTCCTGAACCCCTATGAGAAAAATGATCGAATCCAGATCCAGGGTTTCTCCACCTCCGAATTTTTGAGACACATCGCGCTGGATATCTTCCCATTTCAATTTCAGGTTTTCATCTCTTGACATATGCGGTGATAAGGGAGCAAAAATAGCAAAATGAGTTTTTAATCTCTATATTTTCTTACTTTTGCTGGGAGTCAATTCAGGTCCCATGGACCGAGAATTACAAGCACTTCATAAACAGAGGCAAGATATGTACGGAGGGATAAAAGACAATTTAAAGAAGGAACTGCAGGAGATTCGTGAGGCGGGTTTGTTCAAGACAGAAAGAATCATTACCAGCTCCCAGGACGCAGTGATTAAAATTTCAACAGGTCAGGAGGTGATTAATTTCTGTGCGAACAACTACCTGGGCCTGTCAAATCATCCTGAGGTGATTCAGGCGGCCAAAGATGCGCTGGACTCCCATGGTTACGGGATGTCATCGGTTCGTTTTATCTGCGGAACGCAGGACATTCACAAGGAGCTGGAGCAACGCATTGCATCTTTTTACAAGACAGAAGACACGATCTTGTATGCAGCAGCATTCGATGCCAATGGAGGCGTATTTGAACCCTTGCTGACCAAAGAGGATGCGATAATTTCGGACTCACTCAACCATGCGTCAATCATTGATGGGGTGCGGTTGTGCAAAGCAGCCAGGTACCGTTACGACAACAATGACATGAACGACCTGGAAGCGCAGCTCATAAAGGCAAATGAGGAAGGGCACAGATTCAAGATCATCGTTACAGACGGGGTTTTCTCGATGGATGGTATTGTGGCTCAGCTCGACAAGATTTGTGACCTGGCAGAGAAGTATGACGCAATGGTCATGGTCGATGAATGCCATGCTGCGGGTTTTATCGGGCGAACCGGCCGGGGTACCGTTGAACTGAAAAATGTGATGGAGCGTGTAGATATCGTGACAGGAACCCTGGGCAAAGCCCTGGGCGGCGCTATGGGAGGCTATACAACAGGAAAGAAGGAGATCATAGAGATTCTCAGGCAGCGTTCAAGACCTTATCTGTTTTCAAACTCTTTGGCACCGACCATTGTGGGGGCGTCGATCAAGGTTTTTGACATGATTGAAAATGATACCAGCCTGAGGGATAAACTGGAGGCCAATACCCGTTATTTCAGAGAAAGAATGGAGGAAGCAGGTTTTGATCTGGTAGGAGCGGATGCGGCTATCGTTCCTGTGATGCTCTATGACGCAAAACTATCCCAGGACATGGCTGACGCTTTGCTCAAAGAAGGAATCTACGTAATAGGATTCTTTTTCCCTGTAGTTCCGAGGGGAAAGGCCCGCATTCGGGTTCAGCTGAGTGCAGCTCATACAATGGAGCATATAGACAAAGCGGTGAATGCATTTGTCAAGGTGGGAAGAGAATTGAAAGTCATTTAGCATTCGGGAATCATGAACAGGATAAGAATCACAAAGCATTTTGACTTCGAAACGGCCCATGCCTTGTACGGCTATGACGGTAAATGCAAAAACATTCATGGGCATAGCTACCATCTGTATGTGACGGTAATCGGCACTCCTATCGAGGACCCCGATCATCCGAAAAATGGAATGGTCATGGACTTCGGGGACCTCAAGAAGATTGTCAAGGAAGAGATTGTGGTCAAGTTTGATCACGCTGTGGTGCTAAACTCGAATTCGCCCCACCGCGAACTCGCAAAAACGATCGAAGATCATTCCCACAAAATTGTCATGGTCCCCTATCAACCGACCAGTGAAAAGATGCTTTTCGATTTTGCCGAACGCATAGGAAAGAGAATTCCTGAAAATGTCTCACTTCATTCCCTGAAACTTTACGAAACTGCCAACTCCTATGCAGAATGGTTCGCCGATGACCAAAAGAACTAAAATATACTTCGCTTCGGACCAGCATTTCGGTATTCCGAATCTGGAGAGCAGTCGCGTTCGGGAGATGAAATTCATTTCCTGGCTCGATGAGATCAAAGAAGACGCCGAATGCATTTTTTTGCTCGGGGATCTTTTCGATTTCTGGTTTGATTACAAGACGGTGGTGCCCCGTGGCTTCGTTCGTGTCTTGGGAAAAATAGCCGAGTTGAGAGATTCGGGCATCCCTATATATTTCTTTGTTGGCAACCACGACTTGTGGATGTCAGATTACTTTCAAAAGGAGCTGGATATTCCGATTTTTGATCGGCCCAAAGAATTCGAATTCGGAGGAAAACGCTTCCTGATCGGGCATGGTGACGGACTGGGACCGGGTGACAAGGGGTATAAAAGAATGAAAAAAGTATTTGCACACCCGTTTTCCAAATGGTTGTACCGGTGGCTTCATCCCGACATCGGGGTCAGGTTTGCTCAATACCTTTCGACAAAGAACAAACTGATCAGTGGCCAGGAGGACGTCATTTTCCTGGGCGAGGACAAGGAGTGGCTGGTTCAGTATGCCCGAAGAAAGTTGGAAACAAAGCACTATGACTATTTCCTTTTTGGGCACCGGCACTTGCCTATGGAGATCAGGATTGGGGAGAATAGCACCTATATCAATACAGGAGACTGGATCACCCATTTCACCTATGCGGTCTTTGACGGCAATGAACTTAGTCTGTGTCGGTACAAACCTGAGGAATCTTAGAAATTCAAGACAATGGCCAAGGCCAAAACAACATTTTTCTGCCAGAATTGTGGCGCCCAGTTCGCCAAGTGGACCGGCAAATGCACCTCCTGTCATCAGTGGAACACCATTGTGGAAGAGGTCATTCAGAAGGAGGAGAAACGTCAATGGAACAACCCATCGGGCCCTAAAAAAGTGATTAAGGCCCTCTCAATAAAGGATATTGACGCGGGCGCTGAAGAACGACTTGGCACGATTAACGACGAATTGGACCGCGTTCTGGGAGGAGGACTGGTGAAAGGTTCAGTAGTCTTGTTGGGAGGAGAACCCGGAATCGGAAAGTCAACCCTGCTCCTTCAGATTGCTCTGGGTATGAATCACAAGGTTCTCTACGTTTCAGGTGAGGAAAGCCAGTCTCAGATTAAAATGCGTGCTTCGCGAATCGACCAGACCAATGACAATTGCCTCGTACTGACCGAGACTAAAACCCAGAATATATTCTCCTTGATCACAGACATTGAACCGGAGGTGGTCATCATAGATTCGATTCAAACCTTGCACACCGAAACCATTGAGGCTTCTCCTGGAAGCATCTCACAGATCAGAGAATCTGCAGCTGAATTGATCAAATACGCCAAAGAAACCAATACCCCGGTAGTACTCGTAGGGCACATTACCAAAGAAGGCGCTATCGCCGGACCAAAGATTCTGGAACACATGGTCGATGTTGTTCTGCAGTTTGAAGGAGATAGAAACCATACGTACAGGATCCTCAGGGCTCAGAAAAACAGGTTCGGGTCAACCGCAGAGCTCGGAATCTATGAAATGCAGAACAATGGTTTGAGGGAAGTGAGCAATCCTTCTGAGATTCTGATCTCCGACAAAGATGAAGGACTCACCGGGATTGCAATCTCGGCAACTTTGGAAGGTATGAGGCCGCTTATGATCGAAGTCCAGGCCCTGGTCAGCACAGCTGTTTATGGAACGCCCCAAAGGTCTTCAACAGGCTTTAACATCAAACGACTGAATATGTTGCTCGCTGTTCTCGAGAAAAAAGCCGGGTTTCGTCTTGGTGCCAAGGATGTCTTTCTCAACATAGCCGGAGGGCTTAAAGTAGAAGATCCTGCCATCGACCTTGCCGTCGTCTGCGCTGTTCTCTCCTCAACCCGGGACGAAGCCATACCGCAGGATGTGTGTTTTGCAGCTGAAATGGGACTTTCCGGAGAAATTCGTGCCGTGAGCCGCGTTGAGCAGAGGATTACTGAGGCAGAGAAACTAGGATTTAAAAGAATCGTGTTGTCTAAATTCAACAAGATCTCAAGGAGTGATTTTGAGATAGAGATAATCCGTGTTTCGAGGATCGAACAAATCGTTTTTCAGCTTTTCACGGATTGATTTATTTCACTCTTTAGGAACGACTTCAGTTCCCCAGCCATCGTACTGCGCCTGATAAACCTGGCTCAAAACTTTCATCATCATGGTCAACTGAGAGATTTTTTTCGGGGTGATTGAGTCCATGCGAGAAACTTGCAGCTCATAGGGGTACTTGCTTTCTCTATGGTAGTCGATTGAGTCAATAGAAAATTTCAGCGATTGGAGTTTCTCAGTCATTTTGAGACGCTGCTTGAGTTTGTTGAAATAGAGCCAGTGTCGAACCTTTCTCAAGCCCTGAAGGTCATCTCCCCGCAGAACAAGATTATTGAGGTATTCTTGGTCGATTAAAAAATCTTCTGACAGATTATCCGGCAGCAGTTTTGTAAAATAGTATTCCCAATTTTTATCGCGTTTCAGAGTCAGGTACAATTTTGAGTTTTCAAACCCTCTGCCCATCATAGTTTCCAAGCTGTCTCTGATGCCAACGGAATCTTTGACATAATAGACGTCGAAGGCCAGGCACTTATAGGTCAGGATTCCCACCAGTTCATTCCTTGTAACCCTGTTGATCACCGCGGCCGTAGAATCTGAAAAGGAGAATAGTCCGTCAAGCGAATCGGGCACCGGAAAACCGTTTTTCATGCAGGGCCTGAATTGAGTGCCGACAATGAGTAAATTCTTGTAGTTTGGTTTTTGCACATAGTACTTCAGGTCCATGGAAACGGAAAGGACACTAGTGTCTTTATCAACAATAAAGTCAATCCACTGATCCTGAGCGAACACTGATTTGGAAGCTGTAAAAAAGACAAGGGCCAGCAGGAGTTGTCCGTATCCTGCTCTAAAAAGGCTCAAAGTGACCGAAATCATGCTTTTTCAGGTGAAAACCGTTTATATTTGGAACCTACAAGCTAAGGAATTCGCTGAGAAAAACCTAAATCTAAAATCATGAAGAAACTGACCCTCTTCATCGCCGCGTTTGCTCTATGTCTCTCGCTTTCGGCCCAGGAGAAAAAGAATCAGAAAATAGAACCTGTCGGAGACCTGTTTGAGGTCACGGTTTACTACGACAGCGGAGAGATCATGCAACACGGATTTCTCACCAAAGAGAATGAGCTCCATGCTTCCTGGGAAAGCTATTATGAGAATGGAAACCGCAAATGCATCGCCACTTATGACAATGGTACTAAGGTAGGAACCTGGTTTTATTATTATTTTGATAAAAAGACCAAGGTCGTCTATGACAATAATAAAATTGTTGAGGTCGAGGACCTTCCTCTGGAATGATCGCTCAAGGACGTCTCGAAGACCGCTCCTGAGTCACTCTTGGATCAGGGTTATGAAAACAGGAAAATGATCGCTGTATCCGCCCGCGTACCTGCCATTTTGAAAGCTTCGATTTGGATAGCCTTTGTATTTTCCTTCACGGACATGTAACCAGGGTGGGTTGTATATCCCTGCTCCAGCAAACTTGAACCCCTGCCCGGGTTTTGAATTGACAAAATTGCTGCTGAGCAGGATTTGATCGAAAAGGTGTATCTGATCCCGATAGACCAGTGTGTTGTACCCCCTTTTGAAAAGACGGATCATAGGGCTGAAAAAGCCTAGCGAATCGAGATGTTTGCCGGATTGTGCTCCCAACCCCTGTACGAGGCTTTTGTCAGTCGGATCATCGTTGAAGTCGCCCAGAATCAAAATTTTGGCCTTGGAGTACTCACCTCGTATTCGTTCGATGGTTTTTTTGTTCACGTACGCAGCTTTGATGCGTTTGGCAGAAGAGCGTGAAGCACCTCCTCTGCGCGAAGGCCAATGATTCACCAGCACATGAATTTCCTCCGCATCGAGTATCCCGTGCACCCAGAGAACATCTCTCGTAAAGATCCGCTGACCCGACTCATCCCAAATACGAACTTCAAGGGATTCATGGGAAAGTGGGAAAAATATATCCTCCCGATAGATCAATGCCACGTCAATCCCCCGCCGGTCAGGAGAATCGACATGCACGATTGCATAGGGTTGAGATTCCAGGTCTGGTTGGGAGATCAGGTCTTCCAGAACCTGTCTGTTCTCAACTTCCGAAACACCGAGCAAATGAGGCCTCAAATCATTTCCATTTGACCCCATACTAGCGATTACCGAAGACAGTTTTCTCAATTTTCTCTTGTAGTCGTAAGAGCTGTAGTTGAGCTTTCCCAAAGGAGTGTAATCCTCGTCAAAAGTGTCCGGATCATCAATAGTATCAAAAAGGTTCTCAAGGTTATAAAATCCGACAATTCTGCGAATAGACTCAGAGCCCTGAGAAAAGAGACTTTGGAATACTAAGATGAAGCTGATAAGGAACCATTTCAAAATATCACACTCGTTGATTATTTATATCAGATTTTGCCTGAGGTAAACATGAAGTCATATCCGGGCAATGAGGTGTTGACCTGGCTTTTCTGAGACCATAAAAGAGATACAAAGTTTAACGGGATGGGGCGAAAATTGATTCAAGGTTTGGCGTGGATAAGCTGTATGTCGGTGGCGTCCCAGGGACAAAGTATTATCTATGAGAGGGAGTATGACGAAAACCAAGGGTCGAATATGGTAACAGGGGTGCTGGATGCTTCCAGAGATGTATTTTCTCGAACGGTTGCCTATGATTTCAGCCAGGTATTCTTCAAACGCAGGAGTTTGGGTTCTGAGCAAAGGTCAGTGCTTCTGAATGGAGTTCTGATGAACAGGATGGATAACGGACGGGCCAACTGGTCTAGTTGGGGAGGGTTGAATGATGCCTTAAGAAATCAGGAGATTGATCAGGGCATGTTGCCTTCGGATTTTCACATGGGGAAAATGGGAGGTACGGTGAACATCAACAGCGTGGCTAGGCTCTACAACAGTGGGTTCAAATGGTCCGTAGCGGCATCCAACAGGTCCTACGGGACCCGATGGATGATGACCTACGGGAGCCGCTGGCTAAAGGGGAATTGGAAAATAAATGCTTCGGCATCCACACGATTTGCAGAGGAAGGGTACCGACAGGGCACTCCCTATGAAGCCTACTCATTTCTCTGTTCGGTGGACAAACAGTTTTCCGGGAATCATTTCGTCAATGTCACGGCGATTATGGCATATAACCGAAGAGGAAGCTCTTCGGCAATGACCGAGGAAGTTTTCGAGTTGAAGGGTCCGTTGTACAATTCAAACTGGGGATATCAGGAGGGAGTCATAAGAAATGCGAGGCTGAGAAGATCGATGGAACCCATCGTTCAAGTCAACTACAAGTGGGATGTGAATTCGGAGATGACCCTGGGGGCGCACCTGACTTATCAGTGGGGAAGCTACGGGAAAAGTCGCCTCGACTATGGCGGGTCAAGACGACTTGAGGATACGGGAATTTTCGTGGGTGGGGGTGTGAATCCAGATCCGTCTTATTATCAGAACCTCCCTTCCTATTACCTCAGAAACAAAAACAATCCAGATTATGCCGGAGCTCTGTTGGCGGGGCAATTCTTTTTGAAAAGTGGTCAGATTGACTGGGCGGAGCTGTATCGGTCAAATACGAGCTCACAACCGCAAGGAAATTCGATTTATGCGCAATACGAAGATCGAATTGATGATTCCTCCGTTTGCTTTCAGGGTGAAATTCTTCAGCAGTTGGGCACGAGGCTTCATCTTCGGGGATCCTTAAGGGGAATGATGCTAAGTTCAAAGCGCTATGCCTATATGCTCGATCTTCTGGGAGGTGCAGGGTATCTTGATATTGATCCTTTTGACAACGGAATTTATGAGGCCCAGAATGACCTTAGAAATCCGAACAGAATCGTTGTCGAGAACCAGCGGTTCAAGTACAATTACCGCATCGATGCTTCAGATTTCTCAGCGTTTTTAAGAATGGATCATACGGGACGAAAAGAGGAGGCGTTTCTTGCCCTCGGGCTGGGAGGTCGCAAATACCAGCGGACCGGAATTTTTGAAAATGGATCTTTCCCCGGAAGCGCCTCCTATGGAAAGGGTCAAACCCTTAAATTCAATTCCTTCAATCTCAAAGCCGGATTCACCTACAAGTTCAACGGAAGACATATGGTTCAGATAACAGGAGCCTTTTTAAAAGACCCCCCGTTTATAAAAGACGCCTATTCGAACTTGCGAGAAAACCATGAACCCGTAATCGGTTTGAAGGAGAGCAGCTTGTATGGCGCCGAGTTTGTGTATCGATTGAGAATGCCCAGGGTACAAATGAGTCTGGGGACCTATCTTTCAGAAATTAAAGGAGCAAGCAGCGTGACCTTTTATTATGCTGATGGTCTCACCGGGTTGGATGATTCTGGAACCAGCGCATTTGTTCAGGAAGTCAAAACAGGAATCGGCAGCAGAAGCCTGGGTGCTGAATTGGGGTTCCAATTCAAGATAACAGACGGATTGAAAATCAAAGGGGTCGCTTCCAAGGGCATTTCCTATTTCACGGAGAACCCTGAATTGTATCTGACCTCAGACGATTTGGATGAACCAGTGTTCTATGGCCCGGCCTCGCTCAGAGGGTATCGAGTTGCCAATGGGCCCCAGGAAGCCTTTTCAATAGGTTTTGAGTATTCAGATCCGGACTATTGGTGGCTCGCTATTTCCTTTAACAGCTTCAAAAAGTCTTACCTGCAGGTAGCGCCCGTTACGAGGACAAAAAACTTCTACGTCGATTCCCAGGGATTCATGATTCCGGGTTACGACGAGTTGATTGCGCGAGAAATGCTGCGTCAGGAACGACTCCCGGATTTTAATATAGTCAACCTGGTCGGTGGCAAATCCTGGAAAATCAAAAAGACGTACCTGGGGTTTTTTATTTCGGTGGGAAATGTTTTAAACGCAATTCACAGAACCGGAGGCTATGAACAATCCCGGAATGCCAATTACGAGACCCTTCTCGAAGACAGATCCAGAGAGTTGCCCATGTTTGGCCCTAAGTATTGGTATGGCTTTGGATCCACTTTTTTCACCTCGGTATATGTGAGAACACAATAGAACAGCAGTCAAAATCTAAAAAGATTTAATCCTTATGAAACTCAAAAATCTTGTACTTTGTTTATTTGTGTTTATGCATGGCTGTGTCCCGGAGATGAGTTTCGAGGCTCCACCTGCAGAGGTGATAGGTGAAGATATCCATGCCGACACCCCCCTTTCAGTCTTGATCAACAGTTATCTTCAAAGTGGAGAAGAAATCCACACCTTTTCGGAGACCGAAGAAATTTGGGCTGAAGTTCTCGTAGTGTCAAGCGACGAGGCAGGAAATTTCTACAAGCGCATAATCGTCCAGGACTTTGCAAAACCAGATATCAGGGGTCTCTCAGTTTTGGTAGATCTGCGATCCTCCTACACGCGCTACCCATTAGGTTCCAAGCTTTATATCAATGCGGGGGGCTTGAGTCTTTTTGGTGTAGAAGGGTCTTTTACACTGGGTTTTCGCAACCGGGATCGTGTGGAGGCCATTCCGGAGTCGCTTCTGGATCGTTTTCTGGTTCGAACTGGCACACAATTGGATCTGCAAGCAGAAATGAAACAGGCATCAGAGCTCGGCGAGAAAGACATAAACACCAGGGTGCGAATAGGGAACGTTCAATTTGAAAGGGAGGATCTCGGGAAAACGTATGCGGCTGAACCTCATGACTCCTATAATGCCCTTAGGCCCTTGAGGATATGTGGTGACCCCGCTCCACTTTTTCTGAGCACGAGCGTCTATGCGGATTTTAAGTTCGAAATCCTTCCTGAGTCGACTTTCGAGTTGGAAGGGCTTCTCGTTCGCGAATACGATAGTCAAATGGCCCTCGTGGTTAATAATCCGGATGATTTAAAGATGGAAAGCGAGTCTCGATGTGATGAAGAGTTTTTGGAATGTGGACATTTTGACAATAGCGGGATTCAGGGAAGTACGCAAAATTCCGCGGATGAGACCCTGTTCTATGAGAGTTTCGAAGGCATTCAATATACAAGAGACCTGGAAAAGATAGGGTGGAGCAATGTTAATATTCATTTTGGCAATGGCAGATTTGTCAAGAGAAGTGAAAATGACAATACTTTTGTTCGGGTTTCAGCCTATGGAACCTCCGAAAGTACAATGGAGGCATGGTTGATCAGCCCAACGATTGAGATGGATTCGACGCATGGAGAGCACTTGTCATTCGACAGTCGGGCAACTTTCAATGAGGGACGTCTATTGACTGTATGGATAAGCACGGACTATGACAATGATCCTGATGAGGCGACCTGGCTTCGGCTACCTGCACGAATTTCAGAAGGAAGCGCTGACGGATCAAATGAGAAATTCATTTCTTCAGAAGGAATCAGCTTGGATTGCGTTAAAGGCCGGATGAGAATTGCATTTCGATATCTCGGCGGGGACCCGGGGCCTTCCACCAACTATGACCTTGACAACATTCTGATTCGGGGCCAATATCAGTGATGTACATTGAAAATGGCGTAAACCGGAAAGTGATCGCTGTATCCGTTTTGAAAACGCCTGCCTCGAAAGCTTCTTTTCGGACTGCCCTTGTGCCTGCCTTTTGTTTCAATGAGACAGGGAGGACAGTAAATCCCGGCAGAAAGGTAATTCAATCGCTTGTCATGCAACAAGTTTTGGTCGAGCAAGATCTGGTCAAAGAATACCCACTTGTTCTTAAAACGCGCGGTTCCCGGACCGATATCATTCTGGTCGAAAGCGTTAAAGAAACGGTGTGAAAAGTCATTTCGCAGACTGTAATCTTTCGGCTCATCGTTAAAATCGCCAAGGATCAGGATTTTCGAATTCGGATCCTTTAGATAGATCGAACCGACCACTTTGTCGAGTTCCCTGGCCACCTCCCTGCGCTTGTTTCGCGTAGATCTGGAACCCTGAAGCCGGGAAGGCCAGTGATTGATCAGGATATGTAAGCGCTCGCCGAAAAGATCACCCTGGACACATAGAATATCCCGGGTAGGTTCCATGCCCAACCGACCCTGAACCTCCAAGCTGAACGTCTCTGATCCGCTGAGGATGAAGTGTTCTTTTCGGTAAAGAAAGGCGGTATCCAGACCTCTTCGGTCGTTGGATTCAAAATGAACGAAACTGTAATTGTACTTGCGGAGAGCATCACAATTGATGAGATCCTCCAGACAAGTTTGATTCTCAACTTCGCAAACACCCAGTATTACAGGCGGAGCATCAGAGTGATACGGACCAATTTTGGAAATAACCTTGCCCAGGTTATCTATTTTCTGCTTGTATTTTGCCCGATTCCATCGATAGATTCCCTTCGGAGTGAAATTTTTATCCAGGGTGTGTTCCCCGTCTTCGGGATCGAAGAGATTCTCGAGATTGTAGAAAGCTATGGTTTGAGTAGAATGCATATCAGGTCCGGAGATTCAAAAGATTCAAAAATAGGAAAGGAATCACGAAATGTAAAAAAGGATCGTAAATTTACCCCATGATCGAAAAAAGAGATTCCAGTATTGAAAAGGTCGTTCTCGTCGGGGTGATAACCAGAGAGCAGAATGAGGAAAAGAGCCGGGAGTATCTCGATGAGCTGGAATTCCTTACCTATACAGCAGGTGGAGAGGTAGAAAAGAGATTCACTCAGAAGCTGGAGTATCCTAACCCCAAAACGTTTATCGGTAGTGGAAAGTTAGAAGAAGTCAAGGGATTCATCCGGGACGAGAAAATCGACACGGTTATTTTTGACGATGAATTGAATCCGGCTCAGCTGAGAAATATTGAGAAATACCTGGATTGCAAGGTCCTCGATCGGACGAACCTTATCCTTGACATTTTCGCCCAGAGAGCTCAGACCTCCTACGCCCGGACACAGGTGGAACTTGCCCAATGCCAGTACCTGTTGCCCAGGCTGACCCGAATGTGGACACACCTGGAGCGGCAAAAGGGAGGTATCGGACTGCGAGGACCGGGTGAAACTGAGATCGAGACCGACAGGAGGATTATCAGGGACAAGATCACCCTATTGAAGAAAAAACTGGCGAAAATCGATCGTCAGATGTCTGTTCAGCGAAAGAACCGGGGAAAGATGGTTCGTGTAGCTTTGGTGGGATACACCAATGTCGGTAAGTCGACCTTGATGAATGTCATCAGTAAAAGCGAGGTTTTTGCGGAGAACAAGCTGTTTGCCACCCTGGACACTACGGTGAGAAAGGTTGTGGTCAAGAATATTCCCTTTCTGCTTACCGATACGGTAGGGTTTATTCGAAAACTGCCGACCCAGCTCGTCGAGTCCTTCAAGTCAACGCTTGATGAGGTTCGAGAAGCAGATCTCCTGCTACACGTCGTTGACATTTCACATTCGAATTTCGAAGACCATATCGATTCTGTCAACAGCATCATCGAAGAGATAACACCAAAAGAAGCGAAAAATCAGAAACCTACGATTATGGTGTTCAATAAGATCGATCAGTATACCCACCAAGAGATTGATTCTGATGATTTGACCACAGAAAGGACCAAAGAGCACTATACGCTCGAAGACTGGAAAAAGACCTGGTACGCCAGAATGAATCAGAAGTGTGTGTTCATTTCAGCTTTGAAAAAAGAAAATCTCGACGAATTCAAGTCGCTGGTTTTCGAGGAGGTCAAAAAAATCCACATCACTCGTTTTCCCTATAACGATTTTCTCTACGAGGAATATCAGGAGGAAGGCTGATCGTCTTCGGCGTCATTGTCTAGAATGCCGTGCCTTTTGGCTCTGATTTTCCACAGTTTCCTGGCGAGCACCTGCAGGTCTTCATGGCTGTCACTTTCATCGACAATTTCGAGACCAAGAAGGGTTTCTATGATGTCTTCCTGAGTTACGATTCCACTCACAGATCCGTATTCGTCAACGACCAGGGCAATGTGTTCCTGTCGGTCTATCAGGTTTTCGAAAAGGGTTTTGATAGGGGCCATCCGCTCTGCGACATAAATCTCGCGGGAAATCGTATTTAATGTCTTGTTTCCCAGCCCATTGATGATTGACTCGAAGAGCTGATCTTTCAGAAAATAACCCGAAATGTCATCGGGAGAATCCTTGTAGATGGGGATCCTTGAAAATTTGAGTTTTGGGTTGCGATCGTAGAACTGACGAATCGTAGTTTGCTCATGGGCCATTTTGATCACGGTTCTAGGGGTCATGATATCCTTGGCGACCATTTTTTTGAAGTCAATGATATTTTTGATGACTACACTTTCAGACTCTTGAAAAACACCTTCTTCCTGGGCTAAATCGGTCATGGCGTGAAAGTCCTCCCGACTAAGATTCTTGTGATGCGAGCCCTTTCCAATAAGACGAGTGGTCTGTTGAAGCAACCATAGGATTCCGGTTACTTTGAGCGGAAACATGAGAATCAGGATCGCCTTTGAGGCAAAATTCGCAAGTTGGCGCCAGTAGTTCGCCCCGATTGATTTCGGAATGATCTCGGAGAGAACGAGAATCAAAAGAGTCATGATCGCGGATACAATTCCTACCGCATTGTTACCTGATCCGAAGGTCTTTTCTGCCTGTACCCCTACCAGTATGGCTCCAACGGTATGGGCTACAGTATTGACAGTTAGGATGGTGATCAGAGGTTGATCGATGTTCTCTTTGAGCTTTTTAAGATCTTGAGCGTAGCTCTTTTCCTCGTTGATCTTGACCGTAATGTAGGTGGGAGTCACGCTGAGCAGAACGGCTTCCAGTATCGAACACAGGAAAGAGAACATGATAGATACTACCCCATAAATGATCAACAGTGTCATAGGCTCTGTGTTAGGGCTAAAGTATCAAAAATATTCCTTTTTCGGGCTATCGAATGAGGTCCGATTCCGGATGGGCCTAATCCAGGTTGATGTTCAGACCCAGCAGCCAGAATGACTGAAGGTCGTTGTCAACCGTATCAAAGGTAGCGTCCGGATCGTCGGTGAGAGCAAAATTAAGCGCTTCCTGATGGTTCTTTCTCAAACCGAAATCGAATCCGACTCCAAGGGACTTCCAAATCGTGTAGCTGAAAGAGTTGGTCCATGTGTAATTAGACAGTTCGGAGCCCTCATAACTGAAGAAAACTGAAAGGTTTGATTTGACATTGAGACCCCCGAATTTCTTCGTGTAATCTGCTACGACCTTGGCACCAAAAGAAGAGTCATACTGGGAATCTCCGTCACTGAAGACAAAGTTGTAGTTGGCAGGATGAATCACAACTACAAGTTCACTTAAAGGCGTCCAGGTACCACCGACACCGAGATCAAGAAATCCAGGGTTGTTAAAGTTATTGACCAGCGTCGATCGATATTCCAGGAGGCCAGAAATCGCAAACTTTTCACTCAGCTTATGCCCGTATAGAGAAGAGAAGTTAAAGATGTCGTTGGCCACTTCATATTCATCGCTGTCAGTATCATCATCCCTGTCATCGAATTTAACCCAACCGATATTGATGTTCATGGCATTCTTCCAAAAGAACCTGTCTTGAATCAGGTCCGCGAAACCAAAGACGTTGACTCCGAAGTTGCCGACAGATGCATTGGGCTTGTCTTTGGCATACCAATTGTTGAATCCGGAAACGCTGCCTCCGATCGTTCCGGTTGCCCGAAGTCTCCAACCAGGGAGAGCGTCAATTTCAGCCTGCAAGGCATCTACTCTCGATTGAAGGGCATCGATCGAGTCTTTCTTTTCTGTTTTAAGTGCTTCGAGCTCCTCTTTGGTTTGAGCCTCGGCCAAAGAAGTGCCAAGGATGAGGAACATTAATAATAAAATACGTTTCATGGGGTTAGGTATTGAATATTAGAGGCGCAAAAATACGCATTTTAGGAAACTACGCGAATTCTATTGCGACTTCTTTTTCTTAAAGAGCGGAACGCTTGAGCAGGCCTCACCATACATTAGAGAACCAGTTACCGGAAGAAGGCGGGAAACTAGGGAGGCATAAGCAGTGTCAGGAATGTTCTTTTCAGAGCAACCTTTGATGATCACGGGTCGATTCTTGTAGGGATCCAGTGGCAGGGATTCAATGATCGGTTCGTAGAGTTGTGATTCAAGAAGTTCTAGCGACCCTACAACAACCTTCCTCGCATAGGGAGACAGGGCAATGGTGACAAGCAAATAGGCCCAGGACGGAATGATCGCTTCGGTCGAACATTGAACGGCGGCGAATTTCCCTTTATAGACCGACCAGTCATGGGCTTTGACCGCACTTCTGAAATCTTGTTCCCGAAGGACCAGGCCTTCGAAAAGCCAGTCTTTCAGATCAATAACGATGCGTTCTCCTGGAAGATAAAACTCTTCAAGGTCGATGGTAACCAGTTTGCTGGCAGCTACTCTGTTAACAATTTCTCCAGCCATATCAACTTGTTTTACAGGAAACCCAGTTCGAGTTTGGCTTCTTCGCTCATCATATCTTGTGACCACGCGGGATCAAAGGTGATTTCGACCTCAGCACTTTTCACCTCATCAATAGACCGTACCTTCTCCTCAACTTCCATAGGCAAAGTTTCGGCAACCGGGCAGTTCGGAGAGGTCAGCGTCATCAGGATTTTCACATCCATGTTTTCATTGACAAAAACATCGTAAATCAGCCCCAGCTCATATATGTCAACAGGAATCTCGGGATCGTAAATCGTCTTTACGGTCTCGACGATCTTTTCGCCCAAATCTTCCTTTACTTTATCCTCCATCTTTTTTAAAATGATTCTAAATAAGGGCAAAGATAAGTCAATAGATCGTACTGTCAAAATCCATCAAAAGCCGTGAAAAGCCATTGAAATCTCAGCCAACCTTCGCCTGGTGGGCAAGAGCGAGCAATTTGATTTGCTTGACCATAGACAACAGACCATTGGCCCGAGTCGGAGAAAGGTGTTCCTTCAATCCGATCTGATCGATAAAAAAGGGCTCGGCATCGAGTATGTCTTTCGGGTTCTGATCAGAATACACTCGTAACAGCAGTGCAATAATCCCTTTGGTCAGTATGGCGTCACTGTCAGCAGTGAATGACAACTTTCCGTCCGCGAAGTCTCCATGCAGCCAAACCTGGGATTGGCAGCCTCTGATCAGGGAACCATCCGTCTTGTATTCTGCCTCGATTTTAGGCAGTGATTTCCCTGATTCTATGATGTATTCGTAACGCTGCATCCAGTCTTCGAACATGTCGAACTCCTCGATAATTTCTTCCTGTATATCCTTAATACTCATTTTTTAAACTTATTTTTGCAAAAATAATCAATAAATGTGACCTCATGGGAAATCTTTTGATCGTTGGAACCGTTGCTTTTGACGACATCGAAACCCCCTTTGGCAAATCAGACCGCATTCTTGGAGGAGCTGCTACCTTCATCGGTTTGTCAGCCTCATATTTCAACACGGATTCAGGCATTATCTCTGTGATTGGAGGTGATTTCCCCAAGACATATCTGGATATTTTCAAAGAGAGAAATATCGATATCTCGGGGATTGACATCCAGGAAGAAGGCAAGACCTTTTATTGGAAGGGAAAATACGATTACAACCTCAATGACCGTGAAACTCTCATTACGGATTTGAATGTGCTGGCCGATTTCAATCCCGTAGTTCCTGAAAAATTTATGGATTGCGATTTCCTGATGTTGGGAAATCTGCACCCCGATGTTCAGATGTCGGTGATCGAGCAGATCCCGGTACGTCCTAAACTGGTTGTGCTCGACACGATGAATTTTTGGATGGACAATACGCTCGACCAATTGATGAAAGTCATTGAAAAAGTAGACGTCATCACGATTAATGATGAGGAGGCCAGGCAGCTCAGTGGCGAGTATTCACTTTTGAAGGCAGCGGAGAAGATTCACCAAATGGGACCCAAATATGTGGTGATCAAAAAAGGGGAGCACGGAGCCTTGCTGTTTAACAATGGCGATGTTTTCTTTGCCCCGGCACTACCCCTGGAGGAGGTTTTTGATCCAACCGGTGCTGGAGACACCTTTGCTGGAGGGTTCATAGGCTACCTGGCAAGTACCCATGACATTTCATTTGACAATATGAAGAGAGCCGTAATCTACGGCTCCAATTTTGCTTCTTTCTGCGTAGAAAGATTCGGAGTGGAGCGCATGCTCAACCTGACTCGGGAAGAGGTCAGGAACCGTTTGAGGCAGTTCAAGCAACTGACTCAGTTTGAAATCGAACTAACCCATTAACATGCTAGAGGGCTATGAGTGATGCAATCAAACACGAATGTGGTATAGCCATGGTCAGGCTGCTCAAGCCGCTTGAATTTTACAAGGAAAAGTACGGTACGGCATTCTACGGGATCAACAAGATGTACCTGCTCATGGAAAAGCAGCATAACCGAGGCCAGGATGGAGCAGGATTCGCGAGTATTAAGTTTGACACCCAACCCGGAACCCGCTATATCAGCAGAGTCAGATCGAACAACCAGCAACCGATCCAGGATATTTTCGGAAAGATCAACAAAAGGATCAGGGGCGTGATTAAGAACAATCCCGGCCGGAAGGATGATCTCGCCTGGCAACAGGATAATTTGCCCTATCTGGGTAACGTTTACCTCGGTCATGTCAGGTACGGAACCTTCGGCAAGAACAGCATAGAGAGCGTACACCCCTTTTTGAGACAGAACAACTGGAAGCACAAGAACCTGATTGTGGCCGGGAACTTCAATATGACGAACTCAGGGGAGCTTCTCAAAGAACTTATCGAATTGGGTCAGCATCCGAAAGAAAACACCGATACGGTGACCGTTATGGAAAAAATCGGTCATTTTCTCGATGACGAGGTATTGGATCTTTATTATCAGTTCAAACAGAAGGGTATTTCCAAGAAGGATGCGTCTCCTTTGATCGCAAAAGAGCTGAATATTCAAAAAATATTGAGGAGAGCTTCGAAAAACTGGGATGGTGGATATGCCATGGCAGGCCTGATTGGACATGGAGATGCATTCGTTCTTCGAGATCCATCGGGAATACGACCAGCCTTTTACTACAAGGATGATGAAGTTGTCGTCGTGGCCTCAGAAAGACCTGTAATTCAGACCGTCTTCAACGTGGACCTTGAAAAAATTCACGAGATTGAACGCGCACATGCACTTATAATCAAGAAGGATGGCGACGTATCTATGGAGCAGGTCACGGATCAGCTTCCGCTGAAAGCCTGTTCTTTTGAGAGAATTTATTTCTCAAGAGGTAGCGACGCCTCGATCTATCAGGAACGAAAAATGCTGGGGAAGTACATTTTTCCGAAAGTTTTGGAGCACATTGACCACGATATCAGGAATACGGTATTCTCCTACATCCCCAACACGGCAGAAACTTCCTTTTTTGGTATGACTGAAGCAGCGGAGGAATATCTGAATCGTCATAAGGTGAGCACCATTCTTTCAGGCAACAGGAACATTTCGGCTCAGGAAGTGAATGAAATCTTGTCGGTGCGCCCCAGGATCGAGAAGATCGCGATTAAAGATGCTAAATTGAGAACCTTCATCGCTGATGATCAAAGCAGGGATGACCTGGTGGCCCACGTATACGACGTCACTTATGGAGTTGTTAAACCAACAGACAATCTTGTCATCATTGATGACAGCATAGTCAGGGGTACTACCTTGAAAAAAAGTATCATCAAGATCCTGGACAGGCTGGGGCCAAAAAAGATCATTGTAGTCTCTTCGGCGCCGCAGATCCGCTACCCAGACTGTTATGGAATTGACATGGCTCGCATCGAAGAATTCATCGCCTTCAAAGCGACGCTACGAGCTTTTAAAGGAGACTGGACAATCGAATGTGATCGATGATGTCTATGAGAAGTGCAAGGCAAATGAAGACCATCCTTCTCCGGAGAACTATGTCAAGGAATTCTATGCACCGTTCACCGCAGATCAGATATCTGACAAAATTGCTGACATGCTCAAAACCGATAAAATTAGTTCTGAGGTCGACATAATTTTTCAATCTATCGAGAATCTTCACAAAGCCTGCCCCGGCAACAAAGGAGACTGGTATTTCACGGGAAATTTTCCGACCCCGGGAGGAATGCGCGTCGTAAACAGGGCTTTTATCAATTTCTATGAAGGCAAAAAAGAAAGAGCCTATTAAACCCGTTGACATGTCAGACTTCAAAAGATCTTTACAGTATTCCCCTATAATTATTGTTTTCTTTCTTGTGGCATTGAGTTCAGGATGTAAAACATCAGTGGTTCAGAAGAAAGTCCCTTTCACGATAGATGAAAAAACCTATTTTCACTGGGTAGGGGGCAAAAAGGGAACCCGTGGCACTACGATTCGAATAACCGGGATTACCCAAACCTTGAACCTTTCTTTTTCAAAGATCTACTTTCAAAACAAGGGGTTTGACGTAGTTCCTCAATTCAATGGAAATGATTTTGTTCTTGAGGCCACCTTATCGGAGTTCATTCCTCCAGACAGAGTCATGAGCGGAAACCCTTTGGAAGAGTACGGCAATGAACCTCCTGAGACTGGCAGCAAAATACCATTTGAGCTTGAAATAGATGAAGCCGTTGTTGTGTATTCAATAAGTGGTGCGGAGTCTTACCTGAAGGTTACGGGTGTAAAGAAACTGGAAACCCAATACCGCCCCTGATCAAACGTCGAAACTAATCCCGGCAGCGCCATGATTACCAAGTTCAGCAAAGAGACTCAGCTTTTTGGTAATACAGTACCGTATGCCAAGGTATCCCGTGAACCCTACTTCGCTGCTTGACTTGAAACCCAGCTCAACTCCAGGATAGAGATCCAGGCGTCGCGGGAGGTCCCAAACAATGCCCAGATGAAGATTGGTTCGGGCATAAATGAAATAATCCTGATCCTCGTTGTCGAAATAATAACTGGCTCCGGCACCCACAGAGAACAAATCATTGAGCCCGTAATCGTAACTCGCCTTTATTCCTGGTCCGATACCATAGATCTCGTAACCCAGATTCAACTTGCTGTCTCCTTTTCCTTCATAAGACTGCGCACTCAAAGTGACGAATGCGGATAAAACCATCACGGTTGTAAGTAGATATTTCATAGCACAAGTTTAAAAGAACTAAACTCTATGGTATAACGAATTAACCGCGCTGATTCGTATAGAAAACATCCTCAAATTTTGAAAAACAGCGATAATTGTTTTTGACCCTTCACGCAGGTTCTGGTGGCGTGATGAAAGGTGGTGTTCTTTCTTGCGTCCAAAGACATATGAAAGAAAACAACATTAACATTTTTTTAGTTTTTTGCCCAGAATTTTGGCACGAATGTTGTTTTTAAACCAGTAGTCGATGTACGACATATGTTCTTTTAAGCAAATATTTCAAAAGGAAATTTTAACAATAGATTATGAAGGTTTTCCTGATTTATGACGTTAATTTGCAATCGTGATTGCATGAAGGATGGAGGACCCCCAGAAAAATTTCCAAGCAGTTTAGCAATACCAGTAAGAAAAGACATTTCTTTTCTAATTATGACACAACAAACGAGTTTTGGAGTCGTTGTAAGGATAAAAGAATAAAAATATACCGCAAGGTTAATGATAAGGTTTGGTTAGTTGATTTTGGTTGATTTATTTCAACCAGATTTCGCCCCGAGAGATCGGGGCGATTTTTTTTGCTAAAGATCAAACTTAATGCCTTGGGCAAGAGGCAGTTCAGCTGTGTAGTTGATCGTATTTGTCTGCCTTCGCATGTATATTTTCCAGGCATCAGATCCTGACTCACGACCTCCTCCGGTTTCTTTTTCACCACCGAAAGCACCTCCGATTTCCGCACCAGAGGTTCCTATGTTCACATTGGCTATTCCGCAATCTGAGCCTGCTGCAGAAAGGAAACGTTCAGCTTCTCTGAGATTATTGGTCATTATTGCTGATGACAAACCTTGTACAACTCCATTTTGAATGGCAATTGCGTTCTCAACCTCACCCTTGTATTTCAGCAGGTAGAGGATGGGAGCAAAAGTTTCTTCCTGTACGATTTGGAAGCTGTTTTCAGCCTCTGCAATGGCAGGTTTTACATAACAACCACTTTCATAACCTTCCCCATTGAGTGCGCCGCCTTCGACCAGGAGAGTTCCTCCCTGGTCTACGACACTCTCCAGGGCTTTTTCATACATCGCTACAGCATCTTTGTCGATAAGGGGCCCCATATGGTTATTCTCATCCAAGGGGTTGCCTATGCGAATCTGAGAGTAGGCAGTTTGCACTGCGTTTTTGACCTGATCGTAAATGCTTTCGTGAATGATGAGCCTGCGCGTTGAAGTACATCGTTGTCCGGCAGTACCCACGGCTCCGAAGACGGCTCCAATCACGGTCATTTTAATATCTGCGTCGGGGGTTACGATAATCGCATTGTTTCCTCCCAGCTCAAGCAAAGACTTTCCGAGTCTTCCTGCGACCTTCTGGGCCACGATTTTCCCCATGCGAATTGATCCCGTCGCTGAAACCAGGGGGATTCTTTTGTCTGTGGTCATCATTTCTCCTACGCGGTAGTCCCCATTGACCAGGGAGCTGATTCCTTCTGGCAATCCGTTGGCTTTGAATACCGAGGCCGCGATGTTCTGGCAGGCGATTCCGCACATAGGAGCTTTCTCACTGGGCTTCCATACGCATACGTCACCGCATATCCATGCAAGTGCCGTATTCCAGGACCAAACAGCCACCGGAAAGTTGAAGGCTGAAATGATTCCAACAATTCCCAGCGGGTGATATTGCTCATACATTCTGTGACCAGGTCTCTCACTGTGCATTGTCAAACCGTGCAATTGACGGGAAAGTCCTACTGCAAAATCGCAGATATCGATCATTTCCTGTACTTCTCCGAGACCCTCCTGGAGACTTTTACCCATTTCATAAGACACAAGTTTACCCAAGGGTTCTTTGAGCTCTCTTAGCTTTTCTCCAAACTGCCTGACAACTTCTCCGCGTTGCGGCGCGGGAACTGTTCTCCAGTGTAAAAAAGCCTTCTCAGCGCTCTTCATCACACGTTCGAAATCTTCCTGAGTAGTAGAGACTACTTTGCCGATCAACTTGCCGTCAACCGGAGAATAGGAGGGGATGAGCTCCCCGTTCGAAAAACAATCAGAGCCCGTTGAGGTCCCCGGATTGACTTCATTTATTCCTAAAGCATTGAGAACTTCCTGTATACCAAAGTCAGCTGCCACTAATCCCATAATAAATCGTTTTGAGGTTTATTCGAAAATCTATTGAAATGTAAAATTAACAGTATTTACACTAAGATTTTGAAATATGCTGAAAAAATTTGGCAGAAACAGTCCTGTCGTTAACAAGTGGCTAATTAGAACTTGTAATTCAAGCCAGAATACAATCCGAAGTAATAAGGTCTGAAGTCTCCGGATTCCCCTGAATAGGTGTTGAATTGATACTTGAACATTGGGGCTACATTGAGATACCAGCTTTTGCTGATCTTGTAATCCAGGTCCACTCCGACATTACCACTGAAATTGAAGCTGTTCAAATTGTTTGCACCTCCAAGGTCAGTTATGCCGTCATTGGAAACGAAGGAGACAGAATTGTCTGAGAGCACCATGGTACTGAATCCCCCGACGAGGTTAAGCCCGAGCTTACTCTCGTAAAGACTGTATTTCATCTCTATGGGCAGCTCGTAATACTGCAAGAACTGGTTGATGTCTCCGCTCACACCCGGTCGATTCAGGTCCTTGACGCTGGAAGTCGCATTTTGACCCGGAGTCAGATATACCCCTGGTTTGCTTGTATTGACGTTGTTGTAGCCGTTTTTTGAGGAGGTGATAAAGGCATTGACGTTATTGGTGTTGTAGGCCAGGTCGACGCGATTGATACCCGATTGGATAAACAGTTTTTGGGATAGCTGGTAGTTTACACGGACTCCAACCGATAGTGAATTGTCTGAACTCTTTGAATTGTCAGATAATTCGGTATTCAAAGGAGAACCACTCTGCAGGGTATTGTAAAAGACAGGGGCTACAGTGGGCCCGACGGACCATTTCTTATCTATGAACTCAGCCGCCTTCTCTTTGGTTGGTATGCTGGCTATGCGATCGGTAATGGATTCTGTTGCACTCTCATCTTCCAGGAAGACCTCTTCGTCGACAACGTATTTGTCTTCTATATTGGTATAAACGCTGGCTATGCTGTTGGTTGTCACAATGACCTGGTTCGAAGGTTTTTTAATAAAAATGGGCTTTCCTGCTTTTCGGAGCTCTTCAATCTTCTCTTCATTCTGCGCCAAAACGACATCAGTTTTAGTGACTTGTGGATCGATGGGTGTTCTTGGTTGCTCTGTATTGATTTCCAGATCAGGTTGCTCCTGACTCACCTGCTGATTTACGACAGGGCTCTGATCAATTGAATTGAGATACATGAAGGCTGCGGATGCAAAGAGAAGTGATATGGATGCCGCAACTCCGAAGCGCCTCCAGAGCGGTATCGCTTTTCTGTCGGAAGAATTCGCCAGATCCTGGGCAATACCGTTCCAAACCCTTTTCCTGGGTTCGATTTCCAGATCCTTTAGGTTCTCCTGGAAAACTCGGTCTATGTTCTTCTTTTCGATCATCTATTGCCAATCAAATTAAAACTGTCCCGCTTTTTTCTTTTGCTGGCTCAGCTCTATCTTATCTTTCAGGATCAGCCTTGCCCTCGAAAGATTTGACTTGGAGGTGCCTTCTGCTATGCCCAGGAGAACCGAAATTTCCTTGTGGGAATAGCCGTCCAACACGTATAAATTGAATACCATCCGATACCTTTCAGGCAATTCCTGAATGATTCTAAGCAGGTATTCCAATGAGATTTCATTTTCGTCAACCTCAACCTCAACCTCTTCGGGGTAATTCTCTTCCACCAGGTTGAGTACGTTCTTCTGTCTATAGGTCTGCAGGACGGTGTTTATCGCTATCCTCTTCATCCAGCCTTCAAAAGAACCCTTGTGCTGGAATTGACCAATTTTTCTAAAAATGGTGATAAAAGCCTCCTGTAAATTATCCTCAGCTTCCTGATGAGTTCGGGAATACTTCAGGCAAATCGGAAATAGCTTACCTGCAAACAGATGGTAAACCTCCGATTGTGCGATCAGATCTCCTTTCTTACATTTTAATATGAGTTTCTTTAGACTCATTGGCGCTTTCATCACTTTGTGTTACTACCGGAACCTCTATGATCAGATAGACGGGTTCGCCGTTGTCATCTTCGCCTTGCCAAAACCTGAAAACGTAAGGACTTGTCTGTAACGCGTGAACGCGAACTGTCAATTCCTGTTCGATTTCCAATGGGGCGCAGCTGTTTTCGTCAACAACGAGCGAGATTACTGCTATGTTCCTTGCGGTTTCGTCATATTCGTAAAGAATATCACTGGCAATATAACAGTCATCCGGCACGATATATTTTACCGTTATGTCATAAATTTTACCAAATTCAAACTCTTCCGGTACTACGGCATCTTCTGTCTCCAAAAGCTCGTAGTGATAATCTTCAGAATCATCTGAACAGGAAAAAAATAAAATAGCGACAAAAATTACAAAAAATATCCTTTTTAGAACCATTTTTTAACACAAAATACTAAGCCTTGTCTAAGTAAGATGCCCATTTGACAATAGGTTGCGTAAAATTGAATTACTTTTGTCAAAAAACAGAAGTGCATTTCTCTGAGATCTTTGCGATTGACAATCAGACCCGGTTTGAAGAGATGTGTATACAAGTATTCCGGCACCAAATCGGAAACAATGATGTTTATCGGGAGTTCGTTCAGCTGTTGGGGCTTGCGCCGGATCAGGTATCCCGGGTGAGTCAAATTCCATTTCTGCCCATTGAGTTTTTCAAATCGAGAGACATTCTTTCATCATCCGGACAAGTAGAGACTGTTTTTACGAGCAGCGGAACCACGGGATCCATCCCGAGCCGCCACCTGGTTACCGACCTGTCGGTTTACAGAAAGAGCTTCACCCTGGGTTTCGAACATTTTTACGGTCACCCTGACAATTACATCATCCTTGCACTGCTGCCCAGTTATCTGGAACGCGGAGGTTCTTCGCTCGTCTATATGGTCAATGAGCTGATTGAAATGAGCGGCTCAGAGTCCAGCGGTTTCTATCTCGATAACATGGAGGAGCTCGCCTCCAACCTCTCAGACCTGGATCGATCCGGGAAGAAGGTCCTTTTACTCGGAGTCAGCTATGCCCTGCTGGATCTGGTGAGTTTAAAACAGTTCAGACTCGAGAATACCATCGTCATGGAAACCGGAGGAATGAAAGGAAGACGAAGAGAGATGGTCAGGGAGGAGCTCCATAAGGAACTGAAAGCCGGTTTTGGACTTGATCACATTCACTCGGAATACGGCATGACTGAGCTACTCTCCCAGGCTTATTCCGCCGGGAAAGGAATATTTAAATGCCCTTCCTGGATGAAGATACTGATCCGGGACCCTGAGGACCCCTTTCACCTTTTGGGAAAGAATAGAACGGGAGGCGTCAATGTGATTGATCTTGCCAATTTTAATTCCTGCAGCTTTATTGCCACCCAGGATCTGGGTCGTGCACAAGAAGATTCTTCATTCGAGATTGTTGGCCGGTTCGATCATTCAGACATCCGAGGCTGTAACCTCATGGCTGTGTAGCACCCCGCCTATCCATGTATGTGAACATGCTCAAGCTGAGTCGATAGAATAAATAACCGATGCCTGCTCCAAGCAAAGCTCCACACAAAACATCCATAGGGAAATGCACCCCAATGTAAATCCTGCTGTAAGCGAATACCAGAGGCCAGATAAAGAATAGCCAGCTGTAGGAAAAACTCTTTCTGAGGGTTAAAAACATCAGTGTGCTCACGGCCATGGACGTTGTGGCATGACCGGATACGAAACTGAAACTTTTGTTGTTTTTCAGGATTCTAATGATCGAATTGACAGACGGATCATTGTTGGGACGCAATCTTTCAAAACTGTCTTTCAAAAATACTGTAAACTGATCGGAGAAGGTCACCAGAACTGCAGTGAGCAATACGAGGGCCAATCCCTTTTTCCAACCCAATGATTTGAAAATGAGGTAGAAGAAGATCAGGTATAAAGGAATCCAAGTCAACTGATTGGTTGCGAGCAGCCAGAACTGATCCCAGGACTCAGTACCCAGTCCGTTCAGTTGAACCATGAGCTCTTTGTCAAAGCGAATGATTTTATCGAGAAGGGTCAAATCAGAGGTTCCTTTTTATCGGGCCGGTGAGATCGTCGATGTTGTCCTGGACCTTATTCTTGATGTTGCGAACCTCTTTGTCAATGTCCTTGGTAAGATCGGCGTCAATTCCTTGAGCCTTAGCACTGTCGGTGATTTCTTTCTTCACCTCATTGGTCGCATTTTTGAGCTGTTGCATCCCTTTGCCCAGACCCCGAGCCAGCTCCGGCAACTTGTCCGCACCAAAGAGCATTACGATGATCACGAGGATCACAAAAATCTCAGCGCCACTTATAAATAAATACATAAGGCAAAGTTTAGGGTACAAAGATAATACAAAATACGACAGTTCTACTTGTATCTCCAGCTTGTGAGGTCGGCTCCTTCAGGAGCTGATTCTGCAATTCGCTTCATGATCTTGGGTACGTACATGGAGTTGTATCTCAAACGGGATATGTGGTTCGGGTTTTCCTGGTCTCCATTCCAACAATGCTCAGCCCGGTCTCCATAGTCTACTTCACCGTCGTAATAAGGATCCGTGGTGCTCTCCAGAAAATCTTCCATGAGATATACGGCATTGTTGAGGTAATAATTGTCCATGTCTCCACAGTATATGTGAATCTTTCCCCGGAGCTTTGGTCCGAGCCTCTCCCAGTCGCGTTCCAGGATGTGGCGCAGGTCGTAATTCTCACGCCAATACGCAGCGACCTCCGGGTTGATCTCTCCCGTGAATTTGTCCCAGAGTCTTTCCGGGTAGCCGTCAGGACCTTGTGGGGAGTAAGTGGCCTCCCAAATGTCCCATTGCTGACCCGACCTGGATTTGTCGCCCAAAACGAGTTCGAGGTGATTGTATTCCCTGCTGGTTATCGAAACCTGTCCAAGGTAATCGCGATGACCCGGTATTTCAGTGTTTTTGAAATCGCTATCGTAATAGTATGCGTTTTTGTCTGAGTAGATGTCGGTCAGGCAATAAGCCCTGAAATCGATTGGATCCGGGCAGGCTGCGAAGCATCCGTTGTACTCATCGGGGTACTTCACCTGCACGGCCAGGGCTTCCCAGCCCCCGGTTGAACCTCCATAGAGGAACCTGGACCAGCCTTCTCCCATGCCACGGAACTTTTCTTCAATATACGGAATCAACTCATGGGTAATGGCATCGCCATAAGGGCCCTGATTTGCTGAATTGACCGCATAGGAGTCATCGTAATAAGGAGTGGGATGCTGAATCTCAATGATCAAAAACCTTGGAAAATCGGGCTCGTTCCATCGCTTGTAAAAATCATATGCCTCCTGCTGCTGGATGATGTTGTATCCGTCTACTCCAAAGCGTTCGGCATACACAGGTTCCAGATCCTCATCCGGCGGCGACGTTCGGAATCCCCCAAAATCAGACGGAAAATGGCCGTGGAAGACCATTAAAGGATATTTGGCCTCGGGGTGTTTATCGAAATCCTTGGGAAGCAGAACATGCGCTCCCAAATACATGTCACGGCCCCAGAATTCAGAAAGCTTCTCTGACCGGATTTTGATATGCTTGATCCACTCGGTATCTTCAGGCTCCTCAATTTCTGGAATCACCTGATCCATGACAAGGTCCAACTCCACTTTTCCTTTTTCGGCAATAGTGATTTTAACAGGCTTGCTGTACAGGTTACCTGGAGATCGGTTCCATTGCTGCCCCTCGCCGTTGTCCATTGGGAGTTTTACCTGGTGCCCTGTTGACAGATTGAAGGTCTCATAGACATGAAGCAGGGCCTGCACGTAGTAATCGCCTGGTTCCAGCTCGGAGAGACTGTTCAATGGAAAGCCAAACACTGAATCGTCGAATGAGATTGTTTCACCGGGAGACATGTCTTCTACGTTGAGCCCGAAAACAGGCTGCCCGCTAAGACCGGCGTTAATCTGAAACCGGGGTTCAGATTTGTCGTTGTTGGCGAACATCAGCAAGAGTCTGCCGTCAAGATTCTTGTCACTTGCATTTTCTGAAAACGAAATATTCACCGGGGACGCTGAAGTATCTGTACCTGAAGATTGGCAAGAGCTCAGGTTCAGAGCCAACAAGGTTAGAAATATGAAGAGTGAGGAGTAGGTGATAGAGTGTGTCGTAGATCTTTTCATGGGTTGGGTCTTTAGTTCTTTTGGGATTTGTTTTTGGTCAGCATTCTTTTGATCTCGTTGAGCTTCATAAGGGCCTCGATCGGCGTCAGGCTGTCAATGTCAGTGCTGAGAATTTCGTCTTTGATGTCTTCCAGCAAGGGATCATCCAAATTGATAAAGCTGAGCTGAATGTCTTGCGCCGAGGCATTTTTCAATTTTTCCTGAATCTCTTCAGAGGCATGGCTTTTTTCGAGATGCTTCAGCATTTTATTGGCGCGGTGAAGTACCGGTCCGGGCATTCCCGCGAGTTTGGCCACGTGAATCCCGAAACTGTGTTTGCTTCCGCCGGGAACCAGCTTCCTCAGAAAAATCACCTTGTCTTTCAGTTCCCTGACGGAGACATTGAAATTCTTGATGCGCTCGAAAGACTCGCTCATATCGTTGAGTTCATGGTAGTGGGTGGCAAAGAGGGTCTTGGCTCGGGTGGGATGCTCGTGCAGGTATTCGGCAATGGCCCAGGCAATCGAAATTCCATCGTAGGTGCTGGTGCCTCTTCCGATTTCATCGAGCAAAATCAGGCTTCGCCCGGAAAGGTTATTTAGAATATTGGCGGTTTCGTTCATCTCTACCATGAAAGTGGATTCACCCATGGAAATGTTGTCACTGGCCCCCACGCGTGTGAAGATCCGGTCCACGATGCCGATACGGGCATTTTGGGCAGGAACATAGGAGCCGATCTGAGCCAATAAAACAATGAGTGCGGTTTGCCTAAGAATGGCCGATTTACCGCTCATATTGGGCCCTGTGATCATGATGATCTGTTGCATATTCTGATTCAGGATCACGTCGTTGGCAATGTAACCCTCTCCCGGGGGGAGCTGCTTCTCGATGACCGGATGGCGACCCAGGCTGATCTCGATTTCTGTTGATTCGTCAACGACGGGCCGAACATAATTGTTTTGCAAGGCCAGGACAGCAAATGAGCAGAGACAGTCTATTTGAGCAATGACAGCTGCGTTTTTTTGTATTCTCCCGATATAGGGGACCATGTAAGAAACAATCTCATTGTAGATCCGCTGCTCCAGATCACTTATCTTCTCCTGGGCTCCCAAGATCTTTGCCTCGTATTCTTTGAGCTCTTCGGTGATATAACGCTCTGCAGAAACCAGGGTTTGCTTGCGTACCCACTCTTCAGGAACCTTGTCTTTATGCGTGTTTCGAACTTCAATATAGTACCCGAACACGTTGTTGAATGCGATTTTTAAACTGCTTATCCCGGTACGCTCAATCTCCCTGTCAACGAGCTCATCGAGATATTGCTTGCCCGAAGTAGAAATCTGTCGCAGCTCATCGAGCTCGTCTGATACTCCGGATCGAATTGCATTTCCTTTGCCAATGTTAACAGGCGCATCCTGCTGAAGGGTCAAAGAAACCTTATCAACCAGTTCATCGCAGTTGTCAAGTTGCCCGATCAGGTCCCGAAAAGGATGTTGCTCTGACAATTGGGCTCGATTCCTTATATCGGGTATGCGAGCCAGTGAGTCTTTGAGCATAACCACTTCACGCGGCCCGATTCGGCCCGTAGCCACCTTGGAGATCAGACGTTCGAAGTCGCTCATGGCGTCCATCTGTTCTTTGAGAAACTCCCTGAGATCCTGGTTTTGAATCAAAAACTTAACGATCTCATGCCTGTTTCGGATGCGTTCAGAGTTCTTCAGGGGCAATGCCAGCCATCTTTTCATCATCCGGCTTCCCATCGGGGAAACGGTCCTGTCTATGATGTCGAGCAACGAAACTCCACCGGGACTGCTGGGATGCTGAAGCTCCAGGTTGTGCATAGTGAACCGATCCATCCAGACGTACTGTTCTTCCATCAGCCGGTGGATCGATGTGATGTGCTCGAGTTTGTTGTGCTCCGTTTCTGCAAGGTAATGCAGGGCAACGCCGGCTGCTATTCGCCCTGCTTTTAATTCGTGTACGCCGAAACCTTTCAGAGAACTCACTTTGAAATGCGAGTTGAGAATGTCATTTGAAGCATCCTCCCGGAAGATCCAATCATCGAGATAAAAGGTATAAAAGCCATTTCCAAATCTTTCCAGAAAGGTCTTCTTGTGTTTTTTCTCGACCAGGACCTCACTAGGACCAAAGCTTTGCAGAAGCTTGTCTATTTGGTCTGCATCTCCTTCGCTGCAAAAGAATTCACCGGTAGAAACGTCGAGAAAGCTGACGCCTAATTTTTTCCTGTCGAAATGTAAGGCACAGAGGAAATTGTTCTTTTTAGACTGCAGCACCTCATCGTTCATGGACACTCCGGGTGTCACGAGCTCCGTGACTCCGCGTTTTACGATTTTTTTTGTCAGTTTGGGATCTTCGAGCTGATCACAGATCGCGACCCGGAGACCCGCTTTCACCAACTTGGGCAGATAGGTATTGAGCGAATGGTGTGGAAATCCGGCCAGGGCCGTCTCACTTTCAGAGCCAGATCCCCTTTTGGTGAGCACGATTCCGAGAATTCCTGCGGCCACCTTGGCATCTTCTCCGAACGTCTCATAGAAGTCGCCAACCCGAAAGAGAAGAACGGCATCAGGATACTTGACCTTGATGCTGTTGTATTGCTTCATCAAGGGGGTCACTTTCTTTGATTTGGTAGTGGCCAATAAATCGAAATTTATGAATTATGAAGAGCCCTTTTTAATTGGGCTGCAGGGTACAAAGACAAAGATAGGATTTTCGACCTAATAGAGAAATTATCACGGGTCAACAGGTTGGATATCTAAGAGATTTCTTGCTTACCTTTGGCGCATGCGAAAACTGAAGAACAGCGAGCTGGATCGTCTGAGCGTGCAGGAGTTCAAAAATGCTGAAAAGCTGCCCGTAGTCGTCGTACTCGACAATATTCGTAGCCTGAACAACATCGGATCGGTTTTCAGAACGGCCGACGCCTTCCTGGTCGAGCGAATTTACCTTTGCGGGATAACGGCTAGTCCTCCTCACAAGGAGATTCACAAGACGGCCCTGGGAGCAACCGAATCAGTGGACTGGATCTATTCTGAGAGTGTTGATGAGTTGATCCGGGACCTCAAATCAGAAGGGCGCACAATACTCGCCGTGGAACAAGCTGACCGGAGTATTTCTTTGGATAAATTCCAACCTGAAAAAGGTCGCAAATACGCGGTGGTCTTTGGCAATGAGGTAAAGGGTGTGCAACAAGGGGTGATCGATCTTTCAGATGACTGCCTGGAAATCCCCCAGTACGGCACGAAGCACTCCCTGAATATTTCTGTGAGCTGTGGCGTAGTCCTATGGGACATATTCAGCAAGCTCCGCCTTTGAGCCTTGCAAATTTTGGAATTATTTAACACCTTTCATTTCAAAGTTTGCTATTTTCGCTGAACCGCTTGTATTATCAGCAAAGGCGTGTTATGACAGAAGAGAAACAAAGGAGATATGACCTGGCTTATCTCAAAATGGCAAAGGAATGGTCAAAGCTGTCCCATTGTAAAAGAAAGCAGGTTGGAGCGCTTATCGTCAAAGACAAGATGATTATTTCGGATGGCTACAACGGTACCCCGACTGGTTTTGACAATTGCTGTGAAGACGAGGAGGGAATGACCAAATGGCACGTGCTGCACGCCGAGGCCAATGCGATTTTGAAGGTTGCTTCTTCAACCCAGGGTTGTAAAGGTGCGACACTTTACATAACACTGTCCCCTTGCAAGGAATGCAGTAAGTTGATCCACCAGTCAGGCATCACCCGCATGGTGTATTCCCAGACCTACAAAGACAATTCCGGCATCGAATTCCTGGAAAAGGCGCATGTCGATGTTGTTTATTTACCGTTCGACAATGAATAGAAAGACAAAAATATTTCTCCCCCTGATCATCGCCGCTTCGATAGCGCTGGGGATTTTTCTGGGCACTTCTCTGAACTATCAGAAGAAGACCATAACCTTTTTTGGAGGGACTCCCCAGGAGAGAAAGATAAAGCGATTGATTGATTATATCCAGTACGAGTACGTAGATGAAGTGGATACCGACAGCCTGCTCGACGGGACCATAAAAAATATGCTCGATAAACTGGACCCTCATTCAGTGTATATTTCTGCCCGGGAGCTGGAACAGGTCTCGGAATCGATGAATGGAAAGTTCGTTGGTATCGGAATTCAGTTCCGGATGTATCGCGATTCGCTTACCGTGATCAAGGTACTCGAAGATGGACCGAGCAAAAAAGCAGGGATAAAGGCAGGCGATCGTATCCTGCTGGCAGACAACGACACCTTGTTTGGACAGGATATCACCAGCAATTATGTCATGAAGGCCTTGAAAGGAAAACCTGATACATCAGTCGACCTCACTGTGTACAGGAAATCGGAGGATCGGACCATTCCTTTTACCATAGAGCGGGGTGAGGTTCCGATCAATAGCGTTGACGCACACTACATGCTGACAGAGGATCTGGGTTACATCAAGGTCAATAAGTTTGCTGCCACGACTTATGATGAATTCAAAGAATCTCTGGATGATCTTATCGACCGGGGTATGAAAAAGCTCGTTCTGGACCTGAGACATAATCCCGGGGGCTATATGCAGGTGGCTACGCAGATCATTGACGAGTTCCTTGAGGATGGAAAGCTAATTGTTTTCACGAAGAACAAAAAGGAACGCATCGATGAGATCTTTGCAACCGGCAAAGGTGATTTTGAAGAGGGGCATGTGTTTGTTCTGATGAATGGGGCATCGGCTTCGGCCAGTGAGATTGTTGCAGGGGCATTGCAAGACAATGACAAGGGAACGATCGTAGGTCGGCGTTCTTTCGGAAAAGGTCTGGTACAGCAGGAAATGCAGCTGGGAGATGGCTCAGCCGTTCGACTCACGGTATCACGTTATTACACCCCTACCGGAAGATCCATACAGAAACCCTACGAGAACAAGATAGACAGCGAGTACTTCAATGATTTCGAGCGACGTTTTGACGACGGGGAGCTGACAAGTGCAGATAGCATCAAGGTGAATGACACTTTGAAATACATAACCCCCAAAGGGAAGGTCGTCTATGGTGGTGGAGGAATCATACCCGACGTCTTTGTAGCCATTGACACGACTATGTTTTTCGACAATATTCACTACCGCAAACTCAATGAGTTCGTCTTTGATTATTTTGACAATCATTTGGATGAATTCGACGGCTGGAACCTGGATCGCTTTGAGCAGGATTTCGACAAGGACGGAAGCATTTATGAAGGCTACATGAGTTTTATCGACTTTGACGGGTCGGAAATGGAAGATGCCGAGAGGGATAACCTCAAACTCTATCTAAAGGCCCTGTTTGCCCAACAAGTTTTCGATGTGAATGCCTATTTCAAGATAATCAACGACAAGGATAAGATGCTTGAGCGGGTCATCGAGCTCGAAAAGGAGGGGTATCCCCTGGAGCCTTGACAGAATCGTGAACCATGGCAGTATTGCCATCGTTCCACAAGGTGAGAATGTCGGTCGCCACATGGGCACCGCTTCCTGCAGCCATCGCAAATTGACTTCTCCATCCGGCAAGAACACCTGCTACATATAGATTCTCATCTACCCGATGGTTTTCATTCCTGAGCTGAATGCGCTGTTTTGCCGCCGGCAGGTTGGGATGCGGCTCGACGTAATCCATCAATCCCTCTATGTTGAACAAATTGGAAGGTCCTACCGCGACCACCACGATTTTTGTGTTGTAACTATTCTTATTGGTCTGAACCTTGTACCCCTTTTCGGTTTTCAAAGCGGCACTGACCTTTTCTTTTTCAATTTGCACGACGTGGGGATAACAGGAGGCAAGTTGACTTTTGCCACTGTCGAGAAGCTCTTTTCCAGTCGTTCCGGGTTCCAGCCCCAACACGTTGTTGAACAAGGCCCCATCGAGAGCCGAGCTCCTCTGGTGCATGATGATTCCAATTTTCTTGTCAGCCGCGAAAGCTTTGTTTTGGGCTGAACCCAGGACGAGAGCACATGACATTCCTGCGGCTCCTCCACCTATGATCAATACGTCAAAATCCATGGTATAAAAATACGAAAACTAGGTGAAAAGACCTTGTATGTTTGAGGCGAAGAGCTTAACCGCGATTGCCAGAAGAACAACACCGAATATTTTCCGGATCACACCGATTCCGCCCGCGCCAAGCTTCTTTTCGATTTTGGTCGAAGACTTGAGAACGATGTAGACAAAGATGGTATTCAAAACAATGGCTATAATGATGTTTATGTTGTGAAACTCTGCTTTTAACGATAGAATTGTAGTCATGGTTCCGGCTCCTGCGATCAGGGGAAAAGCCAGGGGAACCACACTAGCCGTACTCGGGGTTTCCTCCCTGTACAGATTAACCCCAAGGATCATTTCCAGAGCCAGGAAGAGCAGGACAAAAGAGCCCGCAACCGCGAATGAATACACGTCAATACCTACGAGATTTAGAATCTGTGCCCCCACGAAAAGAAAAAGAATCATGAGAAGCATGGCCACCACGGAAGCTTTCTCCGATTGAATGTGCCCAACTTTCTGCCTCAGATCTATGATGATCGGAATGCTGCCAATAATGTCAATTACCGCGAAAAGAACCATACCTGCAGTTGCTATTTCTTTGAAATCCAGTTCCATTTGAAAAAAATTTGGGCGCAAATGTAATCAATTTGCCCCATTATACTAGTGTTTTGAAGTATCTCTATCGGAATGTTGAAATTTGGATATAAAAGTCATAGAAAAGAATGTATTTTTGCCTGATTAGCAACGATGAAGTGATTTAATGGGTTATGTTTCAACTGGGAAAAGCCATAGTGTCGGAGGACGTACTTGAGAAAGAATTTGTCTGCAATTTAAATGCCTGCAAAGGGGCATGTTGCGTTGCAGGGGAGGCAGGCGCGCCGCTGGAAGAGCAGGAACTTGTTGAGCTGCGCGACAACTTTGAAAAAATAAGGCCGTATCTCGAGGAAAGAGGCTTGCAAGCCATTAAAGAGCAGGGGCTCTTTACGACGAATGAACTCGGGGAGTACGAGACCCCTTTGATCCATGGCAATGAATGCGCCTATCTTGTGTACGACGAACGAAATCGCGCTCTTTGCGGAATCGAACAAGCTTTCAACGACGGAGCAGTTGAATTCAAGAAACCCATTTCTTGCCATTTGTACCCGGTCCGTATCAGGCAATACAGTGAATTTGCTGCTGTCAACTATCACAAATGGGAAATATGCGATGACGCATGTACCCTTGGCAAGGAACTCAAAGTCCCTATTTTTAAATTTGTAAAAGAAGCACTTAGCCGAAAATTTGGAGAGAAATGGTACCGGGAACTTGAAGAGGTAGCCAGAAAGATGAAGTCAAAACAAATTGACTGATTGTTCAGCTTGATCCGACACGCCTTACATATCAGTTTTTTATTTTTTTCATGGCTGATTTCTGCCCAAGAGATAGACGTGGAGACAGTTAAGGAAATCAATCGCGAAGCCCTTCAGCTGAATCGTGAAGGGAAATTTGATGAAGCTGGGGAGCTCCTTGAAGATTTGCTTGAGGTGCTTGAGAAACAGGATTCTGAATTGGCTTACAAGGCAATCACATGGCAAACTTTAGCCAAGGTTGTTATGAATCAGGGAGACTACGACAGGTCTTTTGACCTCGCTCGAAAATCCTTGCGTTTTGGAATGTCGAAGCCTGACAGTGCGAACATGGCGGATAATTTGAATACCATAGGAATCAATCATTATTTTCGATCTGATTACGACAGCACTACCTACTATTATGAAAGATCACTGGAGATCAAAAGAAAGATTTCCAGGGATCCGTATTCTCTGGCTGTTTCTGAGTATAATTTGGGTATTGTATATGAGGATTTGGGCATGCCGGAAAAGGCCTTGGAATACTATTATGCTGCTGAAGTAAATCTGTTGAACAGCGAAGCTGAAAAAACTTTTCTATCGGATGTCTACGTAGGAATCACCCATATTCATTTCTATTCGGGAGATACGGAAAGAGCTGAGTTCTATGCGGAGAAATCTTTGCAGGAAGGCCTTGACAGCTATGGACCGGACAATCCGAATATTACTTTCATTTATACCTCTTATGCCAATATCCTTGAGTACAAGGAACGGTACCAGGAGAGTATTGAACTGCTGAAGAAAAGTTTAAGCATAAGAAAGAGGAGTTATGGAGAGAACCATCGTTGGACCTGTGAAACCTATTATGACCTTGCCAATGTATACCGACTCGATGGGCAGATGAACAAGGCTGAGGAACTGTATTTAAAAGCGATTGAAATTGGAAAACGGATTGGCAATAAGCAATACCAGGCATATGCCAAGACCTATTTAGCAGGGCTTTACATTGAAGAAGGGAAAAACCTGGAACAGGCGGAAAAGCTTCTGCGGAGCTCGTTGGACGAACAAAGGGAGATCTTTGGAGATAAAAATGAAGTCGTAGCAGAGATTTACTCGCGAATGGCTAATCTGGCGCGTATCAGAAAGGAGAAGCAAGCTTTCATGGAGAGCATCGAAAAGAGTCTGTCTTCTTCCAACTACTCCAAAGACAGCATCCAACAGGTAATTGCACCGTATCATGCCCTGGAGACTATTCTGTTACTGAGCAACTGGTACGAGGACCGGTTTGAGGAAAATGGGGAGTATGTCAACCTTGAAAAGGCCTTTGATCTTTTGGATCAACAGATACAGTTGATTTACCACATTCAACGCAATTTCTCGACTGACCGCTCTAAAATCAATTTGGCCAATGAGTATCGCAAAGTTTTCGAATCCGGAATGAAACTGTGCTGGAAACTCCATGAGAAAAACCATGATCTCAGGTTTCTTGAAAAGGCTTTTGACCTTTCTGAAATAAACAGGAGCAGCACTTTGCTGAGTGGTCTAAGAGATATTCAAAACAGGATGATTTCTGAAATGGATGAAACGGAGCTTCAATTTGAAAAGGGGCTAAGGACAAAGTTGGAAAAGGTTAAAATGGATCTTTACTATGAGAAATCTGCTGAGAACCCTGACAAGGAGTTTTTGAATGAGCTCATGGCACGACGAATCCAGCTCACGGTGTCTTTAGACAGTCTTTATGATGTAATGACCTTGCACTACCCACGGTATAAAAGATTAAAGACAATTGATACTGACATAGACCTGGCCGACATTCAGGAGAAATTGACAGAAAACAGTCAGTTGCTGGCGTTTTTTCTAGGGCAAGAAGATTTATATTCCTTTCGAGTTTCAAAGGATACCGTAGCGTTTTACAGGTCTGATAAGGCTCAGGAAGTTTCAGAGAGAACCATAGAGTTTAAAGAACTCCTTACCCAGAGGGGTGATATTGTTGAGGTATCCAAAGAATTGTACAAACTCCTTGTCGAAGGCAGAATCGATGCGGATAGAGAGGAATGCATCCTGGTTCCTGACAATATTTTGAACTATATTCCTTTCGAAATTCTGACTGACAGTTTGGAAAATCATTTGATTGACAAATATGCGATCAGCTATTCGGCCGGGGCGAGAATTTTTTTAGAGTTGCACAATGATTTTTTTAAATATGACAGCGAGAAGGACTGGGTGGGGTTTGCACCTTCTTATGACGATGATCTTCGGTTGTTCTCAAATCAGGAAGAGGTTCGTTCCATAGCCGATGAAATAGAGGGAGACAGGTTCCTGGGTGAATCAGCGACCCGCGAGAGTTATCTGAACAACAATCGAAGTTATAAAGTGATTCACCTCTCAACACACGCCGAGATCGACAATAATAACCCACTTTACAATAAATTGATATTTGCTGATGGGGATCTGACATCTTCAGACATCTATCTGTCAGACACAAGGGCCAAAATGGCGGTGCTAAGTGCCTGCAATACCGGCTTTGGGAAATTAGAGAAAGGGGAAGGGGTGATGAGCATGGCCAGGGCATTTCATTTTAGTGGGGTTCCTTCGGTGGTCATGAGCCTTTGGAAAGCTCCGGATCGCTCTACCAAGCAAATAATGCTCCTGTTCTACAAGTACCTGAATGAAGGCAATTCTAAAAGTGTTGCACTTCAAAAAGCGAAACTGGACTATTTGGCCTCAACAGAAGATCTGGCTCTGAGACACCCGTATTATTGGGCCGGATTTGTTATCAATGGAAATACCGAAGCTTTGAATTTCAAGGGTTCAAACCTGACCCTGCTTCTGAGCGCATCAGGATTACTTGTTCTGCTTTTGGGCGTGTGGATGATATCTCGAAAAAAGAGTGCAGCCTAAAACTACTTCAGCAGCTCATAAACCTCTTCTGCTTCATTTTTTTTGAAGCGAAGCTCTTCATTCTGATTTCTCAGAATATCCATGTAGTACCTGGCTTCCTGCTCATCTCCTTGTCTGAGATATGCCAGACCTATATACCATGTGGCTTTCTGCCGGCAATCGATGTTCTGCAAGGTCCCGGGAGAAGAATTGGTCAAAGGCATCAGGGTTTGAATGGCTTCTTCTGTTTTGTCAATAGAAAGCAGACATAGCGCCCGATAAAACTCAATGTATTTGTCTTCAGAGTTTTCAACTGAATTGAACAGGTTGATCGCTTTGTGATACTCTCCGGCCTCATAGGCCAAAAATGCCCTGTACTCAATGGTATGCAATTCGTCTCCCCTTACAATAGGGAGTACCGTATTGGGATAAGGTTGATAGTAGGTTAGAAAGATCCTCTCATTGGAAGGAAATACATAATTCTTGACCATCCATGAACCTACAGTCAAAAGAAGGGCAAGACTTGCGGCTGCAAGCCACTTGACGGGAACGACTGAGAATCTGGAAGGTCTTTTCAAATTCGACTCAAACTTCCCGAGGGTTTCCTTCAACTCCTCACTTTGATGTCGTGTAATGGCCTTTTTCAAGTCCTTGTGAAACAAAAACTCAGTTCGAAACTCCTCATTATTTTGCAACAAGTCATTGAATTCAAGCCTTTCTTTAGGGCTTAAAGCATTCTCAAAATACCGGTCTATCAGCTCAAATCTTTCCTCCATATTTATGAACCAGGTCTTTAAGTTGTCTTATACAACGTGATTTTTGACTTTTTAATACTTTCTTATTGCTGTACTCTAAAATTTCCTGAATCTCATCCAGGTTATAACCCTGATAATAGAATAATTTCAGAATGCTTTGGCAACGTTCTCCAAGTTCAGCAAAGCACTTTTGCAATACCTTCTGTTCTTTAGTTAAAGCATTCTCATCAAGGTTAACATCAAAATCAACATTTTCCTGCAAAAGGTCAACATCTTCTTTCAAATCTTCTCTGGAGCGAATTCTAAAATTATGATATATTTTGTATTTACCAATAGCAAAAAGGTAGGTTGAAATATTGCTCTGCAAGGCATCAATTCTGCCATTTACGGCATTGTCTCTCAAAACGATGATCGCATCCTGATAGATGTCCACGGCGTCGTGTTCTTCGATGTTGTACTTTTTGCTGAAGTTGATAAAACCTTCCCGGTTTTCGACATAGATCTTTTCAAGGGTTTTCTGATCTCCCTTTTTCAATTGATCGATGATATGTTTCAACTTCTGTTCTGCCATTGCCGCAAAGTAACTAAAAGTTAGTGATTTCCTATCTGACGACTCGAAATTCAAACACGGCGTCTTTATTTCAATTCAAATGTAAGTGCCTGTTTCCATAAAACCGGGCGATTGTCCGTGCACCGAGTAAGGAGAAGCCGTTAAACACTGATTATCAGAAGCGTTGAAAGCTGAATCAGCATCACTTTTTGTAATAGAGCGAGTTTTTCTAAATTGTATCCGCAAAATCAAGGTAAATACCCCGAAAGCGTATTTGACCTGAAGGAGAGCGAATGAAAAGAATCACCCTTAAACATATTGCCAAAGAGTTCAATGTTTCGATTGCTACGGTGTCGAAGTCGCTTCATGACAGTCATGAAATCAGTACTTCGACCAAAAACAAGATTCAGGCTTTTGCCAGGAAGCATCATTACAGGCCGAATAACCTTGCGCGCAGTCTTGTAAACAAGCAGACGAAAACCTTGGGGGTGATTATTCCGAATATCATGAATAACTTCTTTGCGAAGGTATTTGTTGGGATCGAAGAAACGGCCGCATCCAGAGGGTATAACCTGATCTCCTGCATCTCCAATGAATCTTTCACCAAGGAAGTCAAGACCATGGAACTGCTGAAAAACGGAACTCTTGACGGATTTATCTTATCTCTTTCCGAAGAAACTCAGGTCAAGAAGAGCTATGGTCATTTAAAGCATGCCATAGAGCAAGGGGTGCCCATTGTTTTATTTGACAGGGTGACAGAGCAGGTCGAGTGCGACAAGGTGATCGTCGATGATCTTGAAGGTGCACACAGAGCGACCTCTCACTTGATTAAATCCGGATGCAAGAGAATCGCAGTGATCTCGATTCTTGATAATCTCAGTGTGGGAAAGTTACGTGTCGAAGGATACAAGAAAGCTTTGCTTGAGTGTGGACGGCCGGTTGAAGAGCAGCTGATTGTAAGAATAGGAGGGAAGGAAGATTTTGAAACCGCCATGAAGTTCGTTTTGTCGGATAAGAAAATAGACGCTTTATTGTGCCTTGAAGAAAGTTCTGCGATCAGATCACTCGTGCTTTTGAAGCAAATGAATTACAGGATTCCTGAGCAAATGTCGATGATTTGCTTTACCAATGGAGAGTTGCCAAAATATGTTTCACCCTCGATCACCACAATCAGTCAGCACGGAAAATCGATTGGGGAAATCTCTGCGGGACTTTTAATAGATCGAATAGAAGCGGATGATGAGGATATCTCCTATCAGACGAAGACGATAAAAACAAGCCTCGTTCAAAGAGAGAGCACAAATCCTGTCAAGTAATCCCGCCCAGGCGGTACACTGTTATTTTTTCCAAACCTTTTCCATTTCTTCCAAAGTTTTCCCCTTCGTTTCGGGAACGAACTTCCAGATGATCAGCATGGCGAGTATTGCCATGAATCCATAAATCCAGTAGGCAAAACCATGGTTGAACTTCTCAATCAGAAAACTGTTCTTGTCCATCATGGGAAATGTCCAGGAAACCAAATAATTCGATACCCATTGGGCGGCAACTGCGATGGCCATGGCCCTCCCTCGGATTCTGTTTGGGAATATTTCTGACAGCAGCACCCAGGTAACCGGCCCCCAACTCATGGCAAAACTTGCAACATAGACCAGCATGCAGATCAGCGCAAATATACCCACGGCATAGTTGAAGAAGCTGAATCCAAGGGCGAACATGGAAACACCCATGCCCAAGGCGCCGACAATCATCAAGGGTTTTCTGCCGAATTTGTCCACGGTCATAATTGCGAGAACTGTGAAGATAAGATTTACCGACCCTACAATAATTGTCTGTAAGAGAGCTACGTCGGTATTGGCTCCCATGCTCTTGAAAATTTCAGGGGCATAATAGAGCACCACGTTGATCCCGACGAATTGCTGAAATACCGAGAGAAGAATGCCGATGATGATCACCGTAAAACCAAACGAAAACAGCTTTCCTGAATGATGTACAACGGTTCCCTGAATATCTTTCAGGATGACTTTGGCGCGCTCGGATCCATTGATGCGTGTAAGCACTTCGAGGGCCTTTTCGGGTTTTGATTTAAGCACCAAGGATCTTGGCGTATCAGGAACGAAAAGAAGCAACAAAAGGAATATTCCAGCCGGTATGGTCTCGGAAGCAAACATCCACCTCCAACCGGTTTGATTCAACCAGTTTTCATCTCCTTGAGAGGCGATGAAATAATTCACAAAATAGACAATCAGCATACCGAATATGATAGCGAATTGGTTCAGTGACACGAGCTTCCCGCGGATGTCAGCTGGTGCGATTTCGGCAATATAAAGCGGAGACAGCATAGAAGCCAGACCCACTCCAATCCCACCGATTATACGATATCCAATAAAGGAATAGATAAAAGTATGATCAGCAGTTCCGATGTCCGATACCAGGATCTCGGGCATGGCTGATCCGATTGCTGAGACAAGAAAAAGGAACGCTGCCAAAACAAGTCCGTTTCTCCTGCCCAAAGTCTTACTGACCCAACCTCCTAAAATACCTCCTAAAATACAACCGATAAGAGCACTCGACACCACCAATCCCAGCTTGGAGTTAGCGGCCATTTCGGATAATCCAAAAGGCTCGACAAAGAATTTGTCAAGGGATCCAACGGTTCCCGAAATAACGGCTGTATCATATCCAAACAGGAGCCCTCCCAGGGTAGCTACCAGGGTTATAGTGAGCAGGTATCGAGCATTAGAAGGTTCTTTCGCGTTCAAATTTTTGATTTAAATGTACTGATTAATGATGTTTTCAAACAATTCCTGTTTTCCGCTGCGCAATTCGAGTTCTCCATTTTCCTGAGCGATCTCATACAGGTCTTTAAGATCGAGTTTGCCTTCTTCAAACTCCCTTCCATGCCCTGTGTCGAACGAACCATATCTATCCTTTCTCAACGACTCATATGCAGATGAGGATATGATTCTGTCGGCCGTCAAAAGCGCTCTTGCAAAAGTGTCGGCGCCCCCAATATGTGCATGGAACAGGTCATCGAGATCTGTGGAATTTCGTCTGATTTTTGCATCAAAATTGACCCCTCCGCCCTGTAGTCCGCCAGCTTTCAAAAAGACCAGCATGGCTTCTGTCGTTTCCTGGATGTTCGTAGGGAACTGATCTGTATCCCAGCCGTTTTGATAATCTCCTCTATTCGCGTCAATACTACCCAACATCCCGGCCTTCGCTGCGACTTCCAGTTCATGCTGGAAGGTATGTTGAGCCAAAGTGGCGTGATTCACTTCAACATTGATCTTAAAATCTTTCTCAAGACCATACTCTCTTAAGAACCCTATCGAGGTGGCAGCATCAAAGTCATATTGGTGCTTTGAAGGCTCCATCGGCTTGGGCTCGATAAAGAAGTTGCCTGTGAAGCCCTGGCTTCTGGCATAGTCACGAGCCAGCCCCAGAAATCTTCCAATGTGATCCAGCTCTCTTCCCATATCTGTATTGAGCAATGACATATAGCCTTCTCGACCTCCCCAAAATACGTAATTCTCTCCCCCAAGTGCGATGGTCGCATCCAGAGCGAGTTTGATCTGTCCACCTGCTCTTGCCAGTACATTAAATTCAGGGTTTGAAGCGGCCCCATTCATGTAGCGAGGATTGGAAAAGCAGTTGGCAGTTCCCCACAACAGTTTGATCCCAGTATCCGACATCTTCTCTTTGACATAATCCGTTATGGTCAGCAACCTCTCTTCTGATTCTCTAAAGGTCGGGCCTTCCTGAATCAGGTCGAAGTCGTGAAAGCAGAAATATTCAAAACCCATCTTGCCAATGAACTCGAAGGCGGCATCGGCTTTGTCTTTTGCCGCCTGGACGGGGTCTTTGCTTTTGTCCCATTCGAAGTTTTGAGTACCAGGCCCAAAGGGGTCACTGCCCTGTCCGCAGAAGGTATGCCAATACGCTATAGCGAACTTAAAATGCTCTCGCATGGTTTTGCCCGCAACAATCTGCTCAGGATTGTAATATTTGAATGCCAAGGGGTTGTCGGACTCTTTCCCTTCAAAAGGAATTTTTTCGATACCCGGGAAATACTCTTTCGTTGTTGATCCCTTCATTATACTATATGTTTAAAATTGATTCCAATTCTTTTTTCCATTTTGCATAGGCCTTTTCATAAGGAGCTTTGTCTTTGAATGGCTGGTAGGTCAATACGTGATCATTGTCCATAATGTTTTTACCAAACTCTTCAAAGTTGCCTTTGTACAGACCTGCGGCCCGGGCTGCACCGATGGCTCCAGTCGTATTGTATATCTCGATCTCATGGGAGATCAGGGTAGCAATGGTGCTGGCAAAAATCTCGGATCGAAAGAGATTGTCATTCCCAGCGCGTATGACATCGACCTGAATTCCATCGGATTTCAGAATCTCAATGCCATATACAAAGGAGAAAGCGATACCCTCGAGGGCAGCGCGACATAGATGACCTTTATGGTGATTGTTCAAATTCACATTTACCAGTCGGGTTCCAATATCCTGATTGTTCAGCATCCGTTCGGCTCCATTTCCAAAGGGAATCAAGCAAACACCGTCTGACCCGACTTCAATTTCTGAGGCCAAATGGTTCATTTCCTCATACGAATTCACAGATAAATTGTTCAGAAGCCACCGGTATTGAATTCCGGCACCGTTGATGCAAAGCAGTTTCCCGATCCGCGCCTCCTTACCCACCTTATAGTTTACGTGGGCAAAATTGTTCACGCGCGAGCTTTCTTTGACCGAGAGGTTGTTTGTAATTGCGTAAACTACACCTGAAGTTCCTCCTGTTGCGGCAATTTCTCCCGGGTTGAACACGTTCAGCGACAACGCATTGTTGGGCTGATCCCCAGCTCGATATAAAATCTTGGTGCCCCTGGAGATTTGACTTTCCGCTTCGCCCTGGGCATTCACCTCTCCCTGGCAACCAAAAGTATCAGTTATCTCAGGGATCAAGTCTTCAGAAATCCCGAGATGCTCGAGCAAGAAGGCTGCAGGTTCGTCATTTTGAAAGTTCCAGAATACACCCTCAGACAAACCGGAAATCGTCGTATTTATCTCACCGGTAAACCGATATGCAATATAGTCGCCAGGAAGCATGAATTTTTTGATTCTGTCGTAGAGATCGGGTTCATTTTCCCGGACCCATTTCAACTTGGATGCTGTAAGATTTGCAGGTGAGTTGAGCAATTCCTGGTCACATTTGTCCGCTCCTATTTCTTCGTAAGCCGTTTTGCCGATATCAACGGCTCGACTATCGCACCAGATGATCGATTTTCTCAAGAGATCTCCGTTTTCATCAACCAGTACCAGGCCATGCATCTGATATGAAATCCCGACACCTATGATCTGTGATCGTGAAATATTTGATTCTTTCTTTAGCTTTTTTATGGCTTTGCATGTCAAAGTCCACCATTGTTCGGGATCCTGCTCGGCCCAACCATTTTCCAAAGCCAGCATATCCATTTCATCTTCCGGTTCTTGAACAAGCCCTATGCTCTTGCCCGTGACAACCTCAACTAAGGCTACTTTGATTGAAGAACTCCCAATATCGATTCCCAAATAGTACTCCATTTTGTTCTATCAAGGTTTCACGTTCAGGGAGATCTTGTTCAAGTCCTTTTCAGCAGAGGAGGAGCCTATTAACAATTCGTATTGCCCCAGAGTTGGCATATAGCTCTGCTTGTCAATATTCCAGTAAGACAGGTCTTTTAAACTGACAGAAAACTCTACGGTTTTTTGTTCTCCGGGCTCAAGGTGGATACGAGAAAATCCTCGAAGGTCTTTTAAGGGCCTGGGGTCTTTGCTGGATTTGTCAGCGATGTAAAACTGAACGACTTCTTCTCCAGCTCTTTCACCCGTATTTTTAACCTGAACCTCGATTTTCACTTCTTTGTCAGAACTAGCAGAAATATCATCATCACTCAGGCTTACATTTGAATATTCAAATTCTGTATAACTCAGACCAAACCCGAAAGGGTACAAGACCTCACCGTCAAAATAGCGATACGTAAATCCGTCCATATCATAGTTTTCGAAGTCGGGAATATCGGCAACATCCTTGTAAAAAGTAAGGGGAAGTCTTCCAGCCGGGTTGTAGTCTCCAAAGAGGACGTCAGCAATTGCGCTACCACCTGCCTGGCCCGGGTACCAGGACTCGATAATGGCAGGGAGATGTTCATTTTCCCAATTGATCGAGACAGCGCTACCATTGAGCATGACCAGAACCGTTGGTTTTCCTATTGCAGCGATTTTCTTAATGAAATCTTGCTGCAGGTCAGGCAAGTCAATTCTAACTCGGTCACCGCCGCTAAAACCTTTGACGTGCACGGGCATTTCTTCTCCTTCCAACCTGGGAGACAGACCCATAAAGAGCAATACCGCGTCAGCCTCATTGGCCATTTTTATAGCCTCTTTTTCATAATCCTTTCTGGGAGTAGACCACAAGAGACTCACATTCGAGTCACCGTGGGAATTATAGAATTCGAGTTTGATTTTATATTTGACACCGGCTTTGAGGTTCATATACTCAAAACGCTTCAAGGCGTGATGAATATTTGAATTTTGGGCGATAGATTTGTCATCGATAAACAGCTCATAATGAAAAAAGCCATCGCCACCCAGAGCGTATTCCCCGTCTTCAGGAACCACTAAATAGCCGGTCCATCTGGCTGAGAAATTGTCTCCCTCCAAATCCTCATACGGGGCATCGCCCCACCAGTAATAATCAACTTCGGGGTCAACCCTTGAATATCTGGGTTTGCCTTCCCATTTTGTATTGTCATAAAATGTAGCATTGAGTCCGTTTTTGCTCAAGGTTTCATCTGTGAACAAAGCAGAAGAAGGTATGGGTTTCAACGTCGGGAGCCTCTCAGCATGTTCGCACCCCAGGGAATACATGACCTCTACGTCGGGTAGTTTTCGTCGAATGCCTTCCAGGGGTGTCACAGGGTCAGAAGGTATACCGTTGTAATTGGCCAAAAGCACATCGACATCGTCGGCGTTTGGCCCCAAAACAGCTATTTTTTTAATGTTTTTGCTCAGGGGAAGCAAGCCGGTCTCATTTTTCAAAAGGACCATAGATTTTTGTGCCGCTTCCAGCGCCAGTTTTCTGTGCTTTTCACTATCGACCACATCATAGGGAATACTTGCGTATTTCACCAAGGAATCAGGATCAAACTGACCCATTTTGAATCTTGCCAGCAACAATCTTTTTACCGCGATGTCAATTTGATCTTCAGAGATCAGATCTTGTTCTACCGCTTTTGCGAGGTAAGGTGACACGATACCGCAATTCACGTCTGTTCCATTGGTGAAAGCCATAGCTGCAGCTTCTTCAGGAGTCTTGACGACCTCATGGCGTCCTTTCTCATAGAAGTTCACAAGGGCCATACAGTCTGAAACAACATACCCCTCAAACCCCCATTCCTCTCTCAATATCTCACTCAGAAGAGGGGAGCTCCCGCAACATGGTTCGTCATAGAGGCGGTTGTAGGCGCACATTATGGAGGCCACGTGTGATTCTTTTACGGTTTTCTCAAAAGCAGGCAAATAGGTGTTTCTCAGGTCGTGTTCTGAGACCCGGGCGTTAAATGAATGACGAGATGACTCCGGTCCGTTGTGAACCGCAAAATGTTTAGAGGTGGCTATTGTCTTGTAGTACTTTGAGTCATTTCCCTGTATTCCGTTGATGAACTGTACCGCCATTTCGCCCGTGAGATGAGGGCATTCGCCATAGGTTTCCATACCTCTTCCCCATCTTGGGTCCCTGAAAATATTGATATTCGGAGACCAGAAGGTAATGCCCTGATAGATTTCTCTTTTGTTGTTTTTTAAAAACTTATGGTATTTGGCTCTTCCCTCATCAGAGATCGATAGGGCAATTCTCTTCATCAGATCCTTGTCCCAGGTAGAGGCTAGCCCAATGGCTTGGGGATATACCGTTGCGATACCCGCCCTGGCAACGCCGTGCAAGCATTCATTCCACCAGTTGTACTCAGGTATACCCAACCTGGACACAGCTTTGGATTCATAGTTCAGCATGCCGATTTTCTCTTCCAGTGTGAGAAGGCCCAACAAATCCTGTGTTCGTTCTTCGAAGGGCAGATTCGGGTTTTGAAAGGGATACTGCTGTGCGTTTTGCCCGATTCCTGAAGTTTGACTTATGAAGAAAAGGAAAAATGAAAGTTTAATGATCTTGGTCATAGGATTCAGTTCAATGTTAGTAAAGAGAGCTCCACGCACTTGATTCGGGGAGGAGTCGCATTATACGTTTAAAGGTAGAAATAGAACCAATACAATCCTGAATCCTGTAATAAGAAATTGAGAAATCTCATGGAACAACCATGATTATTGGGCAGCAGAAAAACCAATTAAACAGCTTATAACAAAACACTTATATCGCTTTGGGGCTAAGATTAAGATTCACGAAAAGGTTTACTTAGATTTCAGAGTGAAAATCAAAATACGTATCTTACAGGATAGAAATCAATCGTTAATTTGTAAATCGAAAAATCATGAAAAAAAATATGGGGTCCGCTGACCGAATCATTCGCATACTCGCCGCTGTGATCATTGCCACGCTTTATTATGGTGGGTTCATTTCAGGAACGTTGGGCATCGTGCTCCTGGTCGTAGCCATTGTTTTTGCTGTAACCAGTTTTGTGAGCTTCTGCCCCGCCTATGTCCCTTTCGGAATGAGCACTTGTTCGACCAAGGAGAAAAAATAGGGTTCTAATTTCTAGAACTGAATTTGAACAGGGTCTCTGAGCGATAGGTTTGCCCGGGCTCCAAAACGACAGAAGGAAACTCCGGTTGATTCGGGGAGTCGGGGTGATGCTGAGTCTCAAGACAAAACCCTGAGCGTTTGCCATAGGTTCCACCTCCTTTTGCAGGGAGTGTGCCATCTAAGAAATTTCCTGTATACAATTGCATTCCCGGTTCGGTGGTATGCACTTCAAGGACTCTTCCTGATTCCGGATGCAACACCGTTGAAACCTTTCGGATGCTAGAATTGCCGGCTTTGAGTACCCAGCTGTGATCGTATCCATTACCGATCCGTAATTGTTCGTGTGAATCCTCAATGTCCCGCCCTATTTTTTTAGGGCTGTTGAAGTCGAATGGAGTTCCCTCGACGGCAGCGTATTGTCCTGTGGGGATGAGTTCCTCGTCCACCGGAACAAACTCATTGGCTTCTATCTGCAGTTCGTGATCGAGTATCGTCCTGGAAAAGTCTCCGGACAGGTTGAAATAAGAGTGCTGGGTCAGGTTCACGACGGTCTTTTTGTCTGAAGTCGCTCGATAGGTCACTTGCAGCTCGTTATTCTCGGTCAGTGTGTAGGTGACAGTGCAAGCCAGTCGTCCGGGATAGCCCTCTTCCATGTCTTTGCTCGTGTAAGAAAGCTCCAGAGACACCCTATCGGCGAATTCAATGGGTTTGGCCTCCCAAATCACCTTGTCAAAGCCTTTTGTGCCTCCATGGATATGATTGTTACCATTGTTTTGAACGAGTTGGTATTCTTTTCCATCCAGGGAAAACCTACCGCCCGCAATCCGATTGGCATATCGGCCGACGAGGGCGCCGAAATAAGGGTTACGGGTTTCATAGTCAGCCAGGGTCTCAAAACCCAGAACCACATCTTCATACTGACCCTTATTATCCGGGGCCAGCAGGGAGGTGATGATGCCGCCATAATCCAAAATTCCTACCTGCATGCCGCGGCTGTTTTTCAGCGTGAAGAGCTGAACTTCCTGGCCGGAGCTCAGGGTTCCGAAAGCGGATTTTTCAATCGAGAGTTTTTGGGAATTCAAAAGCGCAGGAGTCAAAACAAGAGTGAATACCAGCGAGTGAATGAGCACCCTCCTGAATGCGTTTTTCCTGATCATAGTTAATCCTGTTTTTTATTGTTGCCAAATGATTTATCCGGGTAGGCAGGTACGGGAGGAACTTCCCTGGGGTCCTCTTCGATTTTCTTTTGGAGCAGCTCGATCGCGGTTTCTAATTGCCTGTCCTTTCCGTTGAAGGTCTCGTGGGGCAGGTTGTCGACTTCGATGTCGGGTACGAAGCCATGCCCTTCAATGATCCACTCGCCTTTTTCACTGTATACCCCAATCATGGGAGCACGTGCGAGTCCGTTGTCACTGAGCCTGTTATTGCTGTTGAGCCAGATCTCACCTCCCCAGGTACGCACACCAATGGTAGTGCCGAGGCCGAGCTTTCTGAACCCGTCTGCGAAGGCTTCACCATCCGAGTAGGTGTTCTCATTGACCAGGACCACCATATGGCCCCTGAAGGCGTACTGCATGTTCCAATAGGTGTCTCCTGAACGGGCCTTCCAATACATCCAGGCCTTCCGCATCAGTTTTTCCAGTATAAAACTGTCGATGTTTCCCCCTCGGTTGTATCGCATGTCAATGATGAGTCCAGGTTTGTTGAATACGGGGTAGAACTCCCTGTAGAATTGATTCAGGTCCCGGCTTCCCATGGCACGAAGATGAACATAGCCGATTTGATCGTTGCCTTTCTCCTCGACTTTGAGCCGCGTGGTATACTCCCAGTCCCTGTACCTGAGATCGTATTCGTTTTTAATCGGCTTGACAATGATTTCTTTGGATACTGTGCCTCGAAGAAGCTTCAATCGAACCTGTTTGCCCTCTTTGTTGCGAATCAGTTCGCCCATATCTGTGGCGGTCAGCGATTTTCTTCCGTCCACATGGGTCACAACATCTCCAACACGAACATCAAGATAGGGATCGTCCAGTGGTGATTTTACATCCGGGTAATCGGGATCGCCCTGGTAGATATAGTCGATTCGAAATCCATTTTTAGTTTCATCCCTGCTGAATTCCGCTCCCAGGCTTGCTACGTCAATATCGTTTTCATCCAGCCGGTGATCGCCTCCACGTACACTCGTATGAAGGGCCGATAATTCACCGACAAACCGCCCGATCAGATCAGACAATTCGCTTCGCGTGGTGATTCGATCGACCAGTGGAAGGTATTTTTCGTACATGGCCGTCCAATCCACCCCGTGCATGTTCTCATCGTAGAAGTAATCGCGTTCCATGCGCCAGGCATCCGTGAAGATTTGTTTCCAATCCTCGTTCGGGGTAAGGGGGAATTTCCAGTCGCTCAGGTCAATTTCATGGTCAGAAAGGTCACTGATCTCATCGGTTCCCGCCTCAACCATATAGTATTTCTTACCCTTTCTGACCAATATTTTCTCCCCATTGGCAGCGAGGTCAAAACGGTCTGCATCTGCCACCAGGGTGGCCAGCTCATTATCTTCGTTGTCGATTTTCACATAGGAAAGATGGCTGTCGGCGTTGAGTCCTGTTTCCTTTGACATGAGATACAGGGCATCCTCATTGACTTCAAGACCACTGTAGTTGCCAGCTGGAATGGGCACTTCCGAAATTCGCTTCTCGATCTCGTTTTTATCAATGCTAACGACGACTTTCTTATCGGATTCCTCATCATCGTCCTCATCCTTCTTTTTGTAAAATTCATCCGGTTCCCGAAAAGGGGAGCGGGTACCACGTTTCAAGGCAACGTGGTAGAGTTTTTCGCTGGCATCAAAATAGGGTTCGGGCTGTCGGCTCCCCCAGGGATTGCCCACCAGCGAGGTGAAGCTGCGGTCAGAGAGGAAATAGATGAATTTGCCATCCGGGCTCCACCTGGGGTTGAAACTGTTGGCCCGATTGGTGGTCAGATCGAATGATGTGTCATCAGCCACATTGTAGATGATGATTTGAGTCATCGTGTTTTCCGCCTCCTGAACAAAAGCGAGCCACCTGCTGTCGGGTGACCAGGAAAAATCCCGGATGCCTTGTTGGTTCGAGGAGATCTTCTTGCTGACCCCGGTTGAGATGTTGAGCACAAACATGTTGTTTCCCAGATCGTCATAGGCGATCCATTTTCCATCCGGCGAGGGCTCACCCTTGTAGCGCAGTATTTTTCCGTCCTTGCTGAGTGTTTTGGAGTTGCCAATCCCATTTGCCGGCATGCGGACAAACTCGAACTCACCCGTTTCATCCGAGAGCGTGTAGATATTCTTTCCGTCATGAGAGAATACGGCATCCCGGTATCGGACATCCTTCTTGTCGGTGAAGGACACGAAACGGCCCGACTTTACAGGGGCCACAAAGACTCTTCCGCGAGCTGTTATGACAATTCGTTCTCCTTCCGGATCCGGGTGAACCGAGGTTATGTACTTCGCAGGATTGTCGTCCCATTTTTCTCGGAGTTGATCAAGATCTGTCGCCAGTCGGATGTCGAGCTTTTTATCTTCGTTCGAATCGAGGTCCAGGTGCCAGAGATCTGCGCCTCTCTGATACACAATATGCCCTGCTGAAAGATTCGCGTAGCGGACGTCAAAATCGATATGTTTTGTGTGTTGTCTGAGGTCACCCCCAGAGTCATTCATCGACCAGATGTTCATCGTTCCGTCACGGTCGGTGATGAAATAGACCCTGCCCTCAAAGTACATGGGGTGATGACTTTCTCCAGGATGATCCGTCGTCAGTTTTACAGCCTCTTCACTTCCCTGTGTGAACTTCCAGATCTGTCGGGCGGTTCCTCCCTGGTATCTTTTGGTCACGTTGCGGTGATAGGCCGGGCGAACGAAATAAATCGTATTCCCTGTATCGTCGAAGGTGGCTTCGCTGGCCTGGTAAAGAGGCACTCTGGTTTTTTGTTTGGTTTCAGGATCCAGGACGACAACCTGTTCGTCAGGTCTCCTGGAATAAGCCAGTGTTGAGAAGGCAAGTTTTCCATCCGGCATCCAGTCATTGGGGATGGCAAACTCCCGTTCGTAGGTCCAACGGGTAGGGATTCCGCCCGTTGCTGGCATCGTGTATAACTCCCTTGGTCCCTCGTAGCTGGCGGTGAAGGCGATGGTTTTTCCGTCCGGAGAAAACAGAGGGTGTGTCTCTTCTTCCTGGTGGGTGGTCAGTCGCCGAGCAATTCCTCCTGACAAGCGGAACCGTCCACAGATCCCCTTCAGCAGAAAACACGATGGTGTTTCCATGTACGTCGGGGAAGCGATAATAGCCGTAGAAACCCTCCTGGGCGGATGAATTTGAGGCAAATAAGATGAAAAAAGCTAGAGAAGTGAAGTTTTTAAGAATAGAGTGAAATGAAGATTGTTCCATTGGGGACAAAGATTGAGGTTGACTCTAACAAAGTAAGAGAATATAAATCAATTTGGATAAGAAAAACCGAGCTTATCGAGGCCTGCCTGTACTTCCTGATTCCGCATGAACAGGTTCCAGAGGAGTCCGCTACGGTAGTTTTCGATCATTACGATCTGCGGACCCTGATCAATGGCCAGATAGGCTTCGGCTACCCAGCTCAGGTCGGAGGCAAAGGCGTCATAGAATCCGGCCGGTCCAAGTAGTCGTTCTCGATTGTCATAAAAACTTCTCAGAGCGTTCAGGGATTGTACAGGAGCGTAAGGCATTGAAGATATGGCCGCTGTAGGGGAAATGATCCCCAGGTCATTTGCTGGAGAATGGGCCGAATAACCCAGGCTGCCATCATCATTTCGGGAGTAACTGGCTGTGAGCCCCCAGAAATCCTGGCCATAGCCCAGGTAACCCTTGGGATTATCCTGGCAATAGGCATAGTTGACCCTCACGTGATTCTTGTTGACTTCTTCATAGTTGGCATAAGCATCGGAGAGGCCATTGGGATTCAATCCAAGATAGGAGTAGTGTGACCAGAACAGGGGTCCGCCAAGCTGCGCGTCGCCTTGATGCCGCACCAGAAGAGGATAGCCATAGGCGGATCCTGAGTATTGTATTTCTCCATTTACGGCCCATCCGGAATCATAAGCTTCTTTGGAAATCGAGTGATTTGGAGACGCCGCTGCCAGCACGTAGGTGACTAGCACCTCGTTGTAGCCTTCAAGCTTGAAGTCAATTGCGAATCCATGATTCGGACTCCAGTGCCAGTAAAGCCCCTCTTCACCCTGGGTGTACCAGTCCCATTCTACGCCTGCCCAGAGATCAAAAGCCTTTTGAGCCAATTCCTTTTCCTGCTGGTTCCCTTCGCGGAAATACTCGTAAACGCAAACCAAGCCCTGACAGAGAAAGGCGGTTTCTACCAGGTCACCGCCATCATCGAGCGAGCTGAAAGGGATCACTTTGCCACTATTTCCATTGATCCAGTGAGGCCAGGCGCCGTGAAATCGATCGGAAGTTTCCAAAAAGTTCAGGATCTTATCCAGGCGCTGCACAACCTGAGCCCTGGAAACAAAATTTCGTTCAATCCCCACGAGCATAGACATGATTCCAAACCCTGTTCCTCCAGTGGCAACAACAGGAGCGCTGAACGAAGGGTTACCCGGGTGATAACGCTCAAGTGCCGCACCCGAATTTTGTTCGGCATAGTCCCAGAAATACCTGAAGGTTTCCCGTTGAGTCAGGTCTAGAAGCTCTTCATCTGTAAGCGAAGGGTCGGGATCTGTGCCATCCGGACCGGATGAATCGTCGTCCGGATCACTCCCGTCGCTGCATCCCAATAGAAGGAGCATGAACAGGAACAGGATTGTCGATATTTTTTTAATCATGTCAAAAAAAAACTATGAACACAACAGTACATGTCGATATTTTTTTAATCATGTCAAAATTATTACTCAATATACTCGTTGTCCGGCAAGGGATTTTTCTCGTATTGGTTATGAATCGTGATTATGGCCAATCCGAACAACACAGCCACCACGATCAGAACAGTACTGATCAGTCCGCTAACGCCAAAAGAGATCCTGATTAAAATGGTCGAAATGACGAAGCCTGAATTTCGGATAATTTTATGGAACCTGTCGGTGTAGAAAAAGGAGATCAACAGCAGCACCACATCCACCAGGATCAATACGGTAAAGAAATGCTCAAAAAAGAGATTGTTGATGCTTTCAAAGGAGGGCAGCTCATTGGTTGAAAATGAAAGTCCGGTGTACCAATTGACCAAGGTGAACAGGGCCATAATAAAAAACAGCGGGATCAGGACAATGGCGATCAGTTTTTTCGTTTTGACAAAGCGCTCAATCACGGGTTGGAGCTGGACTTGAAGCTCAAGGTTTCGCTTGCCTTGCTTTTGAAACTGGTAAATGAGGTAAAAAAGTATGACGGATGCGAGTATGTCGTAGGTGAATTGGAGGTCTCCCTTGATTTCAAACCAGTTCGAGCTAAGCTCCAGGTCCGACAAGTCTTTGAACAATTTTCGAATAATGATCAGCGTGATGATTTGGTATTGCTTGTTGATGTAAGTAGTAAAGGATTTGGGAAGATAGTAGATCAGCAGATAGACCTCATAAATAAGAATGAAAGAAAAGGGCGTATAAATTGCGGAGATGGGGTTTTTAAGCAATTCCCAATCAGACGGAAGGTGCAGAAAGCCGAATTTCATCAGGTAGATCACCGCGACGTGAGCCAAAAAGCTGAGCAGAGCCACATTCAGAATTATTTTTTCCGTTTTTCTGCGCGTTTGCTCCGACAGAAGGCGATCGGTCAGGAAGGTAAGAAGATTCTTTTTTTTGCCCATTCCATCAGGTTTTTATCATTCTTCTCCCACGTGATTTTTATAGAATTTCCAGGCTTCACGGGCTACGTTCCTTCCCAGTTCCAGCCCGGCAATGTTGTCCGATTGAATATGGTATCCGCCAAGAACTCTTGAAATTCCAGCCATTTCCGCCGCTTCAGTAAACGTTGGAAAGACCAGGGTTATCGTATCTCCCAAATTGTCGGGTTCGGTCATGGCCCCTGCTACCAATTGGGATTCCGATCCGAATTCATCGCTTCCGGTCCATAGTTTCAATGCCTCGCCACAGCCTCCGCTGATGGTGCTGTGCCCTGAAACATAGCTTGGGAAAGGCGGGCATAAAAACGTCTCGGGCGAATAAGGCCTCCACTGGTTTCCGTCCATTTCCATCATTCCCTTGCCTTCTCCACCCCAGGCTTTTATCTTCTGGTCCTTGTAATATTCATGAACCAGAGCATAGGGGCGGGCATAGTCATAGAACATCTTGGAATCCCAGGAGGCGATGAAGGCATCCATGGCAACCACCTGATTGTAAAAGTACATTTTCACGTCCTGGTCGAGTGTATGATTGTCCCTGCGTGAGACATCCTGCGCAAATTTCAACCAGTGACCTGCCTGCTGCACGGATTGTGGACCGTCGCGCATGAATTCAACCAGTGCTTTTTGATAGTCAGTCAAATCTGCTTGCAAATCGATCACTTCTTTGACCTCTGTTTCCAATTGCTCCGATCCGATCATAGGTGGCGGGCCGGGCCTGAATTGGTCACCCGATTTCAGGGAAATGGGTTTTACCTTGTCCCAATAGGGGGTGAGGCAGCCCGGGGCGAACTTTCCGCCTTTTCCGTCGGCAAAATATTTGGGTTGCCAACGATTGGGATCTACGTTCTTATCTGCTGAATTGACCGGTTCATATCCCACGTAGTTAAAATAGGGTTCCCCATTGGACCCTTCTTCCTCGCCATATTGATTGGCGCCATCCCCTTTGCGCGCTTCGATGACCGCTTTGGCAGCCAGATTTCCGATGCCTTCAGGAGTGTTCGGATCCATACTTTCATTCGCAGGATCGAGCCCCAATTCTCTCATAAATTCCTCGAATAAGGCCCTGTCAGAATAATAGTATTCGTTCATGGCTCGAAATGCAGCATAGCTGATCGCTATCTCCTTGTTTTTCAAGGAATGCTCCTGCTCCGGCCTCCTTTCAACCTCTGAGAGATAAACGGGAGTTGCTTTGTCATCATAGCGCGACCAGGCGTCAAAAACCGCCACGAAAATCAGCCCTAAATACCTCGAAGTAACCGTGGGCCTGGGTCGAAAGCGTTCCGTGTCATTCGCCGTTGCCGTCAGGGCCATTTGTCCCCATTTGTAGGCCACATTGTCTACTCCTGTGGGTTCCTTTTCAAGGCCTGCGATTTGGCCTGCTCCTGTTTTGTTTGCTTCCTTGCATCCGACAACGAAAATCATCAACGCAACCAGGAAAAATCGATTCAGTAAATTCTTGTTCAATTTGATAGTATTTTGTGAAGAGACATAAATCTAGCTACCACAAAATTACTCATCCACGAGAGATAGCCAAGGGTAAATCAGATGTTTTTAAAGATGAGAAAGAAATCGAAATGGGAAATCCGGTTTACAGATATTATTTGACAAAAGTTCTGAAATTTTCTGTGGTTATCAATTGGACATTGGTCTGATAGGTCTCAACAAATGACTTTGGTATTTTTATTTTGGCTTTTGGGCTCCATTTGAACTCATATCCATATACTTTACCAGCGATTTCTTCTAAATAATCAACCTCCTGCTGCTGCTTGGTTCGCCAAAAGTACGCGTTAACCAAACTCATCTGGTAGGAATTCCGTTTTAAACGTTCACTAATCAAAAAATTCTCCCAAAGCGGACCTTTATCATTTCGACTCTCGATGAGATTAAAATTGCCGATTACCATGTTTCGAATACCTGTATCATAAAAATAGATCTTCTGGTTCGTTTTTATTTCATTGCGCAGATTCTTGGAGAAACTCGGCAATCGGAATATGATGAACCCTTTGATAAGCAGATCTATGTAGTTTGCAATGGTATTTTTATCCACGCCTATCAATTTCGCCAATTCATTGTAACTCACTTCATGCCCGATTTGTAAGGCCAGAGCTTTGACCAACTTTTCTAAAACTTCAGGTTTTCGAATCCCTCCAAAAGACAAAATATCTTTGAAAAGATAACTATTTATCAATTGTTTCAGGATTTCGATTTCCTCTCCAGGATTATTGATTACATCTGGATACATTCCATACATGAGTCTCAGCTCGAGTTGTTGTTGAGATTTAACATAACCTATGTGGTTTTCAAGTTCTTCCCATGAGAGGGGATACAAGTGATACTCCCATTTTCTTCCAGTAAGAGGTTCGTTTATGCTGCTGTTCAATTCAAATGCAGAGGATCCACTAACAAGTAATTGTATATTTTTGAATTGATCGGTAATCAATTTCAAGGTAATTCCGATTCCGTTGATTCTTTGGGCCTCATCGATGAATACAATCTGTTTGTTTCCGATGATACTTCTCAACTGCTCTGTATTTGGCTCAGTTAAAAGACTTCTAACTGTAGGATCGTCCCCATCCAGGAATAAATAATCTTTTTTATCCAGAATTGATTTGATCAATGTTGTCTTACCCACTTGTCTCGGACCAATTAAAATTATTGCTTTGCCCGAATTCAATTTTTTGGATATTTTGCTTTCTAAAACTCTTTTGATCATAACTATCAGTGATTATATTCACCAAAAGTAATGCTTATTAGTGATTATATTCACCAAAAGTTAACATTTGAATCAATTCAACCTTTTTCCTTGGGTGGTAAATGAAAGTCCTTGTTGACCCGATGTAGAGATCATGACAGCTTCGAACAGCGGGTCGTTCGAACCGGGTTCAATCATCCATTCAAAGATGAAATTAGCTCCGGTTCCGCCTTCCCGGTCATGTTCGTCAATAATGATTTGCACTGTCGCCATAGGAGCGACGAAAATCGTCTTATCGAAATAGGTTCGTATCGATTTGCCATCTGTATCGAAGTATTCAGCCTTGTTGATATAAATCGTATCTGTTTTATTCGTGTTGTGCATACTCACGGTTGCTGTGAGATCATGTGTTGTCTGGTCTGTCTGGCTGTAGATCTGGGAGTATACAGAAAGGTAGGTGGAGCCTTTTGTGAGAGAATCCTTCTCTAAGGGTTCAATCGATCTCTTTTCCCAATTCACAGAACTGATCGAACTCATTTCAACTTTTTCCTGGCAGGATTGCAAGATGATGGCGAAAAGGAGAATTTTAAAGAGTGTTTTCATGGTTTGTTCGGATTAAGGACCTTATTGATCCACTAAAATAACCATCTGGTCCACACGGAGAAAGAAATTTGTAAAGATTACTTTTATTTGAGTGCGGATAACACGTCGTATTTGAACATGTATTTCTCGTCCTGCTTCTTAACCTTAGTGCGTATTACTTCCACATTGATCCCTGCATGCGCCGGATGACCCAACTCTTCGAGAATAAACTCCTGATTGTTCAGTTTTCCGTATTGTAAGACTTTCAAAAAAAGCTCCGGGGCGTTGTGGACCACGTCGAAAAGAGTCTCATTGCTCAACTTGGAAAACTCGAGATTGTCCTTGCAGTTTTCATCGAAAGTGCACAGGAAATCCTGAACCAGGGCAAAGCTCAAATCGTACAGGTTATCCTGAGTGACTTTCACCTTGTCGATGTCACAGGTTTCACAAATTGGGTCGCTATGCAATGAGAGGGAAGATAAGCAGAGGAATAAAATCAGCAGCAGCCTCATGATTATATTTCTTAAGAAAGTTAGACAAAAGGGGTTTCATACTGTAAAAATAAACATTCAACTCAGAAAGTCAAGGCTTTAACTGATTTTGATGCGGCACAAATACTCGTTCAAATCATTGAAAATTTGAAAAAAGGGTGGTAACTTTAGTAGACTCTAAAATGGTAGATGATGATTTTTGACAGAGATAAATTACAGGAAATACTCAATGCCCTGGATTCGGTAATTGGAAGGATGCACGAATTTGAATCCAAGTACGAAACTCAGCTGAATAAGGTACATCCAAATTACTCACAAAGTGCCAGAAACCTCGTGCATTATTTGGCGATGCGATCCTTTAATATGAATGTTTTTCAGGATAAAATTGAAGACCTGGGATTGCCTCTGAACCTCGAATCACAAAACAATATCTTATTTGACCTTCTGAATTTTAGAACGGTGATCAACAGTTTGATGAATAATGAAATATTTGAGGAAGAGCATGAGAGTCTCAACAACAAGCAAGTTGGAGAGATTTTGAATAAGAATCGCCAAGCCGTTTTCGGAGAAGTGAGAAATAAGAGAAGAACGGCCATTTTGGTTACTCAGCCCGTTGAGGCCGCTTATAACAAGGATTTTGTGTCGTCGTTGCTGAAACACGGGATGGATTGTGCGAGAATCAACTGCGCACATGATGATGAAATGGTTTGGCAAGCAATCATTGATAATATCAATTCAAGTGATCATCCTTGTAAAATCACAATGGACCTGGGCGGTCCAAAATTGAGAACAGGCAAGATGAAACCCGGACCCAAAGTCATTCACATCAAGCCCAAAAGCAATTCAATTGGCCAGGTAACAGAACCCGCTAAGATTTGGTTAGCTCCTTACGGTACCAAGCCTCCCAAGGATCAGGAAGTAGATGCTGTCATTCCTGTAAACAAAAAATGGCTTCGTAAAACGAAGGAGGGTTCCTACATTATCTTTAAGGATTCGCGTGACAGAAAGTGCAAAATAAAGATCACAGGAAAAGAAGGCAAAGGTCGCTGGGGATCTTCGAAGGAATCGGCTTTTGTAACTACGGAAACTTTGTTTAATGTCTTCTTTGAAAAGAAATCATCCTCTGAAATTCATTCAGTTCAGGAATTGATACCTCTGGAAGAAGTCATCTTTTTATTTCAAGGCGATTATTTGAGGTTAGACAGAGATCCTATTCCCGGGGAGCCCGCAGTTTATGATGAGGAAGGAAATCTAAAAGAAATGGCCCATATTTCCTGTACGTTACCTGAGATATTCGACCATGTCAATCCCGGAGAAGAGGTTTACTTTAATGATGGGAAAATTGAAGGGTTTGTAAAAGAATGCCACTCGGACCATTTGCTTATAGAAATCACCAGTGCGAGTAAAAAAGGAGGGAAATTGAAAGCTGATAAAGGCATAAACTTTCCAAATAGTATTTTAGGCGTCAGCGGATTGACCCAAAAAGACAAAAAAGATTTAAAGTTTGTGGTGAAGCATGCCGATGCGGTCAATTATTCCTTTGTCAACAACATAGAAGATGTTGAAGAACTACTCGACGAGTTGAAAGAACTGCATGCTGATATAGGCATCATTCTTAAAATTGAAACCAAGGAAGCCTATAGAAATCTGCCGGGCATTTTGTTGAAAGCCATGGAAAACTACCCTGTAGGTGTCATGATTGCAAGAGGTGATCTGGCTATCGAAGCCGGTTGGAAAAATTTTGCCATTATCCAGGAAGAAATATTACAACTTTGCGAAGCAGCCCATTTGCCTGATATCTGGGCGACACAAGTTTTGGAGAACCTGGCCAAAAAAGGAACACCAACCAGAGCGGAAATCACAGATGCCGCTATGGCTCAGCGGGCAGACTGCATCATGCTCAATAAGGGGCCCTATATCGAAAAGGCTGTGAGAATGCTGGATAAAGTAGTCAGAAAGATGCAGATCATTCAGAATAAAAAGGTGACGATCTTGCCCAAGTTGGAGTTTAGTGAGAGTTTTTGAGGGTACAATGGGAACCATCCCCTTTTTTTGAGAAAGAAAAATATTTTTTATTTTAAAGGGGTAAAAACCAACCTTAAAGACCATGAAACTATTAAGATCAATTGCATTACTCGTCTCGATGCTTCTGCTGTTTACCGGATGCAAAAACGAGGAAACGGCCGAGTTCGAGGCTGAAAAGGCTGCCCTGGAAATGGAGCGGTCTGAAAAAGAAGCCCGGGCGGCTATTGAAGAAGCCAACAAAATGATTCCACTCCTGATCGAACAGGGTAAATTCAAAGACGCTGGTGAATATTTTGCCGAAGATGTCGTTCAGATCATTTCAGGGCAAGAACCCTTAAAAGGTCGTAAGGCATGGGTGCAGGCCCAAAAAGATGCGGCCCAAATAGGAGACTGGCACTTGGAGCTGGAAATCCTGGACTTCCAGTTTATGGGTGACCATGTCGTGGAACGAGGTCGCGGAATTCAAAGTTTTACGGCTAATGAGGAGAGTCCGATGCCGTCGATGAAAATGGTGGGAGACTACCTGGTCTATTGGAAGAAATACAAGGATGGCTGGAAGATTTTGTATGACTACGTGGTGTTCAAAGTCCGGAGGCGCCTGAGAATTCCGAGTCTGAGGCTGCTCAGGAGTAGGGCCTGTCATGGCGAGTTTGAGATTTCAACAGATCTTCAGTGCAGTCCAACTCGTAAAGAGTTTCAATGCCCGTGCAGCAATCTCTCATTGATTTTCTTACACGGTTAGCAGAATCCGGCAGGTTGTTCCCTGAGTTTTTCCAAGTGTCTCTGTCGGGCCACTGAGCATAGGCGATATAACTTGTGTCATTTAGTTTGTGCAATCGGGAACCTAAACTTCCTTCGTATTCATAAATTAATTGAGTCAATTGTTTCCAGGCGCCTATGAACTCGGACTCCCTGTTTTCTTTGACGTCGAATTGATAAATTACAGCGAACATTTATATTTGATTTTATTGATCAGGATATGTAAGCAACAAAGCTTAGACATGATTCGAATAGCCATTGTTGTGCTTAGTACTTATTTGATTTTCTTGTCTTTCTTAAACTGTTTTAATCATTTTCCCAAAATCCTTGTCTTTTTTACGTCTTCTCAGCAACAGTTGATTCAAAATGCTCTTTTTCCCGTTCCATTTTTAGGTAGTTTTCATAGGACGATTTCGTCTATTTCTCCACTTTCAACTGCTGTCAAAACTGCACAATCAATTTCTGTTGTATGTGTACAATCTTTGAATTTGCAATTTTTGGATAATTTGACTATTGTTTCAAATGTCATTTCCAATCCACCTGTACGAATCCGCAATCCCCACTTCTCTCATTCCCGGATTGTCAATTAAAATTCCACCATTTTCAAGAACTAACAATTCCCTGTGGCTGGTAACGTGTCGTCCTTTGTTTGTACTTGTACTAATCGTGTTTGTTTTCATCACTTGTCTTCCCGAAAGATTGTTTAAAAGGGTGGATTTTCCCACTCCTGATGAACCCAACAAACAGTATGTTTTACCTTTTACTATATGTCTCTTTCAGTCTTTCAATTCCTTTTTGGGTCTCATTACTTATCGCAATTACCGGTACTTGTTTTACTCTTTCCTGAATGTCAGAAATCAACTTTGCTAATTCGGTATCATTTATCAAGTCAATTTTATTGAGAATGATAATCGGTTTTACTTTGGATGCATTGCAGATTGTCAAATACCTTTCTATTCGGTTGATGTTAAAATCCCTGTCAACCGCCTGTACAATAAAAGCATAAGTCAATATTTGTTGCGATGATTTGTTTTTCGCCCTGTTTTCCTACAGCTTGTCTTTCAATGATTGTCTTTCTTGGAAAAACAGAATGAATAAGCACTTTATTTTCATCATATTCAGAAATTGCAACCCAATCACCAACAGCAGGAAAATCAGACCTGTTATGTGCTGAAAACCTTAAATTTCCGATTATCTCTGCATCATATTCATCTTCAGCGGTTTTTACAATGTATCTTTCCTTGTGTTCGGAAATAACTCGTCCCACTCCAAATGAATCAAGATTTTGGTCTTTTCGATAGTTTTCCAAATCAGTGTTATATCCTAAATCTTCAAGTGTCATTAGATTTGTACTGTATTAAGGGCAACGTGTTGGGTTTGATTAGTTGCGTGGTTTAGCAATTACTTATAGCCATTGTTGTACTTTCGTTATTCTTTTATCTCAGACTGTACAACTTCGAGGATATAGTCAATTCGCTTCATTAGTGTTTCACTTTCTTGGTTGTTAAAAGTATTTAAGTTTAAGCTCCAGGCAATTATACCTTCCAGTCTTTGGTCTGAAAGCAATTGTTCTTTACTGATTGTACTTATTTTCGATGTTCCCGGAATTGGATTTTGAACTTCTTTAGCTTCCAATAAGCTAGACCTTACTTTCCGCCAAAAAGAAAACCCTAAATCGCGTTGAATACCTATTTCATTGATGTAAGACGCAAATGAGGTCTCATAGTATCTTAAATACATTTGCTCTACCTCTTGAAGTTGGATAACATCTGTACTCCAATTGATTAGTAACTGTTTTAATTCTTCATTTTTTATAATTTCAATATTTCCCGATTTCACCAAATCATTTTGGATGGGGTCAAAGGTGGTCGGAACCATACTGCCTAAATACAAAAGAATGCTATCTTTTTGGACATTTTCTGGCTCATTATAAAAGGTGAGTAAACGAAGACATTTTTTATTTATGTCATTTCTACTTTCTATCTTTTGAAGTAGTTGTTCCCGGTTAGACTTAAACTCTTTAGCGAGCCTTTTAAGAATTGCCTGTTCTTTTCGGTTTTCAATTCGTTGTTCTTTCCAATTGTTAATTTGAAGTGCAATCAAAATTCCAATCACGACAAGTATAATTTCTCCAATGGCATATTTCAAATACCTGCCTACCGGCCAGGCTGGCTTTCCGGTTTTATTTTCCATAATCAAGTTTTGGCGAATTTTTCTAAAGAATAGAATCATTGGTTAGTCGTTTCTGATAATGAAGCACAACGGTCTTGTGTATGGCTTTTTGCGGAAAATCAGCTATGGTTTTCCGACGCAACCCAAAAATGGCAAATTGCATTCAATTCCGAATAGGTATTCAGCGGCAATGAGATATACACGTTATTGTACTTAGTTTCATTAATTCAATCATTCTTTTATTCCGAACAATTTTCTTTGATTTTCTCCAAACTCAATAAATGAACCATCGAAAAATTTTTTGAATGGACTTTTTAATAAAGTACCAAAACCAGGTGTTAGCACTATACCTTCAACTAAAGCTTTTCTGGAATTCCAATCTTTTTCACTCAGCATTTTATTTTCATGCTGTAAAAACAAATTTTCTACGTGACGCACTTCTGCAGCAAAAAAGTAAAAACCATGATTTTGTTCTTTTTCTGATAAATCATCAGGATTATCTCGAAAGGTTGAAATTATTCTAGCTGATTCCTGAGAATTGGCAAAACTTAATAGTAATTGAATATCTAAAGTCGCGATTTCATGAAAAGTTGATGCTTGTGTTGCTTTAGTATTTCCTCTAATCTGAAAACCAACAAAAATCAGTGAAATAATCACAGCAATCGCTGATATGATTTCTGCAATCAAAGCATATTCTTCAAGTATTTCTTTCATAACTATTATTCTTTAGTAACAATATTTAAATCTATGTTCATTACTCAAGGTGAAAATTTTGTTGTTTTAATTTATCCAAATTAAGCACAACTTGGGATATCCATTCAAATTTAATTGAATATCAGAAAATACTGTAGGATAGAGATGTATTTCTCAATTGATGATAAAGGGAGGGATTAGCTTCGCTGGTCCCTAGAATCTTCCGTCCCGCAAATAGAATCTGCAAATTGCCTGGTAGTAATTTTACATCTTCTAACAAAAAAAAGACGCTCGGTTATTCTTAACGAAATCTTTACGAAGGCATAACATATAGGATTTATTTAAGAGCTACATTGAATTCAAGAATCAGTTTTCAATTAAAAAACACCAGGTCATGGTAAAAAACATGTTTCTTCTATTCTTCCTTATGGCCTCAATACATATTTGGGCTCAACATGGGAAAGGGATCAAGGAAATATCCATTTATGAATCTCCTTTAGAACACGATAATTTGAAAAACTCACTTCGTTCGAAAATACGATCGGTTCGAATGCAAGGAGAAGTCGATTATTATTTGGACCTGAATGCGGGAAATATTTACTGCACCATTGCCTATGAAGATCTTGAGAATCTTATATCAGGAATTCAAAGATTAGAGAAAAAATCGGCCATGGAGGCTAAAAATCAAGAAGATGGGGTCAAGAGTATTGTTATGACACCCAGTGGATTTGTGATTGGTTATTATATGAACAATGGGAAAGTAAAGCGCTTCTTTGGGTTTGGGCAAGAATACTATAACGGAGAAGATATAAATAGAGAGTTTTCAAGCTATGAAGAGGATTTTGATTTGTTCAACAGGGAAAAGGCAACCTATGGTACTTATAAGTCGAGGTTGGATAGCTTTGACGCGGCGCACAAAGCTTTAAAAGCAGTTAAGGAGCGAATCGAAGAAATTAAAGAGTCTGAGGGTAAATTGACGATTTGATTTCATGATAGGAACCGGTGTCCTCTAGTTCTGATGCTCCTGGACTAAGACTGTACTCATAAGGATTCATTTTTAGGAGGGATTAGCTTCGCTGGGCCCTAGTGACTTCAGTACTGCAAATAGAATCTGCAAATTGCTTGGCAGCAATTTTACATCTTCTCACAAAAAAATCCGCTCAAGCAAGCTTGGCGGATTTTTTTGTTTCGAATCTGTCTATTTTTCAGATTCTTATTTGATCGTGGAGATGGAGGGACTCGAACCCTCGTCCAAACAAGCAACCTGCGTACTTTCTACATGTTTAGTTTTTATTTGATTTTCGTCAGGAAGCCGACTAAAAACATTCTACTTCCAGCTTAGTTTCTTAAATTTCGAGAGGCTGCCGAAACTTCAGCTTCTCTAGGTTTACTTTTACGATGCCTCTAAATAGAACGCCGTTAACCAAGGCTTTCCAGAGACATTTAGCTTTCCCGCCTGGCGGGACTAGGCTCGATCTTACTGTGATTCAGATTAAGCAGCTAAAGCGTAGTTATCTTCGCCGTTTATAGATTGAAATCGATTTTACGAGTGCAATTTCATGGCTCGACATGCTTATACTCAGACTGATCTCGCTGTCAAAACCAGTCATCCCCATATTTTAAAGAACGTAACCCGGCAAATGTATTAAAATTCGGGCGATTTCTTGTGCATTTCTGCTTTTCCGAATACCTTAGCGCAAAGACCGTACCAAATGAAATTTGCTCTTATTCGCGAACGAAAGAACCCGCCTGACCGAAGGGTGGTGCTCACGCCCAGTGCTTGTCATGAACTGCTCGAGACGTATCCTCAAATGGAGATTGTCTCTGAGTCGAGCCCGATCCGGACCTTTACGGATCAGGAATATCGTGACAAAGGGATATCCGTAACCGAAGATGTCTCCGACGCGGAGGTGTTGCTGGGGGTCAAGGAGGTTCCGATTGAGGCCTTGATTCCGGATAAGAAGTACTTCTTTTTTTCGCATACCATCAAAGAGCAGCCCTACAATCGGGATCTGCTCAGGGCAATACTGGATAAGAATATTGAGCTTTACGACCACGAGGTGATCACAGATCCTCGGGAAATTCGACTGGTAGCTTTCGGGCGCTATGCGGGCATTGTTGGCGCCTATAATGGAATCCGAGCTTATGGTCTGAAAACGGAAGGCTTCGATTTGCCCAAGGCGGAGTCTCTCAAGGACCAGCAAGAACTCATCTCTGAGCTGAAGAAGGTCAGGCTGCCGGCCATCAAGATCGTTCTGACGGGCAAGGGTAGGGTCAGCAACGGAGCCAAAGAGATGCTCGACGGCATGGGCATCAAAGAGGTTGACTACGAAGCTTACCTCAACGAGGATTTTGACGAGGCAGTGTACACCCAGATCGATGTTTTGGAATACAACCGCCGCAAGGATGGTCGCGTCATTGACATGTACGACTTCTTCGATCACCCGGAAGACTACGAGGGCGACTTCTTTCGCTTTGCGGCAGTCAGTGACTTTTATATAGCCGGTCATTTTTATGCCTCGGGGGCGCCTTATTTATATACCCGTGAGGATGCGAAGTCCGGGAATTTCAAAATCTCCGTCGTGGCGGATATCAGCTGTGACATTGATGGTCCTGTTGCCTCCACGCTGCGTGCTTCCACTATTGCAGATCCGGTTTACGGCTACGATCCTGAGTCGGAGTCAGAGGTTTCTTTTAAACAACCGGGCGCCATTGCGGTCATGGCGGTTGACAATCTTCCCAATGAGCTGCCACGCGATGCCTCTAGAGGATTCAGCGAAAATTTTGTCAGGCATGTCATCCCATCGTTTTTCAATGGAGACAAAGACGGGATCCTTCATCGGGCACGCATGACCCAAAACGGAAAACTCACCGAGCGGTATTCTTACCTTCAGGGATACGTTGACGGCGAACAATAAGTCCGAATCCGACAGGTAACGCGGAGAAGCCCAGAATCAGAAATATCCAGGGTGCGCTTTTGAAGAAAAATGCGAGCAGTCCCAAAACAATTAATATCGACGCAAAGTAGACCAGTCTGCTGGTGACAAACCGATTCAGGTTAAACAGTATTAGACCATAAAGGATCAGGGAGACCGGAACGGTGAGTTCCGCGAGGTTCTGGGTCAATAGCAGGTAAAGAATGATCCATCCGACAAAGGCAGGGATCAGGAAATTGAATCGCTTCTTGAAGCTGATCGGAACCTTGCTTCTTCGAGCCAGGATATAGGCTGTCACGACACAGAGTAAAAACACCAGCACCGCCAGCGCATACAACAAGATTTCGAAAAGATTGATGGGTAAGACATTCATACCCATAGCAGCGTAATGGTATTGGAAGACAAATTCCCTGGCCAGCAGGATGCCGAGCAAGGAATAGACCCCGGAATAGATAAAAATCTTTGAACGATAGTCCACGGGCAGGAATTGAGTGAAAAATGTACTAAAAAAAATCCAAAATGGCGAGGGTCAAAAAATATATTCAACAGAATTTGATCGAAAATTGCCATGAATACAGGGAAGCACAAACCAAAAAAAATGTTAACGGGTCATTGTTAATAATTAAAAATTGTTGAAAAAAAATCCAAGGTGATTTGTGCTAATTTTAACTCGCCAAACAAATGCTATAATTTCAAAATAATCATGGTGGAGGAAACAATAATCAAAGGGGGGTATACCTATGAAGAAATCCTAACTAGTTCATTATCATACTTTAAAGGTGACGAGCTAGCTGCAACAACCTGGATCAACAAGTATGCTCTGAAGACAAATGACGGTAAATTTCTTGAAAAGACGCCCGATGACATGCACAAGCGCATGGCCCGGGAATTTGCAAAAATTGAAGACCGGTACAACCCGGAAAGAAAGAAGCTCGAAGGTCAATCCGAGTACGGATTGAAACGGGCAAAGCTCACCGAGAAAAAGATTTATCAACTCTTCAAAGACTTCAAATATGTGATCCCCCAGGGAAGTGTCATGTTCGGACTTGGTAACAACGAGATCATTGCTTCGCTTTCCAATTGTGTCGTGATTCCACCGGTTTTGGATTCCTATGGAGGCATTTTCTATACGGATCAACAAATGGCCCAACTTTTTAAGAGACGCTGTGGCGTTGGGGTTGACCTTTCGGGTCTGAGACCCAAGAATGCGCAGGTTTCGAACGCTGCCGGAACCACCACCGGAGCCGTGTCGTTTATGAATCGTTTTTCAGGCACTACAAGAGAAGTCGCTCAAAACGGAAGGAGAGGCGCTTTGATGATGACCATGGATATTGCTCATCCTGATATCGAAGAATTCGTGACGATCAAGCAGGACCTGACCAAAGTAACCGGGGCGAACATTTCGATTCGTCTTTCTGACGAGTTCATGGAGGCCGTTGAAAAGGAAGGCAAATTTACTTTGCGCTGGCCGATCGACTCAAAGGAGCCTAAGTACAGTCGCGAAATTGACGCTAAGCCACTTTGGGATACTATTATCAAAAGTGCGAGAAACACAGCTGAGCCGGGACTCATTTTTTGGGATCGCCAACATAACTATTCTACATCCTCTATGTATCCCGGGTTCAAGAATTCATCAACCAATCCTTGCTCCGAAATTGCGATGCAGGGGGGAGATAGCTGCCGATTGATAGCGATCAACCTGTTTAGTTTTGTGGAGCATCCTTTCACCAAAAAGGCTAAATTCAACTACAAGAAATTCTACGAGGTAGTTTATGAGACCCAGCGCCTGATGGACGACCTGGTAGATCTCGAGCTCGAGGCAGTTGATCGAATTCTCGAAAAAATCGGAGAAGACCCTGAGCCAGACAACATCAAACAGAATGAGATCGAAACCTGGAAGCTACTTCAGGAAACAGGGCGAAAAGGGAGAAGAACAGGTTTAGGTTTCACAGCTCTGGCGGATGCAGTTGCCGCCCTGGGACTTAAATTCGATACTCCTGAAGCCATTGAAAAGGTCGACACGATCATGCGAACCAAGCTCTCAGGGGAGTTTGACAGTAGCGTTGATATGGCTATTGAACGTGGTCAGTTCGAGGTTTTCAATCGCAACATCGAAGACACATCTGAGTTTGTTCAGATGTTGAAAGAAGAGTTTACTGATCTGTATGAGCGCATGATGGTGCATGGAAGAAGGAACATCTCGATCAGCACCGTGGCTCCGACAGGATCGCTGAGCATGCTGGCACAGGTGTCTTCAGGCATTGAACCGGTCTTTCTGACGTCCTACAAAAGACGGCGCAAGATCAACGCGCATGACAAGAACGCCAAAGTAGACTTTGTGGATGACCTCGGGGATGCTTTCGAGGAGTTCACCGTATATCACAAGAAACTGGAGGAGTGGATGAAGGTCACTGGTGAAACTGATGAGTCCAAAAGCCCGTATGCAGGAGCAACGGCACCCGAGATCGATTGGGAGCAGCGCGTCGCCCTCCAATCGTTGGTGCAGAAGTATACGACTCACTCGATCAGTTCTACGATCAATTTGCCCTCAGACGTGAGCGAGGAGCTGGTGGCAGGCATCTACATGGAGTCCTGGAAGAAAGGGCTGAAGGGAATAACCGTATATCGTGACGGTTCACGAAGTGGGATTTTAATTGCAGAGGACAAGAAAGAAAAAGAAAAAGAAAAGAAGACCCGCAAGACAGCCTATAAGCGGCGGCCCAAGAAGATCGAGGCCGAAGTGGTCAGGTTCCACAACGAGTCTGAAAAATGGCTGGCTGTGGTGGGTCTGATTGACAATCATCCGTATGAGATTTTCACAGGAAAAATGGAGGATGCATTCAACCTTCCCCATTGGCTCGAAAAAGGATGGGTGATCAAGAGTCGCGATGAGAATGGAGAAGCTCGCTATGATTTCCAGTACACCGACAAAGAAGGTTACAAAACCACTATTGAAGGCCTCTCCAGGTCTTTCGACAAGGAGTACTGGAACTACGCCAAGCTGATTTCAGGAATTTTGCGTCACGACATGCCTATGCCTTATGTGGTGAATCTGATCCAGAACCTGAACATGTATGACGATCATATCAATACCTGGAAGAACGGGGTTGCACGAGCCCTCAAGAGGTATGTACCCGATGGAACCGCGGCTGCAGACAAGAAATGTGGAGAATGCGGAGATCCTGAAGGACTGATTTATTCAGAAGGCTGCCTCAAATGCAAGAGTTGCGGACATAGCAAATGCGGATGATCCGGCTGTATTCGTGAGTTAAGTAAGCTAAGTGAAAAGCACTGTTCGAAAGAGCGGTGCTTTTTTATTCAAAGGTCAGGTTGAGGTAGATGCCACGAGTGCCCATGAAATCGATGGGTCCTGTCCAGGGGCTGGAATATTCAGGATAGTCCACCGGATTGAAATCCTCTACGAGTTCGTTATTGATCGCGAATACTCCCCGAATGGAAGGTGTGAACTTGAAGAAATACATATAGAAATCAACTCCGAAGCCTATTTCATACATGAAATTGCTCTGGGTCATCCTGAATTCGCCTTCGAAATTGTCCTTGCCGTTGTTCTCGTTGCTCGAGAAATTGTAGTCATAAGACACCCCACCGATGATGTACGGGCGAATGTTGTTCAGCCGATTCGTGCTGAATTTCAGCAGCAGGGGCAGGTGAAGATAGGTCCCTGATACTTCCCGCTCCAGGTTGGTCGTTGAACCGGCGTAAATCGGAATGCCGTCAACCGTGGCGTCCAGGTTGGGATCCACAAAGGTGAGTGTCTTGGAGTTGCTCACAAGGCCCGGCTCGAAGCGCAGGTTGATATTGTTGTGCAGGCGATAATCGATCACGAATCCGATGTTGAAACCTAAAGAGGCATCCACAGAGACGAACATGTCACGAGGCGGTATCGGATTCACCGGCGAATTCGGATCAAACCCACTCTGATCGTAGTAATTGACCTCAAAACTATTACTGTTTATACCGATGTAATAGCCAAAATGAAGTGTTCTTTTGTCAAAATTCGGCAGGTACTCAATGCGTTCTTTCTGACTGTAGATTACCGGAACACTCAGGAAAATAAAAACGATAAGCAGTAGAATCTTTTTGGCCATTGTCTTATTTGATCGCTTGATAAATGGTGGCTGCTCCAAAGGTTTGCGGGTACACATTTGAAGTACTAAACCCTGATTTCAGCAAAATATTGTTAAAGGCCTCGCCATAGGGGAAGGCCGCTGCCGATTCCGGCAGGTAGTCATAGGCTTTTTTGTCTTTCGACATGAGTTTGCCGATGTTGGGGATGACGTATTTCGAATAGAAGCGAAACAGTTGTTTCACCACGGCACCTTCGGGTTGCGAGGTTTCTAAAACAACAAGCATGCCACCCGGCCGGAGCACCCTTAGAATCTCCTTCAGGCCTTTTTCGAGATCTTCGAAATTGCGAACGCCAAAAGCTACTGTGACTGCATCAAAGGTTCCGTCATCGAAATCCATCTTCTCGGAGTCGCCAATGATCATCTGAACCTTTTTGGCCAGACCCTTGTCACTCACCTTGTTTTTTCCGATTTCCAACATTCCCGGAGAGATGTCGAGCCCAACTACCTTCTCGGTGGCTTCCCGACCAAACATAATAGCAAGATCTCCGGTACCGGTAGCGACATCGAGTACTTTCTTTGCCTGGGCCTCCATGACCATCCGGACCACCTTCTTTCTCCAGCCCACATCAATTCCAAAGGTCAGGATACGGTTGAGCGCATCATAATTGGAGGAGACATTGTCAAACATTTGGGTCACCTGTTCCTTTTTTCCGAGGGAGGAATCCTTATATGGAGTGACTTTGCTTGACATTTGAAAATTTTCGGTAAAGATAGGCATTCATCCAACACAATGCATAATTGGCCCTAAAATCCAATTTAATTGGTGAAACACTTGACAAGGCCCTTGTCGAGATCGTATATTTGCTGGCTAAATCTTAAAAAACGACAAATTAACTATGAAGCTATCCCATTTCAATTACGACTTGCCTGAGGGTTTACTCGCAGAATATCCATCCGAACATCGCGACGAGGCCAAACTGATGGTCCTCCACAGAGATACGGAAAAAATTGAGCACAAAACCTTTAAGGATCTTGTAAACTATTTTGATGAGGGAGACATTCTTGTATTCAACAACACCAAAGTTTTTCCCGCCCGACTCTACGGAAACAAAGAGAAGACCGGAGCTCGCATTGAAGTCTTTTTATTGAGGGAGCTCAATGCCGAGAGCCGCTTGTGGGATGTGTTGGTTGATCCGGCTCGAAAGATTCGAATCGGGAACAAGCTCTTTTTCGGTGAAGACAGCGGCCTGGTCGCTGAAGTCATTGACAATACCACCTCACGCGGAAGAACACTTCGCTTTTTGTACGACGGGACCTATGAGGAATTTCGTAAGAAATTGAACGAAATGGGAGAGACCCCGCTTCCGAAATACATCAAAAGGGACGTTGAGCCCGAGGATGAGAAGCGCTATCAGACCATCTACGCCAAGCACGAAGGAGCGGTAGCAGCGCCGACTGCGGGTCTTCACTTTTCCAAGCACCTTTTGAAGCGACTCGAGATTAAAGGAGTCGACCTGAAGGAGCTTACCCTGCACGTAGGCCTGGGCACCTTCAACCCTGTTGAGGTTGAGGACCTTTCAAAACACCGAATGGATTCCGAGGAGGTAATCATTCCGCCTTCGACAGCAGATTCTGTGAATCGTGCTCTTGACGAGAAGAAGCGCGTATGCGCGGTCGGGACAACAGTCATGCGTTCCATGGAGAGCTCTGTATCTGCGGATGCACACCTGAAGCCTTTTGAGGGCTGGACCAATAAATTCATCTTCCCTCCGTATGAGTTCAGCATTGCCAACTGCATGATCACGAATTTTCACACGCCGAAATCCACGTTGATGATGATGACTTCTGCCTTTGCCGGGCACGAATTGTTGAAGAAAGCCTACGCGGAAGCGATAAAGCACGATTACAAGTTCTATTCCTACGGGGATGCAATGCTGATTATCTAAACGATTAAAAGTTCAAGCGCCCGAATTCAGGGCGCTTTTTTTTATGCCAGAGAAAAAAGACATACGAGCCCTGACCCGGGAAGAATTGAGAGATTTTTTCTCCCAGAACGGCATGAAGTCATTTCGTGGGAACCAGGTCTATGAATGGCTCTGGAACAAAGGAGTTCACAGCTTCGGGGAAATGACCAACCTGTCGAAAGAGACCCGTGAGTTTCTCGACACGCATTTTGTGATCAACCACATTCGCGTCGACCAGATGCAACAATCATCTGACGGAACCGTGAAGAATGCCATCCGCCTTCACGACGGTTTGATCGTCGAATCGGTCTTTATTCCAACCTCGACGCGAACTACGGCCTGCGTGTCAAGCCAGGTGGGTTGCAGCCTCGATTGTACCTTTTGTGCCACGGCCAGGCTCAAGAAGATGCGCAACCTGAATCCGGATGAGATCTACGACCAGGTGGTTGCCATAGACCAACAGAGCCGGGCCTATAAAAATCACAAACTCAGCAACATTGTTTTTATGGGTATGGGAGAACCCCTACTCAACTACAAGAATGTTTTGAAATCAATCGAGAAGATTACTTCTCCCGAGGGTTTGGGCATGTCGCCGCGACGTATTACCCTTTCGACCGTTGGGCTTCCAAAAATGATCCGGAAGCTGGCTGATGATGAGGTTCGCTTCAACCTGGCTGTTTCACTGCACTCAGCCATTGATGAAGTTCGATCCACCATGATGCCCATCAATGAGAAATCGAACCTGGAGGACCTGCTGGAATCCCTTCAATATTGGTATGAAAAGACCAATAGCAGGGTTACATTCGAGTATGTCGTCTGGAAAGGCATCAATGACCGTCAACAGGACATAGATGCTCTGGTTTCCTACTGCAGGCGAATTCCCTCAAAGGTGAACCTGATCGAATACAACGCCATCGATGACGACGGTTTTGAACAGGCTGACGAACAGGTGATCGAGAAATACAGACAGGATCTCGAAAGAAATCGTATCGTTGTGAACATTCGACGCAGCCGTGGAAAGGACATCGATGCCGCCTGCGGCCAATTGGCCAATAAAACGGCATGATCGAAAAATTTGGGTGAATTAAAACTCGAATTCCACCCCAATCGGACAGTGGTCGCTGTGCCGGGCTTCCGGCAGAATGAAAGCTCTTTTTAGATTTGACTCGAGAGGCTGTGTCGCCATGCAGTAGTCGATTCTCCAACCTTTGTTGTTGTTCCGGGCATTGGCGCGATAGCTCCACCAGCTGTAGTTGTGAGGCTCCTTGTTTAGATGCCTGAAAGTGTCAATAAAACCACTATCTATGAAGTTGCCGATCCACTCCCTTTCTACAGGCAGGAAGCCCGAGGTGTTTTTGTTCTGTACCGGGTTGTGAATGTCAATGGCTTCGTGGCAGATATTGTAGTCACCGCAGATCAACAGATTCGGAATCTGCTTTTTCAGGTCATTGACGTATTCCTGGAATTCAGCCATGTAATTGAGTTTGAAACCCAGGCGGGCGTCGTTGGTGCCCGACGGCAGGTACAGGCTCATCACAGAAAGTTCCTCAAAGTCCAATCGCAGATTGCGTCCTTCGAAGTCCATGGATTCAATGGAGGTTCCATAGGCTACATTTTGCGGCTCTCGTTTGGATAATACGGCGACGCCGCTGTAGCCTTTTTTCTGGGCTGAAAACCAATAGTGATAGGGGTAACCGGCATCTTCAAAAACTTGCAGGTCCAGCTGGTCAGGGTGAGCCTTGGTCTCCTGAATACACAGCACATCCGGATCAGCGGCCTGCAGCCATTCTGTAAAGCCTTTTTTCAAAGCGGCCCGAATGCCGTTGACGTTATAGGAGATAACTTTCATCTTTGATTATTTCTGTTGTTATAGGTTTTTCTCAACTCCCTCCGCATGACTTTTCCAGAAGCTGTTCTCGGGAGCTTTTCGATTTCAATAAGTTGCTGCACCTTGAAAAGAGGATTGAGTCTTTTTTTGACAATCGATTGCAAGAGGCGGAGTTTGTTCTCCGGGCTTTCTATCGAAGGCAGACAGACCGCATAAATGACAAGCACACTGGGCCCTCCCTCTTCTGGAGAAACCGCTATGGCAGCTGATTCTTTTACAAATTCGAGCTGGTTGATCAACTCTTCGATCTGAACAGAGGAAACCTTGATTCCGCCGAGATTCATGGCGTCATCCGACCTTCCCTGTGCCCGGTAGAAGCCATTTTCAAGACGCATGAGCTCATCTCCGTGCCTGCGCAGTTGTATGCCACGGTACTTCGGATTGCCTTTAAAATAGACCTCGTGATGATCCCTGTTGAGCAGTTCCGAGGAAAGTCCCGGAATGGGAGGGATCAAAAACATCTCTCCGGCATCCGCGGCTTGTTCATTTTCGTCCAAAAGGACGAATTCTCCTCCCAGGGCCTGGGAAGAAAAAGTACTCGGGATATTGGTCTGAACGACTGTGCTCGTGACATATCCTCCACCGACTTCTGTCCCACCACAATACTCGATCACGGGTTTGTTACCGGCCAGGTTCATAAGATAGGTCATCTCTTCCGGGTTGGAGGCTTCGCCCGTCGAGCTGAAGCAATGGATGCTGCTCCAGTCAAAGTCTTCATTGCAGCGGGTGATCTTCCATTGACGAACGATGCTCGGCACGACACCCAGCATGGTTACCTGGGCATCCTGAACGAAACGTCCGAATCCCTCACCTAAAGGAGCGCCGTAATACAGTGCGATGGTGGCTTTGTTGATCAGTGCCGAAAAAATGAGCCAGGGCCCCATCATCCAACCCAGATTCGTCGGCCAGCAGACCACGTCGTTTGTATGGATGTCATGGTGATAAAAACCATCGGATGCTCCCTTGATGGGCGTGACATGGTTCCAGGGAATCGCTTTGGGCTCTCCTGTGGTTCCCGAGGAGAAAAGTATGGTGATGGCATCTTCCGGGTCGCAGACATGACTCTTAAATTGGTCATTTTCTACCAGGAAATCAGAAAAGTACTGGTCTCCTTCGCGAAGATCAGGACCTTCTTGAGTGGTTCGAACGACAACGGTTTTTGGGGGGTTAGCTTCGCAAACTTTGGCATACATGGGCAAAGTCTTTCCCGCCCGGTGAAGCAGGTCCTGGGTAAAAAGGCATTTGGGCTGGGTGATTCCCAAGCGAACGGCGATCTCGTTGGGAGTAAAGCTGTCGGCAATAGTCGCTACAGCAATCCCGGCCTTTATGGCACCCAGGTAGATGCAAACGGCTTCCAGGGTCATAGGCATGTCGATGGCGATGCGGTCACCGGGGAGCAGTCCTTCTTGTCTGAGACTGTTCGCGACGCGATTGACCTGCTTAAGAAGTTGCTTTTGACTGACACGTTGAAGGGTGCCGCTTTCTTCCTGGTAAACAACCGAAGTAAAGTGATCCGCATTCTGGAAGCAAGAGTCAACAATGTTCAAACGGGCACCGGGAATCCATTTGGCATGCTCTTCCCCTTGATGTAGATCCAGAACCTGGTCGTATTTGCGATCAAAACGGATGCCCAGATTCGAAATCGTCTGTCCCCAAAAGTCAGGTTTGTTTGTCGCCGACCATTTCCAGAACTCGGTGTAGTCGCTGAATCCGTTTTGCAGCATCATCCCATGGATATTGCTGTTTTCGATCACTTCTTTATCCGGCTTCCAGGAATGTAGAGAGGTCATTAGAATTCTATTTCTTCATTCGGGTCAGGTTTCGGAAGCAAGGCGTCTTCATCCGGATCCACTTCCTTGTCACAGTCCACATTGATGGTCAGATCTTCCGGGCGTTCAAATTCTTCTTCGCTGATGCCGAGTTCTTCATCGGCATAGTTCTTCTTCATGAACAGGGCCCAGATCGGAAGAGCCATCGAGGCTCCCTGCCCACGGGTGATGTCGACAAAATGAACGGAGCGGTCCTCGGCCCCCACCCAGACTCCTGTAGAGAGATTCGGCACCATGCCAATGAACCATCCATCTGATTGATTCTGAGTCGTTCCCGTCTTTCCTGCAATCGGATTCTTAAATTTATAGGGATAGCCAGTGACGACGCTGTCTACATATTTTCCTCCCGTGGTTCGCAATCGAATCCCGGAACCGTATTTTACAACGCCTTCCATGAGATTGACCGTGGCATAGGCAATGCTTTCGCTGAGAACCTCACGCGTTTCCGGACTGAATTCCTCCAAAATGGTTCCGTTCTTGTCTTCAATGCGAAGGATCATCATGGGTCTGACGAACATGCCCTTGTTGGCAAAGGTGTTAAGTGCGCCTACCATCTCGTAAAGGCTGAGGTCAATCGTGCCCAGCGCGATGGAGGGCACGGCGAGCAGATCGGCGTCAATTCCCAGGTTACGGGCCATTTTAACCACATTTTGAGGCGTGGTCTGGTCAATCAGGTTGGCCGATATTACATTGACCGAGTTGGCCAGAGCCTTTTTCAAAGACAGGAGGCCTCCGTATTTCTCGCTTGAGTTTTTAGGCGTCCAGTCTTCTTCGAGGTGGTATTTTCCGGCCGGGATGGTGTATGGGGTGTTGGGATACTCGTCGCATGGCGATAGGCCCAGCTGGTTGATGGCGGTGGCATATACAAAAGGCTTGAAGGTAGATCCCACTTGCCTGCGCCCCTGTTTTACGTGGTCATACTGGAAGTGCTTGTAATCGATTCCGCCCACCCAGGCTTTTACATGGCCTGTGGTCGGATCCGTAGAGAGCAGGCCAGACTGGAGAATGTATTTGTTGTAGCGGATCGAATCGTAGGGGGTCATGACTGTGTCGATCTCTCCTTTCCAGGAAAACAGACGCATGGGTGTCTCCTTGTAAAAAGACTCTTCGATCTCTTTGACAGAAGCTCCGTTCTGTTTCATTTTTCTCCAACGGTCGCTTCGCCTCATCGCCGCCCGCATTGTATTTTTGATTTGCTCGTTGTCGAGATCGTAAAATGGCGCCGTGGGGTTCTTTTTCTGCTGCTTGAAGAATACCCTCTGGAGGTTGGCCATATGCTCCACCATCGCTTCCTCGGCATTCTTCTGCAAGCGGGAATCCAGTGTGACGTAAATCTTCAGGCCATCCCTGTAAATATTGTAGTTCTCACCATTGGGCTTGGGGTTGTCCTTCATCCAGCCTCGCATAAACTCGCGAACATACTCCCTGAAATAGGTGGCAGTACCGTCGCTATGACCTTCAAGATTGATGTCGAGTTCCAACGGAAGCTCCTGAAGGGAATCCTTTTCTTTCTCTGTGATGATCTCGTTTCTCTCCATTTGCATGAAAACCACATTTCTGCGGTCTTTCACCATTTCAGGTCTTCGCATCGGATTGTAAAGAGAGGAGTTCTTCAACATGCCCACCAGCATCGCTGATTGCTCGATGTTCATTTCTATGGGCTCTTTGCCGAAATGAATTCTCGCGGCCGAACGGATACCTACTGCATTGTGCCCGAAATCGTATTTGTTCAGGTACATCGTAATGATCTCATTTTTGGTGTACTGCTGCTCCAGTCGAATGGAAATGACCCATTCTTTAACCTTTTGGATCAGTCGCTTCATGATGTTGGATGAAGCTTGCTTGGTAAAGAGCATCTTGGCCAATTGCTGGGTGATGGTGCTGGCTCCCCCGTCTCTTCCGAGTTTGATTGCCGCACGCGCCGTACCCCTGAAATCAATGCCTGAGTGTTCGTAAAATCGCTCATCCTCCGTAGAGACCAACGCCTCAATTAGGTTGTCGGGAAGCTCTGAGAATTTAACAGGCGTCCGGTTCTCCCGGTAGAATTTCCCCAGGGTCTCCCCATCGATGGAAATAACCTCTGTGGCCAGGTTGCTCTCAGGATTTTCCAGCTCTTCAAAGGAAGGAAGCTTTCCAAAAACACCCAGTGCCGCGAGGCCGAAGATGAGTATGGAAAACAAGAGACCTCCGAAGAAGACTCTCCAGATCCATCGGGTATACTTGCTGGTTCCCTTTTGTTCTTTCTGTTTTTCTTTCTTTGCCATTAATCCGCCTTTTCAATTTGCACACCTACGTCTGTGATGCCCTTTAAAAACTCAAGACCGTCAACTTCTCGGGTTTTGCGCATCGCTTGCTGGACCGTCAGGTCATAATCACCCATCTGTGCAAAAGTGACATTAGTCTTGTACTCGAGCTTGTTCTCCTTGACATCTGAAATTCCTGTTCCCAGAAACCGACCTTCAGGTGTTGTCATTTCGTATTCAAGGGTGTCGACGATTTGATAGTTGTTCGGAAAACGGATGCCCACGATCAAAAACAGATTGCTGAACTCGTATTCCTTGTTGTTTCTCAGGGTGAGGTAGATGTTGTTTTTCTGAACCGTGTCTTGCGACGGGATAGTGAAATGGATCAGGGAGTCTTTGTGCCATCGATTGTTTTCAATTGGCTGAAACTGGTTATAGACCACCTGCCTTTTACAGGAGCTCAGAAAAACGATCCCAAAGGCCAGCAACAGGATTTTTGACAATACTCTGCTATTCTCTCTCATATTCGCGGCTTCTCAATTCTTCTTTTGTTGGGTCTTTTGTTGGGACTTTGGTTGAGTTTTCTGTTGGGGCTTGCGTCCGGAGTTTCTAACATTCCCTTTGCGATTACCTCTCCCTTTTTTTCTTCGTCGGCTCTTCTTGGGTTTGTCAAAACGCGTCAGACTGTCCTGACCTACAACATCGGTGAAGACCGATTCTGTCTCTTTTTCGTATTCGTGTTCTGACGAGAATTCCTCGAGGCTGTTGACTTTGTTGTTTTTCTTGTTCAATTCGATGATCTGGTTGGTTTGCTCAAGAGTAAGCTTGTGCCAGATGACCGGATTGTCTTTGTAGGCATACCAGACCCAGCCCTTGAAGATATCCATCTTTTGAAAAACGGCTGTTCCCTTTTGGGTATGCAACCAAAGGTTGGTTTTTGGAAATTCCTTCAGGGCATCCAGGTAGGAATCCAGTTCGTAATTCAGACAGCATTTTAATTTACCGCACTGACCTGCGAGTTTCTGAGGATTCAGCGACAGCTGCTGATATCTCGCCGCCGAGGTGCTGACCGACCTGAAATCGGTGAGCCAGGTAGAACAGCAAAGCTCTCTTCCGCAAGACCCTATGCCTCCCAGACGAGACGCTTCCTGGCGCAGACCGACCTGTTTCATCTCAACGCGTATGCCGAAAGTGCCTGCGAGCTCCCGAATTAATTGTCGGAAATCCACACGATCGTCTGCCGTGTAGTAGAAAGTGGCCTTGTTTCCGTCCCCCTGGAACTCTACGTCAGACAGCTTCATTTTGAGACGGAGCCTTGAGATGATCAACCTGGATTTTCTTTGGACCTCCAGCTCTTTTCCTTTAGCAGTATTCCAGACATCGATATCCCTTTGACTGGCTTTTCTGTAGATTTGTTTGGGTTCTTCTTTTCGTCCGCGTGAACGCTTCTTCTTCATTTGTATCCTGACCAACTCACCTGTCAGTGAAACGACTCCGATGTCATGGCCCGGAGAAGTCTCAACGGCCACCACGTCACCCATGCTGAGCGAAAGTTCTTTGCTATTGTGATAGAATCCTTTGCGTCCATTTTTGAAGCGGATCTCAACCATGTCGAATGGCTTTTGATTCGAGGGAAGCTCCATGTTGGCGAGCCAGTCGAAAACGTTCAGCTTGTCACAGCTGCCGTCTGCACAGGCGCCATTGCTTTTGCATCCCCTGGGGATTCCTTTTATAGTGGATGAGCACGAATTGCAGCTCATAGGATATCGTATTTTGCAAAATGATGAGCCAACTTCTTAACTGTCAATCTATTTCCCTACTTTGAAGCAGCTGGCCCGGTAAGGTTCTGAATTCTGACATGTGCAGAACAGACCCAAAAATTTAGGGTAAATATACTCAATAATACCTAATTAAAAAGAGCCCCGGACTTTTGAAGCGGAGCCTTCGATTCGACTTCGCAATCAGCTTCTTTTTACGCTGATGATCTTTACAGGACAGGCCTCCTTTGCCTTGTCAGCGTCGTCATAGATCGATTCGTCGGGAGATTTGATGGTGTGGAAGCCCTTTTTCTCCTCAGAATGAAGGAGAACCGATTTTCCGTCCTTTTTTGACATCTGGAACTGGCTTGGGGCCAATTCGACGCAATAGTTGCATCCGATGCATTTGTTTCTCTGAAGTGTGATGATGACCATGAATGGTTCTTCTGAGTTTTCGGCAAAAATAGCTATTTTCAAGTGCCTCAGCCATGCGGTTGCTCTTTTTTTGTTTTCTTTGCAAGTAAAGACGGGAGCATGCTTTTTTCAGAGATTATCGGGCAGGAAAATATTAAAAGCCATCTGGTTCGAACCGTTGACAATGGCAGAATTCCTCATGCTCAGCTCTTCATCGCCCCGACCGGCAGCGGCGCTCTGCCTATGGCCATTGCCTATGCCCAATATATTTTGTGTTCTAATACTGGTGGAGAGAACAATACCGGTAATCCGGCCTGCAATCTGAAGTTTCAAAAACTGTCGCATCCGGACCTGCACTTCGCTTTTCCGGTTACCACCAATGAAAAAGTGAAAAAGCACCCGACCAGCGATGCTTTCCTGGAGGAATGGAGGGAATTTGTTTCCGGACATCCCTATGGAAGCCTCTTCAACTGGTACCAGAACCTGGGCATTGAGAACAAACAGGGGCAGATCGGTGTGGACGAAGCCGAGGAGATTGTAAAAAAGCTGTCGCTCAAGGCCTATGAGGGAGGCTATAAGGTTTTGATCATTTGGATGGCTGAGAAAATGAATACCTCTGCTGCCAACAAATTGCTCAAGCTGATCGAGGAGCCTCCTTCGAAAACCGTTTTGATCTTGTTGGCTGAAGATGAGGAGCAAATCTTGAAGACGATTACTTCGCGGTGTCAGATCTTACACTTCCAGGGACTCACTGAATACGACATCCGCACTAAGCTCATTGAAGATCACCAACTTGAGGAGAGCCAGGCGGTGCGCATAGCTCACCAGTCGCATGGCAGCTGGAACAAGGCCATGCACATGCTGAAGCGGGACGATAATGAACTCGCTTTTGAAAAATGGTTCATCACCTGGATTCGTGCGGCTTTCAAGGCCAAAGGAGACGCTTCGGTAGTTCACGATCTGATCACATGGAGCGAGGAAATTGCAAAGACAGGAAGGGAAACACAGAAGCGCTTTTTAGACTACTGCTCACAATTTTTCAGACAGGCCCTGCTTGCCAATTACGGTGCCGGGTCACTGGTCTATCTCGAGACTGGCACGCGTAACTTCGATCTCGAAAAATTTGCGCCGTTCATTCACGGAGCCAACATCGAGGACATTCACAAAGCAGTCGAAGACGCCATCTATCACATTGAAAGAAATGGCAATGCCAAGATCATCTTGCTGGATCTCTCCATGCAACTCACGCGATTTCTACACAAGAAAGAAGTCTAGCTCCAAAAATCTTGTCCTTAGGTTACCGGGCAGGCAGGACATAGAAGAACACGGCCATGAAATGACAAAAACTTCCGATCAGGACGAAAACATGAAACAGGGCGTGGTTGAAGCGAAGGTTTTTACGACTGTAGAGAAAGGCCCCAAAGGTATAAGCCAGACCGCCTGCAAAGAGCCAGATCAAACCCTTAGTGGGTAGCTCGTCCATCAGGGGCTTAATGGCGAAAATAACCACCCAACCCATCAAAACGTAGGCAATCGTTGAAATCCGGTCGAACCGACCAAAATAAAAGATCTTGAAAACGATGCCGATTATTGCCAGACCCCAGGAAACGCCGAAAATGGTCCAACCGATCCAGCCTTTCAGCACTACCATTGTAAAAGGCGTGTAAGTCCCGGCAATGAGAACGTAAATGGCGGCGTGGTCGAGGATGTTCAATTTGATTCTGAGATCCGGGTTTTTGGCATAATGATAGAAGGTCGAAGCAGCATAGAGCACGATCAGACTGGCTCCGAAAATGGCGAAGCTCGTGATGTGCCAAACGGTGCCATAGCGTGAGGCATAAACGATCAAAAGCACGAGCGCCACAATGCTCAGCAGGAAGCCAATGCCGTGCGTAATAATGTTAAGCCGCTCCTCCTTGGAATCGTAGTAGGTGAGTTTGTCTTTCACTTCTAGAGCTTTTCAGTCAGGATTTCATTTACCGGTCAGGCTTTCATTTGCCCGTCAGGCTTTCAAAAATAGCAAAAGCCATTGAAATTAATTTGGTAAATTTGAGAATCTCTAATCTTAAAACCTTTTAAAAATGGGATTTATTTACTTCATTGTCATCGGAGCCATCGCCGGATGGGGAGCCGGTAAAATCATGCAGGGAGGCGGATTTGGCCTGCTCATGAACATCATTTTAGGCATAGTCGGCGGGGTTATCGGCGGCTGGGTATTCAGTTTGCTGGGAATCAGCGCTGACGGAGGGTTGATTGGCTCCCTGGTCACAGCTCTTGTAGGAGCCGTTCTGCTTCTGTATGTCGCCCGGCTAATCAAAAAGTGACTTATTGAAGGGTAGCTTCAAGCGAGTTGCACATCAGGTCGAAATGCGTATTTTTGCCTTTTAATTTTACAAAGGTATGTCGAGAATTCTAACGGGAGTTCAAAGTACGGGAACCCCACACCTGGGCAATTTGCTGGGTGCGATAATTCCGGCCATCCGTATGGCCAAAGAATCCAAAGAGGAATCCTTCTTGTTTATTGCTGACATGCATTCCCTGACTCAGATCAAGGATGCTGTTGAGCTTCAGGGAAACACTTACAGCACAGCTGCAACCTGGCTTGCCTTCGGCGTGGACACCGAAAAAACGGTGTTTTACCGTCAAAGCGACGTGCCTCAGGTTACGGAGTTGTCCTGGTATCTGAGCTGCTTCTTCCCGTATCAACGGCTTACCCTTGCGCACAGCTTCAAGGACAAGGCGGATCGTCTTGAGGATGTGAACTCCGGTCTATTTATCTATCCGATGCTGATGGCGGCAGACATACTCCTGTATGATGCTGATGTTGTGCCGGTTGGCAAGGATCAGCTGCAGCACCTTGAAATGGCAAGAGATGTAGCGAACCGATTCAACCATCAGATGGGTGAAACCCTCGTTCCGCCAAAGGCCAAGTTGCAGGAGAACACAATGTACGTTCCCGGAACCGACGGCGAGAAAATGAGCAAGTCAAAGGGAAACATCATTGACATTTTTCTGCCGGACAAACAACTGAGAAAGCAAATCATGAAGATTCAGACCGATTCGACACCTCTCGAAGAGCCTAAGAATCCCGAGACCTGCAACCTTTTTGCGCTCTATAAGTTGCTGGCAAACGAAGAGCAGTTGGAGCAGATGCGGGCCAATTATCTCGGAAGGAACTATGGTTACGGACATGCCAAACAAGCATTTTATGAATTGATTCTGGATAATTTCGGTGAAGCGCGCGAGAAATACCACCATTTCATGAGCAACCCCAAAGAGATAGACGCAGTGCTTTTAGAGGGGGCAAAAAAGGCAAGTGTTGTGGCGGATGGCGTCCTTGACAGGGTTCGGGCGAAACTGGGTTATTGACATTCAAATAAAAAGCATGAGACGTAAACGCATCAGTTCAGGTTCAAAGTTTGAAAAAGAAGTAGGATACTCCAGGGCGGTTGCCGTTGGAAATATGGTTTTTGTTTCGGGAACCACGGGCTATGACTATGCAACCATGACCATTTCTGAGGATGTCGCCGAACAGGCAGAAATGTGCATTAAGAATATTGAAAAAGCGCTCCTTGAAGCGGATTCATCTCTAAAGGACATTGTGCGTGTGACCTATATTCTTCCCGATGCAGGCGATTTTGAAGCCTGCTGGCCCATTCTTCGCCAGTATTTTGGAAGCATACAACCGGCTGCAACCATGATTTCGGCCGGATTGGCAGACGACAAAATGAAGATTGAAATCGAGGTTACTGCCGTACGCGCATCGTGATGATGGTATCGATGGCGTCGCGTTCCTGAGCGGGGATGCTGAAAACTAAGCCAAATTCATTGACTTCATAGTTCACCTTGCGGCCTGAGGCAAAGGTCATCTTCTTGATCTTGCCCTTAAACCCGGGGATGAGGTAGGTATCTTTTTTTTCATCCAATACGTGAAGGTAGATGTCATCACCTTTCTTTGTAGAGACCATCTCGTCACCAGGAGGAACAGGACCCTGTCGGGTGCCGTAAATCGTTTGACCATTTTTCTCGAGCCATTTGCCGATGCTCAATAGAGAACCGGAATGCTTTTCCTGGATCATCCCGTTGGGCATGGGCCCTATGTTGAGCAGGAGGTTGCTACCGTAACCGGCAGCACTGATCAGGTATCGTATCAGCTCTTTGTCAGTTTTGTGTTTCTGGTCCTGGAGGTTGAATCCCCACGAGCCATTGATTGTTTCGCAAACCTCCTTCGGAAGTTGCCCGATATCTTCTGAGCTCGTTCCCCACCCTGTAGTGTTTTTTCCGGGCAGGTCCTTTTCGAACATCTGGAAGTCTTCTCCCGGAATCGGTGCCACGTGGTGGTTGTTGCCGATCAGACACTGCGGCTGAAGCTCATGGATCAGTGCATAGAGCTCATCGTAATGCCAGTTCACCCTGACTTCACCGTAGTCTTTTCCGTCCCACTCCACCTGATCCCAGTGTCCGTCAAACCAGATCCCAGCAATGTCTCCATACTGGGTCAGCAACTCCGTGAGCTGTGCCTTCATGAATGCAATGTAGTTTTCCCAGTTCCCCGAATCCGAGCGTCCGGGAATTCCACGACCCGTTCTTCCATGGGGTACGTAGTCATCTCTTTTCCAGTCGAGTAACGAATAGTAGAAAAAAAGTTTTATGCCCTCTTTCCTGCAGGCCTCGGCCAATGGTTTCAGAACATCTTTGCCATAAGGAGTCTGCTTTACGATATTGTAATCGCTCGCCTCTGTGTCAAACATGGAAAAGCCGTCGTGATGCCTGCTGGTAATGGTAATGTATTTCATTCCAGCCGCCTTGGCCAGTTGCACCCAGGCCTCCGGATCGTATTCGATCGGATTGAAAAATCCCGGAAGCTTCTCGTAGGATTCGATCGGGATGTTCTGATTGTTCATTACCCATTCCCCGTCTCCCAACACGCTGTAAACGCCCCAGTGAATGAACATGCCGAATTTGGCATCCTGGAACCATTGCCGCGCTTCCAGATTTTCGGCCGATGGCACATAGCTCTCCTGGCTCCAGGTATGTAGAGCATTGACGACTAAAAAAACGAGAAGCAGGAACTTTTTCACGCTAGGGTGCCGGATTCGGCTGCAGATTTTGAATTTCATCTATTTCGGCGAGCATCTCATCGCTTAACTCCACGTTGATGCTGGAAATATTCTCTTTGAGTTGCTCCATCGTTGTGGCCCCGATAATATTGCTTGTGACAAACGGGCGCTGATTGACAAAAGCCAGGCTCAGATGCGTCAGACTCAAGCCGTGACGATCGGCCATTTCCTTGTATTTTTCTGTCAAAAGCAAGGCTTGAGGATTGCTGTAACGCGAATAATTCGGAAACAGCTTGATCCGGCTCTTCTCAGGCATTCTGCCGCCCAGGTACTTCCCGGAAAGAACGCCAAAAGCCAGGGGAGAATAAGCCAGAAGGCCTACTTTTTCGCGCATGGAAACCTCAGCCAGATTGATTTCAAAGGTTCTGTTCAGCAGGGAATAAGGGTTTTGAATCGTTTTACAACGAGCAAGGCCATTTTTTTCACTTTCCTGCAGCTGTCTCATAAGACCCCATGAGGTTTCATTGGACACGCCGTAATGACGAATTTTACCTTCTTTGACAAGGCCGTCGAGAGTTTCTATGACCTGGTGAAAATTATCGGTCCAGCCCTCATCATCTTTGTGAATGTAATTGCGTTGTCCGAAAAAGTTCACATTGCGCTCTGGCCAATGGAGCTGATATACATCGACATAATCGGTCTGCAAACGCTTCAGACTCTGATCCAGAGCCGAGTGAATCACTTCCCTTGAAAAGCCCAGATTGTCCCTGAGGTAATTGAAATAAGGCATGGGGCCGGTAACCTTCGTTCCGACAACAAGGTCTTCCCGTTTTTGATCCTTTAGCCAGCTACCGATGTATCGCTCCGTGCTACCCTGGGTTTCTTTTTTTCCAGGGATGGAATACATCTCAGCCGTATCTATGAAATTGACGCCCTGGTCCAGAGCGTAGCTCAGCTGCTGATGGGCTTCTGACTCAGTATTCTGCTGACCGTAGGTCATCGTTCCAAGGCAAACCTTGCTGACCTTGATGTCTGTTTGGGGGATGGTGGTGTACTTCATTCCTTAACTCAATATGGCTGCGATCCCGGGAAGGGTTTTCCCTTCAAGCATCTCAAGCATAGCGCCTCCACCCGTAGACACATAACTCACTTTGTCTGCAAAACCAAACTGTTTCACTGCCGCAACAGAATCGCCACCTCCTACGAGTGAAAAAGCACCTTCGGCCGTTGCATCCGCCACTGCGTTGCCAATTTCAATAGTTCCTTTGGCGAACTTGGGCATTTCAAAAACCCCCACGGGTCCGTTCCAAAGAATAGTTTTGGATTGCGCGATCACGAATGAGAACCCAACATTGGTTTTCGGTCCGGCATCGAGGCCTTCCCAGCCATCAGGGATCTCTTTGATATCGACGACCTGGGTATTTGCGTCATTGCTGAAAGAATCAGCGCAGACCACGTCTACGGGGAGGTGTACTTTCACTCCTTTTTCCTCTGCTTTTTTCAAAATCTCAAGGGCGAGATCCTGTTTGTCGTCTTCACAAATGGAATTACCGATCTGGCCACCCATGGCTTTGACGAAGGTAAAGCTCATTCCGCCTCCGATGATCAGGTGGTCGATTTTGTCGAGGATATTCTCAATCACGGTAATCTTAGAAGACACCTTGGATCCTCCCAAGATAGCTGTCACAGGCTTTTCACTGCTGCCCAGGACCTTCTGCAAGCTTTCAATCTCCTGCGCGAGCAGGTAACCAAAGCATTTCTTGTCTGGAAAGAAATCCGCTATTATAGCCGTTGAGGCATGCGCCCTGTGCGCACTACCGAAGGCATCATTCACGTAGATGTCTCCATTTTTGGCCAGTTCTGCAGCGAAGTCCTTGTCTCCCGCTTTTTCCTCTTTGTGGAATCTGAGATTCTCCAAGAGCAAGACTTCTCCATTCTGAAGATCGGCTACCGCCTGTTGAACTTCATCACCCACACAGTCTCCTACAAATTTTACCTGCACGCCGATCACGTCACTTGCCGCATCGACAATGTTTTTCAAAGAGAATTTTTCTTCGGGTCCTGATGGACGCCCGAGATGTGACATAAGAACGGCACTTCCCCCGTCCTCGAGGATTTTGACAATCGTCGGTTTGGCGGCTTCTATTCGCGTCAGGTCAGTAACTTCCAAATTTTCGTTGAGGGGCACGTTGAAGTCGACTCGTATCAGAGCCTTTTTGTCTTCAAAATTAAAATCGTCTATAGTTTTCATTTGTAGTTTTTATTGGACCACAAATATACTAAAAAAGACAGGCTATTTTGTTCTAAAAAACGGATTAATTGGGGGTCTTTCTGTCAGATCAGAAACGGATTTCCCTCAGGTTCAGAACGGCATCCGAAAGATAATAGTTGTTGGGCATAAGATGGTCGGGACGCGGCTGAAAATTGGGTTTAATCCTCCTGATTTCTGGCAGTTTATCAAAGTCATACGTAACTTCGAAAAGAATCAGGGATGGGTCGTCTTGTCTGGGGAGAACATAAGTGAAGACCAAAGGTTCTGCGAGATCCGAAAAATAATATCTGAAAAGACTGCGACTGCCCTGATCGGATACCAGGTAAGGGGTAATGTCTTTTTTGATCGCCTTCTGTTTCTGCACCTCCAGCGATACAACGTGAGTATCTGGCTTTAACCTGACATCAACGAGGTTGATAGACCTATTGGGTTGCACGCTGACACGAACATGCCTTTTGTCGGAGATAACCGTGTCAGAGAGAATATGGACAAGTGATGGCTCAAGGTCTATAGGATCTGCGGGTGCGTGATAATTGATACTGCTGATTCCCGCATTCTGGAAAACCTTTCCAGGGAGGCCTTCCCGAACCGGATTCTCTCCCAGAAACTGCCTTGTGAACTCATCCGTTTGAAGATCTCTGCTTCTCCAATACCCTTTCGATGAGGCCTCATCTCTGACATAAAGTATGCTGTCAGGTCGCTTAGAATCCTTGTCAAATCCTGACGTATATGAGGCCGATGCGAATACCAGAATTGCCGTTATGAGAAACAGCTTGTTGAGGTTGCGAAGACCGTCATAAGAGGACCATATGGGCAACAAGAGAAGGAGAATCAGAGAGGAAATCAGGGCTGCGATCAGCACCATCTTAAGGCCCAGCGCAATGGGAAACAACTCGATCAATGGAACCATGAGCAACAGCATGGGCAGACAAAGGACCGTAGCGATAATCACTTTTTTGCTCGAGTCGTCAGGTTTTAAAATGGAAAGCCCGAAGACGACTAGTCCTGTAAAGAAGGAGATGATGAAAAAACCTGCGCCGGGCAGATAGGCTGCAACGGCGAAATTGATCAGGATCCAAACCACAAGAGGTGCAAAAAACAGGTTGACAGCAGATCTTTTTTTCAAATATTTCTGATAAACCCATACCGTAAACCACAAGGCGAGGGATACAAACCCGATAATATAAAGGTGCCCGTTGTATGTGAATCCGTGGTAAATCTCGCGATAGCCCGGATGAATTTTCAGAAGGAGCTTCCATCCGTAAAAAGAACCGAGCCCTATAACAGTGAGCGAAATAAGAAGAGGGATAAAACCCATTGCCATATCCCGAAGTGACAGCACCTGTTTCTTTGTTCCCCAGGCAACCAGAACCAGAAGAGTCAATAGCCCCATAAAGCACATCGGGTAGACCCAGGAAAACGGATAGCTGATCAAACCAGCACCCGGAAAATTAAAGAAGATCAGGTCGGTATCAGCAGACAGATCATTGAGATCAGTCATCGAGAAGTAAGCGAGGGCAGGCATCAAATAGGAGGCCTGATGCTGCAGGGTGTTGCGATCGAGGCGGTCAAAAGTATCCTGTGCGGTATGGTAGTCGAAATGATCGTCGATGAAGGCAAAATTATAACCCTGTATATTGGCATTTTCACGAAAGATGGTCAGGTCCGTGTCGTTGGGTAACAATTTGTAAATGCTGTAGAACAAGGAATTGGAAAAAGGCCGTGAAGAATTGACCTGATCAAAAGCGCGAATCAGCTTTTCGTTTCCCTGGTTGGTCTCCACGAACATCACACAGGGTCCTCCGCTTCCACGGGCCTCAAAATTCAAAACAAGTCCCACGTCTTTTGACCAGGGGTGCTTGTCTACAAAGGCTTGAGCCCCGAGAAGGCCCAACTCCTCGGCATCCGAGATCAAAACAATGATGTCATTTTTTGGGGGTATTCCCTGTTCGAGAAATGCCCTGACGCTTTCCAGGATGGTAACGACCCCGCTTCCGGCATCGCTGGCTCCATAAGAGGTTGACACTTCGGAGTCATAGTGAGACAAAAGCAGGAGTGCTTTTCCGGGCTCGCTGCCTTTGATCCGGGTGAGAATGTTTCGCACTTTTGTGCCGGTTCGGTTCTTCTGGCCCAGCACCTGTGTTTCCTGTATCTCTACTTCCAGTCCGAGCTTTTCCAGCTGGGATACAAGGTATTCTCTGACCTCTGAATGAGCGGGCGAACTGACGAAATGAGGCTTTTCGGATATGATTTTCAGATGATCCAGGGCCCGGGCCAAAGAGAACTCCTGCGCAGGAACCGACTCGTTTACGATCGCCCGGGGCATAATGCGCTTTAATGCGAACAGGCAGGTCAAAAAGATCAGAAGTATGGAAACGGTAGTCTTGAGGTTGCGGGGCGTCTTCATGGAACCCTAAGTTAGACAATTCACTCCAATTTCAGAATTCTCTTCTCGGTTCCCCGATGAGATTCAGAGCAGTCCCCTTTTCGATTCGGATCAGTCTTTAATGATATTCAGGCCGTTCCAATTCAGGTTCAAATCATTGAAGACCTGGTTTTCCATGTCTTCACCGGGGTCAAAAACCTTGTCCTCAGGCACTGGCAGCGCTTCAGCGTTGAGTTCGTTGATAAAAAAGACCTGGCCTATATTGATATCTGAGTTTTCATTCGGATCAAAAGTGTGTTTTTTGGTCAGCATGACGTTGGCATCCCACCGGAAGAGCTCGGGATACCATTTCCCGTCAAATTTCTGGTAGTTGATCACGGTGCTGAAAGTGGGGTTCCCAATTTTGAGCCCAACCACGAAAAGTATAGGTTTGACTATAAATGGAATGCTGAATTTGCCTTTTTGCTCTATGGATACGATGGCATAGTCCTCTGTGTTGATCAGTATCTTGCCCTCATCTTTTTTGTGATCAATCTTTTTCTTCGCTTTGAAGAAAATGGTCACAAGACGTTCTCCGTTCAGCCAGGTCTCGTCTCCAAAACTGTATTCGTACTTGCTGAAGTGTTTCGGATCGAGATAGCTGTCTCTTTCGTTATTGATGTCCAAATCAATGACAGACTCAGGGCCTCCCAAGTCCATGTCGATGTCACTGTCGTATTCATCTTCATCAAATTCTTCGCCGTTTTTGATGGCTTTCTTTTTTCGCTTCTCTTGCTTTTTCTCAAACCATTCCCTCATGAACTGAAACTGCTGGGGATCCGGTTCCGGACGATAAAGAAGGAGTTGATGATTGTTTTTGCTCGAGTCGGACACTTCTTGATAGTAGGTTTTAAAGACGCCCTCTTCTTTGTTAATCACAGCCCCGTTTTCGATAAACTTCTCGCGATAGTATGCGAGGCTTTGATAAGGCTCTTGAGGATAGTTCTCGGGCATTCGTTCCAGGGCTTTTTTGATATAGTCCAATGGACTCTTCTCTGTAAGAAGCACTTCGTCGAGTACATTCACGCTCGGTGAAAGCCCGATATTCAGGAATTCGCCGACAGCTGAAAGGGGTACCTCATAGGAATTGAAACCTATAAAACTGATGCTCAGTGTATCGTTGCGTTTCGATTTGGGGATATAGAAATCAAAGGCCCCATCGTCGTTGCTCACGGTTCCGATGGGGTGGTTCTTCAGGCGAACAGAAGCATAGGGCAAGGGCTCCCCGTTATCTTTGTTCACAATAGCTCCCGAGATCGCATAGGGCACCTGGGCATGAAGACCAAAAGACAATGCAAACACCCCGATAAAAAGAAAGAAGCATTTTTTGAGCATATATAAATTTTTTCTGTTCGACGAACCAGTTGGTGTTTTGTTACAGAAATCACCAATCTCTTTAAATTCATGTCGTGTCAATCTCTTTTGACCAACAGCACAAAATCGTTTTCGAGCTCGAGATAGCCCTGGTCGTAGACGTAGAAGTATTGACTTCCTGTTCGCGTCACGTAGATGGAGGTGAAGAGTTCAAAATCAAAGTTCTTTTGAAGCAGGGACCTCCTCTTGACCCGGGTCTTTCCACCAGGGTTCAGCTCAGACAGTATCCTGTAGTTCTTTCTCAGGTGATTATTGATATTCCTGATTAGATTCTTACTGTCGCGATTGACCTTGTTGTTAAAGGTGTTTCTGCAATAATCACTGCAGAATTTCTTATCGCTTCTTCCTTTCAGGATCTCTTCACATTCGAGGCATTTTCTTTCTTCCATTGTATTTGTTATTGTTTAACACGGTCTTCAGACAAGCATTAAAAGGCTTAAAGTTGATTCTCCCGGCAGGGACTAAGTTCCCATATCCGTTATTGTACAATCGTGGTTGTTGTAAACTGTCCAGACCATATCATCTTAAATCGTCAGGTTACTCAGGGTCATGTCAATGATCGTTTTATGAAACGTTTCCTGGCTCGTCCTCTGCGGTACCCGTACAGAGGCATGACAACAATGTACAACATGTAAAAAAGTCCGGCTATGCTGAAGGTAAGACTGCCACCACCTCCGATCTCAAATAATGCGATCATTGCAGACAGGAATGGTATTGAAGCCATGAATAAATTGGTCAGGATATTCGAGCGTGTGTCGAATACCTCAATCGGCGATAAGTTTAGATATTCCCTGCGTTTCAATGCGACAAGATACATCCAGGCCATAGTTAGAAAAACCAGGGCACTTCCGATTCCATAGATAACCATAAGCGTCGGAGCGTCATTGGCGTTGATTACGTCAGAAAAAAGGATCTCCAGACCCTTTTGATCATTCATAATCAGGGCTTTGAACAGATCAAAGAGTACCTGGAAAAGAAATTTCAAAGGATACACAAAAAACAATACCAGAAAGAGCAGAAGGGTGTTGATGGCGACAATCATCGCATCTTTGAGCCCATATCTTATAAAGAAGATATAATGCTGATACCAGATCAGGGTCAGAATTGTAATTGTCGCGGCGAAAGGGAAGAAATTCTTCAGAAACCCCCTGAGTTCGTCAAACGTATTGGGTACTTCTGAGGAGATCAGCAGAAGTGCGATGGCGAGTGCGAAGACACCGTCGCTTAAGGCTTCAATGCGGGTGTTGTCGAGGCCTCGAAACTGAAACTCACTGTTAGATAGATCTTTAGGCTTAAAATGTTTTCTTAACATGATGTGTAAGATAGGTATATTTATACGATTACAGTCGACTACATTCAATTACTTACGAAAGTAAACAGTTATCATGTAAATTCTTGATCGACAGGATCACAAATTTGCAGAAGCGGATCAAATAATTCCGCAATCAAGTCCAACGATCCAGTGAGGGTCATAAAAAACAGATGCATGAACAGTTTAAGAAACAGAGTACAGTTGATTGGAAATCTCGGGATGAATCCACAGGTGAAAATTATGGAATCGGGTAGCAAGTTGGTCAAGTTTACCCTGGCCACGAATGAGACCTACACGAATTCTTCAGGAGAGAAAGTGACCGAAACCGAATGGCACCAGGTCATCGCTTGGAACAAAACAGCAGACCTTATAGCGACCTACCTTCAAAAAGGGAAAGAAGTCGCCCTGGAAGGCAAGCTCGTTACCCGCTCCTGGGAAGACGAGAAGGGCGTGAAGAAGTACTCGACAGAAGTTGTTTGCAGTGAAATTGTCTTTCTCGGAAGCCGGGATTGATTCAGAGATTGCGGGGAAGTGCTCAGCAGCTTCCCCGAATCCACCTAATCTTTGATGGAAATTGGGTATTTTTACGACGGTTCAATTCACGAGCGTGAGGTGACAGTTTGCTGCGCATGAAATTTTTTCAGAAAAATATACGGATAGGTTCTAAAACAAGAGGGTTTCACCTGATCACTGACGACATTATGTCTGACTTTGTCGAGATACGGGAGTTGAAGACCGGAATGCTACAGGTTTTTATCCTGCATACCTCTGCCAGTCTTACCTTGAATGAAAATGCTGACCCATCGGTACGAACAGACATGGAATCTCATTTTAATGCCCTGGTACCCGAAAAACAGCCCTATTACACCCATACCTATGAGGGAGACGATGACATGCCGGCTCATATCAAGGCCTCTCTACTGGGTTCGTCATTAATGATACCTATCACGAATGGGAGACTCAATTTAGGAACATGGCAGGGCTTATATCTCTGCGAGCACAGAGATCATGGGGGTCCCAGGAATTTGGTTCTGACAGCCTGGGGGATTTAAGAATTCTTCTTGAGTCTTGCGTCTACTCTGGCAGTTCCGTTTTCGATATGCAAATTCTGACTTTCAAGCTGCTCATTGAATCTTGACAAGATGCGGTCATGAGCGCCCTTGTCGCGAAGCTCTTTTTTAAATCTGCTCAAAGTACTGTGGCCCGGAACACTGTCTTCAATGGTCAGGTCGCAAAACTTCATCGCCGACAGACTGTCATTCACCATAGATTCGGTTTGTGTGTCTGAAAGTTCATACCACTCGGAAATGAGAAGCATTTTGAAGAGCAACAGGGGGGCGTAGGCCCTGGCACCCCGGTCAGTTAATCCTTTCGTGTAAACGGATCGAAGCTCGTTGTCGATCGATGGCCAGTCAATCACTTTTTTCACTTTTCTGAAAAACTGATTCTTTTCCACATGCTTTTCTACATAGGCGCTGACAAAGCTTCTTTGCGGGTCATTGATGTTTTTATAGCTTTTCACTCTTCTAAGATACGAAAGTAAAAGTTGATTTTCAAGGGGTCAAAACTACCGTTTGGAACACCAATTAAGTGGTTGCCCGGTTTTTAATGTGTCCATTTGATAAATAGGTCAGATATTCCTTATTTTAGCTACATTCAAATCCCAACTATGAGATATAAAACTACCCTTATTCGAACTGGCCTTTTTGTCTTTATGCTGATGATCTTCAGCGCTTCAGCAGAGGCTCAAAAAAGAAAACAGTACAAACAACAAGCAGAACCTGAGGCAGTCTATTCGCAAGATCTTTATTCTTCACTGGAATATCGATTGGTAGGCCCCTTCCGGGGGGGAAGATCTGCCGCGGTCACAGGAGTGCCGGGAGAACCCAATCTCTTTTATTTTGGTGCTGCTGGTGGAGGAATATGGAAGACCGAAGACGGAGGTCGTACCTGGGGAAACATCTCAGACGGATTTTTCGGTGGAAGCATTGGTTCGATTGCGGTGGCAGCCTCCGACAGGAATGTCATCTATGTTGGAGGGGGTGAAAAAACCGTAAGAGGGAACGTCTCATCCGGATACGGTGTTTGGAAAAGTGAAGATGCGGGAAAGACCTGGAGAGCTTCCGGATTGGAGAAATCAAGGCATATTTCACGATTGGCTATTCATCCGGATGACTCGAATATCATCTATGCTGCGGTCATGGGCAATATTTACAAGCCGACCCAGGAAAGGGGTGTGTTTAAAAGCACCGATGGAGGTTTGAGCTGGAAGAAAGTTCTATTTGCGAACGATCTGGCTGGTGCGGTTGACCTAAAGATGGACCCGACCAACCCAAGAATCCTCTATGCCTCAACCTGGCGTGTTCAGAGAACGCCCTATAGTCTGAGCAGTGGGGGAGAAGGATCAGCCCTGTGGAAGAGCACGGATAGCGGGGAGACCTGGGAGGAGATTTCTAAGAACGAAGGATTTCCTGAGGACACCCTGGGAATCATGGGAGTTACGGTTTCTCCGGTCAACCCGGATCGGGTATGGGCGATGGTAGAGAACAAAGACAAAGGAGGTTTGTATAGAAGCGAAGACGGAGGACAGAAATGGACCCGTGTAAACGAGGAGCGAAAACTCCGGCAAAGAGCCTGGTACTACACCCGAATTTATGCAGACACCAAAGATGAGAACGTGGTATACGTGCTCAATGTTAGGTACCACAAATCCACAGACGGAGGAAAGTCGTTTACGACTCACAATGCACCACACGGAGATCACCATGATCTGTGGATCGATCCGAACAATCCGAAACGCATGATCATTGGAGATGATGGAGGTGCCCAGGTGACCTACGATGGAGGTGAGACCTGGACAACCTACCACAACCAACCTACGGCCCAGTATTACCGGGTCACCACTGACAACAGTTTTCCCTTCAGGATTTATGCCGCCCAACAAGACAATTCCACCATTCGCATCAAGCACCGAAGTGAAGGATCCCATATTACGGAGAGGGACTGGGAGTCAACGGCGGGTGGAGAATCAGCGCACATTGCAGTGGATCCGTTGAACAATGATATTGTTTATGGAGGAAGTTACGGGGGTTACCTGACGCGGGTAAATCACAAGACGAAAACCGAAAGAGCTATAAACGTCTGGCCGGACAACCCCATGGGGTATGGAGCCGAAGGAATGAAATACCGTTTTCAATGGAACTTCCCGATCATTTTCAGCCGACACAACCCAAAGCGATTGTATACCTTTTCCAATCACGTCCATGTTTCAGAAAATGAAGGTCAGAGCTGGAAGCTGATCAGCGAGGATTTGACCCGTAACGATTCTGCGCGCCTGGTTTCTAGCGGAGGTCCCATCACGCAGGATAACACCGGAGTTGAATACTATTGTACGATTTTCGCAGCCAATGAAAGTCCCTTGAAAGAAGGCCTGATGTGGGTAGGATCTGATGATGGCCTTATCCATGTAACTCGTGACGGAGGAGGGTCCTGGGAGAATGTGACGCCTTCTGGAATGCCTGAGTGGATGATGATCAACAGTGTTGAACCGTCTTATTACAACGAGGGAACTTGCTATGTTGCCGGTACACGTTACAAACTTGGCGATTTCAAACCCTACTTGTACAAGACGACAGATTTCGGGAAAACCTGGAGAAAAATCACAACCGGAATCGACAAGGAGCATTTTACCAGGGTAGTCCGACAGGATCCTGCCAAAAAAGGAATACTCTATGCCGGAACCGAAACAGGAATGTACATATCCTTTAATGACGGAGGAAGCTGGGAACCGTTTCAATTGAATTTGCCGGTGGTACCAATTACAGACCTGGCAGTTAAAGACAACAACTTGATTGTTGCCACCCAAGGTCGAAGTCTATGGATGATCGATGACCTTACGGTTCTTCACCAATTGGAAGGGGCATCCAAAGCCAAAAGCAATTTTCTGTTCAAGCCCAGAGATTCTTACAGAACCAAAGGCAGCAAGGGAAAAGAGTCTAAGCTCAACGGCACAAACAGAGACAATGGGGTAATTACATATTTCAATTTGCCTCAATTTGACGCGAAGAAAGATTCTATTTATCTAAGTTATCTCGCGCCGAATGGGGATACTCTGGCCTCCTTCTTCAATAAGGCCGTAAAGAAAGAGGAGAAACTGAAGCTGGAGAAAGGCCCCAACCATTTTACCTGGAACATGCGTACCAAAGGCGCGGAGAAACTGGAAGGAATGATACTCTGGTGGGCAAATCTCAACGGCGCCAAAGTGGTTCCCGGGACCTACAAGGTTGTACTCAATGCCAATGGAGAGGACATGGAGCAAACCTTCAGTGTTCTGGCAGATCCGCGAAGTGAGGCAAGTCTGGAGGAGATGAAGCTTCAATACGCCTTTGTTTCAGAAGTAAATGAGACGATTGACAAGGCTCATAAATCGATTAGTAAGATTCGAAAAATCAATGATCAACTGGACGCATTCATCAAGCAATATGCAGATAATGAAGAGGTAGCTGACCTGGTTCAAAAGGCCAGGGATCTGAAAAAATCATTTTCTGACATTGAGAAAGCCCTCTATCAGACTAAAAACAGAAGCAATCAGGATCCTTTAAACTTTCCGATTCGACTGACCAATAAGCTGGGGCATTTGAACAGCCTGGTGACACTGGATGACTTTGCCCCCACGGAGCAGGATGTTCAGCTCAAAGATCAATTGACTGTTGAGATCGACAAGGAACTCAAAGACTTCGATGCGCTTGTTGCGGAAGAAGTTGAGAATTTCAATAGTTCTTTCAATGAATCCCGATTGAATTACCTGCTGGTTGAGTAAATACCGGTTGTTTGACCAGCTAAAGGGTAATGTACTTTTGATTCCCATGAAAAGAGTGAAATATTTTTCGGTCTATTTGCTTCCATTGACGGTGTTTGTATCGTTTCATGGGGAGGGAATCATTTCCTTTTTTCCGGTTTTCGTTTTCTTTGTTCTCGTCCCGATTCTGGAGTTGTTTCTGAAGCCAGATCACAATAATTTCGATGAGGAAACAGCACTTTTGGAGAAGAACAGGAACCTTTATGACTGGATTCTTTATCTCGCGGTTCCCGTGCAGGTGGGGATGCTGATCTATTTTTTGAATGTGATCGCGACCACTCCATATGATTCCCTGGAGTTTTATGGTCGAATTTTCGCCATGGGACTGATGTGTGGGGTCATGGGAATCAACATCGGTCATGAATTGGGACACAGGCCCGAACGAATCGATCAATTCCTTGGAGAGATATTACTTTTAACTTCTCTCAATACCCATTTCTTGCCTTACCACAACGAAGGTCACCACAGAGAAGTTGCCACTCCAAAGGACCCTGCAACAGCAAAAAAAGGACAGTGGCTCTTCCATTTTTGGATTACGTCTCACTTTGGAAGCTATGTCAAGGCCTGGACAATTGAAGCTTCCAGGATGAGAAAAAGAAAGAGCCCAGTATTGTCGATACAAAACAGAATGGTGGTCTATTCGCTGGCGAACGTCCTTGTACTGGGAAGCATCTATTATTTTTTCGGCTTACAGGTACTGATTGCTTTTGTTTTGGCGGCCGTTGTCGGAATCCTTCTGCTGGAAACGGTCAATTATATCGAACACTACGCCTTGCTTCGAAAAATCAACGACAAAGGGCGGTATGAGCGCGTAAAACACATGCATTCATGGAACTCCGACCACCAGATCGGAAGACTCATGCTGTTCAACCTTTCCCGGCATTCGGATCACCATTACAAGGCCAGTAAGAAATATCAGGTTCTCGAATCCCTCAAAGACAGTCCTCAAATGCCTACCGGATATCCGGGCATGATGGTTTTGGCCCTCTTGCCGCCCGTCTGGTTCAGTCTCATGAACCCGTATCTGGACCGTTTGAAAACAGGTGCGATCACCTGAAAATTATTCATTTGTAATTAGATTCCAATTAATCAAAATAAGCAGACCAAACCCATGAAAAAACTCCTACTCCTCCTGATTTTAGCCTTTGTATTTCTCCCATCAGAATCAGTGTCCCAAAAGAGAAAAAAGAAAAGTAAAACAACCGAATACGCTGCTATCCCAGATTCGATCTTTCACGGTTTTCAGTGGAGAAACATCGGACCTTTCCGTGGAGGAAGAAGTGTCGCTTCAAGCGGTGTCGTCAAGGAGCCAATGACCTACTATTTTGGTACAACCGGGGGTGGAATCTGGAAAACTCACGATGATGGCATCACCTGGAAAAACATTTCTGATGGCTTCCTTGAAACGGGAACCGTAGGAGCGATCGCCGTCTCAGAAAGCGATCCCAATGTGGTATTTGCCGGGATGGGCGAACATGCCGCACGTGGGGTTATGACCTCCATGGGTGACGGAATCTACAAATCGGATGATGCCGGAAAAACCTGGAAGCATAAAGGTCTGGATCATTCGAGGCATATTTCTGACGTAGTGATTCATCCGACTGAACCCGAAGTCGTTTTTGTGTCGGTTCAGGGAGCGCAGTACGGCCCATCGGATGAGAGGGGTGTTTACAGAAGTAAGGACGGAGGAGAGAACTGGGAACGCGTTCTATTCGTAGACAGTCGAACCGGCGCATCTTCCGTGGTCATGGACATGACCAATCCCAGGGTTTTGTATGCCGCCATGTGGGAACACAGCAGGTACCCCTGGACCATGGAATCCGGAGGTCCGGGTTCGGGTTTGTATAAATCAAGTGACGGAGGAAATACCTGGCAAAAAATGAATGAGGGATTGCCTGAGATGATGGGTAAGTCGGGAATATCTGTGTCCAGGGCAAACCCTGAGCGGGTTTTCGCCGTGATTGAGGCCGAAGGGGACAAGTCCGGGGTTTACCGATCGGATGACGGAGGTAAAAAATGGAAACAGATCAATAAGGATCGGATCAACATAACCCGTTCCTGGTACTACATGGAGATCTTTGCCGACCCCATGGACGATAATGTGGTTTGGGTGATGAATGCTCCCGCTATGAAATCGATTGACGGAGGGAAGACCTTTCAACGCGTTCCTACACCGCACGGTGACAATCACCATTTGTGGATTCACCCTTTTGACAACCAGAAGATGATCAACTCCAATGACGGTGGAGCCAATATCTCAAACAACGGAGGCAGAAGCTGGAGCACCCAGACAAACCAACCGACCTCTCAATTCTATCGCGTGATCACTGACAATCAGGTGCCCTATCACGTTTACGGAGGGCAACAGGACAATTCTGCCATAGGAATCGCGAGCCGAACCTATGACCAGGGGATTGACTGGAAGGACTGGTATTCGGTCGCAGGCTGTGAAAGTGCGTTCCTTGCGTTTGATCCGGATGATCCGCAGATCATCTTTGGAGGTTGTTATCAGGGAATCATCGATCGATGGTACAGAGCCACTCAACTGAGCAAGGAGATCAAGGAGTACCCTGAACTGTCTTTGGGCAATGCCCCGGAAGATTTTAAATACCGATACAACTGGAATGCCCCGATCATAAGCTCACCTCACGATCGATCAACGATTTATCACGCTGGGAATGTGGTTTTCAAAACCACTGACATGGGTACGACCTGGGAAGTGATCAGCCCTGACCTGACCCGAAATGACAAGAGCAAGCAGGGTCCGGGAGGAAAGCCATTCACCAATGAGGCTGCGGGAGGTGAAAACTACAATACGCTTATGGCCCTGGTTGAGTCTCCACATGAAAAAGGCGTTCTATGGGCCGGTAGTGATGATGGCCTGGTGCATCTTACCAGAGACGGAGGAAGCAACTGGGAAAATGTGACTCCTGCCAATCTGCCTGAGGGAATCATAAACTCAATAGAGGTGTCTCCACATGATCCGGCAACGGCATATATTGTAGTAATGCGATACAAGGTCATGGATTTAAAACCCTATGTTTTCAAAACCACGGATTACGGTAAGAGTTGGAACAAAATAGTGAATGGTTTTGACGATGAGCACAATTTCGTCAGGGCCGTGCGCGAGGATCCCGTCAGGAAGGGACTGCTCTATGCGGCTACCGAAACCGGACTCTACGTCTCCTTCAACGACGGCAAGGACTGGCAGAGTTTTCAACTCAATCTCCCGGTGGTTCCGATCAACGACCTGATCATTCAAAGCAACGACCTGGTTGCGGCGACGGCAGGTCGCTCTTTCTGGATTCTCGATGACCTGAGCCCTTTACAGCAATACGATTCTGGGAAAAACACCTTCACGCTTTACGAACCTCGAGACACGTATTTGCTTTTTGGAGGAAGCACGGAAAAACCGGTTCCAGGCCTGGGTTCTAACCCGAAATCGGGAGTAATCATCGATTATTATCTACCTTCCAATGCCGACTCTCTGGAGCTGAAACTGGAGGTTTTGCAAGGTGGAAAAGTCATAAGAACAGTTACAAACAGCAAACCGAAGGACTTCAAAAGTTGGCAAGGTGGCCCACCAAAACCGGTTGTTTTGCCTTCCTCAGAGGGTCATCAGCGTTTTACCTGGGATTTTCGACGAGATAATCTTCCGGCGGTCGACAATGTATTTGTCTTTGGAGACTACAGGGGCTCGAGGGTAGGCCCCGGGACATATAGCTTAAGACTCTCTCTTGAGGGAGAAACTGTGGAGCATTCGGTTCAAATTATGGCAGACCCCAATTTGGGGAACAAAACTGAAGAGTATACCGAGCAACAGAAAATGTTGGAGGACCTTGCGGGTATGATGGAGGACATTCACAATTCGGTCAATCAGATGCGTTCTGTCAGGAAACAACTGAGCGGTTACAAAGCACTTCTCAAAGACAATGAAGATGCGGAAGAGCTCCTGACGCTTGGAGATTCGCTCGCTGGAAGAATAGACAGTTGGGAGAAGAATCTCATTCAACCGGATCAAAAAACCTTTCAGGATGTCATCAATTTTAACAATCATCTCAATGCGGAGATCATGTACCTGAGAGGCTTTATAGACAATGCGGACCCGGAGTTGACCCAGGGTGCCCGAGAGCGATTCAAGGACCTGAAAGATGACTGGAAGGTCTACTCAGAGGAAAGGGATGCCATTGTCAAAAATGAAATGACGGGATACAATGCCAAATACAAGGAATTGAACCTTCCGGCTATCATTTTGGAAGAATAGTGACAAATTCTTATTCGGAACTACTGATAATCCGTCTCACCGGGGCTGGAGCCTGAATTTTCTCTCGTCTAAGGGCGCTAAATATCTTTAAGGATATTTCGCTGTCGGTTCGAAGTGTATCCGAGAAGGTTGTCCAGTACATCAGTGCAAAGTTCAGGTTACCATCTGGCCCGTATCCATAGAAATACGTCTTGGGAGCAGGATTTTCCCTCGTCGCCGGATGCTCGCTGGCAATTGTATTGAAAAGCTCGATCACTTTCTCCGGATCTGCATCTGGAGCGGTTTTCATCTGGATTTTACTTCGTCTTTCCCGGTTGCTTAGTGTCCAGTTCACCACCTTTTTGGAGATCAGGTCACCATTTGGGATAATGACTTCAGAACCGGTATAGGTGCGGATGTTGCTCGAACGAACGCCGATGTTAGTCACGACTCCTTTTTCCATGTCCACCTCGATGGTATCACCCAGATTTATAGGTCGCTCAAAGGCAAGGATCAGACCAGACACAAAGTTCAAAACGACATTTTGAAGGCCGAAACCAATACCTACCCCCAGGGCCCCTACAATGAACCCAAGCTTACTGAGATCCACACCAGCTGCTGAAAGGCCAGCATAGAAGCCAATGGTCACAACTACAATTCTTAAAATGAGAGAAATGGCGGGCCCCACCCCTCGAGGTAGCACGTTCACCATCCATTCATCCTGGAATATCGCTGCAGCCATTTTGGCGATAATCAAAGTGAAGATGACAATTCCGACAAAGGCCAGGATTCCTCCCAGGGAGATGGTCATCTCACCCACGATCCATTTGATCATTAGAATCTCTTCCCACCAGCTCGAGAGTGTTCCTAAAAGCCCGAAACCTTCAATGGTGAAAAAGATCCAGCTGATCAGGCCAATCCACTGAAGCAGTGGCTTTATTCTCTGGTTGGTGGCCTTCACCATCGCATCGACAGTTTGAATATTCGAGCTTTTCCTGAGATTGAAAACCAGAATAAGCAAACTCGTTATGATCAGAACGGATAGAAAAACCACCATACCCAACGAGGTGGATACCAAAACGGCACGGTTCAAAAAGGCAGAGAGCCCGACCATTCCGATGGCATTGCCGAGGACGCCGAGTATCAGGATGATCATGTATACGGAAGACAGAGGCTTGAAAACCTTTGAAATTTTACCAAAAACCTCAGGCTCCGACAGAATCACCTTTCGACCAAGCCACAGGGCATAGAACAGGATGATGGAATCCAATATTTGCAACCATCTTACGAGTTCGGCTTTCGGACCGAGAAAGGCTTCAAAGGTGAACAGCAAATAGGCGGCAAAGATGAGCAGAAGAAAAGGCCTGAATCCCCGGGTCGTGAGTTTCGGTAACAGGAGGGCCGTTCCCAGGAGAATCAGAAAAATATTGATCTCCGTGAAGGAAGGGACCATTTCGTCATATAAGTAAATTGAAAGGAGCAGACCAGTAGATATCGTTACCAGAAAGGGATTGTTGAGAGTCACCCTTGCCCTGATCTCCACCGGGCTTGACAGATCACTTATATCTGTCTTCCATCGGGCATTAAATACGCTTAAAAAAACAAATAAAAGCAGCATGAAACCTATTTGAATGCCAAATGTCCTGGCATTGAGTTTTATGAATTCGACGAGCTGAAACCTGTTCTCCCGGAGCCCAATAGAAATCAGTTCATAGGTGCTCAGCTCTTCTGCGGGTAAGCTTTCCAAAACAACCCCCAGCGATTTGTCAAGATCCCAGATGGGAGGACTGTCTATAACAAAATAGTCACGCTGTTTGATCTTCTGCCCTCTTTCGATTCTCGCCAGTTGTTCATCCACGATCAGTACCAGGTTCGTCACATTCTTTTGCGTGACAAAGACGCTATCGAGCCTGGAATGTGCGATTTTCATGGTCTGCTCAAGCGTCATTAGAATATCGTCTATTCCATTGAAGATGTCTGATTCCTCTGTGCGACTTTCAATCTCATTCTTCGTATTCTTCCATACGTTGATCTCGGTATAGAGTTCGTTCGTGATTTTTGAGATTTCCTCGCTTCGATCCTTGGTTGTTGACCGGTAAGATCCCAGGGTGGATTTGAAGTTGCTCCATTTAACCGATTTGACCTTGAGATCCCTCAAGGTAAGTTCCTCCAGATTGAGGGGAGCGGTGTCATTGTTTTTTTGGATTTCTTCGGAAAATCCGACAAGTGCAGAATCAATCTTGGCGATATCGGCACTCTTCTCGAGAACTTCTTTTAGTTTAAAGATCCTTTGTCCCAACCGTTCCGACTCTTCCGGTATTTCGAGAATATCAAGGGTTTGAGACTCCACCTTGACACTGTCTTTTTTTACCGGAGCTTCATTCTGGGCAAACAGCGTTCCCGGTATAAAGAACAACAAAGTAACCCACCAGAGAGCAGTGAGGCATTTTGTTCGGAATAATCTCATGAAAAAGGCCTTTAGCCGGACAAGATATCGTTTTTAAAGTGAAAAAGAAAATGATAGAATTTTGACATTCCATGCTGCGAAGCAGAATTCGCGAAATTGGAAGGGTGAGGAAAATTTCAAGTATCTTTAACAGTGGATTGAGAAAAGATTAAAGCATGAAAAAAAACGATGGAAAATTGATGGTGGGGTTGGCTCAGCTCGCACCCGTTTGGCTCAACAAGAAGGCGACGCTGGATAAAATCATCGAAGTCATTCACCAGGCAAGGCAGAAAGACATCGATCTTTTGGTTTTCGGAGAAGGGTATCTTCCGGGTTATCCCTTATGGACCGGTTTGACTGACGCAACCCTATTCGATTCTCCTATGCAAAAGGAGTTTCACGCCCACTACGCGGCAAATGCTGTTGATATTGAGAGTGGCGATCTCAATGAGGTCTGCGCTCTTTTAAAAGAGTTCGGGATGGCCTCGTACCTGGGAGTGATCGAGCGACCCGCTGACCGAGGCGGGCACAGTCTTTATGCCTCACTTGTGTTTATAGATAAGCAGGGGAAAGTACAATCGGTACATCGAAAATTGCGCCCTACTTATGACGAGCGATTGACCTGGTCTCCCGGAGACGGTCATGGTTTGCGCGTTCACCAGATGAAGCAATTCACGGTAGGGGGTTTGAATTGCTGGGAGAATTGGATGCCCCTGGTTCGAAGTTCGCTCTATGCCCAGGGAGAAAACCTGCATATTGCGGTCTGGCCCGGGTCGGACCACAACACCCGTGACATCACGCGATTTATTGCGAGGGAATCAAGGTCCTATGTTGTTTCGGTATCCAGCTTGATGCGCAGGGAAGACTTTCCTGAAACAACCCCCTATCTTACCGAGATACTCGCTAAGGCACCTGAAGTGATGACCAATGGGGGATCATGTGTTGCAGGACCCGATGGAGAGTGGATCCTGGAACCTCAGGTTGGTCAGGAAGAATTATATTCTGTTGAACTGGATTTCAATCGCGTTATGGAGGAACGACAAAATTTCGATCCGAGCGGACACTATTCACGACCGGACGTCACGCGATTGACTGTGAACCGGGAGCGCCAGTCTGTGATCCGGTTTGAAGAATCAGGCGAGGCCGGTCACCGCGAGAAAGCGAAAGACCTATGAAAATCATAGGCCTCATAGGAGGAATGAGCTGGGAGTCAAGCGCCGTCTACTACCGACTCCTGAACGAGCGTGTCGGGGATCTGCTCGGGGCATCCCATTCTTGTGAATGCATCATGGATTCTGTAGATTTCGCTTATATCGAGCGACTTCAGCACGACGGGAAATGGAAAGAGCTTTGCCATATCATGAAGGACAAGGCTCTGAAACTTGAAAAAGCAGGAGCTGAGATCATTCTTCTTTGTACCAATACCATGCACGTCTGCACACCGGAAATGACACGAGACCTAAAAGTGCCTTTCCTCCATATAGCAGATGCCACGGGAAAAGCGATAGTTTCCAAGGGGTTGAGTCGGGTCGGGCTCCTGGGAACCCGATTCACCATGGAAAAGGACTTTTATTCAAAAATCCTAAAGGAAAAATACAAGGTGGAGGTGATCATTCCAAAGGCTGAGGATCGAGAAATTATTCATAGCTGTATATACAAGGAGTTGGTTCGAGGAGAATTTTCACCCGTTTCCAAACGTGAGTTTCAACGCATCATCGCCGACCTTCAGAAAAAAGGGGCTGAAGGCGTTATTTTGGGATGCACGGAAATACCCATGCTGATTCAACAGAGCGATGTGGATATACCAGTGTTTGACACGACTTCTCTGCATGTTGATGCTGCCCTGGAAGGCGCGCTCAACTGATCCGTTCTCCGTTCATTACTGATTCTTGTTCTGGCTCAATGAAGCTGAGTTTGCCGTCTGCTGTATCACTCATCAGAATCATGCCCTGGCTTTCTACACCTCTTAGCTTTCTTGGGGCCAGGTTCACCAACACGATGACGCGCTGACCGATGACCTGTTCCGCTGAGAAGCTCTCAGCAATTCCGCTGACGATGGTTCGCACGTCTATCCCAACATCCACCTTCAATTTCAAAAGTTTTTTCGTCTTGGGGATTTTCTCGGCCTCCAGAATTGTGCCCACGCGCATGTCGAGCTTGGTAAAATCATCAAAACCGATGGTGTCCTTTTGCGCCGGGACCTCGGCAACAGCATCTGCCGTTTTTGAGGCTTCGAGTTTGTCGATCTGAAATTGGATCTCTTTGTCCTCAACTTTTGAAAACAAGAGCTCCGCTTTTCCAATGGCATGCCCAGCCGGGAGACGACTTTTTTCTGACCCTACTTCTTCCCAGACACCTGTATTCGCCTCATCAATTTGGAGGATCTTGCGCAATTTTTCAGCTGTGAAGGGTAGGAAGGGCTCACTCAATACGGAAAGACCGTTAGCGATCTGCAAGGCAATATACATTATGGTTTGGACGCGTTCAGGATCGGTTTTTATTTTCTTCCAGGGCTCTTCCTCGGCAAGGTATTTGTTTCCCAAACGAGCCAGGTTCATCAGTTCCGAAAGGGCTTCCCGAAAGCGATAACGCTCAATCGAAGAGGCAATGATTTCGGGGTATTTGGCGAGTTGTTCCAAAGACTCTCTATCGGTATCTGTGAATGCGCCCGGTTCAGGAATCACACCCTGGTAATACTTATTGGTCAGCACTACCACGCGGTTGATGAAGTTTCCGAAAATCGCTACCAACTCATTGTTATTTCTGGCCTGGAAATCATTCCAGGTAAAATCGTTGTCCTTGGTTTCCGGAGCGTTTGCCGTAAGCACATAACGAAGCACATCTTGTTTCTCAGGGAATTCCAACAGATATTCATGCAACCATACTGCCCAGTTTTTAGAGGTCGAGATCTTGTTGCCCTCGAGGTTCAAAAACTCGTTGGCCGGCACATTTTCAGGAAAAACATAGCTTCCTTCTGCCTTGAGCATTGAGGGAAAGATGATACAGTGAAAGACGATATTGTCCTTCCCGATAAAGTGAACCAATTTACTGTCTTTGTCTTTCCAGTAAGGTTCCCAGTCTATTCCTTTCTCAGCAGCCCATTCTTTGGTCGATGAGATATATCCGATAGGTGCGTCAAACCACACATAGAGTACCTTGCCTTCTCCGCCTTCGGCAGGAACGGGGATCCCCAGTCCAGGTCACGGGTTACGGCTCTGGGTTTCAATCCGTCATCGATCCAGGACTTTACCTGCCCGAGAACATTGGCCTTCCAATCGTTTTTGTGACCGACGAGAATCCACTCTTTCAACCAGTCCTGGTATTCATTCAGGGGCAAATACCAGTGTTTTGTTTCCTTCATGGTCGGCTTGTTTCCGGTGATCACACTTTTTGGATTGATCAGATCCTGAGCGTTGTGACTGGTGCCGCAATTCTCACATTGGTCCCCATAGCTCTCTTCGAAACCACATTTTGGACAGGTTCCAACCACGAAGCGATCGGCTAAAAACTGCTTGGCTTCCTCGTCGTAGAGTTGAGCCGAAGTCTCTTCAATAAATTTTCCTTTCTCGTTAAGCTCCGTAAAAAATTCAGAAGCGGTCTCGTGGTGAACAGGAGCAGAGGTCCTCGAATAATTGTCAAAGCTGATCCCGAATTCTGAGAATGATTTCTTGATGATTTCGTGGTACTTGTCAACAATGGCCTGAGGGCTGGTACCTTCGGCTTTGGCCTTCAGGGTGATCGGCACGCCGTGTTCGTCTGAGCCGCAAACGAACGCCACGTCTTTTCCTTTCATGCGCAAATATCGCGCATAGATGTCGGCTGGAACGTATACGCCCGCAAGGTGACCGATATGAACCGGCCCGTTGGTGTAGGGAAGAGCCGCTGTAATTGTATATCTCTTAGGGCTTTGCATGACTGAAAATTAAGACCACAAAAGTAAGAAAAAGGTCAGGAAAGGACCTTGAATCCCTGAGAAATATGGAGCCATCCTGTCAAGAAATCCTATTTTTGCGAAGAGAAAATCCATACTCATGAAAATTAGCCTCAATTTGATTCTTTTTTCCCTTTTGATGTTCGTTTGTTCGAGTCTTGTGAACGCACAAGATGTTCCGGACAAGACAGGGAACCTCATACGGCCACCCTACCTCAAAAAAGGAGATACGATAATGATTCTATCACCTGCTGGCCGGTTGAGAGACCGTCAGGGAATCGAAGCCGGAACTGAGCTTGCCAATCACTGGGGTTTGGTCGTATTCTATGGCAATCATCTTCTCTCGCAGGAAGGAAGCTTTGCCGGTAACGACGAGGAACGCCTCGAAGACTTGCAAAAGGCGCTGGATGACCCGAGCATCAAGGCGATCTGGGCCTCACGAGGCGGGTATGGAACCGTTCGCGTTGTCGATGATCTTGATTTCTCGCTGTTTCGCCAAAATCCCAAATGGATTATTGGTTTCTCAGACATCACAATTCTTCACAACAAGATGAACCAACTCGGATATCAATCTCTTCATGCACAAATGCCCGTGACACTTGAGCTTAAGAACCCGGAACAGAAGGAATCAATACGATCTCTTCACAGGGCTCTTTTCGGGAAAAAGCTGGAGTACAAAATCGACAGGGATGACAGCGACAGGGACGGTCTTGGGAGTGGTCAACTGGTCGGGGGCAACCTCTCAATTGTTTACAGTATGCTCGGTTCTGACACTAATTTGAAAATGAAAGGCAAAGTTCTCTTCCTAGAAGAGGTCGGCGAGGCACTTTACCATATTGACAGAATGATGATCAGCTTGAAACGAGCGGGCTACTTTGAGCAGTGTAGCGGTTTGATTATAGGAGACTTCAAACTCAAAGCGAACTCAGGAAATCCTTTTGGCAAAACCCTTGAGGAGATTGTTCTCCAAGCAACTGAAGGGACCGATTTCCCAATCGTGTTTAATTTTCCCGCGGGTCATTTGGATGACAATCGAGCCTTAATAATGGGTAGCTCTGTTGAATTGAGTGTAGGGAAAAAGAAAAGTAAAATATCTTTCCGCCCCTGAACAACTCAATCAAGCGAATTGACAGTTAATTAGATTTAGGTTGGATGCAATCACATGAATTGGGGGTCCGCGGTGAGGATATGGCTTACAACTATCTGTTGTCTCACGGGTATACTATCCTGGAGAGAAACTGGAGATACCAAAAAGCCGAGATCGACATTCTTGCCCTAAAGGAAGGTACGCTGGTCGTCACTGAGGTCAAAACTCGCTCAACGGATACCTTTGGAGACCCTGAAGAATTCATTAAGCGAAAGAAGATACAGCTTCTTCGGAAGGCAGCGAATGCCTATGTCAATATGAATCAGCTAAACGTGGAAGTTCGTTTCGATTATATCGGAATCGTCATAGCAAAGAATCAAGAGAAGCTCTCCCATGTGAAAGACGCCTGCTTTATTTTTTGAGGTTCCGTGTATTGATTTAACGCTCTTCAAACATGGATTTGAGCTCGTCGAAATCTTCAGGTTTTGCAAGAATGCGCTTATCCGAATCCAGCACAAAGTAACTGGGAATGGCTTGAATCCCGTAGGCTTTCACCTTGGGACTTGACCACTTTTCCAGATCCATCACATTGATAAATTCAGGATAGTTCACAGTCATGCTCTCCCAACTATTGACCTCGTCCTCGAGGCCAACCGTCACCACTTTGATGTTTTCTATGCCGCTTATGAACTTGTGAAATTCAGGGACCTCCATTTGACAGTGAGGGCAACCGGAACTGAAAAATAACACGATGTAGTAGTCAGTGCCCACGAGTCCGTATAAGTGTCTGTCTTTGCCTTCATCCTCCCAGGAAAAATCCGGCGCTCTGACTCCGATGGCTGTTTTCATGGACGCTGCGATCTTACTCATAAACTTAAGGTCTTGAACCTCTTTGGGCAATTGGCTGTAATATTCGTCCATTACATACTGTACCATGGGAGTGTTTTGCATGTGCAGGTACTCCTGAATCAGCGATTCCTCAAATTTCTCAAGCAATACATATTGGTCTCCTGCCCATGCAACCGCTTTGTCAACGGCTTCCTTCTGAAGGATATTACTCGCCTCTTGAGTATCGGACTGGTTCAGATAGAGCACGTAGTCCCGCATGCGGTCAGTGATAAATGATGAGTGAGCGAGAACGCTGTCATTTACGTCCATGGAATCAAAAAAATGGGCTTTGATATCATTTATATAAACCTGAGGTTCACCCACCGGCACCGGAGGGTTGTACTGTCGACTCGCGCGAATGATATGATGAGCCAGCATGCCTTCAGCACGATCTTCAAAACTGTTTTGTTGGGTCTCAAGGTCGTTCAAAGCACTCTCGTAGACACCTTCTAACCGCTTGCTTTCTTCCGGGTCTGTGGCGTTAAAGTAGAGCCCCTGAACGGAGTCAATTGCTTTTTGGCTTGCTCGAACCGTCTTGTAATAATCCTGATAAAGGCTATTTTCTTCTGATTGGTTGAAAAAAATCGATTCTGCTGGATTCTCCGGATTAAATGTAAAGTCAATCTCTTCTTTGTTGTAAATGAATTCCACGTACAGATTGTTTTCAATCTGGTAGTAGGCCCGGTATATGCCCGAAGCTTCCTCATCTACCTTGAATTCGAAGGCCCCGTCTACTACGTCTGCGTTGTCAACATAGGTCTGGTCACCATTTTCAAGTTTGTACAACAGTATCCATGAATAATCGAGGTTGGGGTCTATCGTTCCTTTGATAGAGTACTGAGCCCAAACTCCGGTACTGAGCAGAACGATTAAAAAAGGCAATATTCTCACTGGTTCAATAAATTTTTGCAAAGGTACAATTTATCCGTAAATGACTTAAATTGGAGCAAAAAGACTGAATCAAATCAAATGTTGAGTGATGAAACAAATGAATAAGACCATCTGGATCACGGGGGCCTCTTCTGGCATAGGAAGAAGTCTGGCACTGGCTTATGGAAAAGATCCGGTGAATCTCATACTATCTGCACGCAGTGAGAGCAAGCTGGACAAAGTAAAAAATGAAATTGGAAATCCTGAGCGGATACGGGTGCTGCCCCTGGACCTTACCGAGTCCGAATCTTTCCCTGAAATTGTAGAAAAGGCCTGGGGAATGTTTAATGGAATAGACATCATGATCCACAATGGTGGAATCAGTCAACGTTCCCTGGTGGCGGAAACTCCGTTATCTGTTGACAGAAGTATTTTTGAGACCAATTATTTTGGCACGGTCGGACTTACAAAATGTCTGCTCCCATATTTCAGGCAGAGAGGATCGGGTCATTTTGTAGTAATAACCAGCGTAGTTGGAAAGTTTGGCACTGCTCTTCGCTCTTCATACTCGGGGTCGAAGCACGCCTTGCATGGGTTTTTCGAAAGTCTTCGCGCAGAGCACTATGAAGATAATATTCAAGTGAGTCTGATCTGCCCGGGCTTTGTCAATACAAGTGTTTCCATCAATGCCCTCACAGCTGATGGATCAAAACAGGGCACGAAGGACAAAGCGACCGCCGGAGGTCTTCCCCCCGATGTATTTGCACATAAGGCTCGAAGAGCCATTTCTCGTCAAAAACGCGAGGCAATTATCGGAGGTCCGCTAGAAGTGATAGCGGTTTACATCAAACGATTCTTCCCAGGTATTCACTCCAGGATGATTCGCAAGGCAGCGGTAACCTGATTTTACTGTAGGATGCCCTCAAGGTCTTCGTGGGTCAGATTGGTCTTGAGACCCAACAGCACCAGGTCATCTTCCGAAGAAATTTCCAGAACCACTTCTTTGATTTTCTTTTTGTCTTCTAGAGTGAAAAAAGCGATGTTGTCTCCGTCATCTTTCACCTTGACAACCTTGTCGAATTTTGAGCGATTGATGAACTTGTCAAATTGATCTGTTTTGTCAGCCGCATCCTCCGAAAAGACAAGAATCCTAACGTGTTTGGCTTTTTTGAGCAGGGGCTTTATGTCTTCAATGTCCTCATCCGGAAGGAAACTCGCGATTAGGGAGCTGCTCAGACCGAGTGAGAAGTCCGAATCGTCCTGGTGTTCCTGGTAGAAAGAGTTAAATGAAGTGTTTGTAGCGCAGGAGCTCAAGAGTAAAACGGCGAACAGGGCATAGAGTATTTTTTTCATGATGGTTTTCAGTTTTAGAGATGTATTGTCCTTTCTATGACGAATGGATCGGAGTTTTGTAACAGACCACCCTTAAATAAATCTCTAAAACTAAAAAAAACGACCCTTAAAAAGAGCCGTTCTTCCTTCCATTAAATCAGGAAAATTGTTAAAGCATTTCGTTGGCAAGATTGGCGAGCTCCGACCGTTCTCCTTTCTCCAGCTTGACATGTGCGAAAAGTGGATTTCCTTTGAGGCGGTCGATCAGATAGGTCAGTCCGTTGCTGTGCTCGTCCATGTAAGGTGTGTCAATTTGATTGATGTCGCCTGTGAAAATCACTTTCGTTCCTTCACCAGCTCTGGTGATGATCGTCTTGACCTCATGCGGGGTCAGGTTTTGGGCTTCATCCACGATAAATATAGAATTGATAAGGCTGCGACCCCTGATGAATGCCAGTGCCGTAATGGTAAGAAGGCCTGACTCCTGAAGTTGTTCCAGGACCTTGCTCTTCTTCTCGTTGGCCTTAAACTGATTCTTGATAAAATTCAGATTGTCCCATAAAGGTTGCATGTATGGAGAAATCTTGCTTTCAGCATCTCCCGGAAGGAAACCTATTTCCCGGTTGCTCAGCGGAATGATGGGGCGTGCAAGAATGATCTGGTCATACTTGTTTTTTTGCTCAAGAGCCGAAGCAAGGGCCAGCAAGGTCTTACCGGTGCCGGCGACCCCTTCCAGGGCGACCAGTTTGATCTCATCCTGTAACAGTGCGTTCAAGCCAAAAGTCTGCTCTGCATTTCTCGGTTTTATACCGAAAACGTACTTTTTGTCGACGCGTTCGATAGCATCAGTTTCTCCATTGTAACGCGCCAGCACAGAATTGCTGCAATTGTTCAGAATATAGTACCCGTTGGTTACCTTTTCGGGACCGAGTATTCCTCCTTCTTTGATCCTGTTTTTCTGATAAATAGTCTGAATGACCTGGGCGTCGATATTTTCGATGACCGGGAATCCGTCAGAGAAACTTTTCAGGTTTTTGACTTTGCCGGTTTCGTAATCTTCAGAGATCAGCCCGATGGCTTTGGCTTTGATTCTCAGGTTAATGTCTTTGGTAACGAGAATGATGCTCTTGTTTTTCTCTTCAGTTACCAAAGCTAGTGCCGCATTGATGATCTTATGATCGTTTTTGGTATTGCCGTAGATCTCTTCTGCATCCATGTTCTGCAGACTCTGGGCATCCATGATGACTTTGAGCCTTCCGCGACCCTTTCCTATTTTCATCCATTTGTTCAGCCCATTGTTCCCTGAGAGTTTGTCCAGAAACCGGATGACTTCGCGAGCCTCAAAATTCTTGGTTTCATTTCCGATTTTGAATTGGTCCAGTTCTTCGAGAACTGTAATAGGTATTGCCACGTCGTGTTCGTCAAAATTTCGAATGCTGTTATGATCGAAAAGGAGTACCGACGTATCTAAAACAAATACTTTTTTGGTCATATAAACGTTTTTAAGGACTTACCTTACTGGGACGAAGGATAAGGGGAATAACACTTCATCGGTAGTGGAGCAATTATCTTCTTCTAAAATTTTTTAAAAAAGTACGAAAATTTCAATAGGGTGGAAATGGCAAAGTGCGATTTGTGGGCAGACTTATTAACAAGAAATTAACTAAATGCTGAAAACGTCAAATCCGGCGCAGGGTTTCAAGCGCCTTTGAAACTGAATCGATTCGTATGAAGGTGATGAGCAGGCGAAGCCCTTTTTTGGTTTCACGTTCCTTCATCACACAAGTCTGACCGTTATTCTGAACATAGGCCAGCACTCTTGAGAAGGTTTCACTTTGATAGTATTCACTCTGCTGATCGGAGATGAAATATCCTATCATTCGTTTTTGTTTCAACACAAGTCGCTCGAGACCCAATTCCTTGGCGATCCATTTGACGCGCACCGAATCGAGCAGGTCATGAGCCTGAACCGGTAGTTCTCCAAAACGGTCGATCAATTGATTTTCAAAAGTCGTGAGCTCTTCTTCTTCTGTGAAATCGCTCAGCTCCTTATATAGACTCAGGCGCTCGGAAATGCTGCTAACGTAGTCATCCGGGAAGAGGATCTCGAAATCCGAATCGATCTGAACCTCCTTGACAAACTCCTTTTTTGCACCTTCCTGATCCGCGTAAAGCTCTTTGAATTCGTTCTCTTTGAGCTCTTCTATGGCTTCATTGAGTATTTTCTGATAGGTCTCGAAACCGATGTCATTGATAAAGCCACTTTGCTCAGCGCCCAAAAGGTCTCCAGCTCCCCGGATTTCCAGGTCTTTCATGGCAATGTAAAAACCACTGCCGAGCTCCGAATGCATTTCAAGGGCCTGAATGCGCTTACGTGCATCATCTGTCATTGCATGATAGGGGGGTGTGATGAGATAGCAGAAAGCCTTTTTGTTTGAACGCCCCACACGTCCTCGCATTTGATGAAGATCACTCAGTCCGAAATTGTTGGCGTTGTTGATAAAGATGGTATTGGCATTGGGCACATCAAGTCCGCTTTCGACGATCGTGGTGCTCACAAGCACATCGAATTCTCCGTTGATGAAGTCGAGCATCAGCTCCTCGAGTTTTTTCCCTTCCATCTGGCCATGACCCACCCCTATCCTGGCATCTGGGAGCAATCGCTGAAGCATTCCGGCTACCTCGCGAATGTTCTCAATACGGTTGTGGATGAAAAACACCTGCCCTCCACGTTGGATTTCGTAGCGAATGGCATCACGGATGGTCTCTTCGCTGAACCCGACGACCTTTGTTTCTATCGGATGCCGGTTAGGAGGTGGCGTCTTAATCACGGAGAGGTCCCGGGCCGCCATCAGGGAGAACTGCAAAGTCCTGGGTATAGGTGTCGCTGTCAGGGTCAAGGTATCAATATTCTCCTTCAGCGTTTTGAGTTTTTCCTTTACCGCGACCCCGAACTTCTGTTCCTCATCGATGACAAGTAGTCCGAGATCCTTGAATTTAACGTTTTTGTTGACCAACTGATGCGTGCCTATGACGATATCGACCTGCCCGTTGGAGAGTCCTTCAAGCACTTCACGTCGCTGTTTGGCGGTTCTGAAGCGATTGAGATATTCGACCCTAACTGGGAAATCCCGGAGTCGCTCGCGGAAGGTTTTGGCGTGCTGAAAGGCCAGGATCGTGGTAGGTACTAGCACGGCTACCTGCTTGCCGTTGTCCACCGCTTTGAAGGCAGCGCGGATGGCGATTTCGGTCTTTCCAAAGCCCACGTCTCCACAGATCAGTCGATCCATAGGCTGGCCTTTTTCCATGTCGGCTTTCACGGCCTCGGTGGCACTGAGCTGATCCGGGGTGTCTTCGTAGATGAAGCTCGCCTCTAATTCGTGCTGCATGAAGGTGTCAGGACCATAAGACAATCCTTTTTTCAATTTTCGTTTGGCATAGAGCTCGATCAGACTGAAGGCAATATGCTTAACCCTTGCTTTGGTTTTTTGTTTCAGCTTTTTCCAGGTGTTCGAGCCCAGCTTGTGGACTTTGGGCGGCTTTCCGTCCTTTCCGTTGAATTTGCTGATCTTGTGCAGGGCATGTATGCTGATGTAGAGCACGTCCCGATCACCGTATATGAGCTTAATCGCCTCCTGTTTCTTGCCCTCAACCTCGATTTTGTGGAGTCCGCCGTAACGCCCGATGCCATGATCGATATGCGTGACATAGTCACCCTGTTCGAGTTGGGTGAGTTCTTTGAGTTTGATCGATTGCTTTTTGGCAAATCCGCTTTTGAGTCTGAATTTGTGATAGCGCTCAAAAATCTGGTGATCCGTGTAACACGCGATCTTCAGGTCATGATCGATGAATCCGCTGTAAATGGGCAAAGTAATCGTCTTGTAAGGCACCTCCTCGTCCATATCATCGAAAATGTCATGGAATCGTTTGGCCTGACTCTGGTTGTCACAGAAGATGAAATTCGAATATCCCTGATCATCGTTTTCACGTAAGTTGGCGATCAAGAGGTCGAATTGCTTGTTGAATGACGGTTGGGGCAGGGTATCGAAGCGAATCACTGATTCGTTACCGATCAAGGGTTCATTGATTTTCGATACCTGGAACTGCGACAATTTTTCGAGAAAAACCTCGCCATCACAGAAGAGCTCTGAGGGCTCCAGCTGACTCAACTCTCCTTTGAGCTGGGCGAAGGCTTCTGTTGCTTTTTCAAAGAGTTTGTCGAGACGTTGCGTGAGCAAAGCTGTATTGAAAGTAAATATCACGGATTTGGCCGGGATGTAGTCCAGGAAGACCTGCCTTTTTTCCTCGAGTTTCTTATTCTCCAGATTTGGCATGATGTCAATCCGGCTGAGACGATTGACCGACAATTGAGTCTCAATGTCAAAGGTGCGGATGCTCTCTACCTGATCACCAAAGAATTCGATGCGATAAGGTTGCTCATTGGAGAAGGAGAACACGTCAATAATACCCCCGCGGATGGCAAAATCACCTGGTTCAACTACAAAATCCACCCGATTGAATTTGTATTCGTGAAGGACATCGTGAATAAAATCCAGGGACACCTTTTCACCCTGACTTATTTTCAAGGTATTTCGCTTGAGTTCACTCCTGGTAACGACCTGCTCGAAAAGAGCGTCGGGTAGGTAACGATAACGGCCGGTTTTTTCTGAGAGCTGATCCGATTCAAGACCTCGGCGCGCAACAGGATATTCGCATTGTCGGTATCTTCGATCTGATAAGGACGTCTGTATGAACCCGGAAAGAAAAGAACGTCCTGCCTGTTCGACTTTCCCTCAGGTGCCAAAAACTGCTCCAGGTCGTTCAGATAGTATGCAGCTTCTTCTTTGTCATTGCAGATCAGCACAAATGGTTGGTCAAGGGCTTTGAAAGCCGAAGCGAGCACAAAGGAAAGAGATGACCCGGCGAGGTTGGCCAGGTGTTTAGGCGCATCCTTTTTATCAATGGACTCGACAAGGCCCCTTACCTTTTCAAACCGGCCATAACGATCGATAAATTCGTGCTTGGTCAAGTGCAGGAAGTTTTCGACAAAGATAAGGTTTCAACGGGAAATCCAAGAGCCAACTTCAGGACTAAAATCAATGGTTTTTTGACCGGGATTTCGTATATTTAGAAACATGCTAAAGTCGTACCTATGGATATTTCAGACATTTATTTGAGCATAGGGCAGAAACGTAACATCAGCCACTTTGCAAACATTGTCAGAATTGCAAAATCGGATGGGAAGATTTCGACAGAGGAGGTGGAAATGCTTTCACGAATTGGCAATAAATACAATATTTCAAATGATAGATTCAAGCAGATCCTGAGGGAGCCTGAAAGTATTCCTACTTTGCATCATCTCGAATGTGAAGAGAGAGTTGACAGGCTCTATGAGCTGCTGCAAATGGTCGAGGTGGACCACAAGATCGAGACCAAAGAGGTGAACATGCTCCGGAAAATAGTCACGGGATTGGCCTTCCCGCTTCATTCTGTTGACAAGATCGTGGATTATTCGATTGCAACGGATATTGAAGAGATCGATTTGGAGGAGTTTAAAGTCGGATTGTACGAATTACTGAATTTGAAATTCCATTAGAGGCAAGTAAAAATAAAACTGCGAAAAGATCAATATAGAAATCCCTTCAAAGAAAAATTAAACATCTGATATCAAGAATATTTAGGTTAGTCTAAAAAATGTTTTAACTTTGCAAAAATAATTGTAAAGTTAGATTGTTTTGTATTCTCAGGCAGAAGAAAATTATCTCAAATGCATCTATGCTCTTGAAATGGAGCACGAAGAAGAAGTCAGCACCAATCTTATTGCGAGTAAAATCAAAACCAAGGCCTCTTCGGTTACAGACATGCTCAAAAAATTGTCTGCCAAGGACCTTGTCGCCTATAAAAAATATCAGGGTGTCAAGCTGACGGAGCGGGGGAGAGAAACTGCACTTCACGTGGTTCGAAAGCACCGTCTCTGGGAATGCTTCCTGGTTCAGAAGCTCGACTTCAAATGGGACGAAGTCCATGAAATTGCAGAACAGCTCGAGCATATTGAGTCGGATCTTCTTATCGACAAACTGGACGCCTTTTTGCGTTTTCCCAAAACAGACCCGCATGGGGATCCCATACCAGACAAGCACGGAAGAATGATCATCAGTGAAACGGTAAGGGTTCTCGACATGAAAATAGGCTCTTCCGGAATCCTCACAGGGGTCAGGGATTCATCCGGACCCTTTCTCAAATATCTCAACAAGAAGAACCTGGCCCTTGGCGACAAGATCAAAGTGATTGACATCGAGCCCTACGATCAGTCGGTTCACATCGAAACCCGAACCCATCGCCTGGTGATAAGCAATAACGTCGCCGAGAATCTTTATCTCAGAAATGTGAAATGAACTGGTACAATCCCATATATGCTTTATTGATCTTTGTTTTGATCAGTCTTTCGCTCTACCTGTTGTTCAGGCCGGTCTCAGGCTGGTACTGGATTCTGAAGAACAATTGGAAATCCAACGAGAAAACAATCATTGAAGACGTCCTGAAGCAGCTGTACAGAATGGAGAATTCAGGATTAGTGGCGGATACCAATGCACTGACGAACGCCTTGAAGATGAAGGACAAGCTGATCATTGATGCCATTCATCGCATGGCCGTCACGGAGTTGGTTCATCTGGACGGAGATCAGGTCAGCCTCACTCGTGAAGGGAGAAACTACGCACTTCGAATCATTCGGGTACACCGTCTTTGGGAAAAGTACCTTGCTGAAAAAACGGGATTTGACAAAAGGGAATGGCATGACAGGGCTGAAGAAATGGAGCATAACCTTTCGAGAGAAGAGACCGACAGGCTTGCTCTTGACCTGGGGCATCCGCTTTATGATCCGCACGGAGATCCCATTCCCACTAGATACGGGGAAATTAAAAAGCTCGAAGGAGTGCCACTGTCTGCGTTTGAACTTGATGAAGTGGGACGGATTGTGCACATTGAAGATGAGCCCGATGCCATTTACAGACAGATTTTGGCGGAGAAGATACATATTGGATCCACGCTGAGAGTGGTCGAACGAAACCCGGAGAGAATCGTGTTTTACTCAGAAGGAGAAGAGTTTGTTCTCGCTCCGGTTGTCGCCTCCAACATCACCGTGGCCCCTGCCGTACCGGAAACGGAGGAGACAGCAGTGAGGCTCTCGAGCTTGAAACCGGATGAAACTGCTCATGTGGCCGGCATCTCGAAAGAGTGCCGGGGAGAAAACCGAAGAAGGCTTCTCGACCTGGGATTCGTCCGTGGAGCGGAGATAGAAATCGATCTGGAGAGCCCGATGAGGAATCCTGTTGCATATTCGATCAAGGGAACGAGCATTGCACTGAGAAAGGACCAGGCCTCAAAAATTCTGATTACCAAGCATGCGTGAGATGAAGACAGATAAAAAGAATGTTCAGGCGGGTTGCGAGGGATGTGCGCACTACAATGCCGAGGGTCTTAAGAAGTTGGGTGTAAACCTGAATGATTCGGACTATGTCATTGCCCTGGCAGGTAACCCAAATACAGGCAAGAGTACCGTTTTCAACGCGCTTACCGGTCTTAGACAGCACACCGGTAACTGGCCTGGTAAAACTGTAGTTCGCGCTGAGGGGGCCTTCTCTTATGACAACAAAAAGTACAAATTGGTAGACCTTCCCGGGACCTACTCGCTGCTGTCGACCTCTCAGGACGAAGAGGTTGCCAGGAACTTCATACTATTCGGTAAGCCTGACGTAACAGTTATTGTCGCTGATGCGAGTCGTCTCGAGCGAAATTTGAATCTGGTTCTTCAGATCCTGGAGATCACGGATCGGGCCGTGCTGTGTCTGAACCTGATCGACGAGGCCAAAAGACACAAGATAGAAATTGATCTGAGGGCCCTGTCGCGGGATCTCGGTATTCCGGTAGTGGCAACAAGTGCGAGATACCAGGAAGGAATACCGGAACTGATCCAGGCCATAGAGGGAGTTGCTTCCGGTCAGATCAAATGTTCACCGCGAAAAATAAACAATGTTCCCGAAAAAATCATGAAGGCGGTTGTGCAATTGAGCAGGGAGATCGAGAAGGAGTTTCCGGAGATACCCAACAGCAGATGGATTGCCCTGCGCCTGTTGGAAGGAGACGGTCGAATTGTTGAAGCCCTGAGAAATGGAGAACTCATTGGAAATGGACAACTCGTTGGAAATGGACAGTAACGCCGCAAACAGGATCATCAATCTGACCCGAGAGCTCAGATGGCAGATCGGTGAAGATTTTCACGAGAATCTGGCTGAAGGAATTTACGCTGATGCCTCAGAGATCGCCGGTCATGCGGTTCGGCGAGAAAGAGAGAAGAAGAAGCTGAGATTCGATCAGAAGATTGATCGGATCGTGACCAGTGGAACCTGGGGATTTCCGATCATGTTTCTCTTGCTCGGAGTTGTGCTCTGGCTCACGATCACGGGTGCAAACTACCCGTCGGCCATGTTGGCGGAACTTCTGCTGGAGAAGGTCCACCCGGTTTTGAAGAGTTTATCTGCTGGCATTGGTATGCCCTGGTGGTTGGATGGATTGCTTATTGACGGTATCTATTTGGCCGTGGCCTGGGTTATCGCGGTGATGCTGCCACCCATGGCCATATTCTTTCCTCTCTTCACCCTTTTGGAAGATTTCGGCTATCTTCCAAGAGTAGCCTTCAACCTGGACGAGCTTTTCAGACGCTCCGGGGCGCATGGCAAGCAGGCCCTTACAATGAGTATGGGATTTGGCTGTAATGCTGCAGGAGTTGTGGCAACAAGGATCATAGACAGCCCAAGAGAAAGGCTAATTGCGATCATAACGAACAACTTTTCCTTGTGCAACGGGCGTTGGCCCACTCAAATCCTGATTGCAACAATCTTTATCGGAGCTCTTGTACCAACGGCCTGGTCGGGGCTGGCATCCTTGTCTGCAGTCATTGGAATTGCAGTTTTGGGGATCGCTTTCATGTTTCTGGTTTCTCTGGGTCTTTCAAGGACCATACTCAAGGGGGAGGTATCCACCTTTAATCTCGAGCTTCCGCCATACCGACCTCCCAGATTTTGGAAAACTATTTATACCTCCATTATCGACAGGACTCTCATTGTGCTATGGAGGGCGATTGTTTTTGCCGCCCCTGCCGGTGCGGTGATATGGCTGATTTCGAACATTGCGATCGGAGACCAGTCACTTGCCGGTTGGCTGATCGAGTCTATGGATGGCTTTGGATGGCTGCTTGGATTGAATGGGGTCATACTGCTCGCTTATATCGTCGCTATACCAGCCAATGAAATTGTGATACCAACGGTTTTAATGCTTACGGTACTCGTCACGGGCATGGGTGTCGGAGAAGGCGCCGGAGTCATGTTTGAATTGGATTCGGCCTCTGATACGGCAAGCATCCTCAAAGCCGGGGGATGGACCTTGCTTACAGGGGTTAATCTTATGCTATTCAGCTTGTTGCATAATCCGTGTAGCACCACTATCTATACGATTTACAAGGAGACGAAGAGCGCCCGTTGGACATTTGTAGCCTCTGTCCTTCCGCTGATACTCGGATTCATACTCACTTTTCTCGTGGCCCAGGTGTGGAGGATTCTAGCCTAACTCCTGATCTTTTTTTCTTACATTTAATCAAAAATTTTACTTGTCAGAACAGGCCCATTTTACCGTTTATAACGCATCCGCGGGAAGCGGAAAAACCTTCACTTTAGTCAGGGATTATCTGACCCTGCTTTTGGATCCGAAAAAGTCAGTCGGTTTTCAGAGGATACTGGCTATCACGTTTACCAACAAGGCAGCAGGTGAAATGAAAGATCGGGTACTCGACTACCTGGTAGAATTTGCTAACGGGCAAAGAAGAAGACAGCAATGACATGAAGGAATACCTGATGGGTGAAACAGGTCTTACCTCAAAGGAACTGAAGCAAAAATCTCTTGAGGGGTTGCAACAAATTCTCCGGGACTACAGCTCATTCAACATCCGAACCATTGACAGCTTTACCAACAAGCTGATTAAAGCGTTTGCTTTCGATCTCGGACTCTCAATGGATTTTGAAGTGGAGCTCGATACGGATTCCCTGTTTCAGGAGGCCGTCGATGAGTTGATTTCCCGCATTGGCCATGACGACGACATCACCCGAATCTTAGTTGCCTTTGCCCAATATAAGACAGATGAGGACCGGTCATGGGACATCACGCGCGACCTGTTCGAAATCTCACAATTGTTACTCAACGAGAATCATCTCCATGAGATAGAAAAGTTGAGAAAGAAAAGTATTTCAGACTTCAGAAAGCTCTACCGGACCCTGATTACCGAGCGAAAGAAGATTCAGGAGTTTTGGAAAGAGAAAGGACAGGAAGCCCTGGCACTCATGGCTTCAAACGGTCTTTCTGATGAGGATTTTTTAAGCAGACAGGCCCCCAAATTCTTTAGAAAAATGGAGGCGGGAGCTTCTGATCTCGAATTTGTAAAGGACAGCAGCATCGATAGAAACATGGATGCGGGAAAGCTTTATGCCCAGAGTAAGAAACAATCTATCAAAGATGCCATTGACGCAATTGCCGGGGATTTAACGGGAATTTACAGGGAAGCGGAAGCGCGGTTCGGGGTTTACTATTTATACGGTTTGATCTTGAAAAACCTTGTGCCGCTGGCAGTATTGAGCAGCATTTTCAGAATCCTCGAGGAAATCAAAACCGAAAACAATATTCGACTCAACGCTGAGTTCAATCAACTGATCAGCAAGCATCTGCGGGATCAGCCAGCCGCGTTCATCTATGAGAAAATCGGGGAGAGATTCAAATACTTCTTCATCGATGAGATGCAGGATACCTCAGTATTGCAATGGCTGAATTTGATTCCGCTCCTTGGCAATGCCCTAAGTGGGCCGGGTGCGGGCCTCATGTTGGTGGGAGATGCCAAACAGGCCATTTACCGCTGGAGAGGAGGTCGAGCAGAGCAATTCATCGATTTGGCATCGGATGGCCGAAACCAGAACTCTCATCCTTTTATGATCGGGAAACAGATCAGGGACCTTGAGACCAACTACAGATCCTACTCTGAGATTATCGAATTCAACAATAACCTTTTTAGTTACGTCTCTTCCTTTTTCAGAGGCGATTCCTACAAGGACCTTTATCACAGGGGCAACAATCAGAAGACAAACAAGAGATCAGGAGGATATGTTGAATTGCAGTTCCTGCCGGCCATGCGCAGGACCAAAGAAAAAGATGAGGCGTATTCTGGGGCGGTTCTGAGAAAAGTCAATGAACTGCTCGAACAGTTTGATCCTGAGGAAATCTGTATTCTGGTAAGAAAAAGATCGCAGGGCTCAGTCATTGCGAAAGTCCTCATGGAAGAAGGAATCGACATTCTCAGCTCGGAGACATTGCTTTTGAAGAACAACGCCAAGGTGGCCTTTATCATAGAGTTTCTCAGGTTTCAAGAAGATCACAACAATAAAGAGTCACTCTTTGAGGCTTTAAATTTTCTCTACAAGCATTGGAAGGTTCAGGGATCCGAGCACGATTTCTATGTGAAGCATCTGAACCTGAACTTTCACCAGCTCATGGAAAGCTTCCGACAGTACGGTCTCATATTATCTTCCGGGGACTTCAGCGCGTTCTCGCTTTACGAGCAGGTTGAAGCCATTATTCGGGAATTTGGTTTGAATCAGGGTTCGGATGCATTTCTGCAGTATTTTCTCGATTTTGTCTTCGACTTTACGCAAAGACGGTCTCAGAAAAACCTGGGGTTTTTAGAGTTTTGGGAAGAAAAGAAAGACAAATTGAACATTACGAGCTCCGAAGAAGCGAAAGCCATTCGCATCATGACGATTCACAAATCTAAGGGATTGGAGTTTCCGGTGGTCATTTTTCCATATGACATGGAGATCTACGGAGAGCGTACGCCTGTGTCCTGGTTCAAACCTCTGGAAGGAGAGGCTTTTAAAGACTTCTCATCTCTACTAGTCTCGGCGAGCAGCAAAATACAATTAACGGGAGAGCGGGGCATCGAGATCTTTGAGGAATTACAGACCGAACAAGAGCTGGATAGCGTCAACCTGCTCTATGTTTGTCTTACCCGGGCCGTTGAGCAGCTCCATGTGGTCACAGAGGCGCATAAGACCACCGATCCTCCTAAAACGACCTCTGATCTCATTATAAATCATTTGAAAAGCTCTGGGTTGTGGCGGAACGAACAGAGCGAATATTCCTTCGGAGCGAACCAACGTGTGTCTTCAAAAGAAAAAGAGCGAGGGCACAGTCTCATTCAGAAGGAGTTGATAAGCAGCTCCTGGATGGACCATGATTTGCACCTGGTATCCAAAGCTTCAGAGCTCTGGGACACGCGCCAGGGTGAAGCCATCAACTTTGGCAATCGATTCCACGAGCTCATGGCTCGAGTGTATGACAGAAATGATCTTGAGCCTGTGATCGAGGCATCCATTGGGAGCGGACTTCTGGAATCGTCGGATCGGAAGCGCATCATGTCACTTTTGAGGTCGCTGGTGGAACACCCCGAATTGAAAGAGCAATTCGAACCGGGGCTCGAAGTGATGAACGAGAGGCAGATATTTGTGTCCGAGGGAATCGCAATCATTCCGGACCGCCTCGTCTTCAGGGGTGATCGCGTTTGGGTCATCGACTATAAAACGGGTACGCAAGATGCCAAACACATCCGTCAGATCAATCACTATGCTCAGGTCATTCAAAAAATGGGCTATGAGGTCATTGAACGCCTGCTGGTCTATGTCAATGGGCACGTGAAAGTGGTTAAAATAGACTTGGAAATACCCGGTGAAACCGAACAAATTGAATAGTTTTGTGTTACACTTTTACTCCTATACTCAATGAACACGATTGACATAATCATAGGCATCATTTTACTGGTTGGAACTGTCAACGGTTTCATGAAAGGTCTTTTTGTTGAAGTCACCACCCTCGTGGGATTGGTTCTCGGGATTTACGGGGCGATCCATTTTTCTTACTTTTTGGGAGATTTTCTCAAGTCAAGTGTCACCTGGGATCAATCCATGATTGAGCTGGTATCGTTTGCCGGAACTTTCCTGATCATTCTGGTCGCCCTGGTTCTTCTTGGAAAGGCAATGACCAAGGTTGCGGACACGCTGGCGCTTGGTTTTTTCAATAAGATCATAGGTGCAGTATTCGGATTCTTGAAGTATGCCCTGATCTTGAGCATAGTTCTGTTGGTATACGATCAGATCAATTCGTCGCTGCGTTTTGTCGAGAAAGAAAAGACCCGTACTTCGGTGCTTTACGAGCCGGTGAAGAACTTTGCTCCTACTGTTTTTCCTGATCTTGTCAAGGTGGAGGTGAAGAAGCCTAAGAAGAAGATTTAGAAAATTACGATCCAAAATATTACTATTTTTGCTACCTAAAATCACGACCAATGTCTTTAGCCAAGAAGCAGTACAAAAGAATTACCACCAAAACCCTGGTGGAAATGAAAAAGAAAGGTGAGAAGATCGCCATGCTCACCGCCTATGACTACACCATGGCGAAAATTATTGATCATGCAGGAATCGACATTATACTTGTCGGGGATTCAGCGTCCAATGTCATGGCGGGTCATGAGACTACTTTGCCGATCACACTTGATCAGATGATCTATCACGCTTCTTCTGTAATTCGTGCGATAGAGCACTGTCTCGTTGTCGTTGATCTTCCTTTCGGAACCTACCAGGGAAACTCCAGGCAGGCCCTTGATTCAGCCATACGCATCATGAAAGAGTCTGGCGGTCACTCGGTCAAGTTAGAAGGTGGTGAGGAAATTGCAGAATCAGTCACCCGTATACTGTCGGCAGGAATTCCGGTCATGGGACACCTCGGGTTGACTCCTCAATCGATCTATAAGTTCGGAACGTATACGGTACGAGCCAAAGAGGAGGAGGAAGCCGTCAAACTCAAAAACGACGCTAAATTGCTGGAAGAACTGGGTTGTTTTGCCATTGTGCTTGAAAAAGTGCCATCGACACTGGCCCGTGAAGTGGCGGAGAGCATATCGATTCCGGTCATCGGTATCGGAGCAGGAGACGGTGTTGACGGTCAAGTACTTGTCACGCATGACATGTTGGGAATGACCCACGAATTCAGCCCTCGTTTTCTCAGGCGCTACCTAGATCTTTACATCGAAATGGGAGATGCCTGCAGAAGGTATATTTCGGATGTAAAATCCAAGGACTTTCCGAACGAGGAAGAACAGTATTAAAGTCAATAATCTCGCCACTTCCGGCGAGATTTTTATTTGGAGTTTTTAACTGAATTTTAACAGCGAGAATTGTCCTTAACCCTTAGATTTGTGGCCCTTGAGGACATTTGAATCTTTGATACAGAATTAAAAAATGGATACACAAAATGCGAACGTTGACATACGTCTGATCAACGAGAAAATAGAAAAGGAAAGTGCCTTTGTCGACTTGCTTCAACTCGAGATGAACAAGGTGATCGTTGGGCAGAAGCACATGCTCGAGAGACTACTCATCGGTCTGTTGGGAGATGGTCATATTTTGCTGGAAGGGGTTCCTGGTCTTGCAAAAACCCTGGCAATCAATACTCTGGCAAAAGCAGTCAAGGGGTCTTTCAGTCGGGTTCAGTTTACCCCCGACTTGCTCCCTGCTGACGTCATTGGTACCATGATCTACAACATGAAGGAGAATGACTTTTCCATCAAGAAGGGACCCATTTTTGCGAATTTTGTCCTGGCGGATGAGATAAACCGGGCGCCCGCCAAAGTGCAATCGGCACTGCTGGAGGCCATGCAGGAGCACCAGGTGACCATAGGGGACTCCACATTCAAGCTCCCCGAACCATTTTTGGTTTTGGCCACCCAGAACCCGATCGAGCAGGAAGGTACCTACCCGCTGCCTGAGGCCCAGGTTGACCGTTTCATGTTGAAAACGGTAATCGATTATCCAAAACTTGACGACGAGCAAATGATCATGAGGAACAATCTCAACGGAAGTTTTGGCCAGGTGAATGCTGTCGTAGGTATCGACCAGATCACAAGGGCACGTGCCTCGGTGAAAGAGGTTTACATGGATGAGAAAATTGAGAAATACATTCTGAATATCATATTTGCTTCGAGATATCCTGAAGAATACCGTTTGAACGACATCAAACCTTTGATCAGTTTTGGAGCCTCCCCAAGGGGAAGCATCAACCTGGCCATGGCGTCGAAATGCTATGCCTTCATAAAGAGAAGAGGCTATGTTATCCCTGAAGACGTGCGAGCCGTTGTACACGATGTGCTCCGACACAGAATTGGGATCACCTATGAGGCAGAAGCTGAAAACGTGACCTCGGTTGATCTGATCAACAAGATCGTGAATGAAGTAGAAGTGCCTTAACCGTGAAAACCCTCTGTGGACACCAAAGAGTTACTTAAAAAAGTCAAGAAGATAGAGATAAAGACAAGGCGTTTGTCTGATCATCTCTTTTCGGGTGAATATCACAGTTCATTCAAAGGGAGGGGTATGACTTTTTCCGAGGTTAGACAGTACCAGTTCGGAGATGACATCCGGAGCATTGACTGGAATGTCACGGCGAGATACAACGAACCCTATGTCAAGGTTTTTGAAGAAGAAAGGGAACTGACCATGCTTCTCATGGTAGATGTCAGCGGATCCGAATCATTCGGTACCCACGAGCAGTTCAAAAGAGATATTATCACTGAGATCAGTGCAACGCTAGCCTTCTCGGCCATTCAAAACAACGACAAGGTCGGACTCCTGCTCTTTTCAGATGAAATTGAGCTTTTCATTCCGCCAAAAAAAGGAAAAACACACGTACTTCGGATTATCCGTGAACTTCTCGAGTTTCAACCGGGAAGCCGAAAAACGAATTTCAGACAAGCTCTGCGCTACCTTTCAAATGTGATGAAGAAGAAAGCGATTGTCTTCGTTCTCTCTGATTTTATGGATCAGGGTTATGACAATGCTCTCAAGATCGTTGGTAAAAAGCACGATGTCACCGGAATCCGGGTTTATGACAGGTACGAAGAGGAGCTTCCTAAATTGGGCATGGTTCCGATGAGAGATGCTGAGACCGGCGAAATCGTTTTGGTCAATACGAATTCCAAAGAGGTAAGAAAGAACTACCGGGCGAACTATTTGAAAACCGTGGATTACTTTGAGAATGCTTTTACCAAGAGCGGATCGGGTACGCTTCACACCCGACTGGATGAGAGCTATGTCAAAAAGTTACTCGGATATTTCAAGCGCAGAAATTAAAAAAAAAGAAAGGATCTGTTTGGCAGATTCGATACGAAATGAATCGGAAGAAGAAAACATCGAGGTTGAATTTGAACACATGCACCCTACTGGGTCAAGCGTTGTTTGCACTCATCTTCCTAATGAATTCTGCAGAGGTTTTCTCCCAGGTGACCTCGCGGGTCGATACGACTCAAATTCGTATAGGTGAACAGTTTCACTACGAGATCGAAGTAGAAGAAATCCAGGGCGTGAGACTTCCCAAATTTGAATCAGACAGCTTGAATCGTGTCGGGGTGATCACCTCCAAGATAGATTCCTTGAAGAATCGCCTGATCATCAAATACACCTTGACCAGTTTTGACAGCGGTCAGTATGTTTTGCCCGGTCAGGAAGTATTTGTCCGTGACAAACGATATCTCACAGACCCGGTTATAGTCGATGTGGGTACCGTTCCGGTCGATACGATCAAACAACCGATGCATCACATTAAGACAATCAAAAGCGAGCCTTACCTGTTCTCGGATTACCTCAATTATTTTTGGGGACTTATCGTGGCCTTGTTGATCATCGGAGGAATCCTGTATTTCGTCCTCAGAGACAAGCCCAAACATGAAGATTACATTGAGAAAATCCCTCCTTTTGACCTGGCTAAGCAGCGCCTGCAGGAATTGGATCAAAAGAAACTGGTCGAACAGAATCGAATCAAGCTGTATTATGTCGAGTTAACCGATATCGTGAGAACCTTCATCGAAAGGGAGATGAAAATTCCTGCCCTGGAATCGACTTCTGAGGAACTGCTCGAAACCATTGCGGATTTCAATGCGAGCAGTAATCTGAATATTCCGGCAGAGACTTTGGCCAAATTGAGAAGATTACTCCAGGAGGCGGATCTTGTCAAGTTCGCCAAAATGAAGCCCTTGCTCAATGAGATCGAATTGCACCGTCAGGATGCAGAAACGGTCATTGATGTCATGCATCCGGCCCACGAAGCCCGAATGAAGCGTGAGCAGGAGGAAGAAAGGAAAAGAATTGAGCAAGAGAAAAATGAGGAGATGAAACAGATGGAGGAAGAAACCCAGTTAAAAGAATAAGAGGCTAAGAGATGTTCACAAATTTGGAATTTACAAACCCTGAATTTCTTTGGTTGATGCTCATCATACCCTTGCTCATGCTGTGGTTTTTTCTTATTCGAAAAAGAGATAGTGCAGACCTGAGCATGCCCAGTACTGCTGGATTTCAAAAAGGGAATTTCTGGTCGAAAACAAAACCTGTACTATACGTCTTGCGCTTGTTGGCTCTTGCTTTGTTGATCATGGCCCTGGCGCGTCCCAGAAATGTTGAAGTGAGTAAGAGAACCAAGACTACGCGGGGAATCGACATTGTTATGGCGATCGATGTTTCTGCGAGCATGCTCGCGAAAGACCTGAAGCCCAACCGGCTGGAGGCCCTCAAGGATGTGGCGACCAAGTTTGTCCAGAAAAGGCCCAATGACAGGATAGGAATTGTAGTTTACGCCGGTGAGAGTTTCACCCAGACGCCGATTACCAGCGACAAGACGATCGTTCAGAACACGATACGCAAGATTCAGTGGGGGCAGATCGAAGACGGAACTGCCATTGGCATGGGGCTCGGCTCGGCGGTGAACCGACTCAAAGACAGTAAAGCCAAGAGCAAGGTGATCATCTTGCTGACCGATGGGGTAAACAATACCGGTTTCGTCGATCCGAAGACCGCCACAGAGCTGGCCAAGCAAATCGGAATCAAGGTATATACCATTGGCCTGGGCACAAACGGAACAGCAATGTTTCCTGTGGCTAAGGATCTCAACGGTAAACTGATCTTCAGGAATGCTCCCGTAGAGATCGATGAGGAACTTTTGAAATACATAGCCTCAGAGACAGAGGGTCAATATTTCCGGGCAACCGGGAACAAGAAATTGGAATCGATCTATAACCAGATCGACAAATTGGAGAAAACAGAAGTTGAAGAATTGAAATACTACAATTACCAGGAGCGATTCAGACCGTTGGTTTTTTTCGCGGGATTCCTGGTGTTGATTGAAATGACGCTCAGGTTCACGGTGTTCAGAAGTTTTATCTGAGTTCGAACCTGGAATTGATTTAATAGAATACGCATAATCATGTATCAGATCGAGGAACCGAAATATTTCTATCTCATGTTCGCCATTGGTGCGTTGCTGCTGATGTACTTGCTTGTGGTTTTTTGGAAGCGCAAGAAGCAGAAGCAGTTTGCGGATCTTCGATTGCTGGACCAACTCAGCCCGCAGCGATCTGTATTCAAGCCAGCCCTGAAAATCATTATGGTTGCTCTCGGACTCACCCTGCTGGTGATTGCCCTGGTGAATCCGAAAATGGGCACTCAGCTGAAGACCGTCAAGCGGCAAGGGGTAGATATCGTGTTCGCCATAGACGTGTCAAAAAGTATGCTGGCCGAAGACATTGCACCGAATCGACTGGAGAAATCCAAGCAGATCGTATCCAAGATCATTGAAGAATTGGGCAGTGACCGTGTGGGAATAATCATTTATGCGGGAAATGCTTATCCATTGCTTCCGATTACCACCGATCACGGGGCGGCACGAATGTTTCTTCAGAATGCCCACCCGGATATGGTATCCTCTCAGGGAACAGCGATCAATGAGGCCCTCGACCTGGCCAAGACCTTTTTTGATGACGACACACAGACCAACAGGTTTCTGTTTGTCATCTCAGATGGTGAGGATCATGAGGAGAATTCCTCTGATACTGCAGCGGAGCTTGTGGACCTGGGCATTAAAACCTATACCATCGGCATTGGAACGAACAAGGGCAGCCCGATTCCGATGAAGGTAAACGGAAAGTTCACAGGTTACAAAAAAGACAGGGACGAAGAGGTGGTCATCACCAAGCTGAATGTTGAAACGCTCAAAGACATTGCGGAGAAAGGAGATGGAAGCTACATCTACGGGAATAGAACCTCAAGCACCATTGAGTATGTTGAGGAACTGTTGCTGAAGGCAGATAAGAAGGAGTTTGAAACCAAGCAGTTTTCAGATTACAAGGATCAGTTTCAATGGTTTGTGGGCTTTGGATTGCTTTTTTTGCTCCTTGATGCCTTCATGTTGGATAAGAAGACCAAATGGATACAGAAGTTGAACCTGTTTAATGAAAGATGACATGAGAAGACTTATTCTGATTTTGATGATTCTCCCAATGGTAATTTTTGGCCAGGAACAGGTACAGGAACAGGCCCAGGAACAGGAAAAACCGAAAGAGCCACCCAAGATCAAGTTGGCTGAAAAGCAGATTCTCAGGTCGGGGAACGATCTCTACAAACAAGAGCGTTATGTCGATGCGGAAGTCAAGTACAAAAAGGCTCTTCAGAAGAATCAATATTACGAAACTGCAGGATTCAATCTTGGGAATGCCGTCTATGAACAGGGACGATATGAAGAGGCCCTGCCGCAGTACGACATGGTTTCAAAATCGGCCCGCGATGAGAAAACACGGGCCAGTGCTTTCCACAATCAGGGGAACGTGATGATGAAACAAAAGCAGTATGCACAGGCGATTGATGCCTATAAAAAGTCCCTGATCCTGAATCCTACAGACGAGGAAACAAGATATAACCTGGCCCTGGCTCAGAAACTCCTTGAGGATGAGCAGCAGAACCAGAACGACGATAGTGACAACCAGAACCAGGACCAGAATCAGGATCAGAACCAGGATCAGAACCAGGATCAGAATCAGGACCAAAATAGCGAGAATAAGGATCAGGGCGACAATCCAGAGAAGGACAAGGAGCAAGATGACGGTCAGGACAAAGAAGATCCCAACAAGGAGAACAATCAGGGAGATCAGGAAAAAAAGAATCAACAACCTGAGCCTAACAAGCTCAGTGATCAGCAGATCGAACAGCTTCTCGAAGCTATGAATAACGAGGAGAACAAAACCCAGCAAAAGGTGAACGCCAAGAAAGCCCGGGGTAAGAAAGTAAATCAGGAAAAAGACTGGTAGTTGATTAAATGAAACAGTTTGTTGTTTACATAGCGTTGCTCGTATTTGCCCTGCAAACGGCCCAATCACAGGTTACGTTCAAGACGACTGTGAGCAAGGAGCAACTCGGCCTCAACGAACGCCTACGGATCGAATTCTCAATTGACCGGCAGGGAGGAGACGATTTCACACCTCCTAATTTTGAAAATTTCAAAGTGCTTGCCGGACCGAGCCAGTCGAGCAGTTTTTCTTCCATTAACGGGAAGACCAGTTACAAGTTGACCTATTCCTATGTGATACAGCCCATATCAAAGGGAACCTTTAGGATTCCGTCGGCAAGTATAACGTATGACGGAGAAGTAATCAAATCCAATACGGTGCGGGTCACAGTTACGGATGCTGTTGCTATTCCGAAAGACCCCAATGACCCGAGATACATGGCCCAGGAGAACATCCACCTGGTTGCTGAGATCTCGAATGTGCGCCCCTACGTGGGAGAAAGTATTTCGGTCACTTACAAGCTTTATGTAAACACCAATAAGGTGAATGTTCAAAACTACCGGGAATCATCCTCTCCGAGCTTTGGGGGTTTCTGGAACCAGAATATTGAGCTCAGTCGCGGAGCAGGAGCAAAGAACGGCACCTATGGCGGAAAGCCTTACCGTTACGTAGTGCTTAAGAAAGCGGTTTTGATACCTCATACCGCGGGAGAATTGGAGCTGGATCCGCTTGAGATGGAGATCACGGCAGGTGTTCCGATGGGACAGCGTGACTACTTTGGTAACTTACTGATGAATGACGTGAACATGACCGTGACTTCGGGTCGTAAAACGGTACGCGTAAAGTCTCTTCCGGAAGAGAATAAACCTCTGGACTTTGCAGGAGCTGTCGGGGATTTCTCTTTTTCTGTCACCCCGAGCAAGACTGATCTGAAGGCCAACGAATCGTCGCGGATCAAAGTTGAGCTTTCGGGGGAAGGCAACCTGAAGCTGGTCAAGCTTCCAGGGATTGAAACTCCGAATGGATTAGAGGTGTACGAACCCGAACACAAGGAAAAGATATCGACCAACCTCAGCGGTATGAAGGGATCAGTTTACGATCAATATGCTGTGGTTCCTCAATTCAGAGGGAAGTTCATAATTCCATCTGTCACTTTTTCCTATTTCAACCCCAAAACCGAACAATACGTTTCTGTGAATACCGAGCCCATTGTGCTCAATGCGATCCAGGGCAGGCAAATGCCCGATGATGCCGGGGGTAGTGTCATTGCAAAACGGGCCGTGGAAGGCAATGAATCGGACATCCGTTATATTCAGACCCGGACAACCTTTGTTTCTTCTGAAGAAGGAAATGACTTTTTTGGGTCAGGGCTCTTCTACCTGTTGATGATCTCACCCCTCTTGTCTATCCCGCTGGGAATCTTTATCGGAAAGAAAAAACGGGAGAGAGACCTGGACGTTGTGGGTAACAAAAGACGAAAAGCAGATCGACTGGCGAAAAAGTACCTCTCGCAGGCGAAGAAGGAATTGGGCAAGAAGGAGGACTTCTATGTGGCCCTTGAAAAGGCCCTGCACAACTACTTGAAGGCCAAACTTCATGTCGAGACTTCGGAGATATCGAAAGAGAAAATTGCAGAAATATTGCTTGACAAGAACGTCGATGATGGTATCATAACGGATTTCACAACCGTTCTCGACAACTGTGATTATGCGCGATATACGCCATCGACCGATGTTATGATGAAGCAGGAATACGACAAGGCCAGAGAAGTGATCGCAAATTTGGATAAACAGCTATAGGATGAGGATATTGGTTCTACTTGTTATGACTCTTAGCGGGATCCTTGGGATGGCGCAGAATGCAGACAGCCTTTTCGTCAAAGCTAACGAAATGTACAGGCTGGAAAAATACGATGAGGCCCTGAAAACCTATGAGGAAATAGAGGCTCTGGATCAGGAATCGTGGGCCCTGTATTACAACATCGGGAATATCCATTACAAGATGAACCGGGTAGCTCCGGCTATATTCTACTATGAGAAAGCCCTGAAACTGAGGCCGGATCAGCAGGATGTTCGTTTCAATCTTGAATTTGCAAATCAAATGGTACTTGACAATATTGAGCCATTGCCTCGTAATCTGGGTCAAAGATTCATGGACGCGTTTATCTTAAAACTCACTTATGAGACCTGGGCCAAGATTGCCGTGGGGCTTGCTTTTTTGTTTGCCCTGCTCTTTTTGATGTATCACTTTTCCTACAGTACTGGTAAGAAGAGATTTTACTTCATCACAAGTATCATAACTGTAGTTTTGGTAACGACCTCTGTTTTCTTCGCTTTTCGCAATCAGCTTTATATCAAGAACAACAAAGAAGCGATCATTTTTGCTACTGAAGCTGAGGTGATGAACGCTCCGACCACCACAAGCGAGACTTATTTTGAGCTTCACGAGGGCACCAAGGTGACGGTTCTTGAGAATCTGGACAATTGGAAAAAGATTCGCATCGCAGATGGCAAGATCGGTTGGATCGATGAGAAACACCTCAGAGAGATTTGACCCCACCCCCCTCTTTTAATGGATCTTCACGGGCCCTTGACTGGGTCTTTAAAGCAAACCGGGAGAATCTCATCCGGATTTAGTCGGTATCGATCACTTGTTTGCTCATCCAGTGATTGGGCATAAGCCACTTCTTCGACGCGGAAACCCGCATGACGAAGTCTATTAAAATAATCTTTTCCATAGACTCTCACATGATCATACTGACCAAAATGCCTTGCCCTCTCTTCGGGTTCGGTGACGGTGAAATCCTCATAGGTGTTTTCCCTGCCGAGATCCTGTGGGATTTGGAAGATACCCATTCCACCAGGCCGCATAACGCGAAATAACTCTGACATGGCTTTTGCATCATCTTCGATATGCTCCAGCACATGATTGCAGAAAACGACGTCAAAAGAGTCGTCTTCAAATGGCAGTTCCAGAATATCTGCCTTTACGTCCACGATGGGTGAGAAGAGGTCAGCTGTTGTATAATCCAGGTTTTTCATCGACTTGAAAATATCCAGGAAGCATTGCTCCGGTGCCATGTGCAATACTTTGAGTTGAGCTTTGAAGAAGTCAGTCTCATTGTTCAGCCAGAGCCAGAGCAACCTGTGCCGTTCCAAGGACAGAGTGCTCGGTGACAGGACATTGGGTCTCTGCTCGCCATATCCGTAGGGCAGGAATTTTCGAAAGCTTTTTCCATCTATAGGATCCGTGTACTGTTCTCCTTTCAACCAGGCACTCAGTACGGGACGTGCCCAGTAACTCATTCGAATCAGATAGGGACGTGGGATGGTGTTAAGAACCAGTTTGAACAGTTTCATAGGCAATTACGATCCAGCCCGGAATTCATCCTCTTCATCCGAGACGATACCCAGGGCCTCATGCACGTATTTGAAGGTGGACAGTAGTTCCGGTTTTCCGCCCACTATGGCTACGTCATGCTCAAAGTGAGCGCTCGGCTTCATGTCAGCCGTTTTGATGGTCCAGCCATCGGAGAACTGTTTGATGCGATGGGTACCGAGGTTAATCATGGGCTCTATGGCGACAACCATACCTTCAACGAGTTTCTTTCCCCGGCCCCGGCGTCCGTAGTTTGGCATTTCAGGATCCTCGTGCATCTCTCTTCCAATCCCGTGCCCTACCAGTTCGCGAACCACTCCGTAGCCGTGACTTTCGGTGTATTGTTGAATGGCATATCCGACGTCGCCTACTCGATTTCCAGCCCGAAACTGTCGGATGCCGATATACAGACTCTCTTTTGTGACCTGGAGCAGTTTCTGGGTTTCGGGATCGATCTCTCCCACGGCAAAAGTATATGCGTGATCTCCGTAGAATCCGTTTTTTAGGGCGCCGCAATCCACTGAAATAATGTCTCCTTCTTGTAAAGGGTCCTTGTTGGGAATACCGTGAACAATTTGCTCATTTGGGCTCATGCACAAGGTGTTAGGGAAATCGTACAAACCCAGAAAACCCGGTTTTGCCCCGTGATCCCGAATAAAGGTTTCAGCAATCTTGTCCAGTTCAAGGGTACTCACCCCGGGTTTGATCGCTTTGGCGACTTCTCCCAGTGTTTTTGAAACGATCAGGGCACTCTCCCTCATCAATTCAATTTCTTCCCGGCTCTTTATTTTGATCATGCTTTTTTGTTTCGCGGCAAAGATAATCTAAAAATCGTTCTTTCGGTATTGAAGGATCCAGTCGTAGATATTCATATTGTACTGATCCAGTCTGAAATCGCCGGTAAACATTCCGGTTCCCCGATAGGTTTTGGACCAGCTATTGTGTCCGGTTTCGGGGAAGACGGTTATTTTTGCCGGAATTAAAGGATTTGCAGCATTTATCATTTCAACCAGGGTTGGCAGACCAGAAGCCGTTATTGGGACAATTGCTGCGGTATGATTAGCCTCAATTTCACCCACATAATGCCAACAACCGCCTCCTCCCATGCTCAGGCCTGTCTTCCTCCGGTATCTTTCGGCAACAAATTGAGATCAGAATCGTCAATGATAGCTTCAACAACTTCATCTTGATCCTCCTGACTGACTGGAGCTGAAATCGAATCCGTGCTGGAATCGTTGTTGCAAGAGTACAACAGAACCAGAAACATAAACGAAAACAGGGAAGATCGTATCATAACCCAGGTTCTATTTTTGTTGTGCATCTCCGGGGGATTGTGGTCTGTAACCATAGCATTTGTAGACCAGGAATTTGCGCAAGGGTTTTTTACCGTCCTTTCCAACCAGGATTGGGTCGAGTTCAATCACACGATCAAAGTAAGGCAGGAGTTTTTCAGGAACCTTCTCCGATTTTTTCAGGTGTTTGAATCGCTTGTCCGTATCAATAAAGATGGCATCTGAGCCCTCCAAATGGGAAAGGTCCGGATCCAACAGGGAGAACTGCTTTCCGTTGCTACCTACTACGTTGCCAGCATAGATTTTCCGATCGAGATAGAAATTGAGAATTGCCGATGTCTTGTAGTTGTCGTCGGCGAAAAGAAAGGCATCTGGGTGATGGCTCATTCGCTCTTCGACTTCATTAGAGAACTGATCCCACCCGAACCAGGTATCATCGCTTTTGACACTCACCGGGTAAAAGACAATCTGAACAGCCAATAGGATATGCAAGACCAGAGAGGTGATGATTTGTCCTCGAAGCAGCTTTTGTCCCAAAAAAGCGGTCACAAGGATGATCGCGCTGATATACCCGGGCATGATCCAGTTCAGTTTAACCCAATAGATCAATGACACCCCGAAGAAAAACAAGATGATGGGTAAGGAGAATACCATGAGAAACAGGTGTTTTTCATGTGGTAATGTCATCTTTCGAATCACTTTTCGAATCATCTTGAAGACGATTACAACCATCCCGACGAAAAGAAAAGGAATCAGCAGCATGAGCTGGGTCGCCAGATTGCCCAGAAACAGCTCGGGATGAAGTTTGAATTCCTCAATGCTTCCAGCTCGGTCGGCTGTCTGAAAAGCAAAGGAGGTCCAGTCGTTCAAATAATTCCAGTAGACCACCGGGAAGATTCCGATGGCGAAGAAAACCAAAAGCAGTATACTTTGCTTTGACAGCAGGTATTTTCTGTGGGATCTCGAAAAGACCAGAAACGCGAATAAACCGAAGAGCAGAAAGAGTCCGGTATACTTGCTGATAAATGTGAGGCCCATCAAAAATCCGGCGGCGGCCCAATACTTCAATTTACCTTCAAAAATTGCCTTGTAAGAGCAAATAAGAGCAAGTGTCCAGAATAGCATCAGTGGCACATCCGGGGTCGTATTGATCGAGAGCACAGTAAGAAGTAAGGTAGTTCCGTAGAACAGGGAGGCCCTTACCGCTTGCTTGTCAGATAAGAAATATCGGGCGAGCCTGTAAAAGGCGAGCAAGCTGAGAAATGTGACAATGAAGTCGGTGAGTTTTATAGCAATCACGCTCTTTCCTAGAATCAGGCTGAAAAGGCGGAGCATGTATGCCACCATAGGCGGGTGGTCGAAATAGCTGAAATCCAGGTGCTCGCTATACAGGTAATAATAGGCGTCCTGGGGCATGATCCCCATGGTAAAGACTATCAGCAGGCGAATAAGATAGATCAGCAGGAAACCGACAAAGAGTTTTTTATATTGGGGCATCAGGTTTCTCGACATCAATGATCAGTTATCTGCATTCGTTTTTCTTAAGAGGATAAAATTAGCAAATACTCTTTTGGGATCAAGGCTTGACCCGGATATAATTGAATTTTCCTTCGGATTGCTCCCCGTCGTTTTCGAAACGAACGTAGACGTTCATCTCATTTTCGCTGATTTTTTCAAAAGTCATGCCATCAAAAAACACCTTGGTTGGGGCCAGTTTCACCAATTTGAAGTCGACCGTTTCGTCTTTTTCTTCCCACCCTTTGAGTTCCGAATCAAAATGCTTCAGTCTCATGATCAGGGTTTGTTCGGTTTCGGAGATGGTTATGATTTCATAGAATTTTACTTTGCCGTCTTGAACGAGCTTAAAAGAACCCATCATGCTTTCTCCGAGGGGAGGGGACCAGATTTCTTCCGCCTGCCCGCCAAAAGCTTTTCCTGTCCAATGCCCCTGGATCCATTGAATGTCAGCCAGAGTAGCTTGGGGGGAGACACCGTCTTTTGGAAGTTCCAAGGTTTGACCTGCCTCTTGAGCGAAGTTTGAAGTACTGAAAAACAGGAAACAAAACAGAAAACAAAACAGTTTAGAATTTCTCATGACGCAAGGATATGACCTAAAGATATCAAATAAACCAATTCTGAAATGAGGGTGAAAGATTTTATACCCCAGGGCTGGTATTTTTTGAACACAATTCAGGCGAGATTTGGTTAAATTGTGGCCTGAAATTAACGTTAAAACACTTGATCATGATATCCCAAATATTGAGAAAAAAAACTTTGACTTTGTGCATGATCCTGTTGACACTTGCATTGCAGGCCCAGGATCGATTTGGCGGACTCGCGCTTTACACGGTCAGAGATGACATGTCGAAGAATGCCGTGGAGACCCTGAAAGCGGTGTCCGATGCCGGATATGCCTATGTTGAAGCTGCCGGTTACAACGACGGCAAATTTTATGGCATGGAGCCCAAAGAATTCAAAAAGACCCTTAAACAGGTTGGCCTTAAACCCGTCAGCACACACCAGGGATTCGAGACTTTGGACAATATAGACCAGATGATTGCGGATGTGAAGGCAGCTGGATTCAAGTATTTTGTCATTCCGGTCCCCCACTGGGTCATTTTAAAAGTGAGGAAGGTAAAATGGGAATGAGTGATGACCTTGAGTTTTTAACGAACTTCTCAATACGGTGGGCAAGAAGTGCAAAGCCGTCGGTTTGGAGCTGCTTTATCACAATCACGACTTCGAATTTGTCAAAAACAGCAAGGGTATAGTCCCGATTGAATATTTTCTCGAAAATACCGATCCGGATACTGTGAATTTTGAGATGGACCTGTTTTGGGTCACCAAAGCAGGAGCAGATCCATTGGCTTATTTTGAAAAATATCCCGGGCGATTCAAACTTTGGCATGTCAAAGACATGGATGAAGAAGGGAAGTTCGCGCCGGTTGGAACAGGAAAGATCGATTTCTCCAGAATACTCAAGGAAAAGGATAAGTCGGGCATGATCTACTATTATGTGGAGCAAGACAGGACTTGGGGCAAAAAGCCGCTGGATGTCATTAAAACAAGTCATGAAGGCCTGAAAAAGTTCGGTTTCAACTAATTTGATTGACCGAGGTTTGGGGTTTTGAACAGGAGCCGTCCAAAAATCAGAGCATATACCACGTAGACGACGGTTATAAGCCAGAAAATCTGGGGCAGCTGCACCTGGCTGAGCATAAGTTTCGTAAGGGCAATGCCAACCATCATGAAATGCGTCATATTTGCGATGGCAATAGGCCTGTTGTAGATGCCTCCGATCAGACTTCTTCGCGACATCCAGTTTAGCATGGCGAATCCGAAATACATGGCGCCGATTACCTGGATAAGAAGGGTCACCGCGGTGAGATCTGGCAAGTCGAGGCTTTGAGCAAGCTCATCCGGAAAGAAGGTCAATCCCAGGCCGGCAAAGGCCAAAAGCAAGGCACTTGAACCCAAAATAGTCTTAGAAGGGGTCAGTTTAGTAGAAGATTTCATACAGGTTGTTTTCGATTTGACTTCAAATGAATCAGCTGCCTGAGCGCGTCTCATTATCCGGCTTTCTTTTGGTTTTCGGAATCTTTTCGTCAAGTCCGGCTTTGTAGGAGGCGCGGCGTATGACAGACATGATACTGGATTTTGAATACTGATCTCCTTTAGCTCCCTCAAACAACCACTTGTCAGGTTTGTAAACTTTGAGGTATTGATCCAGGAGTTCTTTTGAGTCCTCATCCAGTTTCAGCGTGACAGGCTTTTTTGCTTCTCGATTTTTGGTGCGGATGGTCATTTTTTCCAGATTCACATCATCTTTCTTCAGATCCACCAATTGGGATCTTTGCAGATCTGATGTATAGAGCATAGACATGACTGCCTTATGCTTGACGTTGGGGGTTGCTTCCAGCATTCGGACCAGCTCCTTTCGAGAGACCTTACTCTGGTTTCGCCCCGAACTTTGTCTTTGGACTAAGGGATACATGAGCGCCTTGCGCTTCAATATCCCGGAGTAATAGAAATTTAGGGCATCGACGAGCTGCTTTTCTGATTTTCCCGAAATTTTCTTCCCAGCTACCTGTTCCTCAATATAATGCACTACATCCTCGTGTTTCAGATCTTTGACCTTCTTGCCTTTGAAATGGTGTATGAATTCCCTGAACAAGGATTTATAGACTTGAACGACCTCCTCGCTGTATCCTTTACGAATCAGTAATTGTGCGTAAGCCTCTGGGACTACTGTGATACGGTCTCCATAGTCTTCTTCTGCATCAAGAATACCGATTTTGGAAGTGTCGAAGATCGAGATGTCACTAAAGGCTCGAATCAATGACTTAAGGTTCTCTCTTGACCTGTAGATGGCCCATCCCTGTTCTTCAACTACCCATCTGCATCCCAGGGAACGCGCGATAGAAACCAGGCTTTCTTCGTAATTGAATTTGAGCAAAAAGTAGTCGTTATTGTTGAATTGATGTGGCAATACTGTAATTCTCTTCTTTTCCATGGATCAGGACAGGATTCGGTAAGCGATCAGACACAACGGTCAAGTCTCGCTGCAATTAATATCGATAAATCAGATAGTTATTGCCAGTAACCAAAGGTAAAGGTAGTGATTTTAACTTTTGAAAAAACCGAGTATCCCTTTCTTGGATTTGTGCTCCTTGGGTTTTTCAGTCTTGAGAAGCTGCTGATAGATTTCTCCCCAGCCCAAGAGGCCACCGACGTTGCGGTCATCAATGAACACGTCAGCATTGACCTTCCTGCTAATTGAACCATCGAATTTTTCCTCCGGGTAACTTTTGTTGACGGCATAGAATTCCAGACCGTTTTTGCGGCAGAATTCAACGGCTTCATTGAGCCGGTCACCGTAGCGATAGGTCCATAGAATAAGACGATGCCCCTTCTGCTGCAATTCCAACAGCGTGTCAAAGGCAAAGATCTTTGCAGGTCCGATTCGCGGATAATCATCTTCCACGATCGTACCGTCAAAATCTACGGCAATCAACAGAGAATTTTTTGGGAGCGTTTTCATATTCTTATTTTGTCAAATCTAAGGATAAACCGAACCTCGATCAAATTAAAACGAAACAATCGCTGATCTGGTATACGCCTATTTTGTGAGAACCGTATTCAAAAGCGATTTTCGTGTCATTGCTTCCGGTTGCTCGACATTCAAAAGTTCGAGCACAGTAGGAGCGATGTCGCCCAAAATTCCGTCACCGATCTCGTTTTCTTTTTCTTTTTCAACCAGGATCAGGGGTACCGGATTCGTGGTATGCGCCGTGTTGGGTGATCCGTCCTCATTGATCATGGTCTCACTGTTTCCGTGATCTGCAATGATGATGCTGGAATATCCGTTGTTGAGCGCAGCAGTAACCACATCTTTCAAGCAACTGTCAACGGCTTCGGCGGCCTTCACCGCTGCCTCCATGACTCCAGTATGACCTACCATGTCGGTATTGGCAAAGTTCAGACAGATAAAATCTGCCTCGCCTTTTTCAAGTTCAGGCACGATGGCATCCCTGATGTCAAAGGCGCTCATCTCGGGTTTCAAATCATAGGTCGCCACCTTTGGTGATGGGCACAGCAATCTTTTCTCTCCTTCGAATTCGGTTTCCCGGCCTCCTGAGAAGAAAAAGGTCACGTGCGGGTACTTTTCGGTTTCGGCGATTCGAATCTGCTTCTTACCGTTTTTCTCAAGGATCTCCCCAAGGGTTTCAGTCAGGTTGTCTTTCGGATAGATCACTTCAACCTTTTTGAAAGAGTCGTCGTAATTGGTCATTGTAACGTAGTAAAGCGGAAGTGTGTGCATTCCAAATTCCTCGAAATTCTCCTGAGTCAATACGCGGGTTAATTGGCGTCCTCTGTCGGTTCTGAAATTGAAGAACACAATGACATCATCTTCTTGAATTTTTGCTACCGGCTCACCATTGGGCTCAGTCATGACGATCGGCTGGATAAACTCATCCGTTACCCCTTCGTCGTAGCTTTTCTGAACACTTTGCTCTGCATTGGTCGACTTTTCACCTATCGCGTTTACCATGGCGTCATAGGAAAGTTTCACCCTTTCCCACCGCTGGTCACGGTCCATGGCGTAATAGCGTCCACAAATGCTGGCCAGCTTACCTGTGCTCTTCTCCATATGACCCTGAAGGTCTTTCACAAATCCTCTACCCGATTTTGGATCGACATCCCGACCGTCCGTAAAGGCATGCACAAAAACATCATTCAAACCAAAGTTGTCAGCCGCATCCAACAGCCCTTTGAGGTGTGAGATGTGAGAATGAACTCCTCCGTCGGAAAGCAGTCCGAGAAAATGAACCTTCTTCTTGTTTTCTTTTGCATAGGAAAAAGCATCCAACAAAACCTTTTGCTCCGCAAGGGAGCCATCTTCCACCGCGTTGTTGATTTTCACAAAGTCCTGGTAAACGATACGACCGGCCCCAAGATTCATGTGCCCGACCTCAGAGTTGCCCATCTGGCCTTCAGGAAGCCCTACATGCAGCCCGTCTGTTCGCAAGCTTGCATTGGAGTAATTGTCGATGAGGGAATCAAAGAAGGGGGTATCAGCTTTGTAGATTGCTGAAACCTCAGGATTCTGGGTCTGTCCCCAACCGTCGAGTATGATAAGAATAACTTTTTTTTCCATGACTTTGCCCGTGTTAAAAATGAATTGCAAAGATAGGGAAGAAAGCCGATTTGTCGAAGTTTTTTTCTAATTCTGGGGCACGAGTTTAACAATTCCCTTCTGCTCTATCGAGACGTAAATATAACCATCGGGTCCTTGTTCAACGGTACGCACACGCCCCATGCCATCCAGGAGCTTTTCCTCCTTAACGACCTTGCCGTTTTCAATAACGACCCGGTTTAGATATTCAAATTTCAAAGAACCCACCAGCAGGTTGTTCTTCCAACCCGGATATACATCGCTGGTCACAAAAGCCATTCCACTTGGGGCGATAGAAGGAACCCAATAGTGAAGGGGTTGTTCCAAGCCGGGAAGGTCTGTGTCATCGGTAATGATTGAATCGTCATAATTCTTGCCGTAGGTAATCTTTGGCCATCCGTAATTCTTTCCGGGTTCGATGATGTTGATCTCATCCCCGCCCTGAGGTCCATGCTCGTGCACCCAGATTTTCCCGCTTAGCGGATCCAGTGCCATCCCCTGGGGATTTCTGTGCCCAAACGAATAAATGGCGGCTTTGGCCGTCGAATCGGCCACAAACGGATTGTCAGCAGGAACACTCCCGTCATCCATCAGTCTGTAGATCTTGCCTCCGTCTCTTGTGATATCTTGAGGGTTTTCATCTCGGTTGCCGCGATCTCCAATGGAGAAGTAGAGGTAGCCGTCTCTATCAAATTCAAGTCGGGACCCAAAATGGTGCCCCCTCTCTGTATTCGGCGTAGCTTTGTAGATCAACTGTTTGTCAGTGAGCTCGTTTCCTTGCAATTTAGCTCGCATGACGGTCGTATTGCCTCCTTCGCCTTCATCCCCAAGATTGCCCGAGAAAGAGAAATAAATCCAACCGTTATTTTTATAATCGGGATGAAGTTCCAAGTCGAGCAGGCCTCCCTGATTCTTGTAGAAGACCTCCGGCACATTATTTACAGGTGTCTTTTTTCCATCCTTGAAGAGAATCATCTTGCCTTCCTGCTCTGCGATCAGGATGGATCCGTCAGGCAGAAAAACCATTCCCCATGCAATCTCAAGGCCGTCAACAACGGTTTCAGCTTTGTATTTGAATTCTCCGTCACTCGTGAACTCATTTTTTTGACAATTGACTAAAGAAACGCTCAACAAGATAGCGAACAGGTATATCTTTTTCATAATTTGGGAATTTATAAGCTAGAATTGCGAAGGTACAACTTTCAGAAAGTATACCCAAGCCGAAGACCGGTGTAGAAGTTGATGGGTTCACCCGGATAATAGTACCTGGGAGCGCTGCCACCGAAGCTTCCGGCATTGATCTGCAACATAGAGGCGTATTTCTCATCAAAAAGGTTGTTGACGCCCCCGAAGAGGTCAAACTCCCAATTAGAACCCATGCTTTTGCGGAAACCCAGTTTGACATTCACTACCTGGTAGGCATCCGAATAGACCGAGTTGTCATCCGTGACGGGGATCTGACCAACCCCGTAATAATTGACATAACCGTAGAGTCCAATACTCGAATCGACATAGAGCTGGGAATTGAAGGTGTGTGAGGGAACCCCAGTCAAATCATTGCCCGAATAGTCATCTTCTAGATCCTCAAACTCTTTGAATTTATGCGCATTCAGACTCAGTGCATTGGCATGACTGATGCTGATTCTATCTGATCGTAAGATAAAATAAGAAAGCCCTATTTCCAGCCCTTTCAGCTCTGTTTGACCGGCATTCACACCAATGAATTCGTCGTCACCGGTTCTTCGTGCCACCAGGAGGTCATCGACATCCATAAGGTAAAGGGAGATTTCGTACTGAAAAATATCCTTGATAAATCTCCCCCGACTTCCAATCTCGTAATTCCATCCGGTTTCAGGTTGAATTTCTGTGTTGATCAAGCCGTCGGGAAGGAGCGTCTCCTCCAGTTTAGGAGGGGAGAACCCGTGACTGATCTGGGCATAGGCCATATTGTTGGTACTGATTTGATAGGTGAATCCGATCCGGGGAGAAAACATGGTTTCAAAAGAGTAGTCACCGGAAAAATCCGTATCGTTCTCATCAAAACTGTCGTCCAGTTGGTAGTTTGTCTGGTTGATGTTAAAGCCAAGGTCGAGGGAAGCCTTTTCAGAAAGCTCAAGTTTCGAATCTGCAAAGACGTTGAAATAATACCTATTCTCTCTGAAATCACTGAGTTGATCTCCTTGAACGCTTCCAGTCCCAGGGGGGAAATCCTGATAGAGGTTCTCATAAGTCTGGTAATTGTTTTGATCGTAGAAGAACTCCACTCCGGCGGTCCATTGGAGCCATTTTTGAAAGACTTCATTGCGGTTGACAAACCTGGATCTCAGCCCCAATCCGAAGGTATTCTCCTCTAGAATGTTGAAAGGCCTGGCTTCAAATGCGTCGTTGAATGAGCCGAAAATGCTGGTGATCTGCTTCGCTTCTCCTTTATACGAATGATTCCATGAGAGTCCGGCCAGAAATTTGTCATAGTCTTCAAAGCCCTGCGCACGGCCCCAGGTAAAAGCCGCCTTTTCGGGATCATTGAAATAATCCTCCTCATTGAGGGAACTGGGAATCTCTGCCTTGAGACGGATGAAATTCGCTATTGCAATTAGACTATTCCTCTCGTCGAGGTAGTGATTCGAAGACAAGGTGAGCGTTTGCCGATCTGTTTCATTGTTGTCGCGGTATCCGTCTCTCTGAGTATTTGAATAGGTCAGTACGCCTGAGTTGGTCTTGTTCCCGAGATTGGCCGTCAGCAGATATCTTTGAAGTCCGAAGGAACCAAATTGAGCCTCCCCTGAAACCTTGTACTGATCAAATAAACCTTTGTCAGGAATCATCTGTATCGTTCCTCCCAGACCTGCCCCGTAAAGAGACGATGAAGGACCCTTGAGAATCTCCATGCGTCCGACCCCTTTGAGCTCAATGTCTTCAATGGTCGTCTCTCCGGATCCGTTTGTCAGGGGGATATCCTGGTAGTAGGCTCTGATTTTGCTTGTGCCAAAAAGATTGCGCGAGCCGATCCCTCGTATGGTGATCCGATTGGTAGTGAGGGTTCCGTTGTGCATATAAACTCCCGGTGTCATGTTCAGGACCGGTGCAATATTGATTTGATCGTTGCTCTGAATCTCGATGGGTGAGAGCAAGGATATGGACGAAGCAATCTGGCGAAGCTCGGTCTGAAAATTATCCGTTTTTATAAGAACCTCGTTGAGGTTTTGAGGTTCTTCTTCGAGGGTGATGATTTTAAACTCATCTGGATTGATGTTCAGACTCCTTGAGAAATAGCCTTGTTTTTTAAAGAGATATTCGCCGGCAGTGGATACCGTAAAAAACCCATTCTGATCCGTGCTGTCAACAGTTTTACCCGACGCATCAAGAACTTTCACGCCATAGATCTCCAGGGAATTCTCACGACTGATTATCTTTACCCGTAGGTGCCTGTGCCTGCAGCTGTGCCTTTACGGAACCAAGGGTCAAACACAGAAAAAGCAGAAGCCAACCGGAACTGATTCTTTGCGGGTAAATCAATCTCATTCAACCAGACCGTTTTTAACTCCATTTACAGGGCCGTCAACGCGATATACAAAACCATTGACAACCGCATAGACGACCCGGTCGTTTTTCGTTAAAAGGAAGGTCGGGTTTTTTGCGAAACTTACCGGTGGGCGTGGCATTTCATTGTTCCTGGGAATCTGAATCTTTTTGATGTCTACAATATTGATTGGGGCGGTCACAAATTTGATCTCGGTTGGAAGTTCGTTGATGCTGACAGAGGTATAGCCGTTTTGAAGTAGTTGCGGTATGTCCAACTCCTTAAATTCTTCAAAATCAGAAAGTATGGTAGGATAGGTTTCCCCAGTCTTAAACTTGAATCCTTCCGCTGAGAGCGTTTCATATCCATAATGTGTAGACAGGTCACCTATGTCCACGATTTTTCCTACCAGGTAGAAATCACTGTGGCTATTGTTTTCAAATTCGTTGTAAATGATTCCCAAATCCACCGTGTAAGACGCTCCGAGATAGGGATAGGTGAGGTTTTCAATTTTAAGATCAAACAGCTTGCGATCATTCCTTGGGATATCCCAATACGCTTTTGTTGATTTCGCCTTGAACGACTGGTCTGAAATTCCCTTTAAGGCGGTCAGTATCGAAAGATAGTTCAGTTTTCGAATGAATTGTTTTTCTCTGTCATCAGGGTGACCTCCCGATTCGATGAGAATGGTACTGGTTCCCCATTTCTGCATGTTATCTCCAAATGCCCGGGGTTCAAAGGCATCCGAATATCGGCCCACCTGCCCTTTGGCATGTTTTTGCACTACTTCATTCATAATGGCAATGATCTTCATGGCATACCCTCTTTTATCACTCATGTCTTTTTCAAAATTGAAGGCGGGCGCGAGAAAGGACAGCGTAGCAGGTTTAGACGTTTTTTCAGCATTGTAGTAGCGACTTTGGTCATGAAGGTTGAATCCGAAATCGGCTTTGAGACTGTCGCGTGCGGCTTTGAGAATTCTCGATTCAGGTGACTGGAGACGCAACGCGTCCCGGTTGATGTCAATGCCAATAGCGTTCCTGCGTTGAAACAGTTCGGCCCCGTCTGGATTGAGCATGGGTATGAAGTGCACCCTGAGACCCTGGAGAATCTCTTTGTTTTCTTTGAGGTAGTTAAAAATGTCGAACATGGCCATTGTGGCAGTTGATTCGTCACCGTGCATCTGCGACCACAGCAAAACGTCCACATCACCACTCCCGGTGCTAACCATGGAAATACTCCTTCCCTGGATAGAATTCCCCAGGTTCGTAATGGTAAACCCGTCTTCATTTTTAAGGTCTTCCAACAGGGGTTGGATGTCTTGATGCTTGAATCGACGGTTTTCGATGGCGGATTCTCTGAAGCCTTCATATTGCTCGAATAGAAGCTGATCAAAGTTTTCCTGGCCCATACATAGCAAAGGCAGCAGCAGAAGTAGATATTTGGTCATAGTATGTATTTTTTTGATAGGAATCATTCGGATTTAAGTGGCACGGGCTTCCAATTGAAATCAGCAGTTTCGGATCTGATCTTGTTTATAAAGTCAACTCCCGGATCTGTTTTCTCGGTCCGGTAGGCATCATCGACTTCCAGCCAAAGGGGATGTCCCTCAAAACGCGTATATTCCAGATGGCCGATTAGGAAATCTATATGAGGGTATTTCTCTTTCAGGTAACGGACAAGACTGATGTTGGCCTTTAATTGTTTCCGGGTGAGTGGTGTTCCTTCTGTTCCTCCGACGTTTTCGATACCCAGGGCGCAATGATTGAGGCCGATCACGTGGCGAGCCATTATTGTTTCCGGCATCAGACGATAAATGGTTCCATCCCGGTCGACAAGAAAATGAGAGGAAACGTTCAAGGCACCAGCGGTCGTTATATCAGATCGGGAATTCGGCAACAAGGGATCTTTAAACGCCTCATAGGATTCTTCCAGAGTGGGTATGGCCGTCCAGTGAACGACAATCATTTTAGGTTCGATTGAGGGCTTGGTTTGCTCCAGGTTATAACGAGTCTTCAGATAGTCCAATGTAAGCTGGGTTCGCTGGTCGTCAAAATCTATGGGTTTGTCAACGATCTCGACGGACGAGCAGGACGCGAACAGTGCTAAACTAAAACAGAGGAAAAGAATTGTTCTTCGCATGGTCGTTTGGTGTTGGAAGTCTTTCGACTCGGTTTACGAAAATAGGGCAAATAAATCAAAACCATCCCTAAAGAATATATCCTTTTGAGGTCTCATCTCGATTGGGATATAAGGTGAAATAGTCAAATTATCGTTAACTTTACAGATACTGAAACAAACTATATTTTTCAACGAAGTAGAGTTCTTACAATGCTTGAGAGAAAACCTATGTCGAATCGAGTTCTGGACAAATTGCCTCTGCATTTGAGGGGTTTCATCCTGCCTCAACCCTATGACGAGTACACAGAACAAAATCAAGCCGTTTGGCGCTACGTCATGCGGAAAAACATGGATTATCTGCGTCATGTCGCCCATGAATCCTACATTCCAGGTCTTGAGAAAACGGGAATTACTCCGGAGCGTATCCCGAGAATGGAAGGGATGAATCGCATTTTAAAGGACATTGGTTGGGCTGCTGTTTCCGTTGACGGATTCATACCTCCCAATGCTTTTATGGAGTTTCAGGCCTACAATACTCTGGTCATAGCGGCAGATATAAGGACGATAGACCATATTGAGTATACGCCGGCTCCTGACATCATCCATGAGGCTGCAGGTCATGCCCCGATCATAGCGAACCCGGAGTATGCGGAGTACCTGAGAAGATTCGGAGAAATTGGGTCAAAGGCAATCTCATCTGCTAAGGATTACGAGCTCTACGAGGCCATTCGCCACCTCTCCATAATCAAGGAAGATCCCAATACAAAAGACACGGACATCCATGAGGCTGAAGAGAAAATAGAGCATATATCTTCTAATATGGGCGAACCCAGTGAGATGTCTAAGATTCGCAACATGCACTGGTGGACCGTTGAGTACGGTCTGATCGGAACTCTTAAGGATCCGAAGATCTACGGCGCAGGTCTTCTCTCTTCAATCGGGGAGAGCAAATGGTGCATGGGTCAGGAAGTGAGCAAACTGCCGTATACCCTGGAAGCTTCAAATGTAGAGTTTGACATCACCAAGCCACAACCTCAGCTCTTTGTCACGCCCGATTTCCCTCATCTTAGCTTTGTACTTGAGGAATTCGCCAATAAAATGGCTCTTCGAAGAGGAGGTCTTTCAGGGGTTAAGAAACTGATCGATTCCAGGGCGCTGGGTACCGTGGAGCTCAATACGGGCATTCAAATCTCCGGAAAGTTCATCGAGGTACTGGAGGATGAGTACAATAGACCTGTCTATATCCGAACTGAAGGACCGACGGCCCTGGCCTATAAGAACAAAGAAATCATCGGTCATCACAAAGAATACCATGCCGATGGGTTTGGTTCACCCGTAGGCAAATTGAAAGGTATCAACCTGGCTATTGAAGACATGTCACCCACGGATCTTGAGGCCTATGGCATCTATGAGGGGCGCGTAACGACCCTAACTTTTGAAGGGGGCATAGAGGTGAAAGGCGAGATTATCACGGGAAAACGAAATCTGCAGGGAAAAATCATCCTGATCTCTTTCAGAAATTGCACTGTGAGACAAGGAGACCGCATCCTGTTTCAACCGGAATGGGGCATTTACGACATGGTTGTTGGGGGTTCCCTGGTATCGGCCTTTTCAGGAATTGCCGATCCGAACGCCTTTGGGCTTGAATTCGAAGTTCCACGAGAGAAAACCCATAAGATTCACTACAGTGAAGAAGACAAGAATCTCTTCCGGCTATATGGAGAGGTAAGAAGAATGCGAGAAGAGGGAGCAAAAGACGATATTCGACTTTCATCTATCCTGGATGCGCTGGAAACAGATTATCCGGAAGACTGGCTGTTGCCTATGGAAATATATGAGCTTGTATCAGAAAGCCAATCAACTGAGCTCTTGGTTCGTGTCAAAAGCAGATTAGTGGAGTTGGCTAAAAATGAAAAAACAGGCCACCTGGTGTCAGATGGCCTGCGTTTGGTTTCCTACACCTGAGATACGCGAAGCGTATTCACCATTCCTTTCTCGTGCACGGGCATGGAGGTCAGGTTGATGACAAAATCTCCTTTCTGGGCATATCCTCTTTTAACAGTCATTCTATTGAGGTCCTCAACGGTCTCGTCTGTACTGACCATTCTATCATAGTATTGAGCCTTGACTCCCCAAAGTAGATTGAGCATGGCGAGTATCCTTGGATTGTCTGAAAAGGCCAGGATGTTGGCTTTAGGTCGCCTTGCAGAAATTTGAAAGGCCGTGTAGCCACTGTTTGTCAAGGTTGTGATTGCTGAAGCGCCAATCTCATTAGCCATTTTCGCAGCCGTACTGCATACCGCTTTAGAAATAAACCGTTCATTGATGCATTGAACGCCGTGCACATATCCTTCAATCAATTCCGAATCTTCCACACCGACTATAATGCTTCTCATGGCCTTTATCACATCCAATGGGAATTCACCTACAGAGGTCTCACCGGACAACATAACCGCATCCGCTCCATCCATGATTGAGTTCGCCACGTCATTGACCTCAGCACGAGTAGGAATCTGACTTGTGATCATCGATTCCATCATCTGGGTTGCAATGATAACCGGGATTCGGGCCTCTTTTGCTTTTCTCACCAGCATCTTCTGAATGATCGGAACTTTTTGCATGGGAATTTCGACCCCGAGATCTCCACGGGCCACCATGATACCGTCGCAATATGCCGTTAGATGATTGATGTTCGTAACTGCCTCGGGCTTCTCAATTTTTGCTATTACCGGAATCTTGTAACTCGATTTCTCCTTGATGAGATCGGCGAGCTTGACCAAATCCTCGGGGGTTCGCACAAAAGAAAGGGCGATCCAGTCGACTTCCTGCTCAATGGCAAAAATGGCATCTTTGATGTCTTTCTTGGTCAGGGCAGGGAGAGAAATTTTCGTATTTGGAAGATTCACCCCTTTTTTGGATTTCAGGGAGCCTCCACGAAGCACCTTGGTTACGACTTTGGTATCTCTGTCTGTGTCAATGACCTCAAAAAGGAGTTTCCCGTCGTCGACCAGAATCTTCTCACCGGGTTCTACGTCTCTGGGGAAATTCTGATAGGTCATATAGGCTTTTTCAGCTGTGCCGATGCATTCATTCGTGGTAAAAATGAATTCGTCTCCTGCTGCCAGCTTCACCTTTTTTTCCATGACGCCGACTCGAAGTTTAGGACCCTGAAGGTCAGCCAGAGCCGCGACATTGTAGTTATACTCTTTATTTAATTCCCTGATCCAGCGAATTTTGGTTTTGACATCGTCATATTCTGCATGAGAAAAATTGATTCGGAAAACGTTCACTCCGGCCAGCATCATTTCCTGCATGATCTCCTTGCTGTTTATGGCGGGGCCCAAGGTTGCAACAATTTTCGTCTTTTTTCTTTTTTTGATCATCTCTAAAAAATTAAGTTATCTCGTGATTTCAATTCCATGATATCTATTGAGTAGGAAGTGATCACTTTGTGAATTCTATTGATCTTTTGCAGGGTTGTATTTAGTTTTTGTAAATCCTCAAGGCCCTCGACCTTTGATGAAATAATCCACCTGCTTCTTTTCAGGGATTAGATAGGAGATACGGGTTTCCTTTTCGAAAAGATTTCTGTTGTCCAGTGCCAGATCATTCACCGAAACATGTTTGTTTGAAATCAGGGACCAATTTGTATAGGTCGCCTCATCGTCGAAGGTGTATAAAGAGAAAGAACAGTTCCTGGATTTGAAATCCAAATCGTCTTTGAATCGCGACAGGCAAAGTTTCAACTCTTTATTCAGGTAAAAGGCCATGTGATAATCCTCCAACATCGAATGAATGCCAATCAAAGTGTAGTCGTGATCGAAATCGAAATCTATCGTATGTACTTTAGACACTTTTCGTGGTTTGTTATTGATAGTGCCACAAAAATAGCCATAGTTTTGTGAACACTGCGTAAAATTCTCTGAAAACGAATGATTAAATCAGGTTTCTATTTCTTTTTGAAGCTTGTAATAAGCTCTTTTTGAAGCAATTTCCTCTGCTTTTTTCTTTGAAGTAGCCCTGCCTTTGGCTGTCAGCTCCTCATCGATGAACATTTTAACGCTGAAATGCTTCAAAGCGTCATTGCCCGTGTCTTCGTAGACATTGTAGCGAATTTTCTTCCGGTTCTTCTGACCCCATTCGATCAGAACACTTTTATAACTCGTAATCTTACCCTCAAGCCTTTCGATATCGACGTAGGGCTCAATCATGAACCTGTAGATGAACTTTTCGGTAAAGCTGTAGCCACGATCAGAATGGATAGCTCCTATCAGGGCCTCGAAAAGGTTGCCATGAATATTCTCCCCAAAATTACTGCTCGGTATGGCACTTCTCACAAATTTGATCAGGTTCAGATCCTTGCCCAATTCGTTTAAATGCTCCCGGCTCACAATCTTGGATCTCATCTGTGTCAAATACCCCTCGTCTCCTTTTGGAATTTTCTTGAACAGGTAGTTGGCGATCACAGAGCCCAGGACGGCGTCCCCTAAAAATTCAAGTCTCTCATAATTCATGGGATACCCCTCGCTGTTCAGCTCTTTCAGGGAACTGTGCGTGAATGCCTCCTTATAGAACTCGACCTTTCTCGGACGATAACGCAAAATCTTTTTCATCGCAAGAACAAACTCTTCATCCGGGCTGGAATTGGAATTTGTTATTTTGCGAATTAGATTCATTCTGCTTTAGTCTCCGTATTTTTTAAAGAGGATGCAAGCGTTGTGGCCTCCGAAACCGAAGGTGTTGCTCATCGCAATATTGACGTCTCTTTTCTGAGCCTTGTTAAAAGTCAGATTGAGTTTCGGATCAATAGCATCGTCATCCGTGAAGTGATTGATTGTGGGAGGAACGACCCCTTTGACTAATAGACATGATTGAGGAAATCGCCTCGATGGCTCCCGCTGCTCCCAACAAATGCCCGGTCATGGATTTGGTCGAATTGATATTCAGTTTATAGGCGTGTTCCCCAAAAACCGCCTGAACGGCCTTGAGTTCGGCTACATCACCCAAAGGAGTGGACGTGCCGTGCATATTGATCGTATCGACGTCTTCGGCTTTAATACCGGCGTTCTTGAGACAATTGATCATGACACTTTGGGCACCAAGTCCTTCCGGATGCGGCGCTGTGATGTGATGTGCATCAGCCGAAAGGCCCCCGCCAATTACCTCGGCATAGATTTTGGCCCCTCTTGCTTTGGCATGCTCTAATTCTTCCAACACCAATGCTCCGGCTCCTTCTCCAAGAACAAACCCATCCCTGTCTTTGTCAAACGGACGAGAAGCTGTTCCGGGATCGTCGTTTCTTGTAGAAAGCGCATGCATCGCATTGAATCCGCCAATACCAGCAATGGCTACCGCCGCTTCAGAACCTCCTGTCACCAGAGCATCGGCCTGCCCCAGACGAATGTAATTCAGGGAGTCGATTATCGAATTGGCAGAAGATGCACAAGCCGAGACCGTTGTAAAGTTCGGACCGCGCAAGCCGTATTTGATTGAGATCTGTCCTGGAGCAATGTCGGCGATCATCTTTGGAATGAAGAAAGGGTTGAACCTTGGCGAGCCATCGCCCGCAGCATGATTCAGCATTTCGTTCTGGAAGGTTTCCAGTCCTCCGATTCCTGCTCCCCAGATCACACCGATTCTCGAGGTGTCTTCTTTTTCCAAATCCAACCCCGAATCTTTGATGGCCTCGTCTGAAACCACCATGGCGTATTGGGTGAATCGGTCCATTTTACGAGCCTCTTTCCTGTCCAGGTGGTCAGTGACCACAAAGTTTTTCAGTTCACAGGCAAAACGAGTCTTGAAATCGGATGCGTCAAAATAGGTTATGGGTGCTGCCCCACTAACGCCATTTTCAAGACCTTTCCAATATTCTTCCACAGAGTTACCGATCGGAGTAAGCGCTCCCAATCCTGTAACAACAACCCGTTTCAATTCCATTTGGATCTAAATTAGTTATGAATACAACAAATTACGAGCCGTTCCGTGCCGGAAAAGCTCGTAATTTCAAAGATATAATAAAAAAATAATTATTTAGCCTCTTCGATGTAGCTAATAGCTTGACCTACAGTACCGATGTTCTCAGCTTGGTCGTCAGGGATCTGGATATCAAACTCCTTTTCAAATTCCATAATTAATTCAACAGTATCCAAAGAATCCGCTCCCAGATCGTTAGTAAAGTTGGCTTCATTGGTAACCTCATTCTCGTCAACACCTAATTTATCAACGATAATGGCCTTTACTCTTGATGCAATGTCTGACATAATTTTTGATTTTAAATTTAAATATTGCTGCAAAAATAATATATTTTGGATTTCTACAGGGAAAAAGTGTAAAAATTTGAATTGCGGCGCCTGTCAGAATCTTCAGAAATCGTTTTTTCTTTCAGGCTTTTATTCTTTCTTTTGTCACAATCTAACCCAATGTGAAGCGATGCAGCGAATTGTGATTTTTGCCTCAGGCTCCGGAACCAATGCCGAAAATATCATTCGTCATTTCCAAAACTCCTCCAGCGCGCGTGTAAAATGGGTTTTGTGCAACAAGGAAGGAGCGGGCGTGATCGGTCGGGCCAAACGTTTGGGTGTCCCTACGAGAGTCTTCACAAAAAAAGAGCTCTTCAACAAAGAGTTTATCGATTTTGTCGTGGCCGAAGGTGATTTTGTGGTGTTGGCGGGATTCCTGTTAAAGGTACCCGATGCGTTGACAAGAGCCTTCAAAGGAGCTATGGTAAACATCCACCCGGCTCTTTTACCCAAATATGGCGGAAAAGGCATGTATGGGATGAACGTACATCGGGCGGTCGTTGAAAATCAGGAGAAAGAATCGGGAATCACAATTCATTTTGTCAATGAAAACTACGACGAAGGCGCCATAATATTTCAAAAGGAAGTTGCTATCGACCAGGGCGACAGTCCGGAGGACGTGGCTCAAAAGATACACATCCTGGAGCAGGAATTCTTTCCTGCAGTGATTGAGCAGCAGATAATCGAACGCAATGAAGGTTGACATCTACACCGATGGTGCCTGCAAAGGAAACCCGGGTAAGGGAGGTTATGGTATCATCATGGAGTGGGTAGGCAAACCTTATGTAAAGGAATTTTCACGAGGCTTCCGAAAGACGACCAACAATAGAATGGAATTGCTCGCTGTGATCGTAGCCCTCGAGCAACTCAAGAAGGACGGACTGCAAGCAAACGTCTATTCGGATTCCAAATATGTTGTCGATGCCGTGAACAAAGGCTGGGTTTTTGGCTGGCAAAAGAAAGGCTTCCAAGGGAAGAAGAATCCTGACCTATGGCGCCGGTTTCTAAAGGTTTACAAAAAGCACACTGTCAGATTTCACTGGATCAAAGGGCACAATGAGCACCCGCAGAATGAGCGCTGTGACGCTCTGGCTGTGAAGGCAGCTTCTTCCGAAAATCTCGAAATCGATGCGGGCTTTGAGTCTTCGCAGGCATCTGGTTTGTTTTGAAATCTAATTTATTCTGAAGTTTGTTCTGCAATCGCGAGCATGAGCAGCTTGTCCTTGGCATTGAAAAGATGCAATTCGCTTTTTACCATCTTGAAATAAGCTATCTCATTCATTTTTTTGAGAAATGCGTCTTCGACAGACATGTCCTGGCACATTTTTCGGGTCGATCCAGCGTCTCGGAATGTGAGCTCGGCGCCCTTGAGGTCATACCCGGCGAAATAGTTATTGCATCCAGCGTAACCGGATACCTGATTCTCTTCTTTGGCAAAAACAAATGTGGGAAAGATATTCAATGTCTCAATTCCATCCATTTGGATGACCTTCCAGGTTCCTGTCAGATCTACTTCATCCTGGGCACTTTCCACAGTTGGCGTTTTAGAAACCAATTCTTTTAAGATGTACTTTTTGCTCGACGCGTCTGCCGGTGGATTCTCCAACTCTTCCACTTGGACACGTAGTTCATAGGAATAGCCTTCTTCGTAATCAAATCCAGAAATACCGTCGTAGAAATAGGTCCAATCCTCGTCAGGACTTTCTTTGATGAGCATGCATTTTTGCTCGGCGACACCTGTACAATCCGCCAGGTGATCAGCAATAAAAATTGTTCGAATCTCTTCAGACTGAACCGAGGAACAGGAGAGAACCAGAAGTAGTAAAAAATATTTCATGATAGCATTAGTTTTGCGCGTTTGACCGCTTCTACAAAAATATCGATTTCTTCCTTAGTATTGTAAAAAGCGAAAGAGGCTCTGACCGTACCAGGGATTTGATAGAAATCCATGATGGGCTGAGCGCAGTGATGCCCTGTTCTGACGGCGATACCCAGTTTGTCGATTATGGCTCCAATATCATAGGGGTGTATGCCTTCAATGTTAAAAGAAATAACAGCGGCTTTGTTCGTTTTAGGGCCGTAGATTCTGAGATCTTCGATCTCTAAAAGCCTTTTCGTTGCGTATTCCAGCAGTTCATTCTCGTAAGCCGCAATGCGGTCAAAACCGATCCCATTCATGAAATCCAGGGCGACACCAAATGCAATTACTCCGCAGACATTGGGTGTGCCTGCCTCAAACTTGTGTGGAAGATCGGCGTAAGTGGTCTTCTCAAAGGTCACCTCACTGATCATCTCCCCACCTCCCTGATAGGGGGGTAGTTTCTTCAACCACTCTTCCTTGCCATAAAGCATTCCTACCCCGGTGGGGCCGCAAATCTTGTGAGCAGAGCAGGTATAAAAATCGCAATCCAGTTCCTGAACATCAGGTCTGATATGCGGAGTTGCCTGGGCGCCATCGACCAGGATAGCCGCTCCATGCTCATGGGCTAGTTCAATAATCTCTTCAATCGGGTTAATGGTTCCAAGCGCATTTGAAACGTGATTTACAAAAACGAGTTGGGTTTTCTCGTTGAGCAGCTCACGATAGCTTGACATATCCAGCTCTCCTTCCTCTGACATCGGAATCACTTTGAGCTCAGCTCCCGTTCGCTCACAGAGCATCTGCCACGGAACGATGTTCGAATGATGCTCCAGGGCAGAAACGATGATCTCGTCTCCTTTTTTCAAAAGGTTTGCAAAGCCATTGGCGACCAGGTTGATGGCGTGCGTGGTTCCTGAAGTCAGGATGATCTCGTACGATTTTGAGGCATTGAAATGCTCTTGTATCTTTTGTCTGGCCGTTTCATATGCATCTGTGGCTTCTTGACTCAGGCTGTGGACTCCGCGATGAATGTTGGCGTTGTATCGGCTGTAATAATCGACAATGGCATCTATCACAACTCTGGGAGTTTGTGAAGTTGCGGCATTGTCGAGGTAAATAAGGGGATGACCATTCACCTTCCTTTCCAGAATCGGAAACTCTTTACGAATGCTCTTTACGTCAAAAAGGGTGCTTTGCAACATGGCTTTATTTAGAATCATTCAAAATACAAAATTACGAAAGAATGCCTTTATATCTTTCACAGTAAAGGGTTTTTTTAATTAATTTTGAATTGATATCTGAATCGTCAATCCTATGAAAAAATTGCTGAGAGTACTCGCTCTTATAATCATTTTGCTTGGTATCGTAGTCGGGTTGTATTATTCTAAATTGGAAGTAATCACAGGTCTGGCTGCTAAAATGTCGGCTTCGGCCATTTTTATGACCGATCGATCCCAGTCCTCTATTGAATCCGGAGATATTGGGTTTTTTCCGATCAACCTGGCCAAGATTGATGTGGATAAGAAAGAACGCTCAGTTTCCGCGAGTTTGTTTGGTTTAAAAGAACGCAAGGCGGTTTACAGAGAAGGTTTGGGGGCCGTTCTACTGGTAGAAGATTCAGACAAGAAACCCGAATCGGAGTCGCCAAAAAGAGATAGATCGCCCACCGGACTTCCTTTTCCTTATGGAGATCGGGCACAAAAAGACACGATCTTTGATGAAGTCGATTACAGTAAGCTTGGCCGGGTTGTCGAGAATTTGTTTGATCCTGTTGGCGAGAAAGAAAAGCAGACTCGTAGTGTTCTTGTGGTGTATAAGGATCAGATCGTTGCGGAGAAATACATCGATGGGTTTGGACCTGAAACCCCAATGCTGGGCTGGTCGATGACCAAGAGTATTACAAGTACTATTTATGGTATCCTGCAGCATCAGGGCAAAATAGACATCCAAGCGACCACCGGACTTGAAGATTGGAAGAACGATGACCGAAAGAAGATTACCTATCATAATCTGCTACAGATGAACAGCGGTCTTGACTGGGTAGAAGACTATTTCGCTTTTAATTCTGATACCACCCCCATGTTATATTTCTCTGATGATATGGGCACTTCTCAGATTGATAAGAACTTTTCAAGTGAACCAGATAAGAGCTGGTACTACTCATCAGGAACAACGAACCTCCTCGCAGGGCCACTGTTGAAGGCCATATTCAATAGCCAACAGGAGTATTTGGATTTTTGGTATACCGAACTTCTTGACAAGATAGGCATGCATTCGGCTGTTATAGAAACCGATCTGAGCGGAACCTATATCGGGTCTTCTTATGGTTGGGCAACAACTCGGGACTGGGCGAAGTTTGGGTTGCTCTATTTGAAAAAGGGCAATTGGAACGGAGAACAGATTTTTGACCCTTCCTGGTCTGAATATGTAGCAACTCCAACCAATACTTCCGAGGGTCGATATGGTGCCCAATTCTGGTTGAATGCAGGAGGGCATTATCCTGATGCTCCTCGTGATATTTATTCTTGCAACGGTTTTCAGGGACAGTATGTTTTTATTATCCCTTCAAGGGGACTGGTGATTGTTCGAACAGGACTGGCTAAAGAGCCTGATTTTGATGTCAATGCCATGCTTCAGGAGGTGATTTCTTGCTTTAGCGAATCATCTTAAGTTTTGTCTTTTTTGTCACTAGATCTGAATTTGATAAATGAATACGATGGAATTGAATCTGAAGAAAATTGACCGCGTAAAAACGATCAGCAAGAAGGAGTTTCTCAATCAATATGTAAAACCTCAGGTTCCGGTTGTCATTGAAAACCTGGTGGATAACTGGCCTTCAGTTAAAAACTGGAACTTCAACTATATGCGAGAGAAAGTTGGAGAAAAAGAGGTCCCTTTATATGACGATCGCCCTGTGGATTACAAGGATGGGTTCAATGAGCCTCACGCTAAAATGAAGATGGGTGAGTATATTGACCTTTTGGAGCGAGAGCCGACACGGTACCGAATTTTTCTTTACAATGTTTTAAAGGAAGTACCGGAGCTGCAAAAGGATTTTGATTACCCAGACATCGGTCTGCGCCTAATGAAATCGCTTCCCATGCTGTTTTTTGGAGGTGAGGACTCCTATACTTTCATGCATTATGACATCGACCTGGCTAACATCTTACATTTTCATTTCCAGGGAGAGAAAGAATGTATTCTGTATCCATTCGGAGAGAAAAAGAACTTGTATAAAGTTCCACATTCCCTAATCACTCATGAGTCAATTGATTTTTCGAATCCCGATTTCGAACAATGGCCTGCATTGAAAAATGCGAAGGGATATAAGACCCGTTTAACTCATGGTCAAACTCTCTATATGCCAGAAGGATATTGGCATTACATGCGCTATATCACTCCCGGCTTTTCAATGAGTATGAGATCTATCGCCCGAAATCCAAAACATCTGTCACAGGCCCTGTACAATATATTTGTTATGAGACACTATGACAATCTGATGCGGAGATTGAAAGGTCAAAAATGGATTGACGAAAAGAATGAGAGGGCCATCACAGACACGCACAAAAGATTAAAAAGAAGCCTAAAAAATTGATCTATACGTCGAGATCAAGTTCAACGTCTAGTTTCTCAGCGAGTAATTTAATAATCCTTGATTTGAGTGCCGGAATCCTGATCTTTTCAACAGCTTCGTTACAAAAGGCAAACAGCATGAGGCCTTTAGCCTCCTTTTCAGGAATACCACGTGATTGCATGTAGAACAGGGCTTTTTCATCCAACTGACCAATCGTACAACCGTGCGAGCATTTCACGTCATCGGCAAAGATTTCGAGCTGCGGCTTCGTATTGATGCTTGACTTGTCACTGATCAGTATATTGTCGTTCTGCTGAAAAGCATTGGTCTTTTGAGCCTCCTTGTCAACGATCACTTTGCCGTTGAAAACACCCGTCGACTTGCCATCGAAGATGCCTTTGTAGAGCTCGTGACTTTCACAGTTCTCGTGTTTGTGATGCACAAGGGTGTGATTGTCGACATGTTGCTTGTCACTTATCACAGTAATGCCGTTCAGATTGGACGTAATATGCTGTCCTTCCTGGTGAAATTCCAAGTTGTTTCGCGTAATATTGCCTCCAAATGAATAGGTGTTGATAGAGACAATACTGCTGTCCTTTTGCTGAACATACGTGTTGTCAATCAGGGATGATGTAGGTCGATCATTCTGAATTTTATAGGCATCTACAATAGCACGCTTTCCGGCAAAGATCTCAGTTACAGCGTTGGTCAACACCACATTCTCACTCAGATTCTGGTGTCTCTCATAGATCTGCAGGTGAGAATTCTCACCAACGACAATAAGGTTGCGCGGTTGAAGCATGATCTCCTTTTCACTGCCCGTCGAAAAGTACAACACCTGAATCGGTTTAGGAAGCACGGTGTTCTTTGGGATATTAACAAAAACACCCTCCTTGGAGAAAGCCGTGTTCAAAGAGGTCAAACTGTCTTTTTGAGAGGCAACGGTTCCAAAATAATGATCGATGACCATTTTGTATTTGGGTTGTTTCAGGGCCGAGGAAAGGATACAGATGTCAGCACCTTCATGAGTTGTATCCGACAGGAAAGAACTGTAAACTCCATCTATAAAGACAAGTTTATACGATTCGATCTCATGAAGAAAAAACTGTTTGACTTCCTTGAAGTCGATTGCCTGTTCCGCTTTGGGGAATACACTGTAATCCGTCTTGAGGAGACTGTTCAATGAGGTGTATTTCCACTCTTCGTCTTTTCGGGTCGGAAAACCACTTTGCTCAAATCTTTCAATAGCTTCTGAACGAATCCCGTGCACTTTAGAATCCAGGTCTACCGATCCCTTGTTTTCAAAGGCCATGAAAGAGGCCAATAATTTGTCTTTCAAATCCATTTTATTCAACAGATGTTAATTCTTCAACCAATCATATCCTTTGTCCTCCAGCTCATGCGCCAATTCCTTGCCACCCGACTTTACGATCTTTCCGTCGTGCAATACATGTACAAAGTCAGGAACAATATACTCCAGAAGGCGCTGGTAATGCGTTATTATAATGACCGCATTATTCTCATTCTTTAGCTTGTTAACTCCGTTGGCAACAATTTTCAATGCGTCGATATCAAGACCAGAGTCGGTTTCGTCGAGGATTGCCAACTGAGGCTCGAGCATAGCCATTTGAAAGATTTCATTTCTTTTCTTTTCCCCTCCTGAAAAACCTTCATTCAGCGAACGCGAAAGGAATTTTCGATCCATATCGAGCAATTGTGACTTTTCACGGATCATCTTAAGCATGTCTTTAGCAGGAATCTCTTCGAGTCCTAAAGCTTTGCGCTTCGAATTGATTGCTGTTTTGATGAAGTTCGTGGTCGTCACCCCTGGAATCTCTACTGGATATTGAAAGGACATGAAGATACCTTTGTGTGCTCTTTCGTCTGGTGCGAGCTCGAGGATACTTTCGTCCTGGAATTCGATGTCTCCATCCATTACCTCATAGGTTTCATTTCCAGCTATTACTGAGGAAAGGGTGCTTTTCCCGGATCCGTTAGGGCCCATAATCGCATGAACTTCGCCAGGCTTCACCTCCAGGTCAATTCCTTTGAGAATTTCACGATCTTCAATACCTGCGTGCAGATTTGTTATGTGTAACATGTTGTTCTTTACTTATCTTTAATTAAAACTTTCTTTATTTATCCAACAGAACCTTCCAGGGAGATCTCAAGCAACTTCTGAGCCTCCACGGCAAACTCCATAGGTAATTTATTCAGTACTTCCTTGCTGAAACCATTGACGATCAATGCGATTGCTTTTTCGGTATCTATCCCTCGTCTGATTGCAGTAAAACAATTGATCCTCACCGATCTTACTTGTGGTTGCCTCGTGTTCGATCTGTGCGGTTTTATTTTTCACTTCTATGTAAGGGAAGGTGTGGGCGCCACATTCATTGCCCATCAACAGGGAATCACATTGAGAGAAATTTCGTGCATTCTCAGCTCTTGAATTCACCTGCACCAATCCACGGTAGGAATTCTGTGATTTTCCGGCAGAGATTCCTTTCGAGATAATCGTGCTTTTGGTATTCTTACCCAGATGGACCATTTTGGTACCGGTATCGGCCTGCTGATAATTATTGGTTACGGCGATCGAGTAGAATTCCCCGATTGAATTGTCTCCTTTGAGGACGCAACTCGGATATTTCCAGGTTACTGCACTTCCGGTTTCTACTTGTGTCCATGAGATCTTAGCATTAGTTGGCAAATCCCTCTTTTGGTAACAAAATTGAATACGCCACCCTTGCCTTCAGTATCTCCAGGGAACCAGTTCTGAACCGTTGAGTATTTGATCTCGGCATCGTCCAGGGCAATGAGTTCCACCACAGCTGCGTGCAATTGATTCTCGTCTCTGGAAGGAGCTGTACACCCTTCAAGATAGCTCACATAACTCCCTTGGTCTGCAATGACAAGTGTTCTTTCAAACTGCCCGGTTCCACCTGCATTGATCCTGAAATAGGTCGAAAGCTCCATGGGGCATTTCACTCCTTTTGGGATATAACAGAAAGATCCATCGGTAAACACAGCAGAATTCAATGCAGCATAGAAATTGTCCTTCTGAGGGACCACGGTTCCAATATATTTTTTGACCAATTCCGGGTGTTCCTGGATCGCTTCCGAAATAGAACAAAAAATAATGCCTTTCTCAGCCAGCGTTTCCTTAAAGGTGGTGGCAACCGAAACGGAATCCACCACGATATCCATGGCCACTCCAGTCAATCTTTTTTGTTCGTCAATCGAGATTCCCAGTTTGCTGAAGGTTTCCAACAAGCTCAGGATCCACTTCGTCCAGGCTTTCGTATTTTTTTCTTCTTGGGAGCCGAGTAATAACTGATGGCTTGGAAATCAGGCTTTTCATAACGTACATTCGCCCATTCGGGTTCTTCCATCTCTTTCCAGACGCGAAAGGCCTCCAATCTCCATTCAGTCATCCATTCCGGTTCATTCTTTTTAGCAGAAATCCCTCGGACCACATCCTCATTCAAGCCCTTGGGAAACGTATCGGACTCAATGTCCGTATAGAAACCATATTCGTATTCCTTGGTTTCGAGTTCCTTCTTCAGGTCGTCTTCTGTATACTTATTCATATGTCGCTACTTAAATACTAATTAAAGTGAGAAACTTTCTCCGCATCCGCAGGTTCGGTTCGCGTTCGGGTTCTTAAAGGTAAAGCCCGTTCCGTTGAGACCGCCCGAATAATCAAGTGTGGTACCGACCAGGTAAAGAAAGCTTTTCTTATCTACAATGATTCGAACGTCATTGCTCTCAAACACCTTGTCATTTTCCTTTTCTTCCTTGTCAAAACTCAAATCATATGACAGTCCGGAACAACCCCCGCTTTTTACCCCTACACGAATAAAATCCCTGGACGCATCATAACCATCTTCAGTCATCAGTTCGATGGCCTTCTTTTTGGCTTTTTCAGAAACTTGTATCATAACAAATTAGATTCATTCTAAATAATTGCAAATATACGGCAAAAATGGCTCCTCAAAGACAATGCCGAAAAAAAAAGTAGGACCAAAACACAATAAAAAAAATTTTTTTGCAGGACAAAATCGGCGCAATAATGGGGTTCTGAGGCCGTTTCCGATATTAACAATTTTCTTGAGTTATTAACATTATTACAAAAGCTATTGGACCTCCTTTAAAAGGGATTTGGGTCTATCCTCAATTAAATTGTTGACATACAAACAGTTAAATTAAAAACGAGGATATGAAAACCGATCCCTCCCTATTCGGTAGACTATCAAAAAAAGACGATTTAACCCTGATTTCACAAGGTGAGCCTGTGAAGTCAGGCTTTACGCATATACCAAACAATAACAGAACCAAACATACAATTTGTATGGACAATTTAACAATGGACCCTAAAGACAACCCGACTATTTTCAAGTCGAAACGTTCGAGGAAGTCTCTTTACTCCGGCAAAGGAATGAAGATATTACTCCTCCTGGGTTTTCTTCTTTTTTCAATTGGAATCTTTGCTCAGAATCTGGTAGGTGACTACAGATCAAATGGCAGTGGCAATTGGAACAATGCAACAAACTGGCAGTATTTCAATGGTACCAATTGGGTCGCCGCGACGAACTATCCGGGGCAGACCGGAGGTACAAATGACGTCCTTATAAGAAGTGGCCATACTATTGATTTGAACCTCAATATCACAAACACTATTGGATCCTTAATTGTAGGGGATGGAGATGGAACTACTGATGTTTTAGTAATTTCTGCAGATCGAACTTTAACCACGCGAATAATGGTGGTTTCAAGTGATGGGGCTTTAAATTTTGGAGTTAATGATAGGATCAGACTTCCAAGTGGCGCCGAATTTATAGTAGAATCCGGAGCTCAATTATCTGCATCTAATTGTACGGCAGCTTCTCGTGTTTATATTGGTTCTAGATGTCTATGCGTCCTGTAACGGTGGCGCTGGTGCAGACTTTTTCTTTTTCGGATATTAATAATGGGGCCAATTCCAATCTACCTCCAACGATCACAGCAAGTGGGGATCAGCAGTTCTGTCAGGGCTCGACAACTTCACTTGAAATTGTTACAGCGATCTCCATTTCAGATCCGGAAAACGATCCGATATCTTTTGTGTCTATTCAAATCTCGAATGGATATGTCAACGGAGAAGATCTTTTGACCTTATCAGGATCGAATCCAAATTTTACAGCTGCATGGAGTGCCGTAGAAGGTAAATTGACTTTAACACGAAGCAGTCCAACCAGCAACTATGCTGAATTTGAAAGTGCCGTTGAAAATGTACTTTATTCAAATAGTTCTGGAACTGCAACCGGTCAACGTCAATTTTCCATTTCCGTTGGGGATGCTAATTTTTTGCCAGCTACGGGGCACTATTATGAATTTGTTTCGAATGCTGGTGTAACATGGACAGCATCAAGAGCAGCGGCAGCTGCGAGAACATATTACGGCTTACAAGGTTATTTGGCGACACTTACCTCTCAAATAGAGGCAGACTTTTCAGGAAGCCAGGCTTTGGGAGTTGGTTGGTTAGGTGCGAGTGATGCTATTTCAGAAGGTTCAACAGTTGAAGGAGAATGGAGATGGGTAACAGGCCCTGAGGCCGGAACTCAGTTTTGGAGCGGTGCTATTGGAGGTTCAACCACTGCGCCCTATAATTTTGCGTTTTGGAATAACAATGAGCCCAATGATTATCCAAACAATAGCGTTCCGCAACAGGAAAACTATGCTCATATTACAGATGTTTCGGTTACATCTATGCCTGGTTCCTGGAATGATTTGCCAAATACCGGAGGAGGAGGAGCTTACGCCCCGCAAGGTTATGTTGTTGAATATGGCGGAACCCCGGGTGATCCAGTTATCAATATTACAGCTACGACTCAAATAGAGTTAGTGCTTCCGGTGACCCCAACGTTTGATCCTGTTGCACCAATTTGTTCTGGTGAAACACTGTCTTCTTTGCCAACGACATCGAATAATGGGATTTCAGGTAGCTGGGCCCCCGCATTAAACAATACGGCGACCACTACATATACATTTACTCCTGATCCATCAGAGTGCGCTACTTCAACCACTTTAACAATTACAGTAAACGATGTGCCTACAGCAAATGCTTCTGTCAGCACGGCTATCGATTGTTTCGGAGGTACAGGAACCGTTACCATCACAGCGAGTGGAGGAACGGCTCCATTGTCTTACACGTTTAATGGAGTGACAAATGCCACAGGTATCTTTACTGGTATTTCAGCGGGTACGGGTTATGCCTGGAGTGTAACGGATGCCAATAGTTGCGGGCCCGTTACAGGAACCCTTGATGTTACAGAACCTTCCCTACTTGACGGTTCAGCAGTAGCTACGGATGCGCTTTGTAATGGAGACAGCACGGGATCGATTGATCTGACGGTATCAGGTGGAACAGCGCCTTTTACATATGCCTGGAGTAATGGCGCTACGACTGAAGATATTTCAGTGCCTGGCAGCGGGAACGTACAATGTTACGATTACTGATGCGAATGGATGTACCGCTACGGCGAGTGCTACAGTAAATGAGCCTACGGCTTTAAGTTTGAGTGATGTGGTTACCGATGTACTGATCAATGGTCAGTCGACGGGCGCTATCGACATCACGGTTGGTGGAGGAACAGCTCCATACACGTATGCGTGGAGTACAGGATCGACCAGTGAGGACCTCAGTGGTTTGTCAGCGGGCGGTTACAGTGTTACCGTTACCGATGCCAACGGATGTACGATCACAGACAGTTATACAGTAGATGAGCCTACGGCATTGGCCGTAACGGGCACATCGACAGACCTGGCATGTAATGGAGATGCTGATGGTAGTGTAGACATTACGGTCAGTGGAGGCGTTGGTCCCTACACTTACTCATGGAATACAGGGGCTACGACAGAGGATCTTAGTGGTTTATCGGGTGGCACGTACAGTGTTACGGTTACCGATGCCAATGGTGCGACGAGCGCGACGAGTTATACAGTAAATGAGCCTACGGCCTTAAGTTTGAGTGATGTGGTTACCGATGTACTGATCAATGGTCAGTCGACGGGCGCTATCGACATCACGGTTGGTGGAGGAACAGCTCCATACACGTATGCGTGGAGTACAGGATCGACCAGTGAGGACCTTAGTGGTTTGTCAGCGGGTGGTTACAGTGTTACCGTTACCGATGCCAACGGATGTACGATCACAGACAGTTATACAGTAGATGAGCCTACGGCATTGGCCGTAACGGGCACATCGACAGATCTGGCATGTAATGGAGATGCTGATGGTAGTGTAGACATTACGGTCAGTGGAGGCGTTGGTCCCTACACTTACTCATGGAATACAGGGGCTACGACAGAGGATCTTAGTGGTTTATCGGGTGGCACGTACAGTGTTACGGTTACCGATGCCAATGGTGCGACGAGCGCGACGAGTTATACAGTAAATGAGCCTACGGCTTTAAGTTTGAGTGATGTGGTTACCGATGTACTGATCAATGGTCAGTCGACGGGCGCTATCGACATCACGGTTGGTGGAGGAACAGCTCCATACACGTATGCGTGGAGTACAGGATCGACCAGTGAGGACCTTAGTGGTTTGTCAGCGGGTGGTTACAGTGTTACCGTTACCGATGCCAACGGATGTACGATCACAGACAGTTATACAGTAGATGAGCCTACGGCATTGGCCGTAACGGGCACATCGACAGACCTGGCATGTAATGGAGATGCTGATGGTAGTGTAGACATTACGGTCAGTGGAGGCGTTGGTCCCTACACTTACTCATGGAATACAGGCGCTACGACAGAGGATCTTAGTGGTTTATCGGGTGGCACGTACAGTGTTACGGTTACCGATGCCAATGGTGCGACGAGCGCGACGAGTTATACAGTAAATGAGCCTACGGCTTTAAGTTTGAGTGATGTGGTTACCGATGTACTGATCAATGGTCAGTCGACGGGCGCTATCGACATCACGGTTGGTGGAGGAACAGCTCCATACACGTATGCGTGGAGTACAGGATCGACCAGTGAGGACCTTAGTGGTTTGTCAGCGGGCGGTTACAGTGTTACCGTTACCGATGCCAACGGATGTACGATCACAGACAGTTATACAGTAGATGAGCCTACGGCATTGGCCGTAACGGGCACATCGACAGACCTGGCATGTAATGGAGATGCTGACGGTAGTGTTGACATTACGGTCAGTGGAGGCGTTGGTCCCTACACTTACTCATGGAATACAGGGGCTACGACAGAAGATCTTAGTGGTTTATCGGGTGGCACGTACAGTGTTACGATTACCGATGCGAATGGATGCGACCGCGCGACGAGTTATACAGTAAATGAGCCTACGGCTTTAAGTTTGAGTGATGTGGTTACCGATGTACTGATCAATGGTCAGTCGACGGGCGCTATCGACATCACGGTTGGTGGAGGAACAGCTCCATACACGTATGCGTGGAGTACAGGATCGACCAGTGAGGACCTTAGTGGTTTGTCAGCGGGTGGTTACAGTGTTACCGTTACCGATGCCAACGGATGTACGATCACAGACAGTTATACAGTAGATGAGCCTACGGCATTGGCCGTAACGGGCACATCGACAGATCTGGCATGTAATGGAGATGCTGATGGTAGTGTAGACATTACGGTCAGTGGAGGCGTTGGTCCCTACACTTACTCATGGAATACAGGGGCTACGACAGAGGATCTTAGTGGTTTATCGGGTGGCACGTACAGTGTTACGGTTACCGATGCCAATGGTGCGACGAGCGCGACGAGTTATACAGTAAATGAGCCTACGGCTTTAAGTTTGAGTGATGTGGTTACCGATGTACTGATCAATGGTCAGTCGACGGGCGCTATCGACATCACGGTTGGTGGAGGAACAGCTCCATACACGTATGCGTGGAGTACAGGATCGACCAGTGAGGACCTTAGTGGTTTGTCAGCGGGCGGTTACAGTGTTACCGTTACCGATGCCAACGGATGTACGATCACAGACAGTTATACAGTAGATGAGCCTACGGCATTGGCCGTAACGGGCACATCGACAGATCTGGCATGTAATGGAGATGCTGATGGTAGTGTAGACATTACGGTCAGTGGAGGCGTTGGTCCTTACACTTACTCATGGAATACAGGGGCTACGACAGAGGATCTTAGTGGTTTATCGGGTGGCACGTACAGTGTTACGGTTACCGATGCCAATGGTGCGACGAGCGCGACGAGTTATACAGTAAATGAGCCTACGGCTTTAAGTTTGAGTGATGTGGTTACCGATGTACTGATCAATGGTCAGTCGACGGGCGCTATCGACATCACGGTTGGTGGAGGAACAGCTCCATACACGTATGCGTGGAGTACAGGATCGACCAGTGAGGACCTTAGTGGTTTGTCAGCGGGTGGTTACAGTGTTACCGTTACCGATGCCAACGGATGTACGATCACAGACAGTTATACAGTAGATGAGCCTACGGCATTGGCCGTAACGGGCACATCGACAGACCTGGCATGTAATGGAGATGCTGATGGTAGTGTAGACATTACGGTCAGTGGAGGCGTTGGTCCCTACACTTACTCATGGAATACAGGCGCTACGACAGAGGATCTTAGTGGTTTATCGGGTGGCACGTACAGTGTTACGGTTACCGATGCCAATGGTGCGACGAGCGCGACGAGTTATACAGTAAATGAGCCTACGGCCTTAAGTCTTACCGAGGACAGTGTAGTGAACTCAAACTGTGGTCAATCTGATGGTTCAGTATTGGTAAGCACAACTGGCGGTACAGCACCGTTCACTTACTCTTGGAGCAATGGTGACACGACAGAGGATCTGTCGGCAGCACCAGCGGGCAGCTATACCTTGACGGTTACGGATGCTAATGGATGTAGCACGACGCTTACATCAACTATAAATGACAATTCATCGCCAACGGCCTCTGCCGTTGCCACGGACGCCTTGTGTTTTGGTGATACTACCGGATCGGTTGATCTGACGGTATCAGGAGGCACAGGTCCTTATACGTTTGCCTGGAACAATGGCGCGACTACTGAAGATCTTTCAGGTGTAGCCGCAGGAACCTACACGGTTACCGTTACCGATGCAGTGGGTTGCACCACTACGGCGAGTGCTACAGTAGGCGAGCCAACACTATTGGCTGGTTCAGCAGTAGCTACGGATGCCTTGTGTTTTGGTGATACTACAGGATCGATTGATCTTACAGTATCAGGTGGAACAGCACCGTTCACATACGCTTGGAGCAATGGAGCTACGACAGAAGACATCTCTACCCTGGCAGCAGGCACGTACAATGTTACGATTACCGATGCTAATGGATGTACTGCTACGGCGAGTGCTGTAGTAGGAGAGCCAACACTATTGGCTGGTTCAGCAGTAGCTACGGATGCGCTTTGTAATGGAGACAGCACGGGATCGATTGATCTGACGGTATCAGGTGGAACAGCACCGTTCACATACGCTTGGAGTAATGGAGCTACGACAGAAGACATCTCTACCCTGGCAGCGGGTACGTACAATGTTACGATTACCGATGCGAATGGATGTACCGCTACGGCGAGTGCTACAGTAAATGAGCCTACGGCTTTAAGTTTGAGTGATGTGGTTACCGATGTACTGATCGAATGGTCAGTGACGGGCGCTATCGACATCACGGTTGGTGGAGGAACAGCTCCATACACATATGCGTGGAGTACATGGAGATACGACCAGTGAGGACATCTCTAGTGGTTTGTCAGCGGGTACTTACAGTGTTACCATTACCGATGCCAACGGATGTACGATCACAGACAGTTCATACAGTAGATGAGCCTACGGCTATTGGCCGTATCGAGCACTATCGACAGACTGCGCTTTGTAATGGAGACAGCATGGTAGTGATAGACCTTACGGTATCAGGTGGAACAGCACCGTTCACATACGCTTGGAGTAATGGAGCTACGACAGAAGACATCTCTACCCTGGCAGCCGGTACGTACAATGTTACGATTACCGATGCGAATGGATGTACCGCTACGACGAGTGCAACAGTGGGTGAGCCAACACTATTGGCTGGTTCAGCAGTAGCTACGGATGCACTTTGTAATGGAGACAGTCACGGGATCGATTGATCTGACTGTATCAGGTGGTACTGCACCGTTCACATACGCTTGGAGTAATGGTGATACGACAGAAGACATCTCTACCCTGGCAGCCGGTACGTACACTGTTACGATCACGGATGCTAATGGATGTACCGCTACGACGAGTGCTGTAGTGGGTGAGCCAACACTATTGGCTGGTTCAGCAGTAGCTACGGATGCACTTTGTAATGGAGACAGTACGGGATCGATTGATCTGACTGTATCAGGTGGTACTGCACCGTTCACATACGCTTGGAGTAATGGTGATACGACAGAAGACATCTCTACGCTAGCAGCCGGTACGTACAATGTTACGATCACGGATGCTAATGGATGTACTGCTACGGCGAGTGCTGTAGTAGGTGAGCCAACACTATTGGCTGGTTCAGCAGTAGCTACGGATGCGCTTTGTAATGGAGACAGCACCGGTTCGGTAGACCTTACGGTATCAGGTGGTACTGCACCGTTCACATATGCTTGGAGTAATGGAGATACGACAGAAGACATCTCAACACTAGCAGCCGGTACGTACACGGTTACGATCACGGATGCTAATGGATGTACCGCTACGGCAAGTGCTGTAGTAGGTGAGCCAACACTATTGGCTGGTTCAGCTACAGCTACGGATGCGCTTTGTAATGGAGACAGCACGGGATCGATTGATCTGACTGTATCAGGTGGTACTGCACCGTTCACATACGCTTGGAGTAATGGTGATACGACAGAAGACATCTCAACCCTGGCAGCAGGTACGTATACTGTTACGATTACGGATGCGAATGGATGTACTGCTACGACGAGTGCTGTAGTAAGTGAGCCTACGGCCTTAAGTCTTACCGAGGACAGTGTAGTGAACTCAAACTGTGGTCAATCTGATGGTTCAGTATTGGTAAGCACAACTGGCGGTACAGCACCGTTCACTTACTCTTGGAGCAATGGTGACACGACAGAGGATCTGTCGGCAGCACCAGCGGGCAGCTATACCTTGACGGTTACGGATGCTAATGGATGTAGCACGACGCTTACATCAACTATAAATGACAATTCATCGCCAACGGCCTCTGCCGTTGCCACGGACGCCTTGTGTTTTGGTGATACTACCGGATCGGTTGATCTGACGGTATCAGGAGGCACAGGTCCTTATACCTACGCTTGGGACAATGGCGCGACTACTGAAGATCTTTCAGGTGTAGCCGCAGGAACCTACACGGTTACCGTTACCGATGCAGTGGGTTGCACCACTACGGCGAGTGCTACAGTAGGCGAGCCAACACTATTGGCTGGTTCAGCAGTAGCTACGGATGCCTTGTGTTTTGGTGATACTACAGGATCGATTGATCTTACAGTATCAGGTGGAACAGCACCGTTCACATACGCTTGGAGCAATGGAGCTACGACAGAAGACATCTCTACCCTGGCAGCAGGCACGTACAATGTTACGATTACCGATGCTAATGGATGTACTGCTACGGCGAGTGCTGTAGTAGGAGAGCCAACACTATTGGCTGGTTCAGCAGTAGCTACGGATGCGCTTTGTAATGGAGACAGCACGGGATCGATTGATCTTACGGTATCAGGTGGAACAGCACCGTTCACATACGCTTGGAGTAATGGAGCTACGACAGAAGACATCTCTACCCTGGCAGCCGGTACGTACAATGTTACGATTACCGATGCGAATGGATGTACCGCTACGACGAGTGCAACTGTGGGTGAGCCAACACTATTGGCTGGTTCAGCAGTAGCTACGGATGCACTTTGTAATGGAGACAGTACGGGATCGATTGATCTGACGGTATCAGGTGGTACTGCACCGTTCACATACGCTTGGAGTAATGGTGATACGACAGAAGACATCTCTACCCTGGCAGCCGGTACGTATACTGTTACGATCACGGATGCTAATGGATGTACCGCTACGACGAGTGCTGTAGTGGGTGAGCCAACACTATTGGCTGGTTCAGCAGTAGCTACGGATGCACTTTGTAATGGAGACAGTACGGGATCGATTGATCTGACTGTATCAGGTGGTACTGCACCGTTCACATACGCTTGGAGTAATGGTGATACGACAGAAGACATCTCTACGCTAGCAGCCGGTACGTACAATGTTACGATCACGGATGCTAATGGATGTACTGCTACGGCGAGTGCTGTAGTAGGTGAGCCAACACTATTGGCTGGTTCAGCAGTAGCTACGGATGCGCTTTGTAATGGAGACAGCACCGGTTCGGTAGACCTTACGGTATCAGGTGGTACTGCACCGTTCACATATGCTTGGAGTAATGGAGATACGACAGAAGACATCTCAACACTAGCAGCCGGTACGTACACGGTTACGATCACGGATGCTAATGGATGTACCGCTACGGCAAGTGCTGTAGTAGGTGAGCCAACACTATTGGCTGGTTCAGCTACAGCTACGGATGCGCTTTGTAATGGAGACAGCACGGGATCGATTGATCTGACTGTATCAGGTGGTACTGCACCGTTCACATACGCTTGGAGTAATGGTGATACGACAGAAGACATCTCAACCCTGGCAGCAGGTACGTATACGGTTACGATCACGGATGCGAATGGATGTACGGCTACGACGAGTGCTGTAGTAGGTGAGCCTACGGTATTAGGACTTACCGAGGACAGTGTAGTGAACTCAAACTGTGGTCAATCTGATGGTTCAGTATTGGTAAGCACAACTGGCGGTACAGCACCGTTCACTTACTCTTGGAGCAATGGTGACACGACAGAGGATCTGTCGGCAGCACCAGCGGGCAGCTATACCTTGACGGTTACGGATGCTAATGGATGTAGCACGACGCTTACATCAACTATAAATGACAATTCATCACCAACGGCCTCTGCCGTTGCCACGGACGCCTTGTGTTTTGGTGATACTACCGGATCGGTTGATCTGACGGTATCAGGAGGCACAGGTCCTTATACCTACGCTTGGGACAATGGCGCGACTACTGAAGATCTTTCAGGTGTAGCCGCAGGAACCTACACGGTTACCGTTACCGATGCAGTGGGTTGCACCACTACGGCGAGTGCTACAGTAGGCGAGCCAACACTATTGGCTGGTTCAGCAGTAGCTACGGATGCCTTGTGTTTTGGTGATACTACAGGATCGATTGATCTTACAGTATCAGGTGGAACAGCACCGTTCACATACGCTTGGAGTAATGGTGATACGACAGAAGACATCTCTACCCTGGCAGCAGGTACGTACAATGTTACGATCACGGATGCTAATGGATGTACTGCTACGGCGAGTGCTGTAGTAGGTGAGCCAACACTATTGGCTGGTTCAGCAGTAGCTACGGATGCGCTTTGTAATGGAGACAGCACGGGATCGATTGATCTGACGGTATCAGGTGGTACTGCACCGTTCACATACGCTTGGAGTAATGGAGATACGACAGAAGACATCTCTACACTGGCAGCGGGTACGTACAATGTTACGATCACGGATGCTAATGGATGTACCGCTACGACGAGTGCAACTGTGGGTGAGCCAACACTATTGGCTGGTTCAGCAGTAGCTACGGATGCACTTTGTAATGGAGACAGCACGGGATCGATTGATCTGACGGTATCAGGTGGTACTGCACCGTTCACATACGCTTGGGGCAATGGTGATACGACAGAAGACATCTCTACCCTAGCAGCCGGTACGTACAATGTTACGATCACGGATGCGAATGGATGTACTGCT
>CAWJRB010000005.1:0-204904 GCA_963845155.1 uncultured Flavobacteriaceae bacterium | reverse complement strand
AAATATAAATTTACAATGATCTTCTTTTCCTAATGATGAGCAGATGCCATCGATAAGTATTGATAAGCGATAAGGGATCGGGCCACGCTAAGCTGCTGAGATTGTGACGTATCAACTACAAATATAGGCGTTTTGACCCGCTATATCCCTTTTATCACCCCTTAAATGGTTATTGTTGTTGGCTTCCATCCTTTTTTAAGTGTTATCTGAAAATTACTTGCAAACAAAACGAATTCCAACCGTTTAGAAAATTGGCCAATTATTTCTTTGCACATGTTATCGTATGTGTCATAATATTTCTGATTATAAAAGAGGTAACCGTTGAGCAGTGGTTATTTTCAATTGAATATCAACTGGTTATATTTCAAGTAAGCAGCGGAGTTCGTTAGTTGAAATTTGAAATTGTTGAACAACTTTCTGTACCGGAAACCATTGCGGTAGACAAATCGATTCACGAATTTCAGCGCCTCAAAAAAGTTTACGGTGATGGTCGATGGCGTAAAATGAAGGGAATCTATATCATTCGGTTTCAGTCAGGAGATGTATGCAGGGCGGAAATCCACTGGTATGAGGCTCACGGGAAAGGGAAAAAAGAACAGAAAATAAAACGATTCTGGTATAAGTAGGTAAGAATATGCAAGAATTTATCATCTGTGTAAATAATCGAGAGTATGAGGCTTCACTAGAACGATGGAAGGTTTACGTAGCAATTCCAGATGATCTGGCGAAAAAACAGAACCTGCGACGCGTCATCGATGAATCCGGTGAAGACTATCTTTTCCCTTCTGATTACTTTGTTCCGCTAACATTACCGAAAGTTGTCCAGGATGCGATGATGCGGGATTCGTTTTAAATTGAATCTACAAAAATCTGGGCAATTGGTGAAATTAGGAAATTAGGGGACGCACATAAAAAAATAAGTTTACAAGGATATCGCCGTTGTATATGGTCAGCATATGCCACGGAAAGGACGAATAGATGCGCCCGGAGCCCTGCATCACATCATCGTCAGGGGGATCGAACGTCGGAAAATTTTCTTAGATGACGTGGACCGGGAAAACTTCCTGGCACGTTTGGGTGCCGTTGTCGAAGATACCCAAACGGGATGTTTTGCCTGGGCATTGATACCCAATCACTTTCACCTGTTGCTAAGAACTGGTGATTCTCCCATTTCTCGGGTGATGCAACGGTTGCTGACAGGTTATGCCGTATCGTTTAACCGGCGTCATCGGCGACACGGGCACTTGTTCCAAAACCGCTACAAGTCAATTCTTTGCCAGGAAGACGCTTATCTTCTGGAGCTGGTCCGGTATATCCACTTAAACCCCCTCAGAGCAAAAATTGTTCAAAATCTAAAAGAATTGGAAAACTACGAGCTATTGTGGTCACAGCGCCTTATTCAAGAATGGCTGCTGTCCCTGGCAGGATACCGGCCATGTACTCAAGATGTTTGATTCGAAACTCTCCACCGCGCGAAGGTTATACCGGGGGTTCGTTGCAAAAGGTATCGACCAGGGCCGTCGAGATGATCTCATCGGCGGGGGGTTGATCCGAAGTGCAGGGGGCTGGTTGGCGGTCAAGGCGCTGCGCAAGGCAAAGCTGTTTCAAAAAAGTGATGAGAGAGTTTTGGGGGATGGCGACTTTGTCGAAGAAGTGTTGTCACTGGCGAATGAGAAAATGGAGCGGCGCTGGCGGCTGAAGGCTGAAGGAGTTGATTTCGAGTCAATTTTGAAAAGGGTGTCTGCGTTAACTGGCGTTTCGCCTGAGATGGTTTTAACGGGTGATCGCCAAAGAAGGACCGTCAACGCACGCAGTTTGTTATGTTATTGGGCGACTGAAGAACTTGGGCTAAAACAGCCGGAAATTGCGGAAAAATTGAGGGTGACGCAGGCTGCGGTCAGTATTGCAGCAAAACGAGGCAGGGCAATTGCAATTGAGAACAAAATAAAATTTGCGTAAAGTTATATTTTTATGAGCGTCCCCTAATTGGACAAAGCACCGAATTATTTTGTTTTCGGCTCGAACACACACTCCCAGTCATCCGGCGGCGGATCATCCTTATAGACCATGCATCGTGCCAGCATGGTTTGGGAAGGTCCGTCGTCGGGGCGCAGGGACAGGGCCCGCTTGAAATGGGCGATCGCCTGGGGCCAGTGCTGCCGGCAGTATTCGTCGTAGCCGGCGGCATAGGCCTCCAGGGCACCCAGGTGTTCCGGTGGCAGGACATCGCCGGCCCGTGCAATCAGTTCGTAGACCCGCACGCACTGCTCGCGTCCCACCACCCGCACCAGGTCCAAATCCCGCAGGATGAAATCGTTCTTGACCATGGCATAGGTGTTCTCGCCGATAATGATATCCGTGCCATATTTCTTGTTCAGGCCCTCCAGGCGCGAGCCCAGGTTGACCTGATCCCCCAGGACGCCGTAGGCGAAGCGATACCGCGAGCCCAGGTTCCCCAGCAGCATGGGCCCGCTGTTGATGCCGGTGCGGGCGTGCATGAAGGGGCGGTCGATGTCGATCCACCCCTCACAAAGCTTCCGAAGGCCTTCCCGCATGGCCAGGGCCGTCTCGCAGGCCCGTCTGGCGTGGTCGGCCTGTTCGATGGGGGCGCCGTAAAATGCCATGATTTCGTCGCCCACGTACTCCTTGAGCGTGCCGCGCTGCTTGAAGATCTCCTCGGACATGCGGGTGAAATAGTCGCTGAGGATCTTGACCATCTCCGACGGCCCGTAGATTTCGGTGTAGCTGGTGAAGCGCTCCAGGTCGCAAAAGAGCACCGTCAGCACCTTCTCCTCACCCCCCAATTTAAGGCGTTCGGGGTCCTTGAGCATCTCTTCGATGACCATTGGGGCCACGTACTGCCGGAAGGTGCCTTTGATCCGTTTGCGGTCCCGCTCCACCGTGGCATAGTTAAAGACGGTGACGAACGTGTAGCTGACGGCCAGCGAGGTCAAGGGGTAGAGCATGTTCAGCCACAGGTCGAACCGGACGAAGAGCCAGCGGGTGAAAAGAACATGCAGGCTGAATATGAGCAGGGCAATCAGGAGCCCGACGGTGGCTTTCACCCGGGGCAGGAAAATGCCGGGCAGCAGGCCGATGGTGATGATGGCGATCAGGTCGAAGATTTCCGACCACTGAGGCTTGGTGATGAACCGGCCGGTGAGCATGTTGTCGATGATGGTCGCATGGATCTCCACGCCCGGGTAGACCGGGCTGAGCGGCGTCGAGCGAAGGTCGTGGGTGCCGACGGCGGTGGCCCCAACCAACACGATTCGATCCTTGAACGTCCCGGCCGGGATCTCGCCCTTGAGGATGTCGGTGATGGAATAGCGGGGAAAAGTCTTGGCCGGACCGAGATAGTTGATCCGCATCTGCCCGTTTTCGTCGGTGGGGATAAAGCGCGCGCCCATCTGGATGCCTTCCACGCCGTAGCGGGGGACGTTCACGATCAACTGGGGCCGATCCAGGTAATGCCAGGCGCACTGCACCGTCAGGTGGGGGAAGAGGTCCTCCCCGCACTTGATCATCAGGGGGACGTTGCGCACCACGCCGTCCCGGTCGCTGGACACGGTGAAAAACCCGGAACCGTCGGCGGCATCGGAGAGAATTTTCAGGTTGGCCTCCGGCGCATAGGCGGTGATGAACGGCAGCCGGGATGAGTCTGGGTCCTGCTGGAGGATCATGGGGTACCTGGACTTGCCGATAAGGGCTAGCTGACGGTCGATTTCTTCCTTTCCGATGTCGTAATCCAATTCCGACGGGCTCATGTGAAAGAAATAACCCAGCACCGTGGCCGACCGGGCCTGCCGGATTGAATCGGCCAGAATCCGGTCGTTGATATCCTTTTGGATACGCCCGGGTTTGCGACCGTCCGGGCGCTCATCGGCTGCATCCAGGCGGGCCAGCGCTTCTTCAAACCCCTGCGGAACCATCTGGCCGGAATTATCCTCCGGCTCCAGAAAGCCGATGTCTAAACCGATCACCTTGGCGCCGTCCTTGGAAAGCCGGTCCACCAGCAGGGCGATTGTGGAGCGCGGCCACGGCCAAACGCCTTCTGCTCAGGCTTTTTTATCGATCATTGCCACCACCAGGCCACACAACATAACGTCTACGTATCGCTATAGGGAACGAAGCCAGCCCCTATCGTTATCGCCTTATCGACCTTGCGAGTCAAACCCGGTTAATTAATCCAGGTCAGCGGTTCAGTCGAGAATGAATTGGCCTGATTAACAGCATGACATACCTGCAGCGCGTATCGGGTCGAGGCAACATCATGTACCCTGATGATCGACATCCTTGATTCTGGCAAAGACCTGAAACCACGGCAGTTACAAGATCCCTGTCCGGCGTGTCGATTTGGGTGATATCGCCGTATATTCTTGTTTTGCGGGAATGGCCGAACAGCACAGGCTGACCCAGTGATGACAGCTTCTCAAGATGTTTTAGAATCGAGAGATTATGCTCCAGTTTTTTTCCAAAGCCAATACCGGGATCAATACTGATCTTTACTTTTCAACACCTTCTGAGCTCAGCAGGCTGAAGTCTTTCCCGGAAAAAAAGGATGATTTCGGCAATGATATCACCATAGGTGGGGTTGTCTTGCATGGTGCCGGGAGTACCCTTCATATGCATGATGATCACTTCACCATCTGTCTGTTTCACCATTTCAAGCATGAGCGGATCATGGCGAAGGGCAGAGACATCGTTAATAATTGTCGCACCAAACTGCAGAGCTTCACGTGCTACTTCACCTTTCATGGTGTCGATAGAAATAGGGATATCAGAAAAATTGCGGTATTCCAGTTATTACTGGAATCACCCTCGATAATTCTTCGTTGATACTGATCGGCTCTGCATAGGGACGGGTAGACTCTCCGCCGATGTCGAGAATGTCAGCGCCGTCAGCGATAAGACGGCGCCCCTGTTCAACAGCGTCAGCTGATTGACGGTATAAGCCACCATCTGAGAAAGAGTCGGGCGTCACGTTAATGATGCCCATCAAAATTTGATGTCAGAGGCTGGTTTCATGCAGAAGCTGGTGGTTTTTCCCCAGATCAGATTAGCGGATTTGAGATTGAGGTTTCTGACTTAACAACATAATGAAATTGAACAGCGGGTAAGAAATTCAGTAATTGAATACACATGAAGAAAATGATACTATTCTACGAACAGAAAACATCACACGACTTTATCCTCAAATTTTCGACTGGTTAACAATACTTGATATGAATATGTTGGTACTTCTCATCCTTTTGGCTTTAGTTGCTGGTTTTAATATGATATCCGGTTTATTGGTTTTGATTCTGGAAAGAAGCACTATGATTGGTGGTTTTAAAAGCCTTGGGAAGTCCTAACTGGAACATCAGAAAAATCTTTCTCTACCTTTCTTTCTTTTTAACAGGCAGAGGAATGCTTTGGGGAAATATCCTTGGAATCGCAATTATTATCTTGCAAAAAACTTTTAATATTATTATGCTGTATTGGAAGATGTACTATGTAGATTTTGTCCCCATGAGTTTACATGGTCCCACATCATCTTTCTAAATATTGCCAGTATTCTGATTACAACATTAATGCTGTGATCGGCTTGAGCATCGATTGACGGCAGATGGGGAATTAATCCTTTCCTGCGATACCAGCAGAAGTCAGCACCGAAACAAGGCTTCGGTATCCGAAAGGATGTTAATCCTGCTTAAAGGTGCCCTGAAGAAGCCGCGAAAACGAATTCCGACCAAGGTTTCCAAAAGGGTCAAGAACAAGCGATCCGAAAGGAAAAAGCAGCTCTCCGAAAAGAAGGCGCTCAGGCGAAAGCCGAATATTGACTGATTTTGTTTTTCTATTCTTCATTGTTGACTATCTTTGCTGCAATCTTAAAAGGGGTGCCTGCTAAGGCTGAGATTAAACCCATTGAACCTGGAACAGGTAATGCTGTTTAGGGAAAGCGCTATAAAACCGACGGCGCACCAGTGCAAACGCGAATATTCACTCCTTTGATTCGTCTGTAGAATTATTTCTTAACAGAAGAATTATGAAATTACGAATTTGTACGCTGTTGATTGTTTTCAGCTCAATGATTTATGCTCAAGAGGATAGCATCCTCAAAGACACGATCCAATTGGATGAGGTCTTGGTCAAGGCCACGCGTGTCGAAGAAGATGCACCCTTTACTCAAAGCTATGTGACCAAGGAGGAAATTGAGGCCAGAAACCTGGGTCAGGATTTACCCATTCTATTGAATTTTTTGCCCAATGTCGTAACGACCTCCGACGCAGGAAACGGGGTTGGCTACACAGGAATCCGGGTGCGGGGAAGCGATGCGACGCGCGTGAACGTCACCATCAACGGAATACCGCTCAATGACAGTGAATCTCACGGAACCTTTTGGGTCAACCTGCCGGACTTTGCGAGTTCCACCCAAAGTGTGCAATTGCAACGTGGGGTAGGATCTTCAACGAATGGGGCTGGAGCTTTTGGGGCAAGTTTGAGTCTGTCGACTGACGGCATTAGGGATGACGCGTTCGCTGAAGTCAATTTTTCAGGAGGTTCGTACAATACCTTCAAGGCCAATACTATATTCGGAACCGGGGTTATCGATCGAGACGCCAAATACAAGGCGGAGTTCTCAGGGCGTGTATCGACCATTCAATCGGATGGATATATCGACCGGGCCTCATCCGATCTAAAATCACTTTTCCTCTCTGCTACGATCTTCAGCGACAAAACCATGTTTAAAGCGTTGGTCTTTGGAGGTCACGAGGTTACTTACCAGGCCTGGTATGGCATAGATGCCGAGACCCTGGAGAGAGACAGGAGATATAATCCAGCCGGAGAGATTTATGACGATGAAGGGTCGCTTGTAGGGTTTTACGACAACCAGGTAGACGATTACAAGCAGGACCACTACCAACTTCACATTAACCATGACTTCGGCAATCAGTGGACTGGAAACCTCGCCTTTCACTATACGTATGGCCGGGGCTTTTACGAAGAATACATCAACGACGGGGATTTTGCCACCTACGGTTTTGAGCCGATTGAGGTAGATGGAGAAGAGGTTAGCACTACGGATTTGGTTCGGCGAAAATGGCTCGACAATGATTTTTACGGTACAACATTCTCACTCCTCAAGGACTTCGAGAATCTGAATCTGATCATCGGCGGAGCCCTCAACAAATATGATGGCGATCATTTTGGGGAGGTCAAATGGGCTCGTTTCGGGAGTCAGACACCCGACCAGAAGTTTTATGAGAATACAGGCTTGAAAACAGACTACAACGTATTTGTCAAGGCAGATTACGCCATAAATGACAACTGGCGCGTTTTCGGGGACCTTCAATACAGAAGAGTGGATTATGAAGTTGAGGGCATCGATGAAGGTCCGGTTACGGTAGATTTGGAAGACCTTAACAATTTTTTCAACCCGAAGTTTGGGCTGAGCTATTTCCGGGATAACAGCCAGTTCTACTTTTCGTACGCACGTGGAAATAAAGAGCCCAAACGAGCAGACTATTTGGCAAACCCTGAAGTCCGTTCAGAAAAGCTGGACGATTTTGAATTGGGTTGGAAATACCTGACAGAAAATTTCATCCTGAGGACCAACCTCTATTACATGTACTACACCGATCAGCTTGTCCTAACAGGAGAACTGGACGACGTTGGAAATCCGATCGCTGATAATGTAGGTGAGAGTTATCGCCTAGGCCTTGAAGTTGACGCTGCGATCCGGTTTTCAAAGAATTTGCTCTGGCAGCCCAATTTTGCGGTCAGCATGAATAAAAACATCGACAAGCTGTTTGAGTTTGACGGGGTGCTGACAGATTTCGGAAACACGGATCTGGCCTATTCTCCCGGGTTCATTGCAGCGAGCAATCTGGTCTACGAACCCTTGGAGGACTTGAGGATCAGCTGGCTTGCTAAATATGTTGGTGAGCAATATATGAGCAATATTGAGCATCCTGATTCTAAGTTGGATGCCTATTTTGTCAACGACTTGCAAATCAGTTACGAGATCCGACCGGGGAAGCTGCTTGAATCCGTAGTTTTCAACGGAATGGTGAATAATTTTCTCAATGCAAAATACGTATCCAACGGATATTTCTTCACTTACGATGATACCTGGTCTAATCCGGGAGAGGTGGAGACAATAACGGGTACAGGCTATTACCCACAGGCTGAAATCAACTTCCTATTGGGCGTGAGTCTGAGGTTCTAAAACGTTTTTGAGTATCGAAAGAAGAGGGGTCAGACCCTGATCCCTTTCATCATTTTGTTCCAGTACAGGTAAGGCAACAGATATTTCTTCAGTATCCAGAGTCGCCAGTGCTCTTTGGAGGAATCCTTCAACATCAAAGGAAAGCCCTTTAATTTTGGATCTGGCTTAAATTCTTTGCTGTAGTCGAATTCGGCCAGAACCATTTTACCATACCCTGTAACCAGTGGACAAGAAGAATACCCGTTGTAGGCCTCGTCTGTAAGCTTGTCAGAAGCGATTAGACTCAGGAGGTTGTCTACCACCACAGGAGCCTGTTTTCGGATAGCAGCCCCGGTTTTAGCGGTTGGCAGCTGTGCGACGTCTCCAAGCCCGAAAATATTCTTGAATCTCTTGTGCTGCATGGTTTTGTCATCCACTTCAAGCCAGCCATCCACCGTTGAAAGAGAAGAATTCGCAATGAAATGCGGTGCTGCCTGAGGAGGTGCCAGGTGCATCATGTCAAAGTGAATGCCATATCGACCTTCTTTCTGTGAAACTTTGACATCTTTGTAATTGTACTGTATTTCTTTGTCGATTGTCTTCTCATCATCTTCAGACATTACGACACAGCCACCTGCACTCAAGTCTTTGGCGATCTCAAACCAGGCGATTCTTTCTTCGGCATCGACTTTCACAAGCTTGTGGAAAAATCGAACATTGATGTCTTTTCTGTCAACTACCGTCATCAAAGTATCCGCAATCCGTTTTACGGCAAAGATTACCCCACCCGGAATGGCAAATACGATTTCCGTGTTCTTTCGAATTCCGAACCTGCGGAAGTGATCGTCGGCGAGATACATGATTTTTTGAGGAGCCCCGCCGCACTTGATAGGGGTTGTAGGCATGGCGAACAATGCTGTGCCTCCCCGAAAGCCCTTGATGGTCTCCCAGGTGTGTTTTGGGTTCGTATAATTGCTGCAGACCACTCCTTTGTCCATGGCTTCCTGCAGGCCTTCAACCAGCTCCGGAGCCATTCGAAGGCCCGGACAAACAACCAGGTACTCATAGGTAAGACTATGACCTTTGTCCGTTTGAAGACTATTTTTCTCGGGACTGAATTCTGTAACGGATTCTTGTATCCAGGTGACCCCTTTCGGGATCAGGGTTGACATTTTTCGAGCGGTCTTGTCAAAGTCGTAGGTATTGGCTCCAACAAGTGTCCATGCCGGTTGGTAATAATGCGTGTCAGCCGGATCTATGAGCCCGATTTTCAGATTTGGATTTGCAGTTTTCAGTTGGGCGGCGACCATGATGCCCGCTGTACCACCACCAACAATGAGGATTTGATAGTTAGATTTCATAGGATTCTAAAGTGTTTTGCTTAATGTCCAGTAAGTTAGGAAAATTTGCGAATAATTCCCCCATTTCACTTTTCAATCTCAGGGAAGGAAATGCTCCAGATACCACGCAGGTCTCCTTCGTTATATCCGACTGCAAGGTCCTCAGGATATTTCACTTTGAGTATGGAATCAATGGTTGACGAAAGCTCACGTTCGAGCGTTCCGTGGCACATAAGGCATTTTTGTTGAACCCGAATCGGTGCGTAGTAATTTGGTTTGCCTGAACGATCCAGACTTACGAGCGGGTTGAGCTCTTTTCCTTCTTCTATCCTGTCCTGGTAATGGTGAAGGACCTTTAGCTCTTCTTCATTCGGGAGATTCTCAGGATTTCTGATTCTGAGCGAAGTCCTTTTAATTTCTACACCGTGATAAGCAGCCATTTTTTTTGTTATCGGAAGAGCAGACTGATTGCAGAAGCCAATTGCCGCCGAAGCTCCGCCCTCTTTCATCTTTGACATAAGGGTGCCGGAAAGCTTCTCCGAAGCTGATTGAACAATTTCATCACCCTGCTCCCTGTAGCGCCTGATTTCTTTTTGAGAAAGAGAAGGTTCACATGAACTCAGAGCGAGAGCTAAAATAATAAAGCCGAATAATGATTTCAAAACTGAAAACTGTTTTATCATCTTCATTTTACAACTTTCATTCCGCTTCTTTCCCAATTGCGGATACCACCCTCCAGGTCATAAACCTCTTCGAATCCCATCTCCTTGAGGATACCTGCTGCTTTGGCACTTCTGCCGCCCACTTTACAGTACACATAAACAGGTTGGCTTCGGTCAAGCTTTTCGACTTCCTCCTTAAAGGATTTGTCGGCAATGTTGATATTCACTGAATTTTCGAGGTGTCCCTGCTCAAATTCGCGCGGTGTTCTTACGTCGATCAAGATGACGTCTTTTTGTTTGAGAGAAAGCTCCTGAGGTGTTACGAGAGATGAATCATCCTTGGATCCTTTCCCGCAAGAGACCGAAAGAAGGCCTATGAAAAAAATCAGCAGAAGAGCGTTAACAGTCCGTTTCATGAAATATGGGTTATGATCGTTGTTCAATTATACAAAAAAAAGGGAGCACGAGGCTCCCCAATTAACACTATTTAAATTTAAACTACAACAAGGTTGTCGGACAAACATAATCAGTAAGAGGAGCTTCGGCAGCCTTGATATCAGCAAAGCCTCCACGCACATCGGTCACGTTTTTGACGCCATTGGCTTGAAAGATCGAAGCGGCTACAAGTGAACGGTATCCACTTGCACAATGCAGGGTATATTCCTTGTTCGGGTCAATCTCTGCAAAGCTGTCATGGATAAAGTCCAGAGGGAAATTCTCCACGCCGACCACATGCTCAGACAAATACTCAGATTCTTTTCGCACGTCCAATGGATTTGCCAGCGACCCTTCAGCCAATTTTTCAGCAAACTCATGTCCGGAGAGCGAACCTATTTTATCCACTTCGTATCCGTGATCGATCCAATTTTTGATGCCTCCGAAGAGATAACCCTGCGTATTGTCGTATCCCACTCTGGAGAAACGTGTAGCGATCTCATTGACACGTGTTTCATCTTCTGCAATGAAGATGATTTTTTGATTGATGTCTTTGATCAGTGCTCCTACCCAAGGGGCAAAAGTTCCATCGAGACCGATATACCATGCACCTGGCACAGTTCCCTCCTCTGTATAGGTTTCTTTTGACCTTGTATCAACCACCAGAATATCCTTTTGAAGACTCATTTCGTGGAAAGTGTCCGCGTCGAGCGGGGTAGTTCCCTTGTGAATCACCTCGTCAATATTCTTATTGATCGATTTATTCATTCTCACATTATTCGGGAAGTACTGTGGCGGTGGCTTCAAACCTGTAGTCACCTCTTTGATGAATTCCTCTTTGGTCATATCCGCCCTGAGAGCGTAATTTGTTTTCTTTTGGTTACCCAAAGTGTCGAATGTTTCGGAGCTCATATTCTTTCCGCATGCGGATCCGGCACCGTGATTCGGATAGACGATGATGTCATCCGGAAGCGTCATAATCTTGTTTCTAAGAGAGTCAAAAAGATGACCGGCAAGATCTGCCTGAGTCATGTCTGATTTGACCGCCAGATCAGGACGTCCGACGTCACCGATAAACAAGCAATCCCCGGTACATACATAAGGAGTATTGCCATTTTCATCTGTGATCAGGTACGATGAAGACTCCATGGTGTGACCCGGAGTGTGTAAAAGAGTGATCTTTCCTTTTCCCAGTGGGAATTCTTCCCCGTCTTTTCCGTTGTAAATCTCGTACTCTGCAGTAGCATTAGGTCCAAAAACGATTTTCGCCCCTGTCTTTTGGGCAAGATCGTATTGACCGGATACAAAATCCGCATGGAAATGTGTTAGAAAAATATACTTGATCTTCGCGTTGTCTGCTTCCGCCATGCGAACATAAGGCTCTGTTTCCCTCAAGGGATCGATGATTGCCGCTTCACCATTAGACTCAACGTAGTAAGCCATTTCGGCAAGGCATCCTGTAAATAACTGTTCAACTTTCATATTATCAATGCTTTATTGTTTAGATTCATTCAAAGTTAGCAAAAGAGGCCCGAAGAAATGTAACTTCTGTTACAAGTCTTTGTGCTTTTATTGTTTAGAGAACAGTAAGTTACGAAATATTCGAATTCAATCAAAGAAAACGGGTTGGATTCAGCTTTCAGCGGTTTGCCTGCTTGGTATACTCCTGGTAGGAATACCCCTCAGGTGCTTCAAGTCCGTTTTTGTGATACGAATCAACGGCCTCCTGAATGCTCATAAAACAACGATCATAGCGGATTTTCTTCATCAGCTTTGATTTGACCAGAGCATCGCGAACAGGTCCTTTGAGCCCGGAAAAGGCAATCACGATTCCCTTGTTGGCGAAAAAATCCAGGATCTCTTCCAGCGCATAGATCGCACTGCTGTCTAGAGCGTTGAGACTCTCTCCGTCAATGATAAGAAAGCGTAAGTCAGTTCCTTTTTCCCGGACAAATTGCTTCAACTTGTCTTTGAAATAATTTGTATTGGCAAAGTAAAGCTGGGCATCGAAACGGACAATGAGTATCTCAGGATCTGTCATCACGTTTTGAAATCTCCTAACGTTCCGATAGAAATGCGTGCCGGGGACCCGTCCCAAAACCGCCATATGGGGTTTGGTTGATTTGTATATCAACATGGCCAACGACAAAATGATTCCGAAGAGAATGCCCTCCTTGATACCAACAAAAAGTGTAAAGAGAAGGGTGCTGTTGAGAATGATAAGATCCCTGCGATTAAAGGTCAGCAAGTTCTTGGGCATGGAAAAATCAAGCAGTCCGTATGCCGAAATTACGATGATTGCAGCCAGTATCGGTGTGGGCAGATAATAGAAAAGGGGTGTCAGGAATAACAGGGTCAGGGCGATTACAAGGGCCGCTATAAGGGATGACATTGGGGTTTTTGCCCCGGACTCATCATTGACGGCGGTTCGCGAAAACCCACCTGTGGCCGGATAGGTTTGAAAGAAAGAGCCTGCCATGTTTCCCAGTCCGATCGCGATTAATTCTTGATTCGGACTAACCTGGTAGCTGTTGTGTTTGGACTCCATGGATTTGGCAATAGAGATGGCTTCCAGAAAGCCAATAAGTGCAAGAGTCAGGGCGAGACCACCTACTTCCAGAATCATTTCTTGCGTGAAGTCAGGGATTTGAAAAGGGGGTAAACCCGAAGGAATGAAGCCCAGAATGTCTATCCCGCGGTCATTGAGTCTAAGAAAATACATGACTGCGATCCCAATGATCACAACCATTAGGGAGGCGGGAACTCGCTTGAAAAATCGTTTCATCAGCAGAAGAAATACAATTGCAAGTCCTCCGAGAATCATGGAGGGCCAGTGAATCCCGTTTGCAGTTTGAAACAAACTCTGAAAAAGAAATTGAACCTGGTTGCTGCGTTCCAGATTCATACCCGTGAGGTTACCGATTTGATTCAAACCAATAATTATGGCGGAACCGGATGTAAAACCGCTGATGACAGGACGCGACAAGAAGTTGACCAGGAAACCCAGGTGAAAGAGTCCGAATAAAAACTGGAACAAGCCCACCAGGAAGGCCAGCAAAATAGAGATTGCGATAAAATTCTCAGATCCCATGGTGGCCAGAGCTCCGACACCCGAGGCGACAATCAGGGAATCCATGGCAGCAGGTCCTACAGAGAGCTGGCGAGAGGTTCCCATAACCGCATAGACGATCTGAGGAATAAGGGCCGTATAGAGCCCGTAAATAGGGGGTAGTCCTGCGATCGTAGCATATGCAATTCCCTGCGGAATCAGGATGATTCCCACAGTGAGTCCGGCAAAAAGATCGTGTTTGAACCAGGATCGCTGATAGCCGGGAAGCCATTGCAATATTGGAATCTTCTCTTTGATGTTACTCATGCTGCTTTAACATTCGTGAAAGATACGAACTTCGCAGGTGGCGCAGATATCCTTGTCAAGTTTGTCGTAGATGGTTCGGATTGCATCTCTTTTGTCGGCAAAGAAATACTCCTCTCCGATAGACTCCCGGAATCCTCCTTTTCTGAGGATCTGCTGGCTTACAATCTTGAGTCCGCTGAAATAGATTCCTCCCCCGCGATCCTTCCATCGCTTCGCCTCGTATTCCAGCCAGGTAGCTCCGGCCAGGTCAATAAAATTGATTCCCTTGGCCACAATCAAAACATTTTTGACTTCTCCTTTTTCATACAGGGAGTTAAAGAAATCAGAGACAACCTCGAGCGCCCCAAAATAAATAGACCCGTCAATTCGAACGATTTTGAGTTGAGGGCATTCCTCGACCTCCTTATCGCGAATGATATTGATGAATCGGTGCGTTTTCGTAGTACCGAGTATGGCGATATTCGGTTTGGCGGTTTTCTCAAGATAGAAGAAAAGTGAAAGCCCGATACCTGAGAAAAGAGCCGTTTCCAGTTCAAAGAAAAGCGCCCCGAACAAGGTGGTTCCGAGAACGATAAGTTCCCGGCCGCTGCTGTCGAAAACCTGTTTGATGTGGTGAAAATCGATCAGATTGTAGCCAACGAGCAAAATGATGCCCCCCATTGCGGGTTTGGGCAGATAAGATGCGTATGAGGAAAGCGTAAGCAAAACAATCATCAGGAATAGCGCAGCATAAATCGCTGACATAGGCGTTTTCGCGCCAGCCTGGTAGTTTACACCGCTGCGTGTGAAAGATCCGGAGCCCATATAGGCAGAGAAGAAGCTGGCGACAATGTTAGAAAGACCCTGTCCCTTGAATTCCTGGTTGCCATCTATGCGTTGGTGCGATGACAGTGAAATGGATCGGGCGATGGCCACCGCCTCGATGAGCCCGAGGAGGGCCAGGGTAACTGCTCCTGAACTCAGATTACGGACACTAGGCAGACTGAGAGATGGCACCTTGAAAGGAGGAAGGTTGGAGGGGATATCGCCAACATTTTCAATGCCAACCGATTCTCCTCCCAGGAAATAAGCTAGAAGGCTTCCCAACACCATGGCGATCAGCATATAAAACCGAGAGACCGGTTTGGCGAATCGTTTAATGAGAATAGCCAAAATCAGGGTTCCCATGGCAACGGAGAAGACATACCAGTTGGTGTTCTCGATGTTCAGCACGATGGTTCTTACAATCTCATAGAAAGAGCTTCCCTGAGGAACTTCGAGGCCAAACACATGCTTTAACTGTTTGAATGCGATCAGCACCCCTGCTCCCGCCGTAAATCCTATAATGACGGAATGGGAGACGAAATTGACGAGTTTTCCCATTCGGGCTAAGCCCATGGCGAACTGTATCACCCCTGCCATCAAGGTTAAGGTTAAAGTCAGTGTAATATAGTTCTCAAGTTCCGTTGCCGGGTCGGCAAATTTGCTGACAGTGGCGAAAACAACGATAGATATCGCCGTGGTGGGCCCCGAGATCAGATGGAAAGAAGATCCAAAAAGGGCTGCAATGATAGGAGTCACCATGGCCGTATAAAAACCATACACGGGTGGGAGCCCGGCAATGATCGCGAAGGCGACGGCTTGAGGAATAACGATGATCGTTCCCGTCAGTCCGGCAATCAAGTCATCTTTCCAGGTCTTTTTTGCAAGTGGAAGCCAGTCTAAAAATGGAAAATTTCGTCTGAGCATTCGGTATTCTAAATCTTTTTCTTAACAAAAATACCTCTTCTGATTGAAAGAGGTATTTTCGAAGGTTATTTTTCATCCTCGATATAGTAGGTCGAGTCGTCCGGTCTGAAAGCCCTTTTGAACCAAAGGGGTCTCCTGAGCCCATCGGGCCCCGGAGCTGGTCGTGTCATCGACAGCCATTCTTTGTAAACCTCGTGTGACTTGTTGGTGTCGACGAAAATGTCTCCGTATTTGTCATCGGGTCCGGGCTTTTCGATGCGCACGCGCTGATGCCAGGTGTGCATTCCGCTGATTGGGTCCGGATGCACGGCATGGGTGATGTTCTGATGCACTCCCCCATCTTTCCAGAAAATCCTTTTCGAGTCTTTGTCATCCGACTCAAATGGTTTGATGCCTCTTTTGGTAGTCATTTTCCATTGACCTTCACCGGGGTTCAGAATGTCGACTGTATTGGTCGCCCAGCGGTTACCGATCTTGTCTTGTTCACGTCTCCATCGACCGATGTGGTGCGAACAGGCGACAACACCGGGTTTCATCGACTGGGTTACCCATACTTTGTCGATGAAATAGCCGATATCGGTATTCATTTTGACCAGGTCTCCGGTTTGAAAACCCCATTTAGCTGCGTCTTCCGGATGCATCCAGATTGGGTTCCTGTTCGAGATCTCTACCAGCCATTTCGCGTTACCAGAACGACTGTGAATCAAGGTGGGTAATCTGAAGGTCGGTACAAGGACGTATTCTCCTTTCGATTTGTCAAGAACATCGTTGTGCACGTGGCTCTTGATATATTTGGGAATGGCGTATTCCGGCCATTTCCAATCTACCATGGTTTGAGAATAAAACTCGTTCTTTCTCGAAGGGGTCGGGAAACCGACCATGGGCTTTCCATTGATCATTACGCCAATGTCTTTTCCATTTTTTCGGATGACACCTGATTTTTTATCTACTTCCGATCCTTTGAGTTGTTCTTCAGTGAGCAGGGTTTCATTTTTCTTGTAGGATTCCCCTTTCTCAATCTCAAAGGCACCGTAGCGGGCCATGTATTCGAACTCGGTGAGTCCTTCTTTCTTGGCGGCTTCAGGAAGTCCTTTTACTCTTTCGAAGATGTATTGATAGTACTCTTCGATGGTGATTTTCTCTCCTTTTCGGTAGGGGGATTCAAAATGCTTTCGGATACCCATGCTGCCGTCGGGATCAATCCTCCAGCTCAATTCAATCCAGAATTCGTCTTCTTCCCAGACTTCTCCAGGATTTGCCTCATAGGTAAAGGTCACAGGTTTTCCATTTCTCCGGGCCGCTTCGCGCAGTACAGGTTGTCTGAAAGCCACCCAAGTACCACCATGTGTAGCATAAGAGTTTATGTCGTGACGTTCAGGCGCCAATCCCATGGGCAAAACAAAATCGGCGAAGAACGCGGTTTCATTCCAGGTCGGCGTGAGTGCGGTATGCAAACCGAATTTGGACTCGTCCATGAACATCTCCATCCAGGTAAAGCCATCTGGATAGGTCCATACCGGGTTGAACACCCTTGAAAAGTAGACATCCATCTTACCTCTTCCCTCTTTGAGGAAATGCGGCAAAAGCTGGCTCAATTCGAAAAAGGCGAGCGGATACTCTTTCGGGAAATGAAGCTCATTCCACTTTTTCTGGGGTTTCGGTGGATTCGGCACCTCGGGTTTGAACTTGTTCCAGGAGTTGGGAGAGGTTCCGCCTTTGGCTCCCACTGCTCCGGTTAAAACGGTCAGAAAATGCAGGGACCGGGCTACGGCCCAACCACCCAGGTTCGATGCTCCGGCACTTCTCCAGTTGTGTGAAGCGAATCGCTCTCCGGCCTCACCGATCTTCACGGCAATCTCCCGGATCATATCCGCCTTTACACCGGACTCTTCTTCTGCGAATTCCGGAGTAAATTCCTTGTATTCCTCGATCATGGCCGCTATGAAATTCTCAAACTTGACCTCCTTGTCAGGATGACAGGCAGTGAGGTATTCCTCCCAATTGGTCCAGTTCTCGAGATATTCCTTGTTGTAGAGCCCTTCTTGAAGGATGATCGCGGCCATGGCCAACAAGACTGCAGCTTCAGATCCCGGATAAGTTGGCATCCAGTAGTCGCTCATCGAAGCCGTGTTGGAAAGCCTGGGATCCATCGTTGCGAGTTTGGCCCCTTTCATTTTGCCCTCAATGATACGCTGGGCGTGCGGATTGAAATAATGACCCGACTCCAGGTGGGCCGAAATCAACAGGATGAACTTGGCATTGGTGTGATCAGGCGAAGGTCGGTCATAGCCGTACCAAAGGTTGTATCCGAATCGGGCTCCCGAAGAACAGATATTCGTATGAGAATTGTGTCCATCGATGCCCCATGAGGGAAGCACCCAGTTCATAAAGCCCTCGTGACCCGGTCTTCCGACGTGATAGGCGATCTCATTGTGACGATCTTCCTTGATCGCTTTTCGAATTCGGGCGGCAATAGTGTCCAGGGCCTCATCCCAGCTGATGCGCTCCCATTCCCCGGCTCCTCTTTTGCCTTTTCGCTTGAGAGGGAAGAGGATGCGGTCAGGGTCAGTCACCTGGTTTATGGTTGCGGGCCCTTTTGCACAGTTTCTTCCTCTACTTCCCGGGTGGTGTGGATTTCCTTCCAGCTTTTTAATCTCATTGGTCTCCTTGTCTATGAAGGCCGTCAGACCACAGGCACTCTCACAATTGAAGCAGGTCGTGGGAACGATCTGGTAATTGGTTTTCTTCTTTTTTGGGCCAGCTTTTAGGATCGTATTCGACCCAATTGTCCCATTCTGCCGGTGGAGGGAAATTCTCATACATCTGAGCGACTTCCTCATCAGTGAACTGTCTCATGTCCTGATCGAATTCCTGGTAATTTTCTTTGTGGAGATCCGGTATGATACCGATTTTCTCTGCCAGGTTCTCTATGAAGGATGGTTTTTTATAGCCCATGTTTTGTTGTTTATCGTTGTTTGACTTTTTCGTTCTGTTGATCTATGCCAGCGGAATTCGCTGCGGTCCTTCTATCCAGATCTTTTCGGTGATGTACATTCCGACTAAAACCATGACTCCGGACAGACTCAGAAGAATCATATTTCCCGTTGTCAATAAAAGAATTAGCGGAATCACATTACCAATAAGAACCGTACCCATCCAGAACTTGTTTTTGTAGTCCTCCTTAAGTATCATGTGAACCACTTTTTTAGCCGCCTTTGTCGGATGCGTAATCGTTAGCTCCGAGATCAAAGTCAGCACATTAACAACAATTCCTGCGAGAAGAATATGTCGGACAAGGCTGTTCCACGTTGAAAAATCGAAGACCAACGACATGATGGCAAATATGGCTCCCCCCGCCAGAAGGCTGTGAACCAGCATATGCAAAGGCAGGGTTGGACTCTGCCAGAAATCTCTTCCTTTGGCCTGAGCGAAAAGGAATGCCGTATAAACGGCTAGAATCACAGCAAAAAAAGCGGTTACCCAAAGAAAACCTGTTTCAGGAAGACTCCAGCCCAGAAGGGTCGAAACGCCCCAGATGGTCATAAGCAATCCAAAAACGGATATTGTATATCCTCCTTTGACAAGCCATGAGTTCCATTGCGGTCTCAGAAGGACATTGAGAAAGCGATCGGGCCTGTCCAGGTCCATGACCAGGAACAGTCCTGTAAGCCCAAGGAACACAAGTGACGTGGCTACCGAGAATAGTCGGATGGAATCATCAAGCTGATATCCCAGGAGCATGGCGATGAACGGAACAAGAAACGCCCCGGCAGCAATTGCCTTTGTAACGACATAAGCCGATACTTCCCAACCCCAAAGTATTCCTTTGTCAGGGGTGTCGTAAACGCGTCTGGCTTTTCCGTTCAGCACATCAATGTAATTTGGATTCTCGGTATCTTTCTTTTGGTACGCTGCCTGAAGCTCATTGTCTATGCTCATTTGAAGGAGGTTCACATCATCATTGGTATTGACCATTTTTTCAGCAGCTTTGGCATAATGTCCTACGCCCCTGGATTGAGAATTCCAGAGACCTGGTCCTGATCGATCGGTTGCGTCTGGATCGAGCGATTGATAGTCTCCGTCAATATAAAACAAGTTTGGAACGGTTCCTTTTTCAGGCTTTCTCACGATAACTTGCTCCCTGGCCAGCAAGGTTGCTATTTCCGTATCCGGATTTTCCATGTCTCCAGCGATGATTGCATGCTCGGGGCAGACATCCACACAGGCCGGCGCCCTTCCTACCTCAACGCGATGCGCGCAATAGTTGCACTTTGCAGCTGTGTTGTTGTCGGGGTCGATGTAGAGCGCGTCATAGGGGCAGGCTTGCATGCACGACTTGCAACCGATACATCGATTGTTGTCAAAATCGACAATGCCATCATCCCGCGTATAGAGGGCCTCTACGGGGCAGATCTCTACACAGGGAGCATCGGAGCAATGATTGCAACGCATTACTGAGAATATCCTTCTTGTATTTGGAAATTCTCCCTTTTCAACTTGTTTGACGTAGGTTCTGTTGACACCAACCGGAACATCGTGTTCGCTTTTACATGCTGTCGTGCAGGCATGACAACCGATGCATTTTCTATTGTCAATAATAAATCCGTATCTCATGGGAAAGAAGCTTCTTTTTGATTTGTTGATTTCTTCAGGGAAGAAAAATGTAATACGCCAACATCGGGCAAAAAAAAACCGCGATTGTCCACGTCCTATCAAAGTTAGTCAATTGCCAATTCTCACATGTAACTTATGTTACTTAAATATGTGAAGAGGAAAGTCATCAGAAGAGATCATTGAACAGTGCCTTGTACCGGGAAAATTTGGCACTTAATGTTTACATTTGCAGAAAAAAGTGGAGCTTAAATTATTGTTTTTCGGTGTTTCACGGGATCAGACAAACAAAGACGAGGAGAATTTGGTCATAGAGGCTGAACTGACCGCCGGTGAGTTAAAGAGCATATTGAAGGATAAGTATCCAAAATTAGAGGACATCCAGAGCTTTGCTATTGCTGTGAATGAGTCGTATGCAGATGATAGTTTGACGCTCAAAGAAGGAGACACGATAGCCATTATTCCGCCTGTGAGCGGAGGTTGAAAAACACAATGGATGCTACCGAGCCATTTTCATGAAAGATAGAATCGACATTCAAATAAGTGAACAGCCTTTGGAGCAGAAGGATTGTTATGACTTCGTTTCTGATGATTCTGTTGGCGGGATTTGTGTTTTTGTGGGAACGGTGCGAAATCACACGAAGAATAAAGAGGTGCTTCGACTGGACTTTTCAGCCTATACCCCTATGGCCATCAAGGAAATGCATAAAATCGCACAACTCTGCCTCGAGAAATTCAACATTTTCAAAGTCTCCATGCATCACGCAATCGGAGAGCTGGCCATTGGTGATCTGCCGGTTGTCATAGCCGTATCTGCTTCCCACCGCGGCGATGCATTCTCGGCTTGTGAGTATGCCATCGACCGTTTAAAAGAGACTGTTCCCATCTGGAAGAAAGAGTATTTCGAGGATGGGGAGGTTTGGGTCAACGCTCACCCCTGAAGCTATACAATAAATTCAAAATTTTTCAAGACCTCCATCCAGACTCAGGACTCTGAGGTCGGGATATGCAGATTTGATTCGCTGCGTGATTTCATAGCTCGTGATACCCTTATTGCATACCACCACAAGATCCCGACTTGCTTCAAGACTGAATTCTCCAGCATCAAATTTTGAATAAGGGATTCTGAAATCCGCTTCAAATGGAAGGCCCAGATCGGCATTTTCAACTACAGAGAGAATGGAGACTTCACCCAGTTGACTTTTGAGCTTCTCGGGCGTGATGAGCAATTTAGGGTCCTGCTCAGCGCAGCGTGCATCGAAATAGGTTTCTGAGTGAAACAGTTTTCCAATTTCAGATTTGATGAATCTACTGGAGAGTGACATCGAAAACTGCCGGTTCTGCATACTGTTGTAGATGAGCATTTTATTAGCAAGTGGAACGCCGGATCCGGTAATGATTTTGATCACCTCGTTCGACTGAAGAGAGCCAATTAGACCAACAATTGGATTGAGGGTGCCCACTTCTGAGCAATTCGGAATCCCCTTCTCGGGAGGGTGGGCAAACGCATCCCTGAGATTCGCGCTTCTTCCTTCTTCTTGAGGTAGATTGAAGCTGCAGACGTAGCCATCGTGCTTGTAGAGAGATCCATAAACGAGGATTTTGTCCGTGAGAACACAGAAATCGTTCAATAGATACTTGGTAGGCAGGCTGTCCGTGCAATCTACAACCAGATCGTAACCATCCAATTGTTTAGAGATATTCTTTTTCGTGATGGGCTCGAGACCCAGGCTGGTTTTAACAAACGGACTGATCTGTCGGACGTGATCGGCCAGCATTTCAGCTTTCAATTGGCCTATATCCGCTGTTCGAAAGAAGACCTGCCGATGCAGATTGCTCTCAGAGACCCGGTCGTAATCCACGAGATGAAGATGGCCAACACCCGAAGCGGCGAGTTGAATCGCCACGAAATTCCCAAGCCCGCCGCAACCGACAACAGCTACCCGGGTCCTCAACAGTTTTTCCTGACCTTCCGGACCAATGTCTTCAAGGACAGTTTGACGACTGTACAGTTTTTCTCTTGTGATTTTCATACCTGACTTTAATTCGTATCGTTGTCTGTCACTCTTGTTCCAGTTTCTTTTTTACCGAATCGAATTCTTCCGGGGTGTTCACGTTGTAGATGTAAACATCGTCGGTTTCGAGCAACTCAACATCCGAATTGATCAGCACTTTTCTCGGGCAGGAAATTCCCTGGGCAAGAAATTGCAGCATGATCGGATAGGCTTTGGGTTCCCAAATGGTCACCAACGGTTCGGGAAATTCCTTTTTCCTCCCTTTTACAGCCGTCGCAATCTTGCTCGGATTTCTATGGCTGAGCAATTTTCGGATCAAACGCTCATCCACATAGGGCAGGTCTGTAGCCAATACCAGCCAGGCAGAGTTCGGATCGTGCTGAAAAGCCGAACAGATAGCTCCGAAAGGCCCGAGACCCAGGAACACATCCTCAATGACTTCAGCACCTGACACCTCCTGCTCTTTTCTGACCGACAACTTTGTATCCAGGTTGCATTTCTGAAGAAGCTCAGCCGAATAGGAGCGCTGGGATTTGCCGAAATAATTCAACAGACCTTTATCCTGACCCATTCTCATGCTTTTGCCTCCGGCGAGGACCAGTCCCTTGACAGGCGCAACGTGTTGATTCGCAAAATTTTCAATTTCTCTGGCAATTAGATCTTTCTGATCCAAATCAAAGTGAGGGATCTCGTTGAAGTCAGGAAATTTGTCGAGAAGGCAGTCAAAGGCTTTGATGTCTTTACTCATTCTTATCACAAGCTTTACGTCGGTGATCTGGTCCATTCGTTTTTGAATGGAAGCCTCTTTTTCAGGATCCAGAAAAACGATCTGTGATTTCCCGGGGTAATGATTTCCATTGATCAGCAGAAGATCGTACGAAGTATAGAAAAGCTTATCCTGGTAAGGGTTTTGCTCGTGGTACCGCCGGATCTGAAGATCCCCGGAAGAATGAAAGGTAAAGCTATCCAATGCCATAGGTTCGAGGGTGCTGCTATGAGAAGCATCTGCATAGGCGATCTTGATCTTTCCTGAGAGCTCTTTCGAAATGTGCTCTGACAAACCCTGAATTTCTGAGCATTTCGTCCCCAGCAAGGCGATTTCAGCAGGGGCATAAAAACCAGATTCTCGTCGGTTCAGCTTTGCGTGCTTTCGGTGTGTTTCCATAATTGTATTCTTTATCCGAACCTTACAATTCCAATTTCGGATTCTCAAGCTAAAATAACCATAATTCAGGAGATTGAAAGAGCTAGTCAACGTTCTGAATTCTCTTCTTTGAAATGTGACCTGGGTAACATAGGAACAGGTTAATTAGTGCTAAATTTAATACAGGTTAAGCCTCCATCTCACTTTACTTTCGAATGAAACCCATAAACAAGTCATACATGTCTTTTGTTCTGTCCTGTCGCAGGTTGGTCCTGCGTTGCGACGTTACGATCAACATCCTTCCATAGTTTTTGTTCTTCTTGTTTTCGATGAGTGAAGCAATCATAATAGTAGAATTAATTTAATCTTAAAATATTGGATCATGCTAAAGAGAATAGCTTTTAGTTTATTGTTCTTCGGTCTCGTCTTCTCCGGATGTGACGAAGATGACCTTACTGCGGTTCTTCCTGACATAGATGTCGCAGTGAGCGAAACCGAAGAAATACCGGTTTTTGTTCAGAAAACAGACGGGGATTGGGTGCAGTTTTCAGAAACCACCAACATCACCATCGTCAACAATGACACACAGAAATACCTCGACAAGATCAAAAAGGTCAAGATCAAGAGATTGAGGTATAAGGTGCTCGTCTTCCAAGGGGACCCCAATGGAGAGGTTCAGGGTTCGTTTTCAGCGGATAATGGGAAGACGTTCCAAAATCAGTTCCAGGTTAAAAATGCTTTTGACAACCAAACCATTTATGAAGTACAGGATGTGGATGAACTCAACAGAATCGGCAATGCTTTGAAATCACAAAAAACGATTCAGGTGAGATATTCAGGAATGGCACTTTGTGATCAAGATGATATGGATTTCATCCTGGAGGTCGAGTTCGAGGCTGAAGTCACTGTAAACCCGTAAATGTGAATATGAAAATCGAATAGATTCCCCTCAAACAGATTCCCCTGCAAGCTGGTCAAAATCACTTTTCCCCCCGGTTTTTTTGACCAGCTTGACTTCTTTTATGATCATGCTGTGTGAAATCGCTTTGCACATGTCGTAGATGGTCAGAGCCGCCGTTGCAGCACCCGAGAGAGCTTCCATTTCAACGCCAGTTTTTCCTTCTGTTTCAACGGTACAGGTTATCAGGACATTCGTCTTATCCTTTTCCTGAATGTTTATATCTATTGAGTTCAGGGCCAGGGGATGGCACAGTGGAATCAAATCGGAAGTTTTTTTTGCCCCTTGAATTCCAGCTATGATCGCCGTGTGAAAAACAGCTCCTTTTTTGGTTCGGATCTCACCTTCTGAGAACTCTTTCATGATTTCCCTGCCCAGGTACATCTCTGCCTGTGCTTTTGCCACACGCCTTGTAGGTTGCTTATCACCTACGTTTACCATTTTTGGCCGATTTTCGCTATCCAGATGTGAAAGTTTGTTCATCGATCGGGTTTTAAAGGATTCAAATGTTGGATCCAGTCAAGGATCAATGGTTTCGATATGCAAAATAAGAAAAAACCTCACCTTTCTTGAATTGATTCCTTTCGGCATCCAGTTTGAGAAAAGCGTCATTAAGCGTGAGATTGGCCAGATCACCTGAGCCATTGCCGGCTACGGGGAGGGCATATACAGAACCGTTTCTATTGACCAGTTTTACCTGAAGAAAATAGGTAAGCGTCAGGCTTGAACTCGAAATCGCTGTCGAGTAGAGCAGAGTTTTCCGGTTCCGGCGGAAGGCCCAGACTTTTTCTCAGCCAGGGAATGAAATAGTAGGTGCAGCTCACATAGGTAGAAACCGGATTGCCCGGATAAGCGAATACGGTGACACGCTCCTTTTTACCAAACCAGAATGGTTTTCCCGGACGTTGCCGAACCCTGTGAAAGTGTTTCTTGACCTCAAGCTCGTCCAGGATTTGAGGCAAATAGTCGAATTTTCCCTTGCTGACAGCCCCACTGAACATTAAAACATCGTAATTCGACAAAAGCTCACTTATTTTTTCCTTCAATTGAACCGGGTCATCCGTAAGGTGAAAGAGATCCGGATGAATTCCATAGGGCTCAATCAGTGCTTTCAGGGAATGGACGTTGCTCATGCGTATCTGGTGCGGCAGAGGAGTCTGACTCACCTCGACCAGTTCATCGCCGGTCGATATGATTGCGGTTCTTGGGAGTTTAGCTACTTGAACCTGGGAAATTCCCACCGTGGCCAAGACCCCAATTTCTGCAGGACTTATGAGGCGGTTTTCTCCAATCAAACGCTCATTTTTCTTGCGGTCAAGGCCCTTCAAATGGACATTTTGCATGGATCTCACGGTGTCTGCTTCTACAGTGGCAAACCCGTTTTCGATGGTTACCATTTCATAAGGAACAACGGTATCGGCATTAACCGGTAGGACACCCCCTGTCATAACTTCGAGGCATGCATCCTCAGAGCTCAGCTCGAGTTGCGGACTTCCTGCCGCCTGAATTCCTTCAATCCTATATTTTCGTCGTCCTGCATCAAAAGCCTCGTAGCGGATGGCGATGCCGTCCATGCTCACGCGGTCGAAAGGCGGCATGTCGCGATCAGCGCGAATGGGTTCTTTCAAGACACGCCCAAGAGAATGCTCAAGATCTATACACTCTAAGCCAAAATCCTCGGTTGAATCCAAGATGATTTCAAGTGCATCTTCTACTTTGATCAGCTCAGCTTTTTTCAAGATTGATATTATTTTATTGAAAGATTATTAACCGCCAATGGTCGACATGCTCTCAGAAACACCTCCGTTAGCTCGGTTGGCTTCTGCTTCAAAGCCGTTTCTGGGCTTTTTGCCGATTGTTTCGATAAAGATCCTTTTCAGATCTTCATCACTCGCATCTGATCTCAATAAAGGCTTCAAATCGAAAACCCCATCGTCGAAAAGGCAATTTTTGAACAAGCCGGTTGCCGTTATTCGGATGCGATTGCAATCGTTGCAGATGGTCCGGGTAAAGGCCGGGATAATACCAAATGTTCCTTTGTATCCCTTTACCCTGTAGTTTCTTGAGGTGGATGACTTACCTGATGCCACCGGATCAAAATTCTCAAAACCTTCGGAAATATGCTCCAGGATTCTGTTGAAGTCCCAATTTTCGTTTACTTTTCTCAACCCTTTGCCGTTGAAAGGCATTTCTTCTATGAATCGCACAGCAATGTCTTCCTTCTCGGTTAAATTGACAAAATCGACTATTTCATCTGTATTGAAACCAGATTGAACAACGACATTGAGTTTTAGCTGCAGACTGCTCTTGAGCAATTCCAGATAGGCGTCCCAAACTCGTGAGAATTGATCCCGACGTGTAATTCTGAGAAACTTTTTGGACTGTAAACTGTCAATGCTCAAATTGATCGACTTGACCTTCAGTTTTTCAAGGGTTTCAATATGGTCCTTAACAAGGGCTCCATTTGTTGTGATGTTTATCTCATCCAGGTGATCGTTGTGAGAGAGAGATTTCACAAGACTTATAAAATCCTTTCTAACAAAAGGCTCGCCACCAGTAAGACGAACTTTGTTGACACCCAGCTCACTCAACACCCTGGTAATTCTGTACATCTCTTTGAAGGTCAGAAGTTCCTGACGGGGAACAATATCAATTCCCTGCTCAGGCATACAGTATTGACATCGGAGGTTGCACCTGTCTGTGACCGCAAGTCTCAAATAGGTTATCTGCCTGCCATATGGATCTATAAGTGTGTTCATGGGATTGCCCTAAGCCAGGTGTAAAAATACAAAAAAGGAAACCAATCAGTGAGGGAGTTTGTGTTTTACGGCGTGATACAGAAAAGCTCCCAGGTGGGCTCCAAAAAGAACGACGAGAATTGTTACAACGCCTTTGCCCAATAAGATGTACATGGGTCCCGGGCAGGCTCCTCCAAGGGCCCAACCCAGACCAAAGATGATTCCGCCAATCAGGTTTCGGGGAATACCTTTTTTCTTCGGTTCAAGATGCACGGGATCTCCCTTGATTGTTTTTACCGTTTCGTTTTTAAAGAAATAAATGATGATCATTCCAATCGCTACAGCAGAACCAATGACTCCGAACATGTGAAAGGATTGCAGCTTGAACATCTCGTAGATTCTGAACCAGGAGATAACTTCCGCTTTGCTGAGCGTTATGCCGAACAGGACACCAACCAATAAGAATTTGATGTATTTCATTTCAAACTAACATTAAAACAATAACGGTATTATGAACCAGGTCATGACCAATCCTCCGATGAAAAAACCGGCCACCGCGATAAATGATTCCATCGAAAGACTACTCAGCCCCACGATCCCGTGCCCAGAGGTGCATCCACCCGCATAGCGTGAACCGAACCCTACAAGAAGACCGGCTACCAGGAGAATCATAAAACCCTTGACGGTCAAAAGTGTTTCCAAAGAAAATATTTCATCCGGCAGATAGGTCGAACCTGCGTCTGCGATTCCGATTTCAGCCAGGTCGCTCACCGTCTTCGGATTGATAGCGACAGTCTGATCTGGCGTCAGCCATTGTTCAGCGATGAATCCCCCGAGAATGAGTCCGACTACAAAAATCAGATTCCAGGTGTTCTTTCTCCAGTCGAATTTAAAAAAGTCGACCCATCGGCCGGCTCCCCCGATGGAACAAACTGTTTCAAGATTTGAGGAAACACCAAATTTTTTGCCGAAATAAAACATCAGGAACATACAGAACGCAATAATCGGTCCTGCAACATACCAAGCCCATGGCTGTAAAAAAAAGTCTAACATAAAATCAGGTATCCGGTAAAAGTACTCGATTTACAACTTCAAAGTGTAACAATTGTTACAGCTTAAAAATCGATTACTTCGATTTTATTTCGATAGAGTTTGATCTTTCCTTCATTCTCCAACTGTTTCAGCAGTCTTGATATAACGACTCTTGACGTATTGAGGTCAACAGCTATTTCCTGGTGGGTCGTGTTGAGGGTGGTACTTCTCATGATCTGAACCTTATCGGTCAAATATTTGAAAAGCCGTTGATCCATCTTCATGAAGGCTAAAGTATCAATGGCCTCCAACATTTCATTGAGTCGTATGTTATAGCTGTCAATTACAAAGCTTCTCCAGGAGGGATATTTGACCATCCATTCCTCCAATTTCTCAACGGGTATAAAAATGATCTCCGAATCTTTTTCAGCAACTCCGCGCACCTTGCTTTTGCTGCTTTGCAATCCGCTCCCAAAAGTTATGGTGCAGGTATCTCCTCTTTCGAGGAAGTAGAGAACGATTTCCTCTCCAGCTTTAGTTTCGCGACTGATTTTTATAGCCCCGGTGAGCATGAGGGGAATCTGGTGAAATTTATCCCCTATGTCCAGCAGAAGCTCATTTTCTTTAACATATCTGTAGGTCCCTACTTCGGCTATTTCGTCCAGTAAATCCTGTTCGAAAACCACGTTGTAGTACTCTTCAAGTTTTTCTTTGATCATTCATCTGTTGTTTTGCGATCACAAGGTATGAAATATATCAGATTCTCTGATCGAGGTAGTCGACGATGATTTGAGTCGCGCCTGTGTTGACCTTTATGAATTTGCGACAAATATCTCCGGTCTCTTTCCTGAATTGAGAATCTGTAAGAAGTGCCGAAAGATGCTCATTGAAGGATTGGGCATCCTGAGCGACAATACATCCCTGTCTCTCGACGAGATCCACAGCTTCCTGGTACTTCTCATAAATCGGGCCGATCAGAACCGGAGCTCCGAAAACAGCCGGTTCCAGAACATTGTGGACCCCTTCTTTATCAAAACCGCCTCCGACATAGGAGACGTCAGCATAGCTGTAAATTTTCGTCAGAAGCCCGATGGTGTCTACGATGAAGACTTGAACATCTTTGTTGGGAAAACCTTCAGAATAGAGCGCACTCTTTTTATTGAGCTTTTCCTTGAGCTTACGGAATCTCTCGGAATCCATTTGATGTGGGGCAATGATAAAAACCGCGTCGTCCAAAATCCAACCATTGATAAAATTCGTCAGTAATTCTTCGTCTTTTGGCCAGGTGCTGCCCGCGACAACCGTTGTTCTGCCCGAAGTGAATTCTTCTAAAAAAGACAAGGTATTATCCTGATTGAGAAGGGAGTAGACCCTGTCAAAACGAGTGTCTCCGCTCAGGGTCGCCTCTTGGATTCCAATTGTAGCCAATAGCGATAGAGACTGCGAATTCTGAACGAAAAAATGAGAAAATCCATTGAGTACCTTTCTCATCCAACCCCCATAGGATTTAAAGAAAATCTGGTTTTCCCTGAAAATTCCTGAAATCAAATAGGTGGGGACCTCCCGGACTTGCATCTCTTTCAAGAGATTCGGCCAGAACTCATACTTCACAAATACGGCCAGGCTGGGATGAACAATTTGCAGGAATCTTTTGGCATTCTTTTTCGTGTCGATCGGAAGGTAGACCACGGCATCGGCAAAATTGTAGTTTTTTTGAACCTCGTAGCCGGAAGGGGAGAAAAATGTCAATACGATTTTGTATTTCGGATTGCGTTTTGAAAGAGCTTCGATAACCGGTCTGCCCTGTTCGAACTCTCCGAGAGAGGCACAGTGAAACCACAAGGTTCGATCCTCCTTTTCAATAGCTGTTTGAAGTTGTTCAAAAGTACGTCGTCTTCCGGACAGAAACAGGTTTATTTTTTCATTGAAAAGGGCCATAAGACCGAGTGTGGCCCGCAGTAAGTAAATGCCTATGTCATAGAGAAAATTCACGCTTGAGCTAAAATAAAGAATTCGGACAAGCACGCGATAAATATTTGTATTTTTGTCCTTTATCCGGTCCAAAAAGGATCCAAAATTCAAGGCTCTATGAAAAAAATTCAGATGGTTGATCTTCAAAGTCAATACGACAAAATTCAACCTCAAATTGACAAAGCGATTCTCGAAGTAGTCTCTTCAGCAGCATTTATCAACGGACCTGAGGTCAAAACTTTCCAGTCGGATCTTGAAAAGTATTTGGATGTCAAGCATGTAATTCCATGCGCCAACGGCACAGATGCCCTTCAGATTGCGATGATGGGTCTGGGCCTCGAACCTGGTGATGAGGTGATCACAGCCGATTTTACTTTTGCCGCCACGGTCGAAGTCATCGCCTTGTTGAAGTTGACCCCGGTGTTGGTAGATGTTGACCCAAATACCTTCAATATTGACCTGGAGTCAATCAGAAAAGCCATAACCCCGAAGACGAAGGCCATTGTGCCTGTTCATTTGTTCGGACAATGTGCTCAGATGGAAGAAATTCTTGAAATCGCCAGGGAGCATGATCTTCATGTTATTGAAGATACCGCCCAGGCCATAGGTGCTGATTACACGTTTAGTGATGGTTCCAAGAAAAAGGCTGGTACTATAGGCATTCTGGGGACTACATCCTTCTTTCCATCCAAGAACCTGGGTTGCTATGGAGATGGAGGAGCAATTTTTACCAACGACGATGATTTGGCACATGTTATAAGAGGGATGGTGAATCACGGCATGTACAAACGCTACTATCACGATGTGGTGGGTGTCAACTCGAGACTGGACAGTATACAGGCTGCCGTACTGAGGTTGAAACTGCCTCACCTGGATGAATACTGCCGAGCCCGACGGGAGGCGGCGAAATATTACAATGCAGGATTTCGCGAGAATCCAAATATTCTCACTCCTGTGACTGAAAAATGCGGAGAGATCTGTGACACATGCGATTGTCACGTGTTCCATCAATATACCCTGAAAATCACCAATGGTCGGCGAGATGCAGTTCACAAGCATCTTAACGACCTGGGCATACCCAACGCCATTTATTACCCGGTTCCTTTGCATCTTCAAAAGGCGTATCAGGATGACAGGTACAAAGAAGAAGACTTCTCAGTAACCAATGCGCTTTCAGAAACCGTTATCTCTCTTCCGATGCATACGGAACTTGAGAAAGAACAACTGGATCATATAATTCGAGCGGTCATTGAGGCCGTGGAGCAATCCTAAAAGGAATTTCATGGGAAAAATATTGGTTACTGGAGGCCTGGGTTTTATTGGATCCCATACCGTGGTCGAACTCCAGAAGTCAGGATACGAGGTAGTTATTATTGATGACCTTTCGAACACCCGAAGGGAAGTTTTGGATGGAATTGAAGCCATTACAGGAAATGTACCCGAGTTTGTAGAAATGGATCTAAGGGACAAAACGGCTGTATTTGAATTCTTCAAGGGTCGACAGATCGATGGTGTGATTCATTTTGCTGCCTCCAAAGCTGTGGGTGAAAGTGTTGAAAAACCCTTACTGTACTACGAAAACAATATTGGAAGCCTTGTTTATTTGTTGCAGGCCCTCCTTGCCAATGATGTGAGATCATTCATTTTCAGTTCCTCATGTACCGTTTATGGACAGGCAGATGACTTGCCTATTACGGAAAACGCACCCGTCAAAAAAGCGGAGTCTCCCTATGGGAATACCAAGCAAGTAGGTGAGGAGATTCTGGAGGACGTTTCAAAATCCGAGGATATCAATGTGATTGCATTGCGTTATTTTAACCCGATTGGAGCCCATGAAAGTGCCTTGATCGGGGAGCTGCCATTGGGTGTCCCTCAGAACCTTATTCCCTATGTGACACAGACAGCTGCTGGAATCCGCGAGGAGTTGTCTGTTTTCGGAGACGATTACCCAACTCCCGACGGCACTGCTGTTAGAGACTACATTCACGTTGTCGACCTGGCCAAAGCCCATATTTCTGCCCTGGAACGTTTGCTAAAAGGTAGAAACAAATCAAACCTGGAGTTCTTCAATGTAGGTACAGGAAAAGGTAGTTCCGTTCTGGAGGTGATCAAAGCTTTTGAGAGGGTTAGCGGTCTGGATTTACGGTATCGCATCGTCGGTCGGAGGGAAGGAGATATTACAGCGGCCTTCGCCGATACGTCTATGGCCAACAAGGAACTGGGCTGGAAAGCCGAATTGAGCCTGGACGAGGCCTTGAGGTCGGCCTGGAAATGGCAACAGAAAAATTTGGAAAAGTAGAAACAGTAAATTAGTTGTTAGTAGCTATGACGAAAAGCAAAAAGAAAATTCTTATCACCGGGGGAGCGGGATTCATCGGATCCCATGTCGTCAGGCAGTTTGTGGTTGGGTATCCCGATTATGAACTTACAAATCTCGATGCACTGACCTATGCCGGAAACCTTGAGAATATAAGGGATGTTGAAAATGCAGAGAACTATCAGTTTGTAAAAGGCGACATCAAAGACGCAGATTTTCTTCTGAATCTTTTTGAAAAGGAAAAATTCGATGCTGTGATTCACCTTGCCGCAGAAAGTCATGTGGACCGTTCTATAACCAACCCAAATGAGTTCATCGAGACCAATGTCATGGGAACCGCTAACCTGATGAATGCTTTTTTGGCTGCCCATCATGGCGCATTCGACGGTAAACTTTTCTATCACGTTTCTACAGACGAAGTTTATGGCTCCTTGGGAAAAGAGGGCCTCTTCACTGAGACCACATCGTATGACCCACAGTCCCCTTACGCGGCATCAAAGGCGTCATCAGATCATCTGGTAAGGGCCTACGGGAACACTTACGGAATGCCTTTTATCATTTCGAATTGTTCAAACAACTACGGCTCCCACCAGTTTCCCGAAAAGCTGATTCCCCTGTTCATACATAACATTACAAACAGCAAGGAATTGCCTGTTTACGGAGACGGACAGTATACGCGGGATTGGTTGTACGTGGTAGACCATGCCAGAGCCATAGACGAGATCTTCCACAAAGCCAAAACCGGGCAGACTTATAATATCGGGGGCTTCAATGAATGGACCAATCTTGACCTGATTCATGTACTGTGCAAAATCATGGATAAAAAACTCAACCGAGAATCGGGAAATTCTGCCGAACTGATACGATTTGTAAAAGACAGGGCGGGACATGACAGGCGTTATGCCATTGATGCCGGCAAACTGAATCGGGACCTGGGTTGGGCCCCGAGCGTGACCTTTGAAGAGGGACTCGAAAAAACAGTGGATTGGTATTTGTCGAACCCTGAGTGGCTGGAAAGCGTTACGTCAGGTGCTTACCAGGATTACTACGAAAAAATGTACGGATAGGTTACTGCTATAGGTCGAACTTGTATTTCACTCCTGCGAAAAACTGAAAGCCCTGTACCCTGAAATTGGTGAATTCCTGATAGTTCTGGTTCAGTATATTGTTCAGATTCAGAAACACATCGAATTTGTCATTAATGTGGTATTGACCGTTCAGATTGAGATCGAGATAGGCGGCGTTGGTAATTCGTTGTGTTGACGAAGGAATGATCGCAAGTTCATCCTTGCGATCTGTAGAGAAGAAAAGGTCGGCTCCGGCACTCCAACTTTTACGTTTGTATTTGGCCAAAAGGGCTGCAGTTACGAGGGGGAGGTTCCAGGCGTGCTCCTCGTTCTCCAGGCTGTATGAATTGAAGTCGACATTTCCACCGAACTGGAATTCCTTGAAAAGGTCGAAGATGAGCTCTGCATGAAAATTGATGGTATTCACATCGTCGTAAACCACCTGGAAAGAGTTGGCTGCCTGATAGCCTTTTTCAACCTCGGTTGACCCGTCCGTCAACGAAGGGTTTAGCTTAAAGAGGGGTTTGTCATTTTCACTTATGTACCCGGCCCTCAGATTGAACCGTATTTTGGAATTCAACAAGCCCTTGATCCCTGCATAGGCATTGAACTGCTGGTTGGTGCGCTGAATGTAGAGCGTAGGGGATACGAAAGGGTTCAAACCGACGAAATCGCGATATGTGTTTTGCTGCAGGTCACCGACCACGCCGGCATAGGCAATGAAGGATTCCTCACTGATATTATAGGATGCCGTGATATTCGGATAGGCGTAGAATTTGCTTCCGTCCGAAAAGTCGGTAATGCTGTAGTAAAGGCGAACCCCTATGTTGAGGGTCAAATCTTCACGAAGCAATTCGAAATTCGGGCTCAATCCCAGGTTGAAATAGGTGTACTTGAGTTCTTCGGTTTGCAAAAAGTCATTTTTAAACCTTCCGCTTAAGAAAGTCAGGTCGATTTCCGTGTAAATGAGCTCATCCCCCACTGGGAAATCAATGATTCCCTCCAGGTCAGCAAAACTTTCCCTGCTGTCGGCAGCGTCAAAAAACTGGTGGAAATCGAATTTACCCTTGTGCAGCAGTGCATCGTAGAATTCGATGTCTCCCTGAAGATGAATATCGTTGTACGATTGCTTTTCGTCAATCGAATTGACCACTTGTTCAGTGTAAGGAATCTCATCAGAAAGACCGTACCAATTATTTGAGAGGTGATCGAAGCCAACTTCAGCCTTCCATTCAAAATAACGTTCCGACTGCTTGTAGAAGAGGTCAACTTTCGCATCAGTAAACGAGTCATCCAGTTCCACGCCGTCTATTCCTCCTCCAGAGGAGTGTAGTTTGAAGAAGCCACCAAAATCGTTGTAGTTTGAGGTGCTGCTATGGGCAAACATCTCGATGATGGGAGTGCTGTAGCTGCCGTAGCCCGCAGAAATGAAATTCTGGTAGAAGCGTTCTTTAGGGACCCTTTTCAGTGATTTGGCCTTTCCTTTTGCAGGAGTAAAGGTGGAGGCCACCGGGATGGAATTTATAGAGTAGTTGATTTCCTTACTCAATTCAAGGTCAATACTGTCGGTTTCAGGTTCGACACGAATTTTCAGGGCTTTTGAAACCGTAGGTGAAAATGGCTTTACCACGTTGATTTCTTCTGAGGGTAGCCTTTCTTTCTCTTTTTCCTGGGAAATAGCAGGCAGGCTCAACAGCAAAAGCACGAGTGTGTAAACAAATCTCTTCATCCTGATTTTCCCTTCTATTTATTTTCGATGATCACCGAAGAATTCGTCTTCGATTGTTCGACTTTGATTTTGTTGAGCTCAATTTTGGCTGCGTCGGCAATCTCGTCATATTCCGAGAACTTTTCAATAACGCTTTCGAGGATATAGGTAGCCTGGTAGGCATCCTCCAGGGCATAAAAGTTCTTTGCCATGATAATCAAACCCTTGCCTCCCCAAAACCTGTATTCAGAGTATTTTGAAGCCAATTCCTGGACGGACACGTTTGAAAGTTTGTAATTTCCTTCTTCGTGTTTGAAAAAAGCATCATAATAGAGCGTCTCTGCTTTTACTTCGCCCGTCGCCGATTCTCCGACTTTCGCAAAACCGTCTTCCGCCTTGATCAGGTCCCCCGTTTCGAAGGCTGCCCGTGCAACGATGATCTCCGCATCTGACGCCACGCTCGTGTCTATTTTATCCTGCTCAAGTACTTTTTCAGCATAGTATACAGCTTCACTGTAATTTTGAGTTGCATAGTAACCCTTCATGAGATTGCTTTGTGCAAATACCAGGGTTTCATAGGATTCAGCTCCTTCTTCCAGCCTTTTGAGGAGTACAATCGATTTTTCCCAATCGCCTCCTTTGAGGTAGGCCTGAGAAACCCGGATAAGAGCTCTTTCTGTATAGACATTTTGTTCCATGTCGACGATTTTCTCATAGTAGGGTAGGGCTTTTTGCTCGAGTTTCTGACGATAGTAAGAGTCGGCCAAATAAAAGTTGGCATTCAGCGCGTTGGCTCCGTTCGGAAACCGCTCGAGGTATTTTTCAAAGGAGGAAGTCGCCTTATCCAGATTGTTGGTGAGATAGAATTGTTCAGCAGAAGCGTAAAGGGTATTCTCTATTTCATCCCCGCTGACTTCGACGAAATCCACCTGGTTGATAAAAGCTTCATACTCGTCAACACGACCCAGGTCCATGTAGATTTGCTTGGCGTTTGCAACAGCCTCTCTGGATTCTTCTGACCCAGGATATCGAGTAACTACCTCTTTGTATTTTTTCAGAGCTTGATCACTTTCATCGCGATTGAAATATACCAAACCCTGCTTCAGAAGCGCCTTGGGAACAAGGGAACTCATTCTGTAATTTTCAATTACGTTGTCATAGGCCCCAAGCGCCCTGTCAGGCTCATTTATTTTGACATAGGTATTTCCAAGTTCATAATAGGCATCGTCCCGCAGGGGGGATTTCAAGTTCACCTTGGTGAACTGAACCAGGGAAGCAATCTTCTTGTCGTTCTCACCCATAAAACCCTGGCAAAAAGCAATCTGAAGTTGGGCATAATCCACGTCCTTCTCATTGGCTTGGACCACTTCTTCATAGACAGGTATGGCTTTGAAATAATTGCTCAGTGCAAAGTACGAATCACCGAGGCGCAGATAGCTGTCGGGTATCAGGTCCGGTCGCTTACCGTCCTGTATGAACTCATTGAAATGACCTCCTGCCTGGTTGTAATCGCCAAGCTGGAAGAAGGTGTAGGCCAGGCTGTAATGGTAAAAGCCATACTCTTCGATACTTCCGGCAGCGGGCAAGTCTGCAAATCTTTTGAATTCCGTCAAAGCGGATTCATAACTCTCCATCCTGTAAAGAGCTTCGGCTTTCCAAAAAGAGGCTCGGGCCTGAAATTCCGGGTTGATCGGAGTCCCCAGGGAAAGATCAAACTTCGAGACTGCTTCTTCGAGTTGATCTTGTTTCAAGAGCATGATTCCGTATAGATACGAGACCTTTTGATAGGTCTCATCTTTTTGATCCTCATTTCTGTCCAGGTAGTCTATCGCTCCCTGGTAGTCATTGGCATTGAGATAGGCACTTACCAGTAGTTCCTTCATTTCCTTTTCCTCCGGTGACTCCGGAAAGGCCGTTATAAATTCCTCGATGACAACGGCAGGGCTGCTGTAGGGATTGCCGATCTCATATCCCAATTTGGCATAGTTCAACCAGGCATCTTTTTTGATCTCGGCGCTGAAATCCATCTCCTTGGCATTTCTAAAGGCATTGAGAGCCTCCTGTTTGCGTTCGTCCTTGAGATAGCATTCGGCCAGGTGATAATAGGCATTCTGAGAAACTGCGTTGTTTCCATCGATGATCTTTGAAAACCAGGCGATAGCCTCCTGGAAATTGCCCTGTTTATAGTAAGCGTATCCCAGCAGATAATAATCGGTGTTGTTCCATTTGCCCTTTTTTCCATCATAGCTCTCGAGATAGGGAATCGCCTTGTCGAACTGGTTGAGATTGAAGTAGCTCTCACCTATGATCTTGGAAAGCTCAGACCGTTGGATTCCATTGGATTCTTCCAACAAAGGGACGCCGGTGTCAATAGCTTCCTGAAATTTTCCAGTTTTGAAGCGGATGTTGACCAGGTAGTAGTCGACATCCTTGTCATAGCCGGCTTCATCTGCAACCTCATTGAGATATTTGTCTGCCTCTGTGTAATTGTCGTCCTGATAGGCCATATACCCATAATAGTACTTGGCTCGAGCGCCGAATTCCTCGGAGTCCAACAATTCGGAAAAATACCTTTTCGCATCGGGATAACTTCCAACGGCAAAGAGGCTGTAGCCCTTTTTAAAACTGAACTCCTCATTGTCGTAGCGGGTGAGGTTCGAAGTTTTAACCTTGGAAAACCATTTCAAGGCGTAGGCATATCGGCGATTGTTGAAATAATAGTCACCAACTTCAAGGAAGGCGCTGCTTCTTTTGGTACTGGTCGGGAACTTCTCGAAAAAGTTGTTCATCAATTCCTCTCCATTGGATTGACCCAGCCGAATGGCACAGAAAGCCTCGTAATAATAAGAACGGGCCTTCAACTCCGAGTCGTCATCATAATCGTCTCGAATGTCCTTGAATATGACCTGGGCTGCCGCGTAGTCTCTATCCTCATAGAGCTTCACGGCGTTGTTGAACCCCACCATGTCATTCGTGTAGATCTTCGATTTTTGCCCAAAGCAAAATCCGACAACAAGGAAGAACAAGAGAGAAAACTTCGGGAGTATCTTCATCGAAAGCAATTCTGTTAAGGGTCAAAAATAGTAATATGCCCTATTTAGCTAACGACCTTGAGAAGATATATTGTAAAATTGTTGATTAGTTCACCCGATTGTTGAAAACTCTGTCTTTTTAAGTACCCGACTCTTCAATGAGGTCCTTCATGAACTGGTTGAAATCATCGACGAACTCTTCATAGTAGACCCCTGTCGCAGGTCCTGAAAAGCCTGTATGTATTCTCCTGACCTCCCCTTTTCGGTCAATAATGATCGAGGTTGGAAAAGACATCACGCGATTCAACATAGGGAGGGATTCCGACGCTGATTGGGTGGTAGAGGTACCTGCAATCAAAAAGTCATAGGGCACATCGAGCTTTTCCTTCATCGTTAAAACCCGATCCCGCGCGTAATTGAAGTCGGGTTTTATCTCGTAGGCCAGTCCGATGATTTCTACCCCCTGATCGGCATTTTTTCTATACCAATCAGAAAGAAAACGGGTCTCGTCCATGCAGTTTGGACACCAGGTTCCGAAGATTTGAAGCAAAACCACTTTGCCCTTGTATTTTTCATCTGAGAGACTGACTTGTTTTCCTTCAAGGTCTGGAAAAGAAAAATCAATGCGATCGTATCCTTCTTTCAGGTATGTGAGACTGTTCGCGTCGGGCAGGCTTGCCGTGTCATTTCTTTTCGAAACGAAGGTCTTGTAACTCGTTTTGCCTGACCAGTATTCACCTTTGAGAACGGAGTCATTTTCTTTATGAGCTTTGAACTTGTAGATATGGTTGCCGTCAAAAGTGTATAAATGCATGGTATCCAGTTCTGTGTAACCGTCCAGGAACCTGTAGTCCCCGGTTTTGGTCAGAAAGGTGCCTTTCAGCATCCCTGCTTCGGCCTTGAAAATACCAACGGCAGGAGTTTCTTTTCCATCTTCAGAGAAGAAAGTTGTTTCCCAGGTTCCGTCGAAAGTGTTTGAACTGCTGACATTGTCAAATCTCCCTTTTTTTCCATGAACAGCCTTGAAAGGAAGGATGTAATTATCCGCATAATTTTTGGTGTAGGTTCCGATCAAAGAGTCACCTTTCATTTCTGCCCGAATGCTGATATCAAAAATATGCATGTTGAAAAAAAGTGAATCTCCGATGATATTCACATCATCGATTTCCAGCTCTTCGTCGCCGTTTATGAGGGAAATACTGTAAATTCCTTCTTGTTTCTTTACATTGAAATTGAACGGGATCTCATTATTCTGCGCTGTAATCTCTCCTCTCCACATGCCTTCATTCAAGCCGGCTTTTGGCATCGGCTTTTCACACGAGGACATAACCAGGGAGATCAGGGTGACGCAAAAGACCCCTAATTTTTGCCAGCCGGCCCAAAAGCTATTCTGAAGTGGTTTCTTCATTGTTATTTTTTCCATTACAATTTTATTAAATCTTGACTTGTGTGCTGATTGTCTGTGATTCCTCCGATCACATATTTCAATGAGTCGTCAATATTAGCAATTCCTCTCAGATCCATAGGAATATTTCTGTTAAATTCTTCTGTGAAGCTCCCTCCATCAAACGTTAGAATCCGATGATTTGGTTCTATGCCGCCGGATCCATCATAGGCTATAGCATTGTAGTTATAGGTAATCTTGCTGCCACCAATCCAGATCACTTTACCATTTCTCTCAAAGGATGCCATCCTGTATCCTGCATAACGAGTTTCAAGATCGCGAGAGGTCCATTTGATCTCAGATGGATCCTTGGGATTTATAACACCCTTTCTCAGAATCGATTGGATTATTGATCCTCGAAGCTGCGGATGCAATCTTTCCTAATGAATCAGGCATATCCTGGATTCTTTCAGCAAATCCTGTTCTTGTATCGATCCGATATGACCTGAGATGAATGCCTGAATAAAGTTGGGTCGAATCAATGCCGCCGAAACTGTACAGATAGGTCACGCCCTTCACAAAACCTCCACTTACGGCTTGATTGGATACGGCTTCAGGCAGTCTTCCAAAACGAGTGATCATCCACTTGCCTTCATCGGATGAGTTTGTTTCGCATCCGCTAAAAAGAACCAGGATAAGAAGAGAGAGAAAGAAATTGTGCATGTTCAGAAATCAAATATAGGGAACTTTATTATTCCAAGATTTAACATTAAGTTTGTCATTGAAGGTTTGCCTATTTTCTTTGGGCCTATGATCGTATTTGTTCAACCTTAATTATAAATCATGCTTCAACTGAAGGACGCCTCTATTTTTCAAAGAGAAAATCTGATCCTTTCAAATATTGACCTGGAAATCGAAAAAGGTGAATTCAACTATCTCATCGGGAAGACAGGGAGTGGTAAGAGCAGCCTGATGAAAACGCTCTACGGAGATCTTCCGTTACAGGTTGGAGAAGGTCACATAGTAGGATTCGACCTTCGCAAGTTGAAGGAAAAAGACATACCCTTTCTAAGACGGAAGATTGGAATTGTTTTCCAGGACTTTCAATTGCTCAATGACAGGAATGTTCATGAAAACCTCTTTTTCGTGCTCAAAGCAACGGGTTGGAAGGGCAAGAATCAAATGGATGAAAAAATCAATGAGGTTCTTGAGAAAGTTGACATGAAAACCAAGGGCTTCAAAATGCCCTACCAGTTGTCAGGAGGAGAGCAGCAACGCGTGGCTATAGCAAGGGCCCTGCTGAACAAACCTGAAATGATCCTGGCCGACGAACCGACTGGAAATCTGGATCCAAAAACCTCTGTCGAGATAATGAATGTCATGGAGGAGATCAACAAAACGGGTATCACGATTTTAATGGCCACGCACGATTATGCGTTGATTCTCAAGTTTCCGCATAAAACCATCAAGTGCGAAGGCAACAAGGTTTTCGAAGTCGTTTAATCGTAAATGGTGTTGCTGATCCTAGAAAATGCTGATCAGAAATTCAGAATTTCAAGCAGTCTTTTTGTATTCTGCTTATTGTCATATGCAGTCATTTTCTCCTTTCTGTGAAAATATTGCTCATCAGAGAATTCGACGTCCATGAGCTGAATAGCTTTATAAACAAGAGATTTATCATCATCCACCACTTCACAAAGATCTTCTAGACCCGATCCCTCCACGACGGGATTGTTTACCAGGCAGAAGCGCCCGTTGAAAAGTGCGTTGAGCAGTTTGATTTTGATTCCTGATGCGTTGGATGACCAAAAAATATTGATGTGAGCTCGTTGCAACAGATCATCGAGTTGCTCCTGATTTTGAAGAGAAATAAATTTCAGGTTCTTCGCAAGTTCAATCTTTTCTAAAAGTTTTTTATCCTCAGTTCTACCGGCAATGATCAGCGGAATATCGAGTTTGCCAAAAATACCCACCAGAAAATGAGCAGCTTTTCGATTGTCCCAAACAGAAAGATCTCCGTGAAACAATGCGAAATATCCTTTTTTCTTGAGATGCCTGACTTTGTTATTGGGGTGAAAAGCCGGAACAAAAGTGCTTTCCGCACTGAGATTTTTCTCAAAATACGACTGATCGGAGGGAGAAATACTCAGAATCATACGCGCGGCATTTAGATTCTTCTGATAGCGTTTGAGTCTTTTGGCCTCGACCCAGTAGAACAATTTCTTCAATACGTTGGGTTCGCTTCGAAACAAGCCATTGTAATAGTCATGCTCCAGATTGTGCATCCGCACGAGAGTTACTTCCGATTTGAGAGCTTTGCCCTTTAAAGGAGCTGTTGTGTGAACACCTTCGAAAAGAACAGGAGCTGCTGACGCATTCAGATTTTTGATGAGTTCCTTGTTCTTTCTGCTCGCAACGATATAAGGGGTGAGCTGAATGCCTTTGAAGAATGAGCGATCGCGCTTGTAGTAGAAAACTTTGTCACAATACTTCTCAAGTTCGGAGGGTCTGCCCCTTCCGTATTCAAAGAGGTGTAAATCAATTTGAACCCCTGCCTCAGAAAGGGATTTCAACTTGTAGAAGACGTCAATAGCTCCACCAAAATCAGGCGGATAAGGGACATTGAAGGAAACTATGTTCAGTTTTTTAGTCAAGATGTTCTATACGTTCTATGAATTTTTGAAACACTTTTTTTTCCTCGTTCCAATTAAATTTTCTGGCTGCTTCACCAAGATTTTCTCTGTAGGAAGCGGCATTTGACAGAACCGTCCTGATTAGCTCCGCTAAACCTTTGGGAGTCCTCTCCTTGAGAATTTCTCCTATCTCACTCTGAGAGACCAAGTCGCTCATCACGGGCAGATCGGAAACGATAACAGGAATTCCAGCATGAATATAATCAAATATCTTGTTCGGAAGCGCATACCTGTAATTCAGACCCATGTCTTCCTCCAGACTTAAACCAATTGCAGCCGTGGGTGTTAGTTCTTTGAGATTTTCCGGCATCAAACGGCCGGTGAAAGCAATACGATCTTCCAGGTTTCGAGTTTTGACCCTCATTTTCAATTCTTCGGAAATATCGCCATCTCCTACGATCAATAATTTGACCTCTGGCAAAAGTTCCATGCAATCGATCATGAGCTCGATGCCCCTGCCTAAATTCAAGGCGCCTTGATAAATCAGAGTTTTCCTCGATTCTCCATCACTTCTGACAACAGTTGTTTCAATAGAATTAAATTTTTCTAAGGGAATCAGTTCCGGCACATTTTTGATGGCAGTCACCGGGACATTGTACTTTTCCGAATAGATTGTAGCCAGTTTTTCGTTCACGGTTATGACGTTCTTCAATTGCGGAAAAATGAAGGCTTCCAGTTTTTCCCAAAAGGAATTCACATATGGGCGGTTTTGGAGTTCCGGCACTTCTGTAAAATACTCGTGACTATCAAAAACAAGAGGGGTGAGTGAGATCTTTGAAACCAGGAAATTGGGCAGCAAGGTGTCCAGGTCGTTGGCGTACAACAGGCTTTTTCTTTCTAAAAGGAGTGTCCAAAACAAACGTGTGTTGAATTCTGCGTAAAAAAAGAATCCCTTATCTGAAAAGCATCCGAAACAGTCTTAGTTTGTAGGGTCTGTCAAGCTTGAAACCGTCTTTCGACCTTCGCCCGATCAGCAAAATTTCATACCCTTGCTCGTTTAATGTACGGCAGGCCCTCTCGACTCTTTGATCGGTTATCAAGTCATTCGTGACAGATATGATTACTCTGCGAGACAAAGAAGTGTTTTAGTGAGGAGTTTGAGGATTGTCTAAGGATTGAATAGTTGTAAAGATATTAATATTTATATTTGCGGGTCTTGCAATTTCTAGAATTGAAAGCGATAAGACCAACATACAAACCATGAGTGCAAAATCCCCTGACCTAGAGAAAAACTGGTACGCAATCTTCACCAAGCCCAGATCCGAAAAAAAGGTATTCGAACGAATGCAAGACCATGAAATTGAAGCCTTTCTACCGCTGGTTAAAACCATAAGGCAATGGAGTGACCGTAAAAAGACACTGGAGGTTCCGCTGATACCGAGCTATATTTTTGTTTGTTTGCCCGAAAAGGAGTTGTATCGAACCCTCCCGATTCAAGGCACAGTCAGTGTGCTTAAACACCTGGGAAAGCCTGCCAAAATCAGGGAAGTTGAAATCGAGAATTTGAGGATTCTGAGCAATAACAGCGAGAGTCACAATATCGAACCAGGAATACGCGTTTCCAAAGGGGATGACGTTGAGGTAACAAACGGACCTTTTATGGGTTTGATTGCTACGTGTATCAACGAAGGCAAAAACCATAGGGTAGTGGTCAATATTGACTCTTTGGGAAGCAGTTTTAATGTAAACATACCCCTCAGTTTCCTAAGAAAAATTGAGAAAAAGACAATTGAGAATTAGTAAGCAACTCAAAATATATTATTTGAAATGAACTTAACAGTTGTTGGAACTGGATATGTCGGTTTGGTCACCGGTACGTGTTTTGCAGAAATGGGAAACACAGTGACGTGCATTGACATAGATGAAAAAAAAATTGAGAATTTAAAAAAGGGTATTATTCCGATTTACGAGCCGGGTCTGGAAGATCTCGTTTCGAAAAATGTTGATACAAACACGTTGAGGTTCAGCACAAAAATTGAAGATGGACTTTCTTCGAGTCAAGTTGTTTTTATTGCGGTTGGTACCCCGATGGGAGAAGATGGTTCGGCAGACCTTCAGTATGTTCTCTCCGTAGCTGAGGAAATTGGTCAGAAAATGAGCCGCCCCTTAGTAGTTGTCGACAAATCAACAGTCCCGGTGGGTACGGGGGATAAAGTACGGGCGGAAATCGACAAGGAGTTGAAAAGGAGGGGTCTGAATCTTGATTTTCACGTCGTGTCAAATCCTGAATTCTTGAAGGAGGGCGCGGCTATTGACGACTTCATGAAACCTGATCGAATTGTGGTTGGAGCAGATCACCAGGAGGCATTCCAGGCAATGAGAGACCTCTATGCCCCATTTACACACAATCATGACAGGATGATAGAAATGGACATACGCTCCGCTGAAATGACAAAATACGTTGCCAATGCGATGCTCGCGACGAAGATCTCATTCATGAATGAAGTGGCGAACATTTGTGAATTGGTCGATGCGGATGTAAACCAGGTTCGAGTTGGAATCGGATCAGACACCCGAATAGGTTACAGTTTTATTTATCCTGGCAGTGGATACGGAGGTTCCTGCTTCCCAAAGGACGTAAAGGCCTTGAAGCATATCGCTGACGAGAACGGTTACAAAGCAGAATTAATTAGCTCAGTAGAAGCGGTCAACGATCGCCAAAAACTCGTGATAGCGAAAAAAATTACTCAACGCTTTGGGCATAACCTGGAGGGAAAGACGTTTGCAGTTTGGGGCCTGGCCTTCAAGCCAGGAACCGACGATATGAGGGAGGCACCCTCGATCTATGTCATCAAGGAGTTGGTCAAAAGAGGGGCCCGAATCAAAGCTTATGACCCGAAAGCAAGTCATGAGGCTCAAACGTTCTATCTGAAAGATGTCGATAATATTGAATATTTCGGCTCCAAATATGAAACCCTTGCGGATGCAGATGCCATGATACTTTTAACCGAATGGAAAGAATTCCGATCACCGGATTTTGAAGAATTAAAGCTCAAAATGAGGAGCCCGATCATTTTTGACGGGAGGAACCAGTATTCCCATCTAAGGCTTGAGCAAAAAGGATTTGAGTATTATCAAATAGGCAAGAGTTCAAAATAGTTTTCATTTGCTGTTCAGAAATTATTTTCTATATTCGTTTTGTAACTAAACCCCTCATTATGAAAAAAATTGCTATACTTTCATTGCTTTCAGTATTCTTATTTTCCTGTGCCTCTAAAGACGATGTAGTCTATTTTAACGGCATGGACAGCACCAACAATACGATTGGCCTTGACAGCTATTCCCCAACCTATCACATAGATGATGAGTTGGTCATAATTGTCAATGCTCTGGACTCGGAGGCTGCGCGACCGTTTAATAAAACTTCAGTATCCGTTCCTATCACTCTGGAGGAGGGATTAATAATCCTGCGCTGGATGCTCAAGGTAGACAACGAATTAAACCTATCGGGTAGATCCAGATGGGAACATCAATTTCCCGGTTATAGGAATGATTAAAATTGCAGGGCTCAACGGCAGCAAGCTACTGTTATGTTGCAAGGAATGCTTGAGGATTATATCAAGAACCCCATTGTTGATATCGAAACAATTAATTATCGCATTACCGTTCTCGGTGAAGTTGTCAGGCCCGGCACCTATACTGCGACGAATGAGCGTATCACCATTTTAGAGGCTATCAGCCTAGCCGGGGATATGACGATATACGGTGAACGTGAAAATGTTCTGGTCATTCAAGACTACGATGGTAAAAAGACTTATACACGAGTGAATCTTAAATCCGATGAATTATTTAACTCTCCAGTGTATTACCTATCCCAAAATGATGTAGTGTATGTTGAACCGAACAAAACAAGAGCCAAAAACTCCGCAATAGGGGCTCAGACCGGTGTATTGCTATCTTCACTGGGTCTGTTGATTTCAGTGACCGCTTTGATCGTTACAATTATTAATACAACAATAGTAATTGATAAAAAACACTTATTGGAGACATAAACAATCTCCGTTGAGATATCAGCGAACTTTCTGAACATTTCCATGACGCCGCAGTACTTCTCAATGGAGAGCTGTACCGCTTTTTCAATCTTGTCCTTTTTGAAGTCACTGCCATAAAAGCGATAGGTCACATGAACTTTATTGTAATATTTGGGATGCTCATCTGTTAGTTCAGCAGAGACATCGATGTCCATGCCTTCTACTTCGGCTCGCATCTTCTTTAGGAGGGAAGCAATGTCAATCCCCGAGCAGCCAGCCAGGGAGCTCAGCATTAAAGCTTTGGGTCGAAGCCCGTTGTTGGTTCCACCTACTTCTTCAGCGGCATCTATGTTGAAGCTGCCCCCCATGGAGTCCGCATTAAAGAGAAGATTCCCTTTCCATTGTGTTTTTATTTCATGTTTCATGGTCGGTTCATTTTGAATTCAAAAATACCAAATATTATAGTTCGATTTGTAATTGTTGCTCAAACTGTTATTTGTCTTCTTGTGTCGGATAAAAACCTGCTGCGTAAACTATATCCTGAAAAGTAATCTATGTCAAGTTAAAAGCACAAATTACCTCGATAGTGGCGCGTTAAGAATTTTTAAACTCGCTCCAGTACCGGGTAAGTCGGAATATAGAGCCTTTCCTTTCAACAAAACAACACCCGTGGCAATGTCCCTCTTAAGCAAGGTGGCACCATCCATATCGACATAATCGAGCTCAGGAAGGAGGTGGGCTATGGCGGATATGCCAACAGAGGATTCGGTCATACATCCGACCATTTTCTTCATACCCAGGGATTCGGCCTGGGCAAGCATGTGCCTTGCCGGTGTAAATCCGCCGCATTTGACGAGTTTGATGTTCACGCCGTGAAAGCTCCCATGACATTTGACGATATCCTGCTCTTCCTGGCAGCTCTCGTCTGCAATGACGGGTAGCGGACAGTGCTCGAACAATGCCTTTTGACCTTCGTAATCTTCAGGGGGCAAAGGTTGTTCCAGGAACTCCACGCCCAGCCTTTTCATCTCTTCTGCATTTTTCATTGTGGTTTCAAAATCCCATGCGCAATTTGCATCGATGCGAAAAATCGCCTGGCTCTCTCTCCGGAGGGCACGTATAATCTCCAGGTCGTGCGCAGTCCCCAGTTTTATTTTGTAGATGGGCCAGGGCGTTTCTTTCATCTTGGAGATCATCGTGTCAATCGTGTCAATACCCAAAGTAAAGTTTGACGCGACATTGTTTCGAATATCAAGACCCCACAAGTCATAGAGTTTCTTGCCTTTTTTTCTGGCATTCAAATCGTGAAAGGCGATATCCAGGGCGCAGAGCGCAAACATATTGTCGGGAAGCATTGAATGCATTTGGGTCCAGAACTCTTCGGGAGTCAGCCCGGAGCTTGATTCAATAATGTCCTTGCAACCCAAAAGATCCTGAACCATGTTCTCTATCGTTTTGTGGTAATACGGATTCTCAGAAGCTTCGCCAAGTCCTGATAGATCGCCATCTTTCAATTCGACGATCAACGTTCTTTTCACGTCATAAGATTGCCGGGAAATGGTGAAGGTGTGTTTTAGAGGGAGGTCATATGTCCGAATGATCAGTTCCATTTTATTGCGAGGCGAAGAGGTTATTACGACGAGTGTTCAGTGTTTACGTTTGTTTTCCGAATTCCCTTTGATCACAATTACGATCTCTCCCTTGGGGGGATGGGCTTCGAAATGATCCTTGATCTCTTTCGCGGTGCCTCTGAGAGTTTCTTCATAGAGTTTTGTCAATTCACGGGATAAAGAGATCATTCTATCTTCCCCGAAAAATTGGCACAGTTGGGTGAGTGTTTTAACCAACTTGTGGGGAGATTCATAGAGCACGAGGGTTCTAGTTTCCCTGGCGAGCAATTCAAGACGGGTCTGCCTCCCTTTTTTTACCGGAAGAAAACCTTCAAAAACAAACCGGTCACATGGAAAACCGCTGTTTACGAGGGCAGGAACAAAAGCTGTTGGACCGGGCAAGCACTCCAGCTCAATCTCCTGCTCTATACAGGCCCTTGACAGTAAAAACCCGGGATCTGAAATCCCGGGGGTCCCGGCGTCAGAAATCAAAGCGATACGATCCCCGCTTTTGAGTCGGCCGATAATTGAATCAGTACGCTTGTGTTCATTGTGCATATGATACGACTGCATGGGGGTCTCGATACCGTAATGACTTAGAAGTCGCCCTGAGGTACGCGTATCCTCGGCAAGAACAAGATCCACTTCTTTTAAGATCCGAATGGCGCGAAGTGTCATGTCTTCCAGGTTGCCAATGGGTGTTGGAACCAGAAAAAGCCGGGTGTCTTTTGAAATGGAATCGGAATCATTCATGTAAATAGTTTTCACCAAAGTTTTAAGACGAGGTTGCACCTCTGTACAAATATAAAAGATTAACAAAGGCAGCACTCGACTTTCTCATTTAAACGCAACGGTCAATCAGACTAAAATTTGACGTAAAATGAACGCCGCTTTTTAGTATTTCACTAAATTTGCAGCTCCAAAATTAAGAGAAAGATCATGTATAGAAGCCACAGCAATGGAGAGTTGAGAATGAGCAACTCAGGGGAAACGGTTACCTTGTCGGGATGGGTGCAGAAAATAAGAGACAAAGGGTTCATGGTTTGGATCGACCTCAGGGATCGATACGGCCTTACCCAACTCATCTTTGACAGTGAACGTTCAGATGCTGATATGGTCGAGCAGGCACGTAGCCTGGGCCGTGAAGATGTGATCCAGATTAAAGGTGAAGTCATTGAGCGGGAAGCCAAGAACCCCAATATGCCAACAGGAGAGATTGAAATCCTGGTTACCGACCTAAATGTATTGAATAGAGCTAAAACTCCTCCTTTTACGATAGAGAACGAAACTGATGGAGGTGATGAGCTCAGGATGAAATTCAGGTATCTCGATATTAGACGTGCGCCAGTACGTGAGAATTTGATCTTCCGTTCAAAAGTCACGATGGAGGTGCGAAACTATTTGTCCGGTCATGACTTCATTGATGTGGAGACTCCTTATTTGATAAAATCAACTCCAGAAGGCGCTCGTGATTTTGTAGTTCCTTCGCGAATGAATGAAGGTCAGTTCTACGCCTTGCCCCAGTCTCCTCAAACCTTCAAGCAATTGCTGATGGTGGGAGGACTGGACAAGTATTTCCAGATTGTAAAGTGTTTCAGGGACGAGGACCTCAGAGCGGATCGTCAACCTGAATTCACCCAGATCGACTGTGAAATGGCCTTCGTTGAACAGGAAGATATCCTGAATACCTTTGAAGGTCTTGTAAGACACCTCCTTCATAAGATTAAAGGGGTTGAGATCGAACAGTTTCCCCGAATGACCTATGAAGAGGCCATACGAACCTATGGCAATGACAAGCCAGACATCCGTTTTGGGATGAAATTCGGTGAGCTCAATGACCTGGCACAGAACAGAGGCTTTGGAGTTTTTGATTCCCAGGAGTTGGTGGTCGGAATATCGGCTCCGGGTTGCGCCGGGTATTCGAGAAAACAGCTCGATGCCCTGATCGATTTCGTGAAGAAACCTCAGATTGGAGCCAAAGGTCTCATTTGGGCCAAATATGCTGAAGATGGATCACTAAAATCTTCCGTTGACAAGTTCTTTTCCCAGGAAGATCTGAAGTCTTGGGCGAACCGACTCGGAGCAGAACCAGGTGATCTTTTGCTGGTAATGGCTGGCGAAGGAAACAAAACTAGAGGTCAGTTGAGTGATTTGAGGATGCATTTGGCTGAAACTCTTGGGTTGAGAGACCCGAATGTGTTCGCTCCGCTCTGGGTTTTGGACTTTCCACTGCTTGAATGGGATGAAGACACGAAGCGCTATCATGCGATGCATCATCCCTTTACCTCACCCAAACCCGAGGACGTTGCTTTGCTGGAAACAGATCCGGGGAAGGTCAGGGCCAATGCCTATGACATGGTTCTGAATGGAAATGAGATTGGTGGCGGATCCATCAGGATCCACGATCGTGAAATGCAGTCAAGGATGTTCGATCTGCTTGGGTTCTCCAAAGAAGAGGCCCTTGCCCAGTTTGGATTCCTCATGAGCGCTTTCGAATACGGAGCTCCGCCTCATGGTGGGATTGCTTTTGGACTGGATCGCCTGGTTGCCATTTTGGGCGGGCAGGAAACGATCCGGGATTTTATCGCATTTCCGAAGAACAACGCCGGACGCGATGTGATGATTGACGCGCCCTCTCCCATAGATGAGGCACAATTAGAAGAACTGAACCTTAAGGTAGTAAAAAGCCAATAATTTAAGGGATTTGTCTCTTATTCTGCAGGTCTTTTTCCCCTTTGATTTTTATTCTTAATTTTAACCTTCTTGATCCGGCACATGGGTCAGGGATAATGCGAATTTGTATTGCATGCCCAGGACTAAGAAATTGCGGAAAAAGTTCTTCAAGTGGAGGTATAAAAACCTCAGCAACCAGCAGTTTATCTATCTGCTGAGCATCCTTGTTGGATTTCTTTCCGGTTTGGGAACAGTCGCAATTAAGAACCTCACGCATTTCATCCAATCGGCACTCAAGGTTGATTTTATCCGGGAATACCACCTGAGCTTTTATTTTGTATTTCCTATAATCGGTCTTGTATTGGTATACCTGCTTCAAAAGTTTGTTTTGAAGAGGAAGATCAGCCATGCCATACCCTCGACCCTCTTTGCTCTGTCAAAGCGAAAGGGACTGATCGAACGCTATAAAATGTACGCCTCCTTGATTACGGCTCCGATAACGGTAGGTTTTGGAGGATCCGTAGGTTTGCAGGGACCTGCCGTGAGCACAGGGGCGGCCATTGCCTCCAATATCGCTCAGTTTTTCCATACCAATGCCAAGAACCGGACCCTTTTGATCGGATGTGCTACCGCCGGCGCGATGGCTTCCATGTTCAAGGCTCCTATTGCCGCGATTGTATTTGCCCTGGAGATTTTCAGCCTGGATCTTGCCTTCGTCTCCTTGATCCCCTTGCTGTTGGCCTCCGTGTCTGCGGTTATCACCTCCTATCTTTTCCTGGGTGAGGAGATCCTTTTTCGATTCGAGCTGGTAGACAAGTTCCATGTCAATGACATCGGTTTCTATATTGTGCTGGGGATTGGGTCGGCCATTGCCTCGGTTTACTTTTCGAAAATGTACTTCTGGATCACCGGTTATTTTGAACGAATGGGCAATGAGATTAAGCGTTTGATCATTGGCGGCCTCGCTATAGGATTGTTGCTCTTTTTTATTCCGCCTCTTTATGGGGAAGGTTTTGACCTGATCAACAATCTGTTGCATGTAAATCACGAAGAAGCCATTGGAAAGATTCCTTTTGTGGACAAGGCGATCGAGAATATCTGGATCGTCATTCTGCTCTTAATCGGAATAACGATTTTTAAAGCCGTGGCCATGACCATTACCTTTTCCGCCGGTGGGGTTGGAGGGATTTTTATTCCGACTCTGGTCATGGGGAGTGCACTGGGCAATGTTTACGCCAAAGTGGTGAACAATTTGGGGCTCGATTTTCATATCTCGGAATCCAACTTTACCCTGATTGGAATGACAGGTCTGATGGCTGGGGTGCTTCATGCCCCACTTACTGCCATCTTTCTCATTGCCGAGATCACAGGAGGATATGAGTTGTTCGTGCCGCTGATGATTGTAAGTGCGATTTCTTTTTCTATGACCCGCTATTACGTCTCCAATTCAATCTATACCATGGAATTGGCTAAAAAAGGAGAGCTTTTGACACACAACAAAGACAAGAACGTGATGATGATGATGCAGAAGAGCAAGCTAGTTGAGCGAGATTTCGTATCGATTAAGCCCGATTACAGCCTGGGGGACATGCTTGAAAAAGCTGTTGCAAAATCCAAACGGAATCTCTTTCCGGTTGTCAATGAGGAGAAAGAGTTTTTGGGAGTCCTGCTGTTGGACGATATTAGGAGCATTATGTTTGATCAAAGCCTTTATGACCTGGTTTTTGTCGATGAGTTGATGCACAGCGCACCGGATATTATTTTCTATGAAGAAGACAACATTGAGACCATTATGAAAAAGTTCAAGGATTCCGGTGCGTGGAACCTTCCGGTGATTAAAAATGGCAAATATCATGGCTTTATCTCCAAATCCAAATTGTTGACTGCTTATCGAAGGATACTTGTCGAAGCCACGGTATGAGGCTAAAACTTTTGAGTCTGTTTTCGTATGAGACTACCGATTGAGATAGTTCCCAACCAGATCGGGAAAATCAGTAAAAACGCCATCCACTTCAAGTTCGTCAAAACTCACCTTGAGAAGCTCCTCTAAGCTGTCAAAGCCGGGGTGTGAATCCTTTCTGTAAGTATAAGGATGTACTTTCAGACCGAGGCTATGAGCCCGTTTCACGGCGTTGTTGGAAGTTAGATTACCCTTGAGATCGATGCCTCCTAGAAGCAAGCTGTAATGAGGACCTATGGCGTTTGCATAGGCTGCAAAAGCCTCAATATCATCCAATTCAGAGCGGTCCTCCAAAAGTTGAGTCAGAAACAACCGGGACCCCAGCTCCACCCGGATTCTTCGGAGCTCCCAACGATCGAAGCATTGAAGGATGCAAGTGTCGCTCAAGTCTGAATAGCCATATTCTTTAAGTACGTCAAGGACAATACTCGAGATGTCTTTGCCTTCCTCGCGGTGAAAGCCGGGGTTTTTTATTTCGGGATAAATCCCAACTATTTTTCCGGTGCTCTTATTCAGCCCCTTAATGAGTTCAATTTCCTGCTGCAAGCTGTGCAAAGAGAACGAGGAGGAGCCAGCCGGGAAGCGCTCCGGGTACACGACTTCTCCTGTCTTTCGGTTGATTCGCTCATTTACCCTCAGGCGCAGGAGTTCCTCAAAGGTGAAATCGATGACATAGTAGCGCCCATCCTCTCTTTTTCGCTCCGGGTACACGATTTTTACATTGGTCACCTCCTCCAGATGAATGTCGTGAATCACTACAGGGATGTCGTCTTTTGAAAGCACCAGATCCTGTTCGATATAATCCGCACCCATCCCATAGGCCAGAGCCTTGGATTCGAGAGTATGCTCCGGTAGGTAACCCGAAGCACCCCTGTGGGCTATGATCATTTTTTCTTTCATCTCATTTTGTGTCCATCCGACCAGAGTAACTAGCAAGAAACTCAACAAGAGGAATCTGCTGATAGATCTGTTGAGAAAACTGTGATGATTCCTTTTCATTTCTTTTGTAATTTAGCGCTTTATTTCAGATTTTCATGAAAACGGCATTAAAGGTAATTCTCATCGTTTGCCTCGTCCTGATCGGGGCGGGTACCTATCTCAACCTGGATGCTTCGGGCTCAGGTGAGAAGTATGTGGGTATCGGTGCCCTGGTTTTTGCTTTCATTCTGATGCCTCTTTTTATTTACCACCGATACAAGAACAAGGATCTATCGAACTATTCCTTTAAGGACAGGTGGTGGGAGGGTCCTAAAAAGGATGATTAGAGAAGAAAGATTCTTTTCACACGATATCCGAACCCTTTAGTTACCGTCTCAGTTCAAATTCCTTTTTTGAATAAAAAATCGGTTGATCAGGTCACTGCATTCCTTTTCCATGACCCCTCCGATGAAAGTGGTCTTCGGATGCAGACGTGTTTCATTGGTCTGGAACCCCCGTTGCGGGTCATAGGCCCCAAATACGATCTGATCGATCTGCGTCCAATAGCTTGCTCCCGCGCACATCTGGCAAGGTTCAAGCGTCACGTACAGAGTGCATTTTTTAAGGTATTTCCCTCCAAGGTAATCGGCTGCAGCCGTAAAGGCCTGCATCTCGGCATGGGCAGTGACGTCGTTCAAGGTTTCCGTTAGATTGTGTGCCCGGGCAATTATTTTATCTCCAATGACAATAACGGCTCCCACCGGGACCTCATCTTTTTCAAAGGCGGCCTCCGCTTCCTGCAGCGCTTTTTTCATAAAGAATTCATGGGTGAAAGGACTTTCCATATTAAAAATCTATAGCGGTTGCGACGAGGTCGTCGTGAAATAAATCGAGCATATCCTGAAGTACCTGAACATTTTTATTTGAGTAAAAAACCCTTTTCCCTTCGTGCTGATCTTCATTGAGCAAGCCTTCCTCCTTAAGGATGACCCGGGTCTGTCGGGCGATGGCCTCTCCCGAATCCACGATCTGGACGCTTTCCCCGGTAATCTCCTTGATTTGCTCGGTAAGGAAAGGATAATGCGTGCATCCGAGGACCAATTGATCGATGTTGTGCTCCATCATGGGTTCGACATACTTTTTCAATAGCCGTGTCATTTCGGGAGACTCCATCTGTCCGTCTTCAATCAGGGAGACCAGTCCTTCTCCGACCTGTTCCACCACCTTGACACCAGTCGCAAATCGCTGTGCGGTCTCAAAAAGCAACTCACTTTCAAGCGTCCCTTTGGTTGCAAGCATGCCAACGACCTTGGTCTTGGAATTCAGTGCAGCGGGTTTTATGGCCGGTTGCACGCGGATGATCGGTACCTGATAGTGCTCCCTTAAGTATTTCACCGCATTGGTTGATGCTGTGTTGCAAGCTACTACGATAAGTTTGCACCCTTTCTTTAGAAGAAACTCCGTATTCTTGACGCTGATCTCAATTATCTGCTCCTTAGATTTGCCACCGTAGGGAGCATTTCTGCTGTCCGCCAGGTAGATTATGTTCTCATGGGGCAACAGGTTGTGAATTTCATTGTAGATTGTCAACCCGCCTAAACCGGAATCAAATATGCCTATCGGATTTTGACTCATGAATCTCTAAAATGTTATAAATTTGGCTCCACCAAAGATAATTTTAGTTTTGCACTTGTGCCTAAAAACCACCTCGAAAATATCAACACTTCGACGGATCTGAAAAGATTGCAAGTTGAAGATCTCGATGACCTGGCTTCTGAATTGAGAACCTTTGTCATCGATGTGGTTTCCACTAAGATGGGGCATCTCGGGGCGAGTCTTGGTGTTGTTGAGCTTACTATTGCACTTCATTACGTATTTGACACCCCTGATGATCTGCTGGTTTGGGATGTAGGGCATCAGGCCTATCCGCATAAGATTCTCACCGGAAGAAGAGAGGTATTCCCCACCAACAGGCAATTAAATGGTATCTCTGGATTCCCAAGTAGGGAAGAGAGCCCCTATGACCCTTTTGGAACGGGCCACTCTTCAACGTCGATATCCGCAGTTCTTGGAATGGCGATAGCTTCCAGGAGGAAGGGAGAATTGAAAAGACAGCACATTGCTGTGATCGGTGATGCCAGCATTGCCAGCGGAATGGCTTTTGAAGGGCTCAATCATGCCGGTGTTGCTGATTCCAACATTCTGATCGTTCTCAATGACAATGAAATGGGGATCGATCCGAACGTGGGAGCGTTAAAAAATTATTTGACAGCCGTCAAAAAGGGGCAGGATGCCCATCAGAAGAATGTTTTTGAGGCACTCGACCTCACCTATTCAGGTCCTGTGGACGGTCATGATGTTAGGGCCCTGATAGAAGAACTTGGCCGTCTCAAGCAGATCGAGGGGCCGAAAATACTTCATGTGATCACCAAAAAAGGCAAAGGCCTGCCCCAAGCTGAGAAAGATCAGATCACCTATCATTCTCCTGGCAAGTTTGACAAAGAGTCAGGTGACCTGCTTCGGTCTGACGAGTCGGATCTTCCGCCGAAGTTCCAGGACGTTTTTGGTTTGAGCCTGACTGAGTTGGCTGAACAGAATGAGGCAATTGTCGGAGTAACTCCCGCAATGCCCACCGGTTCTTCCATGAAGTACATGATTGAGCGATTTCCCGATAGGGCTTTTGACGTGGGGATCGCCGAGCAGCATGCTGTTACACTATGTGCGGGTTTGGCAACGCAGGGGATGATTCCCTTCTGTGCCATTTACTCCACATTTTTGCAACGGGCCTATGATCAGATCATACATGACGTTGCCTTGCAGAGACTCCCGGTGATCTTCTGTATCGACAGGGCAGGTTTGGTCGGAGAAGATGGAGCAACGCACCACGGCGTATTTGACCTGGCTTATCTCAGTTGTATTCCAAACATGTCCATACTGGCGCCTATGGACGAGATCGAACTCAGAAATGCATTGTTTACAGCTCAACTCGGATTGGACGGGCCATTGGCAATAAGGTATCCGCGGGGGCGGGGCGAGATTGTGAACTGGAAAAAGCCTTTTTCAGAGTTGCCTCTGGGTAAATCCCGCCAATTGAGAAAGGGCTCCAAAATTGCGGTATTGAGCCTTGGAACGATCGGTACAAGGGTCAATCGCGTACTCGACGAGTTGAGAGGGACAGCGTTTACCCACATTGACATGCGTTTTATGAAGCCTTTAGATGAGGGCTGTCTGAGTGAGGTTTTTGAACAGCACGAACTGATAGTTACGATTGAGGAAGGCGTCTTGAGGGGCGGTTTTGGAAGCGCAGTGATGGAGTATGCAGCAGAAAAAGGGCTTCAAAGACCCGTAAAGAGAATCGGCATTGCCGACGAGTTCATAGGCCATGGGACCGTGGAAGAACTGGAGCACCTGGCAGGTCTTGACGAAAGGTCAATAGAAGATCAATTTGAGCAGCTATTGTCAAATCTTAAATCGAGCAGCAGTAAGCAGTGATCCATTCAAAAAGTCTTCTTTTCATCGCCTTTTTTGCGCAGCTTTTCATCGGCACAGCCCAGGAGATCGATAGCCTTTCGACTGAGACATCCCGGGATTCGATAACTTTGGATATCGACACCTCAGAAGTTGAAAAAATGTATGACAGCCTCATTCTTGAACCTCGGGAATCAGGGTTCGACAGCATTTTACCTGATACGCTGAATTTACCCCAACGTAGGAAGCCTCGTATGATAAGCATTGAAAGGTCCATGCTCGATTCTTTGCTTCGCCCCTACTACAATATTACCATTGACAGCATTGTATCCGACAGCATAACTAGAAACGTAACATTCACGCCGAAGTACAGGATGAAAGTTGATCCTGAGACGAAGGATACAATGTATGTTCCGCTTCCGAAATCGACTTATTTCATCAACGTGTTGAAAACCTACGGAATCGACACAATAGAAATTCCGACGGCCATCGAGTTGGTGACTGTCGAGCCGAAGAAAAAGGTAGTGGAGCCCGAGTGGTGGGAATACGACAATAGCATTGGATTCGATTTAAACCAGGTGTCTTTTGTGAATTGGAATACGGGAGGAGAGAACTCGGTTTCAGGGTTGTTGAAGATTTATTTTTCACGAAACTACGAGAAACTGTACACTATTTGGAGGAATGAAATTTCCGCGCGCTACGGGCTGAACCAAAGGCAGGATCAGGGCCTGATAAAAACAGATGATGAGATCAAACTATCGTCTTCCTTTGGATATAGAAAAGATACGCTTTCGAACTGGTATTACACAGCCCGATTTAGTTTTAGAACGCAGTTCACAGATGGTTTCAATAGCCCCGAGGAAGAGGAGCCGATTTCGCGATTTTTTGCACCAGCCTATTTCTTCCTGGGAGTAGGAAGCACCTACAATCTGAAAGAGGAGTTGCTATCCGTTTATCTATCACCATTCACCTTCAAGTCTACGTACGTCCTGGATACCCGGCTCTCAGAGGAAGGAGCATTCGGTGTGGATCCTGGCAGCAATGTGAGGCATGAGATCGGTTTTCTTGTCAGGGCGAAATGGGATAAGGAGCTACTGACCAACATGGCGATCACCAATGAGCTTGAATTGTACGCCGACTATATCAATAATTTTGGGAATATTGATGTGGATTGGGTTCTAACCTTTAAGTTCAAAATCAACGATCTGCTGGAAGCTAACTTCAGAACCCATCTGATCTATGATGACGACATTAAAATCAAAGAGACCAATGATCAGGGCGAGGTTGAGACTCTGGGTGCGCGGGTGCAGCTCAAACAGCAATTGGGAATTGGGATCCTGTACAGCTTTTAACTAAGGTCTACGCCTTTGATTTTTTTGTGAAGTAAAATGGCATAGCTGTCTGAGAAGTTGGCGACCATGTTGCACGCGCTCATCAAACGCTCATAGAGATTCTCAGGGATTGCATTGAATTTTTCGGGTCGCATCAGCAGGATCAACCGATCGTAATTCGAGGTTTTGTTTTCGTAGGTATGGTTTACCGCATTGATAAAGACCTCCAGTAAATCCGCGATGACCTGGTAGCCCGCAACTTCCTTCTCAACGACCTCACTGCTCTGATATACTTTCTCAACGCTAAGTTTGATGATGTCTTTTATCTGGGCCTCATATCTGCACTTTTCAAGCAGCGATTGATGGAAATTGCCGGAGAGAATTTTATCTTCATTCGCAATAAAAATGCGCGCTGCTTCCTGGATCAGATTGCCGATGGCAAGTGCCCGCAAATAGCTGATCCGGTCTTTGGTATTGTTGAGGCTGTTGTATTTTTTCGTGTTGATGTTGTCGCGCACCAGGTTGATGAGATATTCCAGTGCATAATCCTCAGAGATCAGACCCAGGTTGATTCCATCCTCGAAATCGATGATGGTGTAGCAAATGTCGTCGGCGGCTTCGACCAGGAAAGCCAGTGGATGACGTGAAAACGCAACATCGTTTCCCTGACCGGTTTTCTTCAGTCCCAATTCACTGGCCAGTTCCTTAAAAAAGTTCAGGTCGGCCTGAAAAACCCCATATTTTTTATCCGCGACATGTTGGGTCGGTTTTTTAGGGAGAGATTCTTTGGGGTATTTGATGAATGCCCCGAGCGTGGCATAGGAAAGGCGAAGCCCCCCTTCTATGTTGTTCAAACTTTCTGTGAGAAGTTTGAAACCATTGGCATTGCCTTCGAAATCGATCAGGTCCTGCCACTGTTTGCCTGAAAGTTCGGATTTGAACGCGTGTCCGGGCCCCGTCTTGAAGAACTCTCCGATTGATTTTTCACCGCTGTGGCCAAAGGGTGGATTACCTATATCGTGTGACAGGGCCGCAGCTGCTGTAATTGCACCGAAATCATTGGGCCGGTATCCTTTTTCAACCAGCTCGGGATATTTTTCAAGGATGTGACCACCGACCATGCGCCCCAGGGAGCGTGCTACAACTGAGACTTCCAGGCTGTGCGTCAGACGCGTATGCACGAAATCCGTTTTTGAAAGGGGAACGACCTGTGTTTTATCCTGAAGGCTACGGAACGAATCCGAGAAGATGATGCGATCAAAGTCGACTTCAAATCCGAGCCTGGACTCATCCTGGTCAATCCTCAGCCGAGTCTCAGTGTCTCCATATCGTTTTAAGGACAGCAATTTTTCCCAATTCATAAAGGCCTTTTTTGAGAGTTGAAAGATACATTATTTTCAGAGTGGCGTCGAAACCGGGATAAGAAAAAGTTTTGTCAAACGCACGTTTTTAACCATTCTGTAATTATATTTAGCCAAAATTTACAACGAACCAAAGCTTTAGACTGACCCGGCATGGAAAATATTTACTTCTTGATGATTATTGCGCTCGCATAGCATGGCTGCAGCAGATTTAGTAGTTGGCGTCAGTAACGATGCTGTCAATTTTTTGAATTCCGCCCTGGGCTCCAAAGCCATTTCATTTCGAACCATTATGATCGTGGCCAGTCTTGGGCATTGCATTTGGAGCGGTTTTTTCAAGCGGTATGATGGAGGTAGCCAGAAAGGGGATTTTCGTTCCCGGGGAATTCTATTTTAACGAGATCATGATCATTTTTATGGCAGTGATGATCACCGACATCTTGCTCCTCGACTTTTTCAATACCCTGGGCATGCCAACTTCCACAACGGTTTCCATTGTGTTTGAGCTTATTGGGCTCTGCAGTTGCCATAGCCTTGATTAAGATTGTGAGCGAAAACGAACTCATTATCCGAACTAGTCAAGTATATCAATACCGAAAAAGCAACGGAAATTATTCTTGGGTATTTTGCTCTCCGTGGTCGTTGCTTTCTCCGTAGGGGCACTGGTCCAATATGTTTCCAGGGTGCTGCTCTCTTTTAATTTTGAAAAGAAAGCCAAATGGGCGGGTGCCTTGTTTGGGGGCTCGCACTCGCCGCCATTACCTATTTTATTTTTATCAAAGGATTGAAAGGCACCGAATTTATGCCAAGCAGATCGCTCCGATGATTGAAGGGAAGACTTTTTAATCGTTTTGATCAGTTTGGTCTTCTGGACGCTTCTGTCGTATTTTATGGTAACAATTTTTGCAAAGGTAACATCTATAAACTGATTATTGCTCGTAGGAACATTTGCCTTGGCTCTGGCTTTCGCGGGCAATGACCTTGTGAATTTTATCGGGGTTCCTATCGCAGCATGGCAATCCTATGAGGCTTGGGCAGCGTCGGGGATGCCCGCAACGGAATTTGCGATGGCGGCTTTGGCAAGAAAGTTGCCCACACCCACATTGTTTCTTTTAATTGCGGGATTGATCATGGTGTTACACTTTGGTTTTCGAGCAAGGCGCAGCAATGTTGTTAAAACCTCGCTCGATCTTTCAAGCCAAGAGGACATCAAAGAGAATTTTGAACCACAATTTTCTTTCAGCGTACCTGGTCAAAGCAGTTTTCCGATGATTTCTCATTATACCGCTACAGTTCTCCCGAATTCATTGATTCAGACAAAATTGAAAAACAATTCGATAGTACCGGTCATTGACTTCCCAAAGGAAGAAGCACGAATTGCCGGCGTTTGATATGGTACGGGCGGCGGTGAATCTGATGGTCGCCAGTGTTCTGATTTCTATTGCTACGTCGATGAAACTGCCTTTGTCGACTACTTATGTCACCTTTATGGTGGCCATGGGAACCTCTTTGGCCGATAGGGCATGGGGAAGTGAGAGTGCCGTTTATCGTGTTGCAGGTGTTTTGAATGTGATAGGAGGATGGTTTTTACAGCTTTAGCGGCTTTCACGGCTGCGGGGCGGTCGCCTATTTGATTCATTTGGGCGGACCTATAATGATCGCCGTTTTTCTGTTACTGGCGATTTTGCTCCTGATTCGCAACTATATGAAACACATCGGCAAAAGCAGTGAAGTAAAGACCGAAGACAGCTTGAGCAAGGCCGAAAGCAATTCTATTCATGGAGTCATTGAAGAAAGCGCCGACAATGTCTCGAAAGCATTGAAAAGGGTTAGTAAAATCACGTCGATGACCATCAACGGCCTGTTGATAGAGACCTGGACAGGCTTAAAAAAGCGAAGCACAACGTGAACAAATTCGAACTGAGATCGAGGAACTTCAGAATGACATTTTCTATTTTATCAAGGATCTTGATGATTCCTACCTCGGTGCAAGTAAATTCTATATTGATACCATCGGGAGTTTACAGGATGTTGCTCAATCCTCGAGTCTAATTGCCAAGGTGAGCTACAAGCATGTGAACAACCACCACAAGAAGTTGAAAAATCGTGAATCGGAGGAGTTGCTCCAGATCACTTCGACGCTGGAGGCGCTCTTGGCGCGGATCAGTGAGATTTTTGATTCCAGGGATTTTGGGAAGATTGTTCCCGAGATCATAGAGGAGAAAAAGGCGCTGCTTTCAGAGGTTCATTCAGCTATTCAGACACAAGTTGAGCGAACCCGGGAGAAGGAGTCTACCAGCCCCAAGAACACAACTCTTTACTTCATTATTTTGATTGAAACCAAAGACCTGATGCAAGCGTGCATCGATGTGCTTAACCTGTATTATGCTGAGCATGATCGTGAGCAGTCTCAGTAGGTTCGAACAGGCTGTCCTTGTAAACGTATAACAGCTCGCATACCTCCAGAATCATTTTGATCATGTCATTGACATTGTCGTGATCGTTTACAAGTGAGGAAGCCATGTTCACATCAATCCGATTTTCACGAATTAATTGGTCTATGCTTTTGTTGTTGGATTTCAGTTTCGCATTGAAGAATTTTTTCAAGTCCTTGATTTGTTTTTTGATTAAGACCTGATCATCGTCCTCTTTCATTTGATTCACGGCCCTCAGGACTTTGGCGACCAGCCGTCTGAAACTTTGGTATTGGTCCCTCATGTGTTTATTCTCCGACTGGATGTATTGAAGTACATTGATTCGGAGCTCTTTTACATTGCGGATGATTTCTACCATTTTTCGATTGGCAACCTTGATTTCAGCGATTCTTTGGTTGTGAGGTGCCTCCAGCGTTAGCTCGGCTTGACCTTTTGTGGCGTATTCCAGGATCTCTCCATAAATTGACTTGACTTTTCGAAGGTAGAGCTCCCGAACATCTACTTCGATGTCCTTTTGGGATTTCCTTACAACGGTTTTGATTTTGAGTTCAGAATCAAGATCGCTGCGGTGTATATTCAGAGCATGGGCTGTAATCTCGACAATCGCATTTTCAAAGAGGTACCGTGTCTCTTTTTCCAATGAAGTGACCAATGTCCCTGGGAAAGCAAGTATGGCATTGTTAAGGAATTTTGGCTCGTCAATGTCCTTCCTTTTGGATTCTTTGATGAATCGGATCAGAAGTCTTTCGAGCAGATTGATAAAAGGGATCATGATAAGAACTCCGAGAAGGTTGAAAAGGGTGTGGAAAAGGGCGAGTTTCAGCGTAAAATCATCAGGTGCTATTCCGACGGTTCGCGACAACAAATCAACCAGTTTTGCCAGAGGCATTATAATGGCAAGGGCTACGAGTCCGGTTACCAAATTGAAGATCAAATGGGCCACAGCAAGTCTTCTACCTGATACGTTTGACCCTATGGAGCCAATCAAAGCGGTAATGGTTGTGCCAATGTTGGTTCCGACAGCCAGGGCCAGGGCGTTTTCATACGTGACCTGTCCTGCAGCAAGAGCAGTCAGGACAAGTGCGAGAGAGGCGCTTGAAGATTGAAGAACGGTTGTGATCAGTATACCGATCCCGGTGTAGACGAAAACTCCGGTCCATCCCTCTAATGAGTATTGAGTGAGGTCGATATAATTGCTGAAAACATCAAAACCATCCTTCATATAATGAATTCCCAGGAAGAAGAATCCTAGTCCGGTCAATATGTTGCCCATGCCCTTTAAGGACTTGTTGTGTTGAAAGGAAAATAGAATCCCGAAGATCAGCATGGGCATGGCCAAAACAGAGATATTGACTTTTAGTCCAAAACCTGCCACCAGCCAGGCAGTGAATGTCGTACCGATATTGGCCCCGTAGATGAGTCCGATACCTCCCGAGAGGCTTATCAGCCCGGCGCTGATAAACGAAATGGTGATGACAGAAACCAGGGAGCTGGACTGAATGATAGCGGTCACCAGGGCCCCTACCGAGATGCTTCTGTATAGCTTTTCAGTGGCCTTTTTAAGGATTCTTCTCAGTGGACCTTTGGCAAATACTTTGAACCCCTGTTCGAGGGTGACCATACCAAACAGGAGAATGGAAACGCCCGCAGCAATAGTCTTAAAGTTCGGATTGTAAAAAATCACAAGCCCAAGAATTACGAGAACGACTAGAAAGATCCATCTGCGAATCATGCGCTGGTTTTAGGGAGTGAAATTTGCGTATTGCACTACTATAAACTTAATCATTTTAACGCAAATGTTATGATTACTTAACACTGACTTAACCTCGAAAGCGAGCCTAGTTCTCATCTTTGTAGAAAATTTTAGAAGGATGAAAAACGTCATTGCAGCTTTAGTGTTTCTGATCACCGCAACAGCTTTTTCTCAGCAGGTGGATCTGACGGGTCAGGTACTCGATTCAGAATTCAATAATGAACCGCTTGCATTTGCCCATGTAAAGGTGAAAGACCTTGATCTGGAGGTGGTGTCCGATGAAAACGGACAATACGAGCTGGCTTTGACTCCCGGATTTGTATACCCTTGAAGTGGAATTCATCGGGTATGAGACCCAAGTGATCTCTGATATAAAGGTTGAAGCAATGGATCTTGAGCTGGATCCGGTCGCGCTTGGAGCAAGAAGGATGAAGCAAGACATGAGTGTGGCACTTTCCGACGACCCTATAGGGCCTTCAAACGAATAGAAAGAATATATTTATTTTGGATTAATTCTGACTGAGTCAGAAAAAAAAAGGAATCCCATTGTGGGATTCCTTTTTTTGTGGCTTCACTTTGTCGAGATGACAAAGCAAGGTGCTCTGAATCAAGACCCGCACATCAAGCAGTCATCAGGATTCTCTTTTGATTTTATGATCATTTCCTTGAGTTCATCTCCCGTTAAAGGCTTCTCTTCAACTGCACCTGCGGGAAGCTGTTCCTGTTTCTTGGTAACGGTGAACTGAATCGCATTCACGGCGGATTTGGTCCTCAAGTAGTACATTCCCGTTTTCAAACCAGATTTCCAGGCGTAGAAATGCATGGATGTCAATTTGGAGTAGTCGGGATCTTGCATAAATAGATTCAGCGATTGTGATTGATCGATGAAATATCCACGGTGTCTCGCCATGTCAATGATATCTTTCATACTCATCTCCCAAACTGTCTTGTATAGATCTTTCAATTCCTGAGGAATGGATTCGATATGCTGGATAGATCCATTGGCTCTCATGATCTCCTCTTTCATGTCGTTATTCCAGAGGCCCAATTCGACGAGATCCTCCAGGAGGTGTTTGTTCACGACAATGAACTCTCCTGACAATACGCGTCGGGTGTAAATATTGGAAGTATAGGGTTCAAAAGCCTCATTATTTCCAAGAATTTGAGATGTGGAAGCCGTTGGCATCGGAGCTACCAAGAGCGAGTTTCTGACTCCGTGTTTCTTGATGCTGGTCCGAAGCTTTTTCCAATCCCACCTTCCGCTCAAATCATCTTCGCTTACATTCCACATGTTGAATTGGAATTCTCCTTCAGAGATTGGTGAGCCCTTGTAGGTCGAATAAGGTTCCTTTTCCTTCGCAATTTCCATAGAGGCGGTCAATGCGGCGAAATAAATCGTCTCAAAGATTTCCTGGTTGAGTTCCTTGGCTTCGTCGCTGGTAAAGGGCAATCTCAGTAAGATAAAGGCATCTGCGAGACCCTGGATTCCTATTCCGACGGGGCGGTGCCTGAAATTCGAGTTCTCTGCTTCAGGAATCGGGTAGTAGTTCCGGTCAATAACCGTTTCGAGGTTTTTCGTAATCTTCTTCGTGACTTTAAAGAGTTTCTTGTGATCGAAAAACTTCTCTCCCTGTGGATTCTCTGAAATAAACATCGGTATGGCGATCGATGCGAGATTACAAACTGCAACCTCATCCTTGGCCCGTGTATTCCATGATCTCTGTACATAGATTCGATGACTTATGGTACCGAGATTTTTGTGATTCGACTTTCTGTTCGCCGCATCCTTGTAGAGCATATAAGGATCCCGGTTTCGATTTGAGCTTCCAGGATTTTCTCCCAAAGCTCCCTTGCTTTTACCGTTTTTCTGCCTTTGCCTACCTTTTCATATCCTACGTAGAGCTTTTCGAATTCGTCTCCATAGGTATCGTACAGGTGAGGGCACTCGTTGGGGCACATCAGTGTCCAGTCTCCGTTTTCCTCAACGCGCTTCATGAACAGGTCAGGCATCCACATGGCGTAGAAGAGGTCTCGGGCGCGCATCTCTTCCTTACCGTGATTCTTTTTCAGGTCCAGAAACTGAAAGATATCAGCGTGCCACGGCTCAAGATAGATGGCAAAGGAACCTTTTCTCTTTCCGCCTCCCTGATCTACATACCTTGCCGTGTCATTGAACACTCTGAGCATCGGAACAATTCCATTTGAGGTGCCGTTGGTACCCCGGATATAGGAACCGGTAGCTCTCACATTGTGTATAGATAGACCGATACCTCCTGCTGACTGTGAAATTTTAGCCGTTTGCTGCAGCGTATTGTAAATTCCGTCAATGCTGTCCTCCTGCATCTGCAATAGAAAGCATGAAGACATCTGTGGTTTTGGCGTGCCGGCATTGAAAAGAGTAGGGGTCGCATGCGTAAAATACTTTTTGCTCATCAACTCATAGGTTTCAATGGCCGCGTCAAGGTCATCGAGGTGGATACCTACGGCAACGCGCATGAGCATGTGTTGAGGCCGCTCTACAATATGGCCGTTGATTTTCAGTAGATAGGATCTTTCCAGGGTCTTGAAACCAAAGAAATCATAACCAAAGTCACGGTTGTAGATGATGGTAGAGTCGAGCTTGTCAGCATTCGCCTCAATGATTTTATACACATCATCGGCAATCATCGATGCCTTCTTTCCGGTTCTTGGGTTGACGTACTCGTAAAGGTCCTTCATGGTCTCACTGAAAGACTTTTTGGTGTTTTTGTGCAGGTTGGACACGGCAATTCGAGCTGCTACTTTGGCGTAGTCGGGATGCGTAGTAGTCAGGGTGGCGGCTATTTCCGCGGCGAGGTTATCGAGTTCTGAAGTCGATACGCCATCGTAAATTCCTTCAATCACGCGCATGGAAATCTTAATCGGATCTACAAGCCTATTCAGGCCATAGCACAGTTTTCTCACTCGGGCGGTAATCTTGTCGAACATTACCGGTTCTCTTTTGCCGTCTCTTTTAACTACATACATTTTTTATCAATCAATTTTAAGGGTTAGTGACTCGCACGTTGCTCTGTGAGCCCGCGTAATTTTTTGTTCGTAATGAATTTAATGGGATGGATAATATGGCTGATCCCCATCAGACCACTCCTGGCAATTCTGATCTAAAAATAGAACAAAACCGAAATCGAATTTTTAGATGTTTTAATATCTTTTTAACAAGTGGTCGTTAATAAACACGAAAAAACTTGATAATCAGACTCTGACAGCTAAAAACGCGATGCTACAATCAACTCAGATTAAAAATCCGCGTCAAAGGAAATACTTCCTGTTCCTCCTGACTTTACACCCGCTTTCTGATATTCCGAAACGCGCTTTTCAAAGAAATTGGTCTTACCCTCGAGGGAGATCATTTCCATGAAGTCAAAAGGATTCGTGGCATTGTATACTTTTTCACAGCCGTACTCCGTCAGGAGCCTGTCTGTGACAAATTCGAGGTATTGCGTCATGAGCTTGGCATTCATGCCGATAAGGCTCACAGGCAACGACTCTGTTATAAATTCTCTCTCAATGTTCAGCGCATCGACCAATATCTCGGTGATCCTCTCTTTAGGCACCTTGTTGATCATGTGATTTTGATGCAGATATACAGCGAAATCCGCGTGCAAACCTTCGTCCCGGTTGATCAGTTCATTCGAAAAGGTCAGTCCTGGAAGGAGGCCTCTTTTCTTCATCCAAAAGATCGAACAGAAGCTTCCCGAAAAGAAAATGCCTTCAACTGCAGAGAACGCGATCAGTCTTTCAGCGAAGCTATCGCTATCGACCCATCGCAACGCCCACTCTGCCTTTTTCTTGATCGCGGGGAAGACCTCAATGGCCCGGAAGAGTTCGTCCTTCTCTTTCGGATTCTTAATGTAGGTGTCAATGAGCAGCGAATAAACCTCCGAATGTATGTTTTCCATCATGAGCTGGAATCCATAAAAGAATTTTGCTTCGGTGTATTGTACCTCACTTACAAAGTTCTCTGCCAGATTCTCATTGACAATTCCATCCGAAGCCGCAAAAAATGCGAGGATGTGCTTGATAAAATATCGCTCGTCATCATTGAGCTTATTGTCCCAGTCGATTACGTCTTGTTCCAAATCGATTTCCTCAGCAGTCCAGAATGAAGCCTCCTGTTTCTTGTACCAATCCCAGATGTCTTTGTGCTGGATAGGGAAAATGACAAAACGATCTTTATTCGGACGCAGAATCGGCTCAATGTTTGACATAACTGAAAAAATTTAGATTAAAAATGAATAGAATACTCCGGGAAGAGAGCGGAGCAAAGGTTCGACTATTTGTTTAGAAATAAAATCTTATTTATCCACATTGGATTGAAAGTTTTTAACAGGGTGTTTAAAAGCAAAACCCTTCCTTTCCGTTAGAACCTGAACAAAATAAAAACAGGTGCAATTTGCACCTGTTTAAGCTGATCAAACTGGCGATTATCATTTCATGAATCGGGATAAATTCATGAACTGATAGCCCTCAGTTTCGATAGTCTTGGATTCTTTGCGAATTTCCTTGACCATCATTTTTCCGCGTTCATCTTTGCTTTTATGCTCAAACTGCATTTCCATCATCAAACCTTTGGCTTCTTTCGGAATGCTGCCGAAAGAACTTCCTCCCATTGATTTGCTCACGTTGTAGAACATGTTCTTCTGATAGATGTCGAGTTCCTGGGTGACCCAAAAGGTAAATTTTGTGTCTTGGTTCTCGGAGGCAAATTCCTGGCAGTTATATCCGAGAATTTTTTTGGAATTTCCAGTTTTTTTTATTGCCTCGAAGGAAGCGTCCAGCCCGTCGCTTTGGTTTTCCTCCGTGGCAATTTCTTTGATTTTGTCCATGGATATTACCTGTGCAATTTTCTGTTCCTCCATCAGGATGATCATGGCCTTGTTCTTTTCATCAATCACCGACAACACCGAAGAGGGCATTTCCTGACTTTCTTTGGAACCGGATTGGATCTGACTCACCTCGGTGGCCATGTAGTTATCTTTGTCGGAGAACCACATGCTGTAATCCACGACTGAATTCTCCTTCTCTGAGGTGAACTCCATCGTGTACATTACATTGGTGCCAAACTGATAGCTACTCTCGATCGGCACGTCCGCACCACCCTGGCCGAACATCATTTCCCACTGTTCGGGATTATTCTGTTCGTAGTCAGGGTCTATATTGAGAAGACTGTCCATCACTTTTCCCGTTTCCTGAGCTGTTTTCTGGGCTGCCTTTTCAACAATCACGTCCTCGGTTGCCTCCTGAACTCTTTTTTTGAGTTTTTTAAGGATTTGTCCGTTAGCTGTTCCACCGATCAATAAAGAGGTCAGAAGAACACAAATAAGATGAATTCTGGATTTCATGGTTTGGTTTTTAGGGGGTTGAAGTATAAGCTAAAGTTACAAAGATTGGCTGGCATGATAAAGCAAAAAGAAAAAGAGCCGAACATCAGGCTCTTTTTCACCTTCCCAAACTAGGGAAGGCAATACATCCAAAATACACTCTAAATAATTTATACAACGATGAAAAGAATCATTCAGGTTGCATCAATTAGTCGTAACTGAAACCTTGAGGTCAACATTCAGGCCCTCAAAAATTCAAGTGTTGCATCTACAGTCGCTTGGAGGGGACCTGGCATTTCATTTTCACTCCACGGTTGTGAGGACCCAAAGGTGTGATTAGCCCCTGCAACGATTTCCAACCTGGAGGCTCCATTCCATCGATTCAGATTATGGGCCTCCTCCATGCCAACTGTCTCGTCCTGGTCTCCGTGCACGATTAAAATTGGGATATTCAGATTAGAAATCGCGTTTTTAATTGTCAGCCGCTCTTCGTTTTCTTTAAATGAGGTGAAAAACTGAAAATAGTGGGGCATCTCCTGTTTCGTTCTCCCATTATGAACATACGCCACTCCAGATTTCTCCCATTGGGCAAGAACTTCCCCTTCAGGAAAGCGGGAAGCGAAATCAGATACCCCCGCCCAGGTTACAACTTTCTGAATGCGTTTATCTTCACGAGCCTTGAGCAATACGATGCCACCGCCTCGTGAGTGACCTATGAGCGTGAGTCGGTTTATGTCCATTTCCTGTTCGTAGAGACTTTGGTCTTCAAGCCAATCGATCACGGTTTCGAGATCATCGAGCTCCTTGAGGAAGTTGTTGTTCCCAAAAGCCTCCAGGTCCGGAAAGTCAATGGGCTGTTCGATTGTTCCGCCGTTGTGAGAGAAATTCATTTTAACAAAGAAGAATCCCTGACGAGCAAATTCTTCAGCAGCAAGGCTCCACGCTCCCCAGCTTTGTACCCCTTATATCCATGACAGAAGATCACCACCTCCTTTTTCGTTCCGTCTTCTTGAAAGATCAGATCCGCAAGAATGTCTTTGTCGTGTCTACCGGGGATTTGAATGTTTCGTATTTGTTTCATTGTTCGGTTGGGTAAATTTATGTGGTTATTTCTCATTTTAGATTACAAAGTTCTGATTAGAAATGGAAAGACTGAAGTTCTTTTTCATCAAATGCCACGTCGGGGTCAAAAAGTTCTGACAACAAAACGTCCAGTTGTGTGACAAACCCGACAAGAAGTTCCTGACTCAAGGCCTGATCATTGACCTTCATGAATCCTGATTTTAGATTTTTAAAAGAAATGATGCCGCTTTCGAGAGCCTTCATTCCATTGAGTCGGTCGATTGGATTATCATCAGATGAACCTTTTTTCAGATAGATATAGGCGTACATCAGTACCTGAAAGGCCTTGCTGTATTTTTCATCGCCAACCAGCATCTCCCAATCTTTGACTTTCATGTCTGCCGGCTGAACCTTGCCCGTTTTATAATCGACAATCCTGATGATTCCGTTAAATTCATCTATTCGGTCGATGGTTCCTTTCAAACAGACGTCATGATCCCATCCCGATGGTCGATGCTGGCAGGATATCTCCTCCTCGAGGCCGAGAATCCTGATTTTCGCTCCCTTTTCAAGAGAATCTCTTTCGCCTGAGAGATATTCAGAGATGAATTTTTTTGCGATTTCGAAACTCAAATAGTTTTTGCCAGACAACGCGGCTTTGGTCGAATAGACCTGTGACCACTCCGATCGAATTGTTTTATCTGCTTGATTGAGCATACTATCTATTGAACTTAAGTCCAACCGTTGGTTCAAATAGGGCCGGTATAAAGATTCCAGCGTGTTATGGACGACGGTACCAAAGGTGTTCGCAGCCATGGTTTCTTCTACCTTTTCAACCTCTTGAATTCCGAGGATGTACCTTTTGTAGTAGTCGAGGGGGTTCCTGATGTAGGTAGTGAACGCAGTAGGAGAGAAACCGCGTTTTGCAATGTCACGAATTTTTGAAATTGCGCTTTCGGTTTTTGCAATGGTTTTCAATTCTATGGGGTGACGAACAGGGTCGGGTTGAATACTGATCTTTTCTATAGTTACATTGTCAAGAACTCCAAGTTTGGATGCAATTTCGAGCTGTTTTATAAAACGACTCGGCTCTCCGGATCCAAAATCATCATTGAGACTGTTGTACACCAGATAGATGTTTTTTGCCCTGTGAAGCAATCGGAAGAAGTGGTAACTGAATATGGCCTCTTTTTCCCGGAAAGTCGGTAAATCCTTCTCAAATTTGATATCAAGCGGGATAAATGACCGGTCGGAACGACCTGCGGGCAGGAAACCCTCATTGACAGAGGTTACTATGACATTTTCAAAATCAAGGACCCGGGATTCCAACAAGCCCATGATCTGCAATCCAGAAAGAGGCTCTCCCTGGAAAGACATCTTTTCCATGCGAAGGAGCTGTCGATAAAACTCATGCAGAGCTTCCAACGAATTGATATGGACGTATTTCTCATTGAAATTAAGTAATTGCTTAAAAATCGTGTTGAAGCGAAAAAGAATCTCCATTTCCATGCGATTTGGTTCATTTGATGAACGAAACCATTCCGTAATATGACATAATTTTTGAAGCAGCTTGTTTATTTCGGCATCCCAATGCTGGAACAATAAGTCGAAAAGTTCATTGAGCCCGGATGCGGGTTCGATCAGCCCCATAATTTCAATATCCGATATAAAAAGCCTCTTTTCCTTGAATAACAGGCGATTCCAATTATCCTGAAAAACAGGATCCGATTGGCAGTGCTCCTTGATTTGCGGGTCGGTGAAGATGCGTTGCAAGTCTTTATAGTAAAAGGCACCTTTGTTTCGCCTGGCCGAGCGGTTCATATGGGCTTTGAAAAGGGATTCGAAAAGAGAGCTGATCGACACATTCTGCAAGTCGTAGCCCATGGTGATATTGGCCTCAGGAACTTCCGTCGGAAGGGAGTTCAAAAGAGCGGGCAGAAGCTTCTCATTGCCCAATACGAGGGCTGTATCGCTCAAACTTCCCTCACTGCTCAAGGTTTTGAGAATCTCGGCGGTATGTTTGACTTGACTGATATTTTTAGGTAGACCATGCAGATGAATGACTTTCCTGGTATTGATCTGTTTATCTGTCCAATTGAACTCCTGATTCTGATAGTAAGGCCATCGTTTCCTGTAATTCTTGATGAATGCACCTGCGGAGGCGTCGGTTTGTTCATAAAAGTCATCATCGTCCCAATAAATGGAAGCTATGCCTTCTTCAAGCAATTTTTGTATCACGACTTCCTCTGATTTACTGAGGGCGTTGAACCCAGCAAACACATAGCTTCGCGACTTGAGCCGAACTGTGTCTTCCTGGACCAATTCGCAAGCGCGCCTGTAAACAAAACCCTGATAACCTCCTTTTAAAGCTGTCATCCGAATTTGGAAGGATCTGTACAATTCAGGAATCAACTTATGAAAGGAGATGTAATTCTCTATAAGTTCACTGGATTCGTTTTCGCCAACGTTCCAGCTTTCTATTCGTTTTGCCTCATATATATATCTCAGGATCGAGTCGGCTTCGGCCATGGCACTGTCCAATTCGTTAAAATCCTGCAGCAGTATCGGAGCCCATTTCGAAAAGCTTTCAAAGTTGTTCTCTTCCTTTTCAGGGGTAACACGCTTGTATACGGAATAGAATTCAAACAGAAGAGCAACGCTGTCTATCACCCTGAATCCCGAGATGTATTCCATAAATTCTTCTACGCTCAAAATCTCTGGAAAGAATGAATTCGGCAGGAGCCGGGTTTTTAGTTCCTGGCGTAGAAATAGGGAAGATCGCTTGTTGGGTAGCACGAAACAGTATCCTTTGGGATCACTCCCTTTTTTGAGTGCGTCATCAAGAACCCGAGAAAGAAATGTTCGCATGATCCAAAAGTATGAAATAAAAAAACCATCCGCCAGAGACGGATGGTTTTGTTTATTCAGTTAAGATTGAATCTTATCTCTCAGCGAACTCAGAGAAAATTTCAACTCTTCTGTTCTGTTGTCTGCCTTTTCTGGTTTTGTTGTCACCAATTGGGTTGGCAGAGCCATATCCTTTCGCAGAGATCTTGTCTGCTGGGAATCCGTTTTCGATCAAGTAATTCATCACGGCATCAGCACGAGCTTGAGACAACTTGTCGTTGATCTTGTCGCTACCAGTGTTATCTGTGTGACCTTCTACAGTAAATGTGATGTCTTTGTACTTGTTCAGGATGCCACTAACTTGCTCCATTCTGATTTCAGCCTCGTCAGTGAACTTGGCACTACCCGTTACAAAGTAGACAGCTCTTGCGAGGTCAACGATCATTTTCTCGTCTTCTTTAGAAACGATTGGGCAACCGTTGTTTTCTGCTACACCAACAACATTTGGACATTCGTCGTCTTTGTCAAGTACGCCGTCACCATCGCTATCTGGCCATGGGCAACCGTTGTTCTCAGCTGGACCAGCTTGATTCGGACACTCATCGTCCTTATCAGCTACACCATCACCGTCTGCATCTGGGCATCCGTTGAGTTCTTTCGGACCTGCTTCAGTTGGGCAAGCGTCATCTTTATCTGGTACGCCGTCACCATCACTGTCAGGGCATCCGTTGAATTCAGCCAAACCAGCTTCAGTCGGACATGCATCTTCAGAATCCTGGATTCCGTCACCATCGGTGTCAGGACATCCGTTGAAAGCCTCCAAACCGGCAACCTCAGGACATGCATCGTACTTATCATAGATTCCGTCACCGTCAGTATCAACACCACCAAACTTGAAGGTAACACCTACAGCGTGTTGCCAGTGCGGGTATAATTTGTCTTCGTCAAATGAATGCTTGTATTTTGTTTGAACATTCGCGCCCAACCAGTCGTTGAACCAGAAGTTCAGACCAATACCAGCGTTTCCTGTTCCGTTTCCACCATTACCTAACCAGGTGTAGCCCCCACCAACAAGCAAGTAAGGATCAATCCAGTAGTGCTTGCCCATCAGGACGTTCCATTTCACATCAAGATCAGTACTGAGGTACTTCACATTGTCAACTCTGATATCTCCTACCTGTGAGATACTGTTGAAGGTTCCGGTAAGTCCCACAGAGAAACCTGAACCCACGTAGTAACCGATTCTCAAACGAGAAACGAATGCACCGGTATTCCAGTGGTCTGTGTTGGTAAAGTCAGAGAACATGCCTCCAGTGAGCATATCTTCATCTGTGTATGGCTCAGGGATCGGCTCAATCGGATTCTCCGGATCTAAATTATCCAGACTTGGATCCGCATCGGTAGGATAGAAATCAACCACATTGGTTCCAATCTCCACAATCCAGCGATTATCCTTGTCCTGCGCATTTACGTTGCTGAAGCAAACAACGGCCAACACAATAAATAATACTTTAGTTAAATGTTTCATTGTAATCAATTTTAAATTATAATCGTTTTTAATGTTAAGTAAGCTTTAATTTTAAGTAATAATTAACAAATATATAAAATCTTGCCAAATATAAGCATTTGACCATTTATTTTTTGGCTAATATAAAGGAGTTCAATCGAATCCTTCCAGATCGTTTAAAGTCTTAATAGAAGACCGATCTGTTGTCAACGATCTCCGAATTGTCCTTGATCGATTCATAGATTTGCAGGCTCCTGCTCACCATGGATCGCTCTATCTCTTTTTTGTTTCCGCTGTAATTGTTCAATTCTGTCGGCATGGTCCTTTTGGTAACGAGGGCATACATCACACCGCTTTGCCCCACGATGTCACGGGTAAGCACGTTCTCTTCCAGCGCGGTTACAACTCCCGCGATGTCCACAAATCGTCCGGAACCTGCAAACACCGGGCTTGAGTTCGAAACGGCTCTTGCCACTTTCTTCTCTGTGTTGTTTTGCCCAGCGATTTCTTCAAGAGTTGCTCCCGTCGATCTTTCTTTGATCAACTCAGCTTTTTTCTTTTTCAAAAGTATCGCACGAACGTTTTGACCGCGATCTGACAGACCGGCTTTGTTCTTTCTATTCAGTACAACAACGACATAACCGTTGTCTGTGTCAAAACGTTTTATGTCTCCTACTGAGGTATTTTCCTCAAAGGCCCAACGAACAATCTGTCTTTGGGATCCCAATTGAGAAATATTGTCATCAAAAACTTCGAGGTTCAGCACCGGGCGAACCATAAGCCCTGACTCTTTTGCCAATTCATTGATTTCTTTTCCTTCAGTCAGATCCGAAGCAAAGGTTTCAGCTCTTTCAAAAACGTCGTTTTCTGTTTTTTCTGAGGCGTCTATGCTTCTTGAAAAAGTGCCAACCTGGATTGTTTTCTGTATGTTCTTCTGATCTTCGATATGGATTACATGAAATCCGAATTGAGACTTCACGACTCCCATGTCACCTACCTCGTTTTCGAAAGAGTAGTCTCTGAATTCCGGAATCATAGTTTGATAGACGAACCAGCCCAGATCTCCTCCTTTCTGACCCGAAACCTGATCTGATGACATCTGCTCAGCCAACTCAGCAAATTTTGATTTGTCTTTTTTAACGATAGCCAACACGCTGTCGGCAACTTTTTTCGCTTCTTCTTCTGTTTGGGTAACGCTGGCGTCAGCAGATCCACTACCCACGAAAGGAATTAGAATGTGACTCGCCTTAACAGAATCCGGAATTTGCTTTACGCCTATTATTTTTGACAGCTTGTAGAAACCAGCGTCTTTGTAAGGGCCATAGAAATCCCCTAAATTCTTTTCAAAGAGAGAATCGGCAAGAATTTTTGGAAGTCGCTCCTTCGTGTAGTATGAGGTGTCGAATGGGGTGTCAGATTCGTTGTCAGAATTGAATTGCGCCATGTCTGTGGCGTTTCTGAAACCCACTAATGTGATGTTGGATTTGGCCGCGTTGCTGTATTCTTCACGGTCTTCGATCATCGTATTGAGCTCGTTGCGGATTGCAGCTTCGTCTTCCTCGGTGGGCTCAACATTGAATTGCACATATTGAATGTCTCGGGATTCAGGCACGGTGAACTCTTTAGGATGACTCTTGATGTAATTTTTGATCTCATCCTGAGGGATCGAGATCAAACTGTCCGGAACACTGTTGAATCGCACAAACACATAGTCAACGTCAACACTGACGTTGTCGAAATAATACTTGCGTTCACCCTCTTTCAAGGTGCTTCCGAGACCCGATCGGATCAGTTGATTGTAGGTGTTCTGCTCGAGATTGTCTTTGATGGTATTTTCGTAGTTGACCCAGCTGATCCAGGCTGCAGCTCCCGCTTCATCCTCTTCGGAATTGTCTTTTAGAGTCGCGATGTATTCCTTGAGTTTTTCCTCGTCGAATAGCCCAACTTCGTTCATGAACTGCGGATTGTTCTGTGCTGAGATCTGTGCTACGATGGCATCCCAGACATCTTTTTCTCCTACCACAATCCCGGATTTCTCCAGCTGCGTCTGGTAGATCTTTTCACGAACAAGACTGTTCCAGGCATTGTTGACATTCTGACTGTTCGTCGCTCTTCCTCCTGTCCTGCTTCTGTAGAGCTCAACCTCTTGCCCAAACTCTTCTCGGGAGATTGGCTCACCATTGACTTCACCTATATTAGTGACGTTCTTGTTGAACATGTTGCCGTCGAAAAGTCCGCTCAGTACAAAGGCGAACAGGGCCATAGCAATGATGAGTATTAGAAACAAGGATCTCTCTCTGATCTTCGATAAAACTGCCATTTTTCTTTCCTGTTAAATTTTAGGTTGCGAAAATACACAAACCCTTTTAATAATGAAATACTTTAAACTTAATTTTTAAGGGGGTTTGAGGCCTATTTGTCTTTAAATAAAACTTTTAGATAGACCTCCTCTATTTTTGAAGGGGATTCCTTGAGGATGGTGAACTGGTAGTTGTCAATTTCGATGATCTCCCCGGTGGAAGGAATATTCTCAGTATGGTAGACGATAAGTCCGCCGAGGGTTTCATAATCGCTATTCTCTTCGAGCTGCAGGCCATAGGTCTCATTCAGATAGTCTACTTCGAGACGTGTTGATAATCTGAATTCACGATCGTTGATCTTTTCCTCGATCAAATCCATGGAGTCATGCTCGTCTTCGATTTCACCGAACAACTCTTCAATGATGTCCTCAACTGTAATCAGGCCTGAAGTACCTCCGTATTCGTCCAGAACTATAGCCACACTTTTTCTCTTGAGAATCAGATCGTTCAGCACATCGTGAATCATCATCGATTCAGGAATGATTTCGATAGGCAAAAGTATGGATCGAATGTTCTTGGGTTTTTTAAACAGGTCAAAGAAATGTGCGTACCCGATGATGTCATCCATGGAGTTGCTGTAAACCATGATCTTTGACAAGCCTGTTTCTGAAAACATGTCGCGCAAAGTCTTCACGGAATCGTGCACTTCTACCGCGACGATTTCAGTTCTGGGTATCATAGCCTCACGGGCCTTGACATCGTGAAAGTCAAGGGCATTCTGAAAGATCTGGATTTCGGTGTCTACGTCATCCTCTTTGCTCTCCAGCTGCTCGTCGATGTAATGACCCAGCTCAGCTTTGGTAAAAGCCAGCTGCACTTCATCCTCCTTGATATTGAAAAAGACCCTGAGGAAAAAATCAGAGATCAGCGTGATGAATCGCGAGACCGGATAGAGAAAAATATAGAACAAATAGGACGGCAACGCAAAAATCATGAGTGTTTCATTGGCATAAACTCTGAATATCGCCTTGGGCAGAAACTCCGCCGTGATCAGAATGATCAGGGTTGAAATAAAGGTTTGAATCAGCAATATGGCAAACTCATTGTGAAGAGGGCCGAGAAACAGTTTGATCAAAAGGTCTCCCATAAAGTACCCGTATACCACCAGAGCAATGTTATTGCCGATTAGCATGGTGGTAATGAATCGGGAAGGCTTCTGGGTGAGGCGGGTCAGAACATGCGCGAGCATGTTTTCCTTTTTCTTCTCGAGTTCGATGTGCATCTTGTTCGCCGATACAAAAGCAATTTCCATCCCGGAAAAAAAGGCCGATAAGAGCACGGAAACAAGAATGATGATTACCTCAGGTATCATTTCTTTCGATCTTGTTCCTCGAACCTTTTACGGTATTTCTTTCTGAAGAAGTACATAAAGACGGCGAGAATCCCGAAAGCCAGAAAAATGTAGGCTTTTGGTCGGTCAGTGTTCCAACGCAACACCGTTTCAACCGAAAACACAATCGCGATGATCAGGTAGGCGATCTCAAAAAATTTAAAATATTTGGTCATAATCAGGGTGTCTCTTCAACGTATACGCTTCCCTTGATCGACTTCATATTGACCTTTGACAGGTCCTCGTTCGATTCAAAGCCCGTGCCGTTTATCGTATCATAACGGGTAATCAGTGTGAAGTCTTTCTCAGTGTAAATATAGTGTTCCTTGGAATCCCAAAAAAGTTGTGAAGTCATCAATTTTGTATTCTCAGCTGGGTTTTCAACCAGCACGTTCCCTCTTACCTCTGAAATACTGGTCTTGCTATAGGTGACCGAATAATCTGCCGTGAGGATCAATGAGTCACCGGCATTGTCGAGGCTGATGATTTTGACCCCATTCGGGAACAAAGTGTAGGGATGATCCTTTCTGTTTGAAAAATCGTGCATGACGGGAGAGATCAAAATGGTTCTGACACGACCGGAATCGGTATGGACCAGGTTAACGCTGCTGGCCACCCCAATCGGAAGGTTTTTTTCAGCCAGAAAGTCCTGTACTTCCTTGATATCGTTACCACAAGAAACAAACATTGCTACTATGAGTATAGTAGCAATGTTCCTTAACTTATATGAAAGCCTATTGATCATTCCCTTGTTGTCTAAGGGATTTTTGCGGATTCGTTGATCCAGCATCCGATCTTATGCGAAGATCCAGAGGTCAGCCCTTCTGTAAAGACAAGTTTCTTTGAAGGGGCACTGGCCATGTAACTCTTGATGTATTGATTCGCAGTTGAAGTGATTCCGGGATCCACTGCTTTGGCCTGGCGGGCCTTGTCAGCCGCTGCTACATAAACCATTCGCTTCGAGATCTCATCGGTACCACAGCTGTTCGCACTTGATGCGTACAAATTGGCGATCAACAAATAAGCGCTTCCCATACTGGGTCTCTCCTTAAGAGCGAGATAAGCGTATTCACGAGCTTTGCTTCGAGAACCTTTCTTCTTCATGATCAGAGCAACCCTGTAGTAGTACTTTGCCTTCTTGTAATTGTCGGATTCCAGGTCTACGGCCTTGTTGAAGTATTCAATGGCCTTGTTGGTTTCACCTGCGTTCATCAGAATGCCTGCGTAAAACACATAGGCATCAGAGGATGGTGCGGCATTAACATAGGCCTCAACCATCTGAGGATAAAGCGGATTGTCGGTACACTCTTTTTGGTTCAGACGTGATACCGCTCTTTTCAGCCAGCTTACGTTTCCTTTGTTCTTTTCAAAGTTGTCTTTGTAAAGGGGTACCAGCCTTTCACATGTGGCAACTTCACTCAGGGTGTTGTCCAAATATCCTTCAACTTGTCCAAGCGCCCTTAAGTTGACTTCTCTTGCTCGTTTCTTGCTACTTTCTTTAGACGTGAGTTTCTGCCCTTTGGCTTCCTTCGCGGTCAAGGCATCAAGATCCTTGGAATAATCGTCCATTTTTTGACTGATCGCATCCATGATGTCGTCATAGGTGTCAAAAACAGCTTGAGGATTCGTGTCTTTTTGTAGGTCCGTGTAAGTCTGGAAATATTTACCCAGGTTTTTCACACTCATTCCTGTTGGATCGGCTTTGAACGATTGTCCTAATTTCTCGTAGATAGCGTCTCCATTTTGAACTTTTTCAATCACACCTCTTTTGAAGAGAAAGTTTGCCCAGTCACTGTATACTTTCCCAAGATTGTCAGGAAAATATTTCTCCCTCATCTCATAGACATAAATGACTTCCCTGGCATTTTCAGCAAGAGCGCCCTTATCTATACCCGTTACGTCAAAGTACTGCTTGTCGATTTTAAACGTGTGATCGTTTGTGACTACTTTTTTCCCTTTCTCGACTTTTATCTCTCCAGCATTCTTGTCATAAATGGCCTCAGTCATTTTGATTCCGTCGCTGTAAATGATTTTCGATGCGGTCGGACAGTTTTCCAGACACCATTTCCACGGTTCCATTGCCGCTTCATAGTTGCCCATTTTCACAGCTTCGTGAAAAAGAGAAAGATTGGTTTTACACTTGTCCGGTTCACTTCCATACTTGTCCTGCCCATACACGGAAACCGTCATTCCAAAAAGAAGGAAGATTCCAATGGCCATTACCGTCTTAATTGCTTTCATAGTAGAGTTTTATTTATATTAAAAGATTTTCTGTTTTCTAAACCATTTGTCATTCAGCGATAAACTGAGCCTAAAGTTATAAAAATTCTCTTCGATGAGATTATTATCTGTTGTGCCACGTTTTCCCATCTCAAATCCCATGTTGACATTGGATAATTTAAGTCCTATTGGTAGGCTAACACCAAAAGATATGCCATATTCGTTAATTTCCGTATCATTGACCACAAGCCCTGACTTCTGATAGTGAAATCCTGCGCGATAGGTTATCCGGTTGAAATAACTGCTGATCGAGTTGATTTTTGGGAGATAAAATCCACCGATCGAGATATTACTGAAGCTTTCATACCGATAAAAATCTATGTCATCATAAACGCCACCTTCAAATTCAATGGGGTTCTGAAACGCGTACTCGGCGCCGATGAACCACTTGTTGTTTTCTCCAATACCTGCGCTAATCGTAGTCATTAAAGGCGAAGTGATGGTCGCCTTGTACTCATCGGTGTACAATGTGTCAATGGGGCGAAGAACCCCATCGTCGATATTGACAGTCGTGAAAACGGCTTCGTTACCTTCTTCATTCAACTGGGAATCGAGTTCTCCAGCCACTCCCAGCTTAAGCTTGATCCGATCCGTGATGTTGGGCGCGTAATGTGCTCCAATCTTGATTTTCGCACCACGGACATTTGAGTCTGTAAGTTGCTGAGTCGCCAACTGAACGCCGTTCCTCCGGTTGACTACGTTATTGTCTATACTTCCAAAAATGTAGGCCGCTTCCAATCCCAGTGATAAATCAAAAGGAAATTTGTAGCCATAACCGAGAAATACCCTGTTGGTACCCCCATTTCCTGAATAGCGATCCACCTCGATCAACTCTCCCTCATCGTCAAAGGTCTGATCGACGAGTCCGTAACCAACAGCGGTATTCAATTGAAGCCCCATTACCATGCCTTGATTTCCACGGATGGGGATACCCAAAGCAATATATGACAAGGCAGCTGCCGAGCTCGTCTGCGACACATCGCCATCGTTCACAACATTCGTCCTGTTACCTCCAGAAAAGACGTAGGTGGTCCACTGAAGTGATCCGTAAGAAGCCGGGTTCGTAAAACTCAATTGATATTCACTGTCCAATGCTCCTCCCATCAGTCCCATCGCAATTTCCTCAACCGATTTGAGACGCGCCTGTTCTCCAATCCCGAAAAGCGAGTAAGGAGATGAATTGGTTGTTTGTGCAAAGCTTATTGTCGAGAATAAAAGAATAGCAAATACTATTTTCCCTCTAATCATTCCGCTAAATTGTGTATCAAAATACTATTCAATCCGTCCAATAAAAAATTTGGAGTCGCAAATATGGTACTTTTTATATTGTTTGACAAGAAATTTGCGTCTCCGCCTGTTAAAACCACTGTTAAATTCTCATTTTTTGACTTGTATTCTTCAATTGCCCCTTCTAATTCGTAAGTGACACCGCTCAAGATGCCTCTGTGTATAGCTCTCACGGTTGAATCCCCTTGTGCAGGAATCTCATTTTCAGGGTCCAGCAACGGAAGGTTCGCGGTAAACGAATGAACAGCCTTATATCTCATAGCAATCCCGGGTGAGATGCTTCCTCCTTCGTATTGTCGTTTGGCATTTACGAAATCGTATGTAATGCAGGTTCCCGCATCAATCACCAGAACAGGTTCGTCTGGGAACTTTGCCACAGCCGCTGCTGCAAGGGCGATTCTGTCTACACCCAATGTATCAGGGGTGGAATATAGATTTTCGAAAGGAACTTTGGTGTTTTTATCGAGGAGGAGCAATTTGACCTCGTCTCCAATTCCTAAGATCTGCTCCGAATCCAATCGGGACACATGTGAGAGTATTCCCTTGTCGACTTTGTATTGAGCACAAAGCTCTTTTAAAGTATCGCTCATGGCAGAAGTCGGAAATGAGACCCGGCGGATAAGAACGTCTTCTTCAAAGATTCCCGTCTTTATTTGAGTATTGCCTATGTCGATGGCGATATGCATGCAGAGGTGGAATAAAAAGCAAAAGTACGGGAGATTTTTTAATCAATTGTTTTGACGATATTGAAAAATAAATTTATATTTGCACCCGCTCAAAACAATGGTGCCTTAGCTCAGTTGGTAGAGCAATGGACTGAAAATCCATGTGTCCCTGGTTCGATTCCTGGAGGCACCACAAAAAGAGCACAAAACCCTTGAAAATCTTACGATGATCAAGGGTTTTTCTTTTGCGCTTCAAAAAAATTCGGAGAAAGTCTGAATCGGCCGAAAACTTAAATCGATTTTTTCGACAGGTACCATGTCGTTCTCTCTATGCTGTCATCTTCCAGTCTTTCATTCAGATCGTCGAGAGACTTTGGAGGAGGCACGATGACCTTGTCCCCATCTTTCCAGTTTAGGGGCATCGCCACCTGGTATTTGTCAGAAACCTGCAAGGCTTTGAGGACCCTCAGAATCTCATCCATGTTTCTACCAACATTCAGCGGGTAGTACATGATCAGGCGAATTTTCCTCGAGGGATCAATAAAGAAGACAGCGCGAACGGCTGCAGTCTCACTTTCATTGGGCTGCAACATTCCATATAGCTTGGATACTTTCATGTCGAGGTCAGCAATAATCGGAAAGTCAAAATAGACCCCCGTGTTTTCCCTGACATTTTGAACCCAACCCAAATGTGCATAGATGCTGTCGATGCTTAAGCCCAGCAAGGCTGTGTCCAGTTCTTCAAACTCTGATTTTCTTGTGGCAAAGCCACTCATTTCAGTGGTGCAAACCGGGGTAAAGTCGGCCGGGTGCGAAAACATCACGATCCATTTGCCTTCGGCATAGGTCGACATTTTTACGTTTCCTTTTGTAGTAACGGCCTCAAAATCGGGGGCCTGATCACCAATTCTTGGCATTGGGTAGATCATTTCTTTAACGGGGTTTTCATTTTCCATGATATAAATTTTTAGCTTTTCATTAAACTCATTTGCAAATCGAAATAATACTCGAAATTCCTTATAAAATTAGTGATTCCATAAAGGAGGTTGAGTGACCTTGATTACATATTGTGCGATTTCAGATCAATCAATTGACTGAATCCCGAACTCCCGTGCTTTCATTCGAGCCACCGGCAAGTATTGCTGAAGATTCTGGATTCGGGTGTCATTGGAAGGGTGTGTACTCAGGAACTCGGGCGGGGCAGCTCCCTCAGACTGTTCTTTCATGCGTTGCCAGAGTCGAATAGACTCCTCAGGATTGTATCCGGCCATCGCCATAAAAACCATTCCCAATTTATCTGCCTCCGTTTCATGCGTTCGGCTATAGGCGAGCATGCCCACCTGGGAGCTGATTCCGTAAATGCTGTTCCATAAGTATTGGCTGTCTGCGCTTTGTCCGGATGTGCCTATGGCGACAGCCATGCCTCCCAACTGCTGACCATATGCACTGGTCATTCTCTCCTGGCCGTGTTTGGCGAATGCATGTGCTATCTCGTGGCCCATTACGGCGGCTACGCCATCCGTATTCTGGCAAACGGGCAATATTCCGGTGTAAAAAACGACCTTGCCACCAGGAAGGCACCAGGCATTCATCTTTTCATCTTCGACCAAATTGAACTCCCAACGGTAATTGTCAGCTTCCTCGCTCATCCCGTTAGCCCGCATGAATCTATCTACAGCATCCGCAATATTGCGCCCTATGGTCTGAATTTCCCTGGTTTTGGCAACATCGGACGAAATTTTGTTTTCTTCCAGAAATGTGTCGTATTGAGCAAAACTGGCAGGAAGAATGTCTTTGTCATCGACAATATTGACTCTCTTTCTCTCGGTAATAGGAACGGTGCTGCAGCCCAATTCAACTGAGAGTATCATGACAAGCAAGATCCAAATTCGAATCATAGATTTAAGAGAAAAACTGGATTATATCAAAGTCTGTAAAGTTATGAAAATCGAATTTGATGGGAGAATTGATTTTGTCTTTTGACTCGCAAGACGGCACTCCTGCTAATTTCCGTATTTTTGTGTTCTAAATGCTCTCACAACATGAAATCCCCCATCGACATCAAGCGCGCCATATTCAGCCCCAGGGTCAAACCCACTATACGATCAAAGACTCTACTGGCCAGATGAAGATACTTCTCACAGGAGCAACGGGATACATCGGGAAAAGACTCCTTCCCGCACTTGTCGAACAAGGGCACAGAGTTGTGTGCTGCGTCAGGGATCCGGAGCGCTTTTCACCCCCCAGGTCGCTCAGGGACAGCGTAGAAATCATAGTTGTCGATTTGCTCAAGGAGGAAACGCTTGCCAACATTCCGGAAGACATTGACGGGGCTTATTACCTGGTTCATTCCATGTCGTCTGAAAAGGATTACGAGGAGCTTGAAAAGCAGTCTGCGATAAACTTCAGAACAGCCCTGGAAAAAACCCGGGTTGACCATGTGGTTTATTTGAGTGGAATTGTTAATGAAGAAGAGCTTTCCAAGCACCTGGCTTCGCGAAAGGCAGTCGAAAAAGAACTGTCGAGGGGGTCCTATCATCTAACAACTCTGAGGGCGGGTATCATCATTGGCTCGGGTAGTGCTTCTTTTGAGATAATTCGCGATTTGGTTGAGAAACTTCCACTCATGGTCACCCCACGTTGGCTGCTTACCCGATGCCAGCCGATTAGCGTGAAAGATGTGATCCAATTTTTGAAGGGCACCTTGTTCAATCCAAAGACTTTTGATCGGGATTTCGATATCGGTGGTCCGGACATTCTCACTTACAAACAAATGCTTTTGAAATTCTCGGATGTCAGAAATCTGAAAAGACGCGTCTACGTGGTTCCAGTGATGACACCCAGGCTCTCATCCTACTGGCTGTATTTTGTGACTTCTACTTCGTACAAGCTGGCCGTGGCCCTTGTAAACAGCATGAAAATTGAAGTGATTTGCCGAAATGACGACCTGAACAAGATTCTGAATATTCAACCGGTGGGCTATGAAGAATCCCTCAGAAGGGCTTTTAGGAGAATACAAAGCAATGAGATCATCTCTAGCTGGAAAGATGCGATGGTAAGTGGGCATTTGAATATGAGTATCTCGGATTTTATAAACGTTCCCACTTTCGGTTGTTTTATCGATCAGCAGAAGCGAAAAGTTAAGAATCGGACCGAAACTTTGAATCGAATCTGGAGTATTGGAGGAACAACCGGATGGTACTACGGTAGTTGGCTCTGGCGTTTGAGGGGTTTTATGGATAAGATGTTCGGAGGTGTTGGTTTGCGACGGGGTCGAACAAGTTCGGACAGTCTGAACCCTGGTGACACACTGGATTTTTGGAGAGTTCTGTACGCGAATAAGGAGGAGGGCAGGTTGTTGCTTTTTGCTGAGATGAAACTTCCGGGTGAGGCCTGGCTTGAATTCAGGATTGAAGAAGAGGAATTAATTCAAACGGCAACCTTCAGACCCGTAGGAATATTGGGCAGATTGTACTGGTACGCCGTTTATCCGTTTCACGGCTTCATTTTTAAAGGGATGATCGAGAGAATCACAGAATAATGACTTAAGACGAATGAGCGAAAAACAACAAAACAAGAAAGTTTCCATTTTTTGGTTCAGGCGCGATCTCAGGCTTGAAGACAATGTAGGTTTGAATTTGGCCCTTGATGCGGGGTGTCCTGTTCTCCCCGTTTTTATTTTCGACGATGAGATCCTTCGTGAGCTTCCTGCGGATGATGCCAGGGTTACTTTTATTTACGAAACGCTCTTCCAAATGGATCTTCAGTTGAAGAAACGGGGATCATCTCTTCGAATCTTCAAAGGGAGTCCAATTGAAGTTTGGAAAGAGATTGTTCAGTTGCATGACATCGAAACTGTGTTTGCCAATCGGGATTACGAACCGTATGCCATTTCACGTGACAAATCCTTAGAAGAGCTGCTCATTCAAAAAGGCATCCCATTCAAGACCTGCAAGGATCAGGTCATCTTTGAGGGAAATGAAGTCATAAAGGATGACGGTAAACCCTATCACGTGTTTACACCCTACAAGAACAAATGGCTCCGAAAGTTAAGTGAAAGCGGATTTGGTTCAGACGAGCCTGCACTCCGAAAAGGAGCAGTTGGGCATTCCCCGTCTCAATTCGTTCAGGAAATCCTTGACTTTCCCTCTATGGAGGCGCTTGGTTTTAAAGAGGCTTCTATCAAGGTGAGACCATTTGACCTGTCCTGTGCAGGAGCGTATGAAAAGAACCGGGATTATCCTTGGATTGAGGGCACTTCGCATCTCGGTCCGCACCTGAGGTTCGGAACCGTGAGTATACGCATGATCATGAACGCCCTGGATCCGGCCCATGAGGTTTTCAAGTCTGAGCTGATCTGGAGGGAGTTCTTTATGCAGATTTTGTTTCACTATCCCCGTGTGGTCAATGAGAACTTCAAGAAAAAATACGATGGAATTACTTGGAGAAATAATGAGGAGGAGTTTGACAAGTGGTGCCGTGGGGAAACGGGCTACGCCCTGGTTGATGCTGGAATGAGGGAACTCAATGCCACGGGTCACATGCACAACAGGGTCAGGATGATCACTGCCGGTTTTCTCTGCAAACACCTGCTGATCGACTGGCGATGGGGGGAGAGCTATTTTGCAGGAAAACTGCTTGATTACGAGCTTTCATCGAACAATGGCAACTGGCAATGGTCGGCAGGAACCGGATGCGATGCCGCACCCTATTTCAGGATTTTCAATCCTATGTCGCAACTCAAGAAGTTCGACAAAGATCAACGTTATGTGAGAAAATGGATCCCCGAGTTGGAAAGTGAAACTTACCCCGAGCCCATTGTGGATCACAAAATGGCTCGTACCCGGGCACTGGAGACATATAAAACAGGCATGGAGAGAAATGATTATTTTTAGGACTTAAAAAATAGTGACCTGCTCAAAAAAATATTTCTGTTGAATGGAAATGAAATTGACCCGAACCGACTCCAAAAATCCTGATTTTTTGAAGCTTGTGGAGCTGCTAGATGCGGATCTTGCTGAGAGAGATGGTGAAGACAATGCGTTTTACAGCCAATATAATGGCCTCGAACAAATACGCCACGCTGTTCTTTGTTATACAGGAAGTGATGCAGTCGGTTGCGGAGCCATGAAGCAAGTGGCCCCCGATGCGATGGAGGTAAAACGGATGTACGTTCTGCCCGTGCACAGAGGTGCTGGAATCGCTACAATTGTGCTCCGGGAACTCGAAAGATGGGCTTCAGATTTGAAGATGGAACGGATCATCCTGGAAACAGGTAAAAGACAACCCGAAGCAATCCGACTCTACGAGAAGAACGGGTATTCGAAGATAGAGAACTTTGCACCCTATGTGGGAATTGAGAACAGTGTTTGCTTTCAGAAGCAACTGATACAGCCCCATTGAAACGAACAAGAAGTATCGCATGAAACATTTATAGTTTCGCCGTACCCATCGTCCAGCAATTTTTCAGGATCCAACCCAACGCTGCGCAAAAAGAGATACGCGTCCGACCCAGAATGCCTCACAAGTGGAATGAGGGTTCGCTCGAGGCGGTTCAGGTGGGAGACAACAAAATCGATGTGCATTACCAGAGGACGGAAACAGAAGTCCATATTCGGGTGAAGCAGTTGACTCCTGGATGGAAAATCATTCTGGAACCTCCTCTGGAAGAGGGTACCCGGATGGAGGTAGTGCAGGGCGCTTTGAAGGGGGCGGGCAAAGCTCCGATTATCGTCTCAACAGGTGAGGAAGTTGAGGTTAAACTCATCAAAAACAAGTAGTTCGAAAAAGATTTTTATTGTTTATATTCGTCATTTTTTGTGAAAAAAAAGTAATAAGTCTTAAAGAACCTCCCCCACAGCTTTGAGATAAATTCCTATTTTTAAGCGATTTGGGGCTAAGAAATTGATCAAATGATAAAGAAAAGAAGCTTATTGGTGTTGCTGTTGTTCTGCTTCGGGGCTGAAATTCAGGCTCAGGACAGGGTTCATGTTTCAGAGATCGAAGAGCGAAATGAAGGTGGCAAGAAGACGATCTATGCAGGAGAGGAAAAGCTGAACGGCGTGGTCTACGACGATTATGTCAGCAAAAAGCTCCGTTATACCGTAAAGAACGGGATCAAGGAGGGACCGTATGAGCTCTATTTTTCAAACGGGAACCTGAAGAGAAAGGCCAATTTTAAAAACGATCGCTATAACGGCACTTTCGAAGAGTACTACGACAATGGCCAGTTGAGCATCAGCACAAGCTTTAATGAGGGCAAATATGACGGGCCTTTGATCCGATATTACAGAAATGGGCAAATCCAGGCTAAAGGCTATCACAGAGACGGTCAATTTGAGGGGGCTCAGGAGACTTACTACGAAGACGGACAGCTGAAATCCGGGATCACTTACCTGGAGGGTAAAAAGGACGGGCTTTCCGTGAAGTATTACGAGAGCGGCAACCTCAAGGAAAAGGCTCATTATGTCGATGACAGGTTGGATGGACCCTATGAGCATTATTATGAGGATATGACCTTGTATGTCAGAACTAATTATTCAGAAGGGGTAAAACAGGGGGAATTCGAGATGTTCTATGAGAATGGAAGGCTCAAGAGAAAAGGCTATTACAAAGAAGGAAAAGAAGACGGGCCTTTCGAGATTTTCTATCCCAGCGGAGTCTTGAAAAGAAAAGGCTTCTTCGAGGGCGGACGTCTTCACGGTGAATCTGAGTCGTATGATGAGAAAGGTCAGCTGATCGATAAATCCATGTTTAAAAACGGGCAGGAGATCTCTTCAAAAAAGTCCTCTATTGCTTTCAAGAAAGCTTAAAATTTAGTAACTTCATGAATTAGATCTTAAAGCTCCGGCCATGAGAGTGGACAATGAGGCTTTTTATAAGATTTGCTTTGATTCACTGATTGAGGGATTGTGCATAGCAAATGATGCAGGGGAAATTGTAATGAACAATTCGGCCTGCGAGGAAATTTTTGGCTATGATCGGGGAGAGCTTCTAGGGCAGTCTATCGATATTCTCATCCCCAAACCCCACAGAAACGTACACCATTACCACTTTGAATCGTATTTTCAACACCCCCGGAAGTTCAAAAAAGGTAAGGGTCGCGAATTTTTGGGTCAGCACAAAAACGGAGAGATTCTCGATCTTGAAATCGGACTTAATTTTTTTGAATACGAAGGGAAACGATATGCAAAAGCCCTGATTTCAGAAATCGGGACGAGAAAAAAGAAAGTCACTGAAATCAAGGAATCCAACCGCAGGCTCGAAAGTGAAGTCGATCGGAGAACTGAGCTGCTCACCAAAGCGGTTTCTGATTTGGAAAGAGCTAATTTTTTATTGAAGGAAGAGGTCGATGAAAGAATCCGCGCCGAGGAGAATGCAAAACGGGCCTTTGAAAAAGAAAAGGAACTCAGTCAGATGCAGGCCAAATTTCTGTCTATGGTCTCTCATGAGTTCAAAACTCCGCTCAGCGGGATACTGACTTCGGCAAGTCTTGTTCAAAAGTATAACGAAAAGAGCCCTTGTGAGAGAATAAGCACTCATGTCGGGACTATTAAAAACCTGGTTCTTCAGCTGAATGACATCCTGGACGACTTTTTGTTCCTTGAAAATTCTGAATCGGGAAGGTATCAATTCAGGAGTAGTCGTTTCATGATCTGTGACCTTATCCGAAAGATTGTTTCCGACGCCGCGGCCTTGATGAAGCCGGGTCAAAAGTTTGATATCATTCCGTGCAAAAACCCCGTACCTGTGGTTCAGGATCGAAAGGTAGTGGATATTATCCTCAGGAACGTTTTATACAATGCGATAAAATATTCACCGGCAGACAGCACGATTCATGTCAAAATAAGAATCAACGATAACGTTCACATTGAGATTCGTGACGAGGGAATTGGTATCCCGGAGGAAGCCAGGCAACATATTTTTGATCGGTTTTACAGGGCCAGGAACGTTTTGCACATCCAAGGCACGGGCATTGGTCTGAACATAGTGCGCCGTCATCTAATCAGTATGAAGGGCTCCATAGAGGTAAGGAGTAAAGAAAATGAGGGAACTACCGTTTTACTTTCTTTGCCTGTCATGGGAGATCAGACAGAGGCCGAAGTCAATGATGGGATGCCAGAAGATGATAGGATTCAGGAGGAATCCTTGAGAATTATAAAAGAAAAATAACGGTTAGATGCGAAAGAAAATACTCCTTATTGAAGATGATCAAATTGTCAGGGACAATACCGCGGAAATTCTTCAACTGGCGAATTACGAGGTCTTAACCGCTGAAAATGGTAAAACGGGTCTTGAAAAAGCGAATGTGTTCAAGCCCGACCTGATCATTTGCGACATCCTCATGCCGGAACTCGACGGTTATGGTGTGATGCAAATCGCCATGAGAAACAAGGAGCTCCAGAGAATTCCGATTATTTTTATGTCGGCTAAAACCAAGCACGAGGACATTCGCCGGGGAATGGATCTTGGAGCAAGCGACTACATTACCAAACCTTTTGAAGAATCTGAATTGCTCAGTGCGGTAGCCAGCCGGCTAAGGCGCAAGGCCATATTCGAAGGCGGGCACCATGATACCGTGGTCAAAGAGAGAAAATGGCGCATCGAAGACATTGAGGAGGCATTTGCCCACAAGGAACGTTTTGAGTACAGGCCCGGCACAACAGTTTATTGCGAGGGCAATGTCGGCAATCACATTTTCTATATCACCCGGGGAGAGGTCAAGACCTACAAGGTGAATGAAGACGGCAAAGAGCTCATCACTGAACTGTTCTCCGACAAGAGCTTTTTCGGTTTCACCTCTTTTCTCTCTCGTAAGCCCTATGCTGAAAATGCTGAGGCAATTCAGAATACTGAGCTCATCAAGCTCGAGAAAGGAGAGCTGTTGAGTTTGATCAAATCAAACCCCCAATTGGGTCTCAATTTCATAGACCTGCTTTCGAATGATCTCGATACGGTAAAGGAGCACCTTATGCATTTGGCTTATGACTCTGTTCGTAAAAAAACAGCTGATGCCATTCTCCAACTCGCGCCTGAATCAAAATTGGAGAAAATAATTAGAATCTCACGTTCGGATCTGGCCAGTATGATCGGGATTGCCAAAGAAACGCTTACCCGAACACTGACCGATTTCAAAGACGAAAGACTGATACAAACGAATCGCAATACCATACAGGTTCTGAACAGTGACAGATTGAGAAATATACACTGAGATTGATCAAGATCAGCGAGGGAGTTGACCAAGATCAGCGAAACTAGTGGCGCGAAGCCCTAATTTTACAATGCAATACGAATGTTTAACCCAGCGAATTAAACAACAGACCTATGAAACGTATTCTTTTACCCACCGACTTTTCAAGCATATCCCTGAATGCCATCAAATATGCATTGTCCCTTTTCAAGGAAACCCAATGTGTATTCTATCTTTTGAACGTCTTCAGGGTACCCTACATGACAAACGAGGAACTCATGGAGAATGACGTTCAGCAATTGGCCATTGTAGAGGGGGAGATGTATGAGTCATCTAAAAATACTCTCAAAGAACTCGTTTCGGGTTTCGAAAAGAATGAGAATCACACCTATCATATCATAAGCGATTACAATTTTTTTATCAACTCGGTGAAACAAGCAGTGATGGAGAAAGAGATTGATCTCATAGTGATGGGAACTAAGGGAGCTACGGGAGCCAAAGAGATTTTTTTAGGTTCGAATACAGGTGATGTTTTGATGAAGACAAGTTGCAATGTGATGGCAATACCCGAGAATTCGGTCTACAAGGCTCCAAAGGAAATTGTTTTCCCCACAGATTTCAAGCTCAGATATGAGCATGACGATCTTGCTCCACTGATCGAGCTGGTCGAATCCAATGAATCTGCGTTGAGAATTCTTCATTTGAGCCAAGACGGCAAATTCAGCCAAGAACAGGAGGGCAACGTACAGATTCTCGAATCCTACCTGGAAACGCTGGAGCATACCTTCCACACCCTGACGAATATTGATTTTGAAGAAGCGCTGAATTGTTTTGTGCAAAGCAGAGGCAATGTCGATATGATCGCGATGATATCCGGACATTATAATTTTTTCCAACGACTGTTCTTCAGACCGAAAGTGATGGAGTTGAGCTTCCATACCAAGATACCTCTCTACGTGCTGCATCATAAGGAATAGAATCTCAAAACGCACACCATGGACATATCTGTTTTTTTGGCTAAATTCTGGGGCTGGTTTATGATACTCTTCTTCTTTCTTTTGATCTTGTATCCAAAGAGAATTAAGCAGCTTTTTGCTTTTGCCAAAGATGATAAATTCATCATATCCCTATCTGTTCTAACCATAATCATCGGTTTGCTCAATGTCATTGCACATAATGTCTGGACCGCTGACTGGAGGGTGGTGATCACCCTTTTTGGATGGTCCAGTCTTCTGAAAGGTATCGCGCAGTTTGCCTTTCCTTCGGTGGCATGGGGCTGGATGGAGAAAATTGATTTCAAGTGGTTCCAATTCATGATGTTCCTGATGTTTGTGCTCGGAGTCTTCTTGCTCAATCAGGTATATCAATGGGTTCCTTTCTGAATCAAATTGACGAGGATCAATTTGTACATTGACCGTCGTCATTGTTTCGTTCGAATCACGCATATATCTTTGGTTCATTGATTCAGAGGATATGCGCACACAGGAATCAAACTTAGCGCAAATCTGATTCATAGATCAAATTCTATGAGAATTAGTTGAGAAAGAAACTTGAGATAACAGAACACTCAACGAATAAATTGAAGATAGGTTTGATAGGTTAGCAAGTATCCAATTTCAGACAAGGATCTGAAAAGTAGGAAATCAGTGAGACGGATACGATAAACGTGTTAAAGGTATTTTCAATTTGAGAGCAGGAAACCAAAAATTTCCTGCTCTTTTTTTATGCATACTTACCTAATTCATTGACTATAATCAATGTGCGTCTTGAGCCAGGTCATTGCTGAGATGCTTTTCCCGGAGTACTTTTATAGGAGTAATGAGTTTATTTGAACTAAAACCAAAGCATCATGAAAAAATTATTATTGGGTTTATTGGCACTTGGACTAACCACCCAATTCTACGCTCAGGTGATTGATGACGGAATGCTCCCGGAAGTGGAAGTACGTGCGACAAATTACAAGTACCTGAATAGCGTAGATAACAGTGAAGCTGCCGTATCCGTGCAACTTCTAGAGAAAAAAGCCGCTCAGTTCGACATCAAGAGCTCTGAGTTTTATGAAGACGGCAGTGATTTTTACAGGGTCTATTTCTATATCCCTGACGGAACACTAGTCGCGGCCTATGACCGAGACGGAGAGATTCTCTACACCATTGAGAAGTTTGAAAATGTCGCCTTGCCGAATTCAGTGGCTGACGCCATCGGAGAGAAGTTTCCCGGTTGGAAAATTTCGAAAGATGTGTACAGAGTAAGCTACACGCAGGAAAAAGGTGCGTTGAAACGCTACAAAGTAGTGCTTGACAACGGGGTTAAGAAAATTCGAGTCAAAGTAGATGAAAAAGGAGTATTCCTCTAGTCTAAATGAAAATGATACCCAATTGAAACGCGTCTGCTGAAGCGATTAAAAAATACCCTCATTACGGGGGTATTTTTTTATGACGAAAATCAAGTCTTCAGTTGATCACTGTCATTGATTTTTTTCAATGTCCTGATTAGCTTTGGATTGTTATTCATTTAAATGATATATCATGACACTTGTAAAATTTAAGAGACCCAGGTCACCTTGGTACGACACAATGTTTACTGACCTTCTAGGCACGGACAGAGCGCTTACCAATGATTTTTTCTTGGAAAACAAATGGGTTCCTGCGATGAATGTGAAAGAAACAGAGGATTATTTTGAGCTTGAAATCGCGGCACCAGGGTTTGACAAGAAAGATTTTGACGTCTCCATTGACAATGGAATCCTGAAAATTCAGGCTGAGAACAAAGAAGAAATGGAGAAAAAAGAGGATGATTACACTCGCAAGGAGTTTAATTACAACTCTTTTTACAGATCGTTCACACTACCAGATAATGTGAACGAGAAAGAAATGATCGATGCTACTTACAAACGTGGTATTTTGAAATTAGTTTTGAACAAACTTCATGTAGATGAAAGTACTCCGAAGAGAGTGATTGAAGTACATTGATCAGAGCAACAGGGAGCCTTGCGCTCCCTGTTCTTCATGTAAAAACTAGAAAGGTCAACCCTAAAGGATTTTGAAATGGAAGAAAAAACAAAAAATATTTACACCCTGCACGATGACAGTCTTAAATGGATCAATGAGTTGGAATTTATTTCAGATGAGCAGGTTTTTCTAGAGAACCTGTTGAGTTCTCATTTTCTCCAACTCAGCAGCTCCGAGCATTATGATGCCACGCGCAAATTGATTACAAAGCTCAAGGATGTAGAAAAGTCAGGAAGAGACCTCATGGATACGATTGAGCTTCACAACAAGCATATGGCGACCATGATCGAGAATTTGCAACTGGAATATGACGAACGCCTGGCTGCTGATCACGAGACTATCCAAACTGATTTTGACAACTACCTGGTTAAGTTTAAATATGTTAAAAAGAAAATCTTTGGAATTATTAAAAAGATTATGTTGGATCACAAACGAAAATTATTGATCAACAAAACCTGAACCTTATAGTTTTTCCATTTTCCCCCTCATTATGAGCGAATAGGTCCTTCTCAAGGGCCTATTCGTTTTTTAGGCGAAAAATTTTCGATTCAAGGGGGTCCAATGACACTCTGATTTCTCCCAAACCGTTCTCTACGTTGAGTTCATGACTCCTTTCTCGATCAAAGATTTCTTCAAGATCGAAGGAGCCGTTTTGCAGTTCCCAGGCCTCAATGATGTCTGAGGGCACCTTGAGCTCTAACTCGTAGCCGCGATCCGTTTCAAAATTCGAGATAATGATCAATTGTTCCTGATCCGTCCAGCGGACAAAAGAGAAAATGCGATGATCGTATCCGGGTGTGCGATCCTTATTGAAATAATGGATTTCCCTGTAATCACCCATAAGTGCCTCGCTCTCCAGGCTGAAATTGAGCAGGGTTTTGTAAAATGAACGCAGATTCTTTTCCTGATCCGAGAGAGATCCCCCATCGAATTTTTTACCGTTCATCCAACGTTGGTGATTCGGCACACCGATATAGTCAAAAATAGAAGTTCGCGTCGGGCTCCCAAACCCTGCATTTTCGGCTCCGGCTTCTCCCACTTCCTGAGCGAAGTACACCAGGGTGGGTGAGGTGCTGATCGTGGTTGAAACGACCATAGCAGGCTTTCCTTTTTCCGCAGATCCCGCAAAGTCAGGACTCGCGACTCGTTGCTCATCGTGATTCTCCAGAAAGTGCAGCATGTGGTGCTCTATATCCTGTATTTCTTCCTGAACCTTGGGGATGTGGTCGGTCCAACCGTACCCCTTGACAATGTGTTTGATGGAGTCATAAAAGGCCACTTTGTCGTACAGATAGTCCATTTTACCTTTGTGGAGGTAATCCCTGTAAAGAGATGGATTGTAAACCTCGGCCAGTAAAAGAGCTTTCGGGAACTCAGTTTTGATGGATGAATTGAGATAGCTCCAGAATTCCACCGGAACCATTTCGGCCATATCGTATCGCAAACCGTCGACCCCCTTGTTCAGCCAGAAATGTGCGATATCCCTGAATTTCTTCCAGGAATCAGGAACCTCTTTACCTTTCCAAAAGTCGTTGTGAGCCTGGTGATCCAGGGAGGCATATTCCCCAGGAAGCTCTTCAAAATCTTTGCCTCCGTCGGGTCGCACCCCGTAGTTGATCTTGACCGTTTCGTACCAGTCGTTCATATCAGGCTGCGACGCTCTTGATCCGTTACCGGTCCATTTTGCAGGATTTTCGGCAAAAGTTCCATCCGAGAGCGGATGCGCTTCACCTCCCAGAGGAAGGTAGCCGTCTTTCCAATGAGGAACCTGAAAAGATTCGCCGATCACATAATAGAAATTGTTATCTTTTTTATAGACCACCGAAGTGTCGTCATCAGCCCCAAAATCTGATACCCCTTCCGGATTGTTTTTGCCTTCATATTTCCGGGCCACGTGATTCGGCACGATGTCTATGATGACTTTCATGCCGTGCTTGTGGGTTCTTTCGATAAGGGCCTCAAATTCTTCCATCCGTCTTTCCGGATCGACAGCCAAATCGGGATCCACACTGTAATAGTCCTTGACCGCATAGGGAGAACCTGCCCTTCCTTTGACCACATCAGGATCATCATTGGATATCCCGTAAGAGGTGTAATCCGTCACCATGGCATGATGAAGCACACCCGTATACCAGACATGAGAAACACCCAGATCACGGATCTCTTTCAGAGCTTTGTCGTCAAAATCATTGAATTTTCCGACCCCGTTCTCCTCAAGAGTTCCCCAGGGTTTGTTACGTGTGTTTTCGTTTCCGAACAGGCGGGTGAACACCTGGTAGATTACCTTTTTTCTTTCTTTCACAACCGGTTCTTTAGTTTGGTTTTCTCTTTTCATGTCACACTGGGTTAATGCGAAGACCGCCAGCGTCAAAAAAAAGAAATATGATCCTTTCATTTCTACTTTTGATTAAATTTTTTCAAGCAACACAATGTTGAAGCGCGTGTCCAGCTGAACCTTACCCCCTTTAACTGTAATCTGTGTGCCGGAATAGGCATCCCGGAGCTCTGTTCCGTCTTCAAAGATGTTTTCTACATTCAGCTCTTTCAGGCCCGAATCCAGGTCAAGTCCGATGACCACCTGATCCTTATAATCTGCATTTGAATAGGTTCTGGAGAACTGATACGGTTCATTGCTGATCATCTGGTGGCTTCCGGCCCCGACGCTGGGGTGGTCTCTTCTGAATTGACCCAGTTTCTGCCAGTGCTGGAGCAACTCCTGGGTTTCCGGATTGCTCGCAATATCTTCCCAGTTCATGAAAGAGCGCAGGGTCGCGTCTCCCTGGGTTCCCTCAACAATCAGGTTTCGGGCACTCTCATCGCCGTAATAGATCTGAGCGGTGCCTGGTGATAGCAATAATTTGGTCGCCGTCTCCAGGGTTCGTTTTCTCTCTTTGTCAAAGGGAGAACCATCATCGTGGGAGGTGAGATAATTCAGAACCTGGATTTCAGAACCCGTATCGTTGACAGCAGTCGCGTACGTAGAGAAAATCGATTCATAATCCTGATTCGCACTTTTCTTGAACTCAAAATTGATCATGCTGTCAAAACCATGGGTGTAATAGTTGACCTTGACGTCACCAAAGTCAAACTGGCTTCCCGAAGAAATGATGTCGTAATCATAGACCTCTCCCACGGTGTAAAAAGGAGTATTGTCAAGAATCTGGTCAGGATGTTCTTTCTTCCACTCGGCAAAGGCCGCATTGCACTCCTCTTTGAACTGACTCCAAACTTCTTCTTCAATGTGTCGGACGGTATCTGCCCGGAAGCCGTCGATGCCAAAGTCCCGAATATAATCGGTGAGCCACTTGATGATGTAATACTTCGGCGCACGAGGATATCCTGTTCTCTCGAAGAAAGCGTCCAATTCTGCCACTTCCTGCTCATAGCGCCCTTCTTCCTTCCATTTCTGAACCAAAGCTTCAGGCAATTCAACGGCCTCATCCGATTCAGTTTTGATATCGGGAAGATTTTCTACCAGGGTACAGCGAACGGCATTCTCGTAGGAGTCGTATGTGCATTTGGGTTCCGTTCTGACCCAGCTGTCGGGCCATTGAGGATCTATTTCTGTTACAGGTCCGGTATGGTTGATAACGGCATCCATGACGATTCGGATTCCTTTTGAATGAGCGGCAGAGACGAGTTCAGCCAGGTCCGCCATGGTCCCAAAATTGGGGTCTAGTGCCGTCCAGTCTTTGGTCCAGTACCCGTGAAAAGCGTAGGTGAAACCCGTACCTTCATCGGTACCCCCATGGATTTGCTCAACGACCGGAGTAAACCAAATGGCATTGACGCCGAGGTCAGTAAAATACCCTTCATTGATCTTTTGGGTGATCCCCTTGATGTCTCCACCCTGGAACCCTCTGAGTGGTGCCGTGTTCAGGGTCCTGTTGTAGTTCAGGTCGTTTTCGGGATTTCCGTTGTTGAATCGATCCGTCAACAGAAAATACAGGTTGGCTCCTCGCCAATCAAACGGAGTTCCTGGTTTTGTACTGGCCTGAAGGGCTTCCTCATTTCTCCGAGCTTTTGTCTTGTTTCCCTTTTTGGCAGCTAAATGAGGAGAAAGCGACAAGGGAAAGCAACAACAGGCCCAGACTCATTTTATAATTGATATGTGATATTCTCATTTTATTTCTTCTTAAAAGTTCTATTCTCTTTTCTCTCGATTTAAGATCACTTCTTCGCAGAAAGGATCAAAACGCCCTTCGACTTGAGCTCCAGTTTCTCGTTCCACGGCACGGTCCCTCCGGTGATTATGTTGGTAAGGGATTTACCATTTAAATTCATCTCGACAAATCTTTCCAGATCCAATGAAACGGGTTCCTGGTTTTTATTGATGATCAGAACCACGGTTTCGTCATCCAGAGATCTAAAAAGCAAATAGATTCCATCATTGGGAGCGAAATGAGTGGTTTTGCCTGAATGGATGGCTCTGCTGGTTTTTCGGAATTGAAGCAGTGCCCGGGAAAATTCCTGCATCTCCGTTTGACTGTCATCCAAACCTTTGCCGGAAAATGCATCGACTGGGTCTCCTTCCCACCCCCCGGGAAAATCCGTTCGTATGAGACCGTGATCACCTGGTTTCGCCGAGTTCTGCATCAGGATCTCCGTGCCGTAATACACCTGTGGAATCCTTGGCAACACAAGCACACAAGCCAGGGCCATTTGCGTCAGGACCATGTCTTCCCCCATTTGAGTATGGATTCGATCCATGTCGTGATTATCCGGAAAAATCAACAGGTCGGAAGGGCTGGGGTAGTGAAAGTCATTGGCAAGTCCTTCATACAACTTGACAAGTCCATTGTCCCAGGACTCCTCTTCTGTAAGAGCCTGAACGATTTGTCGTTGCATTGGGAAGTCCATGGACGATCTCAGGTTTGATTCGTAGCCATCTTTGTTTTTCGATCCGCGCTGCCAATAGCCGACCAGCAAGGGGTTGTACGACCATTCTTCACCTACTATGCTGAAATTTGGATATTCGCGCATGATTGCTCCGGCCCAATCAGACATGAACTGCTTGTCGGGATAAGGGTAGGTATCTTGTCGGATGCCCCCCAATGCTGCTGTTTCAACCCACCAAATGCTATTTTGAATCAAGTACTTTGCCATAAACGGGTTGCGTTGATTCAAGTCGGGCATGCTATCGGTGAACCAGCCGTCTGCCATTTCCTTACGGTCAATTTCTGCCGCGTAGATGTCCTGGTTTGAGGTTCTTCTGTGATTGGAGTATGTGGTTTGCTCTCCCTGCTTAAAGGGCTTCTGATAGTTCACCCAGTCACTGAAAGGGAGGTCTTTCATCCACCAGTGCTCGCTGCCGCAGTGGTTGGCAACCTGATCCATGACTATTTTAATTCCTCTTTCAGAAGCTTGTTCCGAGAGGCCCAGATAGTCATCGAGAGTCCCAAACCTCGGGTCGATTTGGTAAAGATCGGTAATGGCATAACCGTGGTAGGAGGTGCGGGGCATGTCATTGGTCAGTACAGGACAGGACCATATTGCGGTAAATCCCATGCGGTCGATGTAGTCGAGGTGTTTCGTGATCCCTTTGATATCACCTCCGTGTCGTGCATAGTCATCTTTTCTATCGATTATTTCCTCTTTCAGGCCTTTGACGATATCGTTGGAGGGATCTCCGTTGGAGAAACGATCCGGAGTGATCAGGTAGATCACATCAGAGCTGTCAAAACCTGTGAACTCCTCCGAGGGGCGATTTCTCTTTTTCAGTTCATAGGTGTGCCTCAGCTTCTTTTTTCCTTTCGCGCTGAAGGTGATTTCAAATGATCCAGCCTCGGCAGTGGGCCAGATCAGCAGATCGATGAACAGGTAGTTCGGGCTATCCGCTTTATGCACTTCGGTAATGGAAACTCCGGGATAGTCGATTTCAGGGGCATAGGCCGAAATACCAGGCTCCCTGACCAGCAACTGAAGCGTGTTATCCTGGAAGCCGATCCACCAGTTGGGGGGTTCCACGCGCTCAAGTTGCGCGATTGCCGTATGGGTTAAAAGCGTTAGAATCATCGTATACAGTACTTTCATGATACAAAATAGGACTAAAGATTAAACCCCAGACTAAATGACAAGGAGATCCTGGTTGTAAATCGTCACTTCATTTCCTTTCACCACGATATCAACAGGATTGTCCGATTCATTGTAGAATTTGCAGCCCTCATGGTTCTTAAAGACCTTGATCGTGTGACCCCTGTATTTGATTTTAAAGGAATAGGACTTCCAGTTCTTGGGTATGATCGGATTGAATGACAGCTTTCCGTCAAAATTTCGCATGCCACCAAAGCCCTGAACAATTGAAAGCCAGGTTCCGGCCATACTCGTGATGTGAAGTCCCTCATGCACTTCGTGGTTATAGTCGTCAAGATCGAGCCGGGAAGTGCGTAAGTACATTTCATAGGCTTTTTCCTCACGGCCCAATGAACAGGCCATGATCGAATGAACACAAGGTGAGAGCGAAGATTCATGCACGGTGAGTGGTTCATAGAAATCAAAATGCTTCTCCACTTCCGCCGAGCTGAAATGATTCTCAAAGAAATAGAACCCCTGCAAGACATCGGCCTGTTTGATATATGGAGATCTCAAAATCCTGTCCCAGGACCACTTTTGGTTTATGGGTCGTTCGGAACGGGGCAGCTGATCGACAGGGATGAGCTCCTTGTCCAAAAACCCGTCTTGTTGCAGAAAAACTTCGTGTTTTTCACTATACGGGAAATACATGCCCTCTGCAACTTCTTTCCAGTGGTGGGTCTCATCCGGTTCAAGTCCAGTTTTATCCAGGATACGTTCGTACTCATTCGGATGACTCTCCTTGATTTTATCGAGGTTCTCCAACGAGTATTTCAGACACCATTGAGCGATGTAGTTGGTGTACCAGTTGTTGTTGACGTTGTTCTCGTATTCATTCGGCCCGGTTACTCCCAGGATGACGTATTTATTTTTTTCAGTAGACAAGCTCGAGCGCTGCGACCAAAACCGGGCCACACCTATCATCACCTCCATACCGTGAGAGATGATGTACTCGAAATCTCCGGTATAGTTGACATAGTTGTATATGGCGTAAATCATGGCTCCGTTTCGGTGAATCTCTTCAAAAGTGATCTCCCATTCATTATGACACTCTTCTCCGTTCATGGTCACCATAGGATAAAGTGCAGCTCCATTTTTAAAGCCGAGCTTTTCTCCGTTTTCAATGGCTTTCCCCAGCTGATTGTATCGGTACACGAGGAGATTGCGAGCAACTTCCTTGTTCTTCGTACTCATGTAGAATGGTATGCAATAAGCCTCAGTATCCCAGTAGGTGCTCCCCCCGTACTTTTCACCAGTGAAACCTTTGGGGCCAATATTGAGCCTCGAGTCTTCACCCGAATAGGTCTGATTCAATTGAAAGATATTGAATCGAATAGCTTGCTGTGCGCTCACGTCACCTTCAATCGTTATGTCGGCCGTGTCCCAGATCGTTGCCCAGGCTTCTTTTTGAGCACGATAGAGCTCATCATACCCAATTTCAGCAGCTTCCACTGAGTGAGCGCTTTGACGCGTTGAAAAGCTCTCCTTTCGGATGATTCATCGATTGCACGTAGCCCCCGTATTTGAATATGGTGAAAGTATCCCCACTCTTGACCTCTGTACTGTACGTATAACTAATCTTCTTATCCGTCCTGGAGACATCTTTCTCAATATCGATAACGAAGTCATTCAGGGCCATTTCCATTTTCATTCCGGTGCAGACATGAAATTCGGTTTTAAGCGTTTTGGAAAGAATAAAAGCCTCACTTTGACCTTCCCTGGCATCCAGAATTTCCCAAAAGAACTCGTCGTAATTGGCATCCTCATTCATGATCCCTGCATCGATATAAGGAGAAAAAGAGATTTCTCCGTCAAAGTTGATTGGGGTAATACTGTATTTAATCACGCCGACCTCATCGTGTTTCATGCTAAGGAAACGGGCAGACGTCACTTTTATCGTATCTCCTCCCTTGAGTTCGGCTACAAAGGATCGATTCAAAACACCTTCTTTCATGTCGAGCTCCCTCCTGAATTCGATGATTTTACATTGGTTCAAATCGAGGGTCTTACCTTTGACTGCCACGTCAATTCCTATCCAGTTCGGGGCATTGAGCACTTTGGCAAAGTATTCTGGATAACCGTTTTTCCACCAACCCACTCGTGTTTTATCCGGATAGTAGATTCCTCCGATATAGCTTCCCTGGAAGGTGTCACCGCTGTAAGATTCCTCAAAATTGGCACGTTGCCCCATGGCTCCATTTCCAAGGCTGAAAAGGCTTTCGGAAGCAGTTACATTGCCTTTGTCAAATCCCTCTTCTACGATTTTCCATGCATCGGGTTTGATATAATTCAAGTTCATATTCTGTAGTTTTTATAGTCTTCAGATTTTAGTTCTTGTTGCTAGATTCTTTTGTTGGGACCCGGGTGTCAATTGATGAGTTGACGCGCCAGGGCCGGAGTTAATTCTTTGGTACTTGTCAAATTATAGTCGGCACCACTGAGCACTTCCGGATCACCGATGGCGACACTGGTCATGCCCGCTGAATTGGCTGCCTGAACTCCTGCTGCGGCATCCTCAATTACGACGCAGTCTTTCGGTTTTTTGTTCAGTTTTTCAGCTGCTATAAGAAATACTTCAGGATCGGGTTTGGCCGTACTGACATCATTACCGTCTACGATGGCATCAAAATCATCAAGAAGCTTCAAATTTTCCAGGATCAGTCGCGCGTTTTTGCTCGCCGACCCTAGTGCAAAAGGGATTTTCTCTGCTTTTAGAAATGCGAGAAGTTCAGGGATCCCCGGAAGGATTTCCTGGGTATCCATCTTCGCAATGTAGCTGAGATATTGTTCGTTCTTTTCGATAAGGTATTTGTCTTTTTCGGCCTGAGACAATTCGACATTCCCAATGTCCAGAAGTATCTCCAGTGACCTTACCCGGCTCACGCCTTTGAGGAGTTCATTCTGCTTCTCGGTAAAGTCGAAACCCAGGGAGTCGGCTAGTTCTTTCCAGGCGAGAAAATGATACTTTGCCGTATCTACGATGACACCGTCCAAATCGAAAATAAATGCCTTGTTACTCATTGTATCCAATTAAAATTTATTAAGCGACTACCACTTCGTCATCTTCATCCTTGACCTTGGCTACCAATAAGGCCGCAATTAAAAACGACACGCCACTTGTCACCAGGGCAAAAATAGGGTTCCCGCCGTATAGATACTTTACTATAGGTCCGCCGATAAGGGCATTGATGATCTGGGGAATTACGATAAAGAAATTGAAAATTCCCATGTAGACTCCCATTTTCTTGGCGGGTATGGATCCGGCGAGAATGGCGTAGGGCATTGCCAGGATACTTGCCCAGGCAATACCAATGGCTACCATCGACAGGATGAGCCAGTTCTGGTCAGGGGCAAAGTAGATGGAAATCAACCCTATCCCACCAATGATCAGTGATATGGTATGCGTTCTTTTGCGTCCGAGTTTTTTGGCAATAGCCGGAAGAAAGAAGGCGTAAATGGCGGAGATGGCATTGTACACCCCGAAGAGGATTCCTACCCAATCTCCTGCATTCTGGTAAGCATTGCTGTGGGTGTCATTCAGGTCAAGACCGTAGACATGGTGTGCGATGGCCGGTGTCGAAAACACCCACATGCCAAACAATCCGAACCAGGAAAAGAATTGTACCCAGCTGAGCTGCCTCATGGTCTGCGGCATATTTTTGAAATCGGTAAAAATGTCCAGCAGACTGGCCTCCTCTGTTTTTTCCTCCTCGACCTCTGCATCCTCCATCAGGGCCATTTCTTCAGGAGAATACTCTTTAGTCGTGATCACAGTGATCAGGATACTGACAATGAGAACAGCCGCTCCAATAATAAAGGAAAGCATCAAACTCAATGGAACCTTACCGGGCTCTGTTGTGTTACTTATCCCGATCCAGTTTGTCAATACATAGGGCAGCCAGGACCCGATGACGGCACCAATTCCGATCAAAATGGTCTGAACGCTGAAACCCAGAGTTCTCTGATCGCTGGGCAGCACATCGGCTACCAGCGCACGGAAAGGCTCCATGGCGATGTTAAACGAGGCGTCCATAATCATGAGCATACCCGCACCTACCCAAAGGGCCGGCATAAAAGCTGTAAACATGTCTGCATTTGGCATCAGGATCAATCCGGCAGAGGCCAGAAGTGCACCCGTAAGGAAAAACGGCCTCCTTCTACCCAGTCGTGTCCAGGTCCGATCACTGTAGTATCCGATAATGGGTTGAACGATAAGTCCGGTGAGGGGAGCTACGATCCAGAACCATGAAAGTTCGTGAACATCAGCACCGAAAATCTGCAATACTCGACTTGCATTCGCATTCTGAAGGGCAAAACCCATTTGAATGCCCAGGAACCCGAAACTGAGGTTCCATATTTCCCAAAAACTTAATCGTCTTTTTTTCATGATTTGCTGCCTGTTAAGATTCGTTCACATATTGATTCCAAATTGGAACAGAGAATCTTTGACATAAGTCAAAAACTCAATTCATTCGTATAAAATCAAAAAAAATGCAGAAATGGCGGTACGTGCCCTTTCCTAATGTGAAGTATTAAAAAGTCAGCAAGTCGTAATTGCGTACAAAGTACTGCACAAAGATATAATTTTTTTGATTAGTTCCGCATCTGCACTTCTTTTGTAGAGTTTCTGATTTTCAAATCAGTTTTTATGAGTGCTGTTTTGTATTTATAGTCCACTTCCCGGGAGTCGATCTCGTCGAGCAGCAACTCCAGTGCTTTGCGACCCATGTGTCTTCCATGTTGAGCCACTGTTGTTAGGGAGGGCGTTGTAAATTCCGAGATTACTCCATCAGTGAAACCGATAACCTCAATGTCTTGAGGAACGGCCAGTCCGTTTTCTCGGCAAATGCGCATCGCAACCGCTGCGTATACTTCATTCACTGCGAATATACCGTCTGGGGGATTTGATGACAAGATCAGTTTCTTCAACGCACTCTCGATCTCACTTTCGTGCTCCACTTTAAGCACCAGCTCTTTTTTCACCGGAACCTTGTATTCTTTTAAAGCTTTTACATACCCCATTTTCCTTTCATTTCCTACAAAGACATAGTCTGGGGTCGTGATCAGAACTATATTTGAGCAGCCATTCTGGATCAGGTGCTCGGTGGCGAGGAAGGCCCCTCCCACGTCATCCGCAACCACTTTATTACACTCTATCTCGTCGACAACGCGGTCAAACATGACCAGGGGTATCCCGTTGCGAATAAGATCGGTGAAATGCCGATAGTCGTCTCGCTCTTCCGTCTCTTTGCTGATCGATAATATAATCCCGTCTACAATACCATTGGCCAGCATTTCGAGATTGAGTATTTCTTTCTCGTAGGACTCATTTGACATGCAGATCATCACATTGTATCCCTTTTCATTGGCAAGTTGCTCAATGCCAGTAATGACTTTAGTGAAGAAATGATGCACGATCTCAGGAAGAATTACTCCAATGGTCTTCGTTTTCTGGTTCCGCAGATTCAGCGCCAGACTGTTTGGCTTATAATGGTAGTATCTGGCAAAGGCCTGAATTTTTTCTTTCAATTCAACACTGATCTCATGGCTGTCTTTCAGAGCCTTTGAAACCGTAGAGATCGATACGTCGAACTCCTTGGCAATCTTCTTGAGCGTAATTTTTTGTTTCATCCTTTAACAGCCGGGCAAGACACTACCCGAGAGAGCTTAAAATTTGCAAGTTAAAAGTACGGATTTTATTGGTCTCTAAAAAAATATGTCAAAAGCACACCTAGGGGTTAAATTGCCGAATTCACCTTTTTTTCCACTTCTTATTATCGATATTTTATTCAAACGCGAATAGATTTTCAATATGATAATGAGTTTTGGTCAAAAAATAATTTGCGACTCCAACGTTTGCGTAAAAAAACTTATGAACACGAAAACGTTTTCGCACTTTGAAAACTGATTTTCGTCAGTGTTAAGTATATGTTAAGAAATTACTTTCGTGGACTGAAGAATTGAAATTCCAGCAAGTTTTTTTATTCAAATCAGTGCTAATAACAAAATTAATTTTATGAAAAGATCTCGACAATTATTCCTTGCGATTGTCTTTTTATTTCCCTTTTTCATGTCCGCTCAGGATGTCATCAAAGGAAATGTAAAAGATGAGTTTGGAACAGGTCTTCCCGGTGTTTCCGTGATCATCAAAGGAACCACGCAGGGAACAGCAACCGACTTTGACGGAAATTTTGAGCTCGAAGTCGATCAAGCGGATACCATACTTGTAATTTCTTACGTAGGGTATTCTACAATGGAGTTTCAAGCCTCCGATGGTATGCAGGTCATCCTGCAGGAATCCATGGAGAGTTTGGATGAGGTGGTTTTGATCGGTTATGGTCAGACCACGAAGAAAGATGCTACCGGAGCGGTAGAAAGGGTAAGTGAAAAGGAGTTCAACGTTGGACTCATCGCCTCTCCAGAACAGTTGATCACGGGTAAGACAGCCGGTGTGAATGTCGTTCCACCAAGTGGTAAACCTGGTGAATCGGGTACGGTAAAAATCAGGGGTGGTATCTCTTCTCTGGGAAACAACAGCCCGTTATACGTAATTGACGGGGTTCCGATCGATCAGACAGAAGGACCAGCACTCAACTCGATCAACCCCAATGACATTGAAAGCTTCAGTATTCTGAAAGACGCCTCGGCGACCGCCATTTACGGTTCCAGGGCGACCAATGGTGTGATTATTATCACCACCAAATCAGGAAATATGAACTCCGATTTGAACGTTGGGTTTGATACGAAACTCTCCATGGGTTACAAATCCAACACAGTGGATGTCCTGACCCGGGATGAGTATATTGACTTTGTCAACAACTCTTTGGGAAATCAAGATGCCATAGATGCTTTGACCGACGATGAGACTGACTGGCAGGAAGAGATTTATCGCCCGGCTTTTGGTACCGATAACAACCTGACCATTTCGCAGGGATTCGACAATACGTCCTACCGCATTGCGATGGGATACATGTTCCAGGAGGGTATTGTGGAGACCAATGACTACACGCGGAAATCCTTCGCATTGAACGTGCGCCAAAATGCTTTTGACGATCACTTAAAAATGGATTTCAACATCCGTGGAGCCTGGGTCGTTGACAATTTCAACGAAGGAGGTGCCATTGGATCGGCTGTACAATTTGATCCGACAAAACCCGTCTTCTCAGGAAACGAAGCCTATGGCGGATATTGGGAATGGCTGGATCCGAATGGTTCAGGCGACCCAAACAGCCTTGCACCCAGGAACCCGGTGGGTCTGCTCAGGCAGTATGAAGAAAAGGCCAATACAAGCCGTTACATAGGAAACGCGAAGTTTGACTACAAAATCCATGGCTTCGAAGACCTGAAACTCGTGATGAACTTTGGTTTTGACTACGCACAAGTCAGAGGAAACAAAGTCACACCTGCGACTTCAGCAAGTGGTTTCAATAGCCAGGGCTCCCAGGAAACCTATACACAGCTCAAGAGAAACACGCTTGCGGACATCTATTTGAACTACAACAAGACCTTCAATGAGGTACACAAGCTTGACTTGACACTGGGTCATTCGTTCCAGGACTTTTACAAGGAGAAAACCAGCGTGAATACGCCAGGTGTTGGAGAGGTCAAAGAGACCAGATTGGTAAATCTGAATGCTTTGCAATCTTTGTTTACTCGTGTTAATTACGGATATGACGACCGCTATTTAGTGACATTCACTTACAGACGAGATGGTTCTTCGAGATTTTCACCAGAAAACCGCTGGGCGAACTTCTTCTCGGGCGCCCTTGCCTGGAACATTGCCAATGAGAATTTCATGGCGGATTCACAAACCTTTTCTACCTTGAAACTGAGACTTGGTTTTGGTCAAACCGGTCAGCAGGAGATCGAAGCTGACTTTGGCTATCTGCCGGTTTATACTCCAGGTTTGCCGAACGTAAGCTATCCGTTTGGCGATGAATATTACACGACGCTTCGTCCTGACGGCTACGACTCTGAGATCAAATGGGAGGAATCTGACACCTACAACATCGGTTTGGATTTCGGATTCTCAGGCGATGTGGTTACAGGTTCTTTGGAATACTTCCAGAGACAGTCTGAAGACATTCTGAACAGGGTTGCACCCCCAGCAGGTTCAAACCTGACCAATGAGATCTACACCAACATTGGAGACCTCGAAAGCAGCGGTGTTGAATTTACTTTGAATGCCGACGTGTTCCAAAGACCTAATTTTACCTGGAACCTCAGTTTCAATGCGACCTATCTGACCAACTCAATCAAGAAGCTCAACAATGTTGAAGATCCTGACTATATCGGTATTCCGGTGGGTGGCATTTCAGGTGGTGTTGGAAACACGGTTCAGACGCAGCAGGTGGGACAACCCCAGTTTTCATTCCTGGTCTATGAGCAGGTATATGATGAATCAGGAAATCCGCTCGAAGGGGTCTATGTCGACCAGAATGGAGATGGAATACTGAACGAAAGTGACAAGAGAATCTTCAACAATCCGAACCCGGATTACCTGTTTGGATTGTCATCCTACATGACGTTCTATGAGAACTGGGATTTCTCGTTCACCATGAGGGCATCTTTGGGCAACTATGTCTACAACAACGTGGCCTCGGCCAATGGTGTATATGCCGGTGTATGGGAGTTGAACTCGCTTAGAAACGCGCATTCCTCGGTACTTGATACCGATTTCAGGGAGCAGCAGTTCTGGTCAGATTACTATGTGCAAGACGCTTCATTCCTCAGAATGGACAACGTTGCCCTGGGATACAGCTTCTCGAACCTCAATGAAGGAAAAACGAGACTGAGACTATACACGACCGTTCAGAACGTATTCGTGGTTACACCGTACGAAGGATTGGATCCTGAGATCAACGGAGGTATTGACAATAATTTTTATCCAAGACCGAGGACTTTCCTCGTTGGATTGAACCTTAACTTTTAAAAGCAGAGACAATGAAAGTTTTTAAGAATAAAATATTCAATTTTTGGGTTGTCGTTGCGATCCTTGCCATTGGATTCGTATCCTGTGAGGATGAATTGAACAAACAACCTGTTACAGAGTTGACCGAAAGCCAGGTTTTTGAAGATCCGGCTTCGTACAAACAGTTTTTAGCACGAGTGTATGCCGGTCTTGCGGTGAGCGGACAGGAAGGTCCTGCTGGCCGTCCTGATATCCGGGGGATAGATGAGGGTTTCTCGAACTATATGAGACAATTCTGGAAGCACCAGGAACTGAACACTGATGAGGCAATCATTGCCTGGAACGACGGAACGATTCACGACCTTCACAACCACGTTTGGACGCCTGCAAATGAGTTTATCCGTGCGATGTACGACAGGATATATTTCCAAATCGGAATCACCAACCAGTATCTGAGAGAGACTACCGAAGAGAAGCTCAACGAGAGAAATGTTGAAGCTGATTTGAGAGCTGAAATTCAGATTTTCAGGGCTGAAGCTCGTTTTATGAGAGCTTTGAGCTACTGGCACGCGATAGATTTCTTCGGCCCGAATATTCCGTTTGTCGTCGAAGAGGACCCGGTAGGAAACTTCTTTCCAGAGCCTGGAGAGGGAACCGAAATCTTTAACTATATCGAAAGTGAGCTTTTGGCAATTGAACCGATCCTGGTTTCTGCAAGACAGAATGAATACGGAAGAGCAGACAAAGGCGCAGCCTGGATGCTGCTGGCTAAGCTTTATTTGAACGCCGAGGTTTATACGGGTGCTTCCCGAAACGCCGAAGCTTTGAATTATGTTGAGCGCGTCATCGGAGCCGGGTATACGCTTGTTGATAATTACAACTACCTGTTCCTTGCTGATAATGACCGCAACGGATCAGAAAATGAGATCATTTTCCCGATTCGATTCGACGGACTCAACACCATTGGCTATGGAGGAACAACTTTCCTCACTCATGCGCCTGTTGGTGGAAAAATGGATCCTGCCAAATTTGGAATCAACGGAGGTTGGGGAGGAATCCGAACCACCAAGAATTTTGTTTTCCAGTTTGAAGACGGCATCGACACCGGTGCTTTGAACAGCCAAATCGGACCGGTCTCTCAATGGGGACTTGTCGGAAGTGCTACTGTAAACAGTTGGGACGGACCCGACATGAGCATGTACGAGTCGGGTGCTGATCAGTATGGTATCTATGCCAACCTGGTGGCCGGCGAAATGAAGTTCCGATTCAACAACGACTGGGGAGTGAACCTGGGCGACAATGATACTGACGGTACTCTTGAGCCCGGTGGCACCAACATTCCAATTCCTAGCGATGGATTGTACTACATCACCCTGAATACGGCGAACAATACCTATACGATTGCTGAATCCGGAGATTCCAGAGAGAATTTCTTTACGGAAGATCAAAACCTGGAAATCGAAGATCCGTTCACTTTCACGGATGGTTACGCGGTTGAGAAATTCAGAAATGTTGACGTTGACGGCAACCAGGGTTCTGACGCAGGAGGAGACTTCGTAGACGTTGACTTTCCGATGTTCCGTCTGGCCGATGCCTACCTGATGTACGCAGAAGTCTTCCTTAGAGGGGGAGGCGGAAGTGCAAGCCAGGCGACAGAATATATCAACATGCTTCGTGAAAGGGCCTATGGAAGCCCGGCAGGTAATATTGCTGCGACAGACCTTACCCTGGACTTCGTACTCGACGAAAGATCGAGAGAATTGCACTGGGAAGCGCATAGAAGAACTGACCTCATCAGATTCGGGCAGTTCACAACAAGTGGAATCTGGCCCTGGAAAGGTGGTGTGAAAGAAGGTAAGACAACGGAAGCTTTTCGTGACATCTACCCGATTCCTTCCACGGATATCATTGCCAATCCTTCGCTGACGCAAAACGAAGGCTATTAAAATTATTAAATGACTACCATTATGAAAGATTTAATGAATAAATTTCTAATACTGCTCGGTTTTGTTGCTGTGTTCTCTGCCTGCGAGGAAGAAGATCTCGTGGTGATCAATGATGATTTCACAACGACTGTTGCACTGAGCGACAACAACATTGTGCTGGAAGAGGCCAATGAAGACCTGACCGCCCTCACGGTGACCTGGGAGGAGCCTGTTTTTGGCTATGACGCAGCGGCTGAGTACAATATTCTTTTTGCACTTGGCGCCAACGTTGAAACGGTCAATGCCGGAAGGCCAATGGTCGAAGGAGGAATGATGAAGAAGGACTTCACAACAGGTGAACTGAACCGAATCATTTTGAACCTGGAAGCTGAACCTGATACAGAAGTATCCATGGATGTTAAAGTGGATATTGTCCTGTCAAAGCAGGTCAGTAAATCCTCTGACCCTATGAATCTTGTGGCAACGGCCTATTCTGGAGTACTCGACCTGACAACACCTTGGGGTGTAGTGGGTAGTGCGACCCCGAATGGCTGGGGTGACGGGCCTGATACGCCTTTCTACAAAACGGATGAAAGTGGCGTCTACGTGGCCTACATCACGATGACAGAAGGAGAGTGGAAGATTCGAAAAGACAACGACTGGGCCGTAAACTACGGATCCAATGACAATGACGGAAATTTGCAGCTGGATGGTGGTAACATACCTGCTACAGCCGGTATGTATAAAATCCTTTTTGACGAGGATGCTTTGACCTACAGCATTGAACCCTACACCTGGGGCTTGGTCGGAAGTGCGACCCCGAATGGCTGGGGTGACGGGCCAGATACGCCTCTCGTCTATGATGCTTGTTCAGACCTATGGAGAGCCGTGATTCCTATGATTGATGGAGAGTGGAAGGTTCGACAGAACAATGACTGGGCCGTGAACTATGGTGACACGGGTCTTAACGGAACCCTGGATGAAGGTGGTGACAACATTCCTGTCAGTGCAGGGAATTACCTGGTGACAGTGAATTTTACCGACTTTTCCTATACGATTGAGCCAATTGATCTTTGGGGCGTCGTAGGATCCGGATACAACGACTGGGGCGGAGCAGGACCTGACTTCCCGTTCATGCCTGACTATTGCAACGAAGGAATCTATTACGCTTATGGGGTACCGATTGTTGACGGTGAGATCAAGTTCAGACTCAACAACGACTGGGGTGTGAATTATGGAGACACCGGTTTGGATAACATCCTGGAAGAAGGTGGTGACAATATTCCTGTGACGGCAGGAACCTATGACATCGTGCTGGATTTCACGAATCCAAGTGTACCGACCTACACGCTGACCGCGAAATAGGTTATTTAGGATTACTAAAAAGGGCTGTTTACGCAGCCCTTTTTGTCCTATATAGTATTTTACAAGAGTTGAATTTGCCAGATAAACCATATTCAAGTATGAAAAAAACTCTACTCATCGCCTTATTCTTAACGGGGTCTTTCAACCTCGTTTCCCAGGTTCAGAATGTGACCTTTGAGGTTAGCCCGAATCCTTTTCAGGAGGATGAAATCATTACAATTACGGCTTCTGATATCAATCCCTCGGCCTGGGGGGTAACAGATATCTATCTCTGGGCCTGGTCCTCTGCAGGAGGTGTCGAACAGGATGCACCCAACAACGGGACCTGGACCAATTCCAACGAGGCACAGAAGTTGACCAACAATGGCAATGGCACTTATTCGATATCCTTTGTCCCATCGCAGTTCTACGGCAGGACAGATTTGGAAACCATCGGTTTTCTGGTCAAGGCCAAGGACGGTTCGGGTGACAAGAAGTCCCAAGATGCTGTTTATGCGGTTGGAACCGTTGATGTACCACCGGTTACGGAAGCGCCGATCCCTGCGGGCATGAAGGATGGAATCAATTTCAATCCTTCGGATGAAAGCAAGGTGACGTTGGTTCTCTTCGCACCGGAAAAAGAATTCGTTTATCTTCTCGGAAGTTTCAACAATTGGGAAAAAGACAGCAATTATCTGCTTAAAAAAGACAGTGCCAAAAACCGATTCTGGATCGAGCTGACCGGACTGACACCGGAGACCGACTACACGTATCAGTACCTGGTAGACGGGAGCATAAGAATCGCTGATCCCTATTCGACAACGATTCTGGACGAATCGAATGATGAGTTTATCGATGAGGTGACCTACCCTAATCTGCCTGACTATCCTACAGGGAAGACAAGTCATGCTGTTACATTGCTCAGAACCGGAGAGAGTCAATACAATTGGCAGATCGATAATTTCCAGGGCCCCAAGAGGACAGATTTGGTCATCTATGAGTTGTTGATTCGTGACTTTGACGAATTGCACAGCTTTGATGCGGTGAAGTCGAGGCTGGACTATCTCGAGGAGCTGGGCGTCAATGCGATTGAACTCATGCCCGTTAGTGAATTCGACGCCAATGAATCCTGGGGGTATAACCCGTCTTTTCACATGGCCCTTGACAAGTATTACGGAACTCCTGACGCGTTCAAAAGTCTGATTGATGAGTGTCACCGCAGAGGTATGGCAGTCATCCTGGATGTAGTCTACAATCACGCGACAGGGCAACATCCCTACTTCAGGATGTGGAATACAAGCAACGGAGGATATGGAGGTCAGGCAACCGCTGAGAATCCTTTTTTCAACCCTGTGGCCACACATTCTTACAGTGTATTCAACGACCTCAATCACAGCAAACAGGAAACACGAGATTACGTGAAACAAACCGTCCAGTATTGGATCGAGGAGTACAAGATCGATGGCTTTCGCTGGGATCTGACCAAGGGATTCACGCAAAATTGTACGGCGAGCAACGAGAGCTGCACCAATGCCTACCAGGCAGACCGGGTGGAAGTGCTGAAAAAGTATGCAGACCATCAGTGGGAAAAAGATGCAGATTTTTATGTTATTTTCGAGCATCTGGGCACCAACAATGAAGAAAGCCAATGGGTCAATTACAGGCTCGATGAAGGCAAGGGCATTATGATGTGGAGCAAGCTCACAGAACCCTACAACGAGGGCACCATGGGTTACAATGAAAACAAAAAGTCAGACTTTTCCTGGATTGATTACAAGAACAGAGGCTGGACCGTCCCTGCGAATGTCGCCTACATGGAAAGTCATGATGAGGAAAGGCTGATGTACAAGAATCTCGAGTTCGGGAATTCAAATGGAAGCTATTCGGTCAAGGATCTTTCGATTGCGTTGGATCGTCAAAAAACAGCCGGGGCCTTTTATTTTACGGTTCCTGGTCCGAAGATGATCTGGCAGTTTGGAGAGCTGGGCTATGATGTCAGCATCAATGACCCTTGTCGCGTATGCAACAAACCCATCAAGTGGGAGTATGCCAGCGATCCGGAGCGAAATGCGTTATATGAAACCTGGGCTAAGCTGATCAAGCTCAAACTACAGGAACCCATTTTTGAAAGTTCTATTTTTTCTGTGGATGCCGACCAGGCCAGTGGACTGAAGAAGGTGCAAATCACAGACGAGGAAGCGGGTGCTGAATTGAGGCACCTGAACATTCTTGGCAATTTTGGGGTGGTTGCCCAACAGATCGATCCGGAGTTTCAGACTACCGGGGTTTGGTACGACCTGCTCGATGACAATAGAAGTCTTAACGTCTCGGATGTCAACGCACCGATTATGTTACAGCCCGGGGAATTCAGAATCTATGGCAGCAGCCAGGTAGTTCTTCCCGTTGAGGAGTTTGAGCTTCCAGAGAGAGATCTTGTGGTTTACCCCAATCCGGCGGCAAACAGTTTCCGAATCAACCGAAATGTTAGAAGCGTTGAAGTTTTTGATTATACCGGAAGGCTGGTATCCCGCTTTGAGGGCGACTTTTTCCCCGACCATAACTACGACACTTCCTTACTTAAACCTTCCATGTACATTCTGAGAATTCGCACAGAGCAGGGGAGTATTTCCCAAAGATTGATTGTTGAATAGCGGAGAAAAGAAGGGCTCCCATTTTTTAGGAGCCCTTTTATCAAATCATTTTCAGGTTATTCACTTCCTGTGGGGTCAGGTGACGCCATACACCACGAGCAAGATTTTTCTTGGTGAGCCCTGCAAAAATCACGCGATCGAGTTTGGTGACTTTGTAACCGAAATGCTCGAAGATCCGCCTTACGATCCTGTTTCTTCCTGAATGAATCTCAATGCCCACTTCGAATTTGGGTTTGTTCTCGATATAAGAGATCTTATCTACAAAGACCATTTTCCCGTCGAGCACAAAGTTCTGCCCTATGGCGTGTAAGTCACTCATTGACAATTTTTTATCAAGGGTGACGTGATACAGTTTTCTCACCTGGTGTTTTGGATGCGTGAGTTTTTTGGCCATTTCCCCGTCATTGGTGAACATGAGAAGCCCCGTGGTCATGCGGTCGAGTCTTCCCACCGGATAAATCCTCTCTTTGGAGGCTGTGCGAATCAACTCCATGACGGTTTTTCGGTTGCGTTCATCATCCATTGTGGTTATGAAATTCTTGGGTTTGTTGAGCAATACGTATCGCTTCGCTTCCGGTGAGATCACTCCTCCGTCGAATCGTACCTCGTCACCGGGCTGGACCCGGAAACCCATTTCAGTGATGGTTTTGCCGTTTACGCTTGCGCTGCCTGCCAGGATGAAAGTGTCAGCTTCCCGACGTGAGCAGATACCTGCATTTGCGATGTATTTATTCAGACGGATGCCTTTGGATTCTTCCGCAGGTGCACTTTTTGCAGGTTTCTTTTTGAAGTTTTTGATTTTCTGAGGATGGGGCCTGTAGTTTTTATCCCTTTTTTTTCATGTCGTCCTCCCGACGAGTTATTCTTAGAAGTCATCTTGAAAATTTTTGCAAAAGTACTAAATAGCAGAGGATTAATTGCACCGAGGGAAGAGAATTATCCGACCTGCAGGATTCGCTTGATGATCACAGAGGTGTCAAGGAGCACAATGCTGAGCACACCCAGAATAATGAGGAGCTTGATCAGGTTGTGCAGGATGACGTAGTGTTTTTTTGTCTGTGCCTTCCAAACGAAAAAAAGAAAAGGCAAGGAAAAGAGTCCCGCCAGGTAAAAATAATATTTCATCATCCCCATTTCAGGGTATTTCCATAGAAAAAAAATCGGGTTCAACGTGAGCAGAACGAGCAGGGTGATCAGCAGCTTGGTGAATCTCTCGCCGTATTTTACCGCAATGGTCTGATAGTTTTGAACGATATCCCCTTTGATGTTCTCCAGGTCTTTCAAGAGCTGACGGATCATCAGGACAAAAAACAAATAGGCCGCGAAGGTGAAGATCAGCGTTGAGAAGTTTTTATAGTAAACGAAGATGGCAAAAAATGGCAGGATAGAAAGTATGGCCGATGAAAAAAGTCCCGTCAAAGGATACTTTTTGAGCTTGTGCGAATAGAGCCAGATCAGGAAAACATAAAATGCGAAGAATACAGCAGCTCTCCAGGAAACTAGAAATCCGAATGCGACCCCGACAAAGTTCAAGAGAAAATAGATGCGAATCTTTGTTGCCTGGCCCACGATGTTGTCAATCCGCGATTTGAGCGGTTTGTTAATCTGGTCGGTTTGGGTGTCGTAAAAATTATTGATGATGTACCCAGCGGCAATGACGCAGATGGTAGCCAGTACGATAAAATAGAGGTCGAGATTCAGAATGATCTCTTTCAGCGGTTTTTCGGGTGAAAAAATGAATATGGCTGCCAGGTATTGGGCCAGGACGATCACAGCGATGTTGTAACCGCGTACAACCGACAGCATGCTTAAAAACTTGAACAGGAAAGAGTATTTTTTCTTTTTATGAGGAGGCTGGGGTTTCTCCTTGCGACCAGGTACCATAATACTTTTGGGGATTTCTCCTAAAACCTGTAGACAAGTTCCAGCTTGTAGTCTCTAAGTGCCGATTTTGCTTTTTCGTAGTCTTCAGTGAATCCCAGGATATAACCACCACCACCCGATCCACAGAGTTTCAGGTAGTAGTCGTTCGACTCAATGCCTTGTTGCCAAAGCTTGTGAAACGAATTTGGAATCATGGGCTTGAAATGCTTAAGCACTACCTTGGAAAGCTTCTTGACATTGCCGAACAATGAACTGACATCGCCCTTGAGGAAATCGTCTATACAACTATCCGTATAACGTGCAAAGTCCTGATCGATCATCTTTCTGAAGCCTTCATTCTTCATTTTGTTCATGAAGATGTTGACCATGGGTTCTGTTTCTCCAATGATCTCAGAATCCAGAAGGAAAACAGCTCCTTTACCCGCTGCTTGAGAAGGGATGCCTGTAGGCTCGAGATTGTCTTTTGAGTTGATGAGTATCGGGAGACTCAAATAAGAATTAAGAGGGTCAAGACCAGAGCTTTTTCCGTGAAAAAAGGATTCCATTTTCGAAAAGATGGATTTCAGTTTCAACAGCTTATCTCGGGTGAGATTCTCCAAAACCGTGATCTTATCATTGGCGTATTTGTCATAAATGGCAGCTACCAATGCGCCCGAACTTCCAACGCCGTAGCCCTGAGGGATACTCGAATCGAAATGCATATTTCGGTCGATGTCACTCTTCATCTCCTCAAGTCTGAGGCTGACATCGACATCGTCTAAGTCTTTCAGGTATTTATAAAAGGCCCGAAGCTTCTCATTTGATTCCTGCGCCTTCGTGTTCTGATTATCGGCAATGATAAGAGAGCCCTGGTAGGAATTGTAAGGGATCGCAAGACCCTTGGAATCTTTGATGATTCCGTATTCTCCGAAAAGAAGAATTTTTGCGTAGAAAAGTGGTCCTTTCATTTTTTTTGAGGTTTTGCCTCCGCTAATTTCGGTTACAAAGATACGATAAAATCCAGTTTGATCTCGAATCCAGGTTTTTAGAACGAAAAGAAACCGGTAAAATTATGCGATTTCCTTGGCTCCGTTACTCGTGTGATCGGAAATATAGTGATTATTCTGACAGAACCGGGCCAAATTCTGCTCAATGAACCCTTCCACTTTCTCTTTTTCCGTTTTTGGATAGAGCAGGTGTACGTTTGCACCGGCATCCAGCGTAAAACAGAGTTTGCTTCCTGTTTCCCGACGATAAGACCAAATATGTTCGATGATCTCCAGGGTATTCGGACGCATCAAAATAAAATAGGGTGAAGAGGTCAACATCATGGCATGGAGAGAGAGGGCCTCTTTTTCAACGATTTCAACAAAGTTGTCGAGATCCCCGCTTCTGAGAACAGGAATCAGTCGACTCAGGTGCTCGTTGGCCTGGCGGAATCGGGCGTCAGAAAAGGGATGGCCCTTCATCAAGCCGTGGCCTACAGTGCTCGACACTTGCTTTACACCTTTATCAACAAGCAGAATGGTATCCTGGTAGCCCTCAAAAACTTCGTGCACTTCATAGGGATAGGGCACCCCGAAAAGGTCTGAACTCGATTTGATTTCTTTGTGGGCACCCCAAACCACGAGTGGTCCTTCAATGCTTCGAGAAGCGCTACCCGATCCGAGCCGGGCAAGAAATGAAGCCTTCTCTCTGAAATACAACTCGGAAATTGATGGCACAAGCCTTTTTTCCAGGCTCATCAAACAGAGTGCAAGCGCACTCATCCCGCTTGCCGAAGAAGCTATGCCACTGCTGTGGGGAAAAGAGTTTTCAGTATGAATTTCAAATTCATAAGCCGTCAGAAACGGTTGATAGGGCAGAATACGCCGAAAAAACTCCTCTATTTTTGGGTGGAAATCGAGTTTCGGCTTGCCCTCGAAGATCACTTTAAAACTAAAATTCTGATCCGCCTGTACTTTTTTGCGAAAGTGCAGCGTTGTGCGCGTATGACAATTACTCAACGTAAAGCTGATAGATGGATTTGTAGGAATCTGGGGCTCTGTTCTTGCCCCAGTATTTGACAAGAGCAATATTGCTCGGGCTCTGCCAGGTAATTAGGCCCTTCAAAGCCTTGTCTGACTGCTTATCTGCGGAAAGAGCTCTGGTAACAAATCGGGTTTCAGTCACGGAAATGTAGATTTCAGGAGTTCGCTAAAACTTTTGGCAAAGATAATTTAATTAATTTTGACACGGGAGGCTTCAAAGCGGAGTCTGAGTTAAAAAACCTCACAAAAATTTAGAGTTTTGAGCCGAAACATAAAATTGATCTGGGACTTTCGTGGACCAGAAGCTGAAAAGATTGCAGAACATCATGCCATTCATTTGAGAGAGTTTTCTGAGAAGGATCAGCTTCCTTATCTGGAGGCCGGAACCGAGCGTATCAGCGAATTGCACAGCCTCGCCTTTATCACAGTGGCTGAGGAGCAGATGATCACTTTTCGGGATGCATTGATCCCTCAACGAGCTGTTCTGGCCAAATCATGAAAAGACGACTCAAAACCCTCGATCGCTACCTGACCGTTTGGATTTTTCTGGCCATGTTGATTGGTGTAGGCCTTGGAGTGGTCTTTCCCAATGTAGGAACCCTGGCAGATCGCCTGAGTGTGGGCACCACCAATATTCCCCTTGCTATCGGTTTGATCCTTATGATGTATCCTCCACTGGCCAAAGTAGACTACAGCCTTGTGCCCCAAATTTTCAAGGATAGCAAGTTGATGTCCGTTTCACTTTTCCTCAATTGGATCGTTGGCCCGGTACTTATGTTCGGGCTGGCCCTGATTTTCCTCAGGGATGACCCGGGTTACATGACGGGCCTGATTTTAATCGGCCTGGCCCGCTGCATTGCGATGGTGATCGTCTGGAACGACCTTGCCGGTGGGAGCCGGGAGTACGGAGCCACTCTGATCGCTCTGAACAGTGTTTTCCAGGTACTCACTTACAGTTTATATGCCTGGTTTTTCATAACCGTCCTTCCTCCGCTTTTTGGGGTGAAAGGCTATGCGGTTGAGATATCCATTTGGGAGGTGGCTCAAAGCGTTCTGATCTATCTTGGAATACCCTTCGCTGCGGGATACCTGAGCCGGAGGATTCTCATTGAGAAAAAAGGAATCGATTGGTACAACCGCAAGTTTATTCCTTTTATTTCTCCTATTACCCTCGTTGCTCTTTTGGCGACGATCGTCCTCATGTTCAGCCTGAAGGGAGATATGATCCTGCAACTTCCTCTTGACGTGGTCAGAATCGCCATCCCACTGGTGATTTATTTTGTACTGATGTTTTTTATCAGCTTTTTCATCGGCAAAGGAATGGGAATCGATTATCGTAGAAACGCATCCGTGGCCTTTACCGCCACAGGGAACAACTTTGAACTGGCCATTGCTGTGGCCATCGCAGTTTTCGGCATCAATTCGCCACAGGCTTTCACAGGGGTCATCGGGCCCCTGATTGAGGTGCCCGTGTTGATACTCCTTGTAGATGTAGCCCGCAGACTAAAAAAGAAATACTATCCCTGATTGAGGTAATCTTGATTCACTAAATTCATGCTCGGGCAAATATCAGAGCCCCAGCTCCTTTAAAAAGGCTTCGTTGTTCGGCTCTCTGCCGAGAAACTCCTTGACCAGTTCCAGCTCGTCTTTTGAGCTGCCTGAAGCCAGGATGATGTCGCGGTAGCGAATTCCAGTTTTGGTATCCAGAATCCCGTTTTCATCAAAGATCGAGAACATGTCCTGGGCGTAGACCTTTGACCACAAATACCCATAATAGCTCGAAGCATATCCAGTCAAATGACCAAAAGCCGCGTGAAAATGGGTGCCCTCGACGTAGTCTATGAGGCTGATCTCTTTTTGAACCTCTTTCAGAACGTCCGTTGTGGTCTTTTCTCCGTTCGGATCATATTTGTCATGGAGTGTAAGGTCGAATGTTCCCAGGAAAACCTGTCCGGAAGCAGACATGCCTGAACCGACATTTTTGGCGGCGAGCATTTTGTCAAACAGGTCCTGAGGAAGTACTTCACCCGTTTCATAGTGCTTAGCAAACATTTTCAGAGCGTCATAGTTCCAGGTCCAGTTCTCAAAAATCTGACTGGGTGCCTCAACAAAATCCCGCGAAACATGCGTTCCTGATTGAGAATAGAGGTCAGCCGTTGTCATCATGTGATGCAGCACATGGCCGAACTCATGGAAAAACGTTCGTACCTGGCTGTGGGGCATCAATGAGGGTTTGTCTTCTGTTGGCTTTGGGAAATTACAGACGAGGCTCGCTGTGGGAATCTTGTATCCCTGAGGGGTAGACTTTCCATAGCGGAGCGCAAAGCAGGCCGCGTGTCCGTATTTGTTGTCTCTCGGAAAGAGATCCAGGTAGAAACGACCTTTGATCTTACCGTCCTTGATCACTTCGAACAATCTCACGTCTTCATGCCATACGGATGGATTCATCACCTCGCGGTACTCAACGTCAAAAAGCGTTTGGGTAATGGTGAAGAGACCAGCCAACACATCGTTGAGCTCAAAGTATTCCTTGACCTTGTCACTATCCAGCTGGTATTTTTCTTTCATCAATTTGTCTGCGTAATAGGAACGCTCCCAACCATTGATTTTCTCTGCCCCGGGAACCCGTGTTCTTTTGATTTCCAACAACTCGTCATAATCTTTCTGCGACTTTTCCTTCAAGGCAGTTTTCAATCCGTTCTCAAATTCCCACACCGTTTCCGGCGTCTTGGCCATACGGCTCTGCAATTGATATTCTGAATAGGTCTTGTGCCCAAGCAATTCTGCCATTTCTTGTCTCTGTCTGAGCAAGTCCTGAAGAACTTCGATGTTCTCCGGGTAGGCCCGGTTGTTGAATTTTAGCACCAAATCCTTTCTTGCCTCGTCAGAGTTGCTGAGTCTGAAGAAGGGCCTTACTGAGGGATAGCTCATGTCGATCTTGTAGGTTCCATCCTCCTGACGCCTCATTTTCTTGTAATCTTCCGGCAAACCGTCAACTCCATTCTCATCTACGATCAACTCATCTTTGAACGTGCTGATGTTCTTGCTGAACTGGTTGCTGTATTTCGACATCTCGTCTCTTATAGTTTTCAAGACTTCTCTTTTCTCTGCAGAAAGCGCGAAACCGTTACGCTCATAACTTTCAACAGTTTCTTTCAGGTATTTTGCCTTATACCCTTCTAGATTCTTTGCCTCATCGGTGGTTGAGAAAGCTTTGACGGCTTTGTACAGGTCTTCATTGAGGCTGATCTCATTGCCGTATTTGGACAAGGCGACGCGCGATTCCAGTGCTGTGTTCCGGATTAGTGAATCGGCATGTGTGCTCGACAGAAGGTAGATCGTAGCGCTGACATCCGATAGGGTTGCAGAAAGATCATCAAGTGCAAGCAAGGTATTCTCATAGGTTCGTTTATCATCAGGGATTGAAACAAGTGTTGCTATCTGGGTGTTCACTTTTTCCTGGATCGAGCTTGTGGCCGATCTGATATGATCTGCATTGATAGCCGCAAAGTCAATAGGCTCATTGAAATCGTTGTAAATAGGATTCGATTCTTTAGGTGTTGGATTGTCTTTTGTAGGGGGTTGAAACGACATCAGTCCGGCGAAAAATAGCAGTGTCAGTATTCTGTTCATAGGATGAAATTTTTAATTCAATATTTGCGAGTCGCTAGAATTGCGAGTCGCAAAAATAAGAAGAAAAACACTTTGCCACAAAAGGGCTTTCAATGTGTTGTGATTCGTATCAAGTACATCACACAATGGGACTTCTTTTTGATCAAAGCACCAGTTTGGAATAGGGAAGAACTGTTTTGAATCCTTTTTTGAAAAAATAGTCACATGGGTTCGTTTCTGATGAGACCAGGACAAAGTCACCGCCCCAGGCCCCAAGGCTTTTGATCTGGCCAGGAAAGTCCTGGAAGTAACGCTGTTGAATAGGCTTTTCACCAAGAACAGAACCGATAATCTTCTCGTGTTCCTCGAGAAGTAGATTGAAGTCCTCTTGATTTTCAGATCGTACGAGCTCCTGGCTGATGGCAGTGATGTGGTCGAGGGTCTGATCATCAAAGTCCTGAACTTCCTGGAAATGAGCTATGCTCGCTTTGCTCGATTGCTTTACATTCAGGTAAACGAAATGAAGATTTTTCTTGAAGGAAGGATCAAAATCGACCTGATAAGCTTTGGGCTGATTTCCCTCAAGCCGGTAGAAGAGTGGTTTTTCTGAATTGGCACAAGCAATGTCATACCCGCTGCCTCCGAAGCTGTCAAACAAAAGCCGGAAGGGGTTGCGATCGACCCATTTGGCAACATTATTGACTAACGTCGAAGAGGAACCCAGCCCCCAGTTCCTTGAGAACTCCAATGCGGTCCTCACCCGGCAACCCTCCGACGTGATCAGAAAACGTGAATTCATTTTGCGCGCAGCTCTAAGGATTCTTTGCAGTTGTTCACCTACGCGTTCATCCCCTGAATGTTTGAGTAGTTCGAAATCCTCAAGTTCGAATTCTGCTGTGAACCAGGTTCTTTCATTTTCGTCGACACTCTCCCATTGCAGCAAACCAGTTTCAGTCTCCTCAACGACAAGATCCTGTCCTTGTACAGTAGGAACGGCTAGTCCTATCGCCCCTTCGAGAATCAGGTATTCTCCGCTGATCAATAATTTTCCGTGGCTGTAATACCGGGTCATTTTAAAAAATTTTGAGGCAAATTTAAGAAACTATTCGGCGATCCGCCATGCATCCAGGCCTATTCCTCCTCACGGTTGTAAATAGGGAGCAACAGAAAGGACAGGCCTCCGAAAAGAAGGACCATTACGGTTTGGGCCGTCCACATGATCCAGCCAAAGGCGAGGGAAGGGTTCTCCTGAATCCCATAAAGGGTCAAAGCACTGGCGACAAATACCGGATAGGTACCCAGGCCCCCATTGGTAAGGGCCATACTGAGTCCGCCCACAACAAAACCTACGATAATGGCTCCGAAGGCCATATGCGTGGTTTCAGGCAAGGCAAAGGTGACCACGTAAAACATGAGAACATACATCACCCAGATGAACACCGTGTGGAAGATAAAGGGCCACTTTTTTTTCATTTTGAAAATACTGCTCACACCCTGGATAAGGCCTGTGATGAAACCCTGCACTTTTATGACAAGAGGATGCTTTGAATTTCTAATTTTCCAAAGCACAAAAGCTCCTATGGCAAAAATTCCGAAAAGGATGAACAGGGTATAATTACTGCCCTCTTCTTTCTCACCAAACAAGTAGGAGGAAATCAGTTCAGTTTGCATGAAAAAGGCCAGCCCAATGATACTGAGAAGCATGATCACATCGGCAATACGCTCTGATACAATTGTTCCGAATGCTTTCTCAAATGGAATATCCTCGTATTTTGTCATTGCCGTTGCCCTTGCGATCTCCCCGGCGCGAGGCACAATCAGGTTCACCAGGTAGGCGACCAGAACGGCCATCACATTGTTCCAGAATCGAGGGCGATAGCCCAAAGGGTCGAGCATGAACTGCCACCGGTAGGCCCTTGACAAATGACTGAGGGCTCCCAATACAAGAGACAAACCCACCCACCAATAATTCGCGGTCGCGAAAGAGTTTTTGATCGACTCAATGTCTTCTGGCCTAAGCTTGGAAAGGGAATACCATATCAGGAAAACCCCCAGGGCAATTGGGAGCAGCGTGAAAGTAATTTTTTTGATATTGATCCTCAAATGATCAGGTCAATGAATTGTCTTCCTCATTGGGAAATACGATCGACGGCTTGAAGTTCTTTGCCTCTTCAAAATCCATCATAGCGTAGGAGATGATAATGATTATATCGTCTTTGGCAACCCTTCTGGCAGCTGGTCCGTTTAGAACGATGTCACCACTTTTACGAACTCCCTTAATGGCGTAAGTTATCAATCTTTCACCATTGTTGATGTTCACAATATGAACCTTCTCTCCCTCAATGATATTGGCCGCATCCATTAAATCTTCATCAATAGTAATGCTGCCAATATAATTCAAATCAGACCCGGTGATCCTCACCCGGTGCAACTTTGACTTTACTACTTCAATATTCATAACTGGCTCAACAAAATTTTTGCGATGCAAAGTTACTCAATTTAGCGCTATGTTGTCAATTAATCTGACGGGCCCTGCAAATGCCGCAATAAAGGCGCGATATTTCTTTGCAGGATCATAGGCAAGAGCAGGTTCCAGAGTTTCATTTTCCGCAATTTCGAAGTACTCAAGTTTCAGAAAAGGATTGGATTGAAACACTTCGTCAGCCATTTTGTGAATCCTTTCAAAACCCGCTCCTTTGTTCAGCATTTCCCGACTTTGTTTGAGTGTATTGTAGAGAAGAGTGGATTCTTTTCGCTGTTGTACATCCAGCCTCCGATTTCTCGAGCTCATAGCCAGCCCGTCCTCTTCTCTGAAGATTTCACAGGGAACGATTTCCACCGGAAGGTTTTGACTCGCGACCATGTTTTTGATAATCAGGAGCTGTTGAAAATCCTTTTCGCCAAAATAGGCTCTGTTAGGTTCGGTTAGGCGTAAAAGCTTTCTGACAATAGTGGCCACACCGTCAAAATGCCCTTTTCGAAAACGACCTTCCATGACCTGGTCAAGCCCTTTAAAATCAAAGGTGTCGGAGGCGATTTTGTTTTCATAGATATCCTCCGAGCTCGGTACAAAAACACCGTCACACCCGGATGCCTCCAGCATCTTCAAATCCGTTTCCAAAGAACTTGGATAGCTGTCGAGGTCTTCCTTGCGATCAAACTGAGTGGGGTTGACAAAAATAGTGGCAAGACATAAGTCATTTTCACTCTTAGACCTTCTTACCAAGGATAAATGACCCTCGTGAAGTGCTCCCATGGTGGGAACCAGCCCAAGTGTTTTTTCCGGACTCAGGTTTGATCGCCATTTCCGGAGTGATTCGACTGTTTTAAAAACCTTCATTTCCCTTGTTAAATATTGTTAATGAGGCCGTCAAACTTAAGATTTTCAACCGAATTTTGTATATATTTTTGTAATTTTGCAGCAATCCAAAATAGAATGAAGAATGAAAGATAAGAGAATTCTCTACATTTCGTCAGAACTCACCCCCTATTTGCCGGAAACAGAAGTGTCAAAAATGGCTTTTGAAGTGCCAAAAGAGATGCATCACCAAGGAGCCCAAATTAGGATGTTCATGCCGAGATTTGGAGTTATCAATGAAAGGAGACATCAACTGCACGAGGTAATTCGATTGTCTGGAATGAATTTGATCATCAATGACATGGACATGCCCCTGATCATCAAGGTAGCCTCGGTACCCAAGGAGCGAATGCAGGTTTACTTTATTGATAATGAGGAATATTTCAGGAGAAAAGCAGTATTCACGGATGAGGATGGGAAATTATTCTCAGACAATGACGAAAGGGCGATTTTCTTTGCCAAAGGAGTTGTTGAGACTGTCAAAAAGTTGAATTGGGCACCTGATATCATCCATGTGCATGGATGGATGGCTTCCCTGCTTCCTCTATATTTAAGAGAATATTACAAGAATGATCCACTGTTCAAGGACAGTAAGATTGTCACCTCGGCTTTTGATTACAAGACGCCAGGGGTATTGAGCAAGGATAAACTTGTCGATAAAATCAAGTTTGACCAGATTGATGAAGAAAAACTGGGTCCGTTCAAAAACGGTCAAAAAGATAGTTTTGTTCGAATTGCCATCCAGAATTCGGATGCTGTCATTAGAGGCAGCGAAGAATTGACCGATGAGCTCAATTCGTTTCTTGACGATCTTAAAATTCCGGTTCTCGACTACCAACCCCTGGAGGGCTTTACAGAAGCCTATTCAGATTTCTACCTGAACAAAGTATTGTAAAGCCTTACTAAAAACCCAGGAACGCATTTATGTTATTTAGCAAAGCAGCCATTTTTAGGAATATTGGTGTGGGAGCCCTTTGTCTTTTAGGCGTTGTCGCTTGTGAAAAAGACCTTGAAGACATTGCAGTCGACCTCACCGGGGAAAGGCCCTTTGGAGTCGGAGATTCGATCATAGAGGTAATTGCCTACAATGTCAGCATAGATTCCAACCGCACTGACAACAACAATACCAATAAATTGCCCCTTTACCTTTTCGGATTGAACCGGGACAACGATTTTGGCCGAATGAGGAGCAAAATCGTGAGCCAGGTCTATTTGCCAGTGTTCACAGCTTTAGATTGGGGTGATAACGCCGTAGTTGACGAGGTGGTGGTGGAATTACCCTACTATTATGCAAGAGACGGAGAGCAGGGAGCCGTTGATCCAGATACGGGAGACCCAATTTTAGGAGAGGATGGGGATACCCTTCAAGTGCCGAATTTCATTTTGGATTCGGTTTACGGTAATCGGGATGTGGAGTTTCAGACCCGTGTTTTTGAACTGGGAACTTTTCTGAACACCCTTGATCCGACTGATCCGACCAAACCCAATTCGTATTATTCCAATCGGGACTTTGACGTAAGAGATTTGTTGCATGAGGGAACTATGCGGGCGGATAGAAACGATACTGTTTACTACGTCGAAAGACGCTTTCTAGATGGTAACCCGTCTACTGTGGATGACATTGACACTATAAAGCTCGATCCGCTGGCACCGAGTATCAAATTCCGTTTAGACAAGCAGTTCTTTCAAGACAGGTTTGTCGATCACGACAATCCTGTTGATTTTGAGAACAATGACAATTTCACCCGGTATTTTAGAGGCCTTTACATCGATGCATTGGGCATTGACGGCGCCCTGATGAACCTCACGCTGAATCCGGCCAACATGACCATTTATTATTCCAATGATGAGATAGCGGATGAGGCCGATGGTGAGGACCTGAACAACAATGGAATCACTGGAGAAACCGATATTCTGATCAAGGTTAAGCAGCAGGCCATCTTTCCTTTGGGAGGAGTGGCCGCAGGGAGCTATCAACGAGACTATGGGGGATCAGCCATACAACCGTATTTGCTCAATCCCGACAGTATCAACGGCGAACCCACGCTCTTCGTTCAGGGCGCAGCGGGATCACAGGCAGTCATTGAGCTTTTCGATGAAGAAAACCTTGAGGAGCTGCGAAATAAAAACTGGTTGATCAACGAGGCAAATCTCATCGTATATCTGGATGGGGATCAGAACGAAGTGCCAAACAGACTCTTGCTGTACAAATACGACTATGATTCCTTTGTAGATGATCTGTACGATCCGAGATTTGGACCGGATGAATTTGGAGGTGAGCTGGAATACGACAGCAACGGTAATCCCGAGCGCTACAAATTCAAGATCACGAGCTATATCACGGATGTCTTAAAGTCAACCGAAGAACAGAAGCAAGCTCGACTTGCACTCAGGAATTACGTCAGAACAGACCTGCCCGACTTCGCCCTTTTGGACACGGTGGTGCCGGATTGGAACTGGATTCCCAAAGGAGTGACCCTTCATGGGAGTCGACCTGCGAGCAATGAAAAAAGAGTTGTTCTCGAGATCTTTTATACAAATAATCCTTAACTTTCGCGCCTCTAAATGCGGATTCTCCCCCGGCCGCAGAACGTGTCATTCTGCATACTAGCCGGACGATTTTTTCGTTTTAGCTAACAAATACTCAAATACTATGTGTGGAATAACAGGTTATATCGGTTATCGCGAAGCCTATCCTATTATCATCAACGGTTTAAAACGGTTGGAATACCGTGGCTATGACAGCGCTGGTGTCATGCTGTTTGACGATGGAGAAGTGCATCTGGCAAAAACCAAAGGGAAAGTTTCAAGTCTTGAAGAAAAAGTGGTTCAGGAGATCCCCAATAAAGGTTTTGTTGGTGTGGGTCATACGCGCTGGGCAACCCATGGTATTCCAAACGATGTCAATTCTCATCCCCATATCTCAAAGTCAGGAAACCTGGTGATCGTTCACAATGGGATCATCGAGAACTACGATTCGATAAAACAAGAACTCAAAAGCAGAGGATATACCTTTCACAGTGATACCGATACCGAAGTATTGGTGAATCTCATCGAAGAGATGAAGTCACAAGAGGGGGTCAAATTGGGCCAGGCAGTGCAATTGGCTCTTAATCAGGTTATTGGAGCCTATGCGATTGCGGTTTTTGACAAAACCAAACCCGATGAGCTGGTTGTCGCTCGATTGGGTAGTCCTATAGCCATTGGTGTAGGCAAGGACGATGAAGAATTCTTTATCGCCTCTGATGCGTCTCCGTTCATTGAATTCACCAAAGACGCCATTTACCTGGAGGATGAGGAAATGGCCATAGTCAAGATTGGCCGTGAGGTTCGCGTCCGGAAAATCAAAGACGACAGTTTGATCGATCCCAATATTCAGAAGCTGCAGCTCAACCTGGAACAGATCGAAAAAGGTGGTTACGACCACTTCATGCTCAAGGAGATACACGAGCAGCCCAGGGCGATTACCGATACTTTCCGCGGAAGATTATTGGTGAACGAAGCCATTATTAAGCTTTCAGGGCTCGAAAACAATATGAAACGGTTCCTCAACGCTGAAAGGATCATCGTTGTGGCCTGTGGTACTTCCTGGCACGCCGGTCTTGTCGGAGAATATATATTTGAGGAGTTTGCTCGCATACCCGTCGAAGTTGAATATGCCTCCGAGTTCAGGTACAGAAATCCGGTTATCTCAGAAAAAGACATCGTTATTGCCATCTCCCAATCCGGTGAGACGGCAGATACATTAGCCGCTATAAAACTGGCGCGTTCCAAAGGCGCATTCGTTTTTGGAATCTGCAATGTGGTGGGTTCTTCGATCGCACGTGAGAATGATACCGGGGCGTATACCCATGCTGGCCCGGAGATTGGGGTGGCTTCAACAAAGGCCTTTACGACACAGATCACGGTTCTTACCTTGATGGCACTGAGATTGGCAAGAGCCAAGGGAACCATGAGTAGCGAAGATTATCGTGTTCACCTGAGGCAATTGGAGCTCATCCCGGCTAAGGTTGCAGAGGTGCTTAAAACGGATGAGCATGTGAAAGGAATTGCCAGTATCTACAAGGACGCCTCAAATTGCCTTTACCTTGGGAGAGGATTCAATTTCCCGGTAGCTCTGGAGGGAGCGTTGAAACTCAAAGAAATCTCCTATATCCATGCGGAAGGGTATCCTGCTGCCGAAATGAAGCACGGTCCGATTGCACTGATCGACAAGGACATGCCGGTCATAGTCATCGCGACGAACAAAGGTCACTATGAGAAGGTCGTTAGTAATATTCAGGAGATCAAATCGCGAAACGGTCAGATTATCGCCGTTGTAACTGAAGGGGATGTCACAGTTAAAGAGATCGCTGATCACGTGATTGAAATTCCCGAAACTGAAGAAGCCTTGTCACCCTTATTGACCACGATTCCGTTGCAATTGCTGTCTTACTACATCGCCGTTATGCGTGGATGCAATGTGGATCAGCCCAGGAATCTCGCCAAATCCGTCACGGTGGAATAATCCTTGATAACGGGAGCTTTACGTCTCTTTCATATTGTTTTTCAATTTATTTCTGGATGAGCAAAATTGAAGAGAATGAATACTAGTCAAAGATAAAATGTAAAAAATATTAGTCATTATGTAAAATATAGTATACATTTGTATAAAATATTTTACATATGAGCTATCTATTCGATCACAAGTTTAAGAATCCCTCAAGCTGGGTATTTTACCTTACCATACCCGTCGCTCTTTATTTTCTATTTACGGATCAGTTTGACAATATCATGAAGATCCAGGTATTTTCTCTTTTTCCATCTGATATTTTGGTAAGTACTACCGAGACTGAGAGCATTATAGATAACAGAGGGTTTATCTGGATTGAAAACGGGATTTTGGACGAAATTTTGACCATAGTAATCATCGTATCGGGGATACTCAGCTCCTTCAGCAAAGAGAAGGTAGAAGACGAGATGATTTCCAGTATTCGAATGAAAAGCTTGGTTCTTTCGCTATATATAAATTACGGCATGTTAATTCTTTCAAACCTCTTTATTTACGAGATGGCGTATTTTTATGCCATGGTTATTCATCTGTTCACGATTCTATTATTCTTTAATCTCATTTTCAATTTCAGACTGTATAAACACTACAATTCCTGATTATGAAGAACAATATCAGACTTTATCGTGCGAAATTTAAGTTGACACAAGATGATCTGTCAAAAAAACTGGATGTTTCGAGGCAAACGATAAATGCCATTGAGAATAACAAATACTATCCTTCTTTGGAGTTGGGTCTGAAACTCTCTCAGATTTTTGAGTGTAAGGTGGATGATCTTTTCAGTTTGGACTAAAGTGTGATCTGACTATTTCCCGTTAAAGGTATTCATGGTATTGTTGAGCCCGGCCATGGCGAAGGAGACCACAGCTTTACCTGATTTTTCGAGTCGTTCCGGCAGCTTTTCAAGTTCTTCTTCGTTCCAGTTACCGAGTACATGCTCTACCTGTCTTCCTTTCGGATAGTCATTGCCGATTCCATATCGAAATCGCGCATAATTCTGGGTTTGCAGAACTTCGTTGATGCTGGTCAGTCCATTGTGTCCGCCGCTGCTTCCCTTTGCCTTGATACGGATGGTTCCAAAAGGCAAATTGAGGTCATCCGTTAGAACGAGTAGATTTTCGATGGGAATCTTTTCGATTTTCAACCAGTAGTTGACAGCTTTTCCACTGAGGTTCATGTAGGTGTTGGGTTTCAGGAGAATAAATGTTCGGCCTTTGTGATTGAACCGTGTCAAATCTCCCAATTTTCTGGTCTCAAATTCGACATTCCGTTCCTCAGCCAGGGCGTCGAGAATCGTAAACCCTATATTATGCCGGGTGTCCTCGTATTTCTCACCGATATTGCCCAGCCCTACAATTAAGAATTTTTTCATGTCTGTGTCCGATTCGTCTTTCCCAAAGAGGGAAGACCAGATTTTTCCAAGCAACTTCATTATTTAAATATAAAAAAAGCTTTCCGACTGGCGGAAAGCTTTTTGATTGGTATGCAGGAAAAAAATTACTCTGCTGCTGGAGCCGCCTCTTCAGCTGCACCTTCAGCGCCTTCAGCACCTTCTTCTCCTTCTTCTCCTTCTTCACCTTCTTCTTCATCGACAGACAGGGTTAAACGAGAAACTCTCACCTGAGCCACCACCGTGTTGTCCGGATGGAGGATTGTGTACTTGTCATTCTTCAGACCGGTCACATACAACTTGTCGCCGATCTTCAATTCTGAAATATCCGCTGTGATAAAGTCAGGCAAATCCGCTGGAAGTGCATTCACTTTAAGTTTACGATAAGGGAATCTAAGGTTACCCCCCGCAACTACACCAGGAGCGTTACCTTCCAGTCTTACCGGGATGTCCATAGTGACTTCCTTGTCGTCGTGAAGTTGAAAGAAATCAACGTGCAAGATCTTGTCAGACACCGGGTGGAACTGAATGTCTTGCAAGATTGCCTTGAATTTGTCGCCATTCTCCAATTCAATCATCGCTGTGTACACATTCGGAGTGTAAACGAGTTTACTGAATGACAATTCATCTGCTGAAAAGTGCATTGCCTTGTCTCCTCCGTAAAGTACACAAGGAACCTTTCCAGCATTACGTAAGGCCTTGCTTGACGCCTTGCCCACGCTTTCTCTTTTAGATCCTTTGATTGTAATAGATTTCATTACTGTTTATTAAATTAATTTACATTAAAAATTGTCCACTTATGGACTTGTTTGCCTGTACCTTTTGCATTACGTCCGCAAATAAGGGCGCGCAAGATACGACTTTTATTTTTGGGCTTTCTTTCCGCAATGGAATGGAGTCAGTCACGATCAACTCCTCTAAAGCAGAGTCTTCAATTCGTTCGTATGCTGATCCAGAGAGTATCGGATGAGATGAGATAGCTCGAACGCTGACAGCACCTTTTTCCATCATCAAATCTGCTGCCCGTGTCAGTGTTCCTGCAGTATCTACCATGTCATCGACCAGGATTACGTTTCTGCCTTCCACATTACCGATCAATTCCATGGTCGAAATCACATTCGCTTTTTTGCGCTGCTTGTAGCAAATCACAACCTCTGAATTCAGGAATTTGGAATACGCATATGCACGCTTGGAGCCCCCCATGTCAGGGGAAGCAATCGTGATATTCTCCAGGTTCATGGCTTCGATGTAAGGAAGCAGCACGGTTGAGGCATACAGATGATCCACAGGGACCTCAAAAAAGCCCTGAATCTGATCTGCATGCAGGTCCATGGTCATGATTCGTGTCGCACCCGCCGCCTGCAGCAACTTGGCAACCATTTTCGCGGCAATGGGAACTCGTGGCTGATCCTTTCGGTCCTGCCGAGCCCATCCGAAGTAGGGCATTACCGCTGTTATATGTCTTGCTGAAGCTCTTTTTGCCGCGTCGATCATCAGCAACATCTCCATCAAATTGTCATTGGGAGGCATGGTAGATCCGATAATGAAAATCCGCCTTCCCCGTATCGACTCCTCATAGCAAACCTGAAACTCTCCATCGCTGAACATGTTTTTTCGAAACTTGCCCAATTCCATGCCGTAAGCGTCGGCAATACTCTTGCCCAATTCTTTGCTCTGGGACAAGGCGAAAATTTTTGGAGACAAGATCGCTGGTTGCATAAGGTTTTGTTTTTTAGGAATTTGATGGTCGTTAAAACGGACTGCAAAAATAAGCAAATATTTGATTTCGGTAAATTTTTGTAGAAGATTTTTACCTCATTCCGTTTGTAACTATTATTATTCCAAATCAAGTGCGGAATGGTTTCTTATTTCTGTAAAAAGTTTATATTTGCAGCCCAAATCAAGTCTATCGGTTTGGATTGAAATTGCCTTGGTGGCGGAATTGGTAGACGCGCTGGATTCAAAATCCAGTTCTGGCAACAGAGTGTGGGTTCGATTCCCACCCAAGGTACAACAAAACAAAAAAAAGAGTGAATCGTGAGCGAGCTTTCAAAAAGAAAGCTCGCTTTCTTTTTGAAAGCGAGCGAGCGATTCTTTTTTTTGTTTTTCAAGCGTAGCTTGAAGGGAACATTGCTGCAAGCAATGAATCCCACCCGCCGGTGGCTGGCGTAGCTTGAAGGGAACATTGCTGCAAGCAATGAATCCCACCCGCCGGTGGCTGGCGCAGCTTGAAGGGAACATTCGTGAAACGAATGAATCCCACTTTCCAAAAACTTGATTATGAATCAACTTTCTCAATCACCATGGCTATGCCCTGTCCAACACCAATGCACATCGTGCAGAGAGCTCTATGCGCATCTGAATGGATCAGTTGATGATATGCACTTGTAACGATTCGAGCACCACTCATTCCCAAAGGGTGCCCTAAAGCAATAGCACCACCCAAAGGATTGATGCGCGGGTCATCATCTTTCAGACCCAATTCCCGGATACAGGCCAATGATTGGGCTGCAAAGGCTTCATTGAGCTCTATGATGTCCAGATCTTCCAATTCCAATCCTAATTTTTTCAATAGCTTCTTTGAAGCCGGAACAGGTCCCATGCCCATGATGCGCGGAAGTACGCCGACCACAGTCATTCCCAGGATTTTAACCTCAGGCTTTAAATCGTAATGTTTCACAGCATCTCCAGAAGCGATGAGCAAAGCCGCGGCTCCATCATTCACCCCTGAAGCATTGCCTGCCGTGATGCTGCCATTTTTACCCGTTATCGACTTGAGGCTGCTTAACTTCTCGAGAGAAGTCAAACGAGGATGTTCATCTTTTGAGACCTTCACGGGATCCTTTTTAGCTCTGGTAACCATGACCGGTATAATTTCTCGTGCGAGTGAGCCATTTTGTTGGGCCCGATTCGCTTTTTCCTGGCTTTTATGAGAAAACAGGTCTTGATCCGCGCGGCTAATAGCGAAATCATCCGCAATGTTCTGAGCCGTTTGAATCATCCCTTCAGTACCGTACATTTCGTCCAGTTTCTTGTTGACAAACCGCCACCCAATGGTGGTGTCATAGGTTTGGACATTTCTTGAAAATGCAGAGGTGGATTTGCCCGTCACAAAAGGAGATCGAGACATGCTTTCAACGCCTCCGGCAATCATGATTTCGGCTTCCCCCGATTTAATGGCCCGGGCTGCCGTTCCGATGGCATCCATCCCGGAGCCACAAAGTCTGTTTATGGTTGAACCCGGGACGATTTCTGAAAAACCGGCCAGCAAGGAAGCCATTCGCGCAACGTTTCTATTGTCTTCTCCGGCCTGGTTGGCACAGCCCAAAATGACATCATCAATGGCTGTCCAGTCCATGTCCGGATTTCTGTTCACAAGAGCTTTTAAAGGAATGACAGCTAGATCATCGGTTCTCACAGAAGATAGAGAGCCACCGTACTTGCCCACCGGAGTTCTTATAGCATCACAAATAAATACATCTCTCATAGTCTAGTAAATTATTCAATGGTTCAATTGTTCTAGTTTGGGCCTAATGAGTTTGAATCCGTTCAACAGAGCCTCTGATAATTGATCAACTTCTTTTTGGGTAAGCGTTGTAGCGAACATGCAAGAACATGTATTGACCATGATTATATTTTCTTTGATGAACAGGTAATCGATGAGTTCCTTTAAGACATCTTTTACCTGCTTTGATTCATAAGCCTCCCGGTAATACATAGGGGCCTTCTCCAGCAAATGCAATCTGAACATAGAACCCTCACCTGTTATACTAATCGGAACATCAGCAATTTTTATAGATTCTTCTATCTGCTTTCGGGCTGTCATAGTAAGCGCATTCAAATTTAATACAGCCTGTTCATCAAACATTTCCATGGCAATGCGACCCGCGATCGAGCTGACAGGATTTGCAGAGAAAGTTCCTGACTGGGGATGCCTCAAGAAAGTTTGTCTGGGATCCATCACCTGCATGATTTCAGATTTCCCCGCCAGGGCTCCAATGGGAAATCCTCCACCAATAATTTTAGCCATTGCGGTTAAATCGGGCTTGTGGTCGTAGTTCTGCTGCGCACCTGAGTAGTTGACACGAAATGAAACGACTTCATCGAATACCATCAAAGCGCTGTTTTTCCGGGTCCAATTGTAGATGGCCTCAATGAATGAATCGGTTGCTGGAAAAAGCCCTATCCGATGCGGAACCGGGTCAATCACGACACAGGCAATCTGATCAGCGTTTTGATCCAAAATGTTCAGCGTCCTTTCTACATCGTTGAACGGATAAATCACCACATCGTCAAGTATGCCTTTCGGTGTGCCTTGAACTACCGGCACAGCATTGGGCTGATTGATGTCTCCCCAATTCTTTGGACTGGATGTCTGGCTGATCTCGGCATAGTCATAAGTGCCGTGATACGCCCCTTCGGCTTTGGCTATTTTAGGTTTTCCGGTATAGGCCCTGGAGGCCTTAATCATGGTCATCACGGCCTCAGAGCCCGAATTCATAAAACGAATTTTTTCAAAGCTGGGAGCTCTGTTGATAAGGAGTTCGGCATAAGCGACCTCAGCTTCAGTTCCCATGGTAAAGGCTGTTCCTTTTTGCAGTTGCTCGGAAACGCCGCTAATGATGGCGGGATGTGAATGTCCATGGATCAAGGAGGCCATGTTATTCGCAAAATCGACACGATTTACTCCACTGATATCTCTGATGTAGCTGCCCTTTGCACTTGAAGCATAGTAGGGGTAAGGCTTACGATATATTGTGTTTCGACTTACACCGCCTGGAAGTACTTTGACAGCACGATCAAATATTAACTTACTCGTACCACACTCTTCTTTTTGCCCCTTTTGATCTAATTTCATAGTAAAACAATTTTAAGCCGTTGATTCTGCGTAAAGATTCAATTTTGCGCCCGTTCGTTCCTGGAGGTATTCAAAATCCACATTTGGCCCCATTTTTCTCACGAACAGTCCGTTCTTTTTCACATCAATGATGGCAAGATTTGTATAGATTCGTTCAACAACATGCTTTCCGGTGAGCGGGAAAGTGCATTTTGGAATGATTTTAGGATCGCCATTTTTAGTCACGTGCTGTGTGATCACAAAAATTCTCTTTACCCCGGCAACCAGGTCCATAGCTCCACCTACTGCAGGAATTGCATTTTTTGCGCCTGTAGACCAATTGGCCAAATCGCCATCTTCAGAGACCTGCATGGCCCCCAGGATGCAAATATCGATATGTCCTCCTCTGATCATGGCAAAACTGTCGGCATGATGAAAATAACTCGCCCCTGGGATTGCAGTGACGCATTTTTTACCGGCATTTACAAGTTCACGGTTTTCATCTTCCTCAGCAGGAACCTTGCCCATTCCGAGCAGGCCATTTTCAGTTTGATAAATTACCTCTCTGCCTTCAGGGACGAAGTCTGCCACCATTTCAGGAATTCCGATTCCGAGGTTCACATAAGAGCCATCAGGGATGTCCATGGCCGTATTCTTTGCCATTTCAGCCCGGCTCCAACCTATATTTTCAACTGTATTCACCATGGGTATCTTCTTGTTATCCGCCACCAGTTCAGATTCGTTGACGGGTTCGTTAACTTCAATAACATTCTGAACATAAATTCCCGGAGTAATCACTGACTCCGGATCAATTTGACCCGCTTCGACGATGGATCGTGCCTGTGACAATTGTTGTGTGGGCAGCCGTGCACATGATCGGGTTAAAGTTTCTTGCGGTAGCATGGTAGACCAGGTTCCCATAACGGTCTGCCACATGGCATTTCACCAGGGCAAAGTCAGCTTTGATTCCGTATTCCAAAACATACTCTTTCCCATGGAATATTCGTGATTCTTTTCCTTTAGCAAGAGGAGTGTCAACAGAGGCCGGTGTGTAAAAAGCAGGAATTCCCGCTCCACCTGCTCGGATCCTTTCAGCAAGGGTTCCTTGCGGGACCAACTCGAGTTCAATTTCTCCGGCACTGTACATTTCGGCGAAAACAGTAGAATTCGCGGTTCTGGGAAATGAACAAATCATTTTCTTGACCTGCCCGTTGGCGATGAGGGCTGCAAGGCCTACATACCCACTCCCTGTGTTATTGCTCACAACAGTCAGGTTTTTTGCACCATGGTCTATCAAAGCATGAATGAGTTCGATCGGACTTCCCGGCCTCTCCAAACCCACCAATCATTACGGTGGCATCATCATAAATGTCCTGAATCGCTTCTTGGCTTGAATTAACAATCTTATTGATCATGATATTGAAATCTTAATTTAAATCAGTAATTACACAGTCGTTCCACAGATATGCAACTGATAAGTGATTCTTTATTCTATTGGTACTTTTCTTCAAGGTCTCTTTCAATTTCTTCCAGTTGTTCCTTATAGAAATATTTGCCTCCTCCGAGAGGTTTCAATTTTTCGATTGTGTTTTCTTCGTCGTCGAACTCAGCCAGGTATACCTTATCGAGCCATTCCATGTTTCTGGCTTCATTGAATTTCAAAGCAAAGGCTTTCTTTCCATTTACCTCAACCTCTCCGAGCAATGAAGTCTTGCCCGCAGAGGAGGTCATTGTAATATATCTTGAAGGTCTTCCAATAGATGGCAAACTTCTGTAGATTTTGCTGAAAATCCGGTTTATATCGGCTAAAGGAGCGGTAAAGTAATCGTGCTCGCCTGTTGGTCTTGCACAATAAATCGAATGAAAATTCATCCCCAGCATCATAAGAATATGAGCCAGATCGATCCAGTTTTGAGCGGACCTGTCGACGTCAACATTGCCTTCGTCATCTGTGAACAAACTGATATGATTCATTATCGGACTTTGGCTGCGAATATTGATTCCATATGCACGCAATCTTCTTATGGCCGCCAGAGTATGGATATTGAGCAGCTCCTTGGGGACTGAAAAATGCCCCATCCACAAGACTTGTATTCCGTGGTCGACCAACTTCTTGAATAGCTCCAGTGTAGCCTTGTATTTCGTATTCAGAATTATTTCGGGCTGGTATGTCAGGGCCCGGGAAGCTATTCTAACCGTTTTGATATGCATCAGTTCAGGATCTTCCATGACGGCATCCAGGTATTCATTTAACCTGTGCGTTGGCATGTAACCGGCATCGCCCCCGGTAATAAGGATATCAGTGATTTCTTTATGCTTTTTGAGATAGTCATGGAGCTGGCTCACACTATACTGAACAAACATGTCTTCGTCACCTCTAACCTGCGCATGTCGGAAACAGTAGGTGCAATAGGCATAACAGCTTTGCGTGGTTTTGTCAAACAACAACAATACCTGGGGGTATTTGTGCTGGGCCCCGTCTAATGCTTCAAAGGACCCTTCTTCAGAATAAAATGAAGGACGGTTCAGAATTTGCTTTCCATCGTGTGGATTCGTTTTATCACGGTATTTTACGACCATTTTTTTTCTTTCAACCTCATCCGTGATTTGGATATATTCATCCACAATTTTTGGGTCAATCATTCCCGGTTGGGGAAAAACAAGTTGAAATATAGGGTCGGTCTGATAATTCTCCCAATCAATGGTGCTCAAAATATGCTTGGTGGCCAAAAACGCATACACTTCAAGGAAAAATTCACGCTCTTTCATATGGCTGAGATAGATGCCATTTTCCTGGAGAATTTCGCAGACCATTCGGAATCCTGATAATCCGGAATAATTATTCTTAGCCTTTGAAAAGATGGCTCCAGACTTTGGGATCAACATTGAATGCTTCGGAAAGTTATTGTGCAATCTTGAAAGAAGTGTCCGTGGGAGCAGATCTTCATTTTCTATAATCTTTCTCGCTTCATCACTTAAGTCATGCATATCCATTAATTTCTCAACGGAAGATGGTTGGATTTTTAAATAGGGTGCAGATTTTACGGGTTTTGATTCGGCTAGGGCTGAATCTAAGATGGTATTGGTCTTTTTCATGGGGAAATTTTATAAGTTATTGTATGGCGTGATGATCCAAAGTATTTCAGCCTTATTCGGACTGACATTCTTAAAGAGGTGGGGTTTGCTGGAATTAAAGTAAAACCCATCGCCCTCATTGATTTTATAATGTTGACCTCGGATATTTGTGTCAAAACTACCCTTCAGGATGAAGCAAAATTCCTGTCCGGGAAAGTTACTGGTCATTATTCCTTCGGAATCTGCGTTTTTAGGAAATTCAATAATGTAGGGTTCTATTTGTTTGGATGGGTGGTGATAAGACAAAAGATGTAAGCTGGTTCCCTTGTCGTTCTTTTTCACAAATCTTCTTTCGTTCGATTTGAGCAAAGGTTGTTGCAACAAGATTGTCATTTTCGCCAATCAGGTCACCCACTTTTATGTCAAGAGCTTCGGCAATTTTTTTAAGGGTAACAATCGATGGGAAGGCTTTTCCTCTCTCGATTTGAGATATCAAGCTGGAGGTGACACCAATCGTTACAGAAAGTTCTTTGATCTGAAGACCAAGAATCTCTCTTTTTCGTTTTATTCGCATTCCCATTCGATCCATATGCGTAAGACTTGCAATGGAAATTCAATGAGACTATACTAAATTAAATAAAATTTAATTAATTAAACGATGCTTCATCAAAAAAATAGGAGTTGAATTAGACCTGTTACCAGCAAAATTTCAGGGTTAAACTTTTTCCCAACTGTAAAAATTCGTAACTTTATGTGTTATCAGATTCACAGCGAATCGCAAACCCCTCCTTCAGGATGAGACTCAATTATCACATTTTACTCCTACTCGCAGTTTTTAGCTTTCTTCCCATTCAGGCCCAGGAAGAAGAAGAGATCCACCCCTTCAAAGAAGATCGATTCCTTGTAGAAGCAGGGGTCTTCTGGGTATCCAGGGACTTTAAGATTGGTGCTGACGGAGAAGTTCCCAATGAAGAGATTGATTTCAATGAAACCTTCGGCCTTTCCGACACTGATCCGACCTATTACTTCAGTTTTGGTTGGCGTTTTTCCAAGCGTTGGACCGTATCCCTCCAGTCATTCGGTGTTTCTGCAAGTGATGGAGCTGTTCTTGAGGAAGATATCGAGTTTGAGAATATCACCTTTTTAGAAGGAAGTTTCGTTGAGGGAGGCGTGAATTTTGGTTTGTATCGGCTTTATTTTGAGAGATTGATCTTGATTCGACCCAGGCACGAAATAACGGTAGGAATTGGAGTACACGGATTGAACATCGAGGCCTATGTTGAAGGAGAAGCAAGAACCAGTGAAGGAGAAACAGGTTTTCAGCGAAGAAGCGTAAATGGACTGTTACCCCTACCAAATATCGGTTTCTCCTACAAATGGTTCCCTCACCATCGCTGGATGGTGGGAGCAAATGTAGACTGGTTTGGGTTGACAATTGATGAGTACTCCGGAGGTCTATGGAACATAAGTCCCAGGGTAAAATTTCAGATCATTGAAAACTTTGGGGTTGGACTGGACTATCGGTTATTTGATCTAAATGCCAGGGTTGATACTGAGAATTGGAATGGAAAATTCAATATGAGGTTTAGTGGACCTCTATTGACCTTGCACGCCAATTTCTAACCGATATTCTTCCAGAGCTTGCCAAATCTTCACAAAACTTTCAAAGCTCTTCTCATTGAGAGAGGTGTTTAGAAATACGATTTGCCCTGTTAGAGAATCCTCATTGAAAAACATGAAAGTAGAAACGCCCGGGTCTCCACCGGTATGTCCTATATTGCCTGTCGCAGACATGCCCATGAAGATACCCATGTCGTACTCATCGTTGTAGTCATTGTCTGGATCCCTATCCTCAAAGAAGGAATCGGCAAGTTGGGGTTGAAAAAGCTCCCTGTAGCTTTCCCTGGTAAGGATCGTTCCATTTCCAGTATATCCTCCAATCAATTCGCTCAGGTATTTTCCAAGGTCAGAAACAGAAGAGATAAATCCGCCGTCGGGATAAGTAATGAGTCTATAAAGCGGAAAAGGTTTTTGATTCTCATCATATAAAACCGAGTGCTTATCCATGTTGACCCGATCGAAACTCCATCCCGATGAATTCATCTCCAGGGGCTCCAATATGTGCTTATGAGTAAATTCCCTGAAGTCTGTTTGTGTGGCACGTTGCAGGGCATAGGCAGTCAAGGCAGCGGCTACATTCGAATATTCAAACTTTGTACCTGGCTTCGAATCCAAATAGGCATCTTCGCTATACCAGGCACCGTCAGTAGTTAGCACTCTCTGAAAAAACTCCTCCATGGGAACAGCGTCTTCGGGGTCGTTGAAGTTCTCATAGGCTTCCAGATTTTCTTTGTCTTGCGCAGCCATACCCTCTTTCAAAACATAGGACCTTTGGTCGTAAACCTCTGTGTCTTGTATCGAGGATGTATGACAACTCAATTGCCTCAAGGTAATCTCCTGATCGGGATGTTTAGGGTTGAAAACCTTAAACGGGAGGTACTTATTCACCGGGTCATCAAGGTCCAGCAGTCCCATTTCTTGAGCCTTCAAGAGAGATATACCGATAAACGTCTTTGAAATCGAAGCTATATTCTGGATTGTGTTTTCCGTGTAGGGAAGCTTACGATCCTTGTCTGCGTAACCGAAACCTCCAGCATAGTTGATCCCTTCCTGATTGACGACGACCGCACCCAGACCGACGATTCCACTTTCTTTTTGCAATTTTTCAAGCTCGAGAGTTAAAGAGTCTGTAGAGGTAGCCAGCGAATGCGCTGGGGCTCCTTTCCACCCCGGGCCTCGAACCACTCGCCCCGGCTGGGCTCCGGTATGCTCACCTTCTCGAAGCACCTGTTCCCCGTTCACAAAGACGTGGATCATTCCTGTTGCGAATTGTTGGGGCTTCTCATAAGTTGCATTGTCTTTTATCTTTTCCGGATCGAAGATGGCCAGATCCGCATAGTTACCCTCTTTCAAGAAACCTCTTTTCCGAATCTTAAGATTCGAAGCGGGAAGGCCCGAGAGTTTGTATATGGCTTCCTCCATCGGAATGACCTTTTCGTCACGAACATATTTGCCGAGTAACCGCGCAAAGTTACCATAGGCCCTGGGATGCGTACTCGATTTGAGAAAAACTCCTTCAGGCGCCATGGATCCGGCATCGGATCCAAAACTCATATACGGCAGGGCGATCTGTTTCTTCACATTCTCTTCCGACATCAAAAAGTAAACGGTTCCTACACGACTGCCGTCCTGAACAACGAGATCTATAGCCGTTTCTTCCGGACTGGTTCCCCTCATTTTCGCAATTTCCGCCAGTGATTTTCCAGTTAAATATTTCAAGCTGTCGTTTTTAAAGCCAATTAGAAGTATCTGGTCAGGGCCTTCGGTCATCTGCATCAAGCTCTCCCAGTCTTCGGCCGGCTCTTTCATTTCTTTGAGCACCTTTTTTCTAATACCCGGATCCTGAAGACGCTCCGCCCATTTCTCATAGCCGCCTTCTTGAACCCAAGGAGGCATAGCTGCATCGAGGCCCGTGGCACCGGCAGTATAATTGTACATGTCTGTTGTGATGTGAAGACCTGCGTTCCTCGCCGAATCGATTTTGGCGCTCACGAGGTCAAACTTGTTCCAATTTACTTTGCCACTTTGTTTGAGATGATAAACCTCTGCCCGGATATCAGCCTGATCGGCGATTCGCAGCAGCTCATCTAAGCTTTCCAGGAGCCTGACACCTTCGCTCCGAATGTGTGAGATGTACATTCCGTCGTATTCTGAGGCTACTTTGCAAATCTCAATGAGTTCCTCGGTGGTCGAGTAAAAGGCAGGAGCGTAAATAAGCGAAGACCCAATTCCCAGGGCCCCTTCTTCCATGGCCTTTCGAACCATCGACCTCATTTCTTGGAGCTCTTCTTCGGTTGCCTCACGGTCCTCATAACCCACCGTATTGATCCGAAGCGTTGTGGCACCCAGGAACGAGGCCACATTGGTCGAAACACCCTTGCGTTCCAAAAATTCGAGGTATTCGTTTAGGGTGTTCCACTCAATGTCGTACTTGATGTCACCCTGACGTTTGGCATACAATTCTTTTATTTCCGGGGTGAGGGGGCCCATGGAATTTCCTTCCCCGAAAACTTCCAGGGTAATCCCCTGTCTTATGTCGCTTTGAGAATTGCCATCAGCTATGAGGTCTTCAACGGCCCAGCTCAGCATATTTATAAACCCTGGGGCTACTATCAGTCCGGTGGCATCGATTTCCTGATCCGCGGTTGCACCTTCTAGGTTTCCCAAGGCAGCAATGGTATCCCCATTGATTGCCACATCACCCTTGAACCCAGGTGAACCTGTACCGTCAACAATAAGACCATTTCGAATCAGGACTTCATAATGTGGTTTGGGTTTGCAATGAATCAGGAGCAGAGAAAGAAGGAAAAAGAAAGCGAGATACTTGAATTTCATGCAGATTTGATTAGAGCGGCATCAGATTGATGCCGCTCTAAAGTACAAAATCTTTGCTGTTCATAGTTCAAAAGTCGGCTTCCTCAATAGTAAGTTACCAGGGCAGCTCCTCACCCAGGTGAATGAATCTTGAATTTGACTCCGTGTCATTGAGAACGAGGTCTACAATGGTTTTGGCCCCTTCTTCAATGCTCAAGGTGGCTGCATCCGTACCCATGTCGGTTTTTACCCATCCGGGATGTGCCGAATTGACCCGAATCCCAAACTGTCTAAGCGCCCCGGCGAGATGAATGGTGAAGGCGTTCACAGCTGCTTTGGATGCATTGTAGGCGAAAGGAGTTCCAGACGGTCCTTCCGCTTCTCTTTCAATGGCTCCTTGAAGGGAGCCTAAAATACTCGACACATTTACAATTCGACCGTTTTTGCTCTTTTTCAACAAGGGGACCAGCCGTTGCGTCAGGTCTACGAGACCAAAGAAGTTAGTTTCGAAGGTCTCTCGAAGAATGGGGGCAGGAACTCCGAGTACCGTGCTGCTTCCCAGTCCTTCCTCACGATGGAGTATCCCGGCATTGTTTACAAGAACATCCAATCGGTCGTATTTGTTTTCCAGCACTTTGACTGCGTTCTCGATGCTATCCGATTTTGAAACGTCAATTTCGAGGAGCTCAACATCGAGCCCTTCTTTTTTCAGAGCAGACACGGCCTTTTCACCCCTTTCATGATTTCTGGCCCCCAAAACGACATGCATGCCGCTTTCAGCCAATACTCTTGCTATCTCATAGCCTATACCTTTGTTGGCTCCGGTCACTAATGCGATCTCTTTCATTCTATCTCGTTTTTGTGATTTTTATCTCAGTTTAAGTCTAAGCAAGTAGCTGTCTGCGGTCATATAAAGAGCCGACTTGTCTTCATTGAAGGCGCAGTTCGCAGTTGCTTCTCCTGTTTTGATGGTTCCCAAATGCTGACCTTCGGAAGAGAAAATCCAAACGCCTCCGGGTCCGGTTGCAAATAAATTTCCCTGGTTGTCGATCTTCAGTCCATCGGGTAACCCCGGGGCTTTCGGAACCCATTCGGTGACATCGTAGAAGACTTTTTTGCCTTGAATCTTTCCTTCATCATCCAGTTCATAAGCCATCCACATCGCCTTTTCAGGATTCGAATTAGCCACATATAGCGTTTTCTCATCAGGAGAAAGGGCAAGACCATTGGGTCGGCTCAATTCATCTGTAAGAAGTGTGACTTCACCCTCAGGAGTCACCCTGAAAACCCCCTGGAAGTCGATTTCTTTATTCGAATCTTCCATACCTCCGGGAAGACCGTAAGGTGGGTCGGTGAAATACATATTGCCGACGCGATCGAAGATCACGTCATTAGGGCTGTTGAAACGCTTTCCTTCATAGGTCTCGGCGAGATAGTCATAATTGGGTTTGGGTTCAGACAAGTCAGCTTTCATGACCGATACAACCCGATTTCCGTGCTGGCAAAGAACCAGTTCCCCCAGGTTGTTCAGGGTCAACCCGTTTGAACCGGGTTCACTCCCCTCAAAATTTTCCCCGGTAAATCCAGATGGGGTCAGATAGATTCCAGCTCCCTTTTCTTCCGACCAGGAGTAGATTGTGTTTTTGGGAACATCGGAAAAAATCAGCATTTTTTGGTCCGACAGCCACAAGGGTCCTTCAGACCAACTGTAGCCCTTTGCAAGGACTTCAATGGCCCCTTCGGTGTTCAATACAGTTCCAAGTTTTTGATCGACGACTTCGATGCTTCCTTTCGAATCGGATTGAGGTTCAATTTGAGATTCGGTCTCCATAGTTTGTTTTTTCTTGCAGCTCCACACAGTGGCCATTACAAGTAGGATTAGAACGAGTTTCTTCATAAGATGTAAGCTGGATGGATAGGAATATCAAAGGTAAAACAATTCTGACCAAATCAGGTTGCAAACACGTGGATCAGGAATGAGACCTCAAAAAATCGATCACACTCGAGATGTCCTCGGCCTCGAAGAATTTTGGGTTGTCGATCCTGACGTCCACTTTCTCGTATTCCCAGGTGGTGTGATAGGGTACATGGGCAGCATAGGCACCAAGCTCGAGCACAGGCAGGATATCCGACTTGATCGAATTTCCAATCATGAGAAAATGCTGAGGTGAGCAGTCGAGGTGTTTGAGCAGCTTCTTGTAGTCAGAGATTTTTTTATCACTCATGATCTCAATGTGATGAAAGTGTTTTTCCAGGCCTGATTTGATCAGTTTGCGTTCCTGGTCCAGCAGGTCACCTTTGGTAGCCATAACAAGTCGGTAGTCACCATTGAGGCTCAACAGGATTTCTTCGACCCCGTCAAATACTTCAACAGGTTTGTTGAGCATCTCCCGGCCCAGCCCGACAGCCTTGTTGACCAATCGCATGTCAGCCCTGTTGTCGGTCACGCGGCCGATAGTCTCCACCATGCTGAGCATAAAGCTCTTTACCCCATATCCATAAAGCTCGAGGTTGTCCATTTCAGTTCGAAACAATTCTTTTGCAACGGTATGGTGCGGCAGAAAATCCTCGAGCAGCGAGCAGAATCGGTTCTCCATTTCCCGGAAATAAGGCTCATTGACCCACAAAGTGTCGTCGGCGTCGAAAGCAATGACTTTGATGTCTTTCATAGGTTCAAATATCTGAAATAATTCCTTCTCATTCCAGCGGATTCAATCTTTCATAATGGTCGATCAGCACATGGTCCGGATGGATTTCCATGACGTAAAAACAATTTCTTTGAATGAAGTTTCCCTCCAACATGCTGTTTAGGGCGAGATAAAGGATGCCATTTATTTCATGGAACATCTCCTCGTGCATATGCCCGTTGATAACGGTAAGAACTTTTCCGGATGCTTCCAGGACCGATCTGATTTCCATATGATTCACAACATGATAGGAATACCCGTTTTTGACATAGGCATACAGCGGATGATGAATGAACAAAACGCAGGGGTAGGGGCTGCTCTCCAGGGTTTCTCTCAGCCAATTCAATTGTTCGGTTGGAATGCAAGGTTTCTGCCAGTCTCCACCCATTCGAAAGAAATGATCCTGACCCGTCTCGTCAAAGTTGGCGTCAAGGACAACAAATCTTAGGGATTTCAGATCGAAGGTATAGTAACCGGAATTGGATTCGATCCGGGAATTGGGATCAATCACTGAATTTTTCGCTATTTTCAAGAATTGCGTTTTCGTGATGCTGTCCAGGTCGTGATTGCCCAGGCAATGGAACCGAGGCCCGTCAAAATTTGAATATGCAACTTCCATCGCGTTCAAATAGTCCAACGTTGACTTTTCATTTGGAATCAGGTCTTCATCCTTGAAATCACCCAGGTGTATTGCGAAATCGCACTCGAGTGGATTCACTGTTTTTATAAATTCCTCAATTTTCAATAAGGCATCAGAATAGCATTTGTCCTCCAAATCTTCCTTGAGGGCGTAATGCGAGTCGGTCGCCAGAGCGATGCGGCAGGACTGACTGACTTTCAACCCTTTGACAGGAAACTCAAACCTGGATTTTTTTAAAAAAGGCAAGTCGGAATGCATAGGTGACCAGGTCTAAAGGATTTAATAAATAAATGGAATGATCCGGTACTTCACCCGATTGGTATATTCGGTCCATAGTTCGCCGTATTTTTGAGCGCAACGTTTATCGTCATCTCGTTCCCGTGGGAACAATAAAGCGATATAATAGACAGGGTAGAGCCATGGCAACCAGGATCCGTGATAAGAGACCGCAAGGGCGATTCCCGAACCCATGAGAACTTCACCCAGGTAGTTTACGTGACGGCTGACCCCCCAAAATCCATTGACGAGCAAGGTGTGTTTACCATTGCTTATGGTTTCGGGCCTGATTCCCAAAAAGGAACGCTCGGGATTCGTCTTAAAATAAAACTTCTGCATATTCGCTCCGCGCGCCAGTGACCATCCCGTAAAAAAGACCAGGGCAGCGATCAGAAGCAACCAGGAAGGAGTTCCCGAACCTTCAAGATCAGCGGTAGACCATAGCGGGATCGTGTAAAAATAAGGATAGAAAACCAGGCATCCCCAACCCAATTTGAACCCCACCTTTTCCGCAAATAAATCGTAGGTATAGAGATGCACGCGCTCAAAGGTCAGATAGTCAAACACAAAGTAAGTCAGAAACAAGGCAGAGAACAGGTAGCTGTATGAATCCTGGTCGCCTAAGGTGACATAATGATAAGATGTAAAACTCAATACGTGAAGCTCAAGCATAACCGCACCGATCAAGTACAACCACATCTTGGCATCAATGCGCCCATTCAAGTATTGAGGGTTATCGACTCTTCCGAGAAAAAGGTCAGACATCAAGGATGCGCCGGTGGAGGGAAATGGGAGCACCGCAATAAGCGTATAGAGAATTCCCAGAACAAAAGCTCCAGCCAGGCTGTACCACCTAACCTCGTAGAGCCAGTCAAAGGGCACCCAGTTGATATAACCGACCAGGAACCAAAGCCCTATTGAAACAAGCAGCACCCAGATTCCATTCAGTTTGTATTTCAAAAGGTTTCCCGTTTTCGAATCTTTGACATATCCCTGAACCCATCTGCCGGGCAAGATATAGTGAAGCAGCGTTATCAGCAGGTAAATAATCCAGGGGGTTAGAAATCCGAGTAAAGGTTTCATGATCATCAGATGGTTTATGTTAAGTCTTTTGTGTTGTTGTGCATGATGTGTATGGCTCGTTTTCTAGGGAGAAACCGACTCATGATAAATTTAGCAAACTTATTGAAAGCCCCGGGAGTAATTGAAGCAGACGACCCCAGGGTCTTTAGAGTTTCTTCTACAACCTCCGGCGGATCCAGGGTGCCGGGAGCATCTTTGTCCTCAGCGGAACTGAGGTATCCGGGTGTTCTGACAGCTCCTGCCACACAAGCGAGAACATCAACCTGGAGGTCTTTCAACTCGTGCCAGAGGCCTTCGGCCAGTATGGTATTGAATGATTTGCTGGCCGCATAGGTGGCAATTTTCGGACTACCCTGTATGCCCGAAAGCGATGACATCAGAATTACACCTCCTTTTCCTCGTTCGATCATAGGGTCTGTAAGCCTTTTAATCAGGAAAAGCGGGGTTTGAATGTTAACCGAAATGATTTTTTCCAGATCCTCAAGTGATATATCTTTAAAATATCCAATCGGGGAATAGGCCGCATTGTAAACCAGAAGGCCGATCTGTCGATCAAGACTCGAGATCAAGTCCCGAACCGAGGAGGAATTCCCCAAATCAACAGCATATTCTTCGACTTCTATTTCATACCTGGACCTAAGATCACTTGCGATTTCAGATAATACGTTTGCTCTACGGGCAATCAGGATCAAGTTCAATCCCCTTTGGGCCAAAGCTTCTGAAAAGGCTGCGCCAATCCCCTCGGAAGCTCCTGCAATCAGGGCCCAGGGCCCATATTTTTGGTAGAAATGTGAGGTTGTTCCAGTCATCAATAAGGTCCACGTATATGATCGAGAACTTCACTTTCAAAAAATGTCTTCAATCGACTGTGAACCTCAGGGTTTAACTCTGGGAGATCAGAAATTTTCGCATTTGCGGTGGCTTGCTCAACCGAAGAAGCACCGGGGATGACAGAGCTGACCGCGGGATGATCGAGTATCCATCGCAAAGAGAATTCAACCATACTCAGGTTCGAAGGCAGAAATTGGCTTTTGATTCGATCCACGAGTTCAATACCTCTTTCAAAGGGCAGGCCCGAAAAGGTCTCACCTACATTGAAGGCCTCCCCGTTTCGGTTGTAATTCCTGTGATCATTTTGACCGAAAACAGATTCTCGATTGAACTTTCCGGAGAGCAATCCACTCGCGAGGGGCAATCTTACAATCAGGCCTACTCCTCGAGCTTCGGCCTCATCAAAGAATTCCTGGCCATAGTGCTGGCGGAAAATGTTGAAAATGATCTGAAGAGAGACTAATCCCTCCTGCTTCATACACAAGAGTCCTTGCCTTTTGGTCTCTACACTGGCTCCAAAACCCCTTATGAGACCTTCATCCTGAAGCTTTCTCAACCCGTCAAAAATATCGCCCTGCTCCAGGATCTCCTCCGGGATGCAGTGCAGCTGGACCAGGTCGAGGGTTGAAACCCCGAGTCGCTCGAGGGAGCCTTCTACGCCTTCCCTCAAGGAGGCTTCCGTGTAATTGTCGGGATAAACACCTTCTGCCCGTCCAAACTTGGTGATCACACGGATGGGGGTTTCAGTCTCTTTGAGAAATACCCCTAATGCCTTTTCACTTCTTCCCCCACCATAAACATCTGCTGTGTCATACAGGGTGATTCCGGAATCCCGTGCCGCTCTCAAAATCGACAAAGCCTTTTCCTCGTTCGGAACCTGACCCCAATCCCCTCCGAGCTGCCAGCAGCCCAGACCAATTTCACTTACCTTGAATCCGTTATTTCCCAGAGTTCGATATTTCATATTAAACGTTATTATATAAAGGTTTCCACATCTTCAGAAGGGGATTAAATTTAGGGGTTTCTGCACAAAAAACCCGATGAAAATCGTACTTTTGCCAAAATTTTCGATAGATGAATAAAAAGAAAAGAGTGACGTTCGACGTGCTCATTGAAATCCCCAAAGGAAGCAGAAACAAATATGAATATGATTTTGTTCTGCACAAGATCCGTTTCGACAGAACCTTATTCTCCTCGATGATGTATCCCGGTGACTACGGTTTCGTTCCTGAGACCCTTGCTCTTGACAAAGACCCACTCGACGTGCTGGTTTTATGTACCGAACCCACTTACCCTATGGTCGTTGTTGAAGTCAGCCCAATCGGAGTTTTTCATATGACAGACGAGAAGGGTCCTGATGAGAAACTGATTTGCGTGCCGGTGAGCGACCCCGTCTATAACAAAAGAAAAGACATCTCTGATCTGAACCCACACCGTTTGAAGGAGATCGAGCACTTTTTCCAGGTGTACAAGGATCTGGAAGAGAAGAAAGTCGATGTTGGTGGCTGGGGTGACGCTGAGGAGGCCATTAAGATTTACCACGAGTGCGTAAAACGCTATGATGACAGCGAGCACAAGAAAAAGAGAACCTTTACCATTTAGAGCCTAAGAGTTCCATATTCAATATTTTATGGGAACCGGTATCTCGGATACCGGTTTTTTTAATCTCACAATATTGCTTACTTTTGGCCGTCAAAATCAGAATCATTTAACATTATATTTAATAAAATGGAATTAATCGTAAGTTATTTACCCCTGTTTGGAGTTATTGCTTTAGCCTTTGTATTCATCAAGAACGCATGGGTGAGCAAACAGGAAGTGGGAGATGAGAAGATGGCGCGTATAGCTAAGAACATTGCAGACGGTGCGATGTCCTTTTTGAAGGCGGAGTACAAAATCTTGTCAATTTTTGTAGTTGCTGTGGCTATTTTGCTCTACTTCAAAGGAACATCGGAAACCGGTTCAAACGGGTTGGTGGCTCTTTCATTCGTTATTGGTGCCATTTGTTCTGGCCTGGCAGGTTTCATTGGCATGAAGGTTGCAACCAAGGCCAATGTTCGAACGACCAATGCAGCGAGAAAATCTCTTGGAACCGCTCTTGAGGTGGCATTTGCCGGAGGATCTGTCATGGGTCTTGGCGTTGTCGGTTTGGGGGTACTTGGACTTAGCGGATTGTTTATGATCTATCAATCGATCTGGCCGGGAGCTGAGAACCTGCCAATGGTACTCAACGTGCTTTCAGGATTTTCACTCGGTGCGTCTTCGATTGCCCTTTTTGCCCGTGTTGGAGGGGGTATCTACACCAAAGCAGCTGACGTCGGAGCGGACCTCGTCGGAAAGGTAGAAGCCGGAATCCCTGAGGATCATCCTTTGAACCCGGCAACTATTGCAGATAACGTTGGGGACAATGTAGGTGATGTAGCCGGAATGGGCGCTGACCTTTTTGAGTCTTACGTCGGTTCTATAATTGGTACCATGGTACTGGGAGCGTTAATTGTAACACCTGGTTTTGACGGTTTGGGAGCGGTTTACCTGCCCCTTACCCTTGCCGCTGTGGGTATCATCATGTCGATCCTCGGAACTCTTTTTGTAAAAGTTAAAGAAGGAGGCAGCCCCCACAAAGCCTTGAACCTGGGTGAATTCGGATCAGGATTCCTGATGGTCATCGCTTCTTACTTCATAATTACTGCGATGATTCCCGAGAGTGTCGAAGGATTGCCTTTCGGAGCGAGGGGCGTTTTCTATGCTACACTCGCAGGTTTGGTTGCAGGATTCTTTGTTGGGAAGATAACCGAATACTATACGGGTACAGGTACTAAACCTGTGAACTCGATCGTACGTCAGTCTGAAACGGGTTCTGCTACCAATATAATTGCAGGTTTGGGCGTTGGGATGATGTCTACCGCCATTCCGATTCTCCTGATCGCGACAGCGATCATTGTTTCACATCATTTCGCAGGACTTTACGGGATCGCGATCGCAGCCGTAGGGATGCTCGCAAATACGGGTATTCAATTGGCCGTGGATGCTTACGGACCCATCTCTGACAATGCGGGAGGAATTGCCGAAATGGCTGAGCTTCCGAAAGAGGTTCGTGAAAGAACAGATAAACTGGATGCTGTCGGGAATACCACTGCTGCCATCGGAAAAGGATTTGCCATTGCCTCTGCGGCGCTTACGGCACTTGCTCTGTTTGCAGCGTTTATGAAAACAGCAAACGTCACGTCGATTGATGTGTCACAACCGAATATCATGGCAGGATTACTCATAGGGGCCATGTTGCCCTTCGTTTTCAGTGCATTGTCTATGAATGCCGTTGGACGAGCCGCTATGGCCATGATTGAAGAGGTACGTCGTCAATTCAGAGACATTCCGGCCTTGTATGCTGCCCTGGAGGTGATGCGCAAGTACGATTCGGACATGTCTAAAGCAAGTCCTGAGGATCGAAAGATCTTTGATGCGGCCGATGGCGTAGCAGAATACGATAAATGTGTTGAGATCTCAACCAAAGCTTCTATCAGGGAAATGGTTCTGCCGGGTCTTTTGGCGATTGCGGTTCCTGTGCTGATCGGGTTCGTTGGAGGTGCAGAAATGCTGGGAGGTCTTCTGGCAGGTGTAACTTCAGCAGGTGTACTCATGGCGATCTTCCAATCCAATGCGGGAGGAGCCTGGGACAACGCCAAGAAAATGATCGAAGAACAAGGAAGAAAAGGAACTCCTGCCCACAAGGCCGCAGTCGTTGGTGATACTGTTGGAGATCCTTTCAAGGACACTTCCGGACCTTCACTGAATATTCTCTTAAAACTCATGTCTGTAGTTGCCCTGGTGATCGCACCGAGCATCGCTTTGGACATCGAGGAAGTAGCGGCCTACAATGAGAACAAGATAGAGACAGCTGCCCTCGTAGAAGTTGTCGAGGTGCAAACTTCTGACGAGTCGACCAAAGAACTCAAAACTGAAGAGGTCATCATTGTTGAGGAGGCTGTATCATCGGAGGAGGCGGTAGCTACTGCGACAGCGGATGCAAAGAAATCTGCCGAAGAAAAAGAATAGATCTTTTCAACGAATAAAAGCAAAATGCGAACTCCTTTCGGGGTTCGCATTTCTTGTTTATGTCCCCTTTTTTCGTTAACTTTAAGTGTTTTGCTTAAGAGAAATGAAGATGGGTTATGAGAATTGCAAAGGGTTTTGAGGACTTCGTATCGCTCGATACAAAAAAGTCCTTGTGGGAACAGTTTCATACCGTTGCTCCACTGGTGGTAATCGGTACGAAGGAAGAGAATGGCTTTGACCTTGCACCCAAGCACATGGTTACCCCGATCGGATTCTCCAATTACTTTGCTTTTGTTTGCACGCCTCGGCACCGAACCTACCACAACATTAAAAAACAGGAGAAATTTTCGGTGAGCTATGTCAAGCCCGAACAGGTTTTACTCTCCTCGATTGCAGCTATACCGCGCTGTTCGGTGGAAGACTATCCACGGGACGTGGTTCAGAGTATTCCGAGGGTCACTTCAGAAGACGGTGAAACCGTATTCGTAGCGGATTCCTACCTTTTCTTTGAATGCAAATTGCACAAGATTTTTGATGGATTTGACGACTATAGCATCATTACGGGTACTGTGGAAAAAGCATTTGTCCACAAGGACTATATGATTCATTCTGATCAGGCACAACAGGCACAAATTTATAAAAATCCTCTGCTGGTCTATGTGGCTCAGGGCAGGTTTGCCGAAATACATGAGACCATGGCTTATCCCTATCCCAAGGATTTTGAAAGGTAAAAATCTTACTCGGCACGCACATGAAAGAGAGGGTCAGACATATTCAGGAATACCTTCAGGAAAGGAGGCCGGAGATGGTCAAGTTTCTCAAGGATCTCGTGCGTTTCGAAACCCCTTCACGGGACCCTGAAGCCCAATCACACATACTCACTTTCATAGGGAAGAAGCTGAAAGGACTGTCTTACAAAGTCAATATCTATCCGGGAAAGGAGACAGGAGGTTTTCTTATGGCCATGCCTTTGGCCCGAAAGAAGGGAGCACCGGTTCAATTGCTGATTGGACATTGCGACACTGTTTGGAAAAGAAACACGTTGAGCGAAATGCCGATAGCCGAGGGTGAAAACAAGCTTTCAGGACCTGGCATCTTTGACATGAAGGCCGGTTTGACTCAGATGATTTTTACGTTGCAGGCGATTGAGGATCTCGGCCTGAAGCTCAGTGTCACTCCGGTTTTGCTGATCAATTCAGATGAGGAAATCGGGAGCCGCGAATCGACTTCCGCAATTCGCAAACTGGCCAGGATCGCTGATCGGGCCCTCATTTTAGAACCCCCTCTTGGGTTAGACGGCAAACTGAAGACCGAACGGAAAGGAATTGGGCGTTTTACTGTGACGGTTCGTGGAAAGCCCGCACACGCCGGCCTTAATCCCGACAAGGGAGTAAGCGCCATAGTTGAGCTCTCATACCAGATCCAACACCTTTTCGGTCTCAACGATTTTGAGAGAGGCATTACGGTGAACGTCGGTATGATACAGGGGGGTTCTTCGGCCAATGTTATTGCTGAAGAGAGCAGTGCCGTAGTCGATGTCAGGGTCAGCAACAGGGGCGATGCTAAACGGATTGAAAAGGAGATCATGTCGCTAGGGCCGAAGCAGGCAGAGACCGAAGTCTTCGTCGAGGGCTATTTCGGCAGACCACCCATGGAAAGAACACCTAGAAACAAGAGACTCTGGAGCCTGGCCAGAGACATGGGAGACCTTTTGGGAATCGATCTGGAGGAAGCCGCGGCAGGAGGAGGATCCGACGGGAATACAACCAGTCAATACACGGCTACCCTGGATGGATTGGGAACCACAGGGGATGGAGCCCATGCGCGCCATGAGCACATTATTACAGAAAAACTTGTTGAGAGAACGGCCCTGCTTACCCTTTTGGTAATGGCTGAATCTCTTGTGAAAGAAAGTGTCAAAATAAATGAAGTAGAGACTTAAAAAAAACAGGAGTATGAATTCAAGGTATATTTTTACTTCGATGTTGCGGATATCTGATCTTGATGAACATCCGTTTGAAATTGAAAAACTGGATAAGATCAAATGGAAAACAGGAGATTATGCAGTGGGTCGAATCATCGATCCGGGATCGGATAAGATCCAGATCGAGCTGATCAATGGACGTATGAGGAGCTGCATGAAGGAAGATCTCGTGGTCGGAGCCCTTGGAGATCGCTATGCTACCCTGGAAGCCACTGGTAGCTGGCGTGATGTTGATGAAGACGGACGTATGCATCTGTTGACCGGTGCCGGGCTGTTCGGAAAATGCACCTCGAAATCTGTGCATATGCCGAACCTCATCGAGATCGAGTATGTGGGCCATGTGGTCAGAGATGGAAACGTCTGCAAAATGGACGATTATGTCAAAACTTCGGCCTATTCAAAATTTGAAATTCCGGTGGTCCTGCTTGTGGGGACTTCCATGTCGGCAGGTAAAACGACTGTGGCGCGAATCATCGTGAATCTTCTCAAGCGGGCGGGTTTGAACATCGTCGCCGGGAAGCTGACAGGGGCGAGCAGATATCGTGACACCTTGTCTTTGAAAGACGTAGGGGCCAATCATATTTTCGACTTTGTAGACGCGGGAATGCCCTCATCCATCTATCCCCGGGAAAAGTTCAGGAAGAAGCTGATCAATCTTCTGAGTCGCATCAACAGGGTCGGCGGAGACGTTGCTGTAATTGAGTTGGGAGCCTCCCCTCTGGAACCCTACAATGGGGACATTGCATTCGAGGAGTTGAAGCCCAGTGTAAAATGCACGGTTCTTTGTGCCTCTGACCCCTATGCGGTTTACGGGGTGATGAAGAGCTTTGAAATCACTCCGGATGTCGTCAGTGGCATAGCGACCAATACCTTTGCGGGGGCAGAGCTGATTGAAAAGCTAACCGCGGTGAGAGCCCTGAATCTCATTGACCCTGAGACTTCGACGGAGCTCAAAGCCATACTCAGTGAAAAGCTGCAAGTGGACCTGAACACTCAAGTGACAGAGCCCCAGCTGTAAACCGCATCAATCGTATAGGAGATATTTCTTCCTGACAGGCATAAAGCCCTCGAGGTCTTTTTGCCACAAATCACGGATCGAATCCGGTGAAAGCCCATTTTCTATATTTTCCCTGAGTGCCGGAGTGCCGGCGAGCTTGACGAAAAAATCGTTGAAGAACGAATCCTTATCCTTGTGATTTTGATAGGCCTCGATCAGCCATTCCAGGTTGAGCGCACTGAGACGATCTGTGTTCTGCAAATTGCGTCCAAAGCATTCTTTGCCCTGGTGTTTCGGATACTTGGAGCCGAAATTGGGTTCTGGTGTGAAGGTGTATTCAAAAACAGCCTTCGGAAGCTCAGGGGAGCCGAATATTTGGAATTGCTGCTCGGTACCACGTCCGCAACTGATCGTCGTCCCTTCAAAGAAACAGAGGCTGGGATACAGGTTAATCGATTTCTCATTGGGCAGGTTGGGCGAAGGTTTTATAGGGAGTCTGTAGGGTGTCTTATGGTCGTAGCCATTGAGCTCAATCACCGTTAGTGCACATTGGAGACCGTTTTTCAACCATTTTTCCCCATTGATCATTCGGGCGTATTCTCCAATGGTCATTCCGTAGACAACAGGTACAGGGTGCATCCCGACGAAGCTTTTGAAATCAGGATCCAGAACCGGGCCATCGACATAATGTCCATTCGGATTCGGGCGGTCAAGTACGATGAGTGGTATGTCGTTTTCTGCGCAAGCCTCCATGATGTAGTGAAGGGTGGAGATGTAGGTGTAAAACCGAACACCGACGTCTTGAATGTCAAATACCACAAGATCGATTCCTGCGAGTTGTTCGCCTGTCGGTTTTTTGTTCTTTCCGTAAAGTGAAATAATGGGAAGCCCGGTTTTAGGATCCTTTTGGTCTTCGACTTTTTCTCCTGCATCCAACTGTCCCCGAAAACCGTGTTCGGGCGCAAATACCTTTGCGATGTCTACCCCCAGTGACATCAGGGAGTCTACCAGGTGGGTATACTCTTTTCCGGAAGCCCGTCGAATGACAGAGGTCTGATTCGCCACGATGGCAATTCTTTTATTTGAAAGAAGTTCCAGGTATTGTGAAGTACCGAAGGCACCGGGCAGTGGTTCGGCAAAAACATCTGTTTTGCATGAGACTGAAACGGCTATGGTGATAAGAAACAGTATGGATCGAAGCATGGGTAAAGATAGGAATTTTAAGGGTTTGGGAAATATTTGCCAATAGCCTACCTTTGGTTTTTGTTTCACAGGATGCGCAAACTTTTATTTCTGGTCTTATTGATAAGCTCTTGTGCTAAAGCCCAGAGTGACAGCACTTTTGTTGATAAAAAATACCTTGAAGACCAGATATATCTCAATCTTACTTATATAGCGCTGCTCAATACACCTCCCCCCATTTCTCAATCGGGCTTCTCTTTCGGTCTTGGAGGCGGTTTTATAAAGGATCTTCCTGTTAATTCAAGACGAAACATCGGATTTGGAGCTGGTCTGGGCTATGGATTCAATAACTACTATTTCAATGTCAGGTTCGAATATGAGGAGCCAAGTGAGGACAATGCACCCCTGAACAGCAAGATCATGTTGCATGTGGTGGAATTGCCGCTGGAGTTGCGGTTCAGGACCTCGACAGCGACGCGCTATAAATTTTGGAGGTTCTACCCGGGTTTTAAGATCTCCTATGTCTTTGCTGAAAACCTTTCTTTAGGCAAAGATGCCGATTTTGATGTGGAAGGAGTAGCACAATACAATGACTTTCTATACGGACTGACGTTTTCCGGGGGTTACAACAAATGGAACATCCACCTCTATTATGGCTTGAATGACCTAATCACCAATACGGAGGAGAACGATTACGAATTCGCCATAACTGACTTCAGAATAGGATTGGTTTTTTACGTCTTCTGATCACCTGTTTAAAGAGATTAAATTAGGGTATACACCTCGTAGCTGACCCATTGAGCCAGAACGCCCACCAGGAAGCCTACATAGATTTCTCCGGGCCTGTGGGCATTTAGAGAAAGCCGTGCAACCCCGATGAGTCCTGCCAGGAGAAACAGGCCCGCGAGGAGGGAGTTGAAATTGAGTTGATACTCAAAGCTCATGATCATGACAAAGCCGATTATACCTCCGATTCCAAGCATGTGAAGGCTTGATTTGATGCGAAGCCCGAAGAACAGGTAGGTCAGGCTGAGAGCCAAGGCGATGCCAAAAAAGGAAAAGGCCAAGAGGTCGACGATTCGAATATGAAGCAGAGTACGTCCGATGAGGAAAGACAAAATGATAAAGAACAGAATCGGGAACTTGCGTTCTTCTATAGTCCTGAGGTGATAGTCTTCAATCAGGTTGACTTTCTTGAGCAAGGTCAACAGCAAGACGGGTATGATATAGGTGCTCACAAAGACGATCAGGAGGATGATGTACTCCTGTTGCTTCACCATGTGCTCCGGACTCAGATAGAGGTAAAGAAAGGTGCCCAGAAAGGAAAATAGCAAAGGGTGCAGGAGGTAGGAAATCAGTTTGTGGAAAAACATGCTCAGAGAATCTTTTTTCTTAGACGTGCCACAGGAATATCCAGCTGTTCTCTGTATTTGGCCACGGTTCTTCGGGCAATGAGATAGCCTTTTTCTTTCAAGAGATGGGAGAGTTTTTCGTCGGTCAGTGGTTTCTTCTTGTCCTCTTTCTCGATTTCCGTCTGCAGGATCTTTTTGATTTCACGGGTTGAAACATCCTCACCCTGTTCATTCTTCATCGATTCGGAGAAAAACTCTTTGATAAGTTTAGTGCCGTATGGCGTATCGACGTATTTGCTGTTGGCCACCCTGGAGACCGTCGATACATCCATTCCGATCTGATCAGCGATGTCTTTAAGCACCATCGGTTTCAATGTTCGTTCGTCACCGGTGAGCAAGTATTCCTTTTGGTAATGCATGATGGCATTCATGGTAACCATCAGGGTTTGTTGCCTTTGTTTAATGGCATCGATAAACCATTTGGCGGCATCGAGCTTTTGCTTGATAAACATCACAGCATCCTTCTGCGTTTTGGTTTTGTCTTTGGATTCGGCATATCCTTTCAACATATTGTCATACTCCTTTGAGATATGCAAACTAGGTGCATTCCGGGCGTTCAGACTGAGTTCCAGGTTGCCTTCATTGATTCGTATGGTAAAATCGGGCACGATATGTTCGATGGCCGCGAGATTCCCGGAATACGCTCCTCCCGGTTTGGGGTTGAGCCTTTCGATTTCGTGAATAGCGTCTTTGAGCTGCTCCTTGCTTATGTCAAAGCGCTGAGCGAGCTTTTCGTAGTGCTTTTTAACAAAGAGCTCAAAAGCATTCTCCAGGATGTTCACAGCCAGGATTCGTTCCGGACTCTCCTCTTTCCTTTTGAGCTGAAGCAGCAGGCATTCTTTCAGACTTCGGGCCCCGACACCTGCAGGGTCAAGTTGCTGAACCACCTCGAGTATCTTCTCAACTTCCGCCCGGTCGGTATAGATGTTCTCCGAAAAGGCCAGATCATCTACAATGTCGTCTACAGTCCTTCGGATATACCCGTTCTCGTCGATGCAACCCACGACGAATTCCGCGATTTGTTCTTCCTCAGGCTCAAGGCTGAAGGTGTGTAATTGATTGATCAGATGTTGATTGAAGGTAATCCCTCCGGAATACGGAATCTGAGTATCGTCATCATCTCCAGAATAGTTGTTGGACTGTAGTTTATAGCTCGGGATTTCGTCATCACTCAGGTAGTCATCAATGTTGATCTCGGTCTCAATGCTTTCAGTGCCCGTATCATCAAACTCCTGCTCCTGGTTGTCATTGAATTCATCCGTCTCCTCCTTGCCGCTCTCTAAAGCAGGGTTCTCCTCGATCTCCTGAGACAGCTTCTGCTCGAAGGCCTGGGTAGGAAGCTGAATCAATTTCATCAGCTGAATCTGCTGAGGAGATAGTTTCTGTTGGAGTTTTTGTTGAAGACTTTGTTTGAGCATAGAACCTTTCCTTTCGGATAAAGTTACGAAAAAAGATGGCAGGCAGAAAGGGTCAATGTCCTAAAATCTCAGCTAGAATTCAGCATTTTGGGGCGTTCTGGGATAAGGGATCACATCCCTGATATTCCCCATTCCCGTCGCGAACTGCACCATTCGCTCAAACCCGAGTCCGAAACCTGAATGCACAGCCGTACCAAATTTTCTAAGGTCAAGGTACCACCATAGCTCCTTTTCGTCAATGCCGAGGGCCTTGATCTTCTCCTTCAGCACGTCCAGTCTTTCTTCTCGCTGGCTGCCACCTACAATCTCGCCAATTCCCGGAAAAAGGACATCCATGGCACGCACCGTTTTACCGTCTTCATTGAGTCGCATGTAAAAGGCTTTGATATTCGCCGGATAGTCAAAAAGGATAACAGGCGCCTTGAAATGCTTTTCGACCAGGTAACGCTCGTGTTCGCTTTGCAGGTCTGCACCCCAGGCATCAATGGGAAATTTGAATTTCTTTTTCTTATTGGGCTTACTGTTCCTGAGGATCTCTATGGCCTCGGTATAGGTCACCCTTTTGAAATGGTTGTCGATGATGAATTGGAGCTTTTCTCTCAGCGGCATGTCGCTGCGCTCAGCCATTGGTTTTCTCTTCTCTTCGTCGAGCAGTCTTTTTTCCAGAAACTCAAGGTCTTCCTTGCAGTTTACCAGAATGTATCCCAGGATGCTTTTGATGAAATCCTCAGCGAGATCCATATTGGCATCCAGGTCATAGAACGCCATCTCGGGTTCGATCATCCAGAACTCGGCGAGGTGCCTCGAGGTGTTTGAGTTCTCGGCCCTGAAAGTCGGCCCGAAGGTGTAGACCTTTCCGAGAGCCATGGCATAGGTTTCGGCTTCCAATTGCCCGGAAACGGTAAGGTTGGTCTCCTTTCCGAAAAAGTCTTCAGCAAAATCGATTTCACCACCGTCATTCAGTGGTGGTTTCTTTTTGTCAAGGGTGCTGACGCTGAACATCTCTCCGGCGCCTTCGGCGTCAGAGCCCGTTATGATTGGCGCGTGAAAATTGTAGAACCCGTTTTCGGTAAAATACTTGTGGATGGCAAAAGACAAGGCGGATCTCACTCGCATCACCGCGCTGAAGGTGTTGGTACGCACTCTCAAATGGGCATTCTCCCTCAAAAACTCCATGGAGTGCTTCTTGGGTTGAATGGGGTACTCCTCCGGGCTGGAATCGCCCAACACTGTAAGCTCAGAGACCTGAATCTCCACTTTCTGACCGCTGCCCATGCTTTCGGCAAGGGTACCCTTTATTTCGAGGGCTGCCCCTGTTGTTATGCGTTTCAAAACATCTTCCGGAGTCTTCTCAAAATCGAGAACACACTGTACGTTCCTGATCGTTGAGCCATCGTTCAAAGCAATAAAACGGTTGCTTCTGAAGGTTCTTACCCATCCTCTTACAACGATCTCCTGCAGGAATTTGTCAGACTGCAAGATTTCAGCCACGCTATAGTTATGCATCCTTAAAATTTTAGGTGCCAAAGATACACAATGAAACAGGAAATGAAAGAGTTATCATTTCAAAATTTCCAGCAGGTACTGGCCGTAGCCACTCTTGATCAGTGGTTCGGCTATAGATTTCAATTGTTCGGCATCGATAAAACCTTTTCGGTAGGCGATCTCTTCAATGCAACCGATCTTGAGCCCTTGTCGTTCTTCGATGACCTGCACAAACTGTTGGGCCTGGATCAAAGAATTGAATGTGCCCGTATCGAGCCAGGCAGTGCCCCGTCCCAGCGTAACGACGTTGAGCGTATCTTCTTCCAGGTAGGCCCTGTTGACGTCGGTAATCTCGTATTCCCCTCTTTCAGATGGTTTTATGCCCTTTGCTTTGCCGACCACCGAATTGTCATAGAAGTAGATTCCGGGTACTGCGTAATTGGATTTGGGCTTTTCGGGCTTTTCTTCAATAGAGATGGCCTTCCTGTCTTTGTCGAACTCAACCACACCATAGCGCTCGGGGTCGCTCACGTGATAGGCGAACACCACACCGCCGTCTGTATGGGCTGCACTTTTCAGGGTGCGCTCCAGTTCGGCCCCGTAAAAGATATTGTCTCCGAGGATCAGGGCCACCTTGTCATCGCCAATGAACTCCTCACCGATGACAAAGGCCTGGGCCAGACCATTGGGAACCTCCTGCACCGCGTATTCAAATCGACAGCCCAGGTTCTTTCCGTCTCCGAGCAATCGCTCGAAAAGCGGCAGGTCCTGGGGAGTGGAAATAATGAGCACTTCTCTAATTCCGGCCAGCATGAGCACCGACAGCGGATAATAGATCATCGGCTTGTCATAGATGGGCATGAGTTGTTTACTGATCGAGAGCGTGAGCGGATGCAATCGCGTTCCGCTACCTCCGGCTAAAATGATTCCTTTCATAACACGGGATTAATTTTCATCATCATCCTTGGGAATGATGGCAATAGATGGTTTTTTAAAAGTTTTCTTGTTCGCAATCTTCGACTCCAGGGACAACAGCAAGGAAGGAAGCAAAAGCAGGTTGGCCACCATGGCAAAGAGAAGGGTCACCGATACCAGTCCGCCCAGAGCTTTGGTCCCACCAAAACTCGACACCGTAAAGATCAGGAACCCGAAAAACAGCACCACAGAGGTATAAAACATGCTCACCCCGGTTTCGCGTAAAGCGGCATAAACCGATTTTCGAACCTGCCATTTGTGAGCAATTAACTCCTGCCTGTATTTCGCGAGAAAGTGTATGGTGTCATCTACTGAGATTCCAAACGCGATGCTGAAGACCAGGATGGTCGAGGGTTTAATGGGTACGCCCAGGTAACCCATGAGTCCCGCCGTGATCAGAAGCGGCAACATGTTGGGCAGCAGTGAGATCAAAATCATCTTGTAGGACCGGAACATCCAGGCCATGAAAATGGAGATCAGCAGGATCGCAAGAGAGAGTGAAATCACAAGGTTTTTCACCAGGTAATTGGTTCCCTTTAAGAAAACAAGGGCTTTGCCCGTCAGGGACACATCAAATCTTTCTTCCGGAAACACCTGGTTGACTTTCGCCTGGATCCTTTCTTCGATCAACTCCATTTTGTCGGTGCCAATGTCGCGCATAAAGGTGGTCATCCGAGCGTATTGACCCGTGGAGTCCACGAAGTTCTTGAGCATGTCAGAGTCGGCCCCGGAGTTTTTCGTATAGGCCAGGATAAAGTTCTTTTCTTGTTCGGTGGGCAGTTGATAGTATTTGGGGTTGCCATTGTAAAAAGCCTGCTTGGAGTAGCGAACCATATTGAGAATGGAGATCGTTTTCGACAATTCGGGGATCTCGTCGATCTCCTCCTCGAGCTTGTTCATCCGCTTGAGCGTCGAGAGATTCATAACGCCTTTTTTCTTTTTGGTGTCTATCAGGATTTCAAGGGGCATGATGCCGCCGAACTCATTTTCAAAAAACAAAATGTCTTTGTAGAAAGGTTTTCCTTTCGGCATGTCTTCGATGAGGCTTCCCGATACCCGGATCATGTACACTCCGATTATGCTGATCACGATGATGCCAACCGTAGAGATATAGATAGCAATGCGGTGGTGCCTGACGGTGTTCTCCATCCAGTTGACAATCGCATCAATCCATTTGCGCTCCAGGTGCTCCAGGTGCCTTTCTTTCGGCTTGTGCATGAAGCTGTAGATGATCGGAATGATAAAGAGCGACAAAAAGAAAATCGCAAGAATATTGATCGAGGCGATGATACCAAACTCGTTGAGCAACTGGCTGTTTGTAAAAATAAACGTGGCAAATCCAGATGCCGTGGTAATGTTGGTCATCAGGGTTGCATTGCCAATCTTCGAAATGACGCGTTGCAGCGATTTAGCCTGGTTACCGTGTTTTTTTACCTCCTGTTGATACTTGTTGATGAGGAAGATGGCATTCGGAACTCCGATGACGATGATCAGCGGAGGAATCAGAGCCATAAGGACCGAAATCTCATATTGAAACCAGCCGATGAACCCGAAGGCCCAAACGACGCCAATACTCACCACGAGCATTGTGATAAAGGTGGCCCGATAGGAGCGGAAGAACAGCCAAAAGATGAGAGAGGTGATGAAAAGGGCCAGACCGACGAATATGCCAATCTCATCGATGATGTTCTGGGCATTCATTGTTCTGATATACGGCATACCAGAAACCCGTACATCCAGGCCGGTGTCTTCTTCAAATTGTTTTATGGCCGGGTTTAAAATCTTAAATACAAATTGCTCCCGTATCTTGGAATTGACGATGTCCTGGTCGAGGTAGATCGCTGTCTGAATGGTTCCCGTCTCTTTGTTGTACAGGACATGATCGTAAAAGGGCAGGCGATCGAAGAGCTCGTTTTTGATCTCCAGTACTTCGGCTTCCGATTCGGGGTCGGTGCTGTACAGCGGTTCGAGAAAGAACTTTTGATTCTTTTTGTCTTTGGCCAGTTTTTTAATGTCACCGATCGACAGGGTAAAATCAACCTCGGAATAAGCATCAAGCTCTTTCGCAAATTCGTTCCAGCTGTTGAAATTGTCCACCTGCAACAGAGCGTCGTCATTGACAGCCAGAAGGATTAAATTCCCCTCTTCACCAAAGATGTCAAGAAAGTTGTCGTATTTGATGTTCTCCTCATGATCCTTCGGAAGGAGATTGGCTTCAGAATGAGAAAATTTGATGTCACTGATCTTAGAGGCCAGGAAGGCGGTGATCAGAGCCAGTACGATAAGGATTAAGATTCTCTGTTTGAGGATAAATCGCGATACTACCTGCCAAAACTTCATAAATTCCAATTTATCCCGGGATGCTGCTCAGCGATCAGACGGTCATGATCTCTTTTTCTTTGACCACATACATGTCATCGGCTTTCTTGCTGTATTTATCTGTGAGCTCTTGCACGTCGAGTTCGGCATTGGCCAGCATATCTTCAGAGATATCGAGTTTTTTAAGTTCTCCGTTGCCATCGCGGCGATCATTTCGAATGCTCACCTTGGTTAGCTCGGACTCCGATTTTGCCTGCTTTGCCAGTTCTCGCCTGCGTTCTTCGGTAAGAATAGGAACGTTGATGATAATGCTTTCTCCGTTGTTCATCGGATTGAACCCAAGATTCGCCGCCAAAATGCTTTTCTCGATCTCAGTTATGAGTTGCTTCTCCCAGGGTTGCACCGTAATGGTATGCGCATCAAGGGTATTCACATTGGCCACCTGACTTAAAGGAGTTAGTGATCCGTAATACTCAACCTTAACTCCGGCAAGCATGGACGGTGTGGCTTTGCCTGCGCGGATATTTAAGAATTCCGTTTCCAGGTGCTGAATGGCGTTTTGCATTTTTTCTTCAATGCTGTCAATGATAAATTGCACTTCTTCATTCATGACTCTAAATTTTAAGAATTTACAAGTGTACCGACTTTTTCTCCCAGGACTACCTTCATGAGGTTGCCCTTTTTGTTCATGTCAAAAACAATTATGGGAAGATCGTTTTCTTCACTCAGGGTAAAGGCGGTCATATCCATAACTTTGAGGTCTTTGTTCATCACTTCTTTGAAGGTGATGTTCTCAAATTTTATAGCTTTACTGTCCTTTTCAGGATCCGAAGTGTAGATCCCGTCTACGCGTGTTCCTTTAAGAATGACATCCGCATTTATTTCAATCGCTCTCAGAACTGCAGCTGTATCGGTAGTGAAGTAAGGGTTCCCGGTGCCCCCACCAAAAATCACGACTCTTCCTTTTTCCAGATGCCGCACAGCCCTTCTCTTGATAAAAGGCTCCGCAATCTGTTTCATCTCTATGGAGGTGAGCAATCGGGTTTTCAGGCCTGCTTCCTCGACTGCACTTTGAAGCGCCAATCCGTTTATGATCGTAGCGAGCATACCCATGTAATCACCCTGAACTCGATCCATTCCATTACTCGCTCCTGCCAGACCTCTGAAGATATTGCCACCGCCGATTACAACGGCTACTTCGATTCCTTTTTCAACGATGTTTTTAATGTCTTGTGCATAATTTTCAAGGCGGGCAGGATCAATGCCATAATTCTTTTCTCCCATCAGGGCCTCTCCGCTAAGCTTGAGGAGGATACGTTTGTATTTCATAGTCGATTTCGTGAGTTCTACAAATATAAGAAATAATGGACACGATAGTGAGGATGCAGGGTCTTAGTTCCCATGAAAAAACCCCAGATTCTGATCAATCGGAATCTGGGGTTTTAAAAAATATGAGTTCGGGAAGTTTAGCCGAGGGCTACTCTTTTGAAATCTGTGATTTCAATGTCACCGATACTCTTTACGTACTTGCTGACGCTTACCTTGCTGTCTTTGATGAAATCCTGATTCACCAACGTGTTGTCCTTGAAGAATCGTCTGAGTTTCCCCTGAGCGATCTTGTCGAGCATTTCTTCAGGTTTTCCCTCCTGGCGCAATTGATCCTTGGCGATTTCAATCTCCTTTGCAATCACGTCCTGCTCAACACCGTCTTCGTTCAAAGCGATCGGATTCATGGCAGCAGCTTGCATAGCAACGTCTTTGGCTACTTCTTCAACACCATCAACTTTCGCAGAAAGTCCGACGATAGTTGCGATCTTGCCCGAGTGGATGTATGATCCAACGTAAGGGGCACTGATCTTCTCAAAAGCAGCGAGCTCAATTTTCTCACCGATCACACCTGTTTGCTCAATCAGTTTCTCAGCTACGGTGATTCCGCCAAAGTCAGAGTTGAGTAACTCCTCTTTCGAAGCGCTTTGCAACGCTTTCTGAGCCAGTTCTTGTGCCAGGTTGACAAACGTTTCGTTCTTGCCGACAAAGTCGGTTTCACAACCCAAAACGATGACCGCACCTTCAGTTTGGTCTTCGTTCACAACAGCTATAGCAGCACCTTCCGTTGACTCTCTGTCAGCTCTTTTAGCAGCTACCTTCTGTCCTTTCTTACGTAGAATCTCAATGGCCAGATCGAAATCGCCATTGGCTTCAACCAACGCCTTCTTGCAGTCCATCATTCCTGCACCGGTCGTCTTTCTCAATTTATTAACCTCTGCGGCTGTTATTTTAGTCATTTTAATTTGTGTTTATTCCTTAGTATTCAATTCAAACAAACTCTGTTGCGATCAGGATTTGGGAGCAGCTTCTGATTTCTCAGCGGTAGCCTTAGCTTTCGCCGGAGCATTTGCAGGCGCTGCACTCTCCTTGTCCTTGCCGCTCTTTCTCTCTGCCAGTCCTTCTCCGATGGCATCTGTCAGGTAAGAAAGAACCTTTTCGATCGACCTCGAGGCATCGTCATTCGATGGAATGGCGAAATCGATAGGTCTTGGATCTGAATTCGTGTCTACCATAGCGAAAATTGGAATGTTTAATTTTTGTGCTTCAGCTACAGCGATGTGTTCCCTTTTGATGTCAATCACCAAAATGGCACCTGGTAAACGCGTCATGTCCACAATAGAGCCGAGGTTTTTCTCGAGCTTGGCTCTTTGACGTTCGATTTGAAGTTTCTCTCTTTTTGACAAGGCTTCGAAAGATCCGTCCTTCTTCATTCTGTCGATGTGGGTCATTTTCTTGACCGCTTTTCGGATCGTGACAAAATTGGTAAGCATACCTCCGGGCCAACGCTCGGTGATATAGGGCATGTTCACGCTTTTTGCCTTGTCTGATACAATGTCTTTTGCTTGTTTTTTGGTAGCTACGAAAAGTATTTTTCTACCTGAAGCCGCGATTTTTGAAAGAGCAGAGCTCGCTTCTTCAATTTTTGCAGCCGTTTTGTAAAGATCAATGATGTGGATTCCTTTACGCTCAGTATAAACATAAGGAGCCATGTTCGGATCCCACTTTCTGGTCAGGTGGCCAAAGTGTACCCCTGAATCGATCAATTCTTTTATTTCAATGTTTGCCATTTTGTTTTAGTTTACGTTCCGTTTGTTTTAGCAATGACCGGGTAGCCCTTTGAGTTTTGGAGTCCTGATCATTTGGATGCTAAACTTGTACGACAACAGTTTATTCAATTTAACGTTTAGAGAACTGGAATTTCTTACGCGCTTTCTTCTGTCCGAATTTCTTGCGCTCTACCATTCTCGGGTCTCGGGTCATAAGGCCTTCTGGTTTCAGGACGCCTTTGAACTCCTCGTTTATTTCAACCAATGCCCTGGTAATTCCCAGGCGGATGGCTTCAGCTTGTCCTGTGATACCTCCACCGAAAACCTTTGCCTTGATATCGTAATTCGCTACGTTTTCAGTCAAAGTGAGTGGTTGAAGTACTTTGTACTTCAAAGTCTCTGTGGTGAAGTAATCGTCTAATTTGCGGTCGTTTATAGTGACCTCACCCTTTCCTTCAGAAAGATAAACTCTGGCTACAGCCGTTTTCCTTCTTCCAATCTTGTGAATCGTCTCCATTTTATTTGATGTCATTTAGATTAATGGTCTTTGGCTTCTGTGCTTCTTGATTGTGATCTGTACCTTCATATACATAAAGGTTTCTGAACAATGCACTGCCAAGTCTGTTCTTGGGCAACATCCCTTTAACCGCTTTTTCCACAACACGGGTCGGATTCTTTCCGAACAACTCGTTTGCAGTCAGCATTCTCTGTCCTCCAGGGTAACCAGTATGACGGACGTAAGTCTTGTCATTCCATTTGTTACCTGTCAACTTGATCTTCTCAGCGTTGATCACAATGACGTTGTCACCACAATCTACGTGAGGTGTAAAGTTAGGTTTGTGCTTGCCTCGGATGAGTTTTGCAACCTTCGAAGCCAGACGTCCCAACACTTCTCCTTCTGCATCGACAACAACCCACTCCTTGTTTACAGTGGCCTTATTGGCAGATACAGTTTTGTAACTTAATGTGTTCACACGTAATTATTAAATATTAAACATTCCTCCTCGTCGTTTCAAACGAGTTTGCAAAAGTACAATATATTCTTCATTTAGCAAATAGCTGCAAGCGATATTTTCGCACATTGCGATTTCGGCAAATGATTTAGAATTAGGAGAATAGACGAAAGTTTTTGTGGAAAGACTTTTAGTGAGCCTCGAGCCAATTTTGCCCTTCACCCAGGTCTACGATCAGGGGGATGCTCATAGCATAGGCAGTTTCCATCTTTTCCTTTATCAATGGCCTGAGTGATTCCATTTCATCCTTGTGGACGTCAAAGACCAATTCATCATGTACCTGCAAGAGCATTCGCGACTTGTATTTCTCCTCCTGGAATATCTTGTGCAGGTTGATCATGGCGATCTTGATAATATCGGCTGCACTGCCCTGGATAGGGGCGTTTACGGCATTGCGCTCGTCGGCGCTGCGAACCACGGCATTTCTCGAATTGATGTTTTTCAGGTATCTCCTTCGACCCAGAATGGTTTCCACGTATCCGTGATCTCTTGCGAAATCCACTTGTTTGGAAATATAGCTCCGCAGCGTGGGATAGGTTTCGTAATAGGTGTCGATCAGCTCCTTCGACTCCTTTCGACTTAGATCCGTCTGTTGACTCAGTCCGAAGGCTGACACGCCATAGATGATCCCGAAATTAACGGTCTTGGCATAGCTTCTTTGCTGTCGGGATACTTCCTCGAGCGGAACTTTGAATACCCTGGCTGCTGTTGACCTGTGAATGTCTTCACCTCTCAGAAAGGAAGCCTTCATCTCTTCATCCCCACTGAGTTCAGCGATAAGCCGCAGTTCTATCTGGGAATAATCAGCTGCCAGAAGGGTGTAATCCTTATCCCGGGGGATAAAAGCCTGCCGGATCAGCTGACCCCGATCGGTTCGTATGGGAATGTTCTGCAGATTCGGATTGTTAGAGCTCAGGCGACCAGTAGCAGCCACAGTCTGGCTATAGGTTGTGTGAACGCGACCCGTTGAAGGCTGCACTTCATTGGGGAGGGCATCCACATAGGTGTTTTTCAGTTTTACAAGTCCTCTCCATTCCAATATTTCCGAGACTATTTGGTGTTCGGCGGCCAGCTTGGAAAGAATCTCTTCACCCGTGGCATATTGCCCGGTGCGTGTCTTCTTGGGTTTGTCCATGAGCTTGAGCTTTTCAAAGAGCACCACGCCGAGCTGTTTGGGAGAGGCCAGGTTGAAATCGGTGTCCGCCTCTTTGTAAATCTTGGTTTCCAGGGACTTGATTTCCTTGTCAAATTCACCGGATAGTTGAGCCAGATAATCAGTGTTCAGGTTGATCCCCTCAAGCTCCATCTTGGCCAGAACCTTCACGAGTGGTATTTCGATTTCCGAGAAAAGCCTGGTCAGGCCATTTTTTTCGAGTTCCTTTTCAAAAAGCTGCTTGAGTTGCCAGGTCACATCGGCATCCTCCACAGCGTATTCGGTAACCTGGTCAAGGGGTACGTCGCGCATGGAGCCCTGGTTCTTTCCTTTCTTCCCGATCAGGGTCTGAATGGAAACGGGAGTATAACCCAGGTAGGTTTCAGACAGCAAATCCATGTTGTGTCTCATATCAGGATTCAAAAGGTAATGCGCTATCATGGTGTCAAACAGGGGCCCTTCAACTGTAACGCCATAATTGAGAAGAACCTTGATGTCGTACTTGAGATTTTGACCGATTTTCTCGATTTCTTTACTTGCAAAAAACGGGATAAGCTTTTGGATTCTGTTTTTGGCCAGCTCCTTGTCCTCGGGTATGGGCACATAATAGCCTTTGCCTGCATCATAGGAGAAAGCGATCCCAACAAGCTGCGCCTCCAGGGTGTTCAAACTGGTTGTTTCGGTGTCAAAGCAGACTGATTTTTGCTGCATGAGTTTTCCGAGCAACAATTGGATGCCCAGGTCGGTATCGACGTGCTGGTAAAGATGATCCCTCGTTTCAATGGTCTTGTAGCCACCTGTAAAGTCAGCACCAGAAGCTTCTGAAGATGAGGCAGCCTGAGAAAACATGTCCAGTTGTTGCCCGCCATCTTCTGTGGAGTCTTGCTGCTTGTCAGACCTCTGGGCTTCTCCACCGCCTGAGCCTGATGTTCCACCGCCTGCCTCATTATATGTGTTTCCTTCCTGGTTGAAGATACGTCTCAGGTTTTCGAGAGCACGCCTGAATTCGAGGTCCTGAAAGATCTCAGTGACCTTTTCCAAATCAGGACTGTTGAGTTCAAAATCCTCTTCATGGAACTCTACCGGGCAATCCAGCATGATCGTAGCCAGCTGCTTTGACAGCACTCCAATGTCTTTGTTTTGCTCCACTTTTTCCTTCATTTTTCCTTTGAGCTCGTGGGTGTTTTCCAGCAAACCTTCCATGCTTCCGTACTGCTTCAGGAATTTCTTGGCGGTTTTCTCACCTACCCCCGGCAGACCGGGAATGTTATCCACCGAATCACCCATCATGCCCAGGAAGTCTATCACCTGTTTCGGGTCTTCGATCTCAAATTTCTCTTTGACTTTATCGACATCCCAGATCTCGATCCCGTTTCCCATCCTTGCGGGGCGATACATCACGATGTTGTCGCTGACCAGCTGGGCAAAATCTTTGTCCGGGGTGACCATATAGGTCATGTACCCGGCTTTCTCTGCCTGTTTTGACAGGGTTCCAATGAGGTCATCCGCTTCGAACCCCTCCTTCTCGATGATCGGGATGTGCATGGCTTCAAGGATTCTGTGGATGTAGGGTACAGCAATTTTAATGGCTTCTGGCGTTTCGAGACGGTTGGCCTTATACTCTGGAAAGGCTTCTGTTCGAGCCACGGATCCTCCCTTGTCAAATGCGACTGCAAGGTGATCCGGCTTTTCCCGCCGTATCACATCGAGAAGAGAGTTTGTGAATCCCATGATCGCCGAAGTATCCATGCCCTTTGAGTTTATTCTTGGATTTTTGATAAAGGCGTAATATCCTCGAAAGATCAATGCATAGGCATCCAATAAAAAAAGTCGTTTCTGCTCGGCCATGGGACGTCGGTTTTTTTTCCGCGAGTGCGGGTTTTGATTTGAGTAAAAGTACAAATTTGTGCGGGCTGATAAAAGGTTTTGATTCTTTTGCTAAACCGTTAATTTTTAAGGGCTTTATCAGACTTGTTTCGAGAAAATACTATATTTGTAGGAATTGACAAAAACAAGAGAATGACGAAGTTTGGAGAATTGATTGGATCGAAGACCCCCACGCTGATTGATTTTTACAAAGACTGGGAAGACGAAAGGAACAACCTGCATTCTGTTCTGAGAGACGTTGCTGCTGCGCTCGGTGACAAGGCTAAAGTAGTCAAGATTGACATCTCGAAAAATGAGACCCTGGCTGCTGCCTTGAGAATCAAGGGAAACCCGACATTCATTATCTACAAAGACGGTGAGATGAAATGGCGACAGACCGGCCAGCAAGACGCCAATACCCTAATCAGCCTGGTTGAGCAATACGTTTAGTGTTGAGCAAGACCTCTAGTGCAGGGGTTTGAAGGTGAACCCTCTTTCTTGAAAGTGCTTCAGAACTCGTGGAAGCACATAATCCAGATTTCTGAATGATTTATCACTGTCATGAAATACGACGATGCTTCCGTTTTGAATATTTTTCACCGTCAATTCAAAGCATTCCTCCTTGCTGAGGTGTTGATCAAAATCCCCACTGAGCACATCCCACATGACGATTCGGTACCCTTTTTTTCTCAGGATTTTAGCCTGTAATGGGCGAATGCGTCCATGAGGAGGCCTGAAGAGCTTAGTGTCTTTATTTAGCTTGTCTTGTTTTGACTTGCCGTGGATATAGGCCTCTGCCTTTAGTATATTCTTGACGTATTTCTGAGTGGGTGTCTTCCAGCCCACAAGATGATTGAAAGTGTGATTCCCGACCGCATGGCCAGCTTTCAGAATATCCTCATAGATCAGAGGATGCTTTTGAATGTTTTCTCCAACGCAAAAGAAGGTGGCTTTCGCCCGATATTCCTCGAGTATGCCCAAAACCCAGGGCGTAAAGTCAGGAACAGGCCCGTCGTCAAAGGTCAGGTAGACCTCTTTTTTCTTTGTCTTGATTCTCCACGAATACTTGTGGAAAAACCTTTGGACGATCCAGGGAGTCTTTACCAGGTAAGGGCGCATGCCTTAAGTTAAGAAAAATATTGAACTTTCATTTAAACGCCTCATTCGGCGGCCTCAAGCACCTCTTCGAGCAGGGTTACAGAATCCATAAAGTCCTGCTTCAATTTTGACGAATACTCCTCCGTATCGTATTCGACGCAGGTCGCAAGCACATAGCGATACAGGTCAAGGGTACTCTCAAGCTCCCCGAAGTTCAGCGATAGCTCATAGGCATCCAGACCGCTGTAATAGAAGATGCGTTCGCGGAAATTGTTCACCAGGAACTCTGTCACCTTTCTCGCTTTTTCAGGTCGCTCGATGCGGTAATACGATTCAATATGGCCAATCACCAGGTTGAAATACCCATACTTTTCAATGGGCATATTGTCGATCGACATGTCGAGAACCTCTTCGGCCTTAACAAAATCATTTTCCTTGATAAATTCATCGGCCAGCCTTCCCAGGCTGTTTCTCAGGGAGATTCCGTTCTTGCGGGTTTCCGGGTCGTGATAGATGTCTGCATTGGAATTTTTCCACGACCATTTTTTAACATTCTCATACATGGTTTCGGTGTCGATTCGTCCCATGTCCATAAAGCTGCGATCGGCAATCGGGGTTTTAATCGGCACAAACTTGTAGGCCAGGCCGTCGAGTTGCAGATAATCTTTCAGCCAGATGTATTCTTTGTCGGCCTGAGCGCCTCCGGTGAAATACAAAGGTCGTTCCCAGTTGTTGTTGGCCAGGATGTCGAGCATGAGGATCCTGTTCTTGATCAGGGCCGATTCCGAAATCTGGATATCTATGTAAGGCTCGATCAGGTGGGCGTCCTTTTCAGGGACAATGCCATTTTTGATCACTGCCTCTTTGTCTACCGGGATTCGAATTCGAGTGGTCGGATACACCTTTTCGGGATGTCCGTTTTCTTCAAAATCGATATAGGTTCGACTGTCATTGCTCTGGATCCACTTCATGAAGAAATCGATGCTGACGATGGAATCCTGAAACTGCGGAAACGGATAGGGGTAGTGATACGCCACGTCGAGGGACCCTTCTTTATAGTCCTTGTGCGTCAGCTGAGAAGGGATCGGTTCGGCGTCATAAGTTTTTCTCTTCTGCTGATCGATATACCAGTCTTTTGCGAAAAGGCTCGTGTTGACCAGCTTGATGTCTGTACGGTAGTTCTCAACTTCCTGCATGTACCATAGGGGGAAGGTGTCATTGTCTCCAATGGTGAACATGATGGCGTTTTCCTGGCACGAATCCAGGTAGGCTTTCGCGTTATTCCAGGTCGTATATTTCCCGGATCGGTCGTGGTCATCCCAGTTCTCTTTGGCCATCAGGCCGGGTACGGCCAGAAGGCAGACAAAGGTGATCAATGCCGGAAGCACCGGGGTTTTCATTTTGTCTTTCAGGGCATTCCAGATGGCGAGAACGCCAAAACCGATCCAAACCGCGAAGACGTAAAAGGATCCTACCACGGCATAGTCTCTTTCCCGGGGTTCAAAGGGTTTGGGATTGGTATAGAAGATAATCGCAAGCCCCGTGAAAGCAAAGAAAAGCAACAGGATATAAAAGTTGTTTTGGTCTCTTTTGATATGGAATAGCAACCCGATGATCCCGAGGATCAAAGGCAAGAAGTAATATTTGTTGCGGCCTTTGTTTTCGAGTACTTCTGTCGGTAAATTTTGCTGGGAGCCCAATCGCATCTCGTCGATCGCATCGATGCCGCTGAGCCAGTTTCCGTTATTGTCAAGGTTGCCCTGGATGTCATTCTGACGGCCTACGAAGTTCCACATGAAGTATCGGCCATACATATACCCGAACTGGTATTTGACCATAAAGGTCAGATTCTCCCCGAAGGTGGGTCTCCTCTTGGATCTTTGAGGAATCCCTGCTATAGCTTTGTAATTTTGAACTACGCTCGGAGTGGGATCAACCATTCGAGGAATGATGCCCTTATGCTTGCTGCTGTAGTTGGGCAAAGCGTCTTTGTAATTGTTAACAATCACATATTTACCGGCTTTTTCGTCCTTTTCATATTTGGGCTTGGCATCTCGTGTTGGATTTGCCTTGTCCCTTTCACCCGTCTGGGAATAATAATCCCCATAAAAGACATTGGCGTCACCGTACTGTTCTCTGTTGTAGTAGGCGAGAAGTTCACGCGCACTGGACGGATCGTTCTCGTTTATCGTCGTATTGGCATTGGCCCGAATGGGCAGCATCAACCAGGATGAGAAGCCAATCATAATAAAGATCACACAAAGGATCAACAGGTTGGCTGTATGTAGCTTCTTTTTCCGGGTATAGCTGAGTCCATAGTAAAAGAGACCCAGTAAAACGATACCTGCAATGATCGTCCCTGTATTGAAAGGAAGTCCAATGGTGTTGATAAAGAAAAGCTCAGAGGCGCTGAAGAACACCAACGTGTACGGAAACAGGAATTTAAAAACGAAGGCAAGGACAAGAATCGAAACGATATTGGCCAGGACGAACTGCTTGAGATTGAGTTCGGGATGACGCTTATAAATGTATATGAATACAATGGAAGGGATAACCAACAATGACAGGATATGAACGCCGAACGACAGGCCCACGATAAAACTGATGACCAGGAGCCACTTGTTACCACGAGGTTTATCCATCTCGGCTTCCCAATGCAAGGCAAGCCAGAAAAGCAGGGCCATCAAGAACGAAGACATGGCATAGACCTCGGCTTCAACGGCACTGAACCAAAAGCTGTCTGAGAAGGTGTAAGCGAGAGCTCCGACCAGCCCGCTCCCGAGGATGGCAATGCCAGCACTGTTGCTAATTTCACCTGCAGTTTTAAGAACGGCTTTCTTGCCCAATGTGGTTATTGTCCAAAAGAGGAAAAGTATGGTGAAGGCGCTGGCGAGGGCAGACATGAAGTTCACCATGTAAGCGATGCGCGTCAGGTCTGACGTAAACAGAGCAAAAAAGGCGCCAAGCATTTGAAACAGGGGTGCTCCCGGTGGGTGACCCACCTGCAGCTTTACGGAGGTGGAAATGTATTCACCGCAATCCCAGTAGCTCACTGTGGGCTCCAGGGTAAGTATGTAAGTGACAAGGGCAATTGCGAAACTCAGCCAGCCTAAAATGGCGTTATACCTTTTAAAATCGAAAGACAGCATAGATTCTCTTTAAGCTTGGGCGAATTTAGTAAATTAAAATGGATTCTGATTTGAGGATTCGAAGGCCTGAAAAAATTTCAAATAAACTTTTTTGCCAAACGAAAAGATTGTTATAAATTTGCGCCTGCCTTAGCAGAAATAATTGCGGGCAAAGGTCCTGACCCATAGTGTAACGGTAGCACTCCGGTTTTTGGTACCGTCAGTCAAGGTTCGAATCCTTGTGGGTCAACAAGAGTTAAGTTCAAAATCCATTATAAATACCATTTATAATGGATTTTTATTATTTGGAGGTTGTGAACTATGCCACTTAACAGAGGATCAGCACTTTCAATTGAAGCTAAGCTTATGAGCATCAAACATATAGTCCCCAAAAGTGTTGAGCCTTCTCTGCTTTTTCTAATGCTCTTGTTTTTGTTGGGTCAAAGCTGGGCCCAGAAAAAAACGATTGATTTCGATGAGGTCAAAGACATTCCCAATTTTGGAAGGTTTCGCACGCTGGAAATAAAAGGCCATACGGGATATCACCTGTACAACGGAACCACCCTCGACGAAACGGTCGATGGGGGTTATGGGGCCGTTGAGGCGCGGTTTGGATGGCAATCGTCGGATTCGACCTCCTGGCAGGCCGAAACAGGGTATCCGTCTTACGGAGTCGGTTATTATTCAGGTTTTATCGGGGATCCGGATGTACTCGGGAAACCCAATGCTCTTTTCGGTTTCATCAATTTTCCTTTGAGTCGATCGGAAAGACGAAATGTATGGGAGCTCAGTCAGTCTCTGGGACTCACCTATAACCTGGAGCCCTATGATACTGAGAGTAACCCCACTAATGATGCGATTGGAGCCCCGTTCGCTGTATATTTCAACCTGAGCTTCGGAGCAGCATACCGTGTGACCCGGGAACTTGATTTCGTTTACGGGGTAGATTTCACCCATTTCAGCGTGGGTCGCTTTACAACCCCGAATCACGGTTTGAACATGTACGGTCTGAATCTGGCGTTCAGGTATCATCACAACGCAGACCAAAGGTTCGTCGACGGCGATCCCTGGTCTCGGGATTTGCTCCAGGCGAGATTCGATCGTCCTAAAAAGAAGAAAAATACCCGGCTCAGAGAAAGTAGCATAGAGACCTACTTCGGTTTCGGCTCGGTTCAAAATCTTGAAGATCAGGGCACCTCGAATCGCTACTTTGTGTTTTCAGGGGTGCTTGACTACAGGTACAAGTTCAATACCATGCATGGTATAACTGCTGGCTTGGATTATTTCTATGACGAAAGCCTTGAAAATGATTACCCGGATGACCAGGACCTGATCGGCCTTCATGTGGGATATGATTTCATGTTCGGAAAATTTTCAGTGCGTTTCCAATATGGCGCGTATCTCGAGCCGGACAAAGGCAAGGATCCTACCTATATCCGTGCCGCTTTTCGCTATGACATCACCCCATGGCTTTTTACTCAACTGGGTATAAAAACCAAGGACCAGACGCGAGCCGATTGGGTAGAGTTGGGAATAGGATTTACCCCTTTCAAATTTTGACCCCGATTAGATTTTAAAGGTGATTACAGGTCGAAGGGCGTGATTGGCCAGCTCCTGTCCAATGCTTCCGTTGAACAATTGTGAAAGCCCGCTTCTGCCATGGGTGTTCAATGCGATCAGATCGGCATCGATGTCTCTGGAATAGCTCAGAATTCCTTTTTCAATGGAAATATCGTTGTAGATCATCGTGGTGAAGTTGCTGAAGTCAAAATCATCCATGAATTCAGCCATCCTTTTCTCAATGTTTTTCGTCGTGTTGAAATTGTGAATCGTATTGATGTAAAGCAGGTGTACCTTGGCTTCAAATAGGTTCGCAAAATCTGCAATCCGTTGGAAGGTCGTCTTGCTTTCCTTGTTGAAGTCAGAGGCGAAGACAATATCATTGACCTCGAACTTGTCGATATCTTTTTTAATTACCAGCACAGGGATTTTAGATCGGCGAACCACCTTTTCTGTATTGGACCCGATAAACATTTCCTGAAGTCCGGATGCTCCTTGAGAACCCATGACGATCAGATCGATGTTGCTTTTCTCGCTCTCGGCGATGATGCCTGAGAAGGCATGCTGAAACTGCACCGATTCTACTACTTTCAATCCTTTGAAGAAGGGAAGGCTAATGAATTTTTCAAATTTTTCGTGAGCCAGCTTCATAAAATAGATGATCTGGGGCTCGCTGCTGATGGCGTTCATTTCTGCCGGATCTATTGTTGTCACCGGAAGTTCCAACATGTGGACCAAGTAAATCTCGCTACCTGTTTTTCTTGCGATTTGGGCTGCAACACGGGCGGCGTTTTCAGCTTCCTTCGAAAAATCAATTGGGACTAATATTCGTTTCATAACACGTTTTATTGGTTTGATAGTTAAAGTTAGTAAAATTTGTTGAAAGCACTTCTGATTTTTGTCAATATCAAAGGATTTGCTATATTTGCAGCGAAAATAACGACGTATTGAGTTGGAGGGGACAAAAAGTCCCCTCTTTTTATACCGATATTTTGGAATGCAAAAGGGATTGTGATGGACGTGAAAAGAGTAAGATCCTTGGTTGACGAGGCCTTGAAGGAAAATGAATCCTTATTCTTAATTGACCTGAAAACAGGAGAAGACAACAGCATTCGTGTTGTAGTCGATGGAGACGAGGGAGTTCCTTTGAGCGAGTGCATCCGGATCAGCCGGCATGTAGAGCACAATCTCAATCGTGATGAGGAAGATTTCTCACTTGAGGTTACCTCGCCAAGTATAACGGATCCGATTCAGGACAAAAGACAATTCAACAAGAATATTGGAAGGATTTTGCAACTCAAAACGGATACCGGGTCCTTTGAAGGTAAATTGACCGAAATCGTTGAGGATCAGTTGGTGCTGCAATGGAAGGTCAGGGAGCCCAAACCCATTGGGAAAGGAAAGATAACAGTGGAAAAAAAGGAACTTTTTCCTATTGAAAATATTAGTGAAGCAAAAGTGAAGATTATTTTTTAACAATGTATCCATGGAAAATTTAGCGTTAATTGAATCTTTTTCGGAGTTCAAGGATGAGAAGAGCATTGACAGGGTAACCCTGATGGCCATCTTGGAGGAGGTTTTTCGTTCGGCCCTGAAAAGAAAGTTCGGGTCAGATGACAACTTTGACATCATTATAAATCCCGACAAGGGAGACCTCGAGATCTGGCGAAACCGTGTCGTTGTTGAAGATGGTGAGATAGAGGACGACAATGAAGAGATTTCTTTGACCGACGCGAGAAAGATTGAGCCCGATTTTGAAGTGGGTGAAGAGGTTTCGGAAGAGGTGAAACTGGTCGACCTGGGAAGGCGCTCCATCCTGGCACTTCGTCAAAACCTGATTTCCAAGATTCACGAACACGACAATACGAACATATTCAAGCAATACAAAGATCTTGAAGGAGAGCTCTATACGGCTGAAGTGCACCATGTGAGGCACAATGCGGTGATTCTTCTCGACGACAACGGAAACGAATTGGTGCTTCCAAAAAGCGAACAGATTCGCTCAGACTTCTTCAGAAAAGGAGAATCGGTAAGAGGTATCATCAAAACGGTTGAACTCAGAGGAAACAAGCCAGCGATCATCTTGTCTCGAACGGCACCGGAATTTCTGGTCAAGCTCTTTGAACAAGAGATTCCTGAAGTTTTCGACGGTTTGATCACGATCGAACGCGTTGCCCGTATTCCAGGCGAAAAGGCCAAGATCGCAGTTGATTCTTACGACGACCGAATCGACCCCGTAGGGGCCTGTGTCGGAATGAAAGGTTCGAGGATTCACGGCATCGTGAGGGAACTTGGCAATGAGAACATTGACGTGGTCAACTTCACCAAAATCGATGAGCAGTTCATCAAAAGAGCTCTGAGTCCGGCGAAAGTAGTTTCGCTAAAGATTCACAATGCTGAAGAAGAAGGAGAGAAGCCACGGGTGGATGTTTTTCTGAAGCCTGAAGAGGTTTCAAAAGCTATTGGCAAGGGTGGGGTGAATATCCGCCTGGCGAGCCAGTTGACCGGCTATGAGATCGATGTGCAAAGAGAAGGCATAGAAGACGATGTCGAACTGGTCGAATTCTCGGATGAAATCGAAGAATGGGTAATTAGTGAATTCAGAAATATTGGACTGGATACGGCGCGAAGCGTGCTCGATCTGGATCTTTTGGAATTGGTGAAAAGAACCGATTTGGAAGAAGAAACCATTGTAGAGGTTCAGCGCATTCTCCGTGAGGAGTTCGAATCGTAATATATTTCATAATTTGCAAAGCAATAAGTAAGAGGTACTTTTAACAGAATTTATGACTGAATATAGACCACAAAGATTTAACAAAGTTCTACGAGAGCTCAACATCTCCCTGGACCGGGCGGTGGAATTCCTGGCCAACAAGGGAATTGACATCGACCCTCGGCCGACGGCGAAGATCTCGCAAGAGGTCTATACCATTCTGTCGGACGAGTTCCAAACCGATGCGAGCAAGAAAGTAGCCTCGAAAGAAATTGGTGAGGAGAAGCGCAAAGAGAAAGAGGAGATTCGACTCGCTTTGGAAAAAGAGGCGGAGTTGAAGCGAATTGAAGAAGAGAAGAGAACAGAGATTTTCAAAACGGAATCAGAGAAGCTGGCAGGTCCAAAAATGGTAGGCAAGATCGACATTGAGGCCAAAACCGAAGAGCCGACTCCTGAGGAAGAACCAGTTGCCAAGCCGGAGGAGGTTAAAGAACCTGAGGTGATCAAGGGCAGCAAGAAGCTCAAAGGCCTCAAGCAGGTAGGTAAGATCGAGGTTGAAGATAAAACGGAAGTTGTTCCTGAAGAACAGAAAGAGGTAAAAAAAGAAGCCCCTGCTGAAACAGAAAAGCCCGCTGAACCTGAGGTTGAGAAGAAAGAGACCCTGAAAACAGAGTATCAGAAATTGTCAGGTCCAAAGAAGACGGGAGAAACCATCGACCTGTCTAAGTTTGAAAGACCTAAGAAAAAAGTAGCTGATAAAAAAGAGGATTCAGGCGCGGGAAAAACACGTAAGAAACGAAAGCGAATCCACGTATCGCGTCCAGGCTTTGGAGCTGATGGAGGTGGCCGGGGAGGCGCAAAGGGCAAAGGAAAGAGAAAACCTATTGTCAAAGAAGAGCCGTCAGCGGAAGAAGTACAAAAGCAAGTAAGGGAGACCCTGGAGAAACTGCAGGGGAAGACCAAAAAAGGGAAAGGCGCAAAGTACAGAAGAGAGAAAAGAGATTTACACAGGCAGCAGCTTGAAAAAGATCTGGAGCAGCAGGAAGCTGAAAGCAAGGTGATCAAGGTGACTGAATTCGTAACTGCGAATGAAGTGGCCACCATGATGAACGTGTCGGTGACCGAAGTCATTTCGGCATGTATGTCCCTGGGAATGATGATCTCGATGAACCAACGTCTCGATGCCGAGACCCTCACCATCGTGGCTGAGGAATTCGGATACAACGTTGAATTCGTTGATGCGGAGGTTGAAGAGGCTGTGGAAGAAGAGGTGGATGCTCCTGAGGATTTGAAACCAAGAGCTCCTATTGTAACCGTCATGGGTCACGTTGATCACGGTAAAACGTCTTTGCTTGACTACATACGAAATGCAAATGTGATCGCTGGTGAATCCGGAGGAATCACCCAGCACATCGGAGCCTATGCAGTAGAACTGGAAGACGGTCAGAAGATCACATTCCTGGATACACCGGGTCACGAGGCCTTTACAGCGATGCGTGCCAGAGGTACGCAAGTCACAGACATCGCCGTCATCGTAATCTCTGCGGATGATTCGATCATGCCTCAAACCAAAGAAGCCATAAGTCATGCACAGGCTGCAGGCGTTCCCATAGTTTTTGCGATCAATAAAATAGATAAGCCGGATGCGAATCCGGACAAGGTCAAAGAAGAGTTGGCCAACATGGACCTGCTCGTGGAAGACTGGGGAGGTAAGATTCAGTCTCACGACGTGTCTGCTCTGAAAGGAACAGGCGTGCGGGAGCTGTTGGAGAAAATATTGCTCGAGGCTGAACTGCTCGAATTGTCGGCCAATCCTGACAAGGCGGCAAGCGGTTCCGTAGTTGAAGCTTTCCTCGATAAAGGAAAAGGTTATGTGGCCACTGTCCTGATCGACGCAGGAACCCTTCGTGTTGGAGACTATATCCTGGCCGGTCAGAATTCCGGTAAGGTGAAAGCTCTTCAGGATGAACGCGGCAACAATGTAGAAGAAGCCGGACCTTCTCATCCGGTCTCGATTCTCGGGCTTGACGGCGCTCCACAGGCGGGTGACAAGTTCAAGGTCTATGACGATGAAAGGGAAGCCAAGCAAATTGCAACGAAGCGCTCACAGCTCAGTCGGGAGCAATCTGTCAGAACACAGAGACACATTACCCTTGACGAGATTGGAAGGCGAATTGCCCTTGGAGGATTCAAGGAACTGAACATTATCCTGAAAGGGGACGTGGACGGTTCGGTGGAAGCCCTGACGGATTCTTTGCAGAAACTCTCTACCGAGGAAATCCAGGTGAACATCATACACAAGGGTGTGGGTGCGATCACCGAATCGGATGTATTGCTCGCTTCAGCCTCTGAAGCTATCATCATTGGATTTAACGTACGACCTTCGGGAAGTGCGAGAACAGTGGCTGAGAAAGAAGAGATCGATATTCGCACTTACTCTATCATCTACAAAGTCATAGACGATGTGAAAGACGCCATGGAAGGCATGCTTTCTCCTGACATTGTAGAAGAGATTACGGGTACGGCAGAGATTCGCGAGACCTACAAGATTTCGAAAGTAGGAACCGTGGCAGGATGTATGGTCACGGACGGAAAAATCTTCAGAAGCTCGAAAATAAGACTGATCCGAGACAATGTTGTCATCTTTACAGGCGAACTCACTTCCCTGAAACGATTCAAGGATGACGTCAAAGAAGTCAGCAAAGGCTACGACTGTGGAATGCAGGTCAAGAACTACAACGACATCATGGTCGAAGATGTGATTGAGGCCTTCCAGGAAGTAGAGGTAAAAAAGAAATTGAAGTAAAAACGGAGAGTAGGAATCTACTCATAAAGTTTTATAAATAAAGAAGCCCGATCGTAAGACCGGGCTTTTTTTATTGTGATTGATTCTTTATCAGTTCTTTTGTTTAGACATCGCATTGTTGCTTTTGTCAACATCCGCCATGAGCTCTGACGGATCGATCTCTATGCTTTGAACGGGCTTATTCGTTTTCAACTCATAGGTCGGTGCCACCCAGGACCAGCTCTCCCTGGTCGTCGCTTCGGTGGGTTTGCTGCCATACATCATACGAAGAGGGATGTAGAAATCTTCTGTGCTTCCGTCTGTGTAGGTCACCCGGGCGTCAATGGGCATGGGCAAGGTGCCCTCCCTTTTAAGGGTTACCACATTTCCATTTATGGCTTCTACACCGTAGTCAATCACTTTGGTCGTTTGTGTCCAGTAATTCAGATACCATTCAAGCTGAATTCCTGAAACCTTTTCAGCTACGCGCTTGAAGTCATTTGGGGTTGGATGCGTGAACTTGAACTCGTCATAGTAGGTTCGGATCGTCTTGTCGAGATTCTCCTTGCCGATGATGTATCCGAGTTGAGATAGAAAGACGCTCCCCTTGTTATAAGCCGAAATGCCGTAAACCGTATTGGATTCATAGCGATCCGAAAATGTGCCCAGGGGCTCCTGAAGGTCTGAATTCGCCAATTGAATATAGCGATTGTATGCGCCATCGTTGGGCACTGCTTTCTTCTGATCAAAGATTACATTCTCGCAGTGGTCTGAAATATAAGAGGTAAAGCCCTCATCCATCCAGGCGTGTTTGGTCTCATTGGTCGCCAGAATGAATTGGAACCAGCTGTGCGCAAACTCATGTGCCGTGACTCCGACAAGACTGCCAAAGCTCCGGTCGCCTGTAATAAAGGTGCACATGGCGTATTCCATTCCGCCATCTCCGGCCTGAATCACCGAATATTGCTTGTAGGGATACGGGCCAATATGCTCGTTGAAGTAGGCCAGAATCTCCTGGGTTTTGGGCTGGAGGTTCTTCCAGTTCTCTTTGTATTTAGGATCTTTTTTGTAGAAGAAATGAAGTTCCACACCGTTTTCTCCCTCGACTTTATCATGCACATATTCAGGGTCAGCTGCCCATGTGAAGTCATGAACATTGGGCGCTTTGAAATGCCAGGTAAGCTTTTTGCCTTTAGGTAACTTCAAAGGTTTGTTTGGATCCTCGTAGCCATGGCCCACCTCCTGCGGATTCTGCAGGTAACCTGTTCCTCCGATGGTGTAGTTCCGATCAATGTGAATCTTAACGTCAAAATCACCCCATACGCCGTAAAACTCCCGGGATAAATAGGCATTAGCATGCCATCCTTCGTCGTCGTATTCGGCGAGTTTCGGATACCATTGAGCCATAGACAACGCCACACCTTCTGCATTGTTTCTACCGGCGCGTCGAATATGCACAGGTACCTGCCCCTTGAATTCCATAAAGAAAGTTGTCGATCCTTTGGGCTGAAGCGGTGTATTGAGTTTTACTTTCATGACAGAACCGAAAATCTCATATGCCACAGGTTTTCCGTCCTGTTGCAATTTGATCACCTTTTGAAAGCCAACCTCCTCTGGTTTTAATTTAGCGATGCGACTCTCGAATCTGGGCTCTTCCCGCGTGCCTACATTGTCCGACATCCTCGGATGTGGATCAGGGACATTCTGGAGTCTGAGGTCCATTTCACTGCCCGGCTGAAAGGCATTGTACTGCAGGTGATAGAAAACCTCGTTAAGGGCGTCGGGAGAGTTGTTCGTGTAGACCAGGGTCTGCTTCCCGTCAAATTGAAAGTTTTCCACGTTCATGTCGATCTCCATGGTGTAGTCGACATGCTGTTGCCATCTGCTTGTTGACTGTGCGCCGATCGTCATGGCGGCAAACAGCAGGAATATTGTTAGAAAAGTGTTTCTCATGAATCTAAGTTCTTTTCAACTATTTACCGTTGACCATCGCGTCAGCCATTTTTAGCGCATTGTAAGCGTTGACCACCCTTCCCGACACGGATAGCTCGCTGAATGGAACCATCTCGTCTTCGCTGCCCGGGAGTTTTACCTGTTTGTCAACCTTGATCCCTGAGTTCATCAAAATATGCTTGACCTGGCTGGCGGAGAGTTCCGGGTAGTAGGAGCGAACCATTGCAGCAACACCGGCCACTGCTGGAGCTGCCATGGACGTTCCTTGAAGGATCTTGTATTCATCGCTTGGAATCGTTGAATAGATCTCCAATCCGGGTGCGAAAAGGTCTACGTTGAGCTTCCCGTAGTTCGAGAAGGAAGCAACGAGATCTTCGTTGTAGTTACGCGTCATGGCTCCAATGGTGATCACGTTGTCAGCGATCTCCTTTACCTTGTCAGGAGCATCCGTCGGAAAGTTGTCGCTTTTGTCAATGTCTTTGTGATCGTTACCGGCTGCATGAACTAGCAGCACGTCCTTGCTGGCAGCATATTTGATCGCGTCATAGACCCACTCTGCGTCGGGAGAGTAACTTTTCCCAAAACTCATGTTGATGACCTTGGCACCGTTATCTACCGCATAGCGAATCGCCAGTGCAACATCTTTGTCGTATTCGTCTCCGTCAGGAACAGCACGAACGGCAAGAAGTTTGACGTTGTTTGTTACGCCGTTCATTCCCTTGCCATTATTTCTTTTAGCCAGGCTTATCCCAGCAACATGAGTTCCGTGCAACTCGTCACCCAAACCACCCGAGACAAATCCGTTTCCATAAGGAACGTCATTGATATCATTGGCGTTGTCATCAGTCATTCTGCCGTTGAAATCCAGGTTGTACATGGTGTTGACCTGAGAGCCGTAGTACTTGAGTGCTCTGTCAAACTCCTCATCGATCATAGCCATTGTCGCACCTGATCCGTAGATCTGCATCAACAACGGGTTTCGATCTGCCTGGTCGAGTGAATTCAGGTCGGCCAGCGTGTATTCCTCTTTTCCGAGCTTGTCTTTTGCATCCGCATCAGCGTCGACGAGAAATGCCTTTGCTTTTTGGTAATAATCATAATTCTTGTTCGCCTCAGCTATCCGCTTTTCAAAGTCTTTTTTCACTTTCTGGTAATAAGCAAACTCTTCCATGTCTTCTGCCGCGATTTCCGACTCGCTTTTATCGCCGTATTTTTCAGTAAGCTTTTTGTAAAGGCGCGTCACTTCGAGCTGCTCAGGAGTTGACACTCCTTCACCGCCCAGAAAGTTCCAACCGTGAACGTCATCGACATAACCGTTCTTGTCGTCGTCTTTGCCGTTGCCAGCCACCTCATCAGAATTTGTCCAAACCAGATCTTTCAGATCTTCGTGGTTAATGTCGATACCTGAATCGATGACACCTACGATAACCGTGGTGCCTTTTTTGTCTGCTACGAACTCATAAGCCCTGTCAATACTCATGCCGGGCAGGGAATCTTTGTAGATATCTGCATGGGGCCATGCGTTGAGTTCGTCTTCCGTTAGGGTCCCTTTTTTAGCAGGGACATTGACTGCAGCGGTAGATCCTTCCGGCACTGCTTTTTTGTGAATGTTCTTGGTTGAGCTGCAACTCGAAAGGATCGCAATTGAAGCAAGAATCAGCAAAAATCTGTTGGTCTTCATTTTCTATCTCGTTTAATTTGTGTTGTTTTTCAAAAATCTATTATTCTTCAGGCGACTCTCATTCCTCAAACGCCTGTTGTTTTTCAGTTGAATACCTCGTCGAATTTGAAGGTCCTGTCCAGCCTCACGCCCTTTTCTGTATGTTTTACGGTGCAGATTTGATTCTCGTAATCGTGCTCCAGGAAGAGGTAGTAGCCTTCATCTGCCGCCTTGTTGAGAAACTTGGCCTTCTCATCCAGGGTAATAAGAGGGCGAACATCATAGCCCATGACATAAGCCAAAGGGATGTGACCGACGGTAGGCAGCAGATCCGCCATAAAAACCAGGGTTTTGCCCTGATATTGAATATGCGGAATCATTTGCTTTTCGGTGTGCCCGTCGACAAAAAGTACGTCAAATCCCAATTCGGTTCCAGCCAGCCTATCTGGAGTAGATAAGGGCAAGTACTTGAGTTGTCCGCTTTCTTCGATCGGACGAATGTTCTCTTTCAAAAAGGAGGCTTTCTCCCTCGCGTTGGGTTCAGTAGCCCATTTCCAGTGGTTTTCATTCGACCAGAAAACGGCATTTTTAAAGGCGGGTTGGTATCCTGTGCGGTCGGCATTCCATTTGATGCTCCCTCCACAATGATCAAAATGAAGGTGGGTCAAGAAAACGTCTGTAATGTCGTCTCGATGGAAACCATTTTTTTCAGGGATGAATCCAGGCTCTGCTCTCCGAAAGGATAATAGTAGCTGAAGAATTTCTCACTTTGCTTGTCGCCGGTTCCGTTATCAATAAGAATCAGTCGATTACCGTCTTCGATCAGCATGCACCGCAAACTCATATTGATAAGGTTGTTGCTGTCGGCAGGATTTGTTTTCTGCCAGATTACTTTCGGCACAACACCGAACATGGCACCACCATCCAACTTGAAGTTTCCGGTATCAATTGGGTAAATCTGCATTAGCAATTTTCAAGACATGCAAATATGCGAAAAATGGCGGAAAAGTTTGTTAAATAAAACAAAAAAACCTCAAGATCCGGGACTGAGGAAATTGAGGTTTTATGAGGCGTCAAGCGGATTCGAACCGCTGTACGAGCTTTTGCAGAGCTCTGCCTAGCCACTCGGCCATGACGCCATTTGAGCATGCAAATTTAAATCAAATTAATAAGCTTTACAATAATTCAAACTGCTTATTCGCGCTTTCTCTTCATGATCACGGAAACCATATTGACATTGCCTCCAATGGGCGGGTTCAATTTAGAGACTTTGACTCGGGCCCAAGACACTAGTTCGAGCTCAACAAGTATACGGTCAAGAATGGTGCTTGCGACAGTTTCAAGGAGTTTCGTTCTCACGGCCATCTCTTCTTTGACAATCCGGTTCAGGTGAACGTAGTCAACTGTATCTGTCAGATGGTCGGTCTTCGCCGATTTCTTCAAGTTTGCCTTGACTTCGAGATCCACGCGGTAGTCCGAGCCGATTTTTCCCTCTTCTACAAGGCAGCCATGATAGGCATAGACCCTGATATTTTTGATTTTGATGATTCCCAATTCGAGCTGTTTTATGCAAAGATAACGGGTTGAAGCCGATACTCAATGTCGCTTATTTGCAATACTTGGCGTCTTCGGGATATTTGGCCATGAACTCTTCGACCTTACACCAACCATGTTCTTGCTTCCCACAAAAATAGGTGCGCGCTGATGGAGCTCTTTGGGTTTGATCTCGAGAATCCTGCGATAGCCGTCGGAGGCTTTACCTCCGGCCTGCTCGGCCAGAAAAGCCATCGGGTTATTTTCGTAAAGCAGCCTTAGTTTGCCCTGAGGGGCTTTCGAACTTGTCGGATACATGTAGATGCCACCTTTGATCATATTTCGATGGAAGTCAGACACCAGTGATCCGATATAGCGCGCCGAATAAGGCCTGTCGTCTTTTTCTTCCTGGCAATATTTCAGGTAGTCTTTGACGCCCTGGGGGAAGTGAACATAATACCCTTCGTTGATTGAATAGATCTTGCCGTCGTCCGGGAAGGTCATGTTCGGGTGAGAAAGGTAAAACGTGCCTATGGCCGGGTTCAAGGTGAATCCATTTACACCGTGCCCGGTGGTATAGACGAGCATGGTCGAGGTTCCGTAAACGACGTAACCCGCCGCGACCTGTAGGTTACCCGGTTGGAGAAAGTCTTCCTCGGAAACTGGAGTTCCGAGTGGGGTCACCCTGCGGTAGATGCTGAAAATGGTTCCGACGGAAACGTTCACGTCGATGTTGGAGGAGCCATCCAAAGGATCAATCAGAACAATATACTTGTTGTCATGCGACCGGTTCTTGCCCTCGATAATGACAAACTCATCCTCTTCTTCACTGGCGATTCCGCAAACGATCTCCCGATTGACCAGGGTGCTCATAAACACCTCGTTGGCGTATACGTCCAGCTTCTGCTGATCCTCCCCCTGGATGTTGGTTTCACCTGCGGCTCCTAAAATATCGACGAGACCTGCTTTGTTCACTTCGTGATTCACCACTTTCGCAGCTAATTTTATAGAGCTCAGAAGCCGGGAAAGCTCCCCGGAGGAATATTGAAATTCTCTCTGGTTGTCTATGATATATTCGCCAAGAGTTTTGTGTTTGTTCATTTTGGTTTGGTTTACGGGGTTCCTATGCAAATATGGTTATTTTTGTAGTATTTAAAACGAAATAATGGCTATAAAATTGAGGCTTGCGGATAAATCCGACATGGGTTCTGTACTGGATCTGGTGCAAGAATTGGCAGTATTTGAAAAAGAAACAAGTGCCGTTGAGGTCACAGAAGATGAGCTCATCAGGGATGGCTTTGGTGAGAATCCACAGTTTAAAGTCTTTCTGGCCGAAGAAAAGGGCGAAATTTTGGGAATGGCCTTTATTTACGATAGGTATTCGACCTGGAAGGGAAGGATCATTCACCTTGAGGATTTCGTGGTTCGTGAAAAGCATCGGAATCGCGGAATAGGGGGAGCCTTGTACAAGGAAGTCATGAAATATGCTGTGAAGCAAGGCGTGAAACGCGTCTGTTGGGAGGTGCTAGACTGGAACAAGGTTGCCATTGACTTTTACCTATCTACCGGGGCCAAAATCCTGGACGGATGGCAAGTCGTCCATATGAATGAGGAGGCCCTTAAGAACTATGTGAATCAAATCGATGAGGGTATATAAATGAGGGTATATAAGTTTGGAGGAGCCTCCGTCAAGGATGCTGCTGGGGTCCGAAATGTGCTCAAGGTGCTTCGGGAGCTCGAAGCTTCCGATACTGTGGTGGTGATCTCCGCCATGGGAAAAATGACCAATGCTTTTGAGTCGCTCGTACGCTCCTTTTTTGACGGGCCTGAAGTTTCGGAGATGTCGGAGACAAAGGATACGATCGGTTCTCTCGATTCTCAACTCGAGTCGATTCGAGCTTTTCATTTTGACATTGTAGACGACCTGGGTTTCGAAGCGACCCATCCTGTTCGCTCTGAGCTAGAAGAGCTTCTCGAGGGCATTCGTACATTTTTAAAGAACAACGATTCAGAGTCGTATGACTTTGTATATGACCAGATCGTGAGTTGTGGAGAGCTGATATCTACCCGGATTTGCAGTGCATTTCTAAATGCAAACGGATTGGAGAACAGCTGGCTTGATGTTCGTGGTTGTATTGTGACCAACAGCGATTTCAGAAGGGCTCGTGTGGATTGGAATGCCACGTGCAGACAGATCAACAAACAAATCGATCGAAAAGGGATTACGGTAACCCAAGGGTTTTTAGGTGGAGATGCCCAGGGCAATACCACGACATTAGGAAGGGAAGGTTCCGATTACACAGCGGGAATCTTTGCCTATTGCCTGGAAGCGTCTGAGGTTTCCATTTTCAAGGACGTTCCGGGAGTGCTCAATGCCGATCCCAGGGAGTTTCAGCGTACGGAGCTGCTCAACAGGATTTCGTACAAAGAGGCCATTGAGATGGCTTTCTTCGGGGCCTCGGTCATACACCCCAAGACGCTTCAGCCCCTTCAAAGAAAGGAGATTCCACTTCGGGTCCGGTCTTTTCTCAAGCCGCTTGAAGCAGGAACTTTTGTGAGAAAAGGTCAACATCTTGAACCCGAGGTGCCCTGTTTCATCGTCAAAAAGAATCAAATTCTACTGTCAGTATCCGACAAGGAGTTTCATTTTGTCATGGAGGAAGACATCAGTGAGTTGTTTGCACTTTTGAGTACTTTTAAAATGAAAGTCAACATGATCCAGAACTCTGCGATTAGCTTCTCAGTTTGCATTGAGGATAATTTTAATAATTTTAAGAGGCTCGTAGAGACTTTGAGCACAAAATACAAGGTGTTGTTCAATAAGGATCTGACTCTGTATACAGTAAGACATTTTCGAGAGGAGGACCTCGAGAAACTCGAACGGGGACAAACCGTTCTCCTAAAACAACTCAGTCGGGAGACGGCTCAACTGGTCGTCCGCGAAGCAAAAACAAAATAGAGAATAAATTATGGGTCTGGTCAGTTCAAAGGAGATTGCGAAGGTCATCAACCTCGATCGGTTCGGCTGGTCGGGCACGTTTGCAGGCTGGTTGTTGCTGAAGACCCTCCGTATTTCAAAGCTGAACCGAATTTATGACCGGCACAAGGAGAAGGAGGATCTGGTTTTCCTGGATGCCCTTCTCCAAGACTTTCAAATCCATTTTGACATCCCGGAGGAGGATCTGGCCCGCTTACCCAAAGAAGGTCCTTTTATCACCGTGTCGAATCACCCGCTGGGAGGCATCGATGGCATTTTGCTCTTGAAGCTCGTGTTGGAGCGCCGACCGGATTACAAGATCATCGCCAATTTCCTGCTTCACCGCATAGAGCCACTAAAAAAATATGTGATGCCCGTGAATCCTTTTGAGGAGCGTAAGGAGACCAAATCCAGTATTACGGGAATCAAAAACGCCTTGAATCACCTGAAACAGGGATATCCGCTGGGGATGTTCCCTGCGGGTGAAGTTTCGACGTTTGAGGAAGGCAAGCTGGTCGTGGACAAAGCCTGGGAAGAAGGTGCGATCAAGATCATCAAAAAGGCCGGGGTTCCGGTCATTCCCATTTATTTCCACGCGAAGAACAGCAAGCTGTTTTATTTTCTCTCCGGCCTGAGTGACACTTTGAGAACCGCGAAGCTACCCTCAGAGCTTCTAAGTCAGAAAAAAAGAACGATTCGTGTAAGGATCGGCAAACCCATACCCGTTGCCGAGCAGGAAAAATATGACAGCCTTGAAGATTTCCACCAGTTCCTCAGGCGAAAAACCTATATGCTGGCCAACCCCTACGAAAAGAAAACGAGATATCTGAACTCGAAGAGCTTTGCCTTTCCCAAGTCTCCGGAGGAGATCATTGATGCTGTCGGCACAGATTTGCTGGAAGCTGAAATTATTGGCCTGGAGAAAAAGGAAGCATTGCTTTTCAAAAGCCGCAGCTATAAAATTTTCCTGGCGGATGCCGCCGACATCCCCAATACGCTGCTCGAGATCGGGAGGCTGCGGGAAATCACATTCCGGGAAGTTGGTGAGGGCACAAACAAATCCATGGACCTCGACTTGTATGACAATTATTACAAACACCTTTTCCTGTGGGATGGAGAACGCTGCCAGCTTGTCGGGGCCTATCGAATGGGAATGGGCGGAGAAATCTTCCGAGAGCATGGAATCCCGGGTTTCTATATCAGCGAGCTGTTTCGAATAGAGCCCGAGCTTAACGATATGATGACGCATACCATCGAAATGGGAAGAGCCTTTATCATCAAAGAATATCAGCAACGACCGATGCCGCTCTTCCTTCTTTGGAAAGGCATCGTTCACGTTACTTTGCGCTATCCGGAATACAAATTTCTAATGGGAGGAGTGAGCATCAGTGACAAGTTCTCAAATTTTTCAAAGTCTCTCATGATCGAATTCATGAAGTCGCACTATTACGATCCGTTCATCGCCCAGTACGTTTCTCCCAAGAAAGACTACAAGGTCAAACTCAATGTGGCCGATAAGGATTTTGTATTTGACTCGACCCAGGCCGACATGAACAAATTTGACAAGATCATCGATGAGATCGAGCCCGGAGATCTCAGACTTCCTGTGTTGATGAAAAAATATGTCAAGCAGAATGCGCGACTTGTGGCCTTTAACGTAGATCCCAAATTCAATAACGCTGTCGACGGACTCATGTATATTCGCATTGCTGACTTACCGGAATCAACGGTCAAGCCGGTAATGGAGGAATTCCAGGCCGAATTGGAAAAAAAGGTCGGAGGTCGTTAGACCAGCCTCTTTTGTTAGAACCAGCCCCGTTTATGTTCCTGGTAGATTTCGTAGAACTCTTCGTCAGACTTGGTCAGATAGATGATGCCCTCTATAAGGCCAATCAGACCCATCGCACCGGCACCTATCCCGCAGGTAAGCAAGCTTATGAGTAACATGATCAGGCCCTCGTTCTGGTATCCGAGTATGAATTTATGTATTCCGAGTGCTCCGAGCAATATACCCACTACCCCTGCGACTACCCGTTTATTTTCTTGTTTTTGAGGGATCCGATTTCCGTGTTCGTCTACTATTTCCATGAATTGTATTTAGTTGAGTATCAGAACCAGGGTCTTTGGTTCACCTGGTAGGTTGTATAGAATTCTGCGTCTGATTTGGTCAGGTAAAGGATGCCCTCAATCAAACCGATCAGGGCCATGAGTCCGGCAAGGAATCCAAAACTAAGCAAACTCACCACGAGCATGATCACACCTTCTTTGTAGTAACCGAGCACGAATTTATGTATGCCCAGGGCTCCAAAGAAAATGGCGAGCACGCCCGCCAGGATTCGCTTGTTCTCACCATCGGAACTCAGTTGTTCATAAGCCTCCTTGGCACCCTTTGTAAAATCAGATGCAACCGATTTTGCGTCTTCCTGGAAATCTTTGGTTCCTTCGTCGATATCCTTGGCGATGTCTTTGGCTTCGTCTTTGATCTTTTTGGCGGCTTCTTTAGCCGTCTCTTTCGCCTCAGAGATCACTTCATCTACTTTCTTCTTTGTTTTGGAATTTGAGTCCTTCGATTTTTCGTCTTTCGGATCACTTTTGGAATCACTTTCTTTTGCTGTCATGCGAGGAGGGGGGTTGAGGGTTGATATTGACAAAATTAGAAAAATTCTGCCGGATACCCAGTTGGTAAATTTTACTATTTTTGATCCAAACAAGGGCTCCCTATGAATTCCAATCAAAAAGTCGCCGTAATCGGTGGCGGCAGTTGGGCGACAGCGATCGTCAAAATGCTGTGCGAAAACCTCGACGAGGTTGGATGGTACATGCGAAGTAGCTATATCATTGAACACATCCGGCGCAATAAGCATAACCCGAACTACCTGAGCTCGGCCTACTTTGAGCCCGAGCAGCTCAGGTTTGCTGAAGACATTAACGAGATCATTGAGTATGCCGATTACCTTATTTTCGCGATTCCGTCAGCATTTTTACAGGGAGAGCTCGACAAGATAACCACGTCCCTGGAGGATAAAGTCATCTTTTCAGCCATCAAGGGGATCGTTCCCGAATCCGGATTGATCGTAGGAGAACACTTTCACGACATCATGAAGGTGCCTTTTGAAAACATTGGAGTGATCACCGGGCCCTGCCACGCCGAGGAGGTTGCGATGGAACGCTTGTCCTATTTAACGGTGGCCTGTCAGGATGAAGGGAAAGCACGGGTGCTGGCCAAGAAATTGAGCTGTCGTTACATCAAGACCAAGATCTCAGACGACATCATAGGAACCGAATACGCAGCCATGCTTAAGAACATTTATGCAATAGCTGCCGGAATCGCTCACGGACTCGGCTATGGTGACAATTTCCAGGCGGTTCTCATGTCAAATTCCATACGGGAGATGAAGCGCTTTATCAAGAAAGTGCATAAAATGAAACGCAACATCAACAATTCAGCGTATTTGGGCGATCTTCTGGTCACAGGGTACTCCGTTTTCAGTCGGAATCGAATGTTTGGTAACATGATCGGCAAGGGCTATACCGTCAAGTCAGCCATGATCGAGATGAGTATGGTCGCTGAGGGCTATTACGCCACGAAAAGCGCCTTCAAGATCAAGGAGAAGAACGGCGCCAAAACTCCAATAATCGACAGCGTCTACCGGATTCTTTACGAGCATAGAGACCCTAAAGCAGAATTTCTGGAACTTACTGATATCCTGAATTGATTCACTCGAAGTTTCGCACTTCGTAGAGCTTTTGATCCACCAGCTTCAATTGATCTTTTTTGAATGCGTCGTTCCAGCTCAGCATCTCCGCCATTTCTTCTATGATTGGGATTTTCAGTTTTTCAATTGCCGGTACCTCGAAATACATTTTGCCGGTTCTTCGCTCAAAAAAGTCGAGCGCCATGGCAACCATCTCGTAGTTGATGCAATACCAGAGTTCGGCTTTGGCGAGCCGGATGTCCTTGTCGGGATCGGACAGTTCTGAGAATCGATCGAGTATGAGCTCCGCTTCGTGCCCGAAGTTGTGAACCAGGGTCGTCGCGTCTTCACGATCGAATCCTTCGGCCTTCATTATGCCGTGAATTTGATCAATATAGGTTTGTACAGCTTTGTAGTTGGCAAAAGGCTCCCGGGTCAAAGTAATGGCCTCGGTCTGTACCTTTCTGAATTCCAGATCTTCTTCGACTTCGAAGCGTTTGGCCACCAGGTCGACCACCCGTTCTGCCATTTTTCTGTATCCGGTGAGTTTGCCCCCTGCGATGGAAATCAAACCATTCTCCGATTCGAAAACCTCGTCTTTTCTCGAGAGTTCCCCTGCCGTTTTTCCTTCTTCATAGATCAATGGTCGAAGCCCGGCCCAACTTGACTCGACGTCCTCCAGTTTGAGTTCTATGTCGGGAAACATGAGGTTGACCGCGTTGATCAGGTAAGCCGCGTCGGCGATATCCGTTTCAACTTTATCAAGGTCGTCGTTGTATTTGGTATCTGTGGTGCCCACATAGGTGATCTTGCCCCTGGGGATGCCAAAAATCATACGCCCGTCGGGCACATCGAAATAGACCGACTGCTTGAGCGGGAACTTCTCATAAGGAAATACCAGGTGGACGCCCTTGGTCGGAAGAAGACGCTTGCCCAACAGTTCGTCATTATTGAGGTTGTGACGAACCTGATCTACCCAGGGGCCAGTTGCATTGATTATGTATTTTGACCGAATCTCGAAGTCAGAGTTTGTGAGATGATCGTGAGCCATGGCACCCTTGACCATGCCATCCTCGTACAGAAATTCACTCACTTCGCAATAGTTGAGAATGCGGGCGCCTTTTTCGTAGGCGGTCTTCAATACTTCGGTGGTCAGGCGAGCGTCGTCGGTTCGGTATTCCGCGTAGTACCCGGCGCCTTCCAGGATTTCTGGAGGCAACAGGGGTTCTGTTTCCAGGGCCTCCTTTTTGTTGAGCATTTTTCGTTTGTCATCCCCTTCGACGCTGGCCAAAACATCATAGATTTTAAGGCCGATCGAGGTCAGCCAGGACCCATACGTACCTTCTTTGATGATGGGAAGCAGCATTTTGTCAGGAACAACCAGGTGGGGTGCGAGGCCATGAATAATAGCCCGTTCCATGCCTACTTCCCGGACCAGCCAGAAGTCAAATTGTTTGAGGTAGCGGAGTCCGCCGTGGATGAGCTTGGTGGATTTAGAGCTCGTTCCGGAAGCAAAGTCGTTCTTTTCGAGAAGGCCCACTTTCATGCCCCGACTCACGGCATCCAAAGCGATGCCTGCCCCGGTGATTCCTCCTCCGATGATCAAAAGGTCAAGCTCCTTTTTCTGGAACTTTTTAATCATCTTGTTTCGGTTGTTATTCGAGAAATTGATCATTTTCTTTTCGGTGCTATTCGTTCTTAACTAACCTTCTTTTATCGTTGTTCTTAATATCCCTCTTCAACGCGGGTGGGCAGGCCGTCGATGCTCTTTTCGTTCTTTTCTTTCCAGTAATCCTTGATTCCGTCCTGACCCTTATTTTTTGCCCATTCATCGAGTTCACGGCGCTCATCTTTAAAGTCATACAGGGGGATGGACATGCCGCAGGAGGTCATTACCATTTCGACCTTCACGTCGATGATCTGCCTTTTGCCCCCCAGGTCGGGGAACATTCCGATAAGTTCATCCCACTTCTCATGTTTGGGATGAATCACGGTACCCGTGCCATATATTCTCAAGATCATTGGGGGACCTTCGAAAGCGCACATCATCATCGTGATCCTTCCGTCAGCCTCCAGGTGAGCCGCGGTTTCATTGCCGCTGCCGGTCAGGTTCAACCAGATCACGCGCTTATCATCTATTACTCTGAAGGTGTCCATGCCCTTGGGAGAGAGATTGATCCGCGAGTTTTCGGATGCCGTTGCCACAAAAAACATTTTCTGAGCCTCGATGAATTTTTTGATTCTTGAATTGATGTGATCGTATTGTTTTGCCATGGTGGTGCGATTAAGATTTTCTGCTTAGATTTTTTCTATTTTAAAAGTATCCCGCGTTTACCGAGGATATCGATGCGACGCAGGTTTCCCTCCTTGAGCATTCCTTTTTTCAAAAGGAAGTCCTTTTCGTGCATGCTGTTTCCTTCGAAAAAGGTGACTTTGAAGCTGTTGTCAAGGGCCAGTACTTCCTCCTGCATCAGTTCGACACGGGCGAAGGAATCAGCCGGAAGCTTATCAATCTTGTGACGCATGGTTGAGGTTTTGCGTTTCTCGTCCGAGCCCTGCGATAAAACCAAAACCATTTCAAGGTCAGCTTCTCTTTCATTTATCAAGTAGACGTTGTAATCCGTGCCCTTGAAAGTTTCGTTATATTCGGAGGTAACCGCCAGAAACAAGTTCTCCACTTCTGGAATCTCGATGTCTTTTTTCATTCCTCCCAGTTCATGACGCGTGAGACTGCCTTTTTCCAGGTCGCGTACAAACGATCTCGTTTATCTTCAGTCATGGATGGCTCAAACTCTCTTTCGATCTTCCGGTTTTTTAGGATATCCTCTTTGGTCCACAAACCGGCTTCGATACCTGCAAAATAAGCTGCACCCAAAGCGGTTGATTCGATGATCTGAGCTCTTTCCACCTGAGTTGCGAGTATGTCTGACTGGAATTGCATCAGGTAATTGTTGGCGCAGGCACCACCGTCCACTTTAAGCGTGCTTAGCTTGACCTTGGAGTCTTCTTCCATCGCCAGAATCAGATCCTTGCTTCTATAGGCCAGGGAGTCCAGTGTGGCTTTGATGATATGGTTCTTGCCGGTGCCCCGGGTGAGTCCGAATATGCCACCCCGCGCGTCCATATCCCAGTAGGGAGCGCCCAATCCTGCGAAAGCCGGAACAAAGAAAACCGGGTTGTCTTCTTCTACCTGGTTGGCAAAATATTCCGAGTCTTTGGCATGATCTATAACCTGTAAGCCGTCTCTGAGCCACTGTATGGCAGCCCCGGCGATAAAAACACTGCCCTCGAGCGCGTATTGGACTTTTCCGTCGAGGCCCCAGGCGATGGTTGTCAACAGTCCGTTCTTCGAAAATTTGGGTTTCTTGCCCGTGTTCATCAGCAGGAAGCAGCCCGTGCCGTAGGTGTTTTTCGTTTCTCCCTTTTTGAAACAGGCCTGCCCGAAAAGAGCGGCTTGCTGATCTCCCGCTATACCCGTGATCGGGATGCTGTGACCGTCGAATTCAAAGTCTCCAAAATGGTGACTTGAGGGCTTGACTTCCGGCATCATGTGCACCGGAATTTCGAGCCGGGACAAAAGGCTGGAATCCCAATAGAGCTCCTTGATATTATAAAGCATAGTCCTTGAAGCATTGGAATAATCTGTGGCGTGTACCTTGCCCTGGGTCAGGTTCCAAAGCAGCCAGGTGTCGACGGTTCCGAAAAGGAGATCCCCGCTTTTACTGAGCTCCCGGGCCCTCGGAACATTGTCCAGGATCCATTTCAGTTTAGTGGCCGAAAAATAGGAATCGATGACCAAACCCGTGTTCTTTCGGATGTATTTGTCAAGCTCTATGTCTTTCTGGAGTTCCTTGCAATAGGCCGTGGTTCGCACATCCTGCCAAACGATGGCGTTGTATACGGGCTCCCCGTTTTTCTTATTCCAGACAACGGTGGTTTCCCTTTGATTGGTGATGCCGATACAAGCGATGTCAGAATAGGTCAGATCATGATCGCGCATGACCGTATGCATGGTCTCCAGCTGGGTCTGATAGATCTCCTCGGCATTCTGTTCCACCCAGCCGTGCTTCGGGTAGATCTGCTCGGTCTCTTTTTGTGCAATCCCCTGGATGTTGCCTTTACTGTCAAAGAGAACGGTTCGGGAACTCGTAGTGCCCTGATCCAGGGCGAGAATGTATTTTTGGCTCATGGCATTTTGTTTTCTTCCGCATTTGGCGAAGTTTTTTCCTTCATGTTCCCAACCACCGCGGCGATCAGGATGACGGCTACGATGACAACGACGATCAGGTATTTCGTTTGCAGGTCATTCTTATAAAGGATCTGATAGGTGGAAGCTCCCAGGAGGCTTCCCAAAAAGGGCCCCACAATCGGAACCCAGGAATAGGCCCAGTCGGAATCTCCCTTCCCTTTGATGGGCATCATAAAATGCGCGAGTCTCGGTCCGAGGTCACGGGCCGGATTGATGGCATAGCCCGTTGTTCCTCCCAGAGCAAAACCAATCAGCATGATCAGGGCACCAACCACCAAAGGGTTCAGGCCCTCGGTAAAGGTCTGTGTTCCGATAAATAGAAGGCTGAAGATCAGAACCGCGGTTCCGACCATCTCCTGAATCATATTGTTAAGATAGGACCGTATCGCGGGGGTCGTGCAGAAAACGGATCGTTTTGCAATTTTGTCTTCGGTTCTCGACCAGTGGGGCATGTAAAAGATCCAGACGATGGTTCCCCCGGCAAAGCCCCCGGCCATCTGGGCCAACATATAGCCCGGAACCTGACTCCACGGGAATTCACCCACAAAGGCAAAGCCCAAAGTCACCGCCGGGTTGATGTGCGCGCCGCTGATGCTCCCTACGCCGTAAATGGCGAAAGTAACAGCGAGACCCCAGGCCGCAACGATGGCATTCCATCCAGCCCCGAAGGCCTTCGACCCTTTTAAAAGAACCCCGGCAACGACGCCGCCCCCAATAAGGATGAGAAAAAAAGTGCCGAGAAATTCGGCGAGATAAACAGACATGAACTTGGTTTTGGATTTGTCAAGCCAATTTACGGATTATTCGGGAAATACCCGATCCCTCTCATTCCAGATCCGATTTGTTTTTAAATCGGTTGAACATGCTGTAAGGGATGCTCAGTAAGACGACGGATTGATAAATAGGGAGTGAAAATTATGATGAAAGCCCAAATAATGTTAAAAAAACAGTTAATAAGTAAAATCAGCCTAGCACTGGCACAGCTTTTGTATTACATATATTGCAACAACCATCCCCTAAATCTTTACTGACGTATATCATCCGTTGAGTTATGCTTAACACGCAGAGCTCGATCCCTCTCCTCGGATTTTTAAGCGGTTCGGTAAAATACTATATCTGGTGATTATACGTTTAAATTTAAAAGAAGCTGAAAATGAAAAAGGAAATTAAACTTGGGGTAGTGACAGTTATTCTAACGATTGTTGTCTCATTGCTCAGATTGATCAAAGGTTGGGAAATACCGGCTTTTGCCATTCTTACCTACATCTTATTTTATTTCTCATTGTTCTTCGTCCAATATGTGGATGAGCAGAAGCATGTCGGACCCATTGAGGATGCGGAAGATGAGAAGGAGTTATTGATAGAAAAGTTTGAGGATAAAGAATTATCTGCCTAGTCCAGATCCGATTTGTTTTTGAATCGGTTGAACATGAGGTAGGCGAGCACCACCAGGACCACAAAGGGCAGGTAGGTTCCTATAAATACACCGATCTCATACCAATGATCCGGGGCATTTTCTAATTTTTCTTCTATGTTGGGTTGTTGGAGTCCAATCATTCTTGCTACAAATTTATCATCCCTGTTTCAGTTTACCCCTCTTTCAGTTTAAAGGATGCCAGCGCTTTTTTTGTAAAGTCAGACAGTACCAATTGACCGCTTTTTTCCGCCCTTTCAATTAGGAGTGTGTCCCAGTGTTCGGTGCCTTCCCAAAAAACTTTTTTCATTTCTTCAAGGGCTTGAACGCTGTATTCTTTGAGTTGTGAGGTCAGAATCGAGATTCCTTCATCCATTTCACGGGCATTTTCATAAACCCTTTGAATCAAACCTTTCTTCTGTGCCCAATAGGCTGTTTTCCAAGTTTTGGCGTCCAGGGTGAGTTCACTCAAGGTTGCTACACCCGCTTTTCTTTCGATGGCCGGAGCAATCACAAAGGGCCCAATACCGATGCTCAGCTCGGATAGCTTGATGTCTGCCCCTTCCGTTGCAAAACAATAATCGGTTGCTGCAATGATGCCAACGCCACCGCCCACTGCCTTTCCCTGAACACGACCGATAATAGGTTTCGGACACTTCCTCATCGCGTTGATGAGGTTCGCGAATCCTGAAAAGAAAGATTTTCCTTCCTCCGGGGTCGATACCGCCAGGAGTTCATCGAATGAAGCGCCTCCACAGAAAGAACCGTCGCCTTCGCTTTGGAGCAAGATGACTTTAACCTCGGCATCCTGGCCCAGCGATTCAAAGAGGCCGACCAGGCTATTCAGCATGTCGGATGGCAGTGAATTTCCCTTGGGATGAAAAAAGGTGATGGTCGCCAAGGCGCCCTCTTTTCGCTGATAAACGGTTCCGTTGCTCATTTGGGTTTTCTCAATTTTTTTTGCTCATTTGGGTTCCGGTTTTAAGACATGCCGCTTGTGGCTACGCTGCGATCAATCTTGCGCATCAGACCTTGCAATACCTTGCCCGGGCCCAATTCGATGAATTCGGTTCCGCCGTCGGCAATCATCTGTTGTATGGTCTGTGTCCAGCGAACAGGTGCTGTTAATTGCGCTATCAGGTTTTCCTTTATTTCTTTCGGATCGGTCACCGCTTTCGCTGATACATTTTGGTAGACTGGACAGAGGGGCTGGTTAAAACTCGTCGCTTCAATGGCTGCCGCCAATTCTTCACGAGCCGGTTCCATCAGTGGAGAGTGAAACGCTCCCCCTACCGGAAGGACCAAAGCTCTTCGCGCCCCTTTCTCAGTCAGGCTTTCACAAGCCTTGTCAATCGCTTCGATCTCACCGGAGATCACCAGTTGTCCGGGGCAGTTGTAGTTCGCGGCTACTACGATTCCAGGAGTTTGATCACATACTTCCTCAACTACTTCATCCTCAAGACCCAGCACCGCTGCCATGGTTGAAGGTTGCAACTCACAGGCCTTTTGCATGGCTTGCGCCCGTTGGGATACCAGCTGAAGTGCTGATTCAAAATTCAAGGCTCCATTGGCAACCAGGGCTGAAAATTCCCCCAGGGAATGTCCGGCAACCATCTCGGGTTTAAAGTCGCTACCCAAAGTTTTGGCGAGAATCACTGAGTGCAAAAAGATAGCGGGTTGGGTTACTTTAGTCTGCTTCAGATCTTCTGCGGTGCCGTTGAACATGACATCCGTTATGGAAAATCCGAGGATTTCGTTGGCTTTACTGAATAATTCCTTGGCAAGATCAGACCCTTCGTACAGGTCTTTTCCCATTCCGGAAAACTGGGCCCCCTGTCCGGGAAAAATATATGCTTTCATAGTGTTTGGTGTTAATAATGGCAATCAGATTGGCTGTTTCAGTACAAAAGTAGGAAAATTCAATGCTCTGATCACAACTTGTAACCATGATTCGAATTTTCATTATTTTAGCGGGATGAATCACGTCAAGCTGCCGGAGAAGAAAAGGATACTGGCATTCAACATCTACCTCGTTCTCGCCTCCATCTTTATCGCTTCGCTGGTCGTTTCCAATCTGATCTTTCAAAAGTTTTTTTCCTGGGACTTTCTGGGATGGTATGATTTTGAAATATCGGTAGGAATTCTTCCTTACCCGATTACTTTTCTCGTGACCGATTTGATCTCTGAGATTTACGGTCGTAAAAAAGCCAACCAGGTCGTGATCACAGGAATCTTTGCTTCTGCATTTTCTCTTTTGATTATTATGGTTTCGGATGCGGTCCCGGCTACAGAGTGGTCACCGGTGGGTGACACCACTTTTCACAAAGTCTTTGGTTTGTCCGCTCTTGCAGTCTTCGCCTCGGCCATGGCTTACCTGGTGGCCCAGTTTGTGGATATACGCATTTATCACTTTTGGAAAAGAAAAACGAAAGGACGTCATCTCTGGCTTCGAAATAATTTTTCGACAATCACTTCGCAGTTTCTCGACACGTTTTCCGTGTTGTTTTTGCTCTGCTCCTTCGGCATCATCGACTGGAAATTGTTTCCAGCACTTTTGCTAAATGGTTTTCTATTTAAACTTCTCGTCGCTTTGCTCGACACCCCGTTACTTTACATTTTTGTCTATTGGTTCCGAGGGTACTTCGGATTAAAGGCTCACGAGGAGATCGAATTGCTTTCATAGCAATTTTCTGACCGGCTAATTGTTGATAACCCCGTTTATAAACTACAAGCTTCAGCCTTGGATATTTTTGAGTTTTGCTCTAAGTTTCGGATAACAATTTTCCCGATCCCTGGGTGGCTCGTCTCTCCCAGGTGAATTTAGGAAATTTCCCGGGG
>CAWJRB010000004.1:2500-37563 GCA_963845155.1 uncultured Flavobacteriaceae bacterium | reverse complement strand
AAAGACGGCTCAGTTGATCTTTATTTTGGAGCAGAACCTCCAAAAGATAAAAAACTTAAAAACAATTGGGTACCCACCAATGCCGAGAAAGGATTTTTTGTGGTATTCCGTTTTTATGGACCGGAAGAAGGTTATATCAATAAAACATGGGTGTTGAACGATTTTGAGTTGATCGACTAATCAGTAATAAAAAAATATACCTATTAACATAAAACAAAAATTTAATATTAGTGACTTTAAAAAACAATTGGAGGCAGAAATCAAACTCTGGAAAACCAGGATTGATGAACCTAAGGTGCAAATAGAACTTGGATCAATGGAAGCTAGGGTTAAACTTCAACCTGAGCTCGACAAATTGGAAGTAGAATATGATAAGGCAATGAAAGAACTAAAATTAAATTCGAAGTTTGGAAAAGCTGAAAAATATTGGAGAGGAGTTATCGAAAGATGTTGAGAATATCATTCAGAATTATCTAATATTATTTGGCTTAAAGCGATTAGAATCACTTGCCGTTTTTATGGGTTTGATATCGACGGTATTTCTAATATCCACCTTTCATTTTGGCATGTTGCTAATCGAGAAGCATTAAATATTCCAAGTGGTTGGGGGCTTAACTTTTCATATAGTCGCTTATTTAAAGAACATTGGCAGCCCTTTTTAAGAGCTGGATATGCTAATAATGGAGGCGCTCTTTATGAAGGATCTATTGAAGCAGGTGTAGGTTATAAATTTTCACCAAAACAAAATTTGGTAGGTATTGGATTAGGATGGGGACAACCTTCTGAATCCACATATTATGAAGGCGTTGAAGATCAATTAACAATTGAATTATTTTATCACTGGCAAAAGCTTAAGACCCTTATTTTAACGCCAGATGTTCAGTTTATAATTAATCCAGCCCAAAATCCAACAAGTAATTTTATAACCGTATTTGGGTTGAGAGGACGAATTTTTATTTAGGAAATAATATTGAATACTTATGAATCTGAAATTCGTATTCATTACATATATTCTAAAAGTGTAATAAGTCATCTATATACAATACGTGTTCTGAATTGTAAATGGCACAGAAGGCTTTGCTCAACGCATTCAGTTTGCTGCCAAATTGAATTTTACTGATTAAAGACTTTGAATCAAAATCTAACACTATAAATTAAAATTATTCATTCTTAGAAGATTTTAAAAACCAAATCGTTGATCTTGTTTCATCAAAATTAGGGAGAGAAAAGACAGAAAAAATGACACGTAATACCAAAGGCAACAATTATTTAGTCCAATTACCCACATAATCTTTAGCCTGAATAATTATTGCCTTTGGTATAAGAATTATAACGCAATAACGCAATAACGCGAAACGTATAATTTGAGCCCTTTTAATCTACCCACTTTATTTGTTCATTCAAGACACTTTAGACGCTTTCCATAGTATCTACTACACTCTTACTACTATAAATCTACTTTTCTTCCACTTTCGTTTATTGTATGAACGCGCTGTTGCGACTACTTTTGATATCATACTCAAAGTAATACTCCAAAATGAAAAATTAATAACTCTAAACGATATAAAATGAAAACAAAAATAAAAACATTCTTGGCTTGCTTAAGAATGTACGGTCCAACACAACCATGGATTGATGGGGTATGGAGACCAAGTACTGTTGAATTAGTGAAGTAATTGTAAACCAATTTAATAAGATGAAGAACCCAATAAAAGTTTCTGGTATATCGGTTGCCATTGCAATAATCATCATGACGGGTATATATGCAGCACAATCCATATTAAACCCGTTGTTGATGGCCCTTTTTATAACCATTATTCTTATGCAACCTTTGAGATGGTTAAGAAGGAAGGTGTCATCCGGATGGGCCATTTCATTGGTGATCTTAGGTTTTCTGGGCCTTTATATGGGTTTTATAGGCTTGCTGAATAAGTCTGTGATGCTTTTTATAGACAAAGCTTCCGTCTATGAAGAGAATTTGGCTGGGCTGGTCGCCAGTAGTAACGAAATTTTGGAGCAGTATGGTATCAATTTACTTGTTTTGGGGGAGTCTTCGATGAATCCTAGCAAGATTATGTCATATGCCAGCAGTTTAATGGGAGGTTTAGGAGATTTAATGAGTAATGAATTTACTTTTTTACTGTTTACGATCTTTTTGATCAGCGAAATTCCTGAAAGTGCCATTAAACTGGATTATTTAGTTCAAGGTGACCAGCAAGTAAAAGATTTTTTGAATGGGATAGGCATCAAGATCAGACATTATTTGTCAATTAAAACGGTTACGAGTTTGGCGACAGGAATTCTGATAGCCATTGCACTTGCGATTCTTGGGCTTGATTTCCCAATTCTCTGGGGCTTTCTAGCGTTTTTGTTGAATTATATTCCAAATATTGGGTCCATACTAGCTGCCCTACCTGCTATGGCATTGGCGTTGGTGCAGTTGGGATTTCAAGGCGCTTTGTTTACAGGAATTATTTATCTGGTGGTAAATATGTTGATAGGAAACGTAGTAGAACCTAAAATGATGGGTAAGGGCCTTGGACTATCCACTTTTATTGTTTTTCTATCGCTGATTTTCTGGGCGTTTTTTGCTCGGAATTGTAGGGATGTTTTTATCAATACCCATTACCATGGTAATAAAGATCATTCTTGAACAAAATCCGGCAACGAAATGGATAGCGATTATTTTAGGTACGGAGGATGATGTTAAGGCAGTTAAAATTAAATAGAATTCTTGTCACTTATGATGGAGCAAGAAGAATTAAAATAAATAAAATTTTTATCATGAAGAATAAATTAAAAACCATCCTACTGTTTGTTGCGATCATTATCTCGGTCCCAGTCTTTGGACAAGAGGAAAATACAGAACAAAGTCAGGAGACAATTTTGACCGAGGAACAAGAACTGATTCTTCCACTTTAATTTATTGTATGAACTCTCTTATATGACTACTTTTAATATCATACTCAAAGTAATACTCCAAAATGAAAAATTAATAACTCTAAATAGTATATTATGAAAAAATTAATTAAAGTACTTCTTATTATCCTTTTGTTTTTTGCTGCTAGCAATAAATTATGGCTCAGATGAGTCTCAGGAATATCTGCAAAAAAGGCACAAAACCCAATTGCCAATATGATCAGTTTGCCCTTACAGAATAATACCTCTTTTGGTATTGGCGAATATGACAGGTCTCAGAATGTTTTGAATGTTCAACCTGTCATTCCAGCCTCATTGGGTAATTGGAATCTGATCAATCGATTCATTGCTCCGATAATTTGGCAGCCGGATGTACTTCAAGAAGATGGAACAACCTTTGGATTAGGAGATATTGTTTATCAGGGCTTTTTTACTCCGGCCAAATCAGGAAAAGTTACTTGGGGGGTTGGGCCTGTCCTGATCTTCCCAACAGCAACAGATATTAGGCTGGGCTCGGAGAAATGGTCGGCTGGACCTGCTGCCATTGTAGTAGCCTTTGTGAATAAATGGGTTTTAGGAGGTGTGATTTACAATGCCTGGTCTTATGCGGGGAACAGTGATCGTGCAGATGTCAATGCAGGTGTTTTCCAATATTTTATCAACTACAATTTACCAAAAGCATGGTACCTGACTTCAGCGCCTATCATATCAGTGAATTGGAACGCTCGGGAGGATGATCAATGGATCGTTCCCTTTGGAGGAGGAGCGGGAAAGATATTTGGAATAGGAAAGCAAAAATTTAACGGGCAAGTAAGCGCATATTACAATGCGATAAAGCCCGCGACGATGGACGGGCCTGATTGGTCCTTGCGATTTCAACTGGTGTTTCTATTTCCAAAATAAACGAAATTATATCAATTGGGTTAGGTTGATTTTTGGAGTGTTAAGGTAGGTAAGATCTTATTTAATTCTTAGCACTCCATTTTAATAAGATCAGATTTTCAATTAATACATTCGATTTGAATTCTTATAAATACATATTTATTTATATAGTATTCTTGCTGTTTGGGGCAAATAAATTGCTGGCGCAAAACAATGAGAATACGACTCAGTTTTGGACAGATTACAATATATCTGGAAAGATCAATGACAGGCTATCCTGGGGGGCAGGAACCGGATTCAGAACCATTTCGCCTCATCAATGGAATCGAATTTATATTAACCCTTCGGTGACTTATGACTGGCCTCGTTTGATGTTAAAGAAGATGAAGTATAAAGAAAAACTGTTGGCAGGGGTAGGAGTCTATTATACGGATAATAAAAGAGTTTCAGACCAATTGGAGATCAGGCCTTATCAAGGTTATAGTCTATCGGCACCCAATTGGTATCATTTGGTGATTCAACACACCTTTAAATTGGAGGAGCGTTTCGAAATAAACGTGAATGACTGGGTCAATACTTTTGGACTCAGGTTGCGTTACAAGGGACAAATTACCTTTAGGTTTAAGGGAGATGTATGGAAAAAGGGTAATGGGTTTTACATCCCGGCAGGGATCGAATTATATTGGAATTTAATAGGAACCAAACAATTCAATGACAAGGCTAATTTTGATATAGGAATAGGCAAGGAATTCAATCCAAAATGGAAAGCTTTAATCACTTTTGGCTATAACTATTGAAGAAACGGCGTGGAGGAATCTTTTGATGCCAGTGGAATGAGGTGGAGGTTTAGATTATACCATCGCTTGTAGATAAAAGTTTTAAAAATAATGGAAAGTGAATTCATATAATTGGTTTAAAATAATACTACTCAGTATTTTTTTATTGGCTACTCAAATATCTTTTTCTCAAAAGGATACTCTGGTCATGAAGTCTAATGAAAAAGTATTCGGTGAGATTAAACAACTTGATAATGGAGTCGTAAAAATTGAGACCGATTATAGTGACAAAGATTTCCAGATTGAGTATGACAAAGTAATTTATATAAATATGGCTCGTAATTTTTTGATCATTACAACTGAGGGAGATCGTTATTACGGAAGCTTTAAATCAAAAAGAAATGATTTTTCGAAGGTTGTAATTGAAGAGAAAACCGGAGGACAAGTTGAAGTTAATTTAAAAGATATTCTGTTTTTTCAGGAAATAGAAGATAGCTTTCGGCAATGTCTGGATGTGGAATTATCAGTGGCTTAGATTAACTAAAGCGAATATAATCAACATTTAGTGGAAACTTTGATCTGGGCTATATGTCGGACAAAACCAAATAGAATCTTGTATTTTGGAATGATCAGAACCTTCCAGGAATCAGATGAATTTAAGTCAACATAACCAGAACCAATGGTGGATTTATATACAGGGTTTTGATTGTTCAGGATCGGTTTATGCTTTTAAACGCAGACCTTTTGGAAAGTTCTGAGCAAATATTCGCATTGATATCGAAGATTAAAGGCGGTGTTGGTAATTATGTAGTTGAAAATCTCAAAATGAACTGGATCGGCAGTAGGTTGCCTGGGCTATGAAGATTATTCAGACGATTTGAATGTTTCCAAAAATAGTGCAGAGGCCTTTTTAGCCGCTGATTTTTTAATTTTCGATCTGGGTGATTTGGAACTTGCCAGCAAATGTTTTGCTTATCCCAGTTTAACCGAAGCAGGAAGGTTTAGATCAGATTTCAATATTAGTGTAAAGTATGATTTCCCGCTTGATCTTTTATAAAGCTAAATTATACGCTTAACTCGATAATCAACCAGCCATTGGAGCTCCTAATAGCGACTATGTATTCCAAACTACGCTCGGCTGGGAACCTTAGTATATGGGATGAAAGCGTTAGAAGATTTGTATGATGATTAGGTCGATAGATCCACAGACAAAAATATTTTTACTATGAATTATAAGTATTTATTGAAATCTAAATTAATCAAAAAGGGGATCTTACTCTTAGGTTTACTTTTGCCATTTACACTTTTTTCTCAAACAGTAATTCAAAAGGATAGCCTAGTGACAGGTGCCCCAGGCCATTGAAATTTCTGAAATAGCTAACTATTCGCAAGTAACGAGAACTTTGATTGAAGAAACTCGAGAGTTAGCGAGTAATAAGGCAAAGATGCTCAGCATCTATGAGGGATTAACCGAACTGGATTCAATAATGGCTTCCAAATTACTTTTGTTACGAGATACACTTAGCTATTTTAATTTAGATCAACTTGATAAGCTCGAAAACAGGATGGGCTTGCATAAAAAAAGAGTAGACCTCTGGCAATCCAGAATTATAGACTGGAGAGAACATACAAATGAAAAAGAAAAGCAAATAGAATTCGATTCTGAAATTTGGCAAATTACATCTGATTCGATCACTTCAAGAGAAAACAAAACCACAGATATTGATTCTGTCCGTCTGGAAACCATGAACCGGGTAAAACAACAGGTCACTTCAAATTTAAATGGTTTAGATGACATCAAGGGTGAATTAAAACTTTGGGACGAGGATTTAAATAACATAGAAAATGCAATTTCAGTAAGTCAAGGTGAACTGAACGAGGCTTTTTCTCTGATTTCAATCAAAAAATCAAAGTCCATAGACAATATTTGGATTCCTGAATACAGCCCTATTTGGGAATTGAATTCAGACAAGAAGAGTAGGGTTACAAGTACCTCATTTAAAGAGCAGTACCAAGCAAAAAGAGCAATTATAAAACGATTTATGTCGGAAAAAAGCGAGATTTATTACCTGCTTATTTTTAGTTTTATGCTCATTTTTAGCGTAATTCTTTTTCTGAATATCAAAGCTAAAAAATTATTTATTGCCAATCCTTCCGTTTTACACAAAGGGAATACTGTACTTAAATATCCATTTTGGTCCTCAATGATTATTTTGTCCTTTGTTATTTTCCTGTTTTTTGATATTCCAATAGAGATAAAATATATCGTTTTCTTACTATTGATTATACCTTTTAGTATTCTGATATGGGAGCGTAACTCAAAAAACAGGATTTATGATGTTTTATTTTTTATTGCGTTTTCTATAATCATTGTTGCGCTGCCCATAATAAGTGAAAACCTGTATATGTTGCGCTATGCATTGTTTATTATAAACCTTCTATTATTTGGGGTGTTGGTCTATTTAAAATCGAAAAAAGACCTTGTCGAACAGGAGAATACCTATTGGTTAGGTACTTTACCATTTTTAATTAATGTGTTTATCATTTTTTCAATTATTGCCTTTGCGACAAATATTATTGGAAGTGTTCAACTTTCATTGTTACTGACCCAAACCACTTTAGGTACTTTAATTGCTTTTGTTATTATTAAAGAAGCCGTGTTGTTGGTACAATCATTTTTGTACTTACTGTTAATGGGGCCATTATTCCGATTTTCGAATATTTTGAAGGATGATGGGGATGAGGTATTGAAGGGTTTAAACAAGATCTTAAAAAGCATAGCCTACTTGTTTTGGTTCTATATTATTCTTGATCTGCTTAAAATTCGAAAGTCATTTATTGATGCTATTTGGAATTTCATTAATTCGCCTTTGGAAATAGGGGAATTAAATATATCCTTAGGCAATGTGCTGGCTTTCTTTATTATATTCCAAATATCCATCTGGCTTTCTAAGTTTATCCGTTATTTTTTAGATAAAGAAATTTATCCGAGAACTGAAATTTCAATTGGGGTCGCAAGTACGTTTTCCTTATTGATAAAATACGCTGTTATATTTCTTGGTTTTCTTTTTGCATTATTTGCTGCGGGGGTAGAGTTGAGTAAAGTGGCTGTTGGAATTGGCGCACTTGGAATTGGAATTGGATTTGGCTTGAAAAATATTGTCAATAATTTTGTTAGCGGAATTATACTGGCCATAGAACGTCCTATTAAAATTGGAGATATTGTTAAAGTTGATGAGGTAGAAGGTGAGGTAAAAAATATTGGTTTACGAGCAAGTCAAATTAGTTGTTGGGATGGTTCAGATGTATTGGTGCCAAATGACTATTTAATATCTGGAAAATTAACAAATAGAACATTTGATGATAAAAGAAGGCGATTGGAAATTGAACTCCAGTTAGATAAAGATACAGACACTAAACAAGTTATAGATCTCGCTATTGAAGCCGCAAAAACTATCCCTGAATTAATGAAAAAGCCTGGACCTTATGCCAATTATGTAGGAATAATTGATGGAAAATCTATTGTCAAAATATATGGTTGGGTTAATGATTATTCAATAGGTGTAAAAGTAGGGATTGATTTTAAAATTACTGTTTATAAGGCTCTAAAAGATGAAGGTATTATAATATCAGCTCCTGTCATCGATGTAACCTATAAACGAAAATTAACTAAAGAATAGTTTTGCTTATAGCATATTAGAACAATAAAAATGTCATTATTTAAACTTCATCATATAAGATTATGAATAAAGTCTACAATTTGCAGCATGAAAACAAGTATAATAATCCTTAAAAAGGAAAGATTCCTGTCCTAAGATTGGCGGTAATTATAGAACCTCACTATCCGCTTACGATCAATTTCATTACTTGATTTCTGGAATTAAGCGATCAAAGTCTGTCTCAACCATGCACTTTGGCCGAGGTCCCACGTGATTTCATGAATTCAGCCTCATAATCGAGAAGGCCCTGCCATTTTTCATCGACAAGTTTTCGATCCATGAATTGCGGGCAAACCCCAAAAAAGTAGTGTAGTGGTTCGCCTCGGAAATCATCAGGTCCCGGTAGAACTGTGCGAGTTCCTGATCCTCTATATTTTCTGAAAACACTTTAAAACGCTCGCAGCTTCTGGCTTCGATCAAGGCTGCAATCAGCAAGCGGTGAATAAGGGCCAGTTGTCGGTCATTTGTCTTCGGAAAATAGTTCAGCAGGTGGCGGGCATAGTCATTGCTCTGATCACGACCCAGGGTCATGCCGCGTTTCACCATGAATTCGTGAACCATCTTAAAATGCTCCATCTCTTCTATGGCGATGTCGCTCATGGCCTGGACCAACTCCGTTTCTTCTGAATAATTGATAATCAGGGATACGGCGTTGGAGGCTGCTTTCTGTTCGGCAAAAGCGTGGTCGGTCAACACTTGTTCGAGCCCGTCGCTCGCAACTTCAACCCAGGAAGTCTCCGTTTCAAATTTCAATCCAAGCATGGCTGTTCTCTTTTAAATGATGGTTTTTCTGCGTAACAAATTTAGAGTTTAATTTTCATTTGGCTGGGTTTCAGGCCCGAGACAGTTGTTAAAAAAAGTCTATTTTAGAGCAAATTTTGATTTTGAAGAAACTAGAGCGAAGTTTGAATTTGACCTCGGTGATCGCGATAAGCATTGGGGGTATGCTGGGAAGCGGGATATTCGTGCTTCCGGGCATTGCCGCAGCCAAAACCGGGTCGTCCATATGGCTGGCTTATCTTTTGGCGGCCATCTGCATACTTCCCGCAGCTCTTTCCAAATCGGAGCTGGCAACCGCGATGCCTTCTTCCGGAGGCACCTATCTCTATATTGAACGATCTTTCGGCCCTATATTCGGGACCATTGCCGGACTTGGCCTGTGGCTTTCGCTGCTCTTGAAAAGCGCCTTTGCACTTGTCGGATTCGGGGCCTATCTCGCTGTTCTTGTCAATGCCTCAAACGGATTCACGCAATATGTGGCGCTATTTTTCCTCGCGGTGATTCTGATGCTGAATATCTTCGGTGTGAAAAAGGTCGGGAAGGTGCAAATTGTGATCGTGGCGATCAGCCTGATTACCCTCGCACTCGTTCTTATTTTTGGACTCCCTGCCGTTGACAAGGAGTTGTTGGAACCCTTCTACACAGACGGCACCATGGGACTTTTTTCTACGGTGGCTTTTGTCTATATCTCCTATGCGGGTGTTACCAAAGTGGCTGCAATTGCGGGCGAAATCAAAAACCCGAGCAAAAACCTGCCCAGGGCGATGATTCTTTCGCTGTTCATTATGACTCTGATTTATGTTTTTATCGCCTTTATCCTTGTGGGGAACCTTCCCATGAGTGAGCTTTCCACCGATCTCAGACCGATCTATTCTGTAGCCAACAAGCTGGGTGGCCCGTTGATCGGAACGATCACGGCTCTAATTGGAGTAATCACTTTGATCTCCATGGCGAATTCCGGGGTCCTTGCGGCCTCACGATTTCCTTTTGCCATGGCCATGGACAAGCTACTTCCGGATTTTATGGGGAAGATTCATTCTAAATTTCTGACGCCTGTTTCATCCATTATACTCACCTGTTTGACCATGGCCCTGGTGATTCTTTTCCTGGATGTAGAAAAAATAGCCAAACTGGCGAGCGCCTTTATGGTGACCATGTTCATCTCAGTCAATATTTGTGTTGTGATCTTGCGTGAGACTTCTGCCCAATGGTATAATCCGACCTATAAATCCCCACTTTACCCGATAGTGCAGATCTTCGGGATCATATCCGGGTTTCTCTTGCTCATTTTCCTCGGAATGATACCTCTGATTGCTGTTGTGACCATCTTCTTGCTCGGTTTTGTCATCTATTTCTTTTACGGGAAGAAAACAGCGCGAACCGGAATTCTGCGCAAGTACGGACATCGCCCAGCGCTCTACATGCTCTACAACAAAAAGCGACGTAAAGGAATCAAAGTCGAAGAGCCACCTCGGGTCAACAAGTCCATTCTTGATGGAAAGATCGCTTCTGACGCAGGTGTGGTAATTCCCCTTTTGGGCAACGAAAAATCACCGGAAATGCTTGTCGAAATGGGTGCCGCCCTGAACAAAAAGAAGGTCACACAAGCGGTGAATATCACGGAAGTTCCCAATCAGACCTTCCTGGATGCTTTCATGGAGGATAACCCTGTCATTCGCTCTCTCGGACGGAGGTTCTCCGGATTGGCCAGGGCACGAGAAGTGAACATCGATTTTGAAGCCGTGGTGACTCATGATTTGACGACCACAATTCAGGAACTCAGCGAACAGACGCACAGTGACTGGATGGTGATGGGCTGGGATGCCCGTGCCCACAAAGGCTGGCTGGTTCGCAATCCGATTGGTTGGTTTGTCACTCATGTGAACTCGGATTTTGCCCTTTTCAGGGACAATGGCGTGCGACATATCTCCAAGGTCGTGATGGCCCTCAGGCCCGGAAGAAAAGACAAAAACTTTGTTGCCATTGCAGACCGGGTCTGTCAATTTTACAAGGCTTCTCTAACCCTGCTTCACGTGGTTCCTGAACAGATGACCGACCAGGAGATCTCCGATATGGAACAGTCCTCTGTGCGCTTGCTTTTGAAAGCCGAAGCCGATTCGAAGGTGCTGATTCAAAGGGCAAAGGATCCGATTGAAACCATCGGTTTGATTTCAGCGGAATATGACCTGCTGATCATTGGAACGCCTGAAAAAGACAATTGGCAGAATGTGTTATTCGGCAAGAACAAAGACAAATTTGCCGATAGCTCAGCCTGTTCGGTACTTCGACTGACCGTAAAGGATTAATCTTCAGGTAGAAGCAGCTGTTAAAGTTCCAGGTTGAAGGTTTTTCTCAAGAATGAAATCTCGCTGTTTTTCTCTTTCAAAAGCTCGTATTTCTCTTGTGGGGTATAGGCGAATCGCTTTTGGTTCTCTTCTTTAACCTCTATTTCAAAGTCAACCGAGTGGTTGTTCAACGCGTTTCGAATGTGCCTGAGGACCTTTGGGCGAACGCGAAGGAGCTCTTTCTTCATGAGCTGATTGGGGTAGGTGAGGTGTATCGTCTGTCCTTTGAGGACAGGCTTGTCGGCCATCAATATGGAAGCCAGAATCTTCTCACCCGCCTTGATGAGACTGTCGATGTAGCCCTGCCATACCTCTTGGAAAGTGTCTTCAGTGAAAGGATCTTGGGGAAGATTCTCGGTTGTGTTTTGACGGGCCTTCTTTTGCCTCAGTTCTTCGGCCTCCTGTTTATTTCGTTTTAGGCTTGAAAGCGACAAAGCCGACTTCCTGCGACCATTGCCTGCTTGTTCAAGTGCCACAGGTTTGATTACCTCGGTCTTTGCAACCTCGGTCTTTGCAACCTTTGGCTTTTCGGCTGCCAGGCTTTACTTTCTCGGTTTGGCTTTCTTTCTCGGTTTGTTTTGGCTCAGGCTCAGGCACCGCAGTTTCGCGGGAATGTGCCGGTCGGTGCATGGTGATAAAGTTTATCGAAGGAACGATGAAACCTTTAGATTTTTTTTTTGCCATCAAAAGTGATGGAGGCGATTTTCATTAAGTTGAGCTCGACAAGAAGCCGCTGGTTCTTGCTGGTCTTGTAATTCAGATCGCATTGATTCGCCAGGTCGATCGCCTGCATGAGAAAGCGCAGGTCCGATTTTTTGGCCTGCTCCAGGTATTGTTTTTTCGTGCGGTCACCAACTTCCAGCAGCTGCAAGGTAGCCGGATCCTTAGCCACCAGGAGATCCCTGAAATGTGAGGCCAGTCCGTTGATGAAATGATGTCCTTCGAATCCTTTCGAGAGGATGTCGTTGAAGGCAACAAGCACTTCCGGAATCTTGTTTTCCAGAAGCAGATCTGTGATCTCGAAATAGACCTCGTGGTCCAAAACATTGAGATTGCTCGATACAGCCTCACGAGTCAATTCGTTTCCCGAAAAGCTGACAACCCGGTCAAAGATCGACAGGGCATCTCTCAAAGCGCCATCTGCTTTTTGAGCGATGATGTGCAGGGCATCATCTTCGGCCTTGACATTTTCTCCCTCTGCGATCTTATACAGGTACTGCTTGATATCCTGAACCCCGATGCGTCTGAAGTCAAAAATCTGGCAACGAGAAAGGATCGTCGGAATGATCTTGTGTTTTTCGGTGGTGGCCAAAATGAAAATTGCATGGGCCGGAGGTTCTTCCAGGGTCTTCAAAAACGCATTGAAGGCCGATTGAGAAAGCATGTGAACCTCGTCGATGATATAGACTTTGAAATGTCCCGTTTGGGGCGGTATCCTTACCTGCTCGGTCAGGTTGCGTATGTCATCCACCGAATTGTTCGATGCCGCATCCAGCTCAAAAATATTGAAAGCAAAGTCTTCATCTCCACTCGTTTGTTCCATGCCCTCCTCGTTGATTCTTTTGGCAAGAATCCGGGCACAGGTAGTTTTTCCAACCCCTCTCGGTCCGGTGAACAATAAAGCCTGCGCCAGGTGATTGCTCTTGATCGCGTTCTCCAGGGTGTTGGTAATAGCCTTTTGTCCCACCACGTCGTCGAAGACCTGAGGTCGATATTTTCGCGCTGAGACAATGAATTGTTCCATAATGAAGGCTAAAGCGTAAAAGTAAGAAATGAGGTGGCTAATTACAACAAAATTTATCGAATCCACGGCATCACACCAGAGTTTTTTTCAACAATCCGGAGCCTGTTGGGATTTGTCGGCAAGCAGATTATTCCCTAGATTTAACTTGTCCTAAAATATATAGATCATGAAAAATATCAGATCCTTTTTACTACTTCTTCTTTTGGCTATTTCCTTTCAGGGCAGGGCTCAGGAAGAGAACCGGGTTCTGCTGCGAGCAGATGATTTTGGCATGTCCCACGCAGTCAACCTGGCCTTGAAAGACATGGTGCACTCAGGTATCCCATTCAATGCCTCGTTGATGATGGTCACACCGTGGGTCCAGGAAGCAGCCCAAATACTCAAGCAGGCCCCTCATGTGTCTATAGGCCTTCATCTCACATTGACCTCGGAATTCGAGCAACTGAAATGGGGACCTGTCTCAGGGAAAGCAGCCGTTCCCAGTCTGGTTGACGAACGAGGTTATTTCAGGACTTCCGTTAAGGATTTTTTATTGAGTGACTATGACTTGGAAGAAGTAGAAACTGAGCTTCGGGCCCAGATAGATCGGGCCATGGCCATGGGCATGAAAGTCGACTATTTAGACCATCACATGGGAATCGCACGGTCTACTCCTCAAATCGCGGCTGTTGTAGAAAAGTTGGCCAGGGAGTACGACCTGGTCATATGCAGGTATTTTGACGAGCACATGGCCGCCGACATTTGGGGTCAACCTGTGAACAATAAGCAAACAGCTGTACTCGACGCCTTGGGAAAACTTGATAAAGAGAAGTACAATCTGTTCGTATTTCACACCGCCCATGACAATGATGAACTCGCTGAACTCGATGATCTCAATACGGATTTAATGTCAGACCCCGCATCAGGACAATCGATTCTCGGCAAGCACCGTCAGGCGGAGCTGAATGTATTTTTGTCGAAAGAGTTCAAAAACGCCCTTCAAGGTAAAAAAATCATGACCTACGGAGATTTGAAAGCTGAGCATGCTGACGAGATGAAAAGGGGAGGCATAATACACGCCTCCATCGAGGAAGCCAAAGCAGCTTATCAGGGACGTTAAAACCTCAATTCAAAAACCTCATGAACCGTAAATCCTGTCGTACAGATGTTTGTAGCGCTTCAGGATCACTTCTCGCTTGGGTTTAAAGGTTGGGGTGAGCAAATCGTTGTCAACCGACCAGACCTCGGGTGCGATTTCAATTTTCTTGATGGTCTCCCACTTTCCAAAATGACTGTTTCCTTCTTCGATTTCCTCCATGATACGATCGTGAACGTCCTTATTTTCCGCAATTTCTTCGATCGTTTCACCCAGTTTTACATTGTGCCTTCGTGCCCACTCCCTGACAAAGTCAAAGTTGGGTTGAACGATCGCTGCGGGCATTTTCTGACCCTCACCGATCACAAGGATCTGTTCGATGAAACGGGATTGTTTCATCTGGTTTTCAAGCAGGGTGGGGGCAATATATTTTCCGCCTGAGGTCTTGAATATCTCTTTCTTTCTTCCCGTGATTCGTAAAAAGCCATCCTTGTCGAGTTCTCCCTTGTCGCCGGTATGGAAATAGTCGCCGGTCATCACCTGCGCTGTTTTTTCAGGGTCCTTGTAATAGCCCTGCATGACATTGGGGCCTTTGATCAGGATTTCGCCGTCTTCGGCAATCTTGATCTCGACATTGTCGATGGCCTGACCTACGGTTCCGATTCTAAAGAGGTTATTGTCGTACATGTTGACAGAAACCACGGGGGAGGTCTCGGTAAGGCCATACCCTTCCATCACCTGCATGCCTGCTGCAGCAAAGATCCGGGTCAGGCGGGGTTGCAAAGCGGCTGAACCCGAAACCATGGTTGTGAGATTTCCGCCAAGGGCTTCTCTCCATTTGCTGAAGATCAATTTGTTCGCCAGTGCCAGTTGCTTCTCATACCACCAGCCGTTCTCACCATAAGGCTCGTATTTCAGTCCGACTTCTACGGCCCAGAAGAAAAGTCTTTTCTTGATGCCGGTAAGTTCGGCTCCTTTGCCGATGATGCTGTCGTAAATTTTCTCAAGAAGTCGAGGTACGACGCTCATAAAATTGGGCTTGACCTCTTTTACATTGTCTGCGATCTTCTCTATGGATTCTGCGTAATGGATGGTAATCCCGCTGTAAATATAAAGGTAATGAAGCATGCGTTCGAAGACATGGCAGACCGGAAGAAAGCTCAGAACCGTACTCTGTCCTTTGATGATGGGTAATCTCGGTATACTGTCAAGCACATTGGAAACGATATTGCTGTGGGAGAGCATAACCCCTTTAGGGACACCTGTGGTTCCCGAGGTGTAGATGATCGTAGCGAGGTCAGCAGGTTTGACCTTGTCTTTTAATTTGTCGACCTTTTCCTGCAAGGCAGGGTCAGACCCGAGCGTGAAAACATCCTCCCAAAGATCACATCCGGCAACGGCTTCAAAAGAATAGATCCCTTTCAGGCTTTTAACCTGGGACTTTACCGCGTTGGCCTTGGTAAACAGCTCTTCATCCGACAAGAAGCAATATTTGACCTCGGCGTGATTGAAAATGTATTTGTAATCTTCCTCGCTGATGGTGGGGTAGATCGGAACATTGATCGCTCCTATCTGGAGGATGGCGATGTCCATGATGTTCCATTCAGTTCTGTTGGTGGTAGAGATCAACGCAACTCGGTCGCCGGCTTTTACGCCCAGCTTCAATAAACCCCGGCTGGCCATGTTGGCCCTTTCCACGAATTCCTTGGATGAGGTGGCTTCCCATTGCCCCGTTGTCTTAGAAACAAGAGACTTGCTCAGGTTGTAGGTTTCAAGTTGATAATAGGCGAAATCAAAGATCCGCGTGATCGAATTCGACATAGTCCGGTGATTAGAGTGAATTGTGATTTGTGTCATGCAAAATAATTAAAATCTGTCAAATCGAAAAAAGGACTTCGAAGGTTCAAAAAAAAGACCTTGACTCTTGTCTTATCATCTATCAATTATATCTTTGCAGCTTATGACTGCAGGAGCCTGTTGGCTTCTAAAAATGAATCCGTAGATGAAAATATCATACAACTGGCTGAAGGACTTCCTCAATATCAACCTCGAGGCAGAGCGCGTAGGTGAGATACTCACTGATCTCGGACTGGAAGTGGAAGGAATTGAGAATTATGAGTCGATAAAAGGAGGGCTTGAAGGTGTCGTGGTAGGTAAAGTGCTTACCTGTGAAAAACATAGCAATGCGGATCGTTTGAAAGTAACAACGGTCGATCTGGGCAACGGTGAGCCGGTTCAGATCGTCTGTGGAGCTCCCAATGTGGAAGCGGGTCAACTCGTTCCGGTCGCAACCGTAGGGGCCACCTTAAATCCGATAGATGGGGAGACTTTCAAAATAAAGAAAGGAAAGATAAGGGGAGAAGTCAGCATGGGGATGATCTGTGCCGAGGACGAACTCGGCCTGGGCGAGAGTCATGAAGGAATCATGGTACTCGAAGAAGACATCGAGCCGGGAACCCCGGCCGGAGAGGTGTTCGAGCTGTACAGCGACCATGTGTTTGAAATCGGATTGACACCGAATCGCGCAGATGCCATGAGCCACCTGGGTGTGGCCAGGGACCTGTATGCCGGACTACTGCAGCTGGAGGAGACCAAGAAAAAGCTGAACACGCCTTCGGTAAGTGATTTTCACGTGGATGAGCGGACCTACAACATCAAGATCGAAGTAGAAAACTCCAAACTGGTGCCGCGTTATTGCGGGATTACGATTACCGATCTGAAAGTTCAGGACTCTCCGTCGTGGATGCAGAACCGTCTGAGATCAATCGGATTGAGTCCGATAAACAACGTTGTCGATATCACCAACTACGTGCTGCACGAATTGGGTCAACCCTTGCACGCCTTTGATGCGGACAAAATTAAAAAAGATAAGGTACGCGTGCGAACGCTACCCACGGGCACAAAATTCGTCACCCTTGATGGCGTTGAGCGGGAGTTGAATGAGGAGGATATTATGATCTGTGATGGTGACAGTAACCCGATGTGTATCGGGGGTGTTTTCGGAGGGATCAAATCGGGAGTGACTGAAGAGACTACTTCCATTTTTCTGGAGAGCGCTTATTTCGATCCGGTATCGATCCGGAAAACTGCGAAACGACACGGTTTGAACACAGACGCTTCTTTCCGGTTCGAAAGAGGTATTGACCCGAATACGGTAGAATACGCCCTGCAGAGGGCCGCAATACTCATTGCAGAGATCGCAGAAGGCAAGATTGTTTCGGATATCATCGACTTTTATCCCAATAAAATTGAGGATCATCAAATTCGACTCTCCTATGAAAAGGCTTCCCGCTTGATTGGAGAGGAGATTCCAACAGATACGATCAAAAATATCCTGGCCTCGCTCGACATTCGTATCGACAGCCAGACAGAATCAGGCCTGGGCCTTACTGTGCCTGCTTATCGGGTGGATGTGACGCGCGAGGCAGATGTGGTAGAGGAGATTCTCCGGGTATACGGCTACAACAATGTCGAAATTCCCGAGAAGATAAAGACCTCGGTCGAAACTTCTTCGGGTTTGAGCCCTGAAAAAGTGGAGATGATCACTTCTGAGTTTTTGATCTCCAACGGGGTTTACGAATCCATGAGCAACTCCTTGACGCGACCGGATTACAGTACCCTCTCGGAGGGAATATCTGATGAGCGAAACGTTACTATTCTCAATGCCCTGAGCAACGACCTTTCAGTAATGCGTCAGTCCATGCTTTTTGGTCTTCTGGAATCGACCGCTTACAATTTGAACAGGAAGTCTTCGAACTTCAGATTGTTTGAATTTGGCAATACCTATCACAATTACGATTCCGGATATGTCGAAACTAAGCACCTGGCCCTGGTGTTTACAGGAAATAGAACGGGTGATCACTGGGGACTTCAAGCTCAGGCGTCCGATTTCTTTTACATGAAAGGGCTCGTTTCAGGTTTACTGGAAAGGCTGGGTGTTACAGGTACGCGATACGGAAAAATGAAGAACGATATGGTTTCTGAAGGGTTGGCCCTTTATTCCGGGAAGATGAAACTCGTTGAATTCGGAGTGGTCAAACCGGCCATACTCAAAGCTTTCGGCATCAAGCAGGAGGTGCTTTTCGCAGATTTTGACTGGGAGCATGTCATGCAAAGTATGAAGGGCAGTAAGATCATAGTAGAAGAGCTGCCCAAGCATCCTGAGGTCAAGAGAGACCTGGCGCTCTTGCTCGACGAAGAGGTGAGCTTTGTAGATTTGCACGATTTTGCAAAGCAAGCTGAGAAAAAACTGCTCAAGCAGATTGATCTTTTCGATGTTTACCTGGGCGACAAGCTTCCTGAAGGGAAAAAGTCATATGCCCTGAGTTTCATTCTGCAGGACAAAAGCAAGACTTTGACTGACAAGCAGATTGACAAAATAATGAAAAAGCTACAGCAGGGCTTTGAGCAACAGTTCAAGGCTGAGTTGCGCTAGACTAATTTTACTGACTCCCTATATATGAGTTTATACAAATCCGTTGTTCGAAAGGTTTTGTTTCAGTTTGATCCTGAAGTGGTGCATCATTTCACTTTTGGAATGATCAAAAACCTGTTCAGGCTGCCCCTGGTCGGGAAAATTGTCAAATCGAAATTTGGTTTTGAACATCCCTCCCTCGAGCGCGAGCTCTTTGGGTTGAAATTCAAGAATCCGGTGGGTCTGGCTGCAGGCTTTGACAAGAATGCAAGGCTTTTCGACGAATTTGCCGAGTACGGATTTGGTTTTGTGGAAATCGGGACCGTGACGCCCAAACCTCAGCCGGGAAATCCTAAAAAACGCTTGTTCAGATTGAAAGAAGACGAGGCGATTATCAACCGCATGGGATTCAACAATGACGGAGCGGACGAGATTGTTGCCCGTCTTAAAAACAGGAGAAGTGACATCATTATCGGTGGGAACATCGGTAAGAACAAGGTGACCCCGAATGAAAAAGCAACAGAGGATTACCTTATCTGCTTTGAAAAACTCTTTGACGTCGTAGATTATTTCGTGGTCAATGTCAGTTCACCCAATACCCCGAATTTGAGAGAACTTCAAGACAAGGAACCTCTCACGGCTTTGCTGGGTGCTCTGGAAAAAGAGAACAGGACAAAAAAACATCCCAAGCCTATCCTTCTGAAGATCGCTCCGGATCTGACCGATTCCCAGTTGCAGGACATCATAGATATTGTGAAAGACACAGGTATTGCCGGAGTGATTGCGACCAATACAACGTTGTCTCGTGAAGGTCTGCGTTCGGCGAATCAAACTGAAACGGGAGGCTTGAGCGGCAAACCGGTAAGAGAGCGCTCTACCGAAGTGATTCGATTTCTCTCGGAGAAATCCGGAAAAGCTTTCCCGATTATCGGAGTGGGAGGGATTCACAGTGCTGACGACGCCCTTGAGAAACTGGAAGCGGGTGCGGATCTCGTACAATTGTATACCGGATTTATCTATGAAGGACCTGCTTTGGTCAGGGAAATCAATGAAAAGCTCGCTAGCCGATAACCCGGCTCATTAACCGTTGACGACTTCTGAGAAGGTGTGGTTGGCGATCGGAGAATTGCTGAGGTATTGCTCTTGCGGAAAATAGATAAAGAGCAGAGTGCCTTCCTTGATGGTTTCCACAATTTCATCATACCCTTCTGTCGGTAGTGAAGGACATCCAAGGCTTCTGCCCAGTCTGCCGAATTTCTTTATGAAACTCTGAGAAACATAATCCGCTGCATGGATCACAATGGCGCGATCACGCGCGTTGCTGTTCGAGTTTTCAAGCCCATCGAGCCTCAAAGACAAGCCGTGCTTTCCGTGGTAGGTTTCGGCCGTCCTGTAAAAGCCAAGACTTGTTTTGAAAGAACCTTCTTTGTTGGAGAAATGGCGCGCATATTCTCCACCTGTATTTCTACCATGCGCTACTACGCTTTTATGCTCAACTCTCTTTTCTGAAAGATTGATCACGAAGAAGCGGTGATCATTAGCGGAACGGCTCATGTCTATGACCGTAAGATATTTCGTGTTTTCGATTTTGTCTTCCAGCTGGAGTTTCACAAAACCTTTTAAAGCAGTTTCGAAGGCCTTGTAATTCAGGTCAGGCTCATTGAGTGCCGCGAATAGATCTTTGGAATAGCTGTTGAAATCATCGAGAACGACTTTTGGAGGATGTAATTCGCTGAATCCTGTTAAACGTGACGAATGACTGAATCCGCTGAGGTTCAGAAACAGACTCAATATCAGTACGCTTAAAATCCTTTTTTTGTGCATTTCTCCCCTTGTTGAGATTTGGTTGTCGAAGAGACAGGATCGTCTTTAACCGACCCGGATGGGTACAAAATTAATATAAAAACTTGAAATTGAAGGAGTTTGTTAACAATATTTAACGGTTCTGTCACTTAAGTTACCCCTTTCAGGCATAAAGGCTTTTGAACTTGACAGGGTCACTTTCGTGCATAACCTTGTAGACGCCTTCGAAAATATCATTGACGGAAGGTTTTGAGAAATAGTCTCCATCTGTTCCATAAGCCGGCCTGTGTGCTTTAGCCGTAATTGTAGTCGGTTTGCTATCCAAATAGTAATAGGCGCCCTGCTTGTTGACAATCTCTTCGAGCAGATAGGCAGATGCCCCACCCGGTATGTCTTCGTCGATCACAACAAGTCGATTGGTCTTCTGGACGCTGAGCAATACTTCCTGCTCAAGGTCAAATGGCAGGAGGCTTTGTGCATCGATGATTTCTGCATCAATGCCAACTTGTGAAAGGTCGGCAGAGGCCTGTTCCAATAAGCGCAGGGTTGAGCCGTAGGAAACGAGCGTTATGTCACTTCCTTCTTTGATGACCTCGACTTGACCAATGGGGGTAGTGAATTCTCCCAGGTTCTCAGGAACTTGTTCCTTGAGACGGTATCCGTTGAGGTTCTCTACGATGATTCCAGGCTCATCCGAGCGGATCAGCGTGTTGTAGAAACCAGCGGCCTTGGTCATGTTGCGCGGCACCAGAACATAGACCCCACGGAGCAGATTGAGCAGGCTGCCCATTTGCGATCCGGAATGCCAGATGCCTTCCAGGCGGTGTCCGCGAGTGCGGATGATCAAAGGCGCCACTTGTCTGCCAAAGGTTCTATAGCGTAAAGTCGCCAGGTCGTCTGTCAGGACCTGAGTCGCGTAGAACAAATAATCGAGGTATTGAATCTCCGCAATGGGTCGCAGGCCACGCATGGCCATTCCAATACCCTGGCCGATGATCGTCGCTTCCCGTATTCCGGTGTCGTATACCCGCTCTTCTCCATGTTTGTTTTGAAGCCCCTCGAGGCCCTGGTTGACGTCTCCAATCTTGCCGGAGTCTTCACCAAAGATGAGAATCTCTTTGTGCTTTGAGAGCAGGGCGTCAAAATTGTCCCTTAAGACGATTCGGGCATCCACCTCTTCCTTCTCATCATCGTATTCGGGTTCTATTTCTTGAATGTTCGTCGCCTTGCCGTCCAACTCGCTGTAAAGATGATCGTTGTAGCGTGTGTTCTGCACGGCCATGTATTCTTTGATCCAGTTCTGGAGTATCTCCTTCTCCTGGAAATCCTCATCCTTGAGATAGATCAGTGAGCGTCGGGCCACAGTGAGAATGTTTTTGCGTATAGGCTCATCGATCTCTGCCAGCTCTCGTTTAAGCTTGTCGATGAAGATGGAATTCTGACTTTTTCGAGCGGCTCGCTCCATGAGCTGCATCAAAGTCGCTCTTTCCTGAACCATGGGTTGTATGTAGTCATTCCAAGCCTCTCTTTTGGCCTGAGACACGGTTTTTTTCACTTCTTTTTCAACCGCTACAAGCTCTTCTTCATTCTCTACGAATTTCAACAGCTCTCCATTGGCGTCTTCCAGCTCGAACTGAAGGATCCATTCGCGCATCTTGCGGATGCCGTCGTGCTCTTGCTCCCATTTGAGCCGCTCCGGACTTTTGTAGCGCTCATGGGAGCCTGAGGTAGAGTGCCCCTGAGGCTGTGTAAGACCTTTGACATGGATCAGAACAGGAACGTGCTCTTCTCGGGCGATTTTTCCCGCTTTGTTATAGACATCCACCAGTCGGGTATAATCCCAACCGTCGACGACGAAAATCTCATATCCGGAGCCTCCGTCCTCTCTCTGGAAGCCTTTCAGAATTTCCGAGATGTCTTCTTTGGTGGTTTGATATTTGGAATGCACCGAAATGCCGTAATCATCATCCCAGACGCTGATCACCATGGGTATCTCAAGCACTCCAGCTGCATTGATGGCTTCAAAGAAAGGACCTTCAGAGGTGCTGGCGTTGCCTATAGTTCCCCAGGCAACCTCATTTCCTTCGTTAGAGAAATTCTGCTCTTTGTCAAGGCCTTCTATGGTTCTGAATTTTTTAGAGGCTTCAGCCAGCCCGACCAGACGGGGCATTTGCCCTGCGGTTGGTGATATGTCTGAACTGACATTGTACTGTTCGCTGAGCTTCTTCCAGCTTCCGTCTTCATTGATCGAATGAGTTGCGAAATGCCCGTTCATCTGTCGTCCGGCAGAGAAGGGGTCTACCTCGATGTCAGGATGGGCGTATAGACTTGCAAAAAAGTGTTTCGGACTGTATTTCCCAATCGCCATCATAAAAGTCTGGTCCCGGTAGTAGCCAGATCGCCAATCTCCGGGCTTAAAGGCCTTGGCCATGGCGAGTTGAGGGATCTCTTTGCCACCTCCGAAGATTCCGAATTTGGCTTTGCCCGTCAAAACCTCTCGCCTTCCAAGAAGACTGCATTCACGACTTAATACTGCTGTTTTGTAATCAGAAAGGACTTCATTTTTAAATTCTTGAAAAGATAATTTTTTCTGGTTTTCGGTAACCTTATCGATCATAATTTACAAGCCTTTGGGAATGCTGCGAAGATATAAAAAAAAAGGCAATTTTTCGGTTCTAGTAGAACCCTCGCTTGACCAGATTGTAGACCCTTTCGAAATCGATGGTCACGACGAACCGGATACGGGATGCGTAGTCAGAGAATCCCGGTTCGAAACCCAGAGACGACTGAATCGGAAAGTAAACTTCCAGGAAATTGGGCACAAAATTGAGGCGGATTCCACTGTCGTATCTAAACTGGGACGTATCATTTCGATTCTTGAAGAAACCCGCATCGGCGTAGACTTCCACCCATCGCCAAATGCTCACACTGGCATTGGTCGTGAGCATCCACTGGTTGGCAAACTGTTCCGGAAAAATGGTTTTGAAACCTCCCTCCGCAATAATCGTCTGCTGACTCAAAAAACCTGAATCTTCCGACCTCCCCAGGTACGCCAGGTCGAACATGTAATCGCTCGGCCGGTCGAGCGCAAAACTAAAGAAATCCGTTTCGGTCTCGTTGTGAAAAAATGTTCCGAAGAAGAGTCTCAGGTCGTAGTGGCGGTTGAATCGGGTCAACTTGCGATACCTGACGTCCACTGAGAACTTGCTGAAGTCCCTCTCAAATTGCAAATCTGTAAAATACCTCAGGTCATTGATGATATCCGGTCGGCTGTAACCGTATCTGAAATTTAGCACATTGTATTTGAATGTCTCATTGGGTTCAGCACCAGGAGGAAGCTCCTTGTCTACAGAAACAAGCCGAGTAATCAGTGATTTACCTCCTACATCTCTGAGGCTGTTGCGTTTGAAGTCGATTCGGAAAAAGGGCGTAAACTTGTTAACAGCCAGATCATTGTCATAATGAAATCGACTGGCAAAAAGACCCGTTCGATACCGGTAGACCGGCGTTGTTTCAGGCAAATACTCATAGGCCAGTGAAAAGGTGCCCAACAGGCTGTTGCTCTTAAATCCGTAGACCGGGGTTATCGAAAAGAGCCAGGTTTTTTTGAAAAGTGCCTGGTTGTAAATCGTAGGTCCGAGAATCACCCCGTCATAAAAATTGTAGTTGAAATAGGGTTTGTAAAACACCTGGTTGTAGTAGGGGTCTTCAATGTCGCGATAAAATCGAAATCTCAGGGGTTTGTTGAACAGCGAAGGATTGAGTTTCTTCCAATTGTCTCTTAGATTGTTCTCCGGATACAAAAACTCATAATTCAAACTGAGCCTGTCAATGCCCTGCCTCGAAAGCATTATGGTATCCTGATCGGGTATGGCCTCCAGCCACTTTTTAAATTTTACCTGCTTCTTGTCGATTCCGTAGATGGTCAGTGGAGCTGAATATCCCGTTTTGTTCTTGAGAACCACCTCAACTGAATCTCCCTTGATCTCGGTTTTTTTTATGGTGTAATCGATCTTTTTGGTCGTATTGACATAATCATCAAAGAACCAGCCCAGATCCTTGTCTGTCTTTTGCTTTACCAGGTTTTCAAAATCTCGGGGATGGCTGAATTTCGTACTGTGATCACGATAGTACTCCTTCAGGGAATTCTTCACGATGCTATCCTGCAGGTACGTTTCGAGATAGCGCAAACCCAGGCCTGACTTGTATCGATTGACAAGTTTGAGATTCAGGTTCGACAGTGAATCCGAACGAGTATTCAGCGACTGATCCAGGACCTTACGGGTAGTGAATTGCAACACGAAGGGATATTTGCCATTGAAATCCAGTTGTGCGAGGCTGTATCTTCGAATGCCCCATTTCTTGGACACGTTTCCGATGGCTTTGACCTCCGGATAGTAGTGACTGACATACTCCATCATCAGATAGATCTGTATCCCGTCGGGCAACCAGTATTCAGTTCGTTCATTGACAAGAATCGTATTGTCGATGAAGCGCTCCGTCATGGCTTTGAACATCTTGATGTCCCATTCGAAAATGTCTGAGAACGGGTTCATCTTTTTGGGCAACTGGTTGAATCCGTATACGGGGTTTTTCAGATAAGTCGTTCGGTTGACCAGGATCTTTTCGTAGGGGAAGTCACCCAGGTAATTTTCGATAAAATCAATTTGTCTCTGAAGCACGTCACCCTTGAGATTTTCGGTCAGGTTTTTGCTTTTCAAGTTCGTTTGCACATCCAGGTCACGGAGCTGATAGGTCGAAAAATCATTCTGATACTGAATGTTGACTTCCACCTCCAGCTGACCCTTTTCTTTCATGGTGTAGATAACATCATTTTCTCTGATTTCCGCCTCTGCTCGTAGATTCGAATGTAAAGTGAACCCCATGGGAACCTGGAATCGGATATCGTAGTTGGTGGGTTCCATGAAATAGTCATCCATGTTCAGGTTGCTGTAAAGGTTCCATTGACCATTGAACACGGCGGGTGTGATGTACCAGTACCTAAGATTGTAGTTTACTCCGTCGTGCCCATATTGAGTGAAGCGGTCACTGGGTACCTTCACTTCATAACTCAGTTTCAAGTTGACCGAAGCTCCGGGCTCCAAGGGCTCTTTCAATTGAATCCAAATCAGGTCTTGTTTCTTCTCCACCTCTCCAAAAGTTACCTTCTGTTCATTGCACAAAACGTGATTCACTTTTGAATATCCCCTGTCGGACTTCTTTGAGAAGTAGAATTTTTTGTTGTAGTCTTCCAGCAGGCGTTTGGCAAGCGGGGTATTTCGATCCTTGTAGGCATTGGCCCAATTGAGAAGAAAGATAGAATCAAGCGGAACCTCTGAGCGATTGTAAAAAACAATTTCCTGTTGGATGAAAAGACGGTGGTCTTCGACCAGCCGGACATCCATGGAAATCTCATTGCTCTGCGCGTGAAGCCAGGCTTGTGCAAAAAGCAACAGGATTGCTATGATTTTTTTCTTACCCAATCAAACGGCGTTAGGCAGTTAAATAGCAGAATCAGAAATTCGGACTCAGCAGGTGTTTGTTGTAGAACGTGTTGATGATTTCAACCACTTCTTCAGCGGTATCGACTATGTGAAAAAGCTCGAGATCAGACTCGCTCACGTTTTCGTGTTGTTCGAGCAGAACTTTTTTGATCCAGTCGAGCATTCCGTTCCAGAATTCGGAACCCACAAGAACGATCGGAAACTTTCCGATTTTATGCGTTTGGATCAGGGTCATCGCCTCAAACAATTCATCGAGTGTTCCAAACCCTCCCGGCATAGCTACAAATCCCTGGGCATATTTGACGAACATCACCTTGCGGACGAAAAAATAATCGAACTCCAGGTTCTTGTCGCGGTCAATGTAGGGATTGTCCTTTTGCTCAAAAGGGAGTTCAATATTCAGACCTACGGATATTCCCTTCCCGCGGTGTGCTCCCTTGTTTCCTGCCTCCATGATCCCCGGTCCGCCACCGGTGATGATACCGTAGCCTTGTTGGGTAAGCTGGTAGGCGATTTTTTCGGCCAGCTCGTAATATTTATCTCCGACTTTCGTGCGTGCCGAGCCGAAGATGCTGACGCAGGGGCCGATCCGGCTCATTTTCTCAAAACCGTCAACGAATTCGCTCATGACCTTGAAAATAGCCCAGGAGTCATTGGTCTTGATCTCGTTCCAGGTCTTCTGCTTGAGCTTCTCGCGTATTTTCTTTTCTTCGTTCGGTGTCATAGCTTGTGTTTTACTAATATTGAGCTGTTACCTCAGTTTCTGGCAGGGTCTAAAATAGCTCTTTTTTTAAGAACTGTCCTGTGTAACTTTTATTGTCCCGGGCAACCTCCTCCGGGGTTCCGGTACTCACGATCTTACCTCCCTTCATTCCACCTTCATAGCCGATGTCGATGAGGTAATCGCAAAGCTTGATAACATCGAGGTTATGCTCTATGATCAGTACAGTGTTTCCTTTTTCCACCAGCCTGTTCAGTACTTTCATCAGGATGTTTATATCCTCAAAATGAAGTCCTGTGGTGGGTTCATCAAGGATGTAGAAGGTGTTGCCGGTGTCCTTTTTGGAGAGCTCAGCAGCCAGCTTGATGCGCTGGGCCTCCCCACCTGAAAGGGTCGTTGACTGCTGTCCCAGAGTGATATAGCCAAGCCCCACGTCCTGAATGGTTTTGAGCTTGCGATTGATTTTAGGAATATGCTCAAAGAAGGCGACTGCCTCCTCTATGGTCATATTCAATACGTCCGAAATCGACTTTCCCTTGTAGCGAATCTCAAGAGTCTCCCGGGTAAAACGCTTGCCCTGGCAGGTTTCACATTCGACCTCCACATCCGGCAGAAAATTCATCTCTATGACGCGAACCCCACCCCCTTTGCAGGTTTCACAGCGCCCTTCTTTGACATTGAAAGAGAAGCGCCCCGGCTTGTAGCCTCGAATCTGGGCTTCCGGGGTTCTTGCGAAAAGACTGCGGATCTCGCTGAAAACTCCGGTATAGGTAGCCGGATTGGAACGAGGTGTTCGACCAATGGCCGATTGATTCACGTCAATGACCTTGTCAATGTATTCGAGCCCTTTGATTCCTTTGAAGGGTAAGGGCTCTTTAACAGCCTTGTAGATATGGCGATTCAATATTGGGTAGAGGGTCTCGTTGATCAGGCTCGATTTACCGCTTCCCGAAACGCCTGTTACCCCAATGAGCTTTCCAAGGGGTACCTTGAGGGTCACATTTTTCAGATTATTTCCGTGGGCTCCTGTGAGTACGATTTCTTTTCCGCTGCCCTCGCGGCGTGTCCCCGGAATTTCAAAAATGCGGGTCCCGTTGAGGTAATCGGCCGTCAATGTATTGCCGCTCAATAGTTCTTTTGGGGTTCCTATGCTGATGATCTCACCTCCGTGTTTGCCTGCTTCCGGCCCAATGTCAATGACATAATCAGAAGAGATCATCATGTCTTTGTCATGTTCCACGACAAGTACAGAATTGCCAAGATCACGCAATCGGATGAGCGACTCAATCAACTTGACATTGTCTCGCTGGTGCAACCCTATGCTGGGTTCATCCAAGATGTAGAGCACGCCTACAAGTTGGGAACCGATCTGTGTCGCCAGTCGAATACGTTGTGCTTCTCCGCCTGAAAGAGTTTTTGAGCCACGACTTAGCGCCAGGTAGTTCAGGCCGACGTCAAGAAGGAACTGAATTCGGGTTCGGAGCTCTTTGACGATTTCAGAGCCGATTGTTTTCTGCTTTTTATCGAGTTTGTCGTCGAGGTCATCGAACCACCCAGCCAGATGATCCATGTCTAGATCCGAAAGATCTGAGATCGATTGCCCGTCAATCAAAAAATGAAGGGATTCTTTTTTGAGGCGCTTTCCGCCGCATGCGTTACAGTTGATCTCATCCATAAAGCCTTTAGCCCATCTCTTGATCGAACCCGAGTCGCTTTCTTTGTATTGATTTTCGATGAAGTTGTAAACGCCTTCGAAATCGATCTGATAGTTTCTAGACACCCCGAGATCTTTTGAATTGATCTCCAATTTCTCTTTGCCGCCATAGAGTATCAGATTCATAGCCTCTTTTGGGATTTTGCTGATCGGATCATTCAGAGAGAAATCAAATTTCTCAGCAATATGCCCCAGCTGTCTGAATATCCAGGATTTCTTCTGCTCTCCCAGAGGTGCGAGTCCCCCGTTTTTGATCGATACCTTGGGGTCAGGAATAATCTTGTCCAGATTCACCACATGAACCTTGCCCAGCCCGTTGCATTCCTGACAGGCGCCTTTTGGCGAGTTGAACGAGAAGGTGTTAGGTTCCGGTTTTGGATAAGAGATGCCCGTAGACGGACACATGAGATTTCTGCTGAAATAACGTGGCGTTTCCTCCTCGGCATCAGCGTCAATCACGAGCAGGGAATCCTCTCCGTGATGCATGGCTGTTTTGATGCTCTCAGCCAGCCGTTTCAGGGAGGCTTCATTCACCTCCAGTCGGTCGATGACGATCTCAATGTCATGGGTTTTGTAGCGATCGAGCTTCATTCCCTTTTCGACCTCGAGAATTTTACCGTCAACCCTGACACGTACAAAGCCCTGCTTGGATATCTGCTGAAATAGCTCCCTGTAATGACCTTTTCGGGATTTGATAATCGGCGCTAAAAGCATGATCCTGCGACCTTTGAAATCTTCCTGGATCAAATCCTGGATCTGCTCGTCACTGTAGCTAACCATTTTTTCACCCGAATTGTAAGAGTGCGCCTCTCCGATGCGGGCGTACAAGAGTCTCAGGAAATCGTACACTTCTGTGATCGTGCCCACGGTTGACCGAGGGCTTTTGCTCGTGGTCTTCTGTTCAATTGCAATCACAGGAGAAAGTCCTTCGATCTTGTCCACATCAGGGCGCTCAAGGCCGCCAAGGAACTGCCTGGCATAGGCTGAGAATGTCTCGATATACCTTCTTTGCCCCTCGGCATAAATGGTGTCAAAAGCCAGGGAAGACTTTCCGCTTCCGCTCAGGCCCGTGATCACGACGAGTTTGTCGCGCGGAATACTGACGTCTATGTTCTTCAGGTTGTGAACCCTTGCGCCTAAAACTTCAATGGAGTCCTGTTGCATGCTTGTTCGGGGATGAAAAATGCAAATTTAATTAATTGATAGCAGAAAAGATTTACAGCCTTGTTCTTAATTTTATTTTTATAAATTGCATTGAAAAGCAGATTGTGAAAATCATTGACTCCATACGGCATTTTTTTGAAATGAGAGGGTTTGATGTTTCGTCCCGTCTTGCGGATGCATTAGGGATGCGGGCGACCAATGTGCGACTGTTTTTCATCTATATCTCCTTTGTCACGGTGGGTTTGTCCTTCGGGATTTATCTTACCCTGGCTTTTCTGCTGAGGTTGAAAGACATGATTTACACCAAAAGGTCTTCAGTGTTTGACCTGTAAGTGAAAAAGAGGGGAATTTGGCTCATAGAGGAAGTTTTATCAGATCAAAGGTTTACACGGCACTTTTGCTGCTTGTGGCGCTGATCTCTGTCGGCACTACAGGTTTTATGCTTCTGGCGGACTACGTCTTCATCGATGCCCTATATATGACCGTCATAACCGTATCTACGGTTGGGTTTATGGAGGTGAAACCTCTCGATCTCGATGCGAAGATCTTTACGATCTTCCTGATTATAACCAGTGTGACTATTTTTGGTTATATCATTTCTGCAGTTACTGATTACATTTCAAATAACAAACTCATGGAGGACATCAAGCACAAGAAGTTACAGAAGTCAATCAGCAAGTTGACGGGCCATACCATAGTTTGCGGTTACGGACGAAACGGCAAACAGGCCCTCTCCAGGCTTAAGAGTCACAAGCAGAATTGTGTCCTGATTGAGAATGATCCTGAACTGATCAATGAAATTGAGATGGAGGGAGACATATTGTACATCAAAGGAGATGCCACAGATGACGAAGCCCTTCTCGGGGCCGGAGTGAAGAAGGCGGCCAATTTGATCACGACATTGCCCTCCGACGCTGACAATCTATATGTCGTGCTTTCGACCCGACAGCTGAACAAGGATTGCTGCATTGTGAGCCGGGCTTCCATTGACTCCTCCTATAAGAAGTTGAAAGTTGCGGGCGCCGACAACGTGATCATGCCAGACAAAATCGGAGGAGCACATATGGCTTCCCTGGTGATTACACCAGACATCATTGAATTCATCGACAGACTTTCCATCGAAGGAGAGAGTTCTTCAAATATCGAGGAGCTGGTCATTGAAGATCTTCCAGAAGAATACACCAATAAATCGATATTTGACCTGGATTTACGCAAACGAACAGGTTGTACCGTCATTGGGTTCAAGACCCCCGATAAGGAGTATATCATCAATCCGGATGCGAGCACAATCCTCGTTCCAAAGTCCAAGCTCATCGTCATTGGCCGACCGGGCGAGATCAAGAAGCTCAATGAACTCTTTTGATAAGATTTTCAAGTTCTCATGAAAAGAAATAAAGTAGTTGTGACGGGGAGCAATGGTCTGCTGGGTCAAAAGCTGGTCAAATTGCTTGTCAGCAAGAACGAGTATGAAGTATTCGCCCTCTCACGCGGTGAAAACCGGATTTTTTCGAAATCCGGGTATACCTATTATAGTATCGATTTAGCTTGCGAAGAAGAATTGGAGCAGCTGCTTGTTGGGATCAGGCCCGATTTCCTGGTGCATACGGCCGCCATGACCAACGTGGATGCCTGTGAGCTCAATCCGGACGAATGTGATAGAATGAATGTCGAGGTAGTTGAACACCTGGTTCGCATTCTCGAGCCCATGAATACCCACCTGGTTCATTTGAGTACCGACTTCGTTTTCAGTGGGCTCAAAGGGTCTTTGTACACAGAGGATGACGAGGCAGACCCTGTAAATCACTACGGACGTTCGAAGCTCCTGTCGGAGGAGGTCCTGATGAGTTCAGAGATTGCCTGTGCCATTTTAAGGACGGTTCTGGTATACGGCCTTGTCGACGGTAACGATCGCAGCAATGTGGTTCTATGGGTGAAGAACTCCCTGGAACAGGAGAAAGAAATTCGGGTAGTCACAGATCAATTGAGAATGCCCACCTATGCAGAGGACCTGGCAGAAGCCTGCTGGCTCGCGATCCGCAGTGAGGCCACAGGCGTTTTCAATGTCTCTTCATCTGAACTGATCAGTATCTATGATCTCGCTCTTGAGGTGGCGGAGGCTTTTGATCTGGACAAAGACTTGATTCACCCCGTAGAAACCAAGGAGCTGAGTCTTCCTGCGCGACGGCCGATGAGCACGGGTTTGGACCTGACCCGGTCAGCGAGCGTTTTACATCTTCCGATGCACAGTTTTAAAGAAAGATTACAGGTCTTTAAGAACCAGCTGCTTAGCAGAAGTGATTCGACGGACTGAATCAAGAATGCGGTTTGTTAATAAGTTTATTCTGTTTTTTTAGTTTTATCCCGAACTTTTATATTAAATTTGCCTTCCCATTTTGTGGGATCGTTCCTTACATTGTATTATGACTTCTTTATCTGAATCCAACGGATTGAGGTAATCTGAGAAAGGGCTGTAAATTTGCATTCCCTTTTTTTATGGTTAACATGTTGATAATGTTGACCTCCCATGAGGTTAAGAATTGAAACTATCACCCCATCAAAAAATATTTAATTTTTTATTTGGTGGATTGTTGAAGTTGTTTTAATTTTGCAGCCGCTTTTCGGGTGAAACCGGGGAGTGAATTGGAGTGGGAAGATTGAAGGAGAGGAACACGTTCATTGAAAATATTGAAGATTGACAGCGTAACAAAGAAGAGTAGAACTACTTGGAAATGTTTTCTGTTCTTACTTAGGTAAGGATGGATGAAAAATACCCGAGTCATTAATTTTTTGAGGACTTGATATCGTAAGACATTTAAGATTTTACAATGGAGAGTTTGATCCTGGCTCAGGATGAACGCTAGCGGCAGGCTTAACACATGCAAGTCGAGGGGTAACAGGGAAGTTTGCTTTTGCTGACGACCGGCGCACGGGTGAGTAACGCGTATACAATCTACCTTTTACAGGAGGATAGCCCAGAGAAATTTGGATTAATACTCCATAGTATTATCGGATCGCATGGTTTGATAATTAAAGTTTCGGTGGTAAAAGATGAGTATGCGTCCTATTAGCTGGTTGGTAAGGTAACGGCTTACCAAGGCGACGATAGGTAGGGGTCCTGAGAGGGAGATCCCCCACACTGGTACTGAGACACGGACCAGACTCCTACGGGAGGCAGCAGTGAGGAATATTGGTCAATGGAGGCAACTCTGAACCAGCCATGCCGCGTGCAGGAAGACTGCCCTATGGGTTGTAAACTGCTTTTATACAGGAAGAAACCTTTCCACGTGTGGATAACTGACGGTACTGTACGAATAAGGACCGGCTAACTCCGTGCCAGCAGCCGCGGTAATACGGAGGGTCCAAGCGTTATCCGGAATCATTGGGTTTAAAGGGTCCGTAGGCGGGGATTAAGTCAGTGGTGAAATCCCACAGCTTAACTGTGGAACTGCCTTTGATACTGTAGTCTTGAGTTCAGTGAAGTAGATGGAATATGTAGTGTAGCGGTGAAATGCATAGATATTACATAGAACACCGATTGCGAAGGCAGTCTACTAACTGTTACTGACGCTGAGGGACGAAAGCGTGGGGAGCGAACAGGATTAGATACCCTGGTAGTCCACGCCGTAAACGATGGACACTAGTTGTTGGGGCGTTTGCCTCAGTGGCTAAGCGAAAGTGATAAGTGTCCCACCTGGGGAGTACGATCGCAAGATTGAAACTCAAAGGAATTGACGGGGGCCCGCACAAGCGGTGGAGCATGTGGTTTAATTCGATGATACGCGAGGAACCTTACCAGGGCTTAAATGTAAGTGCATAGACCAGAGATGGTCTTTTCTTCGGACTACTTACAAGGTGCTGCATGGTTGTCGTCAGCTCGTGCCGTGAGGTGTCAGGTTAAGTCCTATAACGAGCGCAACCCCTACCGTTAGTTGCCAGCATGTAAAGATGGGGACTCTAGCGGGACTGCCGGTGCAAACCGTGAGGAAGGTGGGGATGACGTCAAATCATCACGGCCCTTACGTCCTGGGCTACACACGTGCTACAATGGTCGGTACAGAGGGCAGCTACTGCGTGAGCAGGAGCAAATCTTTAAAACCGTTCATCTCAGTTCGGATCGGAGTCTGCAACTCGACTCCGTGAAGCTGGAATCGCTAGTAATCGGATATCAGCCATGATCCGGTGAATACGTTCCCGGGCCTTGTACACACCGCCCGTCAAGCCATGGAAGCTGGGGGTGCCTGAAGTTGGTGACCGCAAGGAGCTACCTAGGGTAAAACTAGTAACTGGGGCTAAGTCGTAACAAGGTAGCCGTACCGGAAGGTGCGGCTGGAACACCTCCTTTCTAGAGAAAGAGATGTTTATGTTAATTGAAAAATAGGTTTTTACTCTTTTTGTTGTAATCTTTATAATATATAATATACTATTTAGGATATAATAGAGTCTCGTAGCTCAGCTGGTTAGAGCGCTACACTGATAATGTAGAGGTCGGCAGTTCGAGTCTGCCCGGGACTACTTTTTACGCGAGCGTTGGTATAGATATATAGCTTAAAAAAAGGAAATTCTGGAAGCTGGGATTCTTGGATCTGTATTCTCAATTGCGTATTCAGTATTTTGATGGAATTCATGGGGAATTAGCTCAGCTGGCTAGAGCGCCTGCCTTGCACGCAAGAGGTCATCGGTTCGACTCCGATATTCTCCACGATAAAAGCCTTTTAAAAGCGGTATCTGACGAGATGCAAAAAAACAAGATTGCTTGATTATTTTGAATCGAAGGAAGATTCTTTTAAAGGATTTTCAGAACGGAAGTTTGAGGTTCAGCGCCTTAAGCGTTACTCCGATAACTCAAGATTTGGACAATTATTTGATTTAACGTTCATTGACATATTGAGATAATGATATCGAAAATCAGAACGAATTGATTTGATTTGTTTACAAACTAATTAGATATCGGACTATTAGTTCATAAGTTATAGTATAGAAAACAATAAGAGTTCATGATATATTGGTTGTAGATCTTCGGACTATGATCAGATATATAGAAAAAGTACAATAAGCTAATTAAGGGCGTATGGGGGATGCCTAGGCTCTCAGAGGCGAAGAAGGACGTGATAAGCTGCGATAAGCTACGGGGATTGGCAAATACGATTTGATCCGTAGATTTCCGAATGGGGCAACCCAGCTGGTTGAAGACCAGTTACCACCTTGCAGGGGGCAAACCCGGGGAACTGAAACATCTAAGTAACCGGAGGAAGAGAAAACAATAGTGATTCCGTCAGTAGCGGCGAGCGAACGGGGATTAGCCCAAACCAGAGTTGTTACGGCAATTTTGGGGTTGTAGGACCACGATATTCGATGCTTATTGAACTAGAACACTTTGGAAAGTTTGACCATAGAGGGTGATAGTCCCGTATAAGTAATAGAAGTTATTGATAGTGGTATCCTGAGTAGCGCGGGACACGTGAAACCCTGTGTGAATCTAGCGGGACCATCCGCTAAGGCTAAA
>CAWJRB010000003.1:0-33020 GCA_963845155.1 uncultured Flavobacteriaceae bacterium | reverse complement strand
ATAGTGATTGAACGCCTAGGAGAATTTCAAGACGTGTAAAGACAATGCCGATTAACTATCTTAAGAACTGAAACGAATAAACCAGACTTCGACGAATTATGAAATCCGCAATCCACTACCTCACCTATGTCATCGCTTTGCTCCTTTTTGTCTCATGCTATCAGAAAGAAAGTTCAGCACCATCCTCTGAATCCACTGAATCCGAAAGGGCTGTTTCCAGTTCATACAAGGCGCCGTTTTTCGAGAATGACAACCGAATAGAAAAGATAAAAGAAATTGCCCCTGAACTGCATGAGTTGATTGTAAAGAACGCCAAGGATAAACATTTGCCCGGGGTGGCTTATGGCGTGGTCGTCGACAATGAATTGATTGTATCCTCTGCCATAGGTGTAATCGATATTGAATCGGAGTCACCGGCCACGACCCAATCTGCTTTTCGAATTGCATCCATGACAAAGAGCTTCACAGCTATGGCCATTTTGAAGCTCCGGGATGAAGGAAAACTGTCGCTGGAAGATCCCGTCAGCAAATACATCCCTCAGATGAAAAACCTGGAATATCTGACTTCGGATAGTCCGACTATCGACATCGAAAACCTCTTGACCATGACAGCCGGATTCCCCGAAGACAATCCCTGGGGAGACCGTCAGTTGGATGAATCGGATCAAATGCTGATCGATCTTGTGGCCGGAGGCATGTCCTTTTCAAACCCGCCTTCCTACAAATTTGAGTACAGCAATACCGGATATGCGCTTCTTGGAAATGTCATATCCAAAGTATCCGGCATCCCTTACCAGAAATACATCAAAGACCACATTCTGAAGCCCCTGGGCATGGAGCATACCTATTGGGAATTCGACAGCGTTCCCAAAGAAATCCTCGTGAAAGGATACCGTTGGGAAGACGAAAACTGGAAATCTGAACCCATGCTTCATGACGGATCCTATGGCGCCATGGGCGGACTGATCACCTCCATAGAAGACTTCAGCAAATACGTCAGCTTTCAACTATCCGCCTGGCCGCCGAGAAGTGACCCCGACATCGGGCCGGTGAAAAGAAGCTCACTTCGGGAGATGCAGACCCCGCAATTCTCAAACTTGTATGCCAAAGCACGAGATTTTAAAGGAGACACCTGTGCTATTATCTCAGGCTATGGCTATGGCCTGGGCATCGCCAAATATTGTAACGGCTTGAAACGTGTATCACATGGAGGAGCCCTCCCAGGGTTCGGGAGCAACTATGTCTATTTCCCTGAATATGGCATAGGTCTGATGGCCTTTTGCAACCTCACCTACACCTCGCCCTGGCCGTTCAATGATTTGGCAAAACTGATCTTTGAAAAAGACGATCTCGAAACGCGAAAGCTGCCTGCATCAGATATTTTAAAGACCCGTAAAGCCCAGATCGTTGAGTTGATTAAAAGTTGGGGTCCTGCGCTGGAAGCACAAATACTGGCTGAGAACTTTTATATGGATATGACCAGAGAGAGCTACGTAAAAGAAATGAAAGAGCTTATGGAAAAGGCCGGACCGATAAGCTCCATAGGAGAAATTGATGCGTACAATCAACTCCGGGGTACTTTCAAAATCCATACCGAGAACGGTGCAGTTGAGGTTTTCTACACGATGTCTCCGGAGAAGGATCCCTTGATTCAAATGTTGGACCTTGAACTGCAGTTAGAAAATCAACCAAAACAACCCTGATGAAAAAAGTCCTGTTTTACCTTGCCATTGCTACCGCCTTTTCTTGTGGCAAACAGTCAGACCCCGGATTCGAGCTGACCAAAGGCGTGTCCCGGGAGGACTTGAAGGACTGATTGTATTAAGGGTTTTCATATTGATCAATATCATGTTTTAATGATCTGATCCTTACTATATTTAATGTCTATTTATGCAATAACCAGATGTCTTTAAAGAATCCAAAAAGAAACACTGGAACTCAAATTCAATCGAGCCAAACACAAATTTTTACATGATGGAACAGATTAATTTCACGTTAAATGGTAAGCCCGTATCCTTACAAGTGCAGGGCGAAGAGTCTTTACTAACGGTGATTCGAATTTATTTAGAGCAAACCGGCACCAAATTTGGCTGCGGCATAGGAGAATGTGGCGCGTGTACCGTCCTTGTCGACAAGGAACCGGTGCGTTCTTGTATGCTACTGGCAGAAGATTTAGACGGAAAAGAAATCATATCGATAGAAGGATTGCCAGTTGAAGGAGAATTGCACCCACTACAGAAAGAATTTATTTCACATGACGCCTTGCAATGTGGTTTTTGCACTTCGGGAATGATTATGAATGCCTATGGTCTTCTATTGCAAAATCCGAGTCCCACCCGGGAAAAAATCATTGAATCAATGGAAACCAATTTATGCAGATGTGGAGCATACAACCGAATTGTGGATGCAATAGAAACAGCAGGAAACGAAATGCCTAAAAAAGTGAAATTATGAAATCAGCAATTGAAAATGAAACTGCATATAGCAGAAGAAGATTTATAAAGAACTTGGGTGGAGGCGTTGTTGTTGTTTTTTCTTTAGGTGGAACATCCCTAAGTTGTGTTTTTGCTCAAGAGGATCAGCAACTTGATCAACTTGATTTTAACGCCTACCTGCGGGTAAAAGAAGATGGAAGAGTCGACTGTTTTACCGGTAAAATTGAAATGGGTCAGGGAGTTATTACATCATTGGCACAGGTAGTGGCAGAGGAATTAGAAGTTTCGATTTATGATGTAGATATGATTATGGGAGACACAGAATTGTGTCCGTATGATGCAGGTACCTGGGGGTCTCGAACCACTCGATTTACGGATCCTGTATTGCGAGCTGCCGCCGCTGAAGCGCGGGAAGTATTACTTGATCTTGCCGCTGAGCATTTTGGTTCGAACAAAACTTCACTGCAGGTGAAAGATGGGGTAGTCTCTTTGAAAAATGATGCCTCTAAAAATATAGCGTATTCAGAATTGACCCAAGGCAAAAAGATCGTTCGAAGTTTGACCGAGAAACCCGAAATAAAAAAAGCCAAAGATTTTAAGTTGATCGGCAAACCGGTCAGGAGCTTGGATGCAGAGGCCAAAGTCACAGGAAAAGCGAAATATGCGGGGGATATCCTTCTACCGGGGATGGTTCATGCAACTATTGTGAGACCCGAAGTATTTGGTTCTAAAAAGGTAAAAGTGGATGCTTCAAAGTTATCTGATTTTGAAGGAGTGCAGTTGGTGGAAGAAGGTGATCTTGTAGCTGTATTACATGCTGACCCGGAAGTGTCGAAAAACGCGGCTAAAAGCATTCAAGTGACTTGGGAGGCCCCGGTTGCCCAGGTCAATGAAGAAACCATTTTTCAATATTTAGAGGACACAATTCAAGACAAAGAAGTATTTGAACAAGAAGGAAGTTTGGAATCAGGCAAAGAAGCGTCTACGACTTACCGCGAATCTAACTATCAGGATGGGTATAAAGCACATGCGTCAATCGAAACGCATGTGGCTACCTGTTTTTTTGAAGGAGATAAACTCACCCTATGGGCTTCCACACAAAGTCCGTTCGGCACTCGATCTTCGGTTGCGAAAGCATTGCAGATGCCTGAAGAGAAAGTACATGTAAAGCAAATTTTCCTGGGCGGAGGTTTTGGGGGGAAATCAAATAGCCAACAATCTGTTGAGGCGGCAACCCTTGCAAAATCATGCGGTAAACCGGTGCAATTGGTATGGAGCAGGAAAGAAGAGTTTATGTATGACAGGTTCCGCACGGCAGCTGTCGTAAAAGTTGCAGGAGGTGCCGACAGTGAAGGGAAACTAAAGGTTTGGGATTTTGATATTTACTGTGCCGGAACCCGGGGTACAGAATTGTTTTATGACATTCCCAACAAACGAATCAGATTTTTCAATCAATCAGGTGTTCATCCGTTTCAAACGGGTGCCTGGAGGGCTCCGGGAAACAACACGACCACTTTTGCACGGGAATCCCACATTGATGTGGTGGCACATGCTGCCGGAATCGATCCGTTGGATTTTCGATTGAACAATCTGGCGAATCAAGAGATGTTTGATACATTGGAACTAGCTGCGAATACCTTTCAGTATGCCAAAGAAAAAGAACCAGGACATGGCTATGGCATAGCATTAGGACAGGATGCCGGCACTTTGGTGGCAATGATTGCCGAAGTATTTGTTGACAAGGAAACAGGTGTGGTGCAACCCCTTCGGGTCGTTTGCGCTCAGGATATGGGACAAGTCGTAAATCCGCATGGTGCCACGTTGCAAACGGAAGGCGGAATAACCATGGGAATAGGGTATGCCTTATCCGAGGAGATAGAGTTTAACGGTGGTAAAATGAAAACCGCGAATTTCAATCGTTATGAAATCACCCGGTTTTCAACAACACCAAAAATAGAGTGTGTTTTTATCGATAAAATGGATGCCAAACCACAAGGCGGAGGAGAGCCTGCTATTATCTGTGTAGGAGCGGCTATAGCGAATGCTGTTTTTGACGCTTGTGGTGCAAGGGTAAACCGTATGCCAATCACTCCAGAAAGAATACTGGCTGCTGCAACATAAATAAAACCTGTTGCGGTAAAATTGAGGGTATTTACAAGCAACAGAAATTACAGGTGCAACTTCTTTTCTATTTTGTCCATACCACGAACCCATTTCTTGGGAGCTTTGAACCTGTATCCTATAAAAAGTTGAAAATGAGAAATATTGTCTCTTGTGTAGGTAGAATCATCCGAATTATGGTTTAAGGACAGGTAATTGAAGTCCGCTCCAAAAAACAGATTTTCGATGTCATACGTTGCAGTACCCGAAACACTCCATAAGGTGAGTAGTGACGTAGTAGTTTCGTCAAGGCCCCAGGTATGATTCAGGCCGATCCCAACGCTTCCCCCGGCTGAAAGCAACATATTACGAATTGGGACAAAATTGTAATGATACCCGGGAGTAAAAGCAACATCGATAAAATAAAAATTCTCATCAATCGTCTCTTCTTCATCTTCTGCAAATAAGTTGAATCGATTGTAGTAGTAATTGACCCCAGCAATAAAACTACCCGCGCTTTTGACTTGCCTTTCGTCCTGGTTTGAAATTGACCGATATGAAAATCTGTCATTAAATATATACGATGTAGATCCTCCTATTTTCAGGTTGTTTAAATCGGGAGCATATAAACCGCTGACGGTCTCATAAAATCCTTTTTGGTTAAAGATCTCAAAGGACTGCGTCCATTTCCCAAAAAATGCTCTCAGATGAAGATTGAACAACTTGGAATCGGCATTATCCCTATTCTCAGCCATAAAATCGGGCGCAAATGTATAGGCCAGCGTAATGAAACTGTATGAAACACTGGCTCCAATTTTGTTCTGTTTATTAGGCTCCACAGTAAAACTGGCATCCGAGTTCCTGTCATAAAAGACATATGAATTAAAGGTGTTGGTGTATAATGCCCTTGCAGTTATCCTGTTTGGAAACTTTTCAATGTATTCAGTTTTAATAGAATAAACAATGGAGTCGTTTTCAGTTTGTGCATGTCCTGAAGAACAGAATACCACCACAAAAAAAACAATGAAAAACTTGATATTCAAAAGAAGTGTTTTTGTTCTAAATGTACTTTCCCATACAATCCGAATATCATATCGCTGTGTTATGCCCATATTCTGTAGATAAAGATATTGATTCTATAGTGCAATTAAAAGTCTCCCTTAAAAAACGAAAAAACTCAGTGAGAACTGAAGTTTTGACGCGTATTGCTATGTTAATCTCTGGTGGATGATTATTTTTAGGGATACTTTAAGGTTTGGGCACAAATAACACAAAAGAGAAACCAACACAACCGAAATGAAAAAAGTCCTGTTTTATCTTGTCATTGCTACCGCTTTTTCTTGTGGCAAACAGTCAGACCCCGGATTCGAACTCACCAAAGGCGTGTCCTGGGAGCTGGCATCGCATCGCAGGAAGCAGGTCTCAGATGTAAAATACCAGTTATCCTTCAACATACCTGAAAAAAAGGAAGACTCCATACCCTCCAGGTTGATCCTGGAATTGTCGCTCGATGATGCAAAACATCCCCTGGTTCTGGATTTCAAGTCTGACAAAGAGAACCCGGATTCGGGCATTGTCAACGGGGTTGCGATTCCGATTCAATACCAGAAGGAGCATTTGATCATTCCTGCCGAGCAACTGAAAAAAGGAAAAAACAAAATCGAAATCGAGTTTACGGCAGGAGAAATGTCTCTCAACAGGAACGAGGACCACCTCTTTACCCTGCTCGTCCCTGATCGGGCCCGGACCCTGTTCCCCTGTTTTGATCAGCCCGACATCAAAGCCACCTACGTACTCGAGATTCTGGCTCCTTCTGATTGGAAGGTTTTATGCGGGTCCCGCCTGGAAGAGCGAGAAGAAAAGGGTGAGACTGCAGAGCACCGATTTAAAGAATCCGACAGGATGAGCACCTACCTGTTCTCATTTGTCGCGGGGAAGTTCGACGTCGAGTCATCTGTCGACACGAGCCGCAAAATGAACCTGTTCCACCAGGAGAAAGACAGCACTAAAATTCAGTTGAGCACCCCGGTGATTTTTGACTTGCATCAACGATCTCTCGACTATATGGAGCAATACACGAACTATGACTTCCCTTTTCAAAAACTGGACTATGCGACCCTCTTCAGCCATCCGTACGGCGGGATGGAACACACGGGGGCCATCCAGTACAGGCAGTCCCTTCTCTTCCGTGACAAGAGCGCCACGGAGAACCAGAAGCTGAGGCGGGCCAAATTAATTGCCCATGAGACAGCACACATGTGGTTTGGCAATTTGGTGACCATGGAATGGTTCAGCGACGTTTGGATGAAAGAGGTATTTGCGAATTTCATGGCAGACAAACTCGTCAATCCGGAATTTCCGGAGGTAGATCACGACCTTTCCTTCTTTATCGATCACTATCCGGCAGCCTACGCCATCGATCGGAGCCGAGGAGCAAACCCGATCCGCCAGGATCTCGACAACCTGAATAACGCAGGGTCTCTTTACGGTAGCATCATCTATCACAAGGCACCCCTTATGATGCGCCAGTTGGAAGCCCTTGTCGGAAAAAACAATTTCCGCACAGGGATCCGGGAATACATCAAAACCTATGCAGATGGCAATGCCGACTGGAACGACCTGGTAGAAATTCTCGACAAAACCACCGAATTGGACCTGAAAAAATGGAGCCAGGTATGGGTCAACTCCCCCGGCCGGCCCGTCATTAAGACCCAGGTACTTTACGACGATCTGAATCGAATCAAATCCTTCGATCTCGAGCAGCAGGCCGAAGACGGATCAAAGAATATCTGGCCCCAGGTTTTCGACATCGCCCTTGTATACCCCGACAGCGTGCATGCCCTAAAAGTCAGTCTGAAAGAGCAAAAGCTTCACCTGGCCGAAGCAGAGGGTTTGGCAAAACCTGACCTTGTCATTTTCAACAGCAACGGCATGGGCTATGGCGTCTTTCCGGTGACGCCCGAGGAGCTTGAGTCAGTGACAAAAATTACGAGTGAACTCACACGGGCGACCCTGTATGTCAACTGCCATGAAAATGCCCTGAACGGCCTTCTGTCGATTGACACGGCCTTTGACGTTTATGCAAATGGATTGAAAAATGAAAAAAACGAGTTGACCCTTTCCCTGCTCACCAAGCAGACCGACCATCTGTACTGGACGTATCTTACCGATGAACAGCGGCTCCAGCGGCAAAACGACCTCGCGGAGCTCTTGTTCTCCCGGCTTCAATCCACAGAGGAACCGAGCATCAAGAAAACGCTGTTTCGATCGTTTCAATCTTTCGCTTTCACAGGTGTCGCCAGGGACAGGCTGTATCAAATCTGGAACAAGGAGTTGGAGATTCCCAACCTGATTCTGAACGAAGACGACTTTACCCAAATAGCCATGCGATTGGCCCTTTACGAGCATCCTTCAGCGCCCCAGATCCTCGAAGAAGCCAGGACCGCCCTGAAGGATCCCAATAAGATCGAACGCTTCGACTTCCTGATGCCGGCGCTGTCACCTGATCCGGCAACCCGGAATGATCTTTTCAGGTCTTTCGCCCAGAAGGAGAAACGCGAAAAGGAAAATTGGGTACTGTCGGCCTGCTACTACATCCACCATCCCCTGAGACAAAAAACGGCGATCCGCTCTCTTCCGCTCAGCCTGGACCTCATCGAAGAGATTCAGCAGACGGGGGATATTTTCTTTCCAAAAGGATGGTTAGACAACACGATCGGCATGTATTCCTCCGAGGAGGCTTACGCAATCCTGACCGAGTTCCTGGAGGCCCATCCGGAGCTGAACCCTCAACTCAGGCTGAAGATCCTGCAGTCTACCGATGACCTTTACCGGATTCAGCACCGACGCTGAAGTCTTTTGATCTGAGCCCAATCAAATTGATATTCATGACGCAAATTTCTAGAGCAGATAAAGTCGTTTGTGTTGAGATCTGTACGTGATTTCATACCCACTGTAACATTCTTGTTTTCAGGAGTATGGTTGAAATAAATAGTTTCAAATAGCCCATTTCAGAGCATTTATCGTATCTTATAAAGCACAAACCATTCTATCTATTCTATTTTTTAATAAAATAGATCTCTTATCAACTAATCATGAAGGAAATCAGAAAACTAAATACAATACTCTTTGCTGACATTACCGGCTACACTTCCATCATGCATGAAAATGAGGAAAGAGCCATGCAGTATCTTCAAACTTTTAAAACCTTGCTGGAAAAGACAGTTCCTGAGTATCAGGGTCGCATAATTCAGTATTTTGGCGATGCCTGCCTTCTTTCATTTGACAGTGTAACCTCCGGGGTAAATTGTGCCATTGCTTTGCAGCATGAGTTCCTGAAAAAAAGCCTTCCCGTCCGAATCGGAATGCATTTAGGAGAGGTTGTGTTTAAAGAGAATAATGCGTTTGGTGACGGGGTCAATATTGCCTCCAGAATCGAGTCGATGGGCGTACCGGGGTCCGTGTTGGTATCGAATGCCATACGTAACCAAATTAAGAATAAAGAAGAGTTCAATCTCAAGTCATTGGGTTCATTCGAATTTAAGCATGTACCTGAGCCCATGGAAGTCTTTGCATTAGATAATGAAAGGCTTTCGGTGCCCGTCAAATCGGATATTAAAGGTAAATTCAAAGAACCCAAGAAAGATTCTAAAAGGGTCATCTGGTATGGAGCAGGAGTTGCATTGCTCATTGCATTGTTCTTTGTTCTCAATCATTTCAAGGTGTTTGATTCGACACCGGCACAAAGTTTAACTATGGGAACTAGCGAAAATTCCATCGCCGTATTGCCCCTGATTAACCTGAACAACAATAATGACATTGAATATTTTTCAGATGGACTGACACAGGAAATCATTGATGAGTTGGCGAAAATAAGCTCGATTTCTGTTTTGGCTTTTAGCACGATTTATCCTTATAAGAATAATGAACAACCTCAACATGAAATTTCGAAAGAATTGGGTGTAACGTACTTGTTATCTGGGAGTTCTAGATTTTTTAAAGATGAGAATCGAATTAAGCTATCGATTGATTTAGTCAATCCATTGACAAAGGAGCGCATTTGGTCCGATACTTTCAATGAAGAGTTGAAAGACGCTCCGAATCTCCAATTGATCATTGCAAGGAAAGTGGCCGAAAACCTTAATATAAAGTTGACCAATTCCGAAGAAATAGATCTTGAAAAACCAAACACAACCAGTGGTGAGGCATTCAGACTCTATCTACTGGCCAAATCAGAAATCAACAAACTAAGCCCGGATGGTTTTATAAATGGCACAAAACATCTGGAAGATGCCTTGAAAATCGATCCGAATTATGCACAGGCTTACACTTTGATGGCCTGGAGATATGCGATAGGTGGCTCACCAGACCTGGCACCTGGAGCAGCTGCAAGCACCAGCGAATCTGTTAAACTGGCATCCCCATTTATAGAAAAAGCAATAGCATTGGATCCAAAAATGTCAGACATCTACCTGATCAGAGGAAACTTGAAATTGTATTCTCAGAACAAAATACAAGACGCCAAGAAAGATGTGGAGTTGGCTATTGAGCTTAATTCCTGGCCCCGTATACCCACAAATTACTGCATCTGCACAGCCGTTTCCACCTATATTGCCCTTAATGATGTTGCAAGGGCGAAAGAAGTTGCCAAAATGGCCAAAGAGATTGACCCTATGCATGTTCTTTATGATTGGGATCTCGGCAATGTTGCCATTCTGGAGGGTGACTATGTGAAAGCCCAAAAGCATTTTCTTGTAAGCGTGGACAAGGTTCCCGCCCCGTTGTTTAATTCCTCTCTCGGATTGAGCTATCATTACACTGGACAGTATGAAAAGGCAAGGGAGTACCTCACAATGGCATATGAATTTGGACCCGTACCTATACGATCATCGGTATCCGGCCTTTCAAATGTTTATTTGAAGCTAGGAGACAAAGACAAATCTGATCAATATTTAAACGAATTACTGAGAAGAAATGAAGCTGGAGAACATCATCTGAATCTGTTCATAGCAGACATCTATTTGGAAAGAAATGAAATAACTAAATCCCTGGATCATTTGGAGATGGGCGTTGAAAATTCCGACTTTGGGCTCTCCGTATTCATGAGGCTACTTCCAAAATTCAAGACCCTTCAAGATAATCCACGATTTCAGGAGATCCTGAAAAGGATTCAATTACCTGCGGAGAATTGAAAGAAAGGAAGCACGTGCCAATGGTTTAGGCTACGAGTAGTTGGGTAGCTTAATTGACAATCATCTCAAGGCGATAGTCGGCTGTGGTATTTTGAGCACCTTTCATAAGATATACTCGTATGCGATAATCTCCGCTTTTAGCCGTTTTACCCTCAAACTGATTCCCGTTTATAGAGCCATTATAAACAGCTACGTATTTCTCTCCTGGTTCCATTATATTGAAGTAAATGCCACCGTTTTGGGATGCCAGGCTTATATTTAAATACTGTCCCTCACTGACGTTCAATAAATAGTCCATAGTTTCACGACCCGATATGGAACCTTCAACAGTGGCGCTGCTGGCCCCTCTTTCAAATGCCACACGTTCCGTTGGCAGGTCTTGAGCCCAACACTCTGATGTTGAGATGCCAGAAAATAACAATAGGGCTGAAAGTATTAATCCGCGTTTTAAATAATTTTTCATGTTTCTGCATTTAGAAATTAATTGATTTTAAAGTTAACAGATTTTTCTCAAAACTCTATTTTCGTGTTTAGTTTCAGGGTCTTCGCGTCACATGCGGCTTAATTTAACTATTTTAGAATCTCAAAACTTTCTCCTATGACAAATCTTATTACTGGTAAAAGCTCTGCGCAAGGGTTTATGGTTGTTCTGCTCTTCTTACTGATCGGTTTCAGTTGTAAAGGGCCGATAACCGAAAAAAATGAAATCATTGTTGAGAATCAAAGCTTATCACCCTTACCCGATTCTTTAAAGACTTTTTTAGATACTACAATACGTGATATGGCAATGACCCATAAAGTTAGAATGCTTGTTAAAGTTGAAAAGGATGGAAAAATGGCATCCTATATGGGTTATGATGGAAGAAAAGATACGGCAATCCTTGATTTTAGTCTCCCTTATGAAATAGGAAGTACTACTAAAATGTTTACAGCTTCAGCCATTTTACAGTTAATCGAGCAGGGAAAATTTGATTTAGAAACTCCCTTTAAAACGTTGCTCCCAAATGATATCTCATATGATGGCTTGGCTATGGTAAATGGCGTTGATTACATTGATTCGATAAAGGTGTATAATTTATTGAATCATACGTCTGGGATGCCTGATTATTTTATTGCAGGGAGCGATGAAGAAGAAATTATCAAGAATGGAGATGCGAGCCTTCGTTTTAGTTTTAACGATCTCATCTCTCTTTCTAAAAAAAGCTCCAAAGAAAGATTTGTTCCTGGCAGTAAATTTGAATACAGCAACATCAACTACATTTTTTTGGGTAAAATTATTGAAGAGGCTTCCGGACAATCCTATACGGATTATATTCAAGAACATATCTTGGATCGTTTAGGTATGCGTAAAACTTATTTTGGGACGAAAAATGCTCCTCCAATAATTGCTCAGGGCCATTACAAAGGAAAAAACTCTGAAATGCCTTATTCTATGGCGGGATCTGCCGGTGAGATTATTTCAACCTTAGACGATATGATTGTTTTTATTGACGGGTGGTACGAAGGAAAATTATTTGCCAAAGAGGAAACAATGACACTTGTAAAAAATGATTATTTCATGGAGATGGAACCAGGTACGGGTATGAATTATGGTTTAGGCTGTATAAACTTAATCAACCAATCCCTGGGGCATGCCGGGGAAACCTTCGGATTTGATGCTTATTCTGCAGCATTGACAAATGACTATCGTTTTACCATGTATACTGATGATCCCGGATTAATGTCCATCTGGTTGCCAGCTATTGAATTTTCTGCGCGACTTGGTCAGGAGAAATGATATTCAGGTTGAAAGAATAAAAAAAGATAGAGACGCCTTGTGATAAAATATTTCGCTCTCATGGGGTTGAATTTATCATTAACCCCATTAAATTAACTTGTCCGTAACCGATTTGTTATGACCTGAGACAAGGAAACTATTGATCACGATCAATAAAAAACCCCTCCATTTCTGAAGGGGTATAATGAAAAAGGCCGACGATATTCGATTAAGAAATTGTTGCATAAAAATGTGGGCGCTGATTCGAATTCGAAGCTTTTACATGGCTAAAATTCTACACCTGGTGCCAGGACGAGTCTGAAAAGTATCAGCAATAGCATGAGAAGAACTATGGGTACCCAATATATCCTTTCGTTGATTCTATTGGCAGAACATTCAATAGGTTGGCTCACAGGTGCTGCAGACCAGGTCCAGGGAATCGAAAAAACAAAAACAATAAATGGGGTGATAGCCTGACTAACCGGAGGAATTCGGAAGGGAACAACAAGTACACTTCCCAGAAGGGCTGCTCCGACAGCTATGGATAGAATATATCTAAGTTTCCCTTTGGGATTGTTCAAACCGGAGTCCCTGGAAATGAATCCCAATAAAGGTTTGCAAAACCAAACACTGATCAAGGCGATGAAGAGCATGCTGAGTCCGGCTAAAACTATAAGTAACGTTGGGCTTAAATTTAAATATCCTACAAGAGCTTCGCCGACATCCGTACCCGGATCCATGCTCACTACCAGGACTTGAGGCACAGATTGTATGAGCCCGTGAAAAGCCAACCATAAGACGAAGAGCTTCCATTCGCTTCTGGATTTTGATATGATTCGTAAAATCACCAGGCAAATAATACCGATCAAAAAGATCGCTAAAGCTCCGGACCCCTGCATTAACAGCGACAAGGGGTGCTCACCTTCCCATGTGTGGTTGTTGTGATACAGAATTGACTTCAAACCCAGGGCCTTCTTTCCCAAGACGAGAAACAACTCCTGCAAAAAAAAGATAATGTTGAACGCCAATGCGTAAAAAATGGCAGAATTGATCAGCGTGGCCTTTTTGAATATCCCCTCAGGGAGAGCCAGGCTCTTGTATGTAAACATATTGTACACACCCCAAATTACTGGACCGGCCAATAGTATTCCAAAAAAAATCTGAGCGAACATCATCTCGTTAGAGTCGATAGAAAGGAAATAGGTTACTCTTGCGGAAATTTAAATAGGATGCTCTTGTTATTCATTGTACGTTTTAAAATCCTCCAGGTGCTCTGCAGCTTCGTCCAAATCCATAATGAGGAAACCGAAACCAACACCAGGTTCTGTATTATCTTTTCCTATCTGAAAACTTAAGTATTTCCCATCGTCTGATATTACTCCTTGATTGGCCTTGTATCCCGGATAGTCAGTGAAATGAGTCAATCTTTGCATTTCACCTGACCCGTCTAATTTCAATTTATACAGATCGAGCAATGGCCACGCATTTTTATCGGAGGGTCCGTGTTCAACCAGAGTATGTAAACCATCAGGGAATATTCCTTCAGGCTCATCGTAGCAGCAGGGAGAGTCAGTGATCGTTCTGTATTCTCCGGTTTCGCTATCTACCATATAGACATCGGTATTGTTTCCATTATTGATCGTATAAACAGCAAATGTTACTTTTATATCTTCTGGCGGAACAAGATTTTGTGTTTCAAGACTTGCATGACCCAGTGAAAAAGGCAACTGCTTTGAATCAAAAATCACCCTTTCATTGGCTAACTTGGGTATCCCATCCTGATAAATTATTTCGGCCATTAACAGCTTTGCCCTGTTTTTTCCCAACTCAGGGATCTGGCGATCTCGATGTGTCCAGGCTATTCTCATCTTATTTCTGGAAACAGCTGGCCCTTCAGCGCAAAGGGTATTTAAAGGAACCGGGGGTGTTTCACCACTTTTATCCATGACGTACAACCAGGTAAGGTCACGTGCTTTATCTCTTTCCTCATTGTCAGTAGGATCAAAAAGCGCATTTGGACCGGAAAGAAGAATGTCGCCATTTGATAAATACATGGCCCTTGTAAAACCGTAATGATTAAAATGTCTGGTTTTTGGACGTATTATTCCGGTTGCTAATTCCAATTCATATACTTCACCCATTGGTTTATCCAAAAAAAGAATGAATCGGCCATCATGAGACCAATCAGGACGTTCTCCAAAACCGCTTACAAGTTTTATATAGGGTGGTAAATTATCTATCGGACTGCCGTTTTTTGAACCCGCTTCAGATTTAACATTACCTTGTCCAAATACAATAATTGTTTGCAGCAGTACGCATAAGAGAAGTATTTGTTTTTGTAAAACAGTCCTTTTTATTGCTTCCATAAAGTCACGTACTAAAATTGTTCCGGATAAAATTTCGTCTGAAATTAACGATAATGTTTTGGGTATGATATACCGCATGTTAGTCCCTGGTCTTTTTCTTGTTTTCAAATTCAATTAACTCGATTGGAACTCCATTATGTTCTATCATAGCCACTCTTATTCCATCAGAAGGTGGATTCGGTTTGGATGTTGATGCTTCAAGGTACGAAAAACGAGAAAAAGACATGACTCAATAGAGTTCTGGCTTTTTACAGGCCTTACGTCGTAACATTTTTGAGTATTTCAAGTCTTATAAATAGTAGTTCCTTAGAACGGAAAAAGAATACGGATATAATTCAAGAATATAAACCAAGGTCAGAACAAATGAAACAATCTATTGCAATACTTATACTTATCACCCTTTTCATGTCGTGCACTTCTGATGATGAGATTAATGGGTCAGGCAACCTGATAACAGAGTCAAGAGATGTTGATGCTTTTTCAAAGGTTAGCAGTGAAGGCGTCTTTGAGGTAGTAATCACTCAGGGCAGTCCACAGTCTGTAGAAATCACTGCGGATGACAACATCATGAATAAGGTAAAGACCAGAGTCATCAGTGATGAACTACAGCTTTATCTAGATGATGATTATAATTACAGCGGAATTACACTTCAGGCTAAAATCAGTGCGGAAGCCCTTAACGGAATCATGAATTCAGGCGTTGGTGATATGGAAATTTCCAATGTAAATGAAAACGGAGCTTTTTCAATTGACAATTTCGGAACGGGAAATATTACCATTGAAGGGTCAGCAGCGAGTTTGAATGTCGTAAGTGAAGGCACTGGTAACATTTCGGCTTTTGACTTTTTTGTCGAGGATTGTTCGATCGATATCCTGGGCACAGGGTTTGTTCAAACCAATTGTTCGGATAACCTCGATATTACCATCGAGGGGAGTGGTGACGTGTATTACAAAGGGAACCCCACGATCAATACCAGTATAACAGGTTCAGGCAGTGTGATTGATGCCAATTGAGCAAAGTCATTTTGGTTGTTGATGCTTCAAGTTGCAAAAAATCCAAACTTATAAATTATCAGTATTTTTGGATTCCCAATTCAAAACAAAACTGAAGCCACGCAACATGAAAAAAATTATACTATTTGCTCTTTTATTGGCAAGCACTCTTGCTTTTTCCCAGGAAAACCTCGAATATCAGAAGCCCCCAAAAGAAATACTTGAGTTAGTCGATATTCAAAGGGCGCCGTGGGTGCTGCTCAATGACGACAGAGATTTCATGGTATTGTTGTACAGAAATCAGTACAAGTCTATCGAAGATCTTTCCAAGGATGAATTGAGGCTTGCCGGACTCAGAATTGATCCAAAGACCAACATTGGCAGTAGAACTACCTATTACAACAATGTTCAGGTAAAGAATCTTGCTGAAAAAGGAAGCGAGCAAATGAAGGTGACTGGTCTCCCCGAAAACCCAAGACTTGCAAATTTTACCTGGTCACCGAATCAAACCAAGATTGCCATGACAAACACCGTCGCTGAAGGCGTCGAAATTTGGGTCCTTGATTTGGAAACAGCCTCTGTGAAAAAACTAACAGACGCCAATGTCAATGCAAATATGGGGGATGTTATCAATTGGTTTGAAGACGGAAACGCATTGCTCGTAAAAATGATCTCATCCGAAAGAGAAGAACTGATTGACACCAAATCTGTTGTCCCCGCAGGTCCTACTATTTCTGTCAATGACGGAAAGAAGGCTCAGAACAGGACCTATCAGGACTTGCTGAAAAACAAAAACGACGAGCATAATTTTGAGCAACTTGCCCTGTCTGAGATCTATAAAGTAAATCTCGATGGCAGTAAAAGCAGGTGGATGGATAGCGACATGCACACAGGCATCTCTTTCTCGCCAGATGGCAACTATGTAATGGTCACACGTCTTGGCAAACCTTTTTCTTATCTGGTTCCATACAGGAGGTTTCCGTCAACCACCGAAATCTACACCATGAACGGCGACCTGGTTCAGGTTGTTGCTGAAGTGCCGCTCATTGAAGACTTGCCAAAGGGCTTTATGGCCGTCAGGGAAGGAAGAAGGCAACTCAGCTGGAGGAATGACAAACCTGCGACACTTACGTATGCTGTGGCCCTGGACGAAGGTGATCCGGAAAATGAAGTGGACTTCCGAGACGAAATTTTCCAGCTCGAAGCCCCTTTCAAAGGAGAGGGCAAAAGTATATTGAAGACAATCAACAGATTTTACACCTTTCGATGGGGAAATGACAATACCGCCATTGCCTATGATTATTGGTGGAATACCCGGAATATGAAAACCTATGTGATTAGATCCTTCTGACAACACAAAAAAACCAAAGATCCTGTTCGACAGAAATTATCAGGACCAATACAGTGACCCCGGGGATTTTGTGATGACACGCAATAAGATGGGCAGTGAGGTTTTGGCCCTAGACAAAGGAAAGGCTTATCTACTTGGCGATGGGTTTACCGACAAGGGCCAGTTTCCGTTTCTCGACCAAATGCATCTGGATTCTGGCGATAAAAAGAGGCTTTACGTTTCTGAAATGGAAGGCAAAATTGAAACCCTCCAGGAGTTTGATCCAAAATCCAAACAGCTCGTGGTTCGCATAGAATCACCCACAGAATACCCCAATTACTTTTTCAGGAATTTAAAAAAGCAGGAACTCACCCAGCTCACCTTTAATGAGAATCCGTTTAAAAGCATAACCGGCGGATACAAGGAAGTGATCAAATACAAACGAGATGACGGACTGGAGCTTTCGGGCACCTTGTATTTGCCTGTAGGCTACGACATGGAGAATAAAGAAAAATTACCCCTTCTCATTTGGGCCTATCCGGAAGAGTTTAAGGATAAGTCAAGTGCCGGGCAGAACACAAAGAATCCCAATGAGTTCACCTATCCATGGTATGGGTCAATGATCTACTGGATCACACAGGGCTATGCCGTATTGGATGATGCTTCCTTTCCTATTGTCGGTGAGGGCGAAGAAGAGCCCAATGATTCTTTCAGGCCCCAGTTGGTCGCCAATGCAAAAGCGGCCATCGACGCCGTGGATGCCATGGGCTTTGTCGATAGAGACAGAGTCGCTGTTGGAGGGCACAGTTACGGGGCTTTCATGGTGGCTAATCTCCTTGCGCATTCTGACTTGTTTGCGGCTGGGATCGCTCGCAGTGGAGCCTACAACAGAACCCTTACCCCTTTCGGATTCCAAAGTGAGGAAAGAAATTATTGGGAAGCACCTGATGTGTATTACACGATGTCGCCTTTCATGCATGCGGATAAAGTGAATGAGCCGATTCTACTCGTTCATGGAGAGGCCGACAACAACTCCGGAACCTACCCCATGCAAAGTGAACGGTATTTTAACGCCTTAAAAGGATTGGGTGCTACTGCACGACTGGTCATACTGCCCAAGGAAAGTCATGGGTACAGGGCCAAGGAAAGTATCTTGCACGTGCTTTGGGAACAAGATCAGTGGCTCGAAAAGTATGTAAAAAACAAAAAAGAAGCGCCGCCAGCGGCGAGTGAGTAAACTGAATTCAGTTGGGGGCCTCAGTTAGACGGAGCCGGGTCGTCGATGTAATAGAGGGTCCTGCTTGTTTTCTTCGTTTCTACGTAATATTCGTTTAATTCTATGTCAAACGAATTGTTCGAATATTTAAGAATGGTTAATGTAGTTTCTATCGCACCCTCTTTTTCGGGAACACCGATTCTATAGGTGTGTAAAATGACATCTCCCGTCTTATTTGTTTGTTGGACTATTGAATCATTTACCGTGAAATAACAATCTTCGAAACGTGATTCCTGCTCAAAGGTTGGTGTCACCACCATATGTTCAGTGGAAGTATAGTTCTGTTGTGCAAATGACATCATACCGAATATCATGAACAATGATATAATCAATTTTTTCATTGCGTTGGAATTTGAGTGAACTATAAAGATAGGATGTCCCCAATTCTTAAAACATGACAAAACTCAACAAATAAGGCCAGAGATTAAGCTGGCTTGATGGATACAGATGGAAGTCACAAAACCAACATAGAGGTTTCCGCAAATTAATGCACCCATATTTTTCCATTCTTTTTCGGTCGTGATGGCAAATAGAAATCCATTTGGGTCTGGCTTTGGATATCAATTAATAGATTCCTGGTTTCAACTTTTCTCAAGCCTATTTGCTCTCTCATGTCATTTGACTTATCGACTTCTTCTTTCTTTATCTGATTGACATATCCATAGGATGATGTTGACCATCCACTTTCAACCGTAATAAACCAATCATCTATCCAGGCATAACTTGCCGGTGACAAATTGCCCTTTTTGATAGACGTGAGCAGGATTGGCTTCATATATTGATACAAAGTGTCAGATTTACAGTACGATTGGGAAATAGAATTGTGTCGGCTTAGAATACCTTGTCCCCAGGGTTCATAACCCACTAGTTTCTCCCCAGGGAAACCATCATTCTCAATAATTTCCAGTAACCTTAATGCATGCTTTTCGTTCAATGGTGCGAATTTCTCTTCACTAAAACGATCCTTAGAGTTTGATCCGATGCGAAATGCAGCCCCCAGTCCTTTTCGCTGATCCTTTAGACTCATTTCACGCACCTCAGCTCTTATCTCCTGATCAATGTTTTGATTATAAACGTTTCGAAGAGAATCATATTGACTTTTGATGACAGACCATTCCAATTGGTTCCGCAGGTCTTGTAAGAACTTATTACTTTTAATGGAATTCATTTCCCAACCCCCGGCAATTCCTAAACGAAGGTATTCATAAGCCTCATCTTCAAAACCCAGGTGCCAGGCAATTTGCGTCAGCAACCTTGTAATCTCGAACAAAAACGAAGTCGTAAGTCTCAAAAAGCCTACGGTAGATATTCAAGGCTTCGGCAAATGATTCTTGCACAATAAGCTCTTCAGCCTGGTACACCTCCGAATGATAGGTTGAATAATCATTTCCACCAGAAAACGCCATTGTCTGTAAAGACAGAGTTAACAAAAAACTGAGCACTACATAGTATTTTTTCATAAATAAGACTCGTTTATTCACCAATATCGTGCTAAGGGGTAAATTCCATAAGAAAAAGCACAATCTCCCCAATAGCATAGCGGGAATACTTGAAGAACCCGCCTGCCGGAGAGGCAGGCTGGTTGTCGTTGGCTAGCTTGTATCTGATCTTGCGGAAAAAAGGAAACATGAGTTTGGTTGTTGATGCTCTAATTTAGGGAAAAACCAAAACCCGGATGATTTATCGCTCAGGTTTTCTCAACTCATCTATTCTCAAAGTGGAAAGAACAACATGATTAAAGAAATTGAATTCCTCTTTAATGTATTGAAATTCTGTTTTTTAAAAAAGTGATATAGGATGAAGAACGAAGTTTACTGTCCGAGAATCACCATTTCATTACCCAATGAGAAAAATGAAAAACCCCTCCATTTGGGAAGGGGTTTGATAATATTCATCTGTGTGGGAGGAGAATTTGTTGTGCTTTCGTTGCTTGTAAAGCACTTATCAGTCGAACAATTAAGACTAATTTTCAGCGTCCGCTAACTTCTTAGTATCCACATATTGTTGAAAGGCAATAATTTTTCCTTCGTCGTTAAGCGTCCATAAATGTGCGGCTTGTGCATTGTAGGACTTTCCTGTTGCTTTTACTTTTCCATCATATCGCAGGGTAGCTAAGACCAGGTTGTCATTCATGCCGTAGACTTTGACATCCTGCAATCCAAAGTGCTCATGAATAGCTCCGAGACGCGCAAATACACCTTCCAAAACTGCATCTGGGCCCATGTAGGGATTGCCATCAGCAAGCGAATTGCTTTCAGCTTCATTCCATTCAATTTTAGGATGCATCAATCCCAGAACAGTTGGCATTTCTCCGGTTGAAAAAGCATTGTACAAAGAGTCAATAATTTGAATGTTTTGTTCAGTTGTCATAATTGTGGTTTTAGTTGGTTGTTAAATTTTCAAATGTTTTGTGTCAATTCATGTAGCCTTTATTCAAGACGGGTCAGACTGGTTTGTCTTGTTGGCAATAGTATTTATCAAAACTCACTAATTTTATCTATTACAAATACTCTAGATGCTTCACCATCTTTTAATTTATATTCTATTTGTCGAATACCTCCTGTTGGATTGTTATTTGTATCACCCTCATTGTAAACTGGAAATCTTCGTACTAAAGTGGTCTCCATAATAGCAAATTCATCGTGCCCCATATAGCCACTGCTAGCTTCTTTGTTATCAAATAAGTCAGGGAAGTAAATTTGACTCATTGACTTTCCATTATTCACGGAATAACCAATGACATTACCATAGCTACCACTTCCCGCTGAAACGGTGTAAATCAAATTTCAGGAGATCCATCTGAATTTAAATCTTCAATTTCAGCATCAATAACTTGTACCATCGATTTCAAGAGTAATGTTTTGATTGTCTATTTCCAAACCTTTTGGTTGAATTGAAAGCTGCTGAATAGATCCTTCTCCACTGGCTTTTATATCAAATGTTATGTTCTGTAAGCTCAAGGTTTTTTGAAATCCATTTTCTTGTTCTTCCAACAATAGGATTCATTCGTACTTGAAATCTCACTATTTTCGATGGTTCTGAATTCTGTGTTCCCTGTTCGTTCTTACAGGCGATCAAAGTAACTGCTCCAACTAGAGCTATTAAGACAATTTGTATTTGTTTCATGTTTCTTCTAAAATTTTAATTATTGTTAAGGGTCTTGCATACAACTCGTAAGGTACAAATTAGAAAATTTTTTTCGTTTGAACAACTAACTAACTTCAGACTAGGAGAACCTCTCAGCCCTCACTTCTTATCTCATCACCTATCTTTCGATGCATTATCCTGCCATAACTCTGCTGCGTTGCAGCTAGTTTAGTATGCCCTATCACTCAGACATCACTTCCATATTTCCAATGGATGCAAAAATTAACGGCCCAATTGATGTTCTCTCTGTGAAATTTTCTTTTGATGTTAGATTTTGCTAGTTTTAGGTGCATCAAAAACCAAACCCTTAAGATCATGCGAACTTCTATCTTCCTTTTACTGGCATTTATCCTTTTTCTACCCTTTGATACTTCGGCCCAGCAGCTTTCAAAGGAGCAGCTGGATCAATTGAAATTCCGACATATTGGTCCTGTTGGCAACCGGATCATTTCAGTCACCGGCATTGCCGGAGATCCCTTGACCTACTATGTGGGAGCCGCCTCAGGAGGTATTTGGAAAACGGTGGATGGCGGCATCAACTGGAAACCCGTTTTTGATAAACAACGCGTGCATTCCAGTCGGGGCACTTGCCCTGGCACCCAGTGAACCGGAGGTGGTTTACGCAGGAACAGGAGAAGCTTTTATTCGATCCAATATTTCCATAGGCAATGGCGTTTGGCGCTCGACCGATGGGGGAGACTCCTGGACGCATCTCGGACTCGAAAATACGGGAAGGATCAGCAGAATTGTTGTTCATCCGACTAATCCTGACGTAGCGTATGTAGCTGCCTTAGGGCATGCCTATAAACCGCAACAGGAGCGCGGTATCTACAAGACCACCGATGGCGGCAAAACCTGGAAGCAGGTCCTGCACGTCGACAAAAACACAGGCGCTTCGGATCTGGTCATGGATCCTTTTAATCCCCGGATACTCTTTGCCGGAATGTGGTCGCTGGAAATTCGTCCCTGGACGCGTACAAGTGGTGGCCCAGGTGGTGGGATTTACCGGTCACAAGACGGAGGTGAGACCTGGAAAAAATTGGAAGGCCACGGTTTGCCCGAAGGAGAGGTAGGCAAGATTGCCCTGGCGATGACCCCTGCCCAGCAAGGCAGACTGTATGCTTTGATTGAAACAGGAGATGGCATTCCGCTGGACGGCGAACCAACGAATACCGGAGAACTTTGGCGTTCAGAAAACAGGGGAAATTCATTTGCGCTGATCAATTCAGATAGAGACCTGACGGGCCGAGGAGCGTATTATACGAGGTGTGCAGCCTCAACGGACAACCCCAATGAAATCTACTTCTTCACCGCAGCTTATGCGACGAGTATTGATGGGGGTAAAACGGCTACAGCCGCCGCAGAAGGAACGGCCCCCAACTGGGATCATCATGAAATGTGGATAGACCCCACCAATGGCGACCGGCAGATTGTAGTAGGCGATGGCGGACTTTCCATCAGCCATAACCGGGGAAAATCCTGGTACAGGGTACAACTTCCGGTGGCCCAACTCTACCATGTGACCACCGATACAGAAGTACCCTACAATGTGCTTACCAACCGGCAGGATGGCCCTTCGATGAAAGGCCCCAGCAGAAGCCGTATGCAAAGCTTTTTTGGTAGTTTTATCCCTACGGGAATGTGGCACGATGTAGGAGGCGGAGAAAGCGGTTTTGCCACCGCTGATCCCTCTGATCCGAATATCGTTTGGTCCAGTGCATCGGGATATGGTGCATTAGGAGGAGTAGTTACACGATACAATGAGGAAACCGGCCAGTTCAGACAGGTGGAGGTATGGCCGGAGCTGACAGCAGGTATGCCCGCCGTGGATGTCAAGTATCGATTCCAGTGGACTTTTCCGTTACTCATCTCACCCCATGACAACAACACGGTCTATGTCGCCAGCCAATATGTGCATCGCACCACGAATGGCGGCCAAAGCTGGGACATCGTCAGCCCTGATCTGAGCCTCAATGACCCAAGCAAACAACAGTTTTCAGGCGGGTTAACCGGTGACAACATCGGTGTGGAATACGCCAATGTGGTGTACGCACTGGATGAATCTCCTTTGAAACAAGGCCTACTCTGGGCAGGTACCAATGACGGCCTGGTGCATATGAGTCAGGACAATGGTGCCAATTGGACCAATGTCACGGCTAAAATCCCCGGAATGCCTACCTATGGTGCTGTGCGGAATATAGAGGCCTCCAAATATGAGGAAGGCACGGTGTATCTGACGGTAGATGCACACGAGATGGGAGACTTTGCCCCTTATGTCTACAAGAGCACCAATTATGGCAAGAGCTGGACGAAAATCACGACCGGGATTGAACAAAGTCCGTTGAGCTATTGCCGGATGATCAAAGAAGATCCGGTGAATTCCAATCTATTGTATTTAGGTACCGAAAATGCCTTGTACTTCTCCCTGGACAAGGGAGCCACTTGGCAATCCCTGATGACCAATCTTGCCTTCAAGCCCCATGTATTGGATGGACATTCCAGAACATTTCAATGATTTGGTCGTCGGCACCTATGGTCGTGGCATTTGGATTCTTGACGATCTGACGCCGCTTCAACAATTCACGGCTGCCGTGAAAAAGTCTGACATGCACTTGTTCAACCCCAAGGATGCGTATCGACTACAACCGGTGTCTATGGTGATGCAGTTCTTCAAAGAAGCCTCATTTGGTGATGATCCGCCTGCAGGAACATCGCTGCATTACTGGCAGTCAGGAGAAGTCAAAGACAGTGTTTCTCTGGTGATCGCCAAGGAAAACGGTGACACGGTCAGAACCCTCAAACACAAAGGCAAACCCGGTATTAATCGCGTATGGTGGGACTTTAAAGAAGATCCCAGCACTGCCCTCGTTTTGAGGACCAAACCCATGTATGCCGACTGGGTTGAATTGTCAGACAAAAGAACCCGAAAGTCGCTCGTACCGCCCATGTCTTTGCTGGCCAGTCCGGGAAAATATACGGTGAGTCTTAACGTAGGAGATGAGGTGCAAAGTCAAAGTTTTACGCTGCTGAAGGACCCAAATACGGAAGGAAGTACAAGCGATATTGAGGCTCAAAAGGAGCTTCTTGATAAAATCCGGGTTGATTATGAGGCGATTTCCAAAACGGTCAATGAGGCAGAAAAAATACGCCGGCAACTGAGAGATATGCTCCCGATGCTTTCGGGCGACAGAGCTGATCAGGTTGAAAAACTCGATAGCGTGGCTACGGCATTGGAGAATCAGATGATCCAACTCAAGCATTCCGGCAAAGGGCAAGATCAAATTCGACTGCCGGGGATGCTCATGGAAAAATTAAGTTACCTGGCATCGACCGTTGCCATTGCCGACTTCAAACCGGCCGATCAATACGTTGAAGTCTATCAGGAACTTCATACAGAGTGGGTCGCAGTTCAACAAGCCTGGAACCAATTCAAAAAAGAGGAAGTAGCAGCCTTTCAGAACACCATGAAAAGCGCATCTGCCGGACCCTTAATTATCGGCAAATAGGAATAGTGGTCGTTGTAGATTTCTGGTGAGAAAGGGAAGGAGGGTTCTACTCTCCACCCACCAAAGATGAATATTGGAGAAATATTCGCTCTTTGATTTATGTATTGAAGATATAGGACCGAACGGGAGTTGATTGCATTCCTTAAAAGAGGTGTTGTGAATCGCCACAATCAGGGTCCAGCTTTATTTCATCATCCCTAAAGAGTCGAAGCGCTGAATTTCGAGTAATCTCACGCGGCGTCACATCGGACCACCAGTAATTTGTATGTACGACAAGATTGATGTAATAAGTTCCTCCCGCCTCGATATCAATCAAAACAATTTCAGCTTTTTTCTTCGCTTTTTTGCCTCCGAATTGTGCTTTAAACGTGTGTTCTCCTGGAGACAGTTTATGAGCCGAATAGTGTCTGTTTTTTAATCTGCAAACACCTACATCGTCGATAAAGGTTTTAAAACCTTCAGCCGAACCCATCATCTCCTTGCCTCGCATAATATAAACCAATCCATAATCAGCGTTTGGGTAATTTTCTGACAACTCTTGAGCCACAAGTAAGGGAGCAATTAGAATTGAAACAATCAATAACAAGACCCTTTTACATCTGGTTTGAGTTTTAAAACTATAGCATGTCTTCATTCCAATTAAATTTCTTAACATTAAATCCATTCTCAAAAATCGAATTCAGTCTCTCCGCAATACGGATCCAGTTTTAATTTATCATCTTTTAAAATGCTAAGAGCCGTATTTCGGGTGACCTCTTGCAAGGCTAAATCACTGTACCAAAAACTGGTTTGGACAAACATTTGCATATAGTAAGTTTTCCCGGCTTCTATTTCAACAATTAGAATTTCAGCTTTTTCTTTGCCCTTTTTCCCACCAAACTGGGCGCTAAACCGGTGCTCTCCCGGGGGGACTTGATGTACCGAATATCGGCGGTTGTTTAATTTGCACACGCGAACCTCATCAATCAGAGCACTGAAGGCATATGCCGAACCGGCATGTCCTTTACCGCGCATGAAATACACCAGGCCGAAGTCCGCGTTTGGGTTGTTTTCCGTCAAATCCTGGGCAACCGTTTGAGAAGCGAAAAATAGGACGCAAAGAAAAAGAAATGTGACTTTAGCCTTTTGCTTTATAAATGTGTCTCTATATGATTTCATAGTGTAATCTGTCATTCCTATGATAAAATTCAAGAATATCTGATTGAAATACATTGATTCTGGTCAAGAAGAAGGTTGATTCTTGTCATCAAAAACTCGGTCATCATCATGTGAAAAAAATTCTAGAAACTCAATCGAAGAGACTCTTTTAGAGTCCTCTTATTGAAAAGTCCATGAATCAATAATGAAAACATCGAAATTACCAGGAATCGGTCGAAGTAGAAACAAAAAAACCTCAGCAAGAACTGAAGTTTTTCATTAGCGATTCGTTGCGGTCCGGACAGGACTCGAACCCGCGACTCCAATTACACCTCAAGAAATTATTCAAAAAGGTTCTTTGGTGATAAAGTTCAATATTGATTTTAACAATAAAATTTGTTTATTTGTTTTAGTAGAAAAAGAAATCTGATATATCACGTTAATGGTTCTCAGAATTAAAATTGCACTATTTCCACTTTTACTGTTTTTAGTTACATCAATCACTGTGTCACAGAATACTGATGTCTGGCATAAAAAGATTGATTCCATGGGTCGATGCGGCTATATTGATAGCAGCGGAAAAGTTAAAGTCCCTTTCGATCTGTTAGATTCCTGCTACACTGAAAACTTTAAAACCCTTGCAATGGTTAGGTTCAAATCGAAAAGAGGAGTCTATGCTATTGACAAACAACTTAATTCAAAATTTCGCGTACAGCGATCTATTGATCCCGAAGAGAATATTGAAGGAACTTTCAGATTTGCCAACAGATCCAAGAAAATCGGACTTGCCGATATGGAAGGTAACATCATCTTGGAAGCTGTTTTCGACCTGATATTGGGTTTTAATAACCTTGCCCTGGTCAATCTGGGAGGTGAGTGGGACTGGGAAGGTAATCCTTGTGAAAGTTGTGCTGAGTTCAAAGGAGGCAAATGGGGTATTTTTGACCTTAACGGAGAGCCTGTTTTGAAAGTCTTTTACGATCGAAGGTGGGAAGAGGGAAAAACCCTCTTGGAGAGAGGGGACGAAAGGTATCTGCTGGATATTGATAAAGGAGTAGTTAAAATAAACTAGGCCGAAATGAAATTCTTTGTGCTCATTCTTATCCTAAATGCTTCATTCACTGTTTTCAGTCAATCCGAAAGAAAAGGTGTCAAAATGGAAGTGGATAAGAAATATCCTCTGGATCATTATAATTGTGCTGTCTTCATAAAGGAAGAGGGGAATGCACTAATGTATTTCATAGACAATAACAATCCATGCCCACTCACCTTAACTATCGATTGCGGCAAGGGTCTTCGTAAAAAACTAGTTAACAAAGATAGATTTGTTGTCGTTCCTGAAAACACTCAAAATCAGGAGGTTCTTAGGATTGAGAACTATGAAGCATCCGACGAGAAAAAACTCAAGGTCTACTTTGATTTTGGGGATAAAACTCAAATGGAATACAACAAGGATTATCCCTACCTATTACCCTTTGCCATCAATGAAGAATACGAGGTGACCCAGGGGAGCGACGGTGGTTACTCTCACAATAACCGTAATGCCTATGATTTCAAAATGCCACTAGGCACACCTATTCATGCAGCGAGAGGAGGCGTTGTAATCAGTCTGAAAGAAAAGAGCAAAACAGGTTGTAAAGAACCAAAATGTGCTTCACAAGCTAATGTCATATTAATCTACCACGAAGATGGATCATTCGCCATGTACGGACATCTTTATCATAATGGGGCCTTAGTTTCGATCGGTGATAAAGTAAAAGACGGTCAACTCATCGGATTCAGCGGAAACACGGGCTGGTCAACAGGGCCACACTTGCATTTTGAGACTTATAAGCCAAGAGAGAATGGAAAGCCTAGTTTCCGCCCCAAGTTCAGGGTCAAGCCAAACAAGAAGCCTGAATATCTGAGTAAAAATCGAATCTACAAACGATTGCTATGATCAAATATCTGCCTATCCTATTTCTTCTGCTAGGAGCCCGTCCATCTGTCGCACAGAAAACTAAAAAGGCCAAGATTTATGCAAATGATGTTTTTTCAATATCGATTCCCTATGGATGGAAGAAATATCAAGATATAAACAAAGATGAGACCGTTGTTTTTCAAATGGCACCGAAAGGCGAGATTCAACAGGAGTATTATGTCAAATCAAGTGGGAACATTGTCATTGATTTGAAAAAGTCATCTGCACAATCCTACAGGGGGTCCCTGTCTTTCATAAAATTCGATATAAGTGAGGAGCCCCTAGAATATGAAAATCTCGAGGCATTTATTCGAAATCGATCTGCCAGGTTTGCAAGACGAGAAAACAAATTTGATGAAGAAAGTCAAACCGTGTACAAAGAATCAGATGATCATTTCATCGAAATTATCAAGTTTAGAAACACTGGCAGTGAAAAACTCATGTACCATCTTATGCATTTGAAAAGTCACCATGGAAAACTCTATATGATCATTTTCTCATCGCCCGAAGACGAACTCCCGAAATACATCAATGACGCTAAGATCGCATTTGCCTCGTTTCAATTTTTGTAACCCTGTAACCCCAAATCATGAGATTTTTGATTCTATTTCTTTTTTTACATCAGGTCTGTCTGTCTCAAGACAACGAGAAATAAGTGGGTGATCTCAAGAATGTCCTCTACTTCTGACGATAATACCGATTCTGACCACCATGACCAAATGTCCGCAAAGCCAAATATTCAGCATTTAATGTCAATATTTCATAGCAAATGATTTCGTTTTCATTCTCCACGATCAAGTAAGAGAATAAAGGGCCCACCTCAACCTCGAATCCGCACTGGGGAGACGTGGTGGCTATTTTGAAGTTTGATGAGGAGTAGACCACATTATTTTCATTGTATTCGGTCAAAACTCCGCTCTTGGAGAAAACCATTCTATGATTCGGACTCCCCTCCGGAATCCATGTCCCCACAATTAAACCATCTTCTTGCTGGCTTTTGTTCGAAATGAAACTGGTCAAGGCGAGTAGGCTTAAAGCTACGAATACAAATTGCCCTATCCTTTTCATGGAATTTTTGATCATTTTCTTTGAATGTTCGATCGATAGATCTTGAGGTGAATCATCAGTAAGGTGGTTGATGCTCTAATTTAGAAAAAAAGAAAAACCCCTTCATTTCTGAAGGGTTTACTCGTATTTTTAGAAACCTTTAAAAATCAGTTGGCCTCCCTTTCTTTGCAATCATCGGTAAAGGTTAATGTTCCTTCTTCAATATTCAAAGTAAACGTTCCTGGGCCGTTTGGGTTGGAAATCTCTACGTTTTCTATAAACGTTCCACAGGCATTTTCAAACCTACCGGATCCGCCATCTATAACTAACGTTTCTGTAAAACGGCCGTTCTGACCATCAAAATCAATTGTGGTGTGGTAGCCATATAACTCATCTCCATTTGCTGCCGTAATTGTGATTGTTCTTGTACCCAAGTTATTCGGATCTCCATTAAAACACCATGTTTCAGATAGCGCACTTAGACCGAGGTGTGGCACAGTTCCCTGGCCTTCAGCAAGCAAGATAACAGGACATGATGCATCACCTGAAAATTCATAATTGCCTTCTAAATTGACTACTTTAAAGCTTTTTGTTTTTTCCTTCGATTTCTTAGACAATATACTGTCTTCTGTATTCATTGAATCACTGCTGCAAGCAAATAAAGTTGCCATAAATACGGATAGAATTAAAATTCGATTTTTCATTTGGATTGGTTTTAGTTGATTAAGAATTGAACCCTTTCACATGCATTTGAAAAAGGCCATGATCTAAATTATTGAAAATTAATTGTGTATCGTCCCGAATAAGGATGAAACCATCAATGCATTGTCCGGGAATGCTCTTTTATTTATCGAAAGTCCATCACAATGAAAATAGGGTCCCTTCATGAAAATAGGGTCCCTTCATTAGTTAACTAAAAAAAGGCCAGTGATATTAGTTTTGATTACCTGGTTAGCGAATAGCAGGCTTCCATTTGTCAAATTCGAGTACAGATGATTCGCTTGACGCAAACATCTGAACTTTCAGGTTTTCGCCTGATCGCATAAGTTTGACAGGGATAGAAATATCTTCAAATTTGAGCTCGCCTTCCATGCATTTAGACGTATTTGAAGTCATTTCCCACTCCAGCACCTTAAAAGCAAAGCTGTTACCATCCCAATCATGGATGATCCATTCCAGCTTTTCCCTATTCGCATCAATATATATTTGCGATGAACCATCCAAGGAAGTCCAGCCTCCATTATTGATCTCAGAAAACTTCATCGAATCTTCATGCGAATCCTCGGAACCACCGGAGACCAATAGAGTCGTAAAGCTCAACGCATTTAGTAATTTGTTCATGTGAATACTATTTGTTTTCCAAAAGTATGGAGAACAGGCTCGTTTTCAGACGACATCTGAAGTCGTAAACACCCCTCCATTTCGCCAATCGCCGCTACAATATCTATGGAAGTGATGTCTGGATCAGTGACTCCAATGGGGATCATGTAAAAAGGATCTGGAAAACGAAGCATCTGGTTGGTTGTTGATGCTTCCAGAGCAACAAAAAAGGCTGTCATTTTAAGACAGCCTTCTCTTTATTGTAACCCAGAGCTACCCGAGTGAATCGGTTAGCCCGGCTTATCCTGTCAGTCCCACTCCACAAAGGGTATTGTTTCGAGGATCTTTGCTCGTATTTCAGTAAGAATGAAAGCTTCTATCTGGAAGAATTGCGTTGCGACGATTCCGTCGGTAGCCTTTTTGATCTTGTTGTAATAGGTGGTAATAAGCTTATCGTTTTTCTTCTTTAGTGCAATGATTTTCCTTGTCATGGCGTCTGCATCAGCGCCACTCATGCTGTCGTATTGCTCTGCATATTGCATCAGTAATTCTATCCTTTCTTTACCCAATTCTTTTCGTTTGGCCTCATATTCATCATAAAGCTTCCAAAAGGCCTCCTTTTCTTCGGGTTCAGTTTGTACAAAACCGGCGACGACATCTCTTTTATCCATACCAAAAGCAGCCTGGAACAGGTCAACTTCTTCCTGGTTGGATTGCCCGTAAGTCAAGGGTGTCAAAAGGAGAAATGAAATAATAATAACGATTTTTTTCATGGTTGATAATTTAAAGAAAGACATTCAGTTTGATTGTACGAAAAAACATATTCCTCGTAACATAAAGTAACGAAATAAAAACGACTCTTACAATACTTAAAAATCCGTATTTTTCCGATAGGCGAATCTTTCACTCCAAGCCTCAAATCCTTGAAATCACGGATGTTTTAAACCGAGAACTAGAAAAAAAAATGACGTATCCATGGATATCTCATGTTTTATTTCTTAATCAAATAAAACATGAGAGTTAGAGGATTCAGACAGTATTATTTCTCCTATTTCACTGATGTGCGAAAGTGGATATATATGTATTTCTATTTAGTGAATACCTTATTTGTTTCTATTGTAAGTTATAATGTGGAATCCCTTCTATTACACTTCCCGCCGTTTTTGAAAAGCCTCATCAATAATACCCCGCAAATGTGCCAGCAACTCCGGCGAAGGCGACTGGTAATCATCCAATTCGTATACCTTGCCTAAATACTGATATTTACCCAGACCAAAACGGTGATAAGGGAGCAATTCATAGTCAATCACATTTTTAAACGGTTTTATAAACTCCAGAAGGGCACGAATCTGTTCATCGGCATTGATTCCCGGAATCGTTGGTGTTCGGGTTATAAATTCAATGTTCGGAAAGGTTTCATAAGCCTTCTTAAAGTTTTCAAGAATTCGCTTGTTGCCTACTCCCATCCATTTTTTGTGGCGTTCAGAATCCATTTGCTTATTATCGTGCAACATTAGGCTGACATGCTGAAACACCTTTTCCATATACTCCCAGGGCACGTTACCGGCCGTTTCGATGGCCGTATGTACGCCCGTTTTCTGCGCTCCGCGCAAAATTGCTGCCTGTAAAATCGGGCTGCAACAAACACTCACCACCACTGACGGCTTGCGCCACCACCGGTATTGCGGTACATACTTTCATCTTTCAACACTTCGGCAAGTACTTCACCTGCCGTCATTTCTTTGCCAAATAATCCAATAGCCCCGGTAGGACACATACTCTGCAATAGTTTTTCTTACAAGAGTTGGCGAAATCCCAGTCAGCATGTACTTTGTCATCGTCCTCCATCCTGTACGTAAAAACGCTCCTTGAGGGAAAGGGTTCCTTCAGGCAAATACCACATTCCGCTGCACCTTGGACAGGCTTTTCTGTTGAAGTCCAATTCAGGTTTTGGCTTGATACTTTCGGGGTTGCTACACCATTTGGCAATGCAGGGAGCATCCTTTTACAAAAACCGTTGTTCGTGTACCCGTCTGTCTTCGCCACAGTATCGCTGTATATTCAATACACGACCTTTTATATCTAAATAATCTCTATTTTCCATAATAATTGCACAATTAAGCTCCTGTGTAAATTCCCCAAGGCCCGGGCTACGTTTAAAAATCCATTGTCTGCTTTTACCATCCGTGCTTTGTTAAGCACTTCGATAAGCGATACAAATTCACTATGTGATCCTACGAAGGCCGCCATGGTGCCTAAACTTTTCTTGCTCGAAAGCTTTGGCTGATGCAGCACCGTAGGCCAAACCGAGCTGGCGGTCTACTGCCGTAGCATCTCCGCCTCGCGACCATGGGCCAAAGACAAGAGGAAAAACCTCATCAGCAAGCAACTGCTGCAAAGCCATTGACAGAACTTTTGCCGCCTTGCCACTCCGTCAATTGCAAATTCACTATCGT
>CAWJRB010000002.1:45000-206591 GCA_963845155.1 uncultured Flavobacteriaceae bacterium | reverse complement strand
AGCATACAAGTCTCAACCTGGTTAGAATTGGCACATCTGGATCTCTTCAAAGCGATATCCCGGTAAATTCTATGGTTCTTGGAAAATATGGGCTGGGTTTTGAGGGCCTTCTTCATTTTTACAAGACTGATAACATTTTCGAAAAAGACCTTGAAGAAGCCTTTATCCGACACACGAACTATCCCGAGAACAGATCGAGACCTTATATCGTGAAGAATGATGGCGATCTTGAAGCAAAGTTATTGTCTGAAGACGTGTTTACAGGAATTACGGCCACTGCTGGTGGTTTCTACGGACCTCAGGGACGCGTGCTCAGACTGGAGCTCGACCGGGAAGACATGAATCAAAAAATTGAAAGCTTTTGTTTCAATGACCTCAGAATAAGCAACCTTGAAATGGAGACATCCGCTATCTACGGCCTATCCAAACTTCTGGGTCACAAGGCGGTTTCGATGAATGCCATTATCGCAAACCGGGCTGACCTGACCTTCAGCAAAGACCCTTATCAAGCCGTAGATCGCCTGATTGAGTACACTATTAATCACCTGGCCTAGAGCTTTATAGCTCCTAATAACCTTTTTTATTCTACTGAATTCCAGAACAACTTGGAGAAGAGGCATACTAAACGTCCTTTTCTTACGTTATGTATACACTCTCCCTGCTTGCTATGTTATTAATCAAAATTATCGACCTATGAAAAAGATAGTCTATTTACTCGTAATTGTCATTGCATCAGCCAGTATGGCCTCCTGTGGGGGAGCAAGTTCAAGTTGCGCAACTTCTGACAAGTACATCATCAAGAACATGAAGTTTGAGAACCAGGAGATGGTGCTTTCAAAAGAATTTAAAGCTGAAGACGAGATTATCAACTAAGATCAGTTGGCAATCCTGATATAAGGAAAGATCGCAGTCAAAAGACAGCGGTCTTTTTTTTTGCTCCAAATTAAAAAATGAAAATTCTTGCGAGAGACTACAGACTTTGTAATTTTGCACAAACCTGATCACGATGCCAAATACAAAGTACATTTTCGTTACGGGAGGAGTTAGTTCTTCTCTCGGAAAGGGAATCATTGCTGCCTCACTCGCCAAACTTTTACAATCCAGTGGTTTTTCGGTCACCATCCAAAAGCTCGACCCTTATATCAATGTGGATCCCGGGACTTTGAATCCGTACGAGCACGGAGAGTGTTTCGTGACAAATGACGGAGCAGAGACTGACCTGGATCTCGGCCACTACGAAAGGTTTCTGAACATCCCTACTTCTCAGGCCAATAACGTGACTACAGGGCGCATCTACCAGACCGTCATCAATAAAGAAAGACGCGGAGATTACCTGGGAAAAACAGTCCAGATCATCCCGCACATTACCAACGAGATCAAAAGGCGAATCCAGATTCTGGGGGAAACGGGAGACTATGATATCGTGATCACTGAAATTGGCGGAACAGTAGGAGACATCGAATCGCTGCCTTATGTCGAAGCCGTCAGGCAGCTCAAGTGGGACCTGGGTAGAGAAAACGCCATCGTCGTTCACCTGACTCTCATCCCTTACCTCGCTGCAGCCAAAGAACTCAAGACGAAACCCACCCAGCATTCAGTCAAGGAATTGATGGAAAGCGGCGTGAGTCCGGATATTCTGGTCTGTCGTACGGAGCATCACATCGGTGAGGACATCAAACGAAAACTTGCCCTTTTCTGCAACGTTGACAAGGAGGCGATCATTGAGTCGATCGACGCTGAAACCATCTATGACGTTCCGAACCTGATGATGAAAGAAGGGTTGCACAATGTGGTGATGAAGAAACTTGGCCTGGAAACTGAGGAGAAACCAATTCTTACCGCGTGGAACGAGTTTCTGAATAATTATAAAAACCCCAAAGAAACCGTCGAGATTGGCCTCGTTGGAAAATACATCGAACTACAGGATGCCTATAAATCAATACTGGAGGCCCTGGAACATGCAGGGGCACACAATCAACTGAGGGTCAAAATACACCCAATTCATTCGGAAGATCTGAACAGAAAGAATGTTGAAGAGAAATTAAAGGGTCTGCAAGGGCTCGTGGTAGCCCCCGGTTTTGGAGATCGTGGCATCGAGGGGAAAATTATTGCAGTTCGCTATGTCAGGGAAAAAGGCATCCCGTTCCTGGGTATCTGCCTCGGAATGCAGATGGCAGTGATCGAATATGCCCGTAACGTATTGCAACTTGAAAACGCCAATTCAACCGAAATGAGTCGTGGCACATCTCACCCTGTGATTGACATCATGGAGGATCAGAAAATGGTCACTGAAAAAGGAGGCACCATGAGACTCGGAGCCTGGGATTGTCGCCTGGAGAAAGGATCGAAAGCTTATGAAATCTACGGACAGGATATTATTAGCGAACGTCATCGGCACCGTTACGAATTCAACAACGACTATCTCAAGATACTCGACGACGCAGGTTTGAAAGCCACCGGATTCAACCCGAAAACGGGTCTTGTGGAAATCGTTGAGATCGATGAGCACCCGTGGTTTATTGGTGTGCAATATCACCCGGAATACAAAAGCACCGTTCTCAACCCGCATCCACTATTTATGGCCTTTGTTAAAGCAGCCTCTCATCACAAGGTGTAAAGGCCTTTAAGACTCGTCATAAACTGCGTACTTTCGTCATAAACTGCGTACTTTCGTCATCAACAACGTACTTTCACGTTTAGATTCGGACTTTTCTCAATCGCAGAGAATTGGAAATCACAGAAACGGAACTGAAGCTCATCGCTGCCGCTGCTATCATGGGAGACAGCAATATGCCGAAGAAAGGAAAAAGAATGCCGGCCGCCACTGGAACGCCAACCGAATTGTAGACAAAAGCGAAAAACAGGTTTTCCCTGATATTTTTTAACATGGCCCTGCTGAGATTCTCAGCTTTGACAATGCCTTGAAGGTCTCCTTTGACCAACGTTATTCCGGCCGTCTCGATAGCTACATCAGATCCCGTACCCATGGCAATACCAATATCCGCCTGGGCCAGTGCCGGAGCATCATTGATGCCATCGCCAGCCATACCTACAGTTTTACCTTCTGCCTGAAGTGTCTCAATCAGTTTCAGTTTGTCTTCCGGACTGCATTGGGCTCTGAAATCTTCTATTCCAAGCTCTCCAGCCACCGATTGAGTTGTGTAAGGATTGTCTCCGGAAGCTATGATTAATTGAATTCCTAAAGACTTTAACTCCTGGAGTGCCCCTGGAGTAGATGGCTTGATCGGGTCGGCAATGCTTAAATAGGCTGTCAACTCCCCGTCAAGGGCCACATAAGAAATGGTTTTCCCGTTGCGCTGTTCTTCCAGGACCTGTTCGGCCTGTATGTCATCCATGGCAATCCCCTCTCTGAGCATCAAGCTTTCATTGCCCACAAGGACTCTGTGTGAATCGACTTCACCTGAAACACCCAAACCCAATTGTGTCTTGAAATTCTGAACCGGCTTAAGGCTCAGCCCTTTTGACATTCCAAAACGCACAATAGCCTGGGCTATAGGATGCTCACTCAATTGATTTAACGAGCATAGGGCCTGGAGAACTTCTGCCTCCTCAAAACCCGTCAATACTTTCACACGATCAACAGTTGGTCGTCCCTCTGTCAAGGTGCCTGTTTTGTCTGTGATGAGCACATTGATCTTGCTCAATTTTTCGAGTGCCTCAGCATCCCTGACAAGGATTCCGTTTTGGGCTCCTTTTCCAACCCCTACCATAACCGACATGGGTGTTGCCAGGCCCAGGGCACACGGACAGGCAATGATCAGTACCGCGATTGAATTGGCAAACGCGTAAAGCAAAGAAGGTTCCGGGCCAAACACCTTCCACAAAACAAAAGTGACGATAGAGATGATGATCACAATCGGTACGAAATACCTCGCTACCCGGTCAGCGAGATTTTGCATCGGTGATCGAGAACGGCTGGCAGAATTGACCATTTCAACAATTTGTGACAACAGTGTTTCGTCACCCACTTTTTCAGCTTCCATGACAAATGACCCCGTACCATTGAGGGTACCCGCCTTAACCGCGTCACCCTTCACTTTGTCAACCGGTATAGGCTCCCCGGTGATCATGGATTCATCCACATCGCTCAAACCGTTCGAAATTCGCCCATCAACGGGAATCTTGTTCCCCGGTTTTACCCTTAACATGTCTCCCTTTTTTATGGCGGACACTTCAATTTTCACTTCCGTGCCATCCGATTGGATTCTGACGGCCTCTGCAGGGGTAAGGTCAAGCAGGCTTCTGATTGCGCTTTTCGTTCGGCTGTGAGCCCGGGCTTCCAATACCTGACCGAGGAGAACCAGGGTAAGGATCACCGTAACGGCCTCAAAATAGACGTGGACACTTCCATTGGACGACAGAAATTCCTCGGGAAATAGATCGGGAGCGATCAAGGCCAGAACGCTGAACAGAAAAGCAGCACCGGCACCGATGCCTATCAGAGTGAACATATTGAGATTTCGCGTGATGATCGATCGATAGGCACGTTCAAAAAACATCCAGGCCGCATAGAACACTACAGGTAAAGAAAGACCGAATTGCACCCAGTTCCAGGTGTTTGGCGACGCCCATTCATACAGGGGGTTACCCGGTATCATCTCGCTCATTGCAATAAAAAAAATCGGAACCGTAAAGAAAAGTGCCAATTTGAATTTCCTCAACAAATCCGCGTAAATCTCGTTTTCAAGCTGATTGTCAGGTTCGCTGCTCACCAAATCCATTCCGCATACAGGACAGTCTCCCGGTTTCGGATAGATTTTATCGCCTTCGCATTGCATCGGGCAGTAAAAAACCGACTTTCCATTCTGATGCCCGAAGCTTCTTTGAGGCCGTCTCGGACTGTGATGATTTGCAGCATCCCCATTGTTTGCCGGTTTCGACCCCTCCGGATGCAGGGTATAATGCAAGCCCGACTCCTCCAATCGCTCCTGAAGCTTATCCATGGAGAGCTCCTCGCCCACTCTCAGGGACACTTCAGCCTTGTTCAGATCAGCATGCACTTCCTGTACCTCAGGAAGAGTCGTCAATGCCTTCTCAACATTCATCTTGCAACCATTGCAAGACATACCTGTAATTGCGAATTTCTGATCCATGGTTATACCGGTTTCCGACCCGCAAATTTAGTAAATTAGGTGGATAAGACGGTCCGTAAAAGAACCTGAGTGAAGTTAAAATGTGCTACAACGTACTCAGAAGAACGGCCAGCACAAGTATCAAGACGAGAACCTTATTGAGGATTTGTATCATGACTCAAATGTACATACAAAACCCATGGTTCAATTTTAAATTCTTGTTAAATAATTCGGTTAGATGTTAACTGTTTGTAATAAAAAGCAGGCAGCAGAAGCAAGACAAACAGTGGATGAATCAAAAATCTTCGAATGTAAAACGCAAAAAGGTATCCGTTGGCCAGTTCCCCTTTCAAGATGATAAAAAATGTCACTGAAAGAACCACATAGGCCAAAACGTAGAATTTTACCGAAAATAGTGTGAAACTTCGGTTTTGAAAGGCAACGTGAATGATCAGCAGCGAAATAAGCGTATTGAGCAAATAGCGAAACGACATGCTCAGCAGAAGATTTCGACCACTGAAAACGGGTATCGGCGAGTGCAGGAAATCATCTTGAAAATACAGGATGAACGGATCGTAAAAAAGCACGGATTCAAAGGCTCTTACCATGACAAGGGCCAGGAAAAGCAGAAGGATGATCGCTATGCGGTACTTTTTATCCATTTTCGGCTTTTTTGTTCAGGTGTGAAAAAAACTTCACCCAGGTGACCCAGAGCATGAAGGTCAATCCGTATATGATTGCAGGAAAAAACAAGTCGTGCAGAATATCCTGGTACTTCGGGAATCTATAGTAGAGGATGGTCAGGGCAATGATCCGCAAAATATTGACAACATAGATCAACAGTGCCCCGAAAAGACCAAAGAGTATAGTCTCTTTGAGATCACCCGAAAAAGCAACAATAAAAGACAGAAACAGTATAATGACGCTGATCGAATTGCATCCCTCGATAATCCTGGAGGTGTAGGCGTCGTTGATGGTAACCAAAATTGACAATTCATTGGGGCTCTGCTCAATGACCGTATCATAGCCCAACATATTTGACACCTTGTTCACATGACTCGCAACGGTTCGGGTGACCGGGGCGCATCGGAAGGCATCACCCTTCTGCTGGGTTTGGCTCAGATAAAAGGAATAGATTCCAAAAAGAATGAAATAGGTGGCAAAGAATTTTGCTAAAAAAACGACTATGGTTTTATTCTTGTGCAAAGAATTGAATATTTTTACGACCGATGTCTATTCAAAGTGACAAGCGAAATCATTACGAAAGTAGAGGAAAAAATGGAAACCCGAAATAAAATCGATCAAATTCTGGAAAGCGCCGAACCAGCTAAAAATAAGCTCAAGAGCCTTTGTGATCTGCTCAAGGAGAGCTTCTCACATTTTCATTGGGTCGGGTTCTATTTCGTGAATGGTAACCGCGAGGAGCTCAAGCTCTCTGAGTTTTCGGGAAAGCCCACGCAACACACAATCATCCCATTCGGAAAAGGAATCTGCGGACAAGTAGCCGTGAGCAATGAAAACTTTGTCGTGCAGGACGTCAGTGAACAAGACAACTACATCTCCTGTGGCATCGATGTTAAATCAGAGATCGTTGTTCCAATTTTCGTCAACGGACGCAATATTGGGCAGATTGACATTGACTCTCATGACATCGCTCCTTTCTCTCAGGAAGATGAGAAACTTCTGGAATATCTTTGCGAAGGGGTGGCCAAACTCGATCTCAACTCGATTCTTGAGTCGTCTGCATCCGAAGTTTGATGATCAGCGACGAAATAATCGTCAAACCTGCAATTGCGCCCAGAGAAACCCCAAAGCCGAAAAAATCGGCTAGAATGCCAGTCAGCAGTGCTCCGATTGCATAGCCCAGATCTCTCCAGAGTCGAAAAACGCCAATGCTTTTCGCTCGTTGATCAGGAGCAGAATACTCGGCTATCCCAGCGAGAAAAGTAGGATAGACCAGTGCCGTGCCCAGCCCCAAACCGAAACAAAGAAGGATGTAGGTGTTGAATCCTGTGGCCGGGATCATCAGGAATATAGCAACGCCCTGTAGAAACATACCCCAAAAGAGCAGGTTTTTTTTGGGCAGAAGATCGGCCAGTCTGCCGGTTAACAGTTGACCCAATCCCCAAACGCCTGGATAGACCGCTACCACCAGCCCGATCTCAGCGATGGAAAAACCCAAGTCCGCCAGAATCAGGGGCAAAAGGCCCCAGATCATACCGTCATTAAGATTGTTCACGAGTCCTGCTTGTGTGATCGACCCAAGATTGGGATCGCTCCAGGTGGTTTCCCAAAAGACATTTTTGAGTTTTTTGCCCGAATGGCCGGCCGACTCAACAGCCACGTGATGCACAGTGTCCCGAATCAGGAAAATTGAGAAGAACAAACCCAAAATAGAAAGCACGATCCCCAGGTAGAACGGATAGGGAATCAGTCCCCACTCTGAAGCGATCCAACCCGTGAGAAAGGCCGTTGCTCCTACTGCCAAATACCCGGACGACTCATTGAGCCCCATGGCAAATCCACGATCTTTCTGTCCGACCAGGTCAATTTTCATTACCACGGTGCTCGACCAGGTCAGTCCCTGGTTGATTCCGAGCAGGAGATTAGCAAAAACAATCCAGCCCCAGGAGGGTGCATAAATCAAAACAAACGGTATGGGAAGAGCGATCAACCAGCCTGCAATCAAAAGTCTTCTTCTGCCGTAGCGATCAGCGAAAGCACCCATGAAATAATTGGTGACCGCCTTGCTGACTCCGAAAATGATGATAAAAGAAAAGATCGCCGTTTTGGCCTCGAGTCCGAAGCGAACCTCCGCCAGCTCAGGCAAAATAGTCCGCTCCAGGCCAACCATACCGCCGACAAAACTGTTGACAATGACGAGCAGGGCAAACTGCTTCCAGTTGTTTCTAAGCCCCAGTTTGATCTCGTTTTTCATTCAGAAAGAATTTCCTGATCCTTTCAGCCAAAGGTAGGAATTAAGTCTTTGCCCGATCGGCCCTTCTTAATCCAGTTTTCTGTTGTCAGACATGACTTGTTTTCCTATTTTTGACCTACATTTCACAAGATCAACATGAGCGATATCAAAAGAGTAAAATCAGCCTTGATTTCCGTGTTTCACAAAGATGGACTCGGACCTATTGTACAACAACTTAACAACCTGGGAGTCACCCTTTTTTCAACCGGGGGCACCGAAAAATTCATACGGGACCTGGGCGTGGACGTCGTTCCTGTTGAAGATCTCACCTCTTACCCCTCGATTTTGGGCGGGCGTGTCAAAACCCTTCATCCGAAAGTTTTTGGAGGCATATTAGGACGACGGGAGAACTCGGGGGATCTGGAACAGCTCGAAGCCTACGAGATTCCGGAGATCGACATTGTGATTGTTGACCTCTACCCTTTCGAAAAAACAGTTGCCAGTGGTGCCTCAGAGCAGGATATCATTGAGAAAATCGATATCGGTGGTATTTCCCTGATCCGCGCAGCTGCCAAGAACTTTAAAGACGTGATTTGCGTGTCTCACATGGATCAATATCCGGAATTTCTGGATTTGATCAGCCAACAGGACGGGGAATTGAGCCTGGAAGACAGAAAACGATTTGCCGCCAAGGCTTTTTCGGTTTCGAGCCATTACGATACCGCGATTTTCAAGTACCTCAATCGGGATGCAGGGGAGCTGCAGTTCAGAGAGAGCTTCGATGAGTCCAAAACCTTGAGATATGGTGAGAACCCGCATCAGAAAGGCTATTTCTACGGAAACCTGGAGGAGCTATTTGACAAGTTGCACGGCAAAGAGCTCTCTTACAACAATCTTCTCGATGTGGACGCTGCTGTTAACCTGATGAATGAGTTCAAAGGTGAAAAACCAACATTTGCCATTCTGAAGCACAACAACGCCTGTGGCCTGGCTCAACGAGAAACCATGCATCAGGCCTATGTGGATGCCCTTGCCGGTGATCCCATATCGGCCTTTGGAGGCATACTCATCGCCAACGGAACAATAGATGCAGCCACGGCCCGAGAAATACACAAGCTCTTCTGCGAGGTGGTTATCGCGCCTTCCTATGAAGAAGATGCCCTTGAAATTTTGAAAGGCAAAAAAAACAGAATCATCCTGGTTCAGAAAGACATCACGTTGCCAGACTCGAATTTCAGAACAGCTTTGAACGGTGTTCTTTACCAGGATAAAGACAGTGTTACAGACAAAAAAGAAGACTTGACCCATGCCACAAGTTTGCACCCATCAGCCACCCAGGTGGATGACCTGCTCTTCGCATCGAAAATTTGCAAGCATACCAAATCAAATACGATCGTACTGGCCAAGGACAAGCAACTGTGTGCCAGTGGAACCGGTCAGACCTCACGGGTAGACGCACTCAATCAGGCGATTGAAAAAGCAGGGCATTTTGAATTTGATCTCAACGGAGCGGTTTTGGCCAGCGATGCCTTCTTTCCGTTTCCAGACTGTGTAGAGATTGCCGACAAGGCAGGAATCAAGGCCGTAATTCAGCCTGGAGGCTCGATCAAGGACCAGCTTTCGATAGATTACTGCAATGAAAATGGAATGTCTATGGTCTTCACCGGAACCCGCCATTTCAAGCATTGATTTGATCGTTCCGAATCGCTCCCTCGCGACGGGCGGAAACCATTAAAAACTCGTGGAAACAAATTTGTTTCACGGCTTTTTCAATTGGCTAATTTTATTACATTTGTGAAATTCGCATCGCATACAAACTAACAAGGGAGCTTTTATGGGGTTTTTTGACTTTATGACCGAAGATATTGCAATCGATTTGGGGACTGCAAATACTTTAATCATACACAAGGGAAAGGTTGTCATTGACAGTCCTTCCATCGTGGCTATGGATCGCAGCAGCAAGAAGATCATAGCCATCGGAAAGAAGGCCAACATGATGCAGGGCAAAACCCACGAGAACATCAAGACGATACGACCGCTCAAAGACGGGGTTATTGCCGATTTCGAGGCCTCCGAACAGATGATCCGGGAATTCATCAGGAGCATCCCCACGATCAAAAAACGCTTCTTCAGACCTTCTCTACGCATGGTGATTTGCATTCCTTCTGGGATTACAGAGGTTGAAAAGCGAGCTGTGCGAGATTCTGCCGAGCAGATGAATGCCAAAGACATCTACCTGATTTACGAACCCATGGCAGCTGCCATTGGTATAGGCATTGACATTATGCAGCCCAAGGGAAACATGATCATCGATATCGGTGGAGGAACGACTGAGATCGCAGTCATTGCCCTGAGTGGTATCGTTTGCGACAAGTCTGTAAAAGTGGCCGGTGACGTCTTTACCAGTGACATCGCCATGTACATGCGGACCCAACACAACTTGTACATCGGAGAAACAACGGCTGAAAAGATAAAAATCCAGATCGGGGCGGCAACAGAAGAGCTCGACACCCCACCCGACGACATGTCGATTCAGGGTCGCGACCTGCTGAGCGGAAAACCCAAGCAGATTGAGCTTTCCTATCGGGAAATCGCCAAGGCCCTCGAGAAGTCAATTCTCAGAATTGAGGACGCTGTGATGGAAACGCTTTCGCAGACCCCACCGGAACTGGCGGCGGATATCTACAACACCGGAATCTACCTGGCTGGTGGAGGGTCCATGCTGAGAGGCCTCGACCGAAGACTCTCCCGAAAAACCGACTTGCCCGTCTATGTGGCTGAAGATCCGCTTCGCGCGGTGGTTCGGGGAACCGGAACAGCTTTGAAAGATATCGAAAAATACAAAAGTGTCTTAATGAAATAGAGTCCAGGGAAATACCATGCAACAAATCATTTCATTTCTTTATAAGAATAAATTGTTCATTCTCTTTTTGTTGCTCGAAGTTCTAGCTGTTCTCTTCACCATTCAAAGCCACTCCTTCCACAAGAGTAAATTTGTCAATTCTGCGAATTTTATCAGTGGTGGCATTTACGACCGGGTGAACAATTTCAAGGAGTTCTTCCTGCTCAAGAAGGAGAATCAGCGACTGTCAGAAGAAAATGCCTATCTCAAGAACCTGATCACCCTCGAAGCCACGGATTCCATATCCATAGACGCTCTTGTCATTGACACGCTCAAATACAAGCAGAAATACAGGTATACGGGAGCCAAGGTGATCAACAACAACTACCGAAAAAACAACAACTACCTGACCATCGACAAGGGAAGCAACAGCGGAGTCGAGGCCGATCTCGGAGTGATCAACAGCAAGGGAATCGTAGGAATCACCAAAAGTGTGAGCAACAACTACGCAACGGTGCTTTCCATTCTGAATGTGAACTCGAGAATCAATGCAAAGCTGCTGAACAGTGACCACTTCGGAAGCTTGAGCTGGAACAATGAAGATTACAATGTGGTTCAATTGCAAGATCTGCCGGTGCAGGCCTCAATTTATGTGGGCGATACCGTGGTCACCGGAGGGAAATCAACGATTTTCCCGGAGGGAATTCCCATCGGTACCATTCGGGATTTCAAGACCCAGAACAATCGATACGAATACATCAACATCGGGCTTTTCAATGACATGAGCTCGATCGGATATGTTCAGGTCATAAAGAATTTTGACAAACTCGAGATCCGAAATCTAGAAGAAAAATCGACAAATGAATAGAGAGAATATCAACATAGCGCTCCTTTTCATCGGTTTGATCCTTTTACAGGTTATTGTTTTGAACAACATCAATTTTTTGGGCTACATCAACCCTTTGTATTATATCTGGTTCGTTTTTCTCTATCCGGTCAGAAAAGACGACGCCTCGATTCTGGTATTGAGTTTCCTACTCGGTTTGATCATTGACATGTTTGCCGATTCAGGCGGGATCAATGCTGCGGCCACCCTGTTCATTGCTTTTATTCGCATTCCGGTGCTGCAAAGTGTGTTGGGCAAACGTGAGCTCGACTACGCTACTATGAACATATTCAAGCTGCCTTTTGCTAAACTCCTCGCCTATGTTGTTATTTTGACTACGGTCCACCATTTCCTGGTATTTGGCATGGAGTACTTTAAATGGAGTAAGTTTGGAACTATTTTGCTCAATACGGTTTTAACCAGTATTTTCACAATAATTCTGACCTTGATAAGTTTTACTTTTGTAATGAGAAAGAGATAGAAGATGCCGAGAAAATCCTTGTTATATTTTTTGATATTGAGCGTTGGAGCCATCTTCGTAGGAAGGCTCTTCTTCCTGCAAGTCGTCGATAAACGCCACCAGCAGAATCCGCTGAACAATTCTGCGGTAACGATCAAATACGCCTATCCGGACCGGGGATTCATCTATGACAGGAATGGCAAACTGCTCGTAGCGAACGAGGTATCCTATGACATCATGATTATTCCGAAGGATGTGGAAGCCCTTGACACTCTGGAATTCTGTTCCTTGCTCAGGATCACCAAAGAAGACTTCCTCAAGCGATATGAACGCACCAACAACTACTCGCCCCGGATTCCATCGATTTTTTTAGGCCAGGTTTCCAAGGAGGATTTCGCCTTTCTCCAGGAAAAGATGTATCGCTACAAAGGTTTTTACATCCAAAAGCGATTTCTCAGGAAATACCCAAATAGCACGAGCGCCAATGTATTGGGCTATATCAGTGAGGTCAATGAACGCATGCTGAAGAACAATAAGGATTACCAATTGGGTGAACTTGTTGGATATCACGGGATCGAAAAGCAATATGAGCATCTCCTGAAAGGGAAAAAAGGCGTGAATTTCATTCAGAAAAACAGGTTTAACAAAGAAATCGGCCCATACAAAGACGGTATTTATGACACTTTGCCCATTCCTGGCCAGGACATCACCCTCTCCCTGGACGCGGAACTGCAAATGTATGCGGAGAGCCTCATGGTGAACAAACGAGGGGGTATCGTCGCTTTGGAGCCATCTTCCGGCGAAATTCTTTCCCTGGTCTCTATGCCGAGCTATGATCCGAACATGCTGGTCGGCAGAAAGCGATCGCGGAACTCCTATATGCTCTTCAATGACACCATCAGCAAGCCCATGCTCGACAGGGGGCTGCAGGCCCAGTATCCGCCTGGCTCGCCCTTCAAGATCATAAATGCTCTAGTGGCTCTTCAGGAAGAAGTCATTGACCCGCAAACATCCTTTTACTGCTACCACGGCTACAAATATGGTCGAGGCGGGTTTATGAAATGCCACTGCGGAATTGTAGGGGCCCCGATTAGCATGAACACAGGAATTTACCGATCCTGCAACGCCTATTTTGCCAACGTGTACAAAAGAACGATTGAGAAATACGACGATCCTGTGAAGGGCATGGACGTTTGGAGCGAGCATGTAAAAAGCTTCGGACTCGGAAACTACCTGGGCTATGACCTTCCATCAGGTCAAAAGGGACTGATACCGGATTCCAGTCTTTACAACCGATACTACCCCAACCACAAATGGAAAGCGATCACAACGATTTCAAATGCGATCGGTCAGGGAGAAGTGCTGACCACCCCCATACAACTGGCCAATATGACGGCTGCCATTGCCAACAGAGGATACTATTACACGCCCCATATTATCAAGAAAGTTGGTGATAGCACCATACAGAATAAAGATTACACCAGTCCGAAATACACCAGCATTAACGCACGACACTTTGAACCCGTAATTGATGGCATGTTCGATGTGTTCGAAATAGGAACGGCCCGGGGCTCCAAAATCTCAGATATCGAAATCTGTGGAAAGACGGGTACAGCCGAGAATTTTGCACGTATTAACGGCGAGAAGGTGCAGTTTACAGACCATTCCATCTTCATAGCCTTTGCCCCCAAGGACGATCCCAAGATTGCTATTGCTGTATTTGTTGAGAATGGATACTGGGGATCCCGTTGGGCGGCCCCCATTGCAAGTCTGATGATTGAAAAATACATCAAGGGATCGATTTCCAGGGACTGGCTCGAAAAGCGGATGCTCGACGGAAGCCTTGAGGAAGAATATGAAAAACAACTGGAAATAGAGACATACGTTGCGCAAAAGGAAGAGTAATATATTCAAAGGAGTCGATTGGCTGCTGATCGGCATGTATCTGCTCTTTGTCTTTCTCGGATGGCTCAGCATTTATGCCGCGACGTATTCAGACACCGAATACGAGGTTTTTGACATGACGACCAAGTACGGCAAGCAAATGATCTGGGTCCTTTTGAGTTTTGCCCTGATCATCGTGATTCTCGCAATAGATAAGAAGTTCTATGAGCAGTTTTCAGGAATTTTCTATCTGGTCTCTCTGGCTTCCCTGGTCGGATTGTTCATTTTCGGAAATAACATCAACGGAGCCACTTCCTGGTACAGCTTCGGCTCGTTTGGGATTCAACCCTCGGAGTTCGCAAAGGCTGCGACGGCGCTCGCCCTGGCCAACTATCTCAACGAACGCAACCAGGATCTGAGGAAATTATCGAATCAACTGAAGGCCTTCACGATCATCTTTCTTCCGGCCTTTCTGATCACCTTACAACCTGATCCCGGATCAGCGCTGGTCTACCTCTCACTCATTCTGGTGCTTTACCGGTTTGGGCTTCCGTTGTACTACCTGGTCATTGGTTTTTTGGCTCTTCTGCTCTTTGTGATTACCCTTTATTTTGGAGTTCTCGTCACGCTTGGCATTGCCACTCTGACCATTTCGCTTCTCTTTGGCTATCTCTCTTACAAAAGTCGCAACTATTTCAGGCACAATTGGATACGTTTCGCATTGATCTATCTTTTCACAGGCCTTTTTATCGTCAGCGTCGACTATGTCTTCAACAATGTATTTGAGCAGCGCCATCGGGATCGCTTCAATATTCTCCTGGGCAAAGACGTTGATGATCAGGGAATAGGATACAATACCGCTCAATCAGTGATTACCATTGGTTCAGGTGGGCTCGCCGGAAAAGGCTTTCTCCAGGGTGACAGAACCCAGGGCGACTTCGTACCGGAGCAGCAAACGGACTATATCTTCAGCACCGTGGGAGAAGAATGGGGTTTCCTGGGCAGCAGTTTCGTCATTTTTCTTTTCGTGGCCTTTCTGATACGATTGCTCTACATTGCCGATCGACAGAAATCGGTGTTCAGCCAGGTATTTGCCTATGCCACTGTGGCTATCTTTTTCTTCCATTTCACGATCAATATCGGAATGGTCATAGGGATTTTACCTACAATCGGGATCCCTCTGCCCTTTTTCAGCTATGGGGGTTCATCTCTTTGGGGATTCACCGTGCTTCTTTTCATTATGATACGCCTTGACGCTGATCGCATCTACGAGTGGTAAATCCGGTGGATTCGGAGCACAGCTGGATTTATGGCAAAAAAAAAGCAATCCAAACGGATTGCTCTTTCATCTAATAAAGTCTTTCTTTACAATGCAGCCACATGCTGTGCAAGCTGCGACTTCATATTCGCTGCCTTATTGTTGTGGATCACATTTCTCTTGGCAAGTTTGTCGATCATAGAAACTACACTTGGGAACATTTCTTCAGCCTCCTTCTTAACTTCAAGAGATTTCAGCTTCTTGATCGCGTTTCGGGTTGTTTTGTGCTGATACTTGTTCCTCAAATGCTTGGCCTCATTGCTTCTAATTCTCTTAAGGGCCGATTTGTGATTTGCCATAATATAATTTCTTAGTTTCTTAAACTTGTAGCCCGTAGGGGAATCGAACCCCTCTTACCAGGATGAAAACCTGGCGTCCTAGCCGATAGACGAACGGGCCATGGTTGCTTTAATTGACCAAAGCGAGTGCAAAAATAATACAAAAATTAAACTCTGCAAGCACTTTTATTTTTTTTTTGACTTTTTAGTAGGCTTTGGCAAAGATCACTCGCCTGGCAGAAGGCTTACCTGTCAACACGCATTTGCCCTCTTCTGCCTTCGCATCAAGGGGTATGCAACGGATCGTTGCCTTGGTCCTGGTTTTGATCTCCTCCTCAGTCTCATCGGTGCCATCCCAGTGCGCCGAAACGAAACCGCCCTTCGACTCAAGGACTTCCACGAACTCCTCAAACGTGTCGGCCTTGGTGATCATCGAGTCCCTGTATGACAATGCCTTGCTGAAGAGATTCTCCTGAATCTCATCGAGCAATTGCCTCACGGTTTTCACCAGGTCATCCTGTGCAATCACCTGTTTTTCCAGTGTATCCCTTCGTGCGAGCTCAGCTGTTCCGTTTTCCAGATCCCTGGGTCCCATTCCCAGGCGAAGCGGAACTCCCTTCAATTCGTATTCGGCAAACTTCCACCCCGGCTTGTGTGTAGTTCGGTTGTCGTATTTCACGGTAACACCCATGTCTCGGAGCGGCTTGATCAACTCCTCAACTCTTTCATTTATTTGCTGAAGTTGCTCCTCGGATTTGTAAATCGGAACCACTACCAACTGAATGGGAGCCAGTCTTGGTGGCAGAACCAGACCTTGATCATCACTGTGCGACATTACCAGGGCACCCATCAAACGGGTTGAAACCCCCCAGGATGTGGCCCAAACGTAATCCTGCTTCCCTTCATTGGTCGTGAATTTAACGTCGAACGCCTTGGCGAAATTTTGCCCTAAAAAGTGGGAGGTACCAGCCTGAAGCGCTTTGCCGTCCTGCATTATAGCCTCTATTGTGTAGGTTTCTAAAGCCCCAGCAAATCGTTCACTCTCCGTTTTGGTTCCCTTTATGACAGGCATCGCCATGAATTCTTCCGCAAAATCAGCGTAAACTCGCTGCATTTTCTCCGCTTCTTCAAGGGCCTCCTCACGAGTTGCGTGGGCCGTATGGCCTTCCTGCCATAAAAACTCTGCCGTTCTTAAGAACAGTCGGGTTCTCATCTCCCAACGCATCACATTCGCCCATTGATTGATCAAAAGGGGCAAATCCCGGTACGACTGTATCCATTTTCTATAGGAATCCCAGATAATGGTCTCTGATGTCGGTCTGATAATGAGTTCTTCCTCGAGTTTGGCTTTTTCATCTACTACAATGCCATTGCCATCTTCATCATTCTTGAGACGATAATGTGTTACGACAGCACATTCTTTGGCAAATCCGTCAACGTGACTGGCCTCCCTGCTGAAATAGGATTTGGGTATGAGTAGCGGAAAATAGGCATTCTCGTGGCCCGTCGCTTTGAACATGCGATCGAGCTCTGCCTGCATTTTTTCCCAAATGGCGTATCCATAGGGTTTGATTACCATCATTCCACGTACGCCTGAGTTTTCAGCCAGGTCGGCTTTCACCACCAATTCGTTGTACCATTTGGAATAATCTTCCGCTCTTTTCGTCAATTTGCTACCCATGAAAAACTATTTTTGGCATAAATATTGTAATATTCCTTAGTGAAAGGCAAAATCAGGTTGCAAATCTAACTTTTTTTTGGCTTCTAACCATAAAGATCAGTCACTATGAAAAACATTACTCAGTCAGGAAATTTACTTTTATCAGGACTCTCTATAGTCCTTCTTCTGGGCGTATTTTCATCGTGCAGCTCATCGAAGAACACCCATTATTCAGATGATGGAATCTACGGTACGACGCCGAGTCAGCCTCAGGAAGAAGTCGTTATGGTCAGAGATACGAGAAGCGACTATTACCAGAACTATTTTTCGGGAGAAAATGAAATGCATGAGGAAATATTCACGGACGTGGATTCCTATCAGGGCTACCAGGATACCGACACGGTTTATGTAGACGAGCAATACGCAGGTGGCAATCCTCCCTGGGGGTATTCAGACAGCAATGTTTCAGTCAATTTCAACGTTGGATTTGGCGGAGGCTGGGGCTGGGGTCTTGGCTGGGGCTGGGGTTATCCGGGCTGGGGCTGGGGTTATCCAGGTTGGGGCTGGGGCTATCCGGGCTGGGGCTGGGGCTATCCAGGTTGGGGCTGGGGCTATCCGGGCTGGGGCTGGGGTCCAGGTTGGGGCTACTACCCACCTTACTATGGAAATTACACTTATGGGAAACGCTATGCGCACAATACGAGCAGACTCAATACGCGCAGTGTGTACAACGAAAGAACTATAAGCTCGAGATACAACCGCTCGTCTTCAAATTACGATCGTCGATTGGCTTCGAACAATTACAGTCGGGGCAGATATCCGAGTTCAGCACAGAATTTGGGCAGGACCTACCAGAGATCTTCCGGGAACAGAAGCGGCAGCAGATATAACCGTTCGACGAACAGAGGATACAATTCAAGATCATATAACCGCTCTGCACCTCGATCAGGTTCGTATCGAGGCACTAGATCCTCCTCAGGAATGAGTCGTGGCGGTATGAGTCGCGGCGGCATGAGTCGTGGCGGTATGAGCAGGAGCTCAGGAAGGCGAAATATGTCTTATATCGATCTCGACAACTCATCCTATGGCACGAATAGAACCTTTATCAAAAGGAGCACCGGGGTAAAAGATGTTGCGACCAATAATGGCCGAATCTCCTACAGCAAAGCCAGGAGCAATCCGAATTACCAAAGAACCATTCGAACCAATCCTGCGGTTTCAAGAGGAAATTCCAGCGGTTACAATGGAGGAACCTACGGAAACACAGGACGCAGCTCAGCGCGTTCTTCCTCTGGCAGATCCAGCGGCTCATCCAGATCCGGGTCTTACTCGAGATCGAGCTCGAGGAGCAGCTCTGGCAGCTCGTTCAGGTCGTCAGGCGGCGGTTCTCGCTCATCGGGTACATCCAGATCCGGAGGATCGGGTAGATCATCCGGTCGTAACAGATAATCCAAAAATTCTATGAAATCATACTTACCATTAGTCATGCTCTTGGCCTGTAATCTCACTTTATTTTCGCAGGTCATGAGCTATTCAGATCAAGCCGTTCTCTTTTCAACCGAGGACCATTTGGGAACCGCCCGCTTCATGGGAATGAGTGGGGCCTTTGGAGCTCTCGGAAATGATCTTACAGCGGTAGAAATAAACCCGGCGGGGGTAGCGGTTTACAACCGCAGTGAGTTCTCTTCTTCCGTCGCTTACAGAGACAGTAACATCAATTCTACCTTTTACGGCAACACGATAAATAACCAGGATGACTACTTCAGATTTTCTCAGATAGGAGGCGTGGCTTCATGGGAAACTTTCGGGAATCCTGATGTTTACAGGTTCTCCATGGGATTTAATTATTCAGTCATCAAGGATTACAACAACAACTATATTGTGAATGGCAACAGCGGGGTTCCTGAATTCGTGGATGATCCGTTTTTAAACTTCGATGACGACCCGAATAATGATGTCTTCTACAACAACGTTGACGATCAGTACTTTGTCAACTATACCTCAGGAATCAATGACCGATTCACTTTCAGTTTCGGTACCCTTTACAAAGAAAAATTCTACCTGGGTGCCTCGATGGCCTTTCACAATATCAACTTCTACCAGAACACGGTGTATGAGGAGCTGAATAACGACGGAGAAGGTGACTTTCTAGATGCCTACAACAACCAGAGTTTGTCAACCTATGGCAATGGGTTCAATTTTGGCTTGGGAGCTATCATACTGCCTACGGATAATTTGCGCCTGGGACTTGCCTATCAATCACCCATCTGGTACAATTTATCCGAACGATACGATGAATACCTAGACATAATCCTATCCAATACAAATGACGTGTACGTCGAAAGCTACGACCCTAACTATTTCGACTACCAGCTCAAAACACCCAGCAAGTTCATTGGAAGTTTCGCCTATGTATTTGGCTCTTATGGTTTGATCAGTTTTGACTACACTTACCAGAATTTCTCAAACACAACTCTTCAGCCCTCCAGCGCCTTCATAGATGAGAATCAGGACCTGAGCTCGGGTTTGAGAAACACTTCCACCTTTAAAGTAGGAACAGAATGGCGATACAACGTCTTCAGTTTCAGGGGAGGATATCGATATGTGCAAAGCCCCTATCGTGACGCTGGGACCGCCTTTGACCTCAACGGGTATTCCTTTGGGCTTGGAATCCGGTTCTCACCGAATTTCGGTCTGGATTTTTCCTATGACAGGTCAACAAGCGAAGAGCAATACCAGTTCCTCGATATTGCCGGGGTTGAACCGGCACAACTCGAGGTCACAAATTCGAGGTTCATCTCTTCTCTGGTTATCAATTTTTAGGATTTGTGATCAATTGAGAAATGAGTACATTTACCCCGTGTTTTTTTAATGACTCATGTCCCAACCGAATCCCAAACCTAAAAAGCGAGAAGCAATTGACTCTGATGAGGAAATTGATCTCGGTCATTTGTTTTATGTCTTAGGCAGGGCGATTTCTTCTGTTTTCACCTGGTTTTTTAATTTGCTGAAAGGAATCTGGGATCTTTTCATCTCTCTTTTGCTCTTGATAAGAGCGAATTTCAAAGCTTTGGCAGCAGCAGCGTTACTGGGTGGATTGATTGGTGGCATTTACCAATATGGCATCAAAAATAAAGAGTTTGAAAGCTCGATGACTCTACAACCCAATTTTGGATCCTCGGTTCAACTTTACAAGAATATTGACTTTTACCAAAGTCTGATCGAGCAAGAGGACTTCGGCCGACTGACTGAAAGCTTAAAGATCACTGAAGATGAAGCGCGCAGTTTGAAAAAGATCGAAGTAGACCCCTATGAAAATGACAATCAGGTTCTTCTCGCTTATAAGGATTTCGTCCAAAATCTGGACTCACTGACTTTTGACCTTGTCGGATACGAGGAGTTTGCCAGCTCAACCCGAAGAGTCTTTCAAATATCACGTTGTAACGGTAAGAGCAAGAGATCGCTTTGTTTTCGAAAAACTCGAGGGCCCGATCATCAACTCCATCATAAACAACAAATACTACGACAAGGTAAAATCCAACGCTTACGAGAATCTTCTCAGCAAAAAAAAGGCGTTCGAAAGCTCCTTGCTGGAGTTGGATTCCCTGAGGAGCATATACAAAAAGGTGATGATCGCCGAAAGTCAAAAGGAGAATTCGGGAACGAACATTTATCTGGCTGAATTGAATGCCAGTAACAAGGAGGTCATGGTATTTGACAAATATCTGGCCTTGAATGAGGATCTTTTCGAAGTCAACAATCGTCTGACCGAAGAAAGAGAAGTCATCAATGTCGTATCCAGCTTTAATTCAGTGGGAATGAAGGCCAAAGGATGGTACAGAAACTACGCAATTTTGGGATTTATCGCAGGGTTTGCACTGGTTTTGGTTTGGTTACAGATAGTCAGGATCAATCACTTTCTCCAAAAAGTAGAGGAGTCGCGCAAAAGCTGATCGCAGCACCTTTTTCTATAGAAGTCAACTGGTGAGCTCAACTGTTTTCAAGAACACTTTTCACTACGGAGCACTGCAGCTCCTGTCTTACATCATGCCCCTCATACTGGTTCCCTATGTTTCGAGAACTGTGGGTATTGAACGCTATGGAATCACTGAGTTTTCATTGGAAATTGCTTTGTTTTTCGGGGCCATACTTTTGTTTGGCTATGATTTCACCATGTCTCGAAAGCTCAGTCAAAATAGAAATGACTGGCAAATAGTAAATGGCCTTTTTTGGAATGTGTTTTATTCAAGGCTCCTCTTGAGTTCTATTCTCCTGCCGGGATTCCTCGGTTTAGGAATGCTTTTTCTCAGTGAGTTGTTCACTTTTGAAATCCTTTTGTACTGCTCCCTTTTCGTCGTTTCAAGAATCTTTTCTTCCTGGTGGTTCTATCAGGGTCTTGAGAGAATCAAATGGATTGCCTGGGGCAACTTCACGTCGAAGCTGATCCTATTGGCGCTGGTCTTATTTATGGTGAAAGAACAGGACGACTACCCCCTTGTCGTTTTTGGATACGCCGCTTCTCAATTGACTGTAAATCTCTTGTCCTGGCTGATTCTGGTCAAAATGGAAAAACTCAGGGCAATTGCCCTAAGAATAAAAGATGTTTTCAAGCTCATTGAATCTTCTATTTACGTTTTCCTGAATGAATTCTCAGTCATTGGCTTCGCAGCTTTGAATCTTTTGCTGGTCAAGGAATATCTATCTCCGAAAGAACTCGGTATCTATGTATCAGCCATGAAGATCGTAGTAATCAGTCACAACCTGGTCATACAGTCACTGTCAAAGTCACTTTTTCCCAACCTGGCCTTTACGCTGAAAAACAACCCACATAACTATTTGCATCAATGGAGAAAATTCAGGTTCTACCTGGGAGGGTTCCTCCTGGTTTTAGGCCTGGGCATTCTTCTTTTCAGGAACCAAATAGTACTTCTGCTTTTCGGGCCGGACTACAAAGAAGTGAGTTCCTATTTGGTTTACACGGCATTTCTTCCTTTCTTTAAAGGAATGACCAATATTCACGGCTGGCAGGGACTTTATGTCATCGAGAAAGAAAAGACGATGGCCGGAATTACACTGGTCTTAGGAATAACAACATTGGCTGTTTTACTGTGGGTCATCCCCAATTATGGAATTACAGGGGTTTTGGTGGTCAGAAACCTCCACGAGTTCTTGCTGATGATATCGACCGCATTATTTTTTAACAGATTATGGAAAAAAGAGGGGCTCTGACTACATATCTGTGGGTATTGAGCTTACTGGCCTTGCCCCTGTCCAACCTGCCCAACAGGGTCTTGCTGGGGCTGATGTTGCTTTGGTATTTTGCTAGGCATCGGACTCGGTCTTTTTCTATTTCTTATTTCAAATTCTTTGCAGGTCTTTCAGTTATCCTTCTGATAATTAGCTCTTTCAGCAACGAGATACTTTCGAAAGAACTGATGCTCGGATTAAGCGTTTCCGCCCAGGGCTTTTTTTTGCTTATTGCGCGTCCGGGTCAGGCATCTTTCAAAAAGGGGTTTCATTTTGCAGTGATCACCATCATTGCCGTTTTACTCTCGTCAAAAGTCATTGCAGTTGTTAAAATGGGTTTCACAACCTATTTTGACCAGGAGCAGTGGTGGAACCTTTGGCATTACAAAAACCTGACTCAAACCCTTTTCCTGCACCCGACCTATCTTAGCCTATTTCTGCTCACAGGTTTGGTGATGCTCCTTTTCAGTTCAGACGCCCCTTCCTTAAAAGATAAGCTGAACGGTCGTGGTTTGACCCTTTTTGGATTTTACCTGGTCAGTCTTTGGCTGGTCGCTTCAAAAATAGCGTTGATCATCCTGGGGGTAATTCTCGCGATTTACTGGATACAGAAAGCGTCAAAGTCATCATTACAAAAATCCGTCGTTTCTGGCCTTCTCCTGGCAATTGTATTCTCTCTGCCCCTGACCTCACCTTCGATTCGGTATAGGGTTACTCATGAACTTAAGACAGCTTTGCAAGATTTACCGGCAGAGACTCCCAATCGAATCACCGAACGCAGAGCCTTGTGGAAATCCTCTTTTATAGAAATGGATCAGCATCCCATTGCCGGAACGAGTTTCAGAGGGATACCGTCGAGGGAGGCCATCTACCCAAAGGCCAAATTCTTCTACCCTCCACTGGAAAAGCCAATGAACGCCCACAATAACTTTATAGAATTTGGCCTTCGCTATGGAATCTTGTTTGGGGTTCTTTTATTGTTAACCAGTATATTTGGACTCTACAAGGCCTTTCGGATTCGGTCCTCGGAAGTCCTGAGTTTTGGTTTAGCACTCTTTATGGTATCGATGACCGAAAGCTTTTTGTTCCGTGAACAAGGCCTGTCTTTGGCGAGCCTGATGCTTTTGTTTTATTATTTTAATGATTGTGAGAGAAATATTTGAATATGACATCTGGTCGGTCGCACTGACGTGTGGCTATATTTTCATATGTCTTGGTCTGCTCACAATTCTGCTATCAAAACGTTCGAACGTCCGAAAAAATGACTTTGTCGCCCTGTCCCTGAGTTTTGGCCTAATGTTCGGTTTCTTTCTGCTCAATCACTTTCTACACTTCAAATCCCTGCCACCTGACTCCTCCTTCTACGCCGACATTGTACGGGATTTCTGGAAATATTATGATTCCTGGTCACCGGGAGTAAAGATTTACGCCCTGCTCAATTTCATTCCCATCCAACTGAGCTTCGGTTACCCTGTGGTTTTGGTCGTACTTCACGTTTTCTTTTACCTGGTCGGAATGGTATTCGTGGGTAAGGCCATCGCAGTTTATTCGGCTCAACACATGAGACAGCTTCCCAAGGATTTTTACGGTCAGCTACTTCTTCTCGCTGCGATCTACCCAGCGGCACTTATCGTAATCCCGAGTCTTTTGCGAGAAGGAAGCATGTTTCTTTTCTTCGGCATGACTACCTATCTTTTGGTTCTTATCCGGTACTCGATTGGTGCGTTTCACAAAATAAAAATGATTCTTTTTTTCACATCACTTTTAGCCCTGACTCTCATTCGACCGATAGGAGGTGTAAGCTATGTGATTGCCATACTCACCATTTATTTTCTAGATATCTGGAAACAGAACAAACTAAGAGCGATCTTGAAGACGGTTATTCCGGCAGTTTTGGGTTTGTGGTTCATCAATAAGATTGCCGATTCATTCTACAACATGCAGTTCAGCCCGAACTGGTTGGGCCGGTATCGGGCATCTCACGCTGAGCTCTTTGAAGCCGAAGCCTACGGAACCGACCTGCCCTGGGAGAGTATCAGCGATGTGCTGCAAAGTTCTTTTCTGTTATTTTTTCAATATGCCCTGGCCCCGCTTCCTTTGATTATTGGACCTGAAGCCCTGTTGGAAAAGACGATTCCTTTGATTGACGCCTTATTTCTAATCTTGTGCCTCATTCCTTTGCTTTATCTATTGCGGGAAGGGACCTACAGAAGAGTCTTTGTCTTTGCCTTCGTGCTGCTTTTTGTTTCGGCACTCTTTGAGACCAATATCAGCGGGTCGTATCGGCACAGGATGAACGGAATTGTCCTTCTTTTGCCCCTGGTGGTTCTCGGATTAAATAAATTGTTGGTGGATCTTAGCCGATTCGCTCGTAACATTTCAAAGGATGCAAAGGAAATCGGTGAAGCTTGAAGTTTTGATAGCTGCACAAAACATGAGCAGCAAAGATCAATTGCCCCCGGTGGTGGGTCAGGTCGTATCTGAGAATTGTGCAGCGGTTCTGATCAATCAATCCAAAAGTGAGGCGTCTTTCGAGAGTCCTTCGCCCAAACTGAGAATCTTTCACTATCCGGAATCCGGCATCTCCAGAAGTCGCAACCGGGCTTTGCAACATGCTGTAGGCGATCTGCTCCTGATCACGGATGATGACGTTGAATTACTCGATGGGTTTTCAGAAATCATAACGGACGCTTTTGATAAAAACCCCGAGGCGGATATTATCACCTTTCAGTGTCTCAACGAACACGGGGAAAAAAGAAAAAATTACTCGGATTCACCGTTCTTGCATAACCTCCGAACCCTGATGAGGGTCTCCTCTGTAGAAATCGTTATACGCCGAGAAGCCCTGGATGGAAAACCTCTTTTGTTTGACGCAAGATTTGGAGTGGGAAGTCAAATTCCAACGGGATGCGAGACTGTGTTTTTAAGTGATGCCCATAGAGAGGGGTTCAAAATTCTATACATACCCACTCCTATTGTGATGCATCCGGACGAATCTTCCGGCAGGACACTCTATTTAAACGCTATAATGGTGAAAGCCAAAGGAGGCATGTTCTCCCGTATTTTCGGATGGAAGGCCTATGGGATATGTATTCTTTTTGCCCTCAAAAAGCGAAAAGAAATAGGTTTTTCACTGACTAAAAGCATCGGGCTCATGTTTAAAGGGATAAAGGAATTCAAAGCACTCGACCATGGCAAATGATTTGGTATCCGTCATAATGCCCCTGTACAACGCAGAGATGTTTGTCACTCAAGCCATGGATTCGGTCCTGAATCAAAGCCATGAAAATCTTGAGCTCATAGTCGTGGATGATGCTTCAACCGACGATTCTTTGAAGAGACTAGGTGACATTAAAGATCAGAGAATCAAGTGCATCAGGCTTGAAAAAAACGGAGGAGTCGGCAAGGCCCGAAATGAAGGAATACGTTTGGCACAGGGGAGGTTCATTGCCTTTATCGACGCCGATGACCTGTGGCTAAAGGATAAACTCTCCAAACAAATTCAGTGGATGCTGGAAAATGATATCTCATTTTCCTATTCGGATTACTACCTGATGAATGAAGAATCCTCATTCACACATCGGGTTTCGAGCCCACGGTCTGTTACCTACCGGACCATGATGAAAAACAACTATATAGGATGTCTCACCGCCATGTACGACACTGCAATGCTCGGGAAGTTGTATATGCCCGAAAGAAGAAAACGACAGGACTGGGCACTATGGCTGGAAATTTTGACTAAAACGGATCGGGCCCTGGGATTGCAAACCCCATTAGCCGCCTACAGGAGAACTGAAAACTCTCTCAGCCGGAACAAGTTGAGTTTGATGCGCGAAAACTATCGCTTTTACAGGGAGGTGCTTGGGTACGGCACCCTCAAGTCGGGAATTTCTTTCATGCGATTTCTATTCGCGTATTCCTGGTACAAAATGACCTCAGTCAAGTCGATTGATTAAACTATATTTGTGGCATACTTAAGATCAGATGTAGAGCCCAATGCCTGAGAAAATTGTTTCATTTCACGCGAGCCGAAAGGATGCCCTTAAGGATTACCGTGTTTTCGAACGAAAATTACTTCTAGCCCTGGTAGATTTGCTCATTCTTCTTTTAGCTTTTTATACAACCTTTATTTTGGGTTCGGGTGTTTCAGATGGAATCGGCTTTTTTAGTGGAATCGGAAGAGAATTGATCTTCGGGCTGGTATTGTTCTTCTCTCTGGGATTGGTCTTCAATATTTATGAGCTTGAGTACGTAAACAAAACCAGAAAGGTTCTTCCTTTGATGACCTTTATCAGTGGTTTAACCTGGGGACTCACCCTTTTTACAGCCATCATCCTCGAGTCCCAAATATCCGTAGAATACTTTTTGTTATTGGGCTTTCTTACCGTTTTTCCCCTGGCGATCTGGAGAATCGTTTTTGCGACTTGGATTCATACCTTTATTTACACTCAAAACGTGATTCTCATCGGATCAGGAGAGATGGATAGCAAGGAGATGAAAAGGATTCAGACCTCGATCGAAGGAAGAGATTACGATCACGGTTTTAAGGTGCTTCGCTCGTACCAATTGACTGAAAATTTGAAAAAGGACCAACTTCTCAATACCTTGAAAAGGGCATGTGAACAGGGTGTGATCAATTATTTGGTCATTGTTGAAACCGACAAAGCCACAGTTTCACGCACTATGAACGGCGAGCTTATTCGCCTGATGAGTTCGGGGGTGAAAGTGAAAAGCTACCCGCAAATGTACGAGGAAATAAAAGAGGCGCTTCCCATTGGGTTCTCAGAGACAGGTTTTTATTCGATGATACCGGATGCACGAATCACGGGGAACCATGCCTACGAGTTTTGGCACCAGTCGCTCAACGTGATTTCCTCTGTTTTCGGGATGCTTTTGTTCGCAATTGTTGCCCCTTTGCTGATGTTGCTGAACCCCTTTTTCAATAAAGGTCCGCTGTTCTATGTTCAAAAGAGGGTAGGTAAAAACGGAAAAGAATTCGAATTGATCAAGTTCAGATCGATGATTGAGAATGCTGAAAAGAATGGGGCGAGAATGTCTGCAAAAGACGACGAGCGGGTAACCCCTCTGGGCAAACTTCTCAGAAGGTCCCGAATAGATGAATTACCGCAGTTCTGGAGCGTTCTGAAAGGAGAGATGAATCTGATCGGGCCAAGACCCGAACGAAAATTTTTTATCGATCAATGGAAAGACCTTCTTCCCCAATTTGAGTCCCGTCATTTGATCAAACCGGGCATAACCGGTTGGGCTCAGGTCAAATATCCCTATGGGGAGAATGTAGAGGACAGTGCGAAGAAATTGGAGTACGATTTATACTACCTGAAGAACAGGTCGATCCTATTGGACATTCGAATCCTGTACAAAACAGTATACACCATGATTGTTTCAAAAGGTCAATAGAACGACAAAATAAACGACGCATAAGACACAGATGAACAAGGCCTACGTCATTACCGCGAATACTACAATCCCCTGGATCAGCCGCTGGATTGACCTACCTGTGCCGCGATTTAGAGGCATTCATTTGTTCTTCATGAGCAAACGTCTTTTGGATCTTATCCTGGCCTTTACCTTCGTCATCAGTTTTCTTCCTTTTTATCTCCTGCTCGCGGTTTTGACCTTTGCCAGCTCGCGCGGCCCCGTCATATACAAGCAAGAAAGGGTCGGAAGAAATGGGCTTTCGTTTACAATGTATAAATTCAGGAGTATGGAACCAGGGGCTGAAGGAAGGGTTCCTCTTCTCGCCGTCCCGAATGACCCGAGAATCACAGCATGGGGCCGTTTCATGAGACGTTACAAACTGGATGAAACACCTCAATTCTTCAATGTGCTTATGGGTTCCATGTCGATCGTCGGGCCGCGACCTGAAAGAGCCTATTTCAGGGAGCAATTGGCGCAACGATATCCTGGACTGGAAGATTTCAACCAGGTCAAGCCGGGAATCACCTCTCTGGGGCAGATCAAATTCGGATATGCCAACAATCTCGAGCAAATGCATACGCGAGCTCGTTTTGACGCATTGTATTTGAAAAACCTTTCCCTAAAGACGGATTTGAAGATCATTGTTTCGACCGTCATTCATGTGATGCTCGGAAAGGGCTCACAAAGCTCGATGGAGGCATGAGTTTTATTCATGAGCATCCCTACCCACCCTTTATCCCCGTACATTGTGAAAAACTGATCGTGGGGACGATTCCACCACCCCGTTTTTCAACGGGAGAAATCGATCATAAAGATGTGGATTTCTGCTATGGAAGTCGTTTTGGCCTTCTCTGGCCAATCCTGGAACGAATTTTTGACAGCAAGTTGGATTATGAAAATACGACCCAGGCAATAGAGCAGAGAAAGCAGCTGTTAGTTAGGAATCGAATCGGCATTTGCGATATGGTCGCATATTGCACACGCGAGCGAATGGAAGCCTCAGACCTGGGCATGAAAGAAATCGAGTTACGCAATCTCAAAAATATTCTGGAAAAGAACAGCAAGATTGAAACGCTCCTTTTTATGGGAGGGAATTCTAATAACGGTCCGGAATACCTGTTTAAAAAGCACGCGAAAGAAATTGATTTGAAGATCACGCTGAAGCATGCTCGAAGTCCAAGAATCAATGAATTGGATCTTTCAGGCAGAAAGGTCAGCTGCGTGTCACTGGTTTCTCCATCCAGTGCGGCGAACAGAGCCATTGGCGGGCATCCTTTATACAAGGCAAAAAAGGCCGCAGACAACAGCTACACAACTCTCGATTTCAGATTGGAGCAATATCGTCCCTTTTTTGTAAATTAACAGTGCTGAAAACCTGAGAAGATTTTGACACTTTTACAAAAAACAACCCTGGGTCTGCTCATCGGTTATGTCATCTGGGAAATTGCGGTTCAAATCTGGATTCGACAGTTACCTCCAAGCGACCCGGTAATACGGGCGGACTTGATTTTTATTTTCCTTTCTATTTGGCAATATGTACATCTTAAAAATAAAGACCTAATGAATAGAAAAGAAATAGATTTATGAACCGAACCATCTCCCGACTGTCTCTTGCGCTATTCGCTATTACTCTTTTTCAATTTTCTTTTAAACAAGATGAAAAAAAGAATACTAATTCAGAGAAGATTCAGGTTTTCAAACCATAGCATCGGATCAACTTAAAAAATCAAACACAAGATGAAAAGACTCACTCTTATCATTCTCTTTATGCCATTGATGCATTTTGGTCAAACGAATTTAAGCAGTCAATCTTTGGAATTGATCGAAAGAAGCCTGCAAAAGAGCAATACGCTAAAAAATGCGAGGAGTGATCTTAGCATCGACAGTATTGAGACCCGTGGTATCAAGCAGAATTACATACCAACGTTGACAATGAATGGTTTTTATGCCTATGGTGCCGGGAACTTCAACGTAGACATTCCAACTTTTGACCTTCCTATCTCAGGCATTGAAATATTTGATGGAGAATCAGAGTTTGATGCAAAAGGGCATGTATTCAATACCAATCTCACGGCAAAAATGCTTCTGTTCGGAGGCATGCAGGTCAATTATGGCTCCAAGGCAAGCTCAGAGAAGATTAAGGCCAAGAACTATATGCTGGAAACAGAGAAGTCGAAATTGATCAAGGAAATGATTGACACGTTCGATAAGATCGAGTTGCTCGAAGCCTCAAAAAAAGTTCTGGAAAACAGTGAATTGAGGCTTCAAAAAGAAAAAGAAAAGGTCTTAATTGCCGTGCGCAACGGTTTAATTACACCTTATGATCGTGAAAAAATCTCTGCAGCAGAGCTCAGGTTGGAATCAAAAAAAACGGAAGTGGAAGGCAATTTGGAGCTTTTATATCTCAAGCTATCCATCATGTCTGATGTATCCCCGTCAAGTATCAGAAACTATGATTTTCAATTGAAACCCTGGGTGCTTGAGAATGTTGAGGCCGATTATACGAATCGTGCTGAGCTCAAGGCCCTGAGAGCATCCATTGATGCTTACAACTACAAGCTCAAAATGAACAAGAGCACGTTTCTGCCCAAAGTGGAAGCCTTCGCTACACTAACCTACTTTAACCTGTTTGACACGAAGGTAGAGACCCCTTTTGAAACCCCCATCTCAGAGCAACCCATTGATCTAGACCTGAATCACTTCACCTTGTTCCCGGCTTATTTCCTGGGCGTGGGTTTTCAATGGGACCTTTTTAAAGGGCTCAAGAACAGCAATCAAACACGGATCACCAGCATCCAGAAAAGCATGGCTGAAACGAAAAAAACAGAGGCTGAAGAACAGCTTCAACTTTTTGAAAAGAAAGTACAGATTGATTTTTCAGTCAAAACCAAACAATTAATGCTCAAGCAAAAAGAAAAGGAAGTCGCTTCAAACGCCTTGAATCTGGCAATAAAAAGTTATGAGCAGGGACTTATTGACATCAGCGAACGACTAGCTGCCGAAGTCAACTATCAGGAAGCGGCGCTTTCCTATTATCTATCCATCGCCAAACAGCGTCAGTCGGCTCTCGATGTTTTAAGCTCGAAAGGAAGTCTGGACATCAATCATATCAACAACTAATTCTGAAAAGATGAAAGATCGAAAACAAATCTTGATTTTAGCAATCCCCGTAGTGATCATACTTGTCGGTATTTTCATATTGTTGAGCATTAAACCCGATCACGATACCAAAGGCGTTTATGTCGGTCTGTTTGAAACCACCCAGATTCGGGTGTCATCAGAAATCCCGGGAAGAATTGACAGCATTCACGTCAAACTTGGAGATCAGGTTGCCAAAGGACAGCTTCTTGCTTCGATTGAAAGTGAGGTGCTTGATGCGAAAGTCCAGCAAGCCAAAGGAATGTACTCTGCCGCTGAGTCTGTGAAAAACAAAGCTGACAAGGGAGCAAGAGATGAAGAGATCCTGGCGGTTAAAAACAAATGGGATATGGCCAAAAGTCAATATGCATTTGCTCAAAAATCTTATGACCGCCTAAACGAGTTATACCGTGACAGCTTGGTTTCCGGTCAGCAAATGGACGAAATAACGTTTAAGAGGGATGCAGCTAAAGATCAGATGAATGCGGCAGAAGCCTTGTATCGAATGGCCGTGAAAGGTGCCCGGACCGAAGATAAAATGGCAGCTCAGGGACAATTGGACGCAGTAGAAGGAAAAGTCAAGGAGGCAGAAGCCTTTTACAGGGAATTGCTTATTCATGCGCCGGTAAGCGGAGAGGTGTCAGGAAAGATGGCAGAAGAGAGCGAAGTGGTTCCTGCCGGGTACCCGGTTTTCACGATTCAAAAATTGGAAGAGATTCACGCGGTTCTTTACATTAGAGAAGATCACATGTCAAATTTCACAAAGGGTGGAACGCTGACGGGCAAATTGCCCGCCTTCGAAAACCGTGAGATGGAGTTTGAAATACGATACATAGCCCCGATGGCCGATTTCGCTGACTGGACCGCAACAGCAGACAAGGGGCGCCTGGACATGAAAACTTTTGAAGTCCATATATATCCCAAAGAAAGAATTGAGGATTTAAGACCTGGAATGAGTGTGAACATATTTCTATGATGACTTTTTTTAATCTTGTTGCCAGGGAGTTTCAGAGGATTCTCACAAGGCGTTCAGCCCTCGTGATCATTCTGGTAATACCCCTCCTGGTCTTCTTTTACCTGGGAAGCATCTATGTGAAGGGCAGCATTGAGAAGGTTTCGATTATGGTGGTGAATCTTGACCAGGGAGAACTCTCGAATCAAATCCTCAATGCCCTGGCGTCCTCACCAAGTATCAAAATAGAAGAATACAAGAAAAGCACTTCACAACCTGAAAAGGTCTTTTTAGACTATCCTGACGTCAAGGGCATTTTAGTTCTTCCCCAAGGATTGACCAATTCCGTTTTTAAGGGAAGGCAGTCGAAAATAAAAGTCTATACAAACTCTTCTAATATCATCTATGGAAATCTTATTTACAAGGATATAGCAACCTTTATCAATACGGTGTCTGCCGGTATTTCGCTCAACTATCTGGTATTGGAAGGGATGCCCATAAAGGCAGCCGAAAGCTTGGTTTTACCCGTGCGCGTGCAACCAAAACCTCTGTTCAACCCCTATTATAATTATTTGTATTACCTGCTGCCAGGACTCACCTCAGTATTATTGCAAATGATTGTATTTTTTCTGGCCGCACGAAGTATGAACTCCGAATTCAGAGATGGTGGTTTTTCACAGCTTCTGGAACTTTCGAAACATCGCATTCATTTGATTGTCGGGTCCAAACTATTTGCATATACCCTTATTGGCATGTGCATCGCCCTATTCATCTATGCTGTGGTTCATCCGGTTATGGGAATACCTACCTCGACAAGCATCCTGTCTTTTGTTCCTTTTTTATTGCTCTTTGTCGTGACCAATGCCATGCTTGGCCTGATGATTTCGATGTTATTCAAAAATGAGGCGATTGCCATGGACACCGCATTTGTATACAACTCGCCTGCTTTTGTCTTCAGTGGCTTTACTTTTCCCATTTTGGCGATGCCAGGTTTTGACAGCTGGTACGCGCAGCTGATTCCCTACACGCACTTTCTCAAAGCGTTTACCAAGACAGTTGAAATGGAAGGAACCTTGAAGGCCTCTGCCCATGAGGCCGGCATTCTATTGATCTTTCTCTTGCTGGGTTACCTGGTATTTGTTATTGGCCTGAGCAGACAAACTCAAATGGAAGCGAGATGAAGACCTGGTGGATCTATTTGAAGGAAGAGGCCCTTCTCGTTGTTGAGGACAAGAGTATTTTACTTACCTGTCTGATAGCCCCTTTATTCTACGCTTTCTTCGTTGGATCCATTTACAAGAACAAAGAGGTGCTGGAGATCCCATTGATCGTTGTGGATATGGACCATTCATCCACAAGTCATAAACTGAGCACCACGTTAGATGCGCATCCAAAAATCTGGTTGAAGCACAAACTTTCAAACATGAGGGAGGCAAAAGAGCTTTTTTACAACCTTGACGGACAAGGAATCCTTATGATTCCCAAGGGTTTCGAAAGAGATATGCTGAGGTTGGAGAGCAATGAATTGCCACTGTACCTGAACAATACAAAATTTCTGACTTCGAATGAACTCAACAAAGCGATTCAGCAAATTGGATTGGGCCTGTCCGTTGGAGTGAAAATAAAATACTTCATGGCCAAAGGCCAAACAGAGCAAACCGCGTTTCAAAAATCTCTTCCAATAATTCCCAATGTCATTTCGGTTTACAATGCAACGAACAATTATGGCGATTACCTTCTTCCCATTTTACTCATCCTGATCATTCAACAAACTCTGATCATCGGTTTCGGCCAAAGCGTTATTCATTCTCTAAAGGAACATCCCGATCCCGGGCTTCTAACCGCGGGACCCCAAACTATACTGACCCTGATTTTCTCAAAGACTTCCTATTATTTCCTCTTGTACGCTGCCTATTTCTTTGTCTTTTACACCTTGATCTTTCCCTATTACAACTTGAATTTTGAAGGAGCGATTACACTTCACTTCCTGAGTACTTTCCTCTATTTGACAGGGGTGTTGCTGGCAACCATTCTATTGGCTTCCTATTTTCAAAGCACAATCGGTTGGACGGAGATTATGGCCTTTTCGACCTATCCTCTATTCTTGATTTCGGGCTACTCCTGGCCCTGGAGTCTATGCCTAAAACCTTGCAATATGTTGCAAAAGTTCTGCCTTCAACACCATTTTTTGAAGCCTTCAGAAAATTGTCTGTACAGGGGGCAAGTACTTTTCACATCAAAAACGAGTTGATACATATGACCTTCCTCGTTTTACTGCTTTTTGCTCTGCTTTATTTGAGACTAAACCACATGAGCAAAAAAGCACAAATCAAAGCTCAAGGGCCCCTTTTGGATTCTCGTCCATGAGATGCTCAACCGGGTTCTCCAGGGCTTCTTTAATAGCCACCAGGAAACCGACAGATTCTCTTCCGTCGATGATTCTGTGGTCATAAGAAAGAGCCACATACATCACCGGGCGAATCTCCACTTTTCCGTCAATTGCAACGGGTCGTTCGACTATGTTGTGCATGCCAAGAATGGCACTTTGGGGCGGGTTGATGATCGGTGTTGAGAGCATAGAGCCAAATACACCACCATTGGTTATAGTGAATGTACCTCCGGTCATCTCATCCACGGTAATCTCACCTTCGCGGGCACGAATCGCCAAACGCTTGACCTCCTTCTCCACTCCACTGAAAGTCAACTTTTCAGCATTCCGAATTACGGGAACCATGAGTCCTTTAGGACCGGAAACAGCAATTGAAATGTCGGCGAAGTCGTAGGAAATCTTAAAGTCGCCATCAATCATTGAATTCACCTCAGGAAACAGCTTCAGGGCGCGAACCACAGCAAGTGTGAAAAAACTCATGAATCCGAGGCTCACCTCGTGCTTTTCCTTGAAGGTCTCCTTGTATTCCTTTCTCAGATCAAAAATGGGTTGCATGTCGACTTCGTTGAAGGTCGTCAGCATAGCAGTTTCATTCTTAACAGACACCAAACGCTGTGCTACTTTGCGACGAAGCATAGACAATTTCTTGCGTTCACTTTTCCTGTCCTCATCATTCAATGCCTCTCCCATCGACGGAGTAGCCTTTAAAGCATCATCTTTGGTGATCCTACCGTCTTTGCCGGTGCCTTTCACCTGTGTAGGATCTATATTCTTTTCTTCCAAAATCTTGCGCGCGGCAGGAGATGGAGTCCCGGAGGCATATGTTTTCTCTTCTATTTTTTCCGACTCTGGCTTTTTGTCTGATTCGGATTTTTCTTTTTTAGGTGCCTTTTTTTCAGCTCCCGTAGAAGCAGGCTTGGCCCCATCCATATCGATCAGGCATACTACGGCCCCTACCTCTACGGCGTCTCCTTCCTCGGCTTTCAGGGTGATCACCCCGCTCTCTTCAGCAGGCAGCTCAAGGGTTGCCTTGTCAGAGTCCACTTCGGCGATTGCCTGATCCTTTTCGACATAGTCACCGTCTTCAACCAGCCATGCTGCAATTTCAACTTCGGTTATCGATTCTCCCGGAGAAGGGACTTTCATTTCTAATACCATTTCTTATCTCTGTTTCTAATTCTGGTTTTTCTTTTAAAACTCTTTCTTACTGAATTCAGCTTAGATTTCCTGAATCAATCATCGTTGAAAACACTTTCGATCACCTTTTTTTGTCTCAGTCTGAAACGCGCAGAAGATCCTGCAGCCGGAACAGCATAAAATTTCCTGGACCTGACCTCGAGCTTTCTCAAATTAAAACGCTGAAGCATGTAACTCCATGCTCCCATGTTCCTGGGCTCTTCTTGTGCCCATATAAATCGTTCCGCATTCTTATAGCGGGAAATTACCCGTTCCAATTTCTCTTCATGCAGCGGGAAAAGCTGCTCAACTCGAATCAGTGCAATGTTCTCACTTTCTCGCTTATCGCGCTCCACGAGCAGATCATAATAGAACTTACCCGAGCAGAACACGAGTTTGGTCACTTTATCACTATCCACATCATCATCAATAACCTCCTGGAACTCTCCATTGACCAGGTCCTTCATGGAAGACACTGCCATTGGATTTCTCAACAGACTTTTGGGCGTAAAGACGATCAATGGCTTTCTGAAATTGCGCTTCATCTGGCGTCTCAGCAAATGAAAGAAATTTGCAGGAGTCGTGCAATTGGCCACAGTCATGTTGTCTTCTCCACAGAGCTGCAAAAAGCGTTCGATCCGCGCAGAGGAATGCTCTGAACCCTGCCCTTCATAGCCATGGGGCAATAGAACCACAATCCCGTTCTGCTGCTTCCACTTATCTTCTGCGGCCGAAATGTACTGGTCAAAGATGATCTGTGCGCCGTTGTTGAAATCTCCAAACTGGGCTTCCCAAATAGTGAGTGAATTGGGAGCTGCCATTGCGTAGCCATAATCAAAGCCCAATACGCCATATTCTGAAAGGGGTGAGTTGAAAATCGTCATCACGCCTTTGTTTTTGGGGTTGCTGTTCAGCAAATTGAACCTCTCAGAAGAAATCTCATCTCTTAAAATGGCGTGACGATGCGAAAAAGTGCCTCGTTCCACATCCTGACCCGAAATCCTCACGTTATACCCCTCTTCAAGAAGGCTTCCGTAGGCAAGGGTCTCACCCATGCCCCAATCCAGTTTGTCGGTCTCAAACACCATTTTTGCCCGGTCCCGAAGTATCCGCTCTGCTTTGCGCAAAAATTTGACCCCTTCCGGAACGGTAGATACTATTCTGGAAATATTCTCCAGGTGGCTCTGCGGGTATTTTGTTCCCACACTCAGCAGCATCCCATCTCGGTCCTGGCTCATGAAGCCGCTCCAGACATTATCCATAAACGGCACCACCCTCGAAGCGTCATCTTCTTTGGCCTTGGTAAACTCGGTTTCCAAAAGATTCTTGTACTCCGAGATCAGACCCGGCAAATAGTCTTCATCGATGACTCCTTCTGCGATGAGTTTTTTATTGTAAATGTCCCTCGGATTGGGCTGCTTGGATATCGCCTTGTAAAGGATGGGTTGGGTAAACCTGGGTTCATCGCCTTCATTATGACCGTATTTACGGTATCCCAAAAGGTCAATAAAAACGTCCCGCTTGAAATGCATCCTGAAATCGAGCGCCATCAAGACCGCGTGAGTCACCGCCTCAACGTCATCCGCATTGACATGCAACACAGGTGACAAGGTCACCTTGGCCACATCTGTGCAGTAGGTGCTTGACCTGGCATCCAGGTAATTCGTAGTAAACCCGATCTGGTTGTTCACAACAATGTGAATCGTTCCGCCCGTGGTGTAACCTTTGAGTTTGCTCATTTGAATGAGCTCGTAAACAATCCCCTGGCCTGCAACCGCAGCATCCCCGTGCACAACGACAGGCAAGAGCTTGGAAGAGTTCCCGTCGTAGTCGTCATCAATCTTGGCGCGTGCGATTCCTTCAGCCACCGACCCAACTGTTTCAAGATGAGATGGATTGGGCACCAGGTTCATGGTGATCTGCTTGTTGCTCTTCAGGGTTTTCGAGATCGTGGAGCCCAGATGATATTTGACGTCCCCGTCAAAATCTTCGTCATCGTAATCCTTTCCTTCAAATTCATTGAAGAGCTCGCGTATTGGTTTTCTGAAAATATTGACCAGAGTGTTGAGACGACCTCGATGTGCCATCCCCAAAACAAACTCATCTACGTCAAATTCCTCCGCTGCAATTCTAAAAAGTCCGCCAAGGGCCGGAATCAAGGTTTCCCCACCTTCCAGGGAAAATCGTTTTTGCCCGACGTATTTCGTTTGAAGGAACTGTTCAAAACTAACGGCCTGGTTCAATTTTGCCAGGACATATTTCTTCGTTTCCGGTGTGTAGTTCGGATGATTGTCATTCTCATTGAGCTTCTTTTGCCACCAGGAGATCTCCTCAGGATTACGAATATACATGTACTCGATCCCTATAGAATCACAATAGATTCGCTCCAGGTGCTTTACTATAACCTTGAGGGTGGTTGGAGGCAATCCCAGAATACTTCCTGCGTTGAACACGTGATCCAGATCCTCGGTTCCAAGACCAAAGTTCTCCAGTTCCAGCGTAGGGCGATAGGTCCGCCTGTTTCTTACCGGGTTGGTCTCCGTAAACAAATGACCCCGGGTTCTGTACCCATTGATGAGCTCAATGACCTTGAATTCCTTGTAAACCTGCTGGGGGATCTCGACTTCCATATCTTCCTCACCCTCAAGGCTGAAATCTGAATTCGCCAGGTCATATCCCTGAAAAAAACTTCTCCAACTCGGTTCGATCTCATCGGGATTCTCCAGGTACTTCTGGTATAAGTCTTCTATAAAACCTGTATGTACCGTATTCAAAAAGGAAAACCTGTCCATGTTTACAATTCGTTCAAAATATGAGAAATGAGTGACAAAAATAAGGGGTTTTCGGTGAATTGTTGTAAAAAAAATGATAAATATCACTTTTGATTAAAGTCTCAATAAAGGTCTGGTCAGCCCGTGATTTTCAATGATTCAGGCACATTTCTCAATTCCAATAATTCCGATCAAAAAGGGGGTCCGAAATTATTCAAAACATCGATGTCGAATTCAAATAATTTCATACATTTGATTATTATTTAGAATTGGTTTAAATAAATATAGTGTCTGAACCATGAGTCAAACTTCCAATTACTATGTTTTTGACTACAACATGATAGATTTCAATTCATGTTCCAAGAAATCGAAATGTTGTAAACGCTTCAAGAAAAAAGGCAAATCGAATTGTTCAGACTGCCCCAAACTCGAAATCTGATTTTTCCTTCCTGATTTCAAATTTCCTTTGGTAAATAAAAGCACCTCTACGAAACAACAGAGCGGCTATTCGTCCTAAGCCATTTTAAAATCCGACTTGTTGATATTACTTTAAGGCTCCCTTACGTAAGAGATGTTTCTTACTTGCCGTGAATCAAACCTTATACCTGGCAACTGGAAAGACTCGGGGACATCAACTAACCAAATTTTATTTTTTATGAAACAACTATTTACACTTTTGCTGGTTACGGTCATTTCGATAGGCAGCACCACTGAGCTTCTAGCACAAGAAGATTCTTTCACCCCGATGTGGGAAAGCTTTTACATCACCGCGGACAATACCAAATTAAAGGAACTGGGAGAAGCCATGGGTAAACACAACAAGAAGTATCACGGCGAGGAAGGACCTTACCATGCTGTGGTGTATAATGTGGTATCCGGTCCGAATATGGGCAAGATGGTATGGCAGATGGGTCCCATGAAATTCGCCCACCTCGATTCAAGACCCAAAGACGGTGGTCACGATGAAGATTGGAGAGATAATGTTATGCCTCATGTCAAGAAACTGAGCAATGGGGAATACTGGAAACAGGATATGGAATTGTCCAACACAGATGGAATGGATGGAAATGTGGCCAACTCACCTATCCTGCACATTCGTTTTCATGAAGTAGCCGAAGGCCACGGATACAGCGTCGATCATTTGCTGGGGCAAATCAGTGAAACCATCAAAGCCATGGATGGTGACAACCCCTGGGGCGTCTATGACAACCAGTTCCGTCAGGGATACCGAATCGGAAGACATTTGGCAACTGTAAGTTTCCTGAAAAACTATGCAGAATACGACGAACCAAACACCTTCAAAGACACCTTCGTCAAACTACACGGGGAAGACGCTTGGCAACCCTTTATTCGAGGCATGGCAGATTCCATGTCGAACAGTTGGGATGAAATCTGGGAATACAATGCCGCTTTAAGCGGACAGTAGGCCAAAGCCAAACAGGATTAAAGACACTACAAGAAAACTGGAATTAAAATAGCGAAACGGAAGAGGGAGTCACACCAACAGTATGACTCCCTCTTCTCTTTTGAAGATTAGACACTTCAATTATAAGCTTTTCAACTACAAGCCTTCAATTTTGTTCCAGACCTTAATCTCGTCATCCTCTTTGAGACCTTCCTTGACTTCAACATGAATACCATCGCTGATACCCAGGGTGATCTCTCTCCGCTCAAACTCCTTCTCGCCCGTTTTAACCTCTACATAGGGTGATTTTGACTCATCATCAAATTGAACCAGTGCTTCTTTTATTGAAAGAACGCTGTCGGCGCGGGCCAGGATGATCGAAGCATTGGCACTCAAACCCGCGCGAATAAAGGTGGAGTCCTGCTTCTGCAAAGTACCCTTTATCTCGAACTGGATGGCTCCGTTTTCAAGCTTGCCCTTCGGCGCGATGTAATCAAGAACTGCATCAAAAGTGGCGTTTTCTATGGCCCCAACCGTGATTTCCAGGGGGTAGCCCTCTTTGATCTTTCCCACTTCAGACTCATCCACCTTGCCTTCAAAAATCATCCTGTTAACATCGGCAAGGGCTGCAATTGTCGTACCCTCGTTAAAGTTGTTGCTTTCGATTACCTGATTTCCGACTTCAACGGGCATCTCCAATACCATGCCCGGAACCGTCGAGCGAATCAGCGTGTTGGCTGAACTACCCAATCCTTTGGTTGAGCCAGTCTTCACTATATCATAGTTCTGACGCGCGGCATCATAGGCCTGCTCAGCTTGTTGGTAAGTGACTTCGAACTGCTCCAGGTCCTGTTTTGAGATTACTCCTTTATCAAACAGGCTCTTCTGCCGGTCGTATTTTCTTTTCTCGTCATTCAAGGTGATCTTAGCCCGATCAATCGCGTTTCTCGCCTGATTCAAACTCGACAGGTTCGGAATCACTTTAATCTTTGCAATCAGGTCGTTCGCCTGAACAAGATCCCCGGCTTCTACGTAGATCTCATCAATCACTCCTGATATATTAGGTTTGATAAGTACCTCCTCCATAGGAAGGATGCTTCCTGTTGCCACAGTCTTGTTCACAATTGACTGTTTGGAAGGTTTTTCCGTGTTGTAAACCACCGGATCCTCCTGGTTCTTGGAATACAGATAGTACATGGCACCGGCAAAGGTCACCGTGATGAATAATAAAGTAATTATGGTTACTGACTTTTTCATTTTTTATTGATTTCGCGCTTTAATTAGTTTTCTGCTCTTTCTATTTTGAATATTTGATATGCTTGTTTTACTCGGTTCTCAAGGCGTCGACGGGTTTCAATTTGATCGCTGTTTGTGCCGGAATCATACCCGCCAACAAGCCCGATACCACAAGGATCACCAATGCAGTTGTGACCACGCCCAGGTTTACGCTGGGATTGGCAAACATGTCTATCGGATCGGCCATGTCCAGGGCATAATTCAACCCGTATATCAAAAACGCTCCGAAGGCAATCCCGGCCATGCCAGCAATAATTGTGAGGAAAACGGATTCGGTCAGAATCTGAGCCCTGATTTTGGCAGGAGTGGCCCCCACAGCACGTCGGATTCCAATCTCTTTGGTTCTTTCTTTCACAACAATCAGCATGATATTGCTCACCCCAATCACACCCGACAGGAGAACCAGGGTGCCGACAAAATAAGCGATCACTTTTAGAGCCATGAAAAGGCTCTCCACCCGGTTGTACTGCTCATACAGGTCAAAGTGCCCGACCGCACGATTGTCTTCGGGATGTATCTTATGGTTTTTCTTTACAATGTCAAAGATCTGGCTTTTGATCTCAGTAATTGGCGTTCCGTCTTTGGCCGTTATCGCCATCCAGCCCACCCTGTCACCTCGGTTGAATGCCTGCGAAAATGATGTGAACGGTACGTATATCTGCTTTTGCTGCTCTTCGCTGTCACCCCCGGAAGCCTTCTTCTTGTAGCTCCCAATCACCATAAAATTGACTCCGTTGATCTTGATATAGGTTCCCAGAATATCCTCTCCCTGTTCATATAAGCTCGATTTGACTCCCTGACCAATAATGGCCACTTTTCTCTTCTGATCGATATCGCTGTGATTGATGAACCTCCCTTCAACGATGTCCATGGGTTCCTGTTTGATAATCTCCGGATAGTCACCGTAGACGTCAAAAGCACCCGTTTCAATCCCTCGGATCACATTGGCGGCTCCTCGCCAACCGCCGATCTGGTTTCTAGGTGAAACAAACCTCAGGTTGTCTACATTATTCCAGATGTCCTCGACATCCTGAAGACGGTAGCTGAACTGTCTGCCCTTTGCCATTCCCTGGTAGGATTTGGTAACCGTTTGCGTCCACATGAACATGGTATTGGTCGCAATGTCGCCAAAATCACTTTTGATTCCGTTTTCGAGACCTTTGCCTGCTGCGAGCAGGAGAATGAGAATAAAAATCCCCCAGAAAACTCCAAAAGCAGTAAGGAGAGTTCTGATCCAGTTCGCGGTCAAAACCTCCAGTATTTCATTCCATCTGTCTCTGTTAAACATGTCTTCTCTTTTATTCGTCTTTTAGAGCCTCTATCGGTTGTATGTTGGCGGCTCTCCAGGCGGGAAAAATCCGGCGATGGCACCCGCCGAGATCAGCACAAACACCATGGTCATGGCAATTGAAAAATCTACGGAAGGATTCACGACGTAGTCAACTTCAACATTGGGACCCTACGATTTCGAGTAGCCCCATACTCAGAATCAACCCTGCAAAACCGGATACAGCCGTTACAAAGATGGATTCCTGTAAGATCATTCCTACGATTGACCAGGGTTTTGCACCCAAGGCCTTTCTAATCCCGATCTCACGGGTTCTCTCCTTGACGATGATCAGCATAATGTTACTTACACCAACGACTCCCGCTATTATCGTACACACACCGACAAACCAGAAAAAGAAGGCGATGTTCTCCGTCAGGGTAAAGAATCGTTTGGCTTCATCTTGAGAGTTGTAAACATTAATAGCGCTATTGTCATCTGGAGAAACCATATGAGACTCCTGCAGGTAAGCCTTAATTTGGGCCGCAAATTGATTTGAAACCTCTACCGACTTCTCAAAATTCTTCTCGGGTTTTATCGTAAATGACAAATTGTTCATCCGATCCTGGCCGTTGAAAACAGCCTGGGCTGTTGTAAAGGGCAAGAAAACCCGATCTTCTTCACGCTCGCCTCCTGCATCACTGTACACCCCGATAATTTTGAAGTTGATTCCATTGATCTGCACAAATTCTTCGAGCGGATCTTCAACTCCTTTGAGGAGTTCATTCGCTACTTTCTGGCTTATAACAATGACCTTGGTTTTGGAATCCAGGTCAGTCTGATTTATAAACCGACCAGACACAATGCTCTGATTCTCTATCTGTTGATAATTCGGATAAATACCCTGGATACCATAAGAGACCGATTCCTTCTTGTAGTTGATGGTCGTTCCCCAGGATACTCGAAACACTCCTGATCGAAATTCTATCTGATCTTTGAAGTTCTGGCTGATGTAGTCAAAATTGTCATTTTTCATCCGGATCCTGCGACCTGGATTCAAGCCCTTGAACTCCTTGGTTGTATTTTGGGTCCAAACCCAAATTCGGTTGGTTGCGTCCGCCTCGAATTCCTTTCGGATTCCATTCTCCATGCCTCTTCCAAAACCCAATAGGATCACGAGAATAAAAATACCCGAAGCGACTGACAGACCGGTTAAAAAAGTCCTCAGCTTGTTCTTGTGAATGGTCTCAAAAATCTCTTGCCAACGGTCAATGTCGAACATAAATTGGTGGGAATATGGATTAAATAGCCTTCGGGCTATTGTAATAGACGCTTGAAACGCTCACATTGTTACAGCAGGTCGAAAAAAAATAATCAACATTCTCAGAGAAACTCCTCATTTTTCAAAGAATAATGGATATCTCAATTCGAAATCGATATTGAACTTTAAATTCTCAAAAAATGTCCGTAAAAATTGCATAAGTGACAATTGTCATGAAATATGCTGCTTGATGGCCGTAATTTTATTTAAAATTAAATATCCAGTCATGTTAGCCAAAAAGTCAGAGAAAGCGAGCGTCGCGGCCTACAGCAAGATCTTCTTTCAGCTGGGCTTAATGCTTTCGCTCATCATTATTTACACAGCAATAGAATGGAGGACATTTGATCGCTCCATTGACGAACTCAGCGCCCTGAACATTCAGGAGGAAGAAATTATTGACATCCCTATCACAGAGAGAATCCTGGAGGTCAAACCACCTCCACCTCCACCACCGGCACCCGAGGTGATCGAAGTGGTTGCAAACGAAAAGGATATCGAGGAGACAATTCTAGAAACAACAGAGACCGACGAGACTGAATTGGTGGAAGTCATTGAAATGGACGACATCGAAGAGGTTGTTGAAGAAGAGGAAGTCGAAAAAGACATCCCATTTGCCATTATAGAGGATCCTCCGGTTTTTCCAGGCTGCAAGGGCACGAAAGAAGAGAAGAAGAAGTGTCTGCAGGCAAAGATCACACAGCACGTGGCCAAAAACTACAACACCAACTTGTCAAAAGACCTTGGATTGACACCTGGCAAGAAAAAAGTCTATGTCATTTTCAAGATCAACAAGAATGGTGAGATTCAGGATACACGAGCCAGAGGTCCCCATGCAAGACTCGAAAAAGAGGCAGTTCGCGTGGTGAACATGCTTCCGACCATGACACCCGGAAAACAACGAGGTATCCCGGTGGGAGTTTCCTATACCCTGCCCATTACCTTGCACGTTCAAATTTGATTCCATTTAATGTTTAGATTTAAGTAAGTTTTCATTCAAAAAGGGACCGGCTCACGCCGGTCCTTTTTTTTAGTGCTGCATATTAAGGCATGGTATGTCGGGCATGAAGTCGATAATTTGAGTAAATTTGCACTGCAAAACCAAACTAGAATGAACAAAGCTTTTCTAATTCTGATATTGATTCTGTCGGGAGGTCATTTGGCTTATTCCCAGGAGATCATTCCTTTTCCCGACCTAAGCGAGCATCATGACTACAGTAAAAATGGGGGAAGATCTGACGATGAAAGAAATTACGCCATTTACACTGAAGATTACCAGGAATTGCTGATGTCACTTGATGCGGAGACGGATCGTATTCTGGGATTGCGCAAAGAAGAAACCGATCCTAAACTCATCGATGGCTATAATAAGAATCTGGAGCAGATTCGCCTAAAGAAAATGGCGCTTCTCTCAGAGGCTGACCTGGTCGAGGATCTGCAGAAATTCTATTGAAAAAATAGCTTGATAGATTACAGCTAGAAGTCAGAATTTTCCGGAACCCAAATATCTTCCTTTCGTCAAATTACAATTCCTGACCATATCAAGACAGTACTCCAACCGCCCAAGATCCTGGGCTCCCGTATTGTTGGTTCCAAATGTGAACTTCACGCCTGAGGCCTTGGCTCTCTTAATGAATGTCTCACTGGGTATCTTATACCTCGCCGAGATTTCCATAGCTATGTTGTTTCGCTTCAGGGCATCGATAACCCGATCCATCCTGTCAAACGTCCAAAGTTCGTCATATCGACCCATTAAGGCATCGGGCAAATAGGTAGCGTTCACATAAATATCTATGGGTTCCTGATCCATGATTGACTCAATGTTACCCACAAGTTGTTCCATAAAATCCTGAGGATCTCCTATTTCGGTCTCTTCAGGAATCCAAAGACGCATTCTTTTTCCATTGTTATTCGTCCAGGTCATGGCATCGGTAAAAACGTAGTCAAAAAGGTCAACGGTCTCCTTGCTGAACATTTCGAGCCACTCTCTTCCTTCGGCCTGCATGGCCAGATAGGTCCCGGCAGGTTTCTTGTAGTTCGTGACAAAAGTCCTCAAGGAGTCTTCTGATTCGAAACCCATTTTGAGTCCGCAATTGTAGGCAATTCCATATTTGAACCCATAGCGCCGTGCATTGGCAAGAGCCTCTTCAGTGGTCAAACCGCCTTTGAGGTGCACGTGAAGGTCCATGAGCGGAACTCCGTTATCACGAGCGTATTCCAGCTTTTGATTGAACGCAGGGTCTATCAAGGAATCCTTGTGAATATTGTCTTGAGATCTCACGTGAAGCCCTGAGGCTGGCGCTTCGAAACATGAAATGAGAAGGAAAATCAACGTTAAATTCAGAAAACCGAAGCGGAAACTATTCGACTTATTGTTCATAATGAGTGGTTTTGGCTCTTTCGTTCTCAAATTTACAATGCCAAATTCCCGAAAAGGCTAACAAATGTCAATTCTTTTTGAGAAACTGTAGATTGATTCCGGTAAAAAACTGAAATTGAGGTTGCGTACCTTTTGTAAGAATCGAATACTGAGGTTCTATGAACAAATTGAAGACAGTTCTGTCTACTTTGACAACTTTCCCTATACCCAGCGCTATGGGAACATGGAAGGTTTCATTCTCGAAGTCAAATACCCAGATCGGAGCTCCACGAATATAGGTGCCTTTCCCGAGCTGCCAGAAATAAAAGGGTTGAAACGCTCCGAGATTGGTATCGTTTCGATCGCTGTCTCCCGCAAACGAAGCCTGCCAGGTAATGAGACTTCCAAACTGAAAAGTGGGAGAATTTGCTAGAAACGCTACAAAGGCCAGGCCGGCTTGCCATTTTCCGGTCCCCAGCACGGTTTCAGAGGCGGTTGGAGCCACAAGAAGGGGACCCACTCCTATGGTTTTATTGCTTTCAGAAACAAAATTATAGGATAGAAAGGCATTTATATCTCCCAATCCGCTGGTAGAGCTCACACCTCCAAATCGATCAGGAACAGCAATGGTGCTGATGGGCATTGAAATTCTCATGAGCAATTTTCCGTTCGCCACCGGCTGTGCAAAACGGATCCAGGCATTATTCAGATAGGCATCACTAGGCGCATCCGAAAGCTTGGGAATATAATAATTGTGAAAATTCAGGGCTGTCATATCAGCCAACGGATTATTTGCTTTTTTAAGCATTTCATCGACAGATTCCTGGGCGAAACCCAGGGTTGCAATGCCGCTCAAAACGAGTGAGAAAAATATTCGTGACCTTAAAAGAACCATAAATTATTTGATGTAAAAAAGTTTAAAAAGTTCAAACGCTTAAAGAATTATGCATAAAACCAAAATCGAATTTACGGCTTATTTAAATCCTTTCGAAGTTGAGTAAACAAATCTAGAATCATTTTGTTTAACTTTTACTATTTATTGTTGAACATTTATTATCTTTGTACAAATAATTTTTCCTGTCCCCCAAAGTATGCTTTTGAACACCACACACAAGAATGACGAGAACGAGTTGATTATGCAAGACCTAGTCGGCAAATCCTTCTCGTTTAAGAAGAAGCTTATTATGGGAGGCGTAGGCTCGGGTCGAATGGTAATCGAAGAAGCCAGTCCTAAATTAGAGCTTACCCTGATGAACGGTCCTGATCTGAATTATGCAAATCTTGAGCTACGCCCCAAAGGCATTCTTGTTCGCATCACCCGCAGATTGGACAATTTCACCTGGATCATCCCCTACTATCATCTGCACATATATAAAACTGAAGGCCTAAGCATACACGGGCAAGGTCAATTCCTGCATTTCAGGGAAAACCAGATGTTGTACAACAACAAATCGTTTTTCAAAAAACTCAGCAATTTGAAGCTCGATTTTATGAAAGACTACTATTTGATAAATCCTTAAGACCATGAAAATCACAACTATTTTAACCATTAGTCTTACCCTGGGTGTTTTCTATCTTCTGTCCGATTTCGAACAAAAGCAACTGATGGAGAAAACTGTTAAAGCCGAAGCTGTCATCGTTTCGAAAAGTGGCAGCCAGGTCACCGGAAAAGTATCCTTTGCTGAACGCGATGGTACGGTCACTATGAAGGCCCTGGTGCAGGGAGCTTCACCGGGTGATCACGCCATTCATATTCATGTTGAGGGTGATTGTTCAGCCCAGGACGGCAGCTCTGCGGGCGGGCACTGGAATCCAACCGGGGAAAACCACGGCAAGTGGAACAGTGAGTCTTTTCACAGAGGAGACATTGGCAATATTGAGGTTGACAAAGACGGAGAGGGACGTATTTCCAGAACGACTGATTTGTGGTGCATAGGATGCGAAGACCCATCCAGGGACATTCTCGGTAAAGCAATCATCATCCATGCGGGAATCGATGATTTTTCGACTCAGCCCTCAGGCGCGGCAGGGGCAAGAATCGGATGCGGAGTGATTGAGGCGGAGTAACTGAATCGATATGATTCCTACGAATCCGTCCCATTTTGACGATTGAGTCGAACGATTTGAATGAATCGAATGATGAAAAGCACTTTCAGGCCCAGGCCCAGAACAATGAGGTAAGCTGGATCCAAAACGAATTCCTTTCCCCTGAGATAGAGACCGCCAAGAAATAAAGTCAGCCCTATAAACAAGAACCATAACTCCTTCCCTGGTTGGTAAAGACCGCTTCGTATGGCCTTTATGATGTAATACGTTTTTAATCCAACACCAATTAGTATCATCAGTAAGCCTGTACTGGGATATTCACTTAGCTTTCTCAGCAGGATCCCGATGATCAGCATTGCAATCCCGGAAAACAAAATAAGTTTCTTCGGTGGGTTAGCTGCCATTTTTCGCCTTGAGCTCAGCTATTCTCTTTTCCTTTTCAGGCTGCCTGTTTGCAATGGCAAATTCCGTATGGTATTCATGTGCCTCCAGAAAACCAATTTGTAAAGCTTTCCACTCTGCCTCCGTTTCAATCTTGCCTAAAGATTTCAACTCCTTGAACAGGGTGTTAGATATGGAGTAGTAGTCATCCCTTCCCAGGTAGTCCAGATCCGCATCACAAATGATTTTCTCGAGTTCAGTTTCGGGATTCTGAGGGATTTTTGTAGCCATGATCAGGCCTTCTACGGTCTTGATCTCTTTCTGACTGAATCCAAAGTCCGGAAGCACCTCTTCAGCCAGAATGGTTCCGTTTCTTTCGTGATCATCAAAGGAACGTGTGAATCCAAAATCGTGAAAAAGCACTCCTGTTCTCAAGAGCAGGGCATCCTTTTCTTCAATGCTACCACGTTCGATATAAGCATTGCATACATCCAACACATCCAGTGTATGGTGTGTCCCATGGTAGGCTAAATCACTTGGAAGCCGCTCGTCGAGCAGATTCAGAATTCTTTTTTTGAGCTTTTCGTATTCTATCATTCTAACTACATCCGGTTCACAATCTTATGATCCAAAGACCAATCAACATCAATATAAAAACGAAGCTAAGCCCAAAATATTTAATCGAATTGTGAACTGCCTTGAATTTTTCGTCGATGATCTTGCTCTCCACGTGTATTTGATGACTTAATTGCTCACATAATTTATCATTGTCTTCACAGATTTCCATTAGGGTCGTGGAATAGTCCTCAACGGATTCGAAAGATCTTACAGCGTCCTGGAAGAAAAAAACATTTGTGTCGTATTTGGTCTCAATCTGAGGCTTGAAACATTTAAAACAATAATATATCGACAACACGACAAAGATCATCCAGATGCCTGCCAGGACAAAAAAAGCCGTGCTTTGAGCAAAAATCGACTGCAGATAATCCATTCGGTCTACAAAGAGTCCAAGGATCAAACTATGAAAAGAAAAAATGACTCCGGCTTTGACTTCCGCTGCGCGAATCAACTTTTCCATGCGTTCCAGCTGTTCCCAATAATTGTTTGAGTCTTGAGGCATTTTCTCTGAATTCAGATCATACGTTCGATACTGTCCATGTAAATATAAAAAATTAATCCTTGTATCGACAAAAGGTCAACTTCGAAGCATTATCAGTTTCTTGGAAAACCATGAGGATTTCGATACAGATGAACGACTCGATCGTTTATATCCTGTTCATTTCGAAAGTTGCGTAGGGGCATGTTGTCACGCATTCGCACGACCTCCTCCAGCGAGAGTACAATGGGTTCTTTAAAGATGATCCAATTCACGTTCTCCGTACAGGGTGGAGTGGTTAGAGAGCCCTTGTACGAATAGTAGTCTTTGTTGTGTGGAAAAATCGTCGTGAGATCCAAAGCCTTGTCTATGACTTTCTCTTCACCCTCCTTCAGGGGAAGAAAGCTTTCCAGGCGCTCAAGGGTCTCACTTTCCTGCCCCTCGATACCGAAGATGGCGAGAACCGTGTAACTGGTCTTGTCTTTGCTCTGGTGAACCAGGTGAGTTTCTATAGGATATCGAATCCCATTGACGGTATGTTCTGACGGGGTATGAAAATGAATCTGCACCAGGTCATAATGAATATCCCTGCTACATATGGAATCCCCCGAATCAAAATCAAACTGTATCGTGTGACCGTTATTCCTTACCCGTGTCAAGATCGTCTCGGGAGAATAAAAAAGGGTATTATGAGCTGTATCACCCTCCCTATGAACAACATTTAGGTCAATGATGTTGATCGGGGACTGCCTCTGACCCAAACAATCGGAGTTCTTTTCAAGTTCTGCCCAGTGCTCAGGTGAAGTCTCACCGGCATAACTCCATTCATCACTTTTGTGATCCGGTGTACCAGAGTGATCTGCTTTTTCTCTGTTGCAGGAAAAAAAAACCAACGTGACTAAAACAAATACTGAGCTGAGAAGTCTTTCGAGTGACATTTTCTTAAATCATTACTTCAAAGTTATTCAGGTCTTACGAATTAAAACATGATTAATATCAACCTGGCCAATATTCTAAAAGGAGAGCAAACTTCCTGGCTCGTGAAGTCAGATAGCCAGGACGTATTTATTACCCAGAGCTGGAACAACAGGGTCCCAGGCAAAAGAATCCTTGAGTTTGACCCGCAGCACATCAAGGGCTGTTGGCTCTCCATGTACAAGAAACACCTTCTCTGGATTTCCTTTTATATTCTTCAGCCAATCGAGCAAATCCTTTTGATCGGCATGAGCCGACAGGCTCTCAATATGATGAATTTGAGCCTTTACGGGATAATACCTTCCCCTGATCTTAATCTCATGAGCCCCATCGAGCAACTGTCTCCCGCGAGTACCCTCTGCCTGATAACCCACAAGGAGCACGGCTGTATTTTCCTGATCTATATACTGTTGCATATAAGTTAGAACTCTACCTCCTGTCACCATACCGCTTCCTGCGACCACTACCTTAGCCCGGTTATCGTCAATGGCTTCCCAGGTTTCTCGAAAAGAGGTGATAAGGCGCATATGATTGCTCGCCGCGTTCAGCTCCTTCATTGGCATTTCGTGCCAGTCCGGAAATTTTCGAAAAAGATTGAGCACGTTGTTTCCCATGGGGCTGTCAATATATATTGGAAGGCCCGGAATCCTGTTTCGCTTGTACAACTTCCAAAGAATATTCATTACTACCTGGAGGCGTTCTACAGCAAATGTCGGAATGATGAGGGTTCCATGGTTGCGAATGCATTTCGTGATCAGTTCGCTGAGTACGTCCTCAATTCTGTCCGGAGGGTGCAACTTGTTCCCATAGGTGCTTTCCATGATCAGGAAATCAGCACGGTCAGGCTTCACCGGATCATTGAGCAGCAGATCATTCTTACGGCCGATGTCACCTGAAAAAACAAAACGCTTCTGGTCGATCTCAAAATCGATGAAGCAAGCTCCCAAAATATGTCCGTTGTACCTGAACCGGCATCGAACAGAATCCGAGAGATGAAGCCATTCGTCTCTTTCACAATGTGTAAATCGCTGCAACACTTTGTCAACCTCATCCATAGAATAAAACGGCAAGGCCGGATGATGCCTCGAATACCCTTCCTGATTTGCCTTTTTAGCTTCTTCGAGGTGAATTTTTGCACTGTCTCGCAAGATGATTTCAGCAATTTCCAGGGTTGGCGCAGTTCCTATTACAACACCTCGGAATCCCTGTTTAAAGAGCCTGGGCAGATAACCCACATGATCCAGATGACCATGTGTCAATAAAACAAAATCTATTTTACCTGCATCAAAGGGAATAGATTTCCAATTTAGAAGACGAAGTTCCTTCAAGCCCTGAAACATTCCGCAATCGACCAACACGTTTACTTCTTCCGTTTCAACCAGGATCTTCGAACCCGTAACTGTTGACGCGGCACCCAAGAAATGAAGAGTTGCATTTTTCATATCCAATCATTTAGGTTAAGAAAGAGATTACTTGAAGTTCACGTTATAACCAAGAATTGGAAACTCCAAACCCACAATGAAGCGCCACCTTGTCACACCGAATTCGGACGGATCCTCATTCTGCGGCTGGGCGTTACCTTCCAGGTCCGGAAAGTCGATGGGACGATCAAAGTCTCCTGAGGCCGTTGAGTAGGTGGTTCCGATTGTAATCTTGACTTTAGAAAATTTCAAATCGACGCCAAGCCCATAGTGCATAAAATCAGCGGTCGGCGTGATATCAGTGTCCTGGGTCACCTACAAGGTCAAAAATATTGGCACCTGTCACCAGGGGCGAGGAATCTGTCGAAAAACTTGCAAACAAATTCACTCCGTCACTTAAGTAAACTTCGGCACCCAAACCAAAATTGATGGCAGATTTCAACTCTTCTGTAAACTTAAACTCTTCCGTCTCCCCGTTACCCAAGTCGAAAGGGGGAATGACCAGACGGTCGTATTCACTTACGGCGCCATGCCAATCCACTTTGAAATACAGTGTGTTTTTCTTCCAGGGAATACCGGCTCCAAATGATATTCCTATAGGCTCCTTCCTTTTCGTATCCAGATTCTCGGCTTCACCGTAATCGAATATGTCGCTTCCGTCGTTTGAAGCCAAAATCTCGGCATAGTTGAACTTGCCGATTTTTACAACCTCAACATAGGGCAAATCCACATTTAATCCCAGGTCAAATCTTTTAAGTTTCCAGACCATACCGATCTTCCAAAAAATACCATAGGAAGTCTGACCTTAGTTGACGACGTTATTGTAAAAGCTCACATTGTCATTTTCATCGAGCTGTGCGAGTCGCAAATCATACTTTCCTTTAAAGTTATAGACAGATAAAAACGTCGAGACTCCAATGCTGAAATTATCTCTGATTTTCGTTCCCCATGTCAAACCGAACCATTCATCTGTCTCAGTGTTGTCCAAATTGAATTTGGAAACAAATTCTTCTAAACCTTCAATCTCATCGATAGCATCTCCATCGTTCACTAACCTCCTTACATTAATATTGATTCGCTCCCGTTGCTTGGAAAGAAAGGCATAAGCGAATTGGTGATTTTCCCATTTGTCAAGATTGAAAGTTCCCGCCAGCAAACTCGGAACACCCTCGAACCTTGAATCACTTAATTTACTGTCACGCCCAAATATGTTCTTCAGAGACAAAGAATATATCTGATAGGCTTTGGCATTGATGGAGAAAACGGACTTCCACAATTAAGCGATTCGCGCCGGATTGTAGTAGGTCAGTCCCAAGATCCTCTAAACTACCCGTTACCTTTCCACTGAGAAGCAACGAACTGTTTCCGAAATTCTCCAAGTTGTAGTATCCTTGCCCCACAGCAAACAGGGGTCAAAAACAAAATAAGCAGTTTGGTTATCATCATCCTGATTTTACTTTGAGAGGTCTAGGAATATCAGACGATTAAAGGTAATATTTTTCTATGATTACCTGAAAAAAAACAATCCAATTATTCCTGTGCTATTTACTGAATTAGTTACTTCCTGAATTAATTATCGCCTACATCTAAACTTTGCTTGCAGACGGGGATGCATGCTCCTAAATCCCTATCTTTGAGATCTAACTCAACTAATTGGAAAATTGAGTATCCATTAACTAAAACTTTTAATCTTACATTATGAAAATGAAACTCATCACAATTACCCTTCTTCTCCTGGTCTCTTCGTTCAGCGCCAAGGCCCAGAAAGATGTTTCTGCCAAATCGAAAGAAGCCATTGCCGAGATGAAAAAAACCAATGACAAAGTCACAAAATATTTCAACTCCGCTTATGGCTATGCTGTATTTCCCGCTATAGGGAAAGGAGGCTTTGGAGTAGGTGGAGCTACGGGTAACGGTACAATCTACAAAGGTGGGGCTGTTGTGGGTGACTGCAAAATGACCCAATTGTCTGTTGGATTTCAGGCAGGAGGACAGTCCTATTCAGAGGTCATCTTCTTTCAGGACGCCGATGCCTTTAATCGCTTTACCGGTGACAAATTCGAATTTGCGGCCCAGGCCTCAGCTGTAGCGATAACCGAAGGAGGTTCTATCGACGTCGATTATCGAGACGGAATTTTAATTTTCACGCACGCCAAGGGAGGTCTGATGTATGAAGCTTCTGTAGGCGGTCAGAAATTCAGTACTGATATGCGATAAAACATTTGAACTTAGCAAAAGAGCTTAAAAGACCCGGCTAATAGCCGGGTTTTTTTATTCTAGAAGGGGCTGCAAAACCGACCAGACATTCGAGGCCACTATAATCTGACCTTCCACCGTTGGATGGATCCCGTCTCTTTGATTCAGGTCAGGATTTCCGGCCACTCCATCCAACAGAAACGGAATCAACGCAATGTCGTTAGATTCTGCCAGATCAGGGAAAATAGTTCGAAATTCAGAAGTATACTCAGGTCCCATATTGGGTGGAATCTGCATCCCTGCCAGCACGATTTCAACTTCAGCATTCTTCTTCCTCACTTTGTCGATGATCGACTGGAGATTTGCACGCGTCTCCTCGAGAGGGATTCCCCGAAGCCCATCGTTGGCTCCAAGCTCAAGCACGAAAATATCGGGTTTCTGATTCAAGACCCAGTCTACCCGAGCGTCACCCCCCGAAGTTGTCTCACCACTCAATCCGGCATTGATAACGCTATACTTCAAACCCAGCGAATCGAGTTTGTCCTGAATTAGGGCTGGGAATGCTTCCCGGGGGTCCAATCCGTAACCCGCGGTCAGGCTGTTGCCGAAGAAAACAATATTCCTGGTCTTCGACTCTTCTTTCAGCACTTGCTCAGACCCATTGCTGGTCTGTACTTCGTTTGAAGAATCTTCAGCTGATGCCTTTTCTTTGGGCTGACAAGCAAACATTGAGAAGGTGAGGAACAAATAACAAAATTTTAACAAGTGGCTCATGTTGGGGAGAAATTGAAGCGCGTCATTTTCCGTATCTTTCGGCTTCGCAAAAAAACGTGCGTTTATGGCAAATATATTAAATGTGTCGAATTTGGAGAAGCATTACAGCAGTGGTTCCAAAGATCTTACAGTCCTCGATGGGGTTTCCTTTGAAATTGACTCGGGCGAGACCTTCTCCATCGTAGGTCCGTCTGGCAGTGGCAAGACAACCCTTCTCGGTTTATGCGCAGGCCTCGATCAATCAGATACCGGCACAATTGAGTTGTGCGGAGAAAACCTGATGAACTTGAGCGAAGACGAAAGGGCTCTGCTCAGAAACAGAAAAGTAGGATTTATCTTTCAGGACTTTCAACTGCTTCCCACCCTGACCGCCTTGGAAAATGTCAGCGTGCCCATGGAACTTCAGGGCATCAAGGATCCGACATCAAAAGCCCAGACTCTTCTCGACAAAGTAGGACTTTCTGACCGATCAGACCACTACCCTTCCCAACTTTCCGGAGGAGAGCAGCAACGCGTGGCGCTCGCACGAGCTTTTTCGAATGAACCCGATATTCTATTTGCCGATGAGCCCACCGGCAATCTGGACGCTGAGACGAGTGAAAAAGTGGAACGCCTCCTATTCGACCTCAACAAGGAACTGGGTACAACCCTTGTGATGGTGACACACGACATGGAACTCGCCAATAAAACCCAAAGAATGCTCCGACTCAAAAATGGAAGGGTCTGGCAAGAACAAAGCAAACTGTGACGCTAAAAACCTCATATGAAGGATAAAAACAGCATACAGTTGTCCTGGCTGATGAAGATGGCCTGGCGAGACAGCAAGGCGAGCTACAAAAAGCTCAGTTTGTTCATGGCCTCTATAGTTCTTGGCATAGCTGCTGTGGTCTCCGTGGAATCGTTCAGCGACAATCTGCAATACAATATCGACCTGCAATCCAAATCCCTGATGGGAGCTGATTTCGTGATTGATTCCCGGCATAAGGCCAACGACAAGGTTCAGTCGATCATCGACTCCCTGGGCGGTGCCGATGCCATGGAGGTAAATTTTTCCTCCATGTGTCTCTTCCCAAAGAACGGGCGAACCAAATTCGTGCGAATCGTAGGAATGGAGGGCCCTTTCCCGTTTTACGGAACCTTTGAAACAGAACCTGAATCAGCGGGCAAATCCTATCAGGAGATGGGTGGCGCCCTCGTCGATGCGACGGTTATGATCCAGTTTGACATAGACGTAGGAGACAGCATCAAAGTGGGAGAAGTCACTTTTCCCATCGCGGGAGCACTAAAATCAGCACCTGGAAGCGGAGGCTTCAACAGCGCCATAGCCCCGGCCGTGTACCTTCCTTACGAGCAGATCGAGAAAACCGGATTGATCCAAACCGGCAGCCGCCTGGAGTACCAGTATTATTTCGTCACCGAACCTGGAGTTGATCTCGCGATGTTGAATGACAAACTAGATCCGATTCTGGATGCCGAAGAAGCAGATATGGACACCCATGAGGACACAAGCCAGAGAATCGGAAGCCGCTATGACAATTTTATCGTTTTTCTCAACCTCGTTGCATTTGTCGCACTGCTTTTAGGGTGTATCGGAATCGCGAGCTCCGTCCACATCTACATCAAGGAGAAACTCAAAACCGTCGCCATTCTGAAATGTATTGGCGCGACACGAAAACAGACCTTTGTTCTTTTCTTGCTGCAAATCGTCGGTATGGGACTGGCTGGAGGCATCCTGGGTTCGGTCTTCGGATTCTTGCTGCAGGAATCCTTTCCTATACTTTTCGCTGACCTGCTTCCTTTTGAAGTGGAGACGCAGATAAGCCCGGAGTTTTTCTTTATGGGACTCTTGCTGGGTGTTCTCATGTCGGTTCTTTTTGCCCTGATTCCGCTATTAAGCACCTGGTATGTATCTCCTCTTCGAGTTCTCAGGATTACCAATGACGACGACCAAAAATCGAAAAGAGCCATATTCCTGGTTTCTCTATTGATATTCGGCTTTGTTCTTATCTTTTCCTTTTGGATTCTTCAAAATTGGAAATATGCACTGTTCTTCCTGCTGGGCATGTTGGTTACTTTCGGAATTTTGACCGGTGTATCCGCCTTGTTTGTTAGGGCAATAAAAGCCTACTTTCCCTCCTCCTGGGGATTTTGTGCCAGACAGAGCCTTTTGAACCTTTTCAGACCTCAGAATCAAACCTTGGTTCTGATTCTGACCATCGGAGTGGGCACATTCCTGATCAGCACTCTTTATTTCACTAAAGACATGCTCCTTTCGAAGCTCTCTTTTGACACCAGTGGCAACACTCCCAACATCATTCTGCTGGACGTGCAGACCGATCAGAAAGATGCCGTTGCGGCAAGCCTTGACAAGGTAATTGACAATATACCGATCGTAACCATGAGGGTTCACAGCATCAACGGGAAGTTGTCTAATGATATTCGCAAAGACACCGCCTCCGGTGTCAACGAATGGATGCTCAACCACGAATTCAGAGTGACCTATCGGGATTCATTGATTTCATCAGAAGAAATCATAGACGGAGAATGGATCCCGGAACAAGAATTCAATCCCGCGATTCCGGTTGATATCTCGATCTCCGAAAGCATCGCCCGCGACGGCAAAGTGACTGTAGGCGACAGCCTGGCCTTCAATGTACAGGGCGTGTTGATGAAAACCCGTGTTTCGAGTATCCGGGCGGTCGATTGGGGACGCATGCAACCGAATTTCTCCCTGCTCTTTCCCAAAGGCATACTCGAAAATGCTCCCCAGTTCAATGTGCTGACTACCAACACTACCGATGATCAGAGCTCAGCTGAGCTCCAGTCGGAACTGGTCGCTAAGTTTCCTAATATATCCATACTGGATATGAGGCAAATGCTCCGACTGATCGATCAGGTCCTGACAAAGATTTCCTGGGTGATCAATTTCATGGCAATTTTCAGCATTGTGACCGGCATCATCGTTTTGATCGGCGCCATAAGGAACAGTAAGTTTCAGCGGATTCGTGAAAATGTGTTGTTGAGGACCATCGGAGCCACCAACAAACAGATCATCAAAATCATATCCCTCGAGTACATCTATTTGGGCGTGCTGGGCAGTCTGAGTGGAATTCTTCTTTCACTACTCAGCAGCCAGATCCTGGCCTGGTCGGTATTTGACATGACCTTTGCTCCTTCCGCTTTTCCGTTTCTCGTGCTCTTCCCCGGTATCACTCTTTTGGTTTTGCTTGTGGGTCTTGGAAACAGTCGAAGTGTCCTGAACAGCCCTCCTCTTCAAGTACTCAGAAAAGAAACCGAGTGATCGAACGAATTGAAAAAAGTCGTATCTTTCTTCTTACAACTTGTAAAATACGAACCTAAAAACCATTCAATAATGAAAAAACAGACGTTTTCCAGCCATCGTCGTTTCGATCCCCTATTCCATTTCATCGCCATGCCTGCCCTGCTGATTCTCTTGATTGGGTCAATTATCAACCTGGTTAAGAGTTCGCATGACAATCTCTATTCGGCCTCTCTGATCGTATTCATATCCGTATTGCTTGTACTGGCCACCTTGTTTTCCAGGGGAAATGCCTTAAGAGCGCAGGATCGTGCCATTGTAGCTGAAGAGAAGTTAAGGTACTATCTTCTTGCGAAAAAAGCGCTTCCTGCCGACTTGTCGGTCAGACAAATTATTGGACTCCGATTTGCTTCTGATGAAGAGTATTTACAACTCGTTGAACGAGCCTTGAAGGAAAAGCTGAGTGAGAACCAGATCAAAAAAGAAATAAAGAATTGGAAAGGCGACTACTATCGCGTTTAGTCATCCTGTCGCTGTTGTTGACTTGTGCCGCATCAGCACAGTTCGATAAACAGAGTCCTCTGCCAGTCAAATTAAGGTATTCCGTAAAAGAATTGCTTGAAGAGTCCAATGACAGCACATATATCGCTTGTGAATTCAGCTATCTCGAGAATGATGATTGGAGAAGCATCGAAGCTGAAATTCGGGTGCGCGGAGGATTTCGAAGGACTTATTGCTTTTTCACCCCGCTGAAGCTCAAAATTCCCAAGCAAGAATCCACCGGAACGATTTTTGAAAAAGACCATAGGTTCAAATTGGTCCTGCCCTGTCTAAAAAGTAAAAAAGCGAATGACAACCTTCTCAAGGAGCTCATGGCGTACAGGATATTCGAAACTTTGAGCCCCTTTCATTTTAAAACACGTCTGTTGCAGATCGACTTGAAACGGGTTCAAAAAAACACAACCGACTCCTTCAACCTGATGGGTTTTATGATCCAGGACGATGAGAGTTTTTCCCGCATGAACAATGCCAAAGAGATCGAAAGATTCATGGGTCATCAGTCTCATAACGAGACGTATAGGGTGATCAATGCTCTGTTTCAGTACATGATAGGAAACACGGATTTTTCAACGGTCTATCTTCACAATGAAAAGATATTCTATGTCGAAGATAAGATTGTACCCATACCCTACGATTTTGATATGTCTGGTTTGGTCGACGCCAGCTATGCCGTGGTCTCCCAGGTAAGAAATGAAGTACTTCCCATTGAGGATGTGACCAAGCGGCTGTACCGTGGTTTTGAAGCTGATGATGAGGTGCTCGAGGAGGTTCGATCCCACTTTCTCAAACAGGAACAAGAAGTTTACGCCACAATTGCCAGTCTCAAATCCTATTTTGAAGATTCCAAAGAGTATGACTTGGCTCTGAATTATATTGAAGGGTTTTACGACATTCTTAGGGATGACAAAAAATTCAGGAAGCGAATTGCTGACAAAGGGCGAAAAAAGTAAGTAATCTTTCAGTTGTTGCATTATACTTGCTACTTTTATGGAAATAATAAATCGTGCAGCATGCATAAATCACTGACTCTTGCCTTCTTCCTTCTTCTGTTGATTACAGCACCCTCAATGAGTTCTCAGGAAAAAGAACAAAAAGCAAAGCCCATGGTGGCTCTCGTCCTAAGTGGAGGTGGAGCTAAAGGTGTAGCCCACATACCGCTTCTACAAGCCCTGGATTCTCTGGGGATAGTACCTGACCTTGTGGTTGGGACAAGCATGGGTAGTGTTGTTGGCGGTTTTTATTCCATGGGATATTCAGGTGATTCGATTGCCCAAATGACTGAAAATGCCGACTGGGGGGAACTCCTGGGAGGAGACATTTCCCTGTGGGACGTCAGTATGGAAGAGAAAAGCGAATTCAAAAGGCACCTGGTCGATTTTGACATCATTGAAGGGAAACCCAAAGTTAACTCCGGTCTGTTGAAGGATCAAAAGCTCCGGGAGTTCATCACTTCTTATGCCTACCCGGTTGGTGCTATTACTGATTTTGATGAATTGCCCATTCCCTATAGGGCCATGACAACCGACATCGTGGAGGGTAAGGAGTACCTGTTCAGTGAAGGCTCTATTTCTCTGGCTATGAGAGCCAGCATGTCTATTCCCGGCGTGTTTCAACCAATCGAATACGACAGTACCCTTCTGGTTGATGGAGGGGTAGTCAACAATTTCCCTGTCGATGTCGCCAGAAAACTGGGAGCAGACATCATAATCGGAAGCGATGTAAGTGGAGGTATGCAACCCAAGGACAAGCTGAGCAGCATCCCATCTATGGTGTTTCAAGCCGCGATGCTCACCAGTAATCTTAAAAACCCGGAGAATCGTGAAATGTGTGATATACTCGTGGATCATATGCCACACCTTACCTATTCCACGGGTGATTTTGATAAATCGGACGCAATCTATCTGGAGGGTAAGTTGGCGGTTGATGAGAGCATGCCAGAATTAGTCGCTTTATCCCAACAACTCAGGGGTTTTAAACAGCTCGACCCTCAACTTCCCCAAGTCAAGGATGCGTTTACAATCGATACCATCATATACAAAGATATCAGCAAACCCAACCTGGAACTTGTCAAGGCCCGAATAGGGATAGAAGCGGGAGAGACCTATACCTCACAGGAGATGATCGATGGTATTGACAGGGCCATGGGAACAACCCTCTTTAAACAAATCACTTACAGCGCCACCTTTAAGGATTCCCTGCTAGCAGCCGAACTCAAAGGTTATGAACATTCCCACCATATGGTCAAGGGATCCCTACACTATGATTCCTACCGGTCGGTTGGCATTCTCGTGAATTACACAGGGAGAAATGTGATCGGAAATGCATCCAGGATAGTCATTACGGCCGATATCGCAGTGCAGCCCCGTTTTCGCGTACAATACCAGAAGACCTTTGGAAAGCAAAAACACTGGTGGTGGAGATCCGAAGTTTTGGGAGAGTTTTTGGAGCAGAAGTTCTTCTTGGCAGGAGAAGTTGCAGATAATCTGAAATCGAGATACGTACAATTTGACAACCAGCTTAACTACAACCTGAACTCACCCAGCAGTTATGTTGGATTGGACTTAAGCTATGAATACAATCGCCTGGTCCCTGAAATCGATCCATCGATAAATGACAACACACTGGGCCTCGATACGTATACCTTTAAAAATTTAGAGTTGGGTGCCCATTATTATTATTCTCGCTTTGACCAGGTTTTTTATCCCGACAAGGGCATGCTGCTCAGAGGCTTTGTAAGCCGATCCTTGCTTCATGACATCGACCTTCTCTACTCAGACCCCGATTTGGACGAGGTTATCGGTTCAACAAATGGATTCACCAAATTCGGTATTGATTTTGAGTATCGCAGACCCCTGGGTGCGAAAACAACAGGAATCATAGGTACGAACCTGAGTTTCATTGCTCAGGACGCTTTGAAAGGAGATGATGTCTCCTTTACGGATTACGGTTATTCTGCCAAGTACAGTCTGGGAGGTAATCTGATGGCACCGCGTCGAGGCACCTATATTTTCCCGGGGTTGCATGAAGACGAACTCTTTGTGACTCAGATGATGAATCTTCAGTTAGGACTTCAGTGGAAAGCCAGCTCCAAACTGTTTATCATTCCTCATTTCAATATAGCATCGGTGGGTTTTGACGATTTCTCGGAATATATAGAAGATGCATTTTCACCGAATGGGCGATGGTCAGAAGGATTCGAAACGAGTCACCTAATATCTGCAGGGGCCCAGTTCGCATACGATTCGTTTCTAGGTCCACTTAACTTTGATGTATCCTGGGTGAATGACGTAGACAAGGTCAGGGTTTTCTTCAGCGTAGGACTTACTTTTAATCGATCCAACTGATTCAAAGATTACTTGAGAGTCGAGAAATCCGTTGGATTCAGATACACCTGCTCAATCTCGCGAACAAGAGGGCCGTTCACCCGGCTTTCTTCGTATACTTTGATCCATTCCGGATCCTTGACAAAGGCTTCCCAGGCAGCGTTACGAGTTTCCATATCCGGAAACGAAACGATGTAAAGCAGCGATTCTTTACCCTGATTCGCGGCAAGCATCTTATCTGCAAAAGAAGGTTCTCCATCAGGCCGGGTCACCCAATAACCCACATTGGTAAATCCGTGCTTTTCGAAAAGACCGATGGTGTGATCTCTGAATCGCGAAAGTATCCCTTCAAGCTTTCCATCGTGGGGATAATAGATTCTCAACTCATAAACGGTTTGACCTGGGGAAGGGTTGGCTTCCTGATTCGGTTTGTCCTGGGCACTTGCTGACATAAAAGAAAAAAATAAAAGACACATTAAACTGCTTATCAAGAATCTTCGATAAGAATTGGTTGATTTCATCTCCGTATGGATTTTTAAGATTGTGGTTTAGTTCATTTTCGAATTTGAATTTTAATTCGAGAACCTAAAGTTATCGATAATTGGCAATACACAGATATTATGACCTGAAAGTATCAAAAAAGGATGAGATATTCTTACATTTAAGGATCAAAAACCAAAAGCTTGACGCAACTCAAATCCGGCCTCATACTGATTTTTGCGCTCTGCTGCCTCGGTAATTCCTGGGCCCAGAAAACCGACACGATCGTTCACATCAACGGGAACGTTCTTACAGGCGATCTGAAAAAAATGGTCTCTGGAGTTATCACCTGGAAAATGGATGGAATGGGTACAATTAGCTTCGAGGAAACCAAAGTCAACACGATTATCTCTAAAAAACAATTCCAGATAAAAATGGAGACGGGGGTCATATATTTCGGATCCTTCGACGCATCTGAGGACTATCGCAAGGTCTATATTGTTACAAACAATGAACGAAAATTGATCCCATTCAATGACATTGTAGAAATCTACCCGATCAAAAATAGTTTCATTATGCGAACTAGTGGTAATTTCAGTCTTGGGCTCAATTACACCAAAGGTAGTGAAACGACTACCTTGGCTTTTTCAGGCAACTTAGATTATCGACAAGAGAGAACCTTCTTCAACCTGGAATGGGACGTCAACAACACGTTTCAACAAGATACACTGAATGCTCGTAAAGCCGATATTATGTTCTCCTGGCAGAGATCGTTTAGGAAAGACTGGTCGACGAGTGTTACAGTCGGTGCCAGCCAGAACCTGGAATTGGGAACTAAACTGAGAACTTACCTGAACCTCACTGGAATCAATGATCTGGTTTACAATGAATGGAACCGTCTCTATGTTGGAATGGGTGCGAACCTCTCTCAGGAAACACCTTTTGACGACTCTGACATAACCAATGATGTAGCCGGTCTTTTCGCGGTATACTGGAAAGTCTATAAACTATGGGGGGCAAAAATTTGGGTTGACGCAAATTTGACCTACCTGCCATACTTGACGGATAGCCGAAACCGACTTACTTTCAATCTCAACCCTAAGGTGAGTATATTGAGCAACAATTTCAAAATCGGATTCAATTTCTACTATACGTATGACAGTCAGCCTACTGCAGCCGAAGCCGCCAATGATGACTACGGATTGAATCTGCAATTCACCTACACCTACAATTGATCTCTGTGTAAGTCTTCTGGGTCAAATTCATTTGATGGATCCGTTCATTGCGATCCGGAAAACATGTCTTGCAATTGGAGAAGAGCTCCAGGTCCCAGGTATCCGCAAAAACAAGACCTCTTTCCTGCGATATTCCGTATTCAAGAACATCTTCCAACGAAGCTAAATCAGGCATCTCAAACTCACCCTTCTTCATCAATTCGTCCATAGCCCCATTCCCAGCCCGAACCGGGATAACCGTGCACGAATCCACACCGCAGTCAAAGGCATAATCGATCGATTTACGGGCCCAAACAATCCCTTCTTCCTCGGTCATGAATGGAGGGCGAAGCAAAATGAAAGCCCGGGAATTCATATTGTTGCTTTTGAGAAAATCAACTCCTCTTTCAAAATCGTCCAAAGTCATCTGCTTGTTGAGTCTGGCAAGTACCTCAGGGTGGACCGTTTCCAGTCCGATGGCCACTTCGAGCTTTCCAGAAATCTGATCTCTGAACTCCAGGCATTTTTCTCCAATCAGCCGGGGATGACTCTCGACGATCACCGTCTCAAAGTGATCCACAAGCCTGGCGATTCTCTTGTAATCCGACCTCGGAATAGCTTTTTCATCAAAAAAGCTCCCGCTGTTATACAGTTTGATGTGTTTAGCCGATGGAAGCCTGGCGAGTGCCCATTCAATTTGTTCGGGAATGGCCCCAATAGGCACAGCTTCATCCGAGGTATTCTTCCAGAGGTCACACATCAGGCACTTGAAGGAACACTCCTTGTTAGACAAAAACACGATCGCAGTATCATCGGCTTGTCCATTGGGGCGCCGCTCCTTTTCCACCATACAGTCATAGGGGCGTCGGAACTCAATTTTGTTCTTTTGTCCCCGCAGGGAAAGGATCCATTCAGTATTCATCTCCCTGGATTTCAAATTTTACCGAAATTTATCTCCGGTTTTGAGAGATTCTCATTCATATCGGGAATGAAACTCCTTTCTGTAGTCAATGTCTTTTGTTGGAAAATGACGATCGAAGAGCTCCTTCGAAGTCACGCCGTGCTGAAAACGTCTTTTCTCAAACACAGGCATGTCAAGACCCGTGATCTCCTTGACACCCATACTTACCACTTTCCCTTTGAGCTCATAAAGTCTTTCATGATCCCAATCCGTCATGTCGATATAGGGAATCCCTTCAGATACTTCAATCACATTGGGCAATGTATAGGGGCTGAAGCCTTCAAATCCTAATAAATCTGCAGGGGAGCAGGTACGCGTATACCCACGGCTCAGACCCCCTGAATACGTAAGAGAATGCTTGATGGATTCCACACCCCAACCTTCGTGGTAGAGCATCAGGTTGTTTAAGACGCTTTTGATCGTCAACTCTGGATTCTCTTCGATCGGATAATCCTTGAGATTCTCATCACCACCATCTCCGTCGATCAAATATTTCCAATCCGGATACTTTTCGCGGATTCCTTTTAGAAGAGCCAGGTTCATAGTAGCAGATTGAACGTCGAGAGGTTTGTAGTCTTCAACGACCTCCACAGCTTCCTTCCAGTTCAGCGCACTGTAATCCAATTCAATAGGTTCCAGGAACATCTCCAAACCAACAGCCGAAAGAAATTGACGGGCCTGCATGAGGTCGGCGCCATCCCCGTCGACAGAAAGGGTGAATGCCTTCAGCCTTGAAGGGCTTTCTCCGAGCTCTCTCAAGGCGTGATAGGTCAGAAGAAAAACTGAACCGCTGTCTATTCCTGCTGAGAACGTCACCCCGATGGGGCCTGAAGTCGCCTTATATTTTAGCCATTTCTTGATTTCGTCATACAGCGTTGACATGTAATCCACAGCTATTGATTCCAGACTTTCAGGCGCGTAGCGATTTCGCTTTGGTGTAAAGAATCGGTCGTATACCGGGTTCGGATCAGGACACCCCAGCAACTCTATGCGAGTGATGTAATGCGCCGGCGCCATGCGCGTGTAGGAAGGGTGAAACTGGTCGTCCATACCCTCTTTTTTCAGGTAGTCGTAAATCACGTCAATCCGCTCGGCAATTACCAATTGCGGCCCCGACTCGAGCTTGGCGATAAAATACCGTATCGGACGCCCTATAGAGCGCGCCATACGTATCGTTTTACCCTCGACGGCCACCAGGCAGAACTGACCGTCAATTTCCCTGACGGCATCCAGGTCCCCGGAGTTTACCCTTCTGACCGCCTCCTCATGGGTCATATTGTATATGATGTTCTTTTTGGGATGCGTAAGGTCAATAACCTTGCTGATGTATTCACTATTCATATCATTTCAGTTTTTCAGGGGCTCAAAGCCCTTATTCTTATCTATTGTTATGTATTTGTCTGTTTCCAAATTTTTGAAGCTCTGCTCGCTCCCATCGGGCCATTTTATCAAAAGTCGGTCAATCTTTGCCGCCCGACCCAGCCCGAAGTGGACCCTGGGATCATTGTTTGAAAGATAGCCCATAGACCACTGGTTGATTGCCACTTGCTTTTTCCCACCGGCCTCGAGGGTTACCGTGGCACCCAAACCAGAACTCAAGCCCAACGGACCGGTCAGTGTCAGACCCAGCCAGTGATGTTCCTTGCCGGATTCATTGCGCAGCAACGCAGGTGCCGCCTGAAGATCCACGTGGGAGATTAGAATGTCGATGTCTCCGTCATTGTCATAATCTAAAACAGCCAAACCACGTCCTGACCTTTTGGTCCCAAAATAGGAACCGGCCGTTTTGCCTGCGTCTTTGAACCTACCTGTACCGTCATTTTGGAGCAGAAGCGGATACTGTAAAATCAGCTCTTCGGCTGTTCCGTTCGCTGTCACCAGATCGAGATCTCCGTCATTGTCAAAGTCGAGAAAAGAAGCTCCCCAACACCCCTTACCGCGCATGGGACCAGCGATTCCACTGGATTCTGTGATGTCTTTGTAAAGTCCACTCCCCATATTCTTGTAGAGGGCTCCATATTTGAGATCGGTCACGAGGATGTCTACCAGACCGTCTCCATCCACATCACCCAATGTGGCGTGCATCGAGCCGGTTTCCTGACCGTTGCTATTGGTCGCTACTCCACTTGCTACTCCAACTTCCTTATACTTTCCCGAGTCATTTCGAAAGAGAAAGTTTTGCTGATGATCGTTTGCCTGAAATATATCCAGGTCACCATCGCCATCATAGTCAAATACCGACAGTCCCATGCATTTGGAGTCCGGGTAAAACAAACCGAGCTGCTTGGAAACTGTCTTAAAAGAACCATCTTCTTGCTGCTCATAAAACATGCTTGCCTGTCCTCTGTACTCTGAAGGATGCGGCATCATGTCAGGTGCTTCTGCCGAAACATAGTCCGGGTCGAAAGCGAGAAAATTGCCCACCATCACATCGAGTCTGCCATCTGAATTCTGATCCCAGAAAGCAGCTCCAATACTCCATTTTACAAAACCATTGAGTTCTGCAGGACCTTTCAGGCCGTATTTCTCCGTCAGGTCCGAAAAGGTACCGTCTCCGTTGTTTCGAAGAAAAACATTTTCTCCATAATTCAGCAAATAGAGATCCTGATACCCATCCTGGTCAAGATCTACGGGTGTCGCTGCCATACCCCAGGAAGAGTCATCAAGCCCGGATGTCACCGACGCATCCTGAAAGGTACCATCCCCATTGTTCTTGTACAAAGCATTGGTACTTCCCTCGAATTTTTTCCCATTCTCATCAGAAATGCCAGGCAGATAGATGCCATTGAGGAGGTAGAGGTCCATAAGGCCATCGTTATTGTAATCAAAAACGGTCACACCCGAACCGCTGCTTTCCAGAATATTCTCATAGGACTCATCTCCGAAATTATACATAAAATCAATTCCGGATTCACTGGAAACATTTGTGAACCTGGGCGAGATATTTTGAGCCATCACTGCACAGAGCGGCGAGAACGTAAAAAAAAGTACAATCAAGAGTCGTACAACAGCCATATTCATTCCCCTGGATTAACGTTTAACTGGATCAAACTTTCCTTGCCGGGTTCATTTCCTGATGACACGTGTATTGAAACGCCTTTGATACTCGAGGAGCTCAGGCGTTGCCGGATACTTGTCATTTGCTGATGGAGGATAGGACTCCATTCCGTGATAGGGCAAAGGCTCAACCGAGCTCCCCTCTGCTGTGTTCATGTCGCCATCTTTAACCCAGCCCACACTGTGAATAAGGAAATCCCTTTTCCAACCCTTCTGAAGCTTTGGAAGGTCTTTTGCATTGAAATGAACACTCATCTCATCACCGGCATTGGAGATCACATAACGATTGTCAGATCCCTCCAGGAGTTCTGTCACATCACCGAAACGCGTATAATTTCCCGTAAGGTCATTCCACTTTCTGTCTTTGCTGACTGAAGAATAGTCAAACCAGTGGGGTCCGTGCCTTCCTCCTTTCCTGTAGGATCGTGAGAAACCGCGGTACTGCAAGTCTGCTTTCGTCGGATTCAAAAGGGTTGTAACCAGCGGAGCCTCCACCGAACCAGAAGAAAAGAAAATCTCGTCCCAGTAGATTTCCATGTTTGTTTTGATGCGAATGCGGCGGTCCTGGTTGGTGATCTTCCCGGAAAGGTCGACGATCACCGTCTTATCCTTACCCATTGGAAAACCGATCTGATCGATCACAGTCCGCCAGTTCCCCTTATGATCGAGCACTTCAAGAGAGGGAGGTCTGAGCGCATGCACATCCGACTGAGACAAAGCAACGTTTATACTGGCATCGGTTGGAAAGATCCATCCTCGCAGAAAGAGCTTCAGATTCTTCAAATCCACCTGAGAGCCCGGATCGATGATGAGCTGATGCATCTCAGCCAATCCCTGGTATTTTCCTTTTTTGAACTGACTCACATACCTGTCATCCCTGGAGGCCAGCAGATGCATCACTTCAAGGCCCTGTCCGGTCTGTGCACTGACCGGATATACTTTATCAGCCACCTGGTGCAATTCCATACCGGGAAAAGGAGGCGGAGAGAATTGTTCGGGAACAAACACCTGCACGGAATCCGGGTGGTCCACCACCACGAGACGCAAACGATCCATATAAATAGTCTCCCATAGCTCAGAGGTGATTTTCATCGAATAGACTCCATCCATGGGCTTGAGGTTCTCACCTTCAATCAACAGATAGTCATCAGAAGCATCCGCAAAGGCGTAGCTCATATTCTCTCCCATAATGCCCAGCGGCATACCCAATGCACTTCGCCAGGTGATGTCTTTTACAAAAACATACTCCTCGCCATTCCAGGTATACAGGAAGGGGCAGGAACCCTTGAGGGTTTGTTCTTCGATCAGATTTTGATCGGCGTCGGGCAACACGATATTCTGTGGAACACCGTTGGTCCAGGTGATCCGGATCACGTCGGCTTTGGATCGATTGCCCAGGCCGAAGGTGATCTCCGGCTGGGTCACCACGGTGCTTTGATAGAGATCGCCCGCTCGCATCTCAACTTTCGAGCCAATCCCGAAGTAGTTGTTCTTCGCGCTACCGGTTCTCAATCCGACGAGCTTCATATTCAAATAGTGGTTCCTGTTTCCTCCATCATTTCGCAATAGGAAAATCTCACCCTTCAATCCGGAGAGCAAGAGGTCGGAATCCCCGTCTTCATTGTAATCAAACACAGAAATCTGGCTTGCACTGAAAGGACTTTCTGGTAACAAGCGACTCAGGTTTTCAAAGGTTCCGTCTCCGTTGTTGTGGTAAAGAAATACACCTCTTTCCACTTCGCTTCGTGCAGCACCTGCCAAAACAAGATCCAGGTAGCCGTCATTGTCAAAATCGATGAATGCGAGATCGTGAAGCTCTGAACCCAATAGGTCTTTGAAATCGGATTCCAAATCAGATCTCACCTTGAATTCTCCTTTGCCCTGATTCTCCAGCAGCAGCAAGGGTCGGTCCGAGTCATTTAGAAGTGCCAGGTCTAAGAGCCCGTCGTTGTTGAAGTCTCCTGCTACTGCAGCTTTTGACCCTTCTGATACATTCAAATCCGCACTCAGCCCAACGGTCTCAAAAGAGCCTTGTCTTTGATTCCATGCAAACTGGTTGGGTGCATTTGAGTTAACCAGGAAAAGATCCAGATCCCCATCATCGTCGAAATCACCAAAAACGGCCTCTGAGGTTTTATCATCCAGAGAGCCTCCCAGGCCCATCTGATTCTCAATTTCTTTAAAACTACGGTCACCTGTATTCAAAAAAACCTGGTTCTGCCCGTCACTGGCCTGGAACAGGTCGAGATCCCCATCATGGTCCAGATCGGCAAACAAAGAACCCGAACCGCCCTTGTGAGCCGAGAGACCCGCTTGATCTGTTATGTTTACAAAATTTCCCTTACCCGCATTGTGATACATGACGGCTCCGTTTTTGACCACAATCATCAAATCCAGGAAACCATCGTTGTCAAAATCAGCAAAAGCCGCACTGTTCTCCTCGCCCTGGTGTTTTAACCCGTAATTTCCTGCGAAGTCCTGGTAACGTCCGAGCTCATTTTGAAACAGGTAGCTTTTGAATTCACCATTAGCCTCCTCCTTTCTTGCTATGTAGATGTCCATGTCTCCGTCACCGTCGTAATCCCCTACAACATGATGAACCGGAAACAGACCTATATCACCCGTATCTTCAACCGGACCAAAACGCAAACCCGCGCTCGCAGCCACTTCTGAAAATCGAATGGACTCGAGGATGTCACCGCTCGTGTCGCCTGACATGGCGGACGACTCACTGTAATTGATCAAAGGAAACCCGAGAGCAGACTCCCCGGGCCCCTTCAGGTTGGTCATTCCGTCCTGGTATGGATAAGTAACCTTTTGGTAATTGTGAAATACCGTGAAGGGTATCAGGGCTTCATCTGTTTTACCTGCCTGCAGGGATTCGAGCACCTGGTTGAAATAAGGCATCGATTCTGCTGGAAATTCAGGAAACTGGGCAGGCAGTTTTTCCAATTCGCTCAGGGCTGAGTCAGCATCCTCCTGCTTGATATAGGATTCGACCAGTAGAATCATCGGAACCAAATTTCCCGGGGTAGCCTGGGTGAGACGCTCCAAATAAGCCTGTCTCTTCATCTGAGCCTCACTATCCTGTTCTGCGGCATACAACTCGCTGAGTTCAAAGAGCACTTTGGGATGCTCAGGATTCTTCTCAAGTGTTTCTTCCAATACCTCTATGGCCTCTTTGTTCCGGCCCTGAAGACGATAAGCTGTAGCCAAAAGAAGATTCACGTCGGGATCCGCAGTGTCCATGGCCTTAGCCTCTGAGAGTCGTTCTTCCGCCTTTTCATACTGCCCCATCCTCAGATAGACCAAACCGAGGTTCGCATAGCCCAATTTATCGTCGGGTGAGAGTTCAATAAATTTCTTGAATTCTGTTTCGGCCTCTTGTAATTTCATCTCCTCGAGGTATGCCAGGCCCAAAGTCTGTGTAGACATGAGCTGCACTTCCATTTTTCTCTTTTTCTCCTCCGCGGACTCACAAGAGACCAGAAGCGACAAGACCAGGAGGAAAAAGATGCTGTGTATACATTTTTTCATCCCTTCAAAGTTAAATAATTAAAAAGAGATAAAAACCTTTTTCAAGGCTTTGATAAGTACAAAACTTCAGAGGATACTACATCGAGGGGCAGTATGCTTTTTCGGTTGCCCAACCGGTCAAATTCGACAAAACCTGTCCTTCCCGAATAAGACGATTTTGAGAGGCTCTGCTTCAGCTTTTTAGGATCTGATCCACTATTTTCTATGGCTCGAGCTACGATTTGAATCGCATCGTAGCCATAGGCGGCCATGGCACCCGGATCACGGCCAAACTCATCCTTAAATCTTCGCACAAAATCTGAATCTCGCTGGGTCATCCACTTCCCGCTTTCAACGAAATAAACCTCTTCAAAGCGATTGGAAACCAGACGTGAAAAGGTTTGTTCGTGGAGCAAACTCAAACTGGTGTAAACGGGAATCAATTCAGGGTGGGAGCGCAATTTCAGGATCAGCTCTAAATTCAGTTCGGGTTCGCAAAAAAGGATCAGCGCGGTTGGCTTCTCCTCTTTGATGGTTTCCATCAGCGTATCAAAGTCATCGGATGAGTTGCATTTAATTTGCTGTGATGGCGGACTCTTTTTACAGGCATCCATCTTTAACAAGCTCTCGACCGCTATTCGGGAATCGTAGTCTTGGTCAGATACCAGGATCCATTTGTCAAAACCTCGATTCTCAATCATTTCAGTGAGTATAGCCCGGGCTTGCTGTTCGCTGTTGGGGACGCAATTGAAAAACTGGGGCACATAAGCCTTCGACAAAGTCGGATCAGCGGCCCAGGCTGAGACAAATGGAACATCCGTTTTAGCCGCTACCTGTTCGACTAGATGAGAATTTCGACCCTTCAAAGCTCCGATCAGAGCCCATACCTCCTGATCAAAGACCAGGTCGACTGCTTGTTTTGAACCAACTCCCCAGGGTCCTTCCATAGATTTTACCGATAGGGCTATCGGTCTCCCATTCAGGCCTCCCTTCCGGTTGATTTCTTCAACGGCGAATTCAGCACCATAGCGTGCCTCGACCATCAGGCTGTCTTCAAGGAGCAGGCCAAGGCTGACTGATTTGCTCTTCGGATCAGAGATTTGTTGAGCCCACAATTCGCAACAGCAAAATAACGGGCCAAGCAGGACTAAAAGGCTGGCGAAAGCAATTTTGGAACGAGTCGTGCATGATCAATAACCGGGCATACGGGTTGAAGCACTCCTTTCGTAGTTCAGCGGACTCGCGCTGTACTCAAAAACTCCGTCCTTCACGCGTGCCATCCAAATCTCCCCGATGTCATTCCAGGACTCATCTAAAACAATCTCACCGGTCACCCCGGGGTAGCCTTGAAAAGTCTCGAGGTCGGTCAGAATGTCACGAATCAAAACCCGGTTCAATCCCACCTGGTCGATGGCCTTTACAATCAAGCTCATCCCATCGTAGGCATGCGCCGCGTAAACGTCCGCTTCTTTTCCAAACCGTTCGAGATACGAAGCCTGGAAAGATTTCAGTTGAGGGAGTTCAGCTTCAGGATTATAAGGACTTGTACTGACCACGCCTTCTGAATTATTACCTGCCAGCTCCAGAAACTCATCAGACACGACACGATCAGATGCGTACACGGGCTGTTCCATGCCCATCTCCCGCATCTGATTCAGGACGAGTGCCGACTCTTTCGCATTGGCCCAGATCAAAACGGCATCTGGTTTCACCCGCTTGATATTCTCCAGCTGAAGAGTAAAATCGGTTTCGCCGTTGTCAAATCGCTCCTCGATCATCATGGGATGACCCAGACGCGTAGCCACTCCGGAGTATTCCATCACGCCAACCCTCCCATAGCGATTGTTTGCGCGGATCACGGCTACTCGTTCATGACCTTTCTCTTCAAAAATGTGCATAGCCAGCGCATAGCCGCTCTGGCGATCGTCACTGATCACACGGATTGCCCAGGGAATATTGGTTTCGGTAAAAGTAGGATCCGGATCACCTGTATTGACCATCATGATCTCAACTTTCAAAGTCGCGCGCAAGGCAACGTGAGACACGATATCATCGATCGAACCAAGCCAGGCCCAGACGCCTTCTTCATCCATTTTGATCACCTCATTGGCTGCCGCTCCCCAAAGACCTGCATCGCTATGCGCCATAAGCCTGTAGGGCAACCCCTTGTACCCACCTTTTGCGTTGGCTTCCTCTAGGGCCAGCAAGGCTCCGTTTAACATGTTCTTGCCCTCGACAAGCATCTCATCGTCTGTAAGAGGCCCCAGGAACCCAATGCGCACTTCTGAAAGCCCGACCGGTGGCTTTTTATCACGACCTGGCCCGTAAAACTCAATGGGCTCTACGAAGTGATATTTGTATGCCTGTCTGAATTTGCTGTAAGGAAAAAGCTGATCTGGCGTATTGCCATACCTGACCTCTTTCTCCTGAGCTTCCAGATCTACCTTTGGGAAAAGAAGACTGAAAAATAAGAATCCGATCCAAATCAAATACTGCCTCATGATTGATTATTTTGACTTACAAAGCGCCCACACCTCGATTTCCACGAGAAGGGTCTCCCAGCACAATCTGGCTTGAATTCCGGTACTTGCAGGAAGCGGATCCAGTTTGAGCCATCTGTAGAATGACGTTCTAATCTTGTTAAATTCGTCGTAGTCTCTCTCGATGTCTCTCAGGTAATTCGTGGTTCTGACCACGTCGTGCCATGACATACCTTCGGCCTCCAGAAGGTTGGTAATGTTCACATAGGTTCTCCAAAGCTGGGCCTTGAAATCACCGATATGCTCGGGTTTACCCTCTTCATTGACGCTAGCGGTACCCGAGATGAGCAAAGCCTTGTACTCACCCAAATCCAGTCGGAGCGCCCTTGAAAAAGACGAGGGTTTGTCGTAGTTGTAAGCCTCGTTGATGGTTTGAGGTGCGTGGGTGACGAACTTTTCGATCGGTGGGCGTTCCGCATGAACCTCGGGGTAAACCGATTCTATGACGTCATTCCCCTCGGAAAGGATCCCCAGTTTCTTCATTTCCAGTTTTTCACCGTCTGTCAGCTTGTTCAGGTCAATCAACAAAGGCTCTCTTTCAATTGCTTTCTTTTTGTTTTGTATAGTCATTGTTTCCATAATCTTAGTTTTACTTTTCTGATTATTAGTTATTTTTTCTGTTCTGCTAATTGATTTTGCTGCTCGTGCTGATCCTTTCACCACGGGACAATCCGTCTGAGGTCGCCACCCAGATCATCTCATCATTTATATCGACACCGAGTACATAGCTATGCGCAATTTGAGGATTCACATAAGTGGCCCAGTTCTCCCCATCGGTTGTGCTCAGACCCTGATCGGTGCAGACGTAGGCAACCCCGTCATAGGCCTTGATGAAGTTGATGAAATTGCTGGCCAGACCGCTGTCATGATCGAAATATCCCTTCCAGCTGACCCCGTCATAACGACTCAGTCCGAAATAGGTAGCAACCCACAAATATCCATCTGACCAGGAAGTCCCGGTCGTGATGTCGTGAACGACACCGTCGTCAGGGAAGAGATCGATCTCCATGTTCCCGTCCGGGTCCACGTAATCCCTGAACTGTCCGGTCTTCCGTGAGTACTCAACAACGCCACCACCCCAGGCTGCTATAAAGATTTTATCATCTCCCGCTGAGATTCCATAGGTCCATGGCTCATGCATGGGTGCGTTCTGTTCCGTGTAGATCTCCCAGCTTTTGTCAAAGGTGTCGTACTTTCCGGCTCCACCTGCCGTGGCCATCCATACCTCGTTTTGATCACAAGTAACCGAATAGATCAGATCATTGGGCATCCCGCTGTTCAATTGGGTAAAGTTCGTGAATCGTCCCGCTGACCATCGGGTCAGTCCGCCCATGGTTCCGATCCAAATGTCGCCTGTCTGTTCACTGACGTCAATGGAGAGCACCCCGTTGTGGGCCAGACCGTCTTCAGTTGTGTAGGTCTTCCATTTTCCATTCTCCAAAACGGCCAATCCATCGTGAGTACCGACCAGGACGCGATCGTCTACGATGCGAACACAATAGGTCTTGTTTGACGGAAGGCCTTCTTTCATGGTAAATGTCTTCCACTTGCCGAAAACCGGAAGTTGAGAAGACTCCTTTGGCTCTTCCCCAACAAAGGCAACAGAGAGCAGGGCAAGAAGGGCCAAAGCGCTCAGTTTAGCGAAATTTTTCATTTTGATTAAAGATTTCATTTTTACCATCGTGATTTTTTTTAACATCAAATCTTCAAGATCAGGGCTTGTGATAAGCTACCTCATCATCGCTCATGTATTTCGGTGACCTCAATGATTTCAAATAATTGATCAGATCATTCAGTTCCGGCTTCGTAAGGTCATTGACCCGACCGTGCCGGTCGTCTTCAGCATATACCGTCCAGATTTCCTCAAGAGTTCTTGCCCTGCCATCGTGCAGGTAGGGAGGTGAAGAAAAAAGATTCGTCAGGTGAGGCGTGTCAAACAGCATCGGGTCATCCGTCTCTGCGAGGGTACTCACGTCGGCCATTTGCCTGTTCGTATAAAGAGGTGCCGGGTGACAGGTGACGCATCGGTTGTTCTCTGGAATAACCTTTCCATTATTATCTACTTCGCGCTCAAAAATTGCTTTACCTCTCTCTTGCGAGGCTGTCAGATTTCCATCCGGATTGTACTGCAGGTTCGGCGGATGGTCAATTCCTCTCATGATATACGCCGTAATTGCGTCAAGATCCTTGTAGCTGAAAGCCTCAGTACGCGTCAGAATGGTTGAAAAACGCATGCCATCCTGCTTGTAAACCGTCTGGTTCTTACCGTTCCACTTGAAAGGAGCCGTATCTCCAATCTCCCTTAGAGACTGTGTATTGGCAAGATTTCTACCCATGTGAGCCCCGGCCATGTTGTAGACCAGGCCATCTTCGTGATTGTCGGGATGACAGGTGTAACAGGAGTATTGATTTTGAAAGGTATGACCGGCATTCGTAAAAAGCCTCCTACCCTGTCGGGATACCGTGACCCTCTCCGGACCTCCCAGGTCCACAGAGCCTATTTTCTTCAAGGTCTTCACATCGATCACAGCGATCTTGTCTTCGAGCTGCTCAGCCACATACAGTTGCTTTCCATCCGGAGCGATCGCCATGCCCTTGGGCCCTGCTCCGGTTTCGATTCTACTGATGACAAAGCTTCTGCTCGCATCAAGATCATTGGCCAGTCGGTCGAGCTCCATCTGTGTCGAGTTTTTGACAAGGCTGCGCAAGGAATCTATGGCGATGACAGAGATGACATTCACCCCCGAACTGCTTACAAAGGCCTTCTTGCCATCGGGCGTCACGACGATGTCGAAAGGGTCCGGGTAATAGGAATTCGGCTCGTCGATCAAAAGCTGGGCTGTTTTTCCACTTCCGCCGTTTTCGATCAGGCCAATCCCGTGGGTCATCATCCAGCCACCTTCGACCTGAACCGACGGTATGTTGTTTTTAGGACGGATCAGGGTAGTCAGGGCCAGATCCGATGACGGGGTATAAGTGATGTTTTCGATCATGTAGGCATTGGTCATCGGCACTCTCTCTTTTACGCGGTCGTATTTTGAGTCGATTCGAACCAGGTCTGTCTCCAGCGGAACCCCATAGTCGGAAAGTCCTGCCCTTCTGCTTCCCACCAGTATTTGATCTTCCCGGGAGATTGCTATGCTTGTCGGGTCGTCACCCACTCGGAGTCTTTTCAACTCCTTTTCCGTCGAAATGTCAATTACTGAGACACTCGAGCTGAACGTATTCACGATGTAGAGTCGCTTTTTGTCTGCGCTTAGTGCCAAACCTGAGGGTCCGTTTCCTGCTTTGAGCGTGTCAAGATGGGTGAGCGACACCGCATCGAGCACAGAAACATTGTCAGACCATTGATTGCTGACGTACAGCAGCTGCTTTTCTCCATCCAGAACCGCACTATGCGGGTGATCACCAACCTGGGCCGTTGCTACGACCTCCTGGCTTCTGGTATCCACCTTCAGGATGGCATCCCCATCCTGGGCCACAACATACATATGGTGACCGTCCTCAGACATGGTGAGATTCAGGGGAGACAAATAGTCCTCATTGACGAGCTTTGAAACGTATTCATTATTGGTGATGTACAGGTGACAGTTTGTGCAGGTCAAGGGGTGATCCGTGACAGCTGTTTTTCCATTCACGTGTGAACGCGCCAGCTCCCCGCCCGGAAAATAGACTAACAAGCCCAGTCCTAGCGCAAGCGAAATCAACCAGAAGACCTTTATATTATTCATTTCTTATCATCTTTTATGAGCCTGCTTGCCATTATGGTTTCCCGGTACAGCGGTATTTCAACCGGTTCTTTCTGAACCGCCAGAGGCTGCCGGTTCTCAGGCACCTGCGTATGACCGGCGTGGCATCCCACGCAACCCCGTCGTTCGTTGGGTCTCATTTGCAACCAGCTGCTGGGGCCTTGAACCACAGTTCCTTCGCTGTCAAGAGTCTGCATCCTGAAAGGCATATCCGCCTGAATCTTCAAATAAACCGAACCGTCTTTCTCCAGATCGACTGTTCCGAGGGAGCCCTGAAGTCCGAGTAGTTCCACCTGAACCGACTTCCTTTGTATTTCCTGCTCGGGATTCTCAGATAAATTGGCATCCATGCAGACCAAAAGGGCGGTTTCAGTTTCGGGTTTCACAGCGCTGGGCAGTTTTTTGGGCAGTGGTCGTGCCACATTCACAAGTGGTTTTATTTGACTCTCGCTTTCAACATCAAAAGGAGTGCGACTCTGCATCGGACGGTTGTAGTCTACCGAAATCCATTGCGCTCCGGCAAGGCTACCTTGTTCTTTCTCTGAAAAGACGATTCGGCCATCGGAAGTTTCAAAAACTCCCTTGCCCGAAGCAATCACCTTATCCTTTTCTGACTCATAAAACAGCTCGATCTTTGTCCCGTCCGGACGCATGACCATAAGCTGCTCTTTTTTGGGGTTGGGATGCACCTCTTTCGCCACAGCGAGAATTCTGCCGTCCATTAGAACCGTTGCAGCAGTGAAATCGACCGGGCCAAAGGTGATCTGCTGAATTGAAGAATCCTGCGGGTCGCAGGTTTCCAAGACGTGATATCCCGAATAATTCGCCACAAATCGACTGTAAACGATTTTGCCGTCAGGGAGGCAGGTCGGATCCTGGCAATCGGAGTCAGCGAAGGTCAATTGTTTCAAGGCTTCGCTTTCGAGATTGTACTCCCAGATCTGCCAGAAGTCACCAGGATTTTTTTTGGCCTGGAAAAGCACCACGTCTCCCGGGTAAGAAAGCTCTGGTGACCCAATCTTGTAAAATTCATCGACGAGTACAACCGGATCTTGCTCCGGTCGTTCGGGCTCTACAAGGGCCAAAGCACTCGATGCCCCATTCTCACCAGAGGTTTCCTGGACGATCAGAAGCATTCCCTCAAACGATCTTTTGTGACATGATATGGAGGTCAACCCTACCAGCACCATGAGTAGATACAGCACCTTCCCCAGGTGTTTGATCTTATTAATTTTATGTGAATGCGTCTTTCCTTCAGTCATCTTTTTCATATTTCATTCAGGTTCCTTCACTTCCAGGATCTGATTTGCGGAAACTCCTTCAAGCACTTGTTTCGTGCCCGACGGCCATATAATCTCCAAACGGTCAGCCAGGTCATGATCAGCCAGTCCAAAATGGATCCTGGGGTCACTTTGAGAGAGGTAGCCTGAAGTACTCTTCTTCTGGGTAATCTGCACGTCATCTCCTGCCACGAGTCGCAGGCTTGCGCCCACTCCATCTCTGTTGCTCTTGGTTCCGATAAGATTGATGATCAGCCAGTTGCTCTCGTTTCCTTTGTTGTTACGCAAAAATCTAGACTCTGAATTGAGATTCACAATGAAGATATCCAGATCCCCATCATTGTCGTAGTCTCCGACACAGGCCCCTCTGCCTACATTCTCTTCTTCAAAGTAACCTCCGAGTTGCACAGATACGTCCTTGAAAAGGCCGTCTCCCAGGTTCTCAAAAATCTGATCTTCCTGTCCGTAGAGATGCTTGAGCTCTCCATTGGTTTTGAAAAGGTCCGGATCTGAATCATTGTCATAATCCAGAAAGGACGAAGACCAGCCCACGAACTGACCAGAGGCTGCAGATATTCCTGAGACATAGCGAGTTGTCGCGAAACACCCCGTTGCCCATGTTCTCATAAAGGGAGCAGTAGTTGTCATCAGAGATGAAAATGTCCAGAAGCTCATCTTTGTTGTAGTCGGCATAGTCCACCGACATACTTACTGTGGCCTCTCCCCCCTGACTGAAACCAGTACCAGATCGGGTTGCCAGATCGGTAAAGCCCTTGCCCTGGTCATTGTGCCACATATAATTTACGGTATGGTCATTGGCCACGCAAATATCCATGTATCCGTCATGGTCGTAATCTGCCGAACCCACCCCCATGGCTCTTCCGTCGAGGTCGCTGATTCCCATCTGCTCTGTCACCTCTTCAAATGACCCATCTCCCAGGTTGTGGTAGAGACGGTCGGCCTGGGCATCATAGGCCAATGGTCCGGGAAACCCGTCAGGAGCGTAATAATACTTGTAATCCGGATCGAAATTCAGGTAATTCCCCACATAGAGATCCAATCGACCGTCGTTGTCATAATCGAGCCAGGTCGCTCCGACGCTGCATTCTTTTCCTCCTTCGAGTCCGGATGTTTTGCTGCGATCGGCAAAAGATCCATCTCCCTGGTTCTCGAGGAGGGTGTTTTTTCCGTAATTGCTGAGAAACAGATCGGCGAATCCGTCATTGTTGTAATCTGCCACTGAAACCCCCATGCTGTACCAGGGTCCGGAAGCTTTTGCTTTATCGGTCACATCCTCAAAAGTGCCGTCATGCCTGTTTCTGTAAAGCCTGTTTCCAGTCTTCTTTTCAGGTTTTTCGGATTTGCTGAACCCTTCAATCCAAGTCCCGCTGCAGGCATATATGTCCAGGTAACCGTCATTGTCATAATCGATAAATGCCGCTCCGCCTCCAACAGATTCTACAATATTTTTCATCTCGTCACCTCCTATGGAATGGGTGAAGTTCAATCCGATCTTTGATCCGATTTCCTGAAAATAGGTTGAGTCTGCACGGGGAGAAATATAGGTTTGCTGTTCCTCTTTATTCTGGGCCTTTTCGGTCTCGCATCCGACAAAAACAAAAAACGTCGCGGCGATAAGCATCAAGCTGAAAAAGCGATAATACCTCATTTTTTCTTCATCTTTAAAGGTCGATCCGGACGTCCTCCGGACATGTTTAGAAAGCCTCTCCAAAGTTGACATTCATCTGTGGAATAAATAATGACTTAAATCATTTAATTAAATTTGTTTTTCTTCTTAATTTACGCCCCTTTTCAAGAGCTTATGCAACTCATATTACACAACTTCAAGGTCTGTTCCACAGCGCTGCTAGCAATCGCCCTTCTGCTGGTCGCAGGTTGCAATCGGGACGAGAAGTATCACCTATTTGATTATGTTGAACCCTCAGAGTCAGGGATCGATTTTGCCAACACCATTGTCGAAAATGACAGCGTGAATGCCACGGAGTGTCTCAATTGTTTCAACGGAGGCGGGGTCGGTGTCGGCGATTTCAATAAGGATGGGCTGCCTGATCTGGTCTTCTCAGGAAGTCAGGTCTCTTCAAAACTATACCTGAATGAAGGTGATTTGAAATTCAAAGACATTTCCGCGGATGCGAATTTTGTCACCAGCAGCTGGGTTACCGGGGTCAACGTGGTTGACGTAAACGCTGACGGATGGGATGACATCTATCTCAACGTAGGCGGGGTCAACTGTGAGGATAATTGCCCGAACCTGCTATTTGTGAACAACGGAACAAATGAAAAGGGCATTCCCACCTTCACCGAGAGGGCGGCACAATATCAGCTGGACGACAGTCGCTATGCGCAGCAGTCTGTTTTCTTCGATTATGACAACGATGGAGATCTCGACGTGTACATCGTGCACAATAAGAACCAGACGAATTTCAATCGAAATACCCCAAGACCAAAGGATCAGTGGCCCGAGTATCTGACCGATTACCTGCTTCGAAACGACAGCGTTGAAGGCGCAGATCACCCCGTATTCACAAATGTGTCCGAGCAACTCGGGTTACATCGAAGAGGCTTCGGACTTGGCCTGGGCCTGGCGGATTTCAATAATGATCAACGGGTCGACCTCTACGTTTCCAATGATTTCATTACGGATGATTTTATGTACCTCAATCAAGTGGGCACCGACAGCACTTCGGCCGTTTTTCAAGAGGTAAGTCAACAGTATCTCGGGCACGTCACGACCAACGCCATGGGCATGGACATCTCAGACATCAACGACGACGGACTTTTGGACATCATGGTGCTGGACATGCTTCCCAGAGAAATAAACAGACACAAACGGGTCATGATGGAAATGAACTATTCGGGCTATCTCAGATTGTCGGCAACCGGGTACACACCTCAATACATGAGAAACACTTTACAATTGGGCAACGGTCAGTTGGAAGGCAAACCAATCCGGAGCAGTGAGGTGGGGCTGCTTTACGGGATTTCTGCCACAGATTGGAGCTGGGCGCCGCTGATGGTTGATTTTGACAATGACGGAGACAAAGACATATATGTCACCAACGGGTATATCAAGGACGTCATTGATCTTGATTACATACAATTCTCCATGCCCAGGAATGTATTCCAACCCAAACTCAATACAGTAGAAAAGCTTCAAAAGGATCTTCCACCCATTAAATTGCCCAACATATTCTTCGAACAGACCGATAAGGAGATCTTTGACGAGGTCTCCAACACCTGGCTCGAAGACAGGATTTCTCTTTCCAACGGGGTGGCCTATGCCGATTTCGACCTTGACGGAGATCTTGACCTGGCCGTGAACAACATCAACCAGAAAGCCTTTTTACTGGAGAATAACTCCTCGCAAAAACTCGAAAATCACTACCTCAGAATAAGGTTAAAAGGGCAACTGAAGAACCCGGACGCGATCGGTGCGAAAGTGACCCTATGGTCTGAGGGCGGAGCCCAATTCCAGTTTCAGTCTCTGGTTCGAGGCTACCTTTCATCTGTTGAACCCGTGCTGCATTTTGGACTTACAGGCAAAAAGGTGGATTCGATCCGTGTGATATGGCCTGACGGCAAACGTTCAACGTTGAGAAAACTGGATGCCGATCAGGTGATAGAGATATCAGAAAGTTCTGCAGGGGACGCAGGCATGGACCATCGGTCAGGTGGCGCTGAACTCCCATTTCGTGAAAAAAAGGAGCTCATCGATTTTACGCATTTCCAGTCTCCTGTGAACGAGTACGTCAACCAACCTCTGCTGGTCAAACAATACTCTCAGAAAGTACCTGCTCTGGCCACAGCTGACATTGATGGCATCCCGGGAGAAGAGATCTACATCGGAGGAGACTTGACCACGCCGGGCAAAATTTGGGCACAGGACGATTCCGGAAAGTACCGACCTATGCAGGTTCTGGATTCTATCAATGTAGAGACGGGGGCGATCTTCTTTGACGCCGATAACGACCAGGACATGGATTTATATGTGGCCAGCGGGGGCAATCTCTTTGACACAGACTCACCTTTTTACGCCGATCGCCTCTATCGGAATGACGGCAAAGGAAATTTTTCTCACGACCCCACAGCATTGCCCGAGCTATTAGAAAGCACAGGTTGCATCGAACCCATAGATATTGATCACGATGGGGATATGGATCTATTTGTCGGTTCCCGTATCGTTCCCAGGAAATACCCGATGGCGCCCAAGAGCTACATCCTGATCAATGAAAAGGGTAACTTTCAACTTAAGGAATCCTCAGCGATCGATTCCCTGGGTATGGTGTCTGACGTCATATGGCAAGACCTCGATGGGGACGGTTGGGAGGATCTGATTGCGGTGGGTGAATTCATGACGATTCGCACCTTTAAAAACACAGCAGGAGAACTGACCGAAATGCCCATGCATTGGACGAATCGTGAAATGGAAGAAATCAGTACCGAGGGATGGTGGAACAGCATCGCTGCAGGAGATTTCGACAAGGACGGTGATATCGATTTCTTACTTGGCAATCAAGGCCTGAACAGCTATTTGAAAGCCTCAAATGAATGGCCCCTCTACGTATACAATGGAGACTACAACAACAATGGCAGTCCGGATCCTGTTCTGGGGCAGTATTTTGACGACCGCGGGGAGATGAGACTTCTTCCGCTTCACACCCGGGACGACATCGAGAAGCAATTTCCCAACAGCAAAATACTGCTTGTGACCTATGAGCAATTTGCCGATATGGAATACAAGGCCCTGCTCCAAATTAAAGATCTCGAAAAACAGACCCTCAAAGTGACAACCTTGGCAAACAGCTTTGCCGAGAACCTGGGCAACGGAAATTATAAACTTTCTCCGCTTCCCAGAGCCTGTCAGGTCGCACCGGTTAATGATATCCTGGTCCGGGATTTTGACAATGATGGTTTTTTGGATGCCTTATTGGTGGGAAATGATTTCTCATCGGAATCCAACTATGGCCGGTTCGACGCTTTTACCGGTGGCTATCTCAAGGGTGGACCGGAGGGTTTGAAATGGATCCCCAGCAGGGATTCAGGATTCTATGTGCCCGAGCAATCGAACCTATTGACCACACTCAAGGATAAAAATGGACAACATTTTATCCTGGCTGCACAGAACAACGGCCGCCTGAAGGTGTTTGAAAAAACCGAATAGTTTCCCCATCTTTGCTATAGTGACATGCAGTCAAATTACCTCACATCAAAGAAATGAGCAACGTAATCGTAATCGGTGCCGGAATGGTCGGCAGTGCCATGGCCATAGACATGGCTAAAAATCATAATGTAACCCTGACGGATCTCAATGAGGAGACGTTGAAAAAAGTTCAGGCAATATGTCCGGAGCTCAGTGTCCAAGAATTGGATGTATGCGACAAGGATGCTCTTGCGAAGAAGGTTGGCCCTTTTGACCTGGTGATTTGTGCGGTTCCGGGGTTCCTGGGGTTCCAGACCCTGAAAACCATCATTGAAGCGAAAAAAAATGTGGTTGACATTTCCTTTTTCTCGGAAGACTCACTGGAACTGGACGCCCTGGCCAAAGAGAATAACGTAACCGCAATTGTCGACTGTGGCGTGGCCCCTGGAATGGATAATATCCTCCTGGGCTATCACAATGAAAAAATGAAAATCGACAGTTTCGAATGCCTCGTCGGCGGACTTCCCAAGGCTAAAAAATGGCCGTTTTGCTACAAGGCACCCTTTTCACCGATCGATGTCATTGAAGAATACACACGACCCGCCCGATATGTCGAAAACGGAGTTGAAGTCATCAGGGAACCCCTCACCGACAGCGAATATGTCGAATTCGACAAGGTGGGAACCCTGGAATCATTCAATACCGATGGTCTGAGATCAATCATCCAAACCATGCCGCATATTCCGAACATGAAAGAGAAAACGTTGAGATATCCAGGCCATGTTGAATACATCATGGCCCTCAAAGAAAGTGGATTCTTCAGCGAAGAAGAGATTGATGTGGACGGAAAGAAGATCCGCCCCCTGGATTTTACCAGCAAGGTACTCATAGGTGAATGGAAACTGGGCCCTCAGGAAGAAGAATTGACCGTAATGCGAATTACGATCCAGGGTAAGAACGAAAAGGGCGTGCGCGAAGAGATCGTTTACAACCTTTATGACGAGTACTGCACCAAAACCCAAACCTCTTCGATGTCAAGGACTACGGGATACACGGCCACTGCAGCTGCCAATATGTTTCTCGATGGTTTGTTTAAGGAAAAGGGCGTTTTCCCTCCCGAACTTGTAGGAAGGCATGAAGCCTGCTGTAACTACATTCTCGACTACCTGAGAGAAAGGAACATCGAATACAAAAAGGAAAGCCGAATTCTATGAAAATCAGGGGGCGCTTTAGAATTCTTTTCTTGGCCTTGATGCTGAGCAGCATCACTTCTTATTGTCAGGATAAGGATATTCCAATTTCTGAGTCTCTGCTTCAAAACAGTGAGAAATGGTTGATCAAAATAGGCATGATCAGCGGCAAGAAACCTCCAAAGGTAAAGTTTGGACCCTATACAACTGAGAATCGAAGAGGTGCTGACGTTTCAACCGATCAAACCCGGCTCATCGGACCCTCATCTGACAAATCCACACAGTTGAAATTTGCCCTGGACGTCACCCCACGAAAAACAGATTCTGCCTACGTTGAGGCGTCTGTAGATGTGAGCTTAGACAGTTTGAGAGACGTAACGGTATATATGGCTTCCAATCTAAAACCCGATGAGCTCTGGGTCTTGATCATGAAAGAACCCTCGGGTACCGGGATCATGTTGCTCAGTGACATGGTTCTGACCAATGGAGACGAAGACATCGAGATTTTATCGGTGATCGGTGATCCTCTTGGCAAATCCGAATTGACGGCCCCAAAAGGGATCACACTGATGCAGGAAGGACTTACCCTGGGTTCGATGCAGTACTACTCGGGAGGCAATTTTGCTTACAAAAAATACATTTGGATCAACGAATCCGTTGAGTCCCACCTACAACTCATAACAGCCTCAGTCTTCGCTTCAATTATAGAGACAGCAGGTTATTTTGAATCGGTCACGCTGGAGGAATAAGATCACCTCCAGAATTGATACTTCCGTCTTCCCCGGACTCCGGAGGAATTGTTTTGATGTGAAGGTCACGTTGCGGAAACGGAATCTCAATTCCTTTTTCTGCAAATGCATTATACAAAGCCACCGACACATCACTTTTCGACTGTAAACCATTTTCAAAAGGTACCCAGAACCTAAGCCTAAAATTAAGAGAGCTGTCACCAAAATCACTGAATAAAGCCTGCGGTTTTGGATCCTTGAGCACGTCTTCATGTGAATCGACTGTCTCTCGCAAAATTTTCAGAACCGCATTGAGATCAGTGCCGTAGGCTACCCCAATTAGGATTTCATTCCGCTTGAGATTGCTGGAAAGCGTCCAGTTGATCAGGTCGTTTGAAATGAGGTTTGAATTGGGCACAACTACTTCAGCCCCGTCAAACGTGCTTATGTTCGAAGAGCGCACTCCAATGCGCTTTACCGTTCCCATCAGATTGTTAACCTCCACGGTGTCACCAACCAGGATCGGTCGCTCGAATACAAGTATGAGTCCCGAAACAAAATTGGAGATCACGTTCTGCAAACCGAAACCGATACCCAGACCCAGGGCCCCTGCCATGAGGTTGAACTTGCTCAGGTCTACTCCAAGCGAAGAAAGGGCCAAAATGATTCCTGTCGCTATAATGAAATAGCGAATCACCAGGGAAATAGCTGCAGGAATTCCCTTTGGAAACTTCACATACCTGGACTTGAATTGCCCGCTGTCAATAAAGAACGCAACCAGCGAGGTGATCAGAAACGAAATCGTAAGAATCAGCAAAAAAGTAAGTATGTCACCGATCGTAATGGATATGCTCCCGAAGACATAAGGTTCAGACAAAGCATCCGTGAGATATTCTTTCAAAGGACCAAACATGTCGATGATAGACAAGAAAATGATAAACCAGAATGCGACTACCACGAAACGAATAAAATTAATGGACTTTCGCTCTATGATTCGCTTTTGAGGCGAGTCACCGGTTCCTCTTGACTCAAAATGATTATGGATCAGGCCAATGCTTATTCCTCCCAACACCAGAAAAAGCGCGAAGGAGATTACGGCATAAACCCCTGTCTTAGCGGATATCTTTAGAGTTAAATCCGATAAATTAGTGTATCCCAAAATATTGGACGCGATAGAAATCAACGCAATCAATTGAAAAACAGGTGCCAGACGGAGCAACAAGGCGGCAAAAAAATGATCTTTGAACCTGAAAACTCCCAAATACCGAAATCCGTACCAATACAAAAGCAGGATGACCGCAACCGCTTCAGTCATCAAATAGAACCTGTATTGCAACGAGCTAAACCAAATATATGTTTTGGCCGTATCGAGGATAAATATCAGAATCACGTAAAACATAAGGTTCTTAAAAGAATCTCTCATAAAAGGCCGGACGAGCGGGATGGAGGCAATCAGAATCAAAAGGTGCAGAAGGTCGTTGAAAAAGGTCGGTCTGTTTTCCAGGTAATACGTCAATCCCAAAAGGGATGAAAAAATGATGACCTCCAGGGAACGATTCATTAGAGTGTCCCTCGCCTTCAGCAGATTTTTATCTGTTTCATCGTATGGGAATTTCTCGAATACACCTTTGAGCCAACGGATCAAGAAGACAAAAAGTGCTATATAAAACAAATACCTCAATATTCTGGAGGAATTATCCTTTGTGTATTTGATCGATTCGGAGATGTTCTGTTTAAAGTCGGTTCCCTTTTCAACTTCATGGGATTGGCTTGAAAGTTCACTGTAATCAGATTTCCACAGGGGTTCATGTCTGAGATAGAACAAACCGTAAATTTCAGATTCCTTGAGATCTTCAAGCTGTTCGATGGCACCTGCTATGTCGACCTTCTGATTGTTGATACGGGATTCAAGAATCAGATAGTCGTTGTTTTGCCGCACGATCTGTTTGCTCATGGCACTAATGTCATCATAGGTTTCCTTGACCCTTCGGGCTACTTCTCTTGGAATATTCTGATCCCGGATCCTTTCGTAGGTGAGTTCCCAAATCTTTTCACTGATTTGAATCCTTTCCAGGAGTTTTATGTTCCGATCTTCAAACTCATTGACCTGGGATTCCCATTGTGTCAGATGTTCATTGTAACCATTCCACTTCTTAATTTGGTTGTTAATTTTCTGCCTGTTCGGGTTTGAATTGATAAAATTCTTGGTCAATTTCAATTGACTCTGAAGAAACTTCACGTACTCAGGAAACAAAGTGTCCAAACTTACAAGGTCATCATTGACCTCGATCTTTCTCTCCATAACCTTGGTTTCCTGGACGGTCTCTTCGATCTTCTGGATCAGATCCTGGGTTGGAATTGCCTTGGGAGCCTCAACTCCAGTTGAATCCACAGCTTGGTCGGAAGCTTCTGATTGAGCCAAAACAGGACATGACCCAAAGATGGAGATGAAAAAAATCCATCCGACTAAAGGCAATATTCGCTTCTTCATAGTTTTCGTTTTTTCCTTACTGGTTTCCTGTATGATTTTTAACAACTTTGCCATTTTTCATAACCATATCCACGTCCTGAAGTAGAGATATATATCGCAGCACATCCCCCTTTACAGCGATGATATCTGCCTTTTTTCCCGGAGTTATCGTACCGACCTGGTCGTCAACATCCATAAAAACAGAAGGCCAGTAGGTTGCCGATTTGATCGCTTCCAGGGGCTTTACCCCCATGACACGTACCCAGATGTCCAACTCGTTCCAGGTGCTCTGGGAATGAAACTTCATAGGGATGCCACTGTCGGTTCCGATCAGCATGACTACACCCGCTTCTCTCAATTGATTGAACTTGGTTTTGAGCGTCGGTTTACGACTGGGGGTCAGCTGAAAATACGGTAGCTGTCCGGGATGCTGTATGGATTGTTTGATATCCGCTATCACCGAGTCGGGAAGGTCGAGATGCCAGGAATCGTTGTCCAGCATCTCCGGGTTGCTCACCACATAGTCGTAGTTGTAAAGCCCTTCTATGGTCGGTGTCCAGAAGAGCGGCCCGAGGTTCATCTGCCCGGTTCGCTCGGCAATCATCTCTACAATATCATCCGGATATCGCGGTGCGGATGAGAGTCCGGTGTGCTCAAAGTTGTCCACGCCTGCTTTCAGGCCCATTCGTATCTCTTCGGGTCTGTGGGAATGCGCTACGACCTTCAGGTCATTCTTATGGGCCTCGTCAACCACAGCCGCAAGCTCTTCAAAGGTCATTTGATCCTGGTCGATGAGTTTGATGCAATCCACGCCGGCTTTAGCCAGCTTCTTCACTTTTTCGCGTGCTTCCTTCGCCCCATTGACCCCCCACCTGAAATCCTCGGTGCCTGGGTAGGGCTTTTTCTGGATAAACGGACCACTCATGTACATGGTAGGCCCTGGTATCTTACCCTGGTTGATGGCATCCCGAACGTTGATGCTGGGCTCCAGGGGCGCTCCAAGATCACGGGCGCTGGTTACCCCCGCCATAAGCAATTGGTGAGCCGATGACGGCATAATGACTTTCTCGAACAAGGGCGGATAGGTCTTGTCCCAGTATCCGTAGTCCGAATGACCGTTGATCATCAGGTGCACATGCATGTCCCAAAGTCCGGGAAGAACACTCATTCCTTCTGTGCTGATCACTTCAAAGCCGTCAGGCACCTTCAAAGTCGTGGTTGTTCCAACCTTGGCTATCTTGTCTCCCTCAATCAGAATTACGCTGTTGCGGATGGGATCATTGCCGAATCCGTCTATCAGAGTTCCTCCGACCAGGGCTTTATTCTGTCCTTGCACCAAAAAAGTGGCGAGTAAAAAAAAGAGTGTAAAAATGCGCTTCATAAGGTGGCTGTTTGAAGCAGGAAGATACAAAACTTCTTCAACCGAGAAAAAACGCCTCAACCCTTGTTTTGTATCCTCGGGAGACCGGAAGTTCCTCGTCTTCACTTACTCGAACCTTCGATCCGTGAAGTGTCGCTTTTTGTGGATTGACCAGGAAGGAACGATGAATCCTCAAAAAGTCAGGCAAGCGCTGTTCCCACTGTGAGATTTTCACACTGTTCTTAAAGGATTCACCTGTCTCTAAATGCGCCACTGTGAAATCCGCCCGACTCTCGACATATGCGATCTGATCAATCTGCAAAACCGTTTTCTTTCGCTCACTGAAGATGGTAACGGTTTTCAGCTCTTCCTCTTTATCAGGGGCTTTGAAGATCAATTGCTCTAAAAACACAAAGAATCCAACCGAAACCCAGATGAAAACCGGATTGACAATCATAAAGTTGAACGCCTCCGCATCGAGCTCAAGAAAATACCAGTAGGCGGCAAGGATGGCCATGTAACTGAGGTAGAGACACAGAATCCCGTAGAAAAAAAACAAAACCCCTTTACTGAAAACCCGCTTCTGCTTGTTGCTTTGCTCGAGACCGTATTTTACCACCACCACCGAGGGCAGGAGCATGATTGCCGTGATCCAGGCCTGCCAAAATCTATGGAAAGAGGACTTGAACAAAAACGCAATCAGGAGTGTAAAACAAAACCAGAAAAGAATCTTATAGAGATGTTTCAATTGCATCCCCAAAAATACTTATTCCGATTCTATTTCAGACCTTATCGAGGCGTATACAACCCAAATTCCGGATTTGACATCCCCAGGCATGGATTTGACAACAACCCATTCAGTGGGTTTGGCGTAATTTAGTCATGTAAATAAAAATCCATTATTATGTTAGAAATCTTTTACATGGGCGGACCTCTCTTCATGAGCATCCTGACCCTTCTTTTGGTCGCCGTTCTAGTCAGTGCCTGGAAATGGCCCCAGTGGGTGAAAGAATTGGGCATACTCGCTCTCACCTTTGGAATACTGGGACAGATTATCGGGCTTTATACGGCTTTCAGTGCCATGGAGCAAGCTCCAGACATCAGTCCGGCAATGCTGGCCGGTGGACTCAAGGTAAGCACGATCACCACTCTTTATGGCTTCCTGATCTTTATTGTTTCCCTGATTATCCGGATTGTTCAGAAGCCTCGTTTAACCTAAAAAGTGATCATGAAAATGGGATCAGTCCCGATCCTGAGAATCAAAAAAAGCAGCCAATGGCTGCTTTTTTTTTAGAATCTAATAGACCTTGTGTTGTCTCAATCCATAATTTCGGAGCAAAACGGAATAGATACTTCAAGCCTCGAGAATATATTTCCAAAATGAGTTCCCTGGAAGTTCTCGTAAGTATGGGCAACACCGAAGGCTGTAAGTTTCGTTGAGAAGGCGTCCGCCATGCCATTCATTCCCAACTCATCCTGCAATCCGGCATCGAGATAGATACCCTTCAAAGATCTGATGTTATTCAAGTTCTGAGGATCGTCAAGCATGGTGAAAGGATCTTGACTTAGCCATTTTCCCAAAATATCAGGCCTCATTGCCCCAAATTCATCAATAGGTAAATCGACCATATAGGGAGGGTTATTGAGGTTGGGTGACCAGGCCGCACCAAACGCAAACACAGCATTGGTAAAGAATTTACCGGGTCCGGGAACAATATTTCCATCTGGATTCTCGGCGAAAATCGCGCCGGGATCCGATAAAAAGCCTTCAATGTAGAGCAATCCGGTGTGACTTGCCACCACACAGAATTTGTCCGGGTGAAGCATACCCAATTTAATGGCTGCGTATCCTCCCTGTGAAGTTCCGATCAGTGCCCTTCCGTTTTTTGTATCCTTCGTCCTGTAGTTGCTATCTATGAAGTTGATAAGATCATTTACGATATAATCCTCAAATCCTCCATTCAGAATAGAATTCGTATACATACTGAAGCCAAATTGATTCGCTTCTGCATTGGGCATTACAATAATTACAGGGCCCATCTCACCCATATCAATCATGCTATCAACCCATTCCTTGAATCCCTCCGCAGGAAAATCAGGAGCTGACACAAATGGCATTGGCGCCCCGATCCAAGGTTCCCAAAGTGCGGGGTCTGTATATGTTTGCTCAGAAAAAGGCAATCCATGCAAGAGATAGATAACCGAATAATTCTCCGATTCATTATTGTCATATCCTTCTGGAATGTATATCTGAACCTTGCGAAGTTCCTTGTTTTCCATAAAGTTGGGTGTGATCGCCTCACTCACCATTTCTTCAATCTCCAACCTGCTTTCGCTTATTGGAACTGGCGGGTCTTCGCCTTCGTCGCACGAGCCGAGAAGAGTCAATACGGCGATTAATCCTAGTAAAATAAAATTTCGTTTCATAGTTCTGTCTATTAATAGTTAAACCCTATGAAATCAAAATTACCATGAACTTAAAGATTGAACATTTCCCTGCGTGCCATAAGCTTGACTCTCTGTCTCAGGAATGAAATCAATTTGGATGCAGCCACAATGCCCCGCCTCTCTTGACTCGGAGAAACACCGAACTTATTCGAGTAGACGCGGCTAAAATGCGAAGGACTCTTGAAGCCCGTATCATAGGCCACTTCGGAGACGTTGAGATCCGTGGATCGAAGCAGTTTTCGGGCCTTGATCAAACGCAAATTTTGGATGAATACATTAACACTTGTGTCGGTCAATGCAGAGAATTTCCTGTAGAGCTGCGAGCGACTCATTCCCAATGCGTCACACAGATTGCCTATGCCAAATTCTTCATCGCTCAGGTTCTCTTCAAGTATTTCAGTGACCTTTTGCATGAAGGCGTATTCAAGACTGTTTGTTTCGGGCACGTCTTTTTCCCGGATTTCCATTTCAGAGGAAAATATGACTGGATCCTGAGCCAAATGCTGGTAGGAATTGCGCAAACGCTGGCGCAATGCGATCAGTTGATCCACACGAATAAAAAGCTCTTCCTTGTTGAAAGGCTTACCCAGGTAGGCATCTGCTCCCGCCTTCAGTCCTTGCATTCGGGCTGACATCTCATTTCGTGCTGTGAGCAAAATAATCGGAATATGACTTGTCCGCATGTCATTTTTGAGTCTCTGACATAAGGTAAACCCGTCCATAACCGGCATCATCACATCAGAAATAATAAGGTCGGGAACATATCGAGTGGCCAGCTCAAAGCCTTCAGCTCCGTTCCAGGCGTTGTCGATTTTGTAATTTACAGAAAGTAGTGATCCGAGATAGCTCGCGACGTCTTTACTGTCTTCAACTATCAACAGTCTAAGCCGACCGTCTTCATGAAAATCCTGCGACGTCAGTTCCCCTTCCAGGTATTGTTTGTCCGAATCAGGATTGGCAACCTCTACGGATTGATCCTTGACAACAGTTGATGAGACTAATTCCGCTTTATGGGTTATGGGCAAGATAACTTCAAACACAGATCCTTTTCCCAGTTCACTGGAGACCGAAATCTTACCGTTCATAAGTTGAACCAACTCACGGGTCACAGCAAGGCCGAGGCCACTTCCCTCCGAATATTCATCCTCATGTCGTTGAGCCTGGAAGTAGCGTTCGAAGACCTTGGGCAAAAATTCCTCTTCGATGCCTTGGCCATTGTCTTTGACTTGAAGATGAAGATAATTCTTCCCATGTTCGTTCTGACTAAACATCGCAACATTGATCTCGCCGCCCCTGGGAGTGAATTTTATCGCATTTGAAATCAGGTTGGAAACGATGTCGGCGATTTTATCCACATCAAAATCCATCATGAGATGGTTTTCTGCGATCGAATAGGAAATTTCAATCTGTTTGGACGCAGCAAAGGAGTGAAAGGATTCTACCAGGTATTTCACATAAGCGACAATATCCTGCTGAACCCAGTTTACCGGCATCATTTTAGCTTCCATGCGTGAAAGATCCAGTAACTTATTGGTCATGCCCAGCAATTTTCCTCCGTTTCTTTGAATCATTTTTAGTCCTTCATCCAGATGTCGACCAGGGTCTTCTTTTATTTGCCCCACCATGCCCAAAATAATCGTAAGGGGTGTCCTCAATTCGTGGGTTATATGGGTGAAAAAATTACTTTTCAATCGATCCAACTCCTTCATTCGTATTTTCTCCTGAGTCTTCAGCCACTGCAAGCGGCCCGTATAATAGTAAAGACCTGAGAAAGCTATTGAAATACCCAAAATGAAACCCATGTAATAATAGTACTGAAAGTAGTCGTGGTTGATATTGGGTTGCAATTCCGTTGCGATTATCATTCCTGCAAGGTAGGCTATGAAGAATATCAAGGCGCGCCTCCTGTTATTCGTGGTCAGGGCGTAGAGGGGCGCTATCAATCCAATGAAAATTGCTCCGCCCGCTTCCAACAACCCTCCCATCAGGAATACCTTGATTGTTGTCAGTGATAGAATCAGAATCTGAATGAAAAGGACAAACCTTTCAATATGTGTTTTGTGAAAATGAAACAAGAGCAACGAGAAAAACATGGATGTGCCAAAAAAGATATTGATAACAAGAACTGCCAAACCCTTTTTGTCGGCTATGAGAATGCTCATAGCGATTAACCAGGGCAGTCCGGCGGCAGTTAAAATCAACCATAGTTTTTTCTGGCTCAATGTTTCCTGGCTATCTCCCGGGGCTTGCACATATTCCTCCAAAGATCGATCCCATTTCTTCAAGAGCTCAGCTGTTCTGTATTTCATACTGTTGCCCATATCCAATTCATACAAATTGTTCAATTGAACTTGTGCAGTAAAATAATCATTAACAGGACCTTCTACAATGACCGGGGTCAATCCATACTATGACCTCGGTCAAAATTTGGATTCGTCCAAAGCGAAAAGCCTCCTGGAGAGAGGAATCAGCATCAGTCCGGAGAGAATAAATAGGATAAAGGCGTATTTCAAACCGATGGCGTGGGCGAGGTAGCCCACGAGCGGAGGTCCGATCAGCATACCCATGATACCATAAGTGGAGATGATGGAAATGGCCATTCCCGGGGAGTATTTTTTCGATTTTCCGGCGAGACCGAAGGTCATGGGAAAGACTGCGGCCACTCCTATCCCCACCAGGGAAAACCCAATCAGGACGGGCCAATAAGAAGGAAAAATAATTGCGATCAACATTCCTGCCGTGACAATTAAAGAGCCCAGAACGTAGGTCTTCTGAAGGCCCAACTTTTCGCTTATCCGATCGGAGTAGAATCTTGAAAAGGCCATAAAGGACATGAATAGCAGGTAACCCAGAGTGAACACCTCTTCCCCTACAACCTCCTTGAAATATACCCCGCTCCAGTCAAACATGCCGCCTTCGCAAAGCGCCGCAAAGAATACCATAAGACCCAGGTATAGGATATAAGCGTCGGGTTTCCCAAGGATCAATCGGTTTCCAACCTCAGACTTGTCCTTTTTCAACAAGAATGGATATGCCACCATCCCGGCCAGAAGACTTATTATCGCAACATATAGAAAATGGTCGATCATGGGCACCTTGAAACTGACGAGTATCGTTGAAAACAAAGCGCCAAATAGACCCCCCAGGCTCCAAAGACCGTGAAAAGAGCCTATGATGCGCTTTTCTCTCTTCTGCTGCAGGGCAAGGGACTGCGTATTGACGGTAATATTGGAAATCCGCATGCAAAATGAAAAAACGGATACCGCTATGACCAGGTGATCCAGTCGGTTAACAGAGCCTATCGCGTAGAGGCTCATGGCGAAGATGAGAAACGAGAAAAAAAGAGGAACCCGGCTGTTGAATTTGGACACGAGCCAACCTGAAATCGGGAGGCCGATCAAAGAACTGATCGGCATGGCCAAAAGCAGGTTGCCCAATTCGGCCTCATTGAAGTCGAAATTCTCCTTGATCGAAGGGATTCGCGAGGCCCAGGAGGCGAACCCGAAGCCCAGCATGAAGAAATAAACACTCAGCGAAATGCGTTCTTTGGACCCTTCACCCATGATTCAATTGTGTTCAAGGTTTAAGCCTTCTTCTGATTCAAGCCCTATTTCGTAGCGAAAAGTGCTCCAAAACCCGAATCAAACAGCTTTTTGTTCATCGCCGGAACTTTGGTGTTCAACAATGTCGACCCTGTCTTTTTATGACCTTCCCAGGTGGTATTCAGCTCTTTCATTCTATTCCTGGCGCCATTAGTGACCTTGGGTATGCTGCTGTCTGTTTGATTGATAGTCGTAATGTAATGAGCGGTGAACCCATTCTCAAAGTTCTCGACATCGTCATAAGCTTTCGACAAGCGCTGCACCATGGCTGCATCAAAGGCTTTCAATTCTTTCAAAAGCTCTTGGGCTTCGCTTTTAAGTTGGGCCTGTTCCGAAGCATTGAGCTGACCAACTACTTGAGTCAATTTTTGCTGAATCTCATAGAGTTGATTGGTCATTTGAGTCATCTCATTATAGGTCTTTTCACCCTGGCTCATAAATTCATCATAGGCTAGAAACTCCTCCTGGCTTATCTCGTAGAGAGGATTGTTTTTGATCTCAGCGGAAGTTTCCATCTGGGCGTCGCCATAACTTAGTTTGAGACTGTAGGTTCCCGGTATGGCCTTGTGTCCGCGGAAGCTTCCTTCGATGTACACCTTTGGTGCTCCGAGCAACATATCGTGTCGCATATTCCAAACAAATCGGTTCATCCCTTTGCTCGCGTTCAAAACCGGTTTCTTTGAAGGCCCACCCTCGTACTTGACGTAAGTGGAGTCCTTCTTTGAGGTATACCTGTTTACGAGTTCTCCCTTTGCATCACGTATCTCAAGGGTGAGTTCCTCATCCTTTTTCACTTCAGGCAAATTGTAGTAAATGACCATTCCCGTAGCCGGATTCACACCCGTAAAGTCACTTGTTCCGGTTGCGGAGTTCGAATTCATTCCACCATACCAGTTCGCCAGAATTGCAGGTTCCGGAGTGAAGAGCTTTGCATCGTTTGATTTAGGATCCCATTGCCGCAAAAGGCCCAGGTCGTCATAAATCCAAAAAGAGCGACCCATGGTTGCCACGACCAGATCGCTGTCTTTCACGGTAAGGTCGGTGATCGGGGTCACCGGAAGATTAGAACGCAAGGCTGACCAGGTTCCACCCCCGTCAAACGATACGTAAACACCTCGAAAGGTTCCAGCGAAAAGCATGTCCTTTCGCTCGATATCTTCACGCACTACCCTTGTGTACTCATCTGCAGGGAGGTTTCCGGTAATGTTTTTCCAGCTCTTGCCATAATTCGTGCTTTTCCAGAGCGATGGTTTCTGATCGTTGAACTTATAACGCGTAGTCGCAATGTATACCGTTCCCGGATCGTGAGGAGAGATGTCAATGGCATTGACCAGGGTCTCACCCAGGCCTTTCGGCGTGACATCGTTCCAGTTTTCTCCATTGTTCCTGGTGATAAAGACCTTTCCATCATCACTTCCCGTGTAGATGACTCCTGCTTCATGCGGAGATTCGATCACATAACTCAGCGTACCGTAATTCTCTGCCCCCACCGCTTCATTCGTATAGGGTGCTCCTCCTTTGCCCTGCTTGCTGTCGTCATTGTAGGTCAGATCCGGAGAGATCACCTCCCAGGTAATTCCCTCATCCCGAGTTCTCAACAGATATTGAGCTCCGTGATAATAGGTGTTTGGCTCGTGTTGTGATTTGATGATCGGAGCGTTCCAGTTGTAGAGGTATTTCATGTCGCGTGCGGCCAGCCCGAGATAAAGATTGGGCTCTATCATTACCTGTGTGCTTGAAGTCGATTGTACGTCAAGAACTTCAATGGTTCCGAGATAACTGCCACCCATCACCTTTTCAGGCGCATCCGGATCAAAGGCCAGAAAGGCGCTTTCTCCGCCAGCCGAAGCCGACCAGTGAGACTCACTTATGCCACGAGAGCCGGTTCCAATGCTGGAAATTTTCACCGAGCTATTGTCCTGCTGCCCGCCATAAATATTGTAAGGGAACATATTGTCTGTAGACACCCTGTAAAACTGTGCCGTTGGCATATTGTCAAGACGGGAGAATTGCTTGCCTCCGTCAAAGGTGACCTCAGATCCTCCATCCCCAGTAATCAGCAAGTTCTTCGAATCGTTTGGATTAATCCAGAGATCGTGATAATCTCCATGAGCGGTACTAATCTCTTCCCAGGTTTTCCCTCCGTCAATAGACTTGTACCAGTCTGCGCTCATTACGTAAACCGTGTTCTCATTGTTCGGGTCCGGCATAACCTCAATATAGTACCAGGCACGTTGAATCAACCTGTGGTCGCTGCTTACGCGAGACCAGCTCTTACCCGCATCTTTAGAGACGAACAAACCGCCCTTCTCTTTTTCAGAATCGCTTTCAATGATGGCGTACACGAGATCCGAATTGGCCCTGGAGACTGCAATACCCATCTTACCCAATTCCTTGGGCAGGCCCTTGTGAATCTTGGACCAGGTCTCACCTCCATCTGTTGATTTGTACAACCCACTCCCTGCTCCACCACTGATCACTTGCCAGGGTGTTCGCATATGCTCCCACATAGCCGCATAAAGAACCTGAGGGTTGTGCATGTCAATCGAGAGCTCACTGGCTCCTGTCATATCATTGACGTACAGTACCTTCTTCCAGGATTTACCCCCATCAATGGATTTGTATACTCCTCTTTCCTGGGTCTTTCCGTGAAGCGCACCCTGGGCGGCTACCCAAACTACGTCCGGATTCGAGGGATGAATCACAATGCGCGAAATATGCAAGGTTTTCTCAAGGCCTACCCGCTTCCAGGTTTTTCCGGCATCGGTCGATTTATAAACACCATCACCATGCGAGGTCATTACCCCCCTGGGAGCATGTTCCCCCATTCCTACGTAAACGGTATTGGGATCACTCTCAGATACAGAAACCGCTCCCACAGAACTCGACTTAAAATAACCGTCTGAGACGTTTTTCCAGTGATGCCCAGCGTTTGTCGTTTTCCAGAGTCCACCTCCGGTAGTACCCATATAATAGGTCAAGGGATCTCCAACAACACCCGATCCCCCATTGGCCCGTCCTCCTCGGAAGGGACCAATATTTCGGTACTTCGCGGGTTTTAATAACGAATCAAGAGATTGACCGTATCCAACGGCCATAGAAAAGACAATGAGGATACATGTAAGAAATGACTTCATAGAAATGATTTATTAGGCTTTATAAAAGCCCAAAGAAAAGAAATAAAAAGACGAATCCCTAGTCTTCTATCGACACTTTCTCGAGTGAAACGGCCATGGCTTCCGCATAAGTAAGGATAAATACCTGACCGATGCGCAATTTAGTCATGAACTCTGCATCCTCCATGGGGATAGAAACATAATTCCCCTCTGGACCGCTTACCGTTGCCAGCATAAGTGGCCTATTCAAGGCTTCGATGGTCACTACGGCTTTTACGACTGCTCCAACTGCCCCGGCGGGTGCCATTTCCTCTGTGGCTTTTCCTGCCTCTACCATCATTTGAACGGGCTCAGCCTTCTCTTCTTCGGTGGGTTCCCTGAATTCAGCTTTAATATAGGTGTAGTAGTCGAATTCAATGATGTCATCTACGGCTATTTCATCGAATCTCTCGACTTCCTCACCTGCGGTTACAGTCATGAGTCCTCCTTCCTTGCCCATCAGGGTGATCTCCCGGGTTTCCGGATTCACAGCGGTAACGGTTCCCCTCACACTGACCTCTTCCATTTTTTCTCTGGGCTCCCATATGTTCTCTTCCTCCTGGGCGTTTATTGTTCCTGTCGTTAAAACGAGTGCAAAAAGCGTTAGGATGGTTTGTAGAAATGTTTTCATTTTTGATTTGGATTTAAAAGTTGAAATAATAGAATTTACTCAACTAACAAAGTTAAACCATGTTTTTGAATTGGCGTTCAAAAAAAAAGGTCATTTAACCGTAAAATCAAAAGTTCAAAGCCGTCGGCCCTCTCCTTTCAGCTCGACGATGAAAGCATCTGTAAAGCCCTGTGCGCGCATTTCTTCCAAATGCGCCTGGGCGGCAGCTTCCGAATCAAAAATCCCGGAATAGTATCGATTCAACCCGTCATCGTAGCGATGATTGAACAGTGTCTTCAACTCACTGTACTTGTCGGTTTGGATCTTCCTTTTAAAAGCACCGACCTGAACCGTGTAAACCTGGTCATCCGCGTAGAAGTTATAGTTCATGTACATTCCGGAATTGGAAGCGTACATTCCATTTTCATCATTCAGTGACGGAGTACGGTTTCTGGATCTGAAAACGATGGCGTCTGATTCCGGGTCACGCAAATAGAATTCCGACCTTCGGTTCAATTGATGTTGCAGGCCATTGCAAGGCCTGGCTTGAGTGCAACGCTCTGCAACCTGTGATTCTCCAAATCCTTTCCCACTGATTCGCATGGGGTCGATACCCCGATCAGTCAGATAACTCACAGTCTGATTCGCCCTATTGTCGGAAAGCTTCTGATTGTATTTCTCTGTTCCACGTATGTCTGTATGGGCATTGACCTCAATCTTCATATCAGGATTCTCTCGGAGCCAAATGAGCAGTTTGTCCAGTTCAATTCGCGCGTCTTCTCGGATGGCGTATTTGTCAAAATCAAAATAGATCGTATTGATATTGAACCCGTTTTGTTCATTGATGTCAACTCCGTTATGATCGGCATCGCCAGTTCTAACCCGATCCTGTTCAAAAGTCGTTGCTGCAATTGCGGATCCATCTGTTCCGCTTGCACCATCTGCCTCTTCCTCCTCTTCAGCGAAAGCAATAGGTTCTCCACTTTCATATGCTTCCTGACCCGAATTGGCATCCTTGCCCTCGGCATCAGAGACCTTCACATTGTCTTCCTCAAAAGAAGTAGCTTCAACTGCCAAAGCTTCAGTGCTCTCGCCCCTGTCTGCGACTTTGGATTCATCGGATATAGGAACTGTCGGCTGGATCACTTCCTCGGTATCAGATGTCATTTCCTCAGCCACCGGGGCAGCCTGCTCAGCTACCGTAGCCTGCTCGGCTACCAGGGTTTCCATGATTGTTGGACTGTTCTCTTTCGAAGATTCCGCCGGAACAGCATTTTCCTCCGATGGAAGCTGTTTTTCCTCCGTTGAGGCTATGGCATCGACTGTGCGACTCGGATCCACTTCCATATGAAACACGATTTCGAGCGGCTCAGCTTTGAGGTCATTGACCGTGGTAATGTCGAGCTCTCCGATAAGATACCCCTCAAGGTAACCCTTGATCTTGTAAGTCGTATTGCAGGACTGATCAAAACTGAAGGAGGCATCAGACTCCTTTGACATGAAGGTCTTGAGTTTCTGACCCTGCTCGTCGAAAAGCATGATCTTCACATTGGGAATCAACTCCTGTGTATCAATGTTTCGAACCACGCCCGTGATCTCCTGCTGGCACTCGATATTGATAGGTGGAGATGCCGTGAAGGAATAAATATCGTCGTCACCTCGCCCACCTTCCCGGTTGGAAGAGAAATAGCCCTTGTTTTTCGTATCATCTATGATATAGGCAAAATCATCCATCGGGCTGTTAACGGGCTCCTCCAGGTTCATGGGCTGGGAAACCGTGTTGTCAAAAATCTTACTGGCATAGACGTCGAGTTCGCCATAGCCGGGGTATCCATCCGAAGAGAAATACAGCACATTGTCTTCGCCTATAAACGGAAACATCTCGCGTTCAGGCGTATTGATATCAGGACCCAAATTCATAGGTTCCCCATAGGTTCCGTCCGAATAGACGTCAACAACATAGATGTCAGTCTTTCCAATTGAGCCCGGTCGGTCGGAAACAAAATAAAGCTTCGTGTCGTCCCGATTCAAAACCGGATGTCCTGTAGAGAAATCATCGCTGTTAAATGGCAACATTTCGAGGCTCCCCCAGTTGCCTTCCTCATCTATGGTGGCTTTGAACAACTGAATATTTATGGTGGCTTTGGTCTTGACCTCATCCGACTTGCCCTTTTTGCCCTTTTTTACTTTTTTGATCTTTCCGTTGGCGCTGAAGTAGACTGTTTTACCGTCCTTGGAAAAGGATACCATGCCTTCATGGAATTTAGTATTGATATCACCTGGCATCTTCTGTTTGTGGATCAACTGACCGTCATCGGTAACCTCTCCTATGTATAAATCCAGAAAGGGTTGACTGTTGTATTCTTCACGATTGAAGGTAAATCCTTCTTTCGGCGCAGCGAAAACAATCTGGTTGTCACCATAAAATGCCGTTCCAAAATCGGAAAAATCAGTATTGACCCTTACATTTTTCACCGTGTACTCACCCGGTGAATCCTGTGCAAATCCAACCATTGAAACGCAGCAAAAGGCCAGCAGCAAAAGCTTTTTCATAAGAATTTGAGTTTGTTGAATACCGCCCTTATCCGGCAGTCTTGTTTTAAACTACAGGATAACCACTATTCCTGATAATTACCAGGTGGCTGGCTATTAGTTATTAAGAAATTTATTAACGAGAGATTGACCGTTTTGCCAGAACTCTGTGATTAATATTACAGAAGTTCATGAAGCATAAGTTATTTTTGGAATCGACCAGCAATTCATTGAAGCAGGTATGAACATTCAAGTCTCTTTTTTGTGTGTCTATATCACCTTAGGGGTATTCACACTATCGACTCAAAAACTGGCAGCCCAGGACCTGGACAACCAATTGTGGACGAACTATGCACTAAAAGTTCCTGTAAACGATCGACTGTCTTGGGGCGGGGATACCGGGGTGCGAGGCACTTTCTCCGATTTGGACTGGTACCAGGCTTTAATCCGACCCGCTGTAAATTACCGCTTCAAAGAATCAGCCAGTGTATCCGGGGCTGTCGCCTGGTTTGGCACCTTCATTGATGGAAGCAGCTCGATCAATGAATTGAGATTCCACCAGGAACTCAATGCAAAATGGCCGGATTTGGATGTGGTGCATTTGTTTTATCGGATTCGAGTCGAAGAGCGCTTCTTTTTCTACCAGAGAGATATTTCGAATGAGTTCAGAGTTCGCTTGAGAGGCCTTGTAGGGATCCGAACACGTGACCTTAACTGGTTCGGGCCGAAAAGCCCCATCTATTTTGAAAGCATGTTTGAAGGCTTCAAAACGATCAAAGACGAGGAGGCGCTGGAAATTTTAATCAACCAGGCCCGCTTGTATGCGGCCTTTGGCCATCGAATCTCCAAGAACTTTCGATATGAGTTGCATTATATCTACCAGGGTTCCACTTTGTTCACCGGGGATGGTATTGACACCTCCCAAAACATCTTTCGAATTCGGCTGTTTCATACCTTATAAAAAAAGAACCGCAATTAAAAAAGAGCCACATCTCCTGTGGCTCTTAACACCTCACTTGAATAGCTTGCGGTACAATGGATATGTCAAATGGCGGATGCCCGATGAATTCTCCGTCAAGATGGGCCACAAGTTCTGCGGAACGATCAATATGAACTTTCCTCGCCTTGTAAAATTCAGAGGCTTTTAAAGCATCGTGGGATCCCGTTTTTAGTTTTGGAAGGTGCCAGAATCTGGCGAGGGGTGATATTTCGTTGAGGACACAGACATCCAGCAATCCATCATCCGACCTTGCCTGTGGATTGATGACAAAACCTCCTCCAAATGTGGTTCCATTGGAAACGGTCATCGAAAGAATCTTCCTGTTGAATTTCTTTCCATCCAGCGAAAATTGCAGGCTTTTCTCTTTGAATCCGGCAACGATTCTCAAAACAGTCCATAAATAATCGAGGTGACTTCCCCGCTTCTTTTCGCGTTTCGACATCTCCTTAACCACCTCCCCGTCAAACCCGATCCCCAGGCCGTTGACAAAAGCCCTTCCGTTGCACATACCCAGATCAAAACTTCGGGTCACGCCATGTATGGCGATTTCTACCTGCTTTTTAAAATCGTTTTCGCCATGTAGGGACTTGACAGAATCATTTCCCGTTCCGTTGCTTACAATGCTGATCGACAATTGATTTTCAAGCAGCTCATTGACGACATAATTCAGGGTCCCGTCACCACCCAGGACAATTATTTCATTGATTCTCGGATTCTCCTTTAAGAAAGATGTGAGCATACCCTCTCCCTCCTGCTCTGTGTAGAATTCTGATGCCTTCAGGCCAAAATGAAGCAATCTCTCCTTAAGATACCGAAGTCTTCCTTCATAAGAAGATCTTCCCGAAGCCGGGTTGACTACAATCAGCATGCATCTTTTATTTTTTCCAGTCATTTTTGATTTCTGATATGGTGCGCAGAAAGTCATTCATGCCTTACTTGCGTTCTTTCTTCTTGTCAAACCAAAGAAATTGATATGCGAGTAAGAATGTGTCGTAATCACCCCCGAATGTTGTGATAAAGGCATTCGTGTAGGCAAACTTCAAGGAGCTGCCTTTTTTTAATCTGTAGGCGAAGGCAAGGCCAATTCGACTGTTGTTCAGGGCGGGCTTATCAGCTCCGTTGATCGCTGTGACCCCTCCCCATACTCCACCTAAAGACCCCGCAATCCAGATACCGGGTTTAAATATATACGTCGTGTGAAACTGTACGCCGTAAAGGGGTTCCTGCTTACTCGTGTTACCTCCGAAAAAGTTGTCATTTTCACTAAAAAACCAACTGGTCAGATGCGCCTCCAAAACGATCTTTTCTTTCAATGTATAAGATCCTGCCAAAGCCGTACGAAGGGCCCAGCGATTGGCTCCCAAATTCAACAACTTTTCAGGATCATACTGACCCAATGGAACCTGAAACCTCATGGCTAGTCCCAATTTGAATTTTTTCTGCTTTTGTTTGAAGTATTCTGCGGGTTTCAACGGATCTGCGCCCACTAGTATCATTGACAATCTGACGAGTGGGTCACCGAATCCCTGCCTTGAAACCGATTCAGGTTGCCCTTCCAGCAACCCGCTAAAAGTTCCAAAGGCAAAGGGCAGCACCATATCAAATTTCGCCAATCGATTGAATAATTTGAAGCTCCTGAAATAGCCAACTCCTAAAATGTTCAATCTCGAATTCAGTCCTTCGATTGGCAACGACTTGTCTATCAAAATATCCCCGAATGAAAAACCATATGAAGCAATCGCGATGTTTCCACCCGTAGGCATGGTCGACAAAAACCCGGGCTCAAGTTCCTGGGAATGACACCTATCAGTGTAAACGCTCGTGATGAGAAAAAGAAGAAGACAGAAAAAAATTTTCATTTGCGCAGTATCCAATCCATCATCTAAGGTATTCAAAGATTCTTGATTTTTAGGTCCATGGGCAGATCATCTATTTATTTCGCAAAAAACCTCTTATATCATACGTTTTCTGTCTGATTCTTCCTCCTTTTAGTCAGATTATTCACAGCTGCAGCAATTTGATTAAATTTGTTAAAATTTGATTTTTATGTCTTTTCTAAAAAAGAAATTCCTTTTCGTACTCCTCTTGTTTGCTATAGTGGCCTGTACTGAGGACACTGTTGATTTCACTTTGAGCGTCATCACGATTGGCAATGGGTCGGTTTCTCAGGAGAAATTAGATGATAAAACAATTCGCCTGACCGCCCAGCCGGAGGCTAATTACAAGTTTATCAATTGGGGTGGGGATGCAAGCGGAACGCAGAATCCGATAGAGATAATCCTCGATGCCAACAAATCAGTTACCGCGAATTTTGACGTTGAGGATTTGCTTGAAATTCGAGTATCAGAAGGAGGGTCTTACGAAAAAGAAATTGTTTCGTCCGACAACGGAATATTGGTCTATGAAGTAAGGGCAATCCCGGCTTCGGGTTATGAATTTGTCAGTTGGAGCAATGCGGAGAATGAATACTTCACCCAAACTGTGACTCTTGAAATCGAAAATGAGACCGTTATAAGTCTGGATTTCGCAGATACGAGCACGCCATTTACATACAATAAACTTCAGATAGTCAATTTGGATAATGAAGTCATATGGGGCCTGGATGCTATCAGTAATGATCATGTGATTTTTACAACCAAGTCAGGTAAGATATATGCCTTCAAGGACGATCAGTCAACCCTGATATCGAGTTATTATGAAGATGTCGTGAATTCATCCGGTCAGGGAGGATTGCTGGACATCAAGCTGGATCCGAATTATTCTCAGAATAAATTTGTCTATGTCACCTACAGTGAAAGAATTCAAGGGTCGAATTTCAGTTACCTGGCGCTTGACCGGTTCAAATATGAAAATGAGCAAATCAGTGCCATAGAGAATCTTTTTAAAACCGGCACGCCCAGTGAAAGAAATGGGCACTTCGGATCGAGGATAAGCTTTTCGAATGAACATCTGTTTTTATCTATTGGTGAAGGAAGCCCATCGGTCGGAGGAGTCAATTCACGCTATCAGAACGCCCAGGATTTGAGCAAGGACTGGGGCAAAATTCACCGGTTGAATTTTGATGGATCTGTACCCGTTGACAATCCGTTTTACAATTCGGGTGATGCAAGAAAAACGATTTACTCCTATGGGCACAGAAACCCTCAGGGACTGATGTTTGACCCCTACAGCACATCCATTATTTCAAGCGAGCATGGCCCCAAAGGCGGGGATGAGATTAATGTGATCAAAACAGGATTGAACTACGGTTGGCCCCTGGTTTCCTACGGCATCAATTACGATGGTTCGGACATCAGCGGACGGTCTCATCAAGGATATGAAGAACCTGTTTTTTATTGGGATCCGTCCATTGCAACCTCCCATTTGATAAGTTTAAAGGATAAAAACCACAAGAGTTGGTTCAAAAACGTCCTGGTCGCCGGGCTCAAATCCAAAGCCATGTTCAGATTGAAGGTCGAAAACGGGGTTTACCAACAAGTTGAGAAAATATCCTTGGGCTACAGAGTGCGATCTCTTTGTGAAGGAGAAGATGGAGTGTTCTTCGCTTCGAATGACAATGGCGGCATTGTAAAGTTCGAGCCTTTGGAATGATTGCGCTATGAGGCACATTAAACCATTCCAATTTTATACTTTAGAAAAAAATTAATGACTTCCATGAAAAACTCGATTCAGTATCTGCTATGCTTCTTTCTCTGCGTACAATTTGTTAATGCTCAAGACCGAATCACGGGAGAGCCTTTTGCCACCCGCTCTGAAGTGCTGGGTCAGAACGGTATGGTTGCGACGAGCCATCCTTTGGCTACCCAAATAGGTCTTGACATTCTCAAAAGCGGTGGAAATGCCATTGATGCCGCGATTGCCGCAAATGCTGCGCTCGGACTCATGGAGCCCACCGGATGTGGCGTCGGAGGCGATCTCTTTGCCATCGTATGGGATGCAAAGACAAAAAAGCTATACGGGCTCAATGCCAGTGGTCGTTCGCCTCAAAAGCTCACCCTGGAATACTTCGAGAAACAGGGCATGGAAAAGATACCTTCTCATGGACCGCTGCCCGTAAGTGTGCCTGGCGCCGTGGATGGCTGGTTTGAACTCCATAAAAAATTCGGATCCAAACCCATGCCGGAAATTCTGGCTCCAGCCATCGATTATGCCGAAAAAGGCTTTCCGTTGACCGAACTCATTGCCTGGTACATACAGCGAACCGTGGCATTTTTTGAATCCAAAGGGTTTCCAAACATAGACGACACATACATTTCCCAAAATGGGGGCAAACTCCCCAATGAAGGTGAGATTTACAAAAATCCCTACCTGGCCAATACCTACAGAAAAATCGCTGAAGGCGGACGAGATGCCTTTTACAAGGGAGATATTGCCAAAACCGTTGGAAAATTCATCAAGGAGCAAGGAGGATTTCTATCCGCCAAGGATTTTGCCGCCCACAAATCGGAATGGGTAGAACCTGTCTCTGTAAACTATCGCGGCTATGACGTGTGGGAGCTTCCACCCAATGGGCAGGGCATTGCAGCACTTCAAATGTTGCAGATTCTGGAAGGCTATGACTTTTCCGACATTGAATTTGGCAGTGCAGAGCACTTGCACCTTTTTACCGAAGCCAAAAAACTAGCTTTTGAAGATCGGGCCAAATACTATGCTGACATGGATTTCTTTGATGTTCCGGTTGAAGAGTTGCTCTCGGACGACTATGCCGAGAACAGAAGAAAACAGATCGGGGACCGAGCCGGAAAATACACCGCAGGCGAAATTTCCGCCGGAGAGACCATTTATATGACGGTTGCAGATAGCGAGGGCAACATGATTTCTTTGATACAGAGCAATTACCGGGGAATGGGTTCTGGAATGGCTCCGCCAAAACTGGGCTTCATGTTACAAGACCGTGGGGAGTTGTTCAGTCTCAAACGAGGGCAAGCCAATACCTATGAGCCCGGAAAAAGACCTTTTCATACGATCATACCGGCTTTTATGACCAAGGATGGTAAGCCCTTTGTCAGTTTTGGAGTCATGGGAGGCGATTTTCAACCTATGGGCCATACGCAGATTGTCATGAACCTGATCGATTTTGGTATGAACCTCCAGGAAGCCGGTGATGCCCCCCGTTGGGACCATACCGGTGGAGCAAGCCCTATGGGTAGAACTACAGAGGACACCGGTTTGATACGGGTTGAATCCGGAATACCTTACTCAACGCTTCGCGGATTGATGGACAGAGGCCATCGCATCGGAACCGCAAGGGGTATATACGGTGGATACCAGGCCATTCTATGGGATGATCAAAACAAGGTCTATCACGGAGCCTCAGAGAGTCGAAAAGACGGACAGGCCGCTGGTTACTAAATCAATTATTATTTCAGAAATCATCTCTTCAGCCCCGTAATGGCGAAACTCAATACGAAATTTCCATTCTTTCTTAGCCGCATTCCACATGCCATCACGATGTTGTTCAGCATCATCGTCCTGGTGACAATATTGACCTACATACTTCCTGCTGGCTCATACGAAAGGGTATTGGTTGATGGAAGAAATACCGTAGTCCCCAATTCATACAAAACAATACCCTCCACACCCATTGGATTTTTGGATATGTTCAAAGCCATACCCTTAGGTTTTAAAGCTGCGGTAGAAATTATCTTTATTGTACTGGCCGGCGGGATCATGTTCGGTTTCATGGAAAAATCAAAGGCGGTTGAAAATGCGATAGGCACCCTGGTCAAGAAATTGGGATTGAAAAACAAACACATGATCATCGTGATCATGACCTTTATTTATGGCCTGTTGGGTGTGGCCGTGGGCTATGAAAACAATATTGCCATGGTTCCGATAGCTGCAGTTCTAAGTCTTGCCCTGGGCGGGGATTTGATTTTGGCGGCCGGTATTTCAGTGGGAGCCATGACCATTGGCTTTGGGCTCTCTCCCATCAACCCATATACCGTAGGCACCGGGCATAAAATTGCCGAGTTGCCCATGTTTTCTGGCGCATTGCTCCGCAGCATTCTATGTTTTTCAGCCTTGAGCGTGATGGCCTTCTACAATGTGAGGTACTTCAAAAGAATAACTGCAGACCCCGATAAAAGCCTGGGTCAAGGTCTGGATGTAACCGAATTGGAGCTTTCAAAACCGATTCAAGAGTATCAGGTGACGCGTCAAAACTGGCTGGTGATTTCCATTTTCATTTTGGGCCTATTAGCCATTCTATACGGGGTATTTAATTTGCATTGGTACATCAATGAACTCTCGGCAGTATTCTTGATTATCGCGCTGCTTTGCGGACTCGCTTCGAGGATGAACGCCACCACGATGAGTGAAACCGTTTTAAAGGCGGTAGCCCTGGCTGCGCCGGGCGCATTTATGGTAGGCTTCGCAACCTCGATAAAAGTACTCATGGAAATGGGAAACATAGGCGACACGATATCTTATCAACTCTCCACCTTGTTGCAGGGATTGCCCCTGTATGCCGCGGCTATTTCCATGTCGATGGCTCAGACTGTAATCAACTTTTTCATTCCTTCCGGAAGCGGTCAGGCTTTGGCAACCTTACCCGTCATGCTGCCTTTGGGAGATTCTTTGGGGCTGAGCAGTCAAATTACCATTTTAGCCTTTCAGATCGGAGATGGCCTGTCCAATCTGATCAATCCCACGCTTGGCGGGCTCATTGCCATGTTGAGCATGTGCCGCGTACCGATAGATCGCTGGGTTCGTTTTATTTTTCCTGTTTTGATCGGTGTGCTTTGTTTGGCCTTTTTGGCCCTAATCGTTGCCGTGGCAACAAATTATAGTTAATTTATATGACCGTAGAAAAGATCTTAGCAAAACTCGTTTCATTTCCAGTCCTCGGGGGAGAGAGCAATTTGCCCCTCCTTAATTGGATCAAAGATTATATAGAGTCACTTGGCATAGAGGTGAGCTTGGTGCCCAATGAAGAAGGAAACAAGGCCTCTTTGCATTGCCGGATAGGACCTGCGGTGGATGGGGGCGTGGTTCTTCTCCGGACACATGGATGTCGTGCCCGTCGCAGGACAGGAATGGACGACTGACCCATTCGTGCTGACCGAGAAAGGCGATGGAAAATTATACGGGCGGGGCTCATGTGACATGAAAGGTTTCCTGGCCTGTTGTTTGGCCGCTTTGCCCCAGATGGTTGAGGCCGACTTAAAAAAACCGATCTATTTCGCTTTTTCCTATGATGAAGAAGTAGGTTGTTTGTCTGCCCCTGAATTGGCCCGTGCCATCCGGACAGGTTATAAAGAGACGCCCAAATACGCCATTATTGGAGAGCCGTCTTTAATGGAACCCATAGTAGGCCAAAAAGGGATATACATTCTCGAAACCTACGTCAATGGATCCGCCGGCCACAGCAGTCGCATCAAACAGGAAGTAAGCGCCATTCATGAAGCCATGCGTCTGATTCTATGGTTGGAAAACAAAATGGACCAATTGATAGCAGACAATCGATTGGACGACCGTTTTCACCCGCCCCACTCCTCGATTCATGTGGGAAAAGTCAGTGGAGGCATCGCTCCCAATGTAATTGCTGATAAAGCTCATTTTTATTGGGATTTGAGAACCATACCCAAGGATGATATAGAATCAATTGTCAGTGAGTTCGAAGCTTATTGCCGAAAACGCGAGAAAGAATTACGAAGTATTTATCCTGACTTCACAATAAAAACGATTGAAAATCATCCCCCCGTTCCTCATCTCGATACCAAAGCGGATGACGATGTAGTCAAATTGATCAAAAGGCTTTCGGGGAATTCAAAATTGGATACCGTTTCGTTTGCGGCCGAAGCCGGCCAATTCGCCAATGAAGGCTTTCAATCTGCCATTTGCGGACCCGGTTCCATCGAACAAGCCCACCGAGCCGATGAATTTATTGCCAAAGAGCAATTGGTTAAAGGCGTGGAATTCATGGACAAACTCATCGTTGAGTTATCTTCTGACGGCTTCGAATAGTTGCTGTTCCTATACTGTTGACTTCCTCCTGGATCGGAGATACGAAGAATAAAAAAAGAGCTACAAATGCCGGCGCACCTCCTCGCTCCTCACTATCAAAGGTCCACTGGATCTTTGATGCCCGTTCGGCCGCCTCATTGGGCTCTGCTCGCCCAATCGGAGTCGCAAATAAAAAACGCCGGCGAATGCCGGCGTTTTTTGCTCCTCCTCTTGGGCTCGAACCAAGGACCCTCTGATTAACAGTCAGATGCTCTAACCAACTGAGCTAAGGAGGAATCTCATTCTGTTTTGAGGTGTGCAAATATAATCGTTTTTAGATTTTCAACAAACGATTTTAGAAAAATTATTTGAAAAACAAATCCTCCTTTTCTCTGCCTTTGAGGGCTTCAAAAAAAGGAGGAAATTAAAGTTTTCAGGCTGTTTTCAGATCAGACTAACTTTGCGTCTCTTGAGCATATAATCCAAAAGTAGAAGGGTACTTAAAGCAAACATACTCAGGGCAAAAATCGGATTTGTCAGTATCTCCGGCAACTGAGAACTCAGTGAACTACCTGCCTGATTGAATCGGTCTCCAACGCCTTCCATTAACTCTGCATAAGCGGCGGTTTCCGTGCCACCAGATCCCGATGATGAAATCACGTAATAAACAAAGGCAGACAAAAGAGCAGCAATGACAATCCAAGCCTTTTTGCCTATAATTACCGGATTGATAACGATCGAAGGAGAATTTTGGATTCCGCTCATGACCTTGGATGTGAAATCTACAGATGGGCTCTCCACTGCATATTTGGTCACCAAAGAAGAAAGTGCAATTTCTTCCTTTTTATCGGAAGCTTTAATCTGTTTCATAATCTTATCGCTAAAATCGTCAGAAGTTGTCTCAACCTTAAGGTTTTCACGGATAAGCTTTTCTAGTTTCTTGTCTTCTTTCATAATATTGTCTTGATTTCTTCCTTCAACAATAAGGAAAGTTCTTTAAACAATTTTTTCCTGGCTCTGAACAACCTAACCTTTACATTCGATTGGCTCATCTGGGTAATCTCCTGGATTTCCTCGATCGAATTGTCATGTAAGTAGAACAATGTGATCAAGAGTGAATCGACTTGTCCGAGATTGTCTATGGCCTCCTTAACATACTTCTGCTGCTCTCCGTTTTTAATAGCTTCCAGCTGTGGGAAATCCTGACCATCTTTGTGGTTGTCCAACACATAGGAATCAATATCGGTAGTTTCAAGTTTCTTTTTCCTCACCTTGGTCAAGGCACTTCGATAGGCAATAGTATAAAGCCACGTCGAGAATTTGGACTGCCCTTTAAATTGCTCCAGTTTCTGGTAGGCCTTTAAAAAACTGTCCTGTGCCACTTCCTCTGCATCTTCTCGGCTCTTGACAATTTTTAGCGCGAGCGTAAACACCATATCCTTGTATCGATTGATCAAGAAGGCGAAGGCATTGCTATCTCCTTGCAATACTCTGTCGATGTAAATCTGATCCGCTTTTGCTTCCATGGTACACTTCTATGACTACTGGCCCGACCTGTAGGTTACAAGTTAGTTCAAAAAAAAATCTAAAAAAAATGAGACCCGTTGTAACCTATATTCTAAATCTGTAGTCTTATCTAACAAACACAGAATAAAAACCTAAAAACACAAATCATGGCAGCAGCAGTTTTAGTACCATTAATAGTATTCGCATCACTCTTCGGAATCATCTTTGTTTGGTTGAGCACCAGGAATAAAGAACGTTTGGCACTTATTGAAAAAGGAGCGGATGCTTCTCTTTTTACAGTGAAAAAGTCACACAGGAACAACTATACATTGAAAATAGGAATGTTGGCCGTTGGAATTGGCATTGGTGTCCTCGTTGGTTCGTTAGTGGAGAGTTACACAGCACTTACTGAAGAGGTGGCCTTTCCATCGATGATTTTTCTTTTCAGTGGAGCTTTTTTAATCGCAAATGCGTTGATTGAAAAAAAGCAATTAGAAAAAGAGGAAGAATAAGCGAATTCAGCCTAACTCAAATTCATAGTAAAAGAGTTGATCTAAACGATCAACTCTTTTTTTGTTTTTTAATCCTCGATCGGGTCTTCTTGGCCATAATCTGGATCTTGCTGAATTCTTTTGAAACTACAATTGTGTTGTCTGCTTCGATTTTAACCGGTGAAGAATCTGACATTTCATCGTGCACCAGAACCTTTCCGACGGGGAAAGGAATTCCGATCAGTTTGATCTTGATAGTGTCATAAGAAGTTTTGAACTTTCCGGATTTGAACTGCTGTATGGTCACGATATTGCCGTTTCCAATGACCGTGAAATTCCTCAGGCTGTAGCGTCCCTTTTTGTAGTCATAGCCGTCATGGGCATCTTCATAGACCTGGGACTTCTCTTTGCCTTTCTTGTAATAGACATCAAGCTCGAGCTGCTCAATTACCTTTTCTCCCACATACTGCTGAATCGGATACTTAGGAATAGCGGCACCCGCCTTCACAAATACCGGCATGGTATCCAGATCGGCGTCTACCCAAATTTCCTCTCCGCCTTCGATCATCTCATGATCCCAAAGGCTGTACCACTCACCTCTCGGAAAAAACATACGTCTTCCCTTTGCGTTGGGCTCAGCCACCGGGCAGACTAAAATCTTTTCACCGCAGATGAACTCATCATTTCTGTAATGGGTATGTGGATCCGCCTGGTCAAACAGGACGAGCGACTTCAAAATCGGCACGCCTTCTTCGGCATATCGCCAAAACGCCGTGTATAAATACGGCAGCAACTGATATCGGATCTCGATGAACTTTCTAACGATGTCAGTAATGTTGGTTCCAAAGGTCCAGGGCTCCTGATCGCCGTGATCTCCGGAGGAGTGCGTCCTGAAAAAGGGATGGAATGCGCCCAGCTGTATCCAACGGGCGTAAAGCTCTCCATTGGGCTGCTCGGCGAAACCTCCAATGTCAGACCCCACAAATGAGAATCCCGACATCGACAGGCGCTGCGCCTGAATATTGGCGATGTTCAGATGATCCCAGGTAGCGACATTATCGCCCGTCCAGGTTGAGGTATAGCGTTGTGTTCCAGCATAGGCAGCTCGCGTGATGACAAAGGGTCTTTTCGGATAGGAAAACTTCTTGAGTCCCTGATAAGTGGCACGGGCCATTTGCATGCCGTAAATGTTGTGTGCCTTTCGATGGCTGCATCGCATACCTTCGTACATGTGACGCACGTCATTGGGGAAGGTCTTCCCGGGAACATCCATCACAGCCGGCTCGTTCATGTCATTCCAAACGCCTTTGACCCCAATTTCTTCAATCAGCTCCTTGAAGAGCCCTGACCACCAGTCACGAACCTCCGGATTGGTGAAATCCGGGAAATAGCACTCTCCCGGCCAGACCTTTCCTTTCATATAAGGCCCGTCTGCGCGCTTGCAGAAATAGTCCTTGTCGAGAGCTTCTTTAAACACTGGATAATTTATGTCTATCTTGATTCCGGGATCGATGATCACGATCGTTTTAAAACCATCATCAGACAGCTCCTTCACCATTTTTTTTGGATCCGGAAAATACTCCTTGTTCCAGGTAAAACACCTGAATCCATCCATGTAGTCGATGTCGAGATAGATCGCATCACATGGGATTTTTAGATCTCTGAAATTCTGGGCAATTTCCCTCACCTGAGACTCGGGATAATAGCTCCACTTGCACTGGTGATAACCCAGCGCCCATAAGGGAGGCATCTCATGAGGCTTACCTGTAAGATCGGTATAATTGGCTACGACTTCCGACATGTCGGGACCGTAGATGAAGTAGTAGTTCATCTCACCGCCCTCGGCCCAGAAGCTGGTAATATTTCTCCGTTCGGAGCAGAAGTCAAAGAAGGACTTGAACGTGTTGTCAAAGAAAACGCCATAGGCTTTGGAATGATGTAATCCGATGTAAAAAGGAATCGCCTTATAAATCGGATCGCTGTCGCGTCCATAGGCATACGAATCGGTTACCCAGTTCTCGAACCTGCGCCCCTTGAGGTTTACATGAACCGGTTTGTCACCCAATCCGTAAAATGCCTCGCTGTTCTGAGCTGTTTTTGACATTTTGACGATATCGCCTCCAAACTCATAACTTTCCTCCCAGTGAAAGCCAATTTCGTCTTCACAGATCAACGACTTGTCTTTGGCATCATAAATCGACTTTCTCAGGTCAGCTTTATTAATCTTTATGATCAGTTTTGAGGTCGTTATTACATACTGCTCCTTTTCTTCCTCAATACTCAGGTGATTGAAGCCGCTGCTTGCATACTTGGTAATGGCATAGGAAAAATCCTTGGGGAAGATGGTTTTCGTGCTGTACCTGAATCGAATGACACTGTCACGCATGACAGTCACCTGCAGAACGACGAAATTCTCGGTAGTAAAATATAGGGTGTCAACGTCTTTTTTGTAGGATACTATTTTCGACGGGAACTGATTCCCTTTCTGTTCCAACTCCGTACTTAAAATCATATTTCATCATTTAATCGAAAGCTACAAACCTACTAAAATCCAATCGCTTACGCCATGTGGATTTCATAAAAATACCCCTGTTTTGCTGATAAAAAATCAACAAACAAGGGTATTTGTTTAATATCTATAATATGTGCACTATATTACCTTGAACACCACAACTCCTAGGGGTGGTAAGGTAATTTGAGCACTAAATGGCTTTCCTAAAACCTCTTTCTCCTTGATCACAATTTCCTTGGAATTACTTATTCCACTTCCGAAGAACTTCTTGAAATCACTGTTGAGAACCTGCTTGAGCCTTCCTTCCCGATGCAGGCCAATTTCGTAATTCTTTCGAACTACAGAGGTGAAATTACAGACTACAATCAAATCATTCTCCGGATCATGACCTCGTCGGATAAAAGAGATGACCGAATTCTCATGATCGCCATAGTTGATCCATTCGAAACCATCCGCAGAGAAGGCTTTTTCATATAGGGCCGGGCTGTTTTTATAGAATGAGTTCAACTCTTTCATGAAGCCCTGCAGACCTTTGTGGGGTTTGTATTGCAAAAGATGCCAATCGAGGCTTTGAGCAAAGTTCCACTCGTCTGACTGTCCGAATTCTCCACCCTGAAAAATCAGTTTCGTCCCCGGGTGAGTGAACATGTATCCGAAGAGCAGCCTGAGATTCGCAAATCGCTGCCACTCGTCACCGGGCATGCGGCCCAATAAGGAGTTTTTGCCATACACAACCTCGTCATGCGAAAGTGGTAGCATGAATTTCTCGGTAAAGGCATAAGCCAAACTGAAGGTGATATCGTTGTGATGGTGCTTTCGATAGATTGGATCCTTGGCAAAAAACTGAAGTGTGTCATGCATCCAGCCCATCATCCATTTCATTCCAAAACCGAGCCCTCCATATTCAACCGGACTGGTCACCCCGGTAAAAGCAGTAGACTCTTCGGCAATGGTTTGAATTCCGTCAAAATTCTCATAGACTTCTTTGTTGAACTCCTTGAGAAACGAAATGGCCTCCAGGTTCTCACGACCTCCAAATTCGTTCGGCTCCCACTCCCCGTCTTCCCTCGAATAATCCAGGTAAAGCATAGAAGCTACAGCATCCACACGAAGTCCGTCAATGTGATATTTGTCGAGCCAGTAAAAAGCGTTGCTGATCAAAAAGGAACGGACCTCATTTCGCCCGTAATTAAATATCAGACTCTTCCAGTCTTTGTGATATCCTTTTCTCGGGTCCGGATGCTCGTAGAGATGACTCCCGTCAAAGTATCCGAGTCCGTGATCATCTGAAGGAAAGTGAGACGGCACCCAATCGAGTATCACCCCGATGTCATTCTGATGCAAACTATCGCAGAGATACATGAAATCCTGAGCGGATCCGAATCGCGATGTCGGAGCAAAATAGCCTATCAGCTGATACCCCCAGGAGGGATCAAACGGATATTCCATGATGGGCATGAACTCCACGTGGGTAAAATTCATATCTCTGACATAGGCCACCAATTTCTCGGCCAGCTGTCTGTAGGTCAAAAAGGTGTTATCCTCCCCGTTACGCATCCATGATCCCAGATGAACCTCGTAAACTGAATAAGGTTTGTCCAGATCGTTTTTATCCTTGCGATATCCCATCCAGGCCTTGTCCTTCCATTCGTACCCGTCTATGGTCGTTATAACCGAAGCTGTGTTCGGCGGATGCTCATACGAATATGCATAAGGATCCGCTTTTTCGGTCGCCACGTCGTTGTGATGCGACTTTATTTTGTACTTGTAGCGCATACCTTCGAGCGCCTCGGGAATGAATCCTTCCCATATCCCTGAACCGTCCCAGCGCACGTTCAGCATGTGCTGTTTGTCGTTCCAGAAATTGAAGTCTCCGATGACAGAAACCGACTTGGCCGAAGGGGCCCAAACCGCGAAATAGGTTCCGTCAACGCCATCGAGTGTCATTGGATGGGAGCCAAATTTGGTATATAGACGATAGTGTTTGCCCGATTTGAAAAGGTCGATGTCAAAATCGCTAAAAAGACTGTGAGTGATTACTTCTGCCATATGTCAGTGGTTAATAATGTTAGAAATCCCTTTAAGGGGAATGAGCGCCCATCTCGGTCGTGAGTTCAGCTCGTAGCCGATCTCGTAAACCGCTTTTTCCAGCAGGGCGTATTGGAGAATGAAAATTCTCTCCTGGTTGTAACCGATGTTCAGGTTGGCATTTTGAATGACCTCGGTGTATTCCTCCAAAAAGACGCAGGTCAAATAACAGTAAAGCACCTCCGCCGCGTCAAAAAGCTCTTGTTGGGACTGGGGATACTCGTCAGTATTATTGAAAACCGTAGCGTATATCGCGTAATGAAAGGAACGGAAAAGCCCTGCCACATCCTTCAGAGGCGGCTGTTTTACTTTTCGGTCCCGGATCGTGCTTTCCGGCTCCCCTTCGAAATCGAGGATAAAAAAATCTCCTTCGGTCACAAGGATCTGTCCGAGATGGTAGTCGCCGTGAAGCCGAATCCGCTCGCCTTTGAGCATGGTCCAGTCAAAATTGGTAATCCGCTTTCGGATAATATTCTTCTTTTCCAAAAACTCCCGCGCCAGCTCTAATGACAAGCCATCGAGCTTGTGCATCCGGTTTTCGATAGTATTTAGACGGTTCTGAAACTGGTAGAACAATCTGTTCTTCAGCCAAACCTCATAGTCTCCGTTAAAATGCGTGGGTGTAAAGGCCGTGTCTTCAAACTCCGAACCCAGAACGATATGCATTTCAGCCGTTCTTCGGGCCAATAGTTTTATTTTCAGAAAAAGATTGAGTCCCACCCAGTCAATGATCTCCGGGGGAACGTCTTTGATTTTCAGTCTTTCGAACATCTTTGCCTGGGGCAGGCCCTTGATGTCTATTCCCTTGTTGGTCAGATTCAGAAAGGCTTTGTGAAGTTCACCCAACATATACTCCCAGGCGTCTCCCTGGTTGGGGACCATCTTCTGCATCAGGGCTATGGTAACGTTGACGTTGTCCGAATCGATGATATTGAGACTGCCCTGGTATGAAGGCGTGTTTTTGAAGTCTTTTTCTTCGGTCAGAAACCGGCTCATCTCATAGTCCGGGTTTTTGTCGGCAAAGATCCTCCTGAAAAATTTCAGGACGTATTTTTCATTGTAGACGATCGAAGTATTGCTTTGCTCGAGTCCCATAAATCGGGAAGACTCGTATTCGACATCCTTGAAACTGTCACTTCGGTGATACTGGACCTTGGTGCGGTCTTTGGGTGCCGCTCCTAAGATTCGCTCAAAAACAAGCTTTCGGAAAGCCTCCAGGTTTATGGCATCGATGATAAATCCCTGGTTCCCCTGAATCGTAATGGGCAATATCCGATCTCCCTTGGCAAAATTCTCATCCGTAACAAAGGCTATGGGCAGGAAATAATGCTGATAGAAAGCTTCGACAAAGTCGATCTCCAAAAGCAGACCGAAATACACTTCACCTTTCTGTTGTATCCTGAAATACTCTGAGAGCTCGATGTACTTCAATTTACTGGCCTTTCCTCCGTACCAGCGTTGTTTGACGATATAGTCCTCAAGAACCTCACTCAGGAATACCTCCAGGAAATCCTTGTTCTCCATCAGGTCTTCCCAAATCCCGTCAAATTCAAAGTTTGACTTCAGTTTGGTTTTGATCTTTTCTTCCGCCATCTACATCTGATTTATCTCAAAGATATGAAAAGGCATATTAGGGTGCAATTCCACGAAATTCCATTCCCGGTCCCAGGTATACTCCACATCCGGAACGACGTCTCGCATCACCAGCGCTTGCCCTGCAGCTATTCCCAACTCTTCAAGTGGCAATTGTACAAAGCCTTGTCGACTGTGATGATTGTCGAGACTTATCACAACCAATACCTGGCTGCTTCGATCATCGTTCCACTTATAGAAAGCAATCATTTCGTCGTTCTGTATTTCACAGAACCTGATATTGTTCGTCTGCTGAAGCGCCTCCAGGTTGTGTCTCGCCTTGTTGATCCCGGAAATAATCTTGATCAGCCAGTTTTTCTGGCTCCAGTCATACTGACAGATCTGAAACTTCTCAGAATTCAAATACTCCTCCTTGCCCTCTATCGGCTCGCTGATCATGAACTCATATACCGGTCCATAGATGCCGATATTGGAACTTAGGGTAGCCGCCAGGGCATAGCGCTGGATGAATTTTGATTCATTGGCGCCCTGGAGGTGATACGGATTGATATCAGGTGTGTTGGGCCAGAAATTGGGCCTCATGTATTCCGCCTGTTCCGTTTTGGTCAACTCCTCCACATAAGAAATCAACTCATGCTTGCTTTCGCGCCAGGTAAAGTAGGTATACGATTGGGTGTAGCCCTGTTTGGCCAGCTGCTGCATGACTTTCGGTTTTGTGAAAGCTTCCGCAAGGAAAATCACGTCCGGGTGCCTGGCCTGGACCTGTTCGATGATCCAACTCCAGAAATAGTAAGGTTTCGTGTGCGGATTGTCGACCCTGAAGATTTGAATGCCACAGTCAATCCAGTAGAAGAGAATATCGAGGCACTCCTTCCAGAGACTCTCGTAATCTTCGCTCTCGAAATAAATCGGCAGAATGTCCTGGTATTTCTTCGGCGGGTTTTCAGCGTACTGCACTGTGCCGTCAGGTCTCCACTTGAACCAGCTGCTGTGCTCTTTGACCCAGGGATGGTCGGGAGCTGCCTGCAATGCATAGTCCATGGCTACCTCAAGACCCAGGTCTTTGGCTTTTGCCACCAGTTGTTTAAAATCGTCTATCGTGCCTAGATCCGGGTGGATGTCTTTGTGACCCCCGTGTTTTGACCCGATTCCCCAACAGGATCCCACGTCACCAGTCATCGCGGTTGTGGTATTGTTCTTCCCTTTTCGATTCACCTCACCAATCGGGTGAACCGGAGGGAAGTACAGCGTGTCAAAACCCATCTCGACAACTCGATCCAAAAGCCTCTCGCAGTCTTTGAAGGTGCCATGACGGCCAGGTTCTTCGGAGGAAGAACGAGGAAAGAATTCGTACCAGGTGCTGAACAGAGCCTTTTTTCGATCTACAAAGACCTTGAGGGGCTCAGAGCTGTTCTGGAGCGGTTTTTCAGGATATTTTTCGAAGATCGTCCGCAGGTGATCTGATACTGCCTCCTGAACTGAACGTTCATATTGATCCGGCTCTCTGAAAGCCGAAATAAGATCATCGAGATACTCGCTTTCCTCCGCGGAGGCCTGGTTCTTCGCGGCTTCAAGGTATTGCACTCCTTCGAGCAATTCCGATTTCACATGCTGCCCGTCTGCAATTTTGCGCCCGATGCCGTATTGCCAGTTCAGGGCATGATCCACCCATCCCTGTATCTTGTACTCATAAAAGCCTTGCTTTTCTACTTTGAACGATCCGTGCCAGGTATCGTTGAATCCAGGATTCATCCTTTTTTCACGCCATGTACGATCGTTCTGGTGCTTGAAAAGAACGGAAGCCGCAATCACGTCATGACCGTCAACCAGGACATCGGCACTCACCTCGATCCTTTGTCCTACAACCCTTTTAATGTGGAACTCCCCACAATTGATTTGAGGACGCACCCCCTCTATGACTACTCGTTGTTGTCTTAACATAGATTGAAATTCAAGTTGGTGTATCCGATCAAATCACGTAACCCCTGGGGATAATGGCTCCTTTTTTAATCACCACGATCCCGTCTTTGATCACGTATTTTTCTGTTTCCTTGTCTTTGAGATGCTTTCCGCCATTGATACGAACGTCATCACCAATGCGGCAGTTCTTATCAATAATGGCATTTTTGATGAAACAGCGCTCCCCGATACCCATCAGGATGTCGATCTTTTTGTTTTCAATCTCATCAAGGGTCTCGTAATAGTCACATCCCATCATATAGGTATTGATAACGGTACTCTCGTGGCCGATCCGGGATCGGATTCCGATGACTGATTTGTCGATCTTTGCCGCCTGAATGATGCAGCCCTCTGAAATCACGCTGCGATTCATGGTCGTACCGGAAATCTTCGAGGTCGGCAGCATCCTTGCCCGTGTATAAATGCGCTTGTTTCTGTCGTAGAGGTTAAAGTCAGGAATGTTATCTGTTAGCCCCAGGTTGGCCTCGAAGAAAGAATCGATGTTCCCGATATCAGTCCAATAGCCCTCGTATTGATAGCTCAAAATCTTGTGATCATTCATTGCCTGAGGTATGATTTCCTTGCCGAAGTCCACCGTGTCCGGATTTTTCATCAGCTCCACCAGCAGTTCGCGATTGAAGACATAGATTCCCATAGAGGCCAGGTAATTCCTGTCCTGAGATTTCATCTCATCACTCACGTCCGAGGTCCAGTCTGGCAGCAGTTTTGCCTCTGGCTTTTCAATGAAGGAGGTAATCTCGTTCTTCTCGTCTGATTTGAGAATTCCGAATGAAGTGGCCTCCTTGGCGTTCACAGGAATTGTTGCAATGGAAATCTCAGCTTTGGCTTTCTCATGCTGAGTGAGCATGAGGTTGTAATCCATCTGGTAGAGCTGGTCTCCTGAAAGAATCAGCGCGTAATCCCATTCGTGCCCAAGGAAATGATGCATGCTCTGTCTGACCGCATCCGCCGTGCCCTGAAACCAGTTGTCACTCATCGGGGTCTGTTCAGCCGCCAATACGTCCACAAAGGCCTTGCTGAAAAAACTGAAATGATAGGTATTCTTGATGTGTCGATTCAATGAGGCCGAATTGAACTGGGTCAGCACGTACATGCGCTTTATCTCGGAGTTGATGCAGTTTGAAATCGGGATGTCAACCAACCTGAATTTACCCGCAATGGGCACGGCTGGCTTTGGATCGACTCTCGGTAAGAGGATAGAGTCTCGATCCTTGACCTCCTCCGAGTATAATGGCTAAAACTTTCTTCGTGAACATATTGTATGGGTTTATGTTTCTATTTTACTATCAATTGTACAATGTTGACTCAAATGAGTGAACGATAGAGGCCTTCAACCTCTTTGGCAATGGCTGCCCAGTCAAAGGTTTCCTCAACTCTTTTTCGACCTTTAACAGCCATAGACTGCGCCAGGTCCTTGTCAGCTATGACCTTGTTGACACCCGCAGCCAGGTCGCGAGCGAACTTATCCGGATCTACCGGTTCAAACGGAGCGACATCCTGCTGCTCCAGCGGAACAAGTATGCCGGTCTCACCGTGCATCACAACTTCTTTGATACCTCCCACCGCACTGGCTACAACCGCGGTTTCGCAGGCCATGGCTTCGATATTGATGATGCCAAAGGGCTCGTAGATAGAAGGGCAACAGAAAACACTTGCATGGGAGTAGAGCTCGATAACTTCTTTCTTGTCGAGCATTTTGTCAATCCAGATGATGTTGTCCCTTCCTTGAGTTGCCAAATTCACACTTTCTTCCATCTCCTTTGCTATCTCCGGGGTATCCGGTGCACCTGCGCACAGAACAACCTGAGTGTCCGGGTCCAGGTATTTTATCGCGTTTACCAGGTGAATGATGCCCTTTTGCCGCGTAATACGACCTACAAAGAGCACAAAAGGCTTGGATTCATCTATGCCGTATTCTTCCAGGGTTCGGGTCGAATCTGTCTTTACGTATTCCTTCAGGTTGATCCCATTATAGATCACCTGTACCTTCTGAGGGTCCACGTCAAAATATTTCAGGACATCTTCACGGGTCTCCTGAGACACTGCAATAATTGCATCTGCCATTTCAATGGCTGTTTTCTCAACCCAGGAAGAGGCTTCGTAGCCCCTGCCCAACTGCTCTCGTTTCCAGGGGCGCAAAGGCTCCAGGGAGTGCGTTGTTATAACCAAGGGAACTCCGTAGCACAGTTTGGCGACAATACCCGCGAACTGGGCATACCAGGTATGACAGTGAACGACGTCAGCGTCAATTTCATCTGCATTCATATGGATACAGGTACTGAGTGTCTTGAAAACGGCTTTTAATTTGTCGTTCGAACCATCAAATGCCGGGTTGTCATAGGGAAAGCCCTTTACGCTCAGACCACCTACTTGCAGATCCTGATCTCCAAAGCATCGCACATCCACATCCATCAGTTTGGAGAGCTCTTCCGCTAAATATTCAACATGTACTCCGGCTCCACCATAGACATAAGGTGGAAATTCTCGTGTGTAAAAAAGTGCTTTCATAAAGGGTCTGGAAACGGATTGAAGGGTTAAAGAGTAAAACTTGAAAGAACAGGTTCCCTGTTGAAGCATTCAACAAAAATGGATTTTCGGTCAAAAGACTTCTCAACCAGGGTAATAATTATTTATATCTAAACCACAAACACCTGATCAACAGGTGTCTGTGGTTTTGGTTTCTGATTATTAATATAAGAAAATACTTTCGATAAATAAAAGCGGTCGACCAAAAGATAAAAATAAAATAACGTAGCGCTAATCCAACGACTCTTGCTTCTGCTTAATTGATTGATAGTCGGGATGTCCCATTTGCCAGAAAGAGAAACTCATGATGTCTGCAAACTCCTGAAACTGCTTGGTTTTGGCATCACTTCCATGGCCCGATTCATAGTCGACACGAAACAATATCGGGTTGTCCGATCCATTGGCAGCCTGCAGTCGGGCAGCGAATTTTCCGGGCTCCCAGGCTACCACCCTCGGATCATTGATCCCTGCTGTAACCATGGTAGCGGGATACTCAACCCCATCCTTGAGATGCAGATATGAATCCATCTCGTACAAGGCCTTGAATTCAGACTCATCTTTGACCGTTCCAAACTCAGGAACATTCACCGGGCCATTAGGTGTCAATTCACTTCGAACCGTATTCATGGCTCCAACAGCTGGTACGGCAACTGCAAAAAGATCGGGTCGTTCGGTCATTGAGCGTCCGACCAGGATGCCTCCCGCACTGCCTCCGAAGATCATTGTTTTATCGGGTGAGCTGATCTTCTCTTTGTGCAAATACTCTGCCGTCGCTATGAAATCCTTCCAGGTATTCGGCTTCGTTTGCTTGTAGCCGGCCTTGTGCCAGGCGTCTCCCAATTCACCTCCTCCTCTTACATGAGAAATGGCAATCACCCCTCCTTCGCTGACCCAGGTGAGGAATATCGTTGAAAAGAAAGGACTGATCGAGACACCATAAGACCCATAGCCATACATCATGACCGGATTGCTTCCGTCCTTTTTCATGTTCTTGTCATAGATTAATGAAACCGGGACTTTTACGCCATCATGCGATTCAACCAGGACCTCTTCGGCCACAATATTTTCGAATTCCGGATATTCGACTTTCGACGAAAGCATTTCATAGGTAAAACTCTTGTCTGCAGGATCATAGCGATAGCGAGCCGAATTTCTTGTCCATCCGCTCATGCTGATCCATAATTCCTTGTGATCGACCCCTTTGTTTCCAAGAGAAGCGGATCCGGCTGTAAAGGGCAGTTTCAATTCTTCAGCTTTGGCTCCTGGCTCGCGCAAATGAAAGACTTTGGTCTCAATGCCATTGAATCTCTTGGTAAAATAATATCCGTCAGAAGTGATTGTAAATCCGGTGAGAACTGCTTTCTCGTCATGCGGGATCAAAGTGACTGCCTCAGAAAAATCAGTATCAGAGAGTGACGTCATCAGAATTTCATAGTTCGGGGCATCCTTTTTAGATCTCATATATACATTTTTTCCATCCGTATATAAGTTCTCAATCATGTCTGACCGCTCTACGATCTGTGTCCATTGTGTTTTGTCTTTGGAAAGATCCAGGTCATCAGTCATGAAAACCTTCGCGTTTCGTTCAACCGTTTGTGCGTACAACAAGGTCATGTCAGAATCTTTGTCATAAAAAACATAGGGAATCTCTTCAGGGGAAATCTTCAACTCGGGATAATCCGGAGCCGAAAATATGACGGGATCCTTTGAGGAATCCGCACCTACCACGTGCAAATAATTCTTGGTGTTCATTTGTCGGTTCTGATCTGTAACATCATCAGAGTTCAGCTTTCCGTAGGTGAAGCTCTTATTGTCCTTCTGCCAGCCCACAAAGCCCCAGCAAGGACTGATCGCCTCTGAAAGCATTTTTTTCTCCGCCATGTCCATCACGAGTATTGTCGATGACTCTGATCCGTTCGCCGCTACCGAGAAGGCAAGCAAACTACCATCTTTATTGGGGATAACTGATCCTACTGTATACTGTTTTCCTTCTTCTTTGTTGTATTCAGATGGGTCAAAAAGGAACACTTCCTCTCCTCCGTATCCTTTGCGCATAAAGAGCTTTCCAACTTCATCCTCAGGCGTCATTTTCAAATAGAAATACAAGTCATTTTCAGTTATTTGAAGGTTGAACACCCGGCTGGAACGCCTCTGATCGAGCTCTTTGAACTTTGCGATTAACTCGTCGCGACCGTTGACATTTTTCATGACCTCTGCGGCATAATCGCCCTGGCCTTTGAACCAGCCCATCACGGCTTCGTCTTTCATGTCTTCCATATAACGGTAAGGATCATCCACTTTTTGCCCAAAGTATTCGTCGGAAACGACTTTAACCGGGGCCACGGGTTGCTGTGCTGCAAGGAAAAAACTTGTTCCCAGCAGGAAAAGTAATAGTTTGATTTTCATGTAAAAGGGGGTTTTAGTTTTAGTTATTGAAATACTATTCTCGCTAATTTAGTGAGATTTTTCCAATAACTCCCGAATCGAGCAGGATTCAGGGGGTCAGTCGTTCTTCCAATATTGAGGATTGGCTTCTTGGCTCACCTGGTTCCAATAGTCCTGAGTCACGATGTGCTTGCCATCCAGGGTTTTCAATCGGCGTTGAAACACATACACCGTCGGGTTGAATACCATGTCGGTAACCGCTACGGTGTAGAGCTGGGGGTCCTCCTCGCTTTTTCTCTTTTCTTCCTGAATGACCACCTCAAAGTCATTGACTTCAAGCAATCTTTTGAGAAACTCCATCCGGTCCTTTTCAATTTTCTTCTCCACAAACGTCACGCGTTGGTCACCGATGGATCCAAATTGATGTTTTCCTGCTAAAGCCATGAGATAAATTCGTTTCTATTCAAAAATTAGACAATTCAAAAGACACTTAATTCAAAAATGTAGGCGTAGATCGGGCTGTAAAGTCCGATGAACAATACCCCTATGACAGCCATGGCCAAACCTATTTTCATGCTGAGTTTATTCTCGAAATAAGGAATGGCGTTCTCGCTCTTTCTCACAAACATAGCACGTACGACCAGCAAATAATAGTAGAGTGAGATAGTCACATTCACCACAGCGATGAAAACCAGTAAATACATGCCCTGGCTGGCAGCCGCCGTAAACAAGAAGAACTTGCCGAAGAAACCCGCGACGGGCGGTATTCCCGCAAGGGAAAACAGAGCCAGCATCATGATCAGGCTCAACTTCGGATTGGTTCGGTAGAGACCGTTGTAGTCATCCCTGTTCTCCTTGCCCGATCGAGTTGAAATCGATTGTACCACACCAAAAGCAGCGAGATTGGTAAAGACATAGATTGTAATAAAGTATATCACTGCCGATATCCCGAGTTGATCGTTGGAAAGTATGCCCAGGAGGATGAATCCGGCCTGAGCAATGGATGAGAATGCCAGGAGCCTCTTCATATTCTGTTGACGCAATGCAAAAAGGTTGCCCATGAACATGGTGGCTATAGCAACGATATAGAGCAGTGTGGTCGCAACCTCTTCAAAGGGCTTCATCACCGTAAACAGAACGATCATCAATATCAGCACCGCTGAGCCTTTTGAAATCACCGAAAGATAAGAAGTGATCCCAATGGGAGCTCCCTCGTAGACATCGGCTGTCCAGAAATGAAAGGGCACCAATGATATCTTGAAAGCCAATCCGGCAAAGAAAAACACAAAACCCAGAAGACTGAGATTCGAATACGCCATAAGACCGGCCAGATCCGCAAAAAAGATACTGCCTGTCGTGGCATAAATCAGGGAAACTCCGAATATGGAGGTTCCTGAGGCCAATGCAGCTGACAAGGCAAATTTGATCCCCGCCTCCGCCGAAACGCGTTTGGAGGTTTCAAAGGCCACAAGTGCAGCGATGGGCAGGGCCGAAAGCTCCAGGCCCAGATAGAACATCAGGAAATCTCCTGCCGAAATCATGAAGTACATCCCGAGCAAAGAGGAGAACAGCAGCATAAAGAACTCCGTAGATTTGTGCTGAGGAAGAATCTCCTTTTGCAGCCAGTCGGCTGACTGGAACAGAATGATCAGAACACCCAGGTTCAACACGATCTTAAACACATGTATCAGCGGACTGACGTGGAACATTCCACCAAATAAGGAACCCGAATCCAGTGGAAAAAACGAGATGGTGGTATGTATTGCAAAAAGAACGATTGCCCAGGGTATCAGCGCTTTTTTATTGGAGATAAAAATTTCACCCACAACCAGCATCAAGATAACCACCAGGAGCATCAACTCGTTTCGCATCAAAAGAAAAGTTTCTAGATTCATGATCCTTCTTTCTAATTCTTACTTGTTAAACTTGGGCCATATGGCGGATGAAAGGTTCCAGGCTGTCGCGGATCAAATCGCTCAACCAGAGAGGTGTTACTCCCATAAAGACGATGGGGATCAATAGAAGAAGCACACCGGTTCTCTCATACCAGGTCGCCTTCTCAAAAGTGAAGTACTCCTGGTTCACTACAGGTCCCATCAACATCATACCCACAACTCTCAAAATATAAACAGCTGTAACTACAATGGCAGATACGGTAATTATCGTTGCTACACGATGGAACATGTCAGGGTGCTCAAAGGCACCCACGAAGATCTGCATCTCAGCCATAAAGCCGCTGAATCCTGGTAGCCCCAGGGATGCCAGTCCTGCGATGACGTATATAAGGGAGATGAACGGAATAACCTTCAGCAGGCCGCCCATTTTGGTGACGTCCCGGGTATGGGTTCTTCCGTAGATCATTCCGATCAAGGCAAAGAACAGGGCCGTCATGAAGCCATGAGACAACGATTGCAAAATCGCCCCGTTCCAAGATGTTTTGTTGATCATCAGCAAGGCAAAAAGCACCATGCCAAGATGGCTTACCGATGAATAAGCATTGATGTATTTGAGGTCGGTCTGCTTCACAGCTGCCAGGGCACCATAGATCACTCCAATCACAGAGAGAACGATAAAGAAATTCGACCAGCTAAGTGCGCCTGCGGGAAGCAGATACATGGCGACTCTAAAAACTCCGTAGCCCCCGAGCTTCATCAGCACACCTGCGTGTAACATTGAAACAGCCGTCGGGGCCGAAGCGTGACCGTCGGGTGACCAGGTATGAAATGGAAACAGCGCACCCAGAACGGCAAAACCGATAAAGGTGATCGGGAAGAACAGGTTTTGAGCTTCAACCGGGATATTGACCCGGGCTATGTCCAGAATATTGTAAGTCAGCTGCCCGCCGTCTGCTCCCGAATTAAAATAGATGCCGAGAATGCCGACCAGGAGCAGCGCCGAAGCGCCCATGAGCATCAGGGTCAATTTCATCGCAGAATACTCTCGCGGTCCGGAACCCCAGATGCCTATAAGCAAGTACATTGGGATCACGGCAATCTCGTAGAAAAGGAACATGGTGAAAAGATCGATCGAGATAAAGAATCCAAAAACTCCCGTGGCCAGCACAATTAAGGAAATGAAGAATTCTTTTGGCAGGTCTTCCATCTTCCAGGAAATGAAAACCCCGGCCAGGACGACAATGGAGGCCAAAACGATCATGGCCACAGAAATTCCATCCACCCCAATGGCGTAATGTATGTTAAAGTTGTCAAACCACAAGAGGTCACGGGTGAAGACCATGATATCCTCGTTGACTTGCTTTTCACGGATGTAAGCGAATACCAGGTTGATTGACATAGCGAACTGTACAAGCATACCCACGGCAGCGACTATCCGAGACTGTTTGAGGCCTTTGGCAAAAACAAGCGCCAGAATGGTCAAAACCGGAACAACAATAAAGAGAGTCAGTATATCCATTTCATCCTAGATTATCCAATGGTAAATAAAGAGCATGGCAAGGATCACAGCTCCTGCTATAAAAGCGAAGGCATAGTCCTGCAGCCTGCCCGATTGCAACTTGCGTATGCTTCTCGATCCGGCCACGGTGGAATTACCGATAAGGTTCATGGTTCCATCCACAATGTTGCGATCAAACCAGGCGAAAGGTGCCGAGATGCGTTTGAAAATAATTTCTTTCGTGATGAACAAATACAGTTCATCAAAGTAGAATTTGTGATAGGCCCAGGTGTACAGGTTGCCAAAACCCTTTGAAACTCGTTCGGGCAGGTCACTCGGCTTCTTGTAAAGCCCATAGGCCAGGGCGATGCCCACCAAACCGACAGCTACAGCCAAAGCGGCCAGAGGATAGTTCAAATGCGCTTCGAATGACATATGGTCGGCCGTCACGAGCGAGCTGAAAGGAATATAGCCCGTAAGAATGCTCATTGCAGCGAGAAACACCAAAGGGAAAGTCATGGAAGCAGGAGATTCGTGTGGCTTTTGCTCATACTTGCGATCCTCCCCCCAGAAAATTCCAAAGTAGATTCGGAACATATAGAAAGCCGTCATCCCCGCCACCAGCAGACCAATGAGGTAAATGAAAGGATTATACTCATAGGCAGCTACCAGGATCTCATCCTTGCTGAAGAATCCTGCAAATCCGGGGAATCCTGAAATCGAGAGTGCGGCGATCAAAAAAGTTATATGCGTAACGGGAAGGTATTTTCTCAGTCCGCCCATGTCCTTGAGGTAATTGCTGTGAACCGCATGAATGATTGAACCTGCTGCCAGGAACAGGAGCCCTTTGAACATAGCGTGCGTAAACAGGTGAAACATCGAAGACATGTAGCCCAAGCCATCGTGACCCTCATAACCGGATACGCCCAGAGCGAGCATCATATAACCGATCTGAGACATGGTCGAATAGGCCAGCACCCGTTTGATATCGTTCTGGGTCAGAGCGATGACTGCTGCGAAAAGAGCAGAAAAGGCACCCACCCAGGCAACCAGGTTCAGGGCATAGCCAGATTCCACAAAATAATACATCGGGAAAAGCCTTGCGACCAGGTAAACTCCAGCCACCACCATAGTCGCCGCATGAATCAGAGCCGACACCGGAGTAGGGCCTTCCATGGCATCGGGTAACCAGATGTGCAATGGGAACATCGCTGATTTCCCGGCGCCTCCCATGAAAATGAGAATAAGACCCCAGGTAATTACGGAAAGTCCCATAAAAGAATTTGAAGCCCAATTTGCAATAGCGCTTCCTTCAGGGTCCACCAGGGTGACGAAATCAAAGGAACCTGCATAATACCCGATAATCAGTATCCCGATTAAAAAACCGAGATCAGCAAATCTTGTGACAATAAAGGCTTTTTTCGCCGCTGCTACGGCGGAAGGTTTTGTGTAGTAGTATCCGATCAGCAAGAAAGAAGAAACCCCGACAAGCTCCCAGAAGATATAGATCTGAAACAGGTTAACCGCGAGCACCAGACCCATCATCGAAAATGTGAACAGCGACAGAAAGGCGAAGAACTTCGTGTACCCGCTGTCCCCTTTCATGTAACCTCTGCTGTACAAGTGGACCATAAACGAGATCGTAGACACCACGACGAGCATCATGACCGAGATCTGGTCTATCATGACTCCCATGTCGATGTAGAGGGTATCGGTAAAAGTCATCCATCTCCAATGCTCAGTGAAAGTCTGGTAAACTTCCCCCACCTTTCCGACGACGAAAAAGTATTGGTAGGCCGTGTAATATGACAAGATCAATGTCACAAAAAGGCCCAATGAACCGATCCATCCGGAAACGGCAGGCTTGATCCTGGTATAATTCATTCCGAGCAACAGGAACACTGTCAACGGAATAAGAGGTATCAATGCGGTGTAGCTAAAATCCATAATCCCCCAGATTTATTTTTTCATCAGTTTTTTTCAATTCTCAATACTTCATGGTTTCCGTGTCTTTCACTTCAACAGAAGCGATCAGTTTGTACAAGTTAATTATGATGGCCACTGCCAGAGCCGTTTCGGCTGCGGCTATCGCCACCATGAAAACTGAAAAATAGACGCCCTGAAGATTCTCTGGAAACAAATAGGTGTTGATCACAACAAAATTGACCGCCGAAGCATTGAGAATCAACTCAACCGAAAGCAACATGGTGATCAGGTTCTTTCGGGTCAGAAACCCGTAGATCCCAATAAAGAATACAATCGAGGTCAGAGTCAGAATTTCGTATATGCTAATGCCTTCTATCATATTCTCTTATTTACTGTTCAAGACTTTTTCCTTTGGCAATGACGATGGCTCCGATCATCACAGCCACCAGGAGTACGCTGATCACCTCAAAGGGAAGTATGAAGCCCCCTTCCTCAAAACTCAACATGCCCCGTCCGATCTCACTGACCTCGATGGGCCCCTGGGCCGAGGATGTGACAAAATCATAGGTGTAAATGGCATAAAGTGTGACCCCCAGACCCAACAAGCTCACTGCGCCTGCCATCATCCGCTGTGAAAACTTCGACACTTCCAGGCGCAGTTCTATATGATGCACCAGAAGCACCGAGAAAATGATCAAAACGATCACACCCCCGGCGTAAACCGCGAGTTGAACTGCCGCCATGAAGGTGTAATCTACCATAAAGTAAATGCCGGCAATTCCGGTAAGAACGAAAAGCAAATAGACTACGGCGCGCAGCATCTTTCTGCTGGTAACGGCTTTAATGGCAAACACGATGATGATCAGGGCTATGATGTAAAAAAGCACTCTTTCCATAGTTCTAGTCTTCTACACCCGCTTTCAACTGGGAGCCGGGTTTGTTTAATACTTTGGTCAATTGGGAACGGTCGTATACCGAGTTTTCAAAATTCTGCGCCCATACAATTGCATCGGTCGGACAGGCTTCTATGCACAATCCGCACATGGTGCACATGGAAAGGTGGTAGATATGCTTCTCGATCTTCTTTTTCTTTTTTTCTGTGTGAGGATCGATTCCCCTGTCCCAGATGATCTCTATAGACCCGTTCGGGCAGGCGATCTCGCATTTCTGACAGCCTGTACAACGGTGCTCATTGTTCTCATCATGCGGCATCACCACTTCACCGCGGAACCGATCAAACATCTTGAGCGTCTCCCGGTTGTCGGGGTACTGCTGGGTGATGATCTCTTTGCGGGCCGTGACGAAATACTTGCCCGTAACGCTCATCCCCTTGAGAAGGGTTTTTATTCCATTGTATATGTCTGAAAAATAGCTCATCTCATAATCGTCTTAAATCGTCCAGTTCAACCAAATGACCACCGCCATCAGTACAATATTCATCAGGTTCAGCGGCAACAAGTACTTCCATTCTAGTGTGAGCAGCTGATCCACCCGCAATCTCGGGAAGGTCCACCTGAACCACATCATCAGAAAGATGATCACGAGTACTTTGAGCATGAACCAGACCACACCCAGCCAGGGAAGCGACTCGGTAATGCCAAAAGGAGAAAGGTAAGCCCCGAAGAAAATGGTGACGGCAACGGCCGCTATAATAAACATGTTGATGAATTCCGCGAGGAAAAAATAGGCGAACTTCATTCCCGAGTACTCGGTGTGAAATCCTGCCCCAAGCTCTGACTCAGCCTCTACCATGTCAAAAGGAGCCCTGTTGGTCTCAGCGGTACCCGCGATCATGAAGATCATAAAGGCGATCGCAGCCGGAAAATGACCCTGAAGGATAAACCAGCCTCCGGTGCGCTGGGCCTCGACGATCTCCGAGATCTGCAACGACCCCGCCAGAAGCACAATCGTCAGAATTGACAAACCTACGGAGAGCTCATAGCTCACCGTCTGAAGCCCGCTTCGCATGGCCCCGATCAATGAATATTTGTTGTTACTTGCCCAGCCTCCTAGGAGAATTCCGATGACCCCAATGGAAGAGACCGCCATGATGAAGAAAACCCCGATATTGATGTCAAAGGCCTGGAAAGATCCCGAAAAAGGGAGTACCGACAAGGAAATCAAAGCCGCCACAATGACGAAATAGGGAGCCAGGTTATACAGAAACAAATCTGCGCGCTCCGTAACGGTGAGTTCCTTGGACAAAAGCTTCAAGGCATCCGCAATGGTTTGAAACAGACCTGACGGACCGACGCGATTTGGCCCCAGACGAAGCTGGAAAAAAGCCGCGATTCGCCTTTCCATCCATACCAGAAGCAAACCGGCCAGGGCAAAGAAAGCGAGGTATAAAGCTGCGATCAGCACCCATTCTACAATGGTGGCGACACTTTCGGGCATCATGTTGAAAAGCCACTCGTGAACCGTTTTTGTTATTGACAATGTCTTGATCATGATTTATCAGTTCTTATCACCTCTAGTTCATTGATACTTCACTCATTTGTTTACTATTTCTCTACCTGTCTATATCCGGGACAACAATGTCTATGGTCGCCATGGTCGCCACAAGGTCCCCGATTTTTCCACCGACGACGATCTCGTTGAGCAGGGAGAGATTTGAAAAGCCCGGGGATCGGAACTTCATCCGATACGGATTTTTGGTTCCCGTGCTGTTGATGTAAACACCCAGCTCACCACGCGCAGTTTCCACCCGCTGATAGTACTCTCCTTTCGGAAGCTTGATGACCGCCTTTGTAGGGGTTTGATAGTCACCTTCCGGAATATTGTCGATCAGTTGCTCGATGATGTTCATCGATTCCCACATCTCATCGATGCGTACTTTGTAACGGGCAAGATTGTCGCCTTCTGTGCGCACAGCCTCTTTGAAATCCACGCGGTCATATGCACTGTAGGGATGTCTTTTGCGCAGGTCGCTGGCAAAGCCCGATCCTCGCGCAACGGGACCTGAGGCCCCATAGGATATCGCCTGCTCCCGGGTGAGCACGCCAATCCCTTTGGTTCTTTTCTGGAAGATCACGTTCCCCGTGAGGAGCCGGTCGTATTCCGGCAGCTTGGTTCTGAAATGTTTGATGAATTCCTTGGTGCGACGCACAAAATTAGGGTGGATGTCAAACATCAACCCTCCGGGAATGTTGTAGTTCATGGTCAGCCGCGCTCCACAGGTCTCCTCGAAAATATCGTTGATCATTTCGCGATCGCGGAAAGCGTAGAAATAAGAGGTAAGCGCCCCGAGATCCATGCCCATAACTCCCCACCAGAGCATGTGAGAGGCAAGTCTGGTGAGTTCTCCCACAAGGGTGCGAACTACTTTGACCCGTTCGGTCACCTCGAGTTCGAGGGCCTTCTCCACGGTCAGGCAAACCGCCTCATTGTTGATATGAGCTGAGAGGTAATCCATGCGATCGGTCAGATGCACGATCTGCTGGTAGCTGTCTCTCTCACACATCTTTTCTATGGATCTGTGAATATAACCCAGATCGGGCTCAACATTCTTGATGATCTCCCCGTCAATGGTCAGGATCAGTCTGAGCACCCCGTGCGTAGCCGGATGCTGAGGGCCCATATTTATAAAGTACTCCTGGGTTTTAAAGCTGTCGTTGACGATCTGCTCCATGATTTCCTTATTTAATGACCATATTCACCTCGTCTTCATAGTCCTTTCTCAGCGGATAGCCCTCCCATTCCGGCGGCAGGAAAAGTCGCTTCATGTTGGGATGACCCTTAAAACGAATCCCGAAGAAATCAAACACCTCCATCTCGTGAAATTCGGCAGTCCGCCAAATGTCACAGACCGTGTCAAGCATAGGGTTTTCACGGTCTGAGGTTTTAACCTTGATCACCATAGAATGATTCTTGTCTATGGATTCCAGGTGGTAGATCACCCCCAACTCCTCTCCCCAGTCGATTCCGGTGAGGCAGAAGAGGTAATCAAAGTCGAGTTCAGGCGTATCCCTCAGTTTTAAAGATATCTCGCGAAGATCTTCTTTGTCTACGGTCAAGTTGAGGAACTCCGACTCCTCTTCTGAGAATTCGAGTCCTTCCTTCCATGTGCTGATCGTCTCCTGGATTTCTTGATTGGTCATGGTATTGTTATTTTTCTGATTCCGGAATCGTTGGAATTTCCCCGGAGTCGAAGCCATCGATCGGATTCTTCTTCTTCAGGCGATTCTCTTTTCGAATCTTTTCCTGAAGGATGAGCATGCCGTCAAGGAGCGCTTCGGGCCGCGGAGGACAACCGGGAACGTACACATCCACGGGGATCACATGATCCGCCCCTTTGACCACTGAATAAGAATTGTAATAAAAAGGGCCGCCTGAAATCGCACAGGCACCCATGGCCAGGACATATTTGGGTTCAGCCATTTGATCGTAGAGTCTTCTCAGCACAGGAGCCATCTTATTGACTATGGTTCCCGCAATGATAATAAGGTCGGCCTGTCGCGGCGATGGCCTTGCTACCTCGAAACCAAAACGCGACCAGTCATGTCGTGCAGCCCCTGTCTGCATCATCTCAATGGCGCAGCAGCTCGTGCCGAAATAAAGGGGCCAAAGGGAGTTCGATCGACCCCAGTTGATAATTTTATCGAGGGATGTAATGACAATATTCGCCCCATTTCCGGCCGGAATCACCCGACCCGGAAAGTCTTTTCCCAGGTTTTGATTTTCTACTCCCATTTCAACGCTCTTTTTTTCCAGGCATATACCAGTCCCAAACCGAGAATGAACAAAAAGACCAGGATCTCAATCAAAGCCACTGTTCCTATTTCCTGGAACACAACGGCCCAGGGAACCAGGAAGGCCACCTCGATGTCGAACAGAAGAAAGAGAATCGCAAAGAGATAATAGCCCACTTTGAATTGAACCCAGGTAGGTCCTATGGTTTCAACACCGCACTCATAAGGATCTCTTTTGTTCTGATTGTCGGATTTGTGCGAGATCAGGTTGGAGAGAAAGTTCGCAAGAACCACCAAAAAAACACCCGCAATGAAAAATACCAGAATGGCTTCGTACCCCATGATTCAAAGACTTAATTCGCGGACAAAAATATCCGGACTTTACAAGTTAAAGGATGACCTTTGTCACCCTTTTTACTATTATTTTACCTCGTAGGTCTCTCCCGAAAGGAATAACTCATCCACAGACGAAAATTCTGAGTTTTTGCATACCTCCTCAGTGAGTTTGGCTTCCCTTTCCTCGAAGAGCTCATCTTCATAACTTCGGATGATTCCCGTCACCATCGGATACTGAAGTTTGACCAGCATCTGATGCAAGGTATTGTCCTCACATTGGGCATCATGAACAAGGATATCATCTTCTGAAATCCCGTTCTCACCGATTGTCACCACTTCGAGCTTCAATCCGTTCAGCACAAGGCCCTTGTCTTTTCCCTTGCCAAATATCATCGGTTTGCCGTGTTCTACGAACAGCTGCTTGTCTTCTTTGACCTTCTTGTCTGTATACTGTGTGAAGCAACCGTCGTTGAAGATAACACAATTCTGAAGGATTTCGATCAGCGAGGTTCCCTTGAACTTGTTTGCCTGAATGAACAGCTCAGTCATCTCTTTCGGGCTGTTTCCACCAAGGCGGGCAAAGAATCGGGCCTGCGCTCCCAGGGCCAGCTCTCCGGGATGAAAAGGAGGCTGGGTATTTCCGAAAGGAGAAGACTTGGTTTTCTGACCGATCAAAGAGGTCGGTGAAAATTGCCCTTTGGTAAGGCCGTAAATTTCATTGTTGAACAAAACGACGTTGATATCGAGGTTCCTTCGAAGCAAATGAATGAAATGGTTCCCACCAATCGCAAGACTGTCTCCGTCACCTGTGATCATCCAAACGCTAAGGTTAGGATTGGCCATCTTTACGCCGCTTGATATGGCTGCTGCTCGTCCGTGAATCCCGTGCATCCCATAGGAATCTATGTAATAGGGAAAACGAGAAGAACATCCAATTCCCGAGATGAACACCACGTCTTCTTTGTTGACGCCCATTTCCGGCAGGGCTTTCTGCATTGACCTCAGGATCACATAATCATCGCATCCTGGGCACCAGCGCACCTCCTGGTCACTGGCAAAATCTCTAAACGTATATTTTTTGTCGAGTGTATCTTCCATGTCATTCTTGATCTAATATGTTTTTGAATTTTTTAACCAGGTCGGTTACCGAGAACGGCAGCCCCATGACCTTGTTGTATTGCAGCAGATCCATATCGTTGAAGTTTGACTTCAACACGCTGGACAGTTGCCCCTTATTGAGCTCACAAACGATAACTTTCTTGAAATTCCCCAATACTTCGACCGTATTTCGAGGCAACGGGTTGATATAATTGACATGAGCGTGCCCGATCTTATATCCCTGTGAGGCGAGTTTGCGAACCGCCGAATGAAGGCTGCCATAGGTCCCACCCCATCCAACTATGAGAAGGTCTCCCTCCTGGTTGTATTCGGGCTCCAGTTCAGGGATGTTGTTCTGAACGCGTTTGACCTTTTCGGCACGAACGTGGGTCATGTACTCGTGGTTCTCAGGGACATAGGATACGTTTCCTGTAACCTGATCCTTTTCAAGTCCGCCGACTCGGTGTTCCAATCCGGGTGTTCCCGGAATCGCCCAGTTTCTGGCAAGCGACTGTCCATCCCGATCATAGGGGTGCCAGCTGTCCGAACGTTTGTTTATCAAGCGAGTCTGGATGTCAGCCATGTCGTTCACGGATTTGATCCTCCAGGGCTCAGATCCGTTCGCTATATATCCATCGGTAAGCAAGATGACCGGGGTCATGTGCTCCAGACTGAGTCTGGCCGCCTCATAGGCGAAGTCAAAACAATTAGAAGGTGTGCTCGCGGCGATGACAATCACCGGAGACTCCCCGTTTCGACCATACATGGCCTGCAGCAAATCCGATTGTTCTGTTTTGGTTGGCAGGCCCGTGGAGGGTCCTCCTCTCTGCACATTGACAATAACCAGAGGAAGTTCTGTCATCAGCGCGAGACCAATGGCTTCCCCCTTGAGTGCCAAACCTGGACCTGAGGTGGTTGTAATGGCCAAATCCCCGGCAAATGCAGCTCCTATCGCGGAGGTGACACCGGCAATCTCGTCTTCAGCTTGAAAGGCCTTTACTCCAAAATTCTTGTGTTTTACCAATTCATGAAGAATGTCTGTCGCCGGAGTAATAGGATAAGATCCGAGGAAGAGCTCAAGCCCTGCCTTTTCTGCTGCAGCCAGGAATCCCCAGGCCGTAGCGGTGTTTCCGTTGACAATCCTGTAGGTTCCTTTGCGCATTTCTGAAGGCAGAATCTGGTAGGCATTTGGTATGAGTTCCAGAGTTTCTGCATAGAAGTACCCCGACTTCAGCACCTTGGCGTTGGCTTCAGCCAGGATGGGCTTGTATTTGAATTTCTCCTCGAAGAATCTCAAAGTGTGATTCATGTCGCGGTTGTACATCCAGTATACCATCCCGAGTGCAAACATATTCTTGCTTCGGGTAATGCTTTTGTTGTCCAGCCCGAGGTCCTTCAGGGCTTCACGCGTGAGTGAGGTCATCGAGACCTCGATCACCCTGTAGTTCTCCAGGGTTCCATCCTCCAGCGGATTTGATTCGTATTCTGCCTTCTGAAGGTTCTTTTTCGAAAACGAGTCCGTGTCTACTATAATGGTATGTCCTGCCTTCAAGGCGTGCAGGTTCGTTTTGAGTCCTGCCGGGTTCATCGCCACCAGCAGATCGAGGTCGTCACCCGGAGTGCTGATCTCGATGCTACCAATGTGAACCTGGAAACCTGATACCCCGTAAAGACTTCCCTGGGGAGCCCTTATCTCAGCTGGGTAATTCGGAAAAGTGGCCACGTCATTTCCAAACATGGCTGAGGTGTCGGTGAACTGTGTACCGGTGAGCTGCATGCCGTCACCTGAGTCACCTACAAACCTGATCACTACGGCACTCAGTGATTCAACCTCGCGGGTCGACGGTTCCATCTTGTTTACTGTCATCTGTGCTATTTTTTGTTAAATTTAGTAAAATCTGCCTTAAGACTTTTCTACGAGTTCATAAAAATAGAATACCCGTACAGAGCAGTACATGACATTTGTCAATCTTTCCTTAAGGGTAATAAATATTACACAGAGCGAGATGCTCTATGATTTTATTTGGAATAATTCTAAATTTTATTTTCTTCAAAATTTATTGGATTTTTATTCTTTAACTTTGTTTCAGAATTTTAAAATTAGGAGTTATGGCTATAATTATAACAGACGAATGCATTAACTGCGACGCATGTGTGGCAGAATGCCCGAATAACGCAATTTACGAACCTGACAGCGAATGGTCTTATTCAGATGAAACCGCTTTGAACGGAATGACCACCACGCCTGACGGACGTGAGGTGGACGCTGATGCCGAGAATGAACCGGTAAGTGATGAGTTTTACTTTATCGTAACCGACAAGTGCACTGAGTGCAAAGGCTTCCATGACGAACCACAGTGCGCTGCTGTTTGTCCGGTGGATTGCTGCGTTCCGGATGAAGACCACGTAGAATCAGAAGAAGAGCTTCTTGCCAAAAAAGTGTGGATGCACGGAGAGTAAAGAAACCTTTTTTATCATTTTTAGAAGAGCATTTGAGACGATCAAATGCTCTTTTTTATTTTGTGACTTTTGCCACTATTTTCTGTAACCTTTGCTGCTTAAGGCTTCAGATGACTTATATCATAATTTAAGTCTTGACTTCAACTTAATTTTACAAAGATTTCATTCCCGCCATGTGAGTGAATGAAAATGTAAAAAATAAATCATCCACGAAAAACACAGTCAAGATGAAAAAACAAGTAAAAAAAATAATTTGCGATGCCAATGAGGCAGTTGCCCGCGTTGCTCACAAAACGAATGAAGTCTGTGCGATTTATCCAATTACTCCCGCTTCACCCATGGGAGAACACGTTGATCTGCTCAGTTCAAAAGAAGAAACCAACATCTGGGGTAACGTTCCACGAATTGTTGAGATGCAAAGTGAAGGTGGTGCCGCAGGTGCCGTTCACGGTTCTTTGCAGGCCGGAGCACTCACGACGACCTTTACGGCTTCGCAGGGACTCTTGTTGATGATCCCAAACATGTATAAAATAGCTGGAGAGCTCTTGCCTAATGTCATTCATGTGGCTGCGAGAACCATTGCCACTCATGCCTTGTCTATTTTTGGTGACCACAGTGACGTCATGTCTGCCCGTCAAACGGGTTATGCGATGTTATTTGGAGGATCCGTCCAGGAAGCTCAGGACTTTGCTCTTATTTCCCAGGCTGCTTCTCTGAAATCGAGAATTCCGTTCGTGAATGCCTTTGACGGCTTCAGAACCTCACACGAGATTTCCAAGATTGATGTGATCCCCGACGAGGTAATACGCGAAATGATCCCTGAAGACAAAGTGATGGAGCACAAGCATCGTTCTCTTGACCCTGACAATCCCGTGGTGAGAGGTACCTCTCAAAACCCGGATGTCTTCTTCCAGGCCCGTGAAGCGGCTAACACCTATTACGACAAAGTTCCCGGCATTGTTCAGGAGGTCATGGATGAATTCTACGCGCACACCGGAAGGCGATACAACCTCTTCGACTATGTTGGACACCCTGAAGCAGAACGCGTGATGATCATCATGGGATCCGGTGAAGGTGCCGTTTGGGAGACCATGGAAAAAATGGTGGGAGAAGGTGAAAAAGTAGGAGCCCTTTTCGTGCGTCTGTTCAGACCTTTCTCAATCGAGGATTTCATTGGCAAAATGCCGGAAACCGTCAAAAAAATAGCGGTTCTCGACCGTACAAAAGAACCTGGAAGCATCGGAGAGCCTCTCTATATGGACATTCAGAGTGCCTATCTTGAAAACGGCAAAGAAATGCCTGAGATCATCGGCGGACGCTACGGACTTTCTTCAAAAGAATTCACTCCGAGAATGGTCAAGGGCGTATTTGACGAAATGCTCAAACCCGAACCCAAGAATCACTTTACTGTAGGAATCGTGGATGACGTGACCAACACCCATCTCGAAGCCGACGACGATTTCGAGGTGAGAAGAACCACATTTAATTGCATGTTCTACGGACTCGGTTCTGACGGTACCGTAGGTGCGAACAAGAACTCGATCAAGATCATCGGTGAAACTACCGACAACTTCGTTCAGGGATACTTTGTGTACGACTCCAAAAAAGCCGGTGCGCAGACCATATCTCACCTGAGATTCGGGCCTGAACCCATACATTCGACTTACCTGATAGACAAAGCTGATTTCATCGCGAGTCACCAGTCCAACTTCGTCGATAAATACGACATGATCGATGATTCGAAGATGGGGGAACCTTCCTGCTCAACACTCCATATTCCAAAGATGAAATCTGGGAACATCTGCCTGAAAAGATGCAAAAGCACCTGATCGAGCACGAAGCCAATTTCTATGTCATTGATGCCTCACGGGTGGCCCAGGAAGCCAACCTCGGAAAAAGAACCAACACAGTGCTTCAAACGTGTTTCTTTGCTATTTCTGGAATTCTTCCGAAAGAAGAAGCCATTCAGAAAATCAAGGACGCCATTGTGAAGTCGTACTCACACAAAGGAGAGAAGGTCGTTCAGATGAACTTCAACGCCGTTGATACGGCGCTGGCCAATCTCCAAAAAGTCGAGTATCCGAAAACGGTAACCAGCGAGAAGCAATTCGTCCTGCTATGACAGGTGCCCCTGATGGCTTTGTCACAGAAGTACTCGAGACCATACTCGCAGGCCGTGGCGATGAGCTCCCTGTCAGTGCTTTCCCGGTTGACGGAACCTTCCCTACCGGAACCACTCAATACGAGAAGAGCGGTATTGCTCACTTTATCCCGATTTGGGATGATGAAAACATCTGTACGCAATGTAACAAGTGTGTGGCCATATGTCCGCATGCTGCCATCCGTGCCAAAGTGGTTTCCAAAGAGGAAATGTTCGATGCTCCATTGACCCTCAAACACGTTCCTGCCAAAGGAAGACCGTTTGGCAAAGACGACGTTTACGTCCTTCAGGTTTCACCTGAGGATTGTACCGGATGTGACCTTTGTGTCGAGGTTTGTCCTGCAGTAAGCAAAGAAGATCCTAACTTCAAATCGATCAACATGCGCAAGAAACTTGAGCATGACGGTGTGGAGAATCCGAATTGGGACTTCTTTATCGAACTTCCGGATTACGAAAGAACCGAATTGGGTATCTCCAATGTAAAAGGAGCTCAATTCTTACAGCCTCTCTTTGAATTCTCAGGAGCCTGCTCCGGATGCGGTGAGACGCCATATATCAAGCTGATCACACAATTGTACGGTGATAGCATCATGATCGCCAACGCGACGGGTTGCTCTTCAATTTATGGAGGTAACCTGCCAACCACGCCTTATAGAACCAACGAATTTGGTCGAGGGCCAGCTTGGGCGAACTCTTTGTTCGAAGACAATGCTGAATTTGGTTTGGGACTGCAACTGGGACTGACCAAGAAGCAAGAGATTGCCGTAGGCCTTCTCAAGTCTATTGAGTTACTCGTAGGAAGCGAACTGGTGGATGCCATTTTGAGCAATCCGGAATCCAATGAGATTGAAAAAGCGAAGAAATTCGATGATATTGCCAAGCTCAGGAAAACCCTTGACATTCTTGACAACAACGATGAGGCCAGAAAGCTCAGTCAGCTGACAGACTATCTGCGCAAGAAATCTGTATGGATATTCGGTGGCGACGGATGGGCCTATGACATCGGTTACGGTGGAGTTGACCACGTTCTTGCTTCTGGAGAAAATGTCAATATCCTGGTTATGGACACCGAGGTATATTCGAATACCGGAGGCCAAACCTCTAAGGCAACGCCACTTGGGGCAAGCGCCAAATTCTCGATTGCAGGTAAGAAAACACCTAAGAAGAATCTGGCCATGCAAGCGGTCTCCTATGGAACCGTCTATGTTGCACAGATCGCAATGGGCGCCAAGGATGTGCAATCTCTGAAGGCTATCCAGGAGGCTCAGGCCTATGACGGACCTTCCCTGATTGTAGCTTACAGCCATTGTGGCGAGCACGGTTATGACCTGAAAGACGGAGCCAGACAACAGGCCAAAGCTGTTGAAACAGGATACTGGCCCTTGTTCCGTTTTGATCCTTCGAAGCCAAAAGGCAAGAAGTTCAGACTCGATTCGAAAGCTCCATCCGCACCTTTGGAGGACTTCATGTACAACGAGGCTCGATTCACACGCGTGGTCAAAGAAAATGCTTCTTTTGCCCAGGAATTGCTGATCGAGGCCCAGGACATGGTTGACTCTCAATGGGAAAGACTGGAACTCTATAAGGACATGTAATACAACTCAATAGTAGTGCCCTGTACGCGAAATAAAGCGTGCAGGGCTTTTTTTAGTCATGGACAAGAAAGCAGAACAGTATTTTTCCAAAGGTTCCCGGAAACTTCACCAGGCGGATCAGGAACTTTACAAGCCCGAAGAAGACGTGGTGTCTCTGGTCATTTGCCGAAGCACGATTGGAGCCATCGAAAATTATCTCAAAGGGTTTTTGACCCTTCGCGGATTTGACATCGAAGAGGATCAAACGCTGGGTGATCTGATGGAGAGATGTCGCATGCTGGATCCAAAGTTCCGAAGCATTGAGATCGAACAGATCGACTGCAGAAATGTGCAGGATCCTGACCTTCATTGTGAGGAAATTGAAAAATTTGGAGCCTGCTATGAAGTAGCAGACCAGCTTGACACCCTTCTACGTAAAAAAGGCATTATTTCTGACTGACGGATTTTTCCGACTTCACGATAGCACTAGTCGTTGAGCTTGAGCACCGCGAGGAAAGCCTGTTGCGGAATTTCCACGTTTCCAACCTGGCGCATCCTTTTCTTCCCTTTTTTCTGCTTTTCCAGAAGTTTTCGTTTCCGGGAAATATCACCTCCATAACACTTGGCCGTCACGTCCTTTCGAAGGGCCTTGATGGTTTCGCGTGCAATGATTTTGGCACCAATTGCTGCCTGGATAGGGATGTCGAACTGCTGACGCGGAATCAATTGCCTCAACTTCTCGCACATCTTCTTTCCGATGGAATAGGCACTGCTGTCGTGCAGAAGAGCCGATAAGGCGTCTACAGGCTGAGCATTGAGCAGTATGTCTACGCGCACAAGTTTAGAGGCCCTGAAACCCATTGGATGATAGTCAAACGAGGCATATCCTTTTGAGACCGTTTTTAATCGATCGTAAAAGTCAAATACGATCTCAGCAAGGGGCATGTCAAAGGTCAGTTCCACGCGCTCTGGCGTGAGATAGTTCTGATTCGTGATCTCTCCTCGTTTTTCAATACACAAACTCATCACCGGCCCAATAAAATCAGCCTTGGTGATGATACTGGCCTTGATATAGGGCTCCTCGACCCTGTTGAGGATCGAAGGTTCCGGCAAGTCGGAAGGATTGTTGACAAGAATAAGGGTGTCCGGCTCCTTGTTGGTGTAGGCATGGTATGACACGTTGGGGACCGTGGTAATGACGGTCATGTCAAACTCCCGCTCCAGTCTTTCCTGAATGATCTCCAGGTGAAGCATGCCTAAGAATCCGCAGCGAAACCCAAAACCAAGAGCGGCAGAGCTTTCCGGCGCGAAAACAAGGGAGGCGTCATTGAGCTGAAGCTTCTCCATCGAAGAACGGAGTTCCTCGTAATCTTCGGTATCCACCGGATAGATTCCGGCAAAAACCATGGGTTTGACATCTTCAAAGCCTTCAATTTGGTTTACTGTAGGATTTTGGGCATCGGAAATTGTATCACCAACCTTCACCTCACTTGCGGTCTTGATCCCGGTGATCAGATATCCGACGTCTCCGGCTTTGATACTGGGCTTAGGTGCCTGTTTGAGCTTCAAGGTTCCCACTTCGTCGGCAAAGTATTCCTTTCCTGTGGCCATGAACTTGATGCGCTGTCCTTTTTTGATCTCACCGTTGATCACCCGAAAATAGGTTTCAACGCCCCGATATGAATTGTACACGGAGTCGAAGATCAGTGCCTGCAGGGGTTCTTTTTCATCTCCCAGAGGTGCAGGAACTCTTTCAATAATGGCACGGAGTATCTCCTCGATTCCCAACCCGGTCTTGCCACTGGCGTGAATCACTTCATCCGGATCACAACCCAAAAGGTCGACGATATCATCAGTAACTTCTTCCGGATTGGCGCTGGGCAGATCCACCTTGTTCAGAACAGGAATGATCTCCAGGTCATTGTCAAGGGCGAGGTACAGATTGGATATGGTTTGGGCCTGTATGCTTTGAGCCGCATCGACAATCAGGAGAGCGCCTTCACAAGCCGCTATCGACCGCGAAACCTCATAGGAGAAGTCGACGTGTCCCGGAGTGTCGATCAGGTTGAGAACATACTTCTCGCCTTCAAACTCATAGTCCATTTGGATCGCATGGCTTTTGATGGTGATTCCGCGTTCCCGCTCAAGGTCCATGTTGTCCAGGAGCTGATCCTGTTTGTCGCGATCCGTGACGGTATTGGTGAATTCAAGTAACCTGTCGGCCAGGGTACTTTTCCCGTGGTCAATGTGGGCTATTATACAAAAGTTCCTGATATTCTTCATTCTGTGATTCCGTCTTCCTCTGAATCCGCAAATATAATCAAATTACATACAGAAAATCTGAAAATAATCAGTAGCAAAAGACCCGTGTTTTCAGGAAATTCCGGACCAGTTCGGAGCCTGTTGTCCGGTTGAGGGCGTTATAGATACTTCGAGAGCAGTGAGCTTCGACATCCCAGATAATGGGTCGATCTGATCGGGTCCCGAACCAGCGAGCAAATTTACGTTCACGCCTTTGGTCCTGCTTGCGATCCCAAGTCCTTTGGCAGCCTGGTGACCCCAACCGTGAGGTATGGCCACCGTACCGGGTTTGAGCTCTGACAGATGTTTCACCGGTATTCTGACCGTGGCGTAAGAGGTGGAAACATCAGCAAAGTCTCCGTGTTTCAAACCGAGCTCCCCAGCATCATCCGGATGCAGGTACAAAAAATTGGTCCCTTCTGAACCCTTCAGCATGCGATCGGTATTGTGCGTCCAGGAGTTATGGGTCTGCACGGCCCTTTTGGTGATCATCTTGAAGGAATTCCCGCGGCTGAGCTCCTTTTTAAAAACCTTATGCAATCGAGGCACCTCTGCCACAAGGGCATCAGGCGCAAGATCCACCTTCTTGTCTTCTGTGTATACACGCACCCCCAGGAAATCGTTTTCCTTGTGATTATCTCTCAGCCACCCGTGCTCATTTTTCAACAGCTTTTTAAATCCCTGCTGACCGCACAATCGCAACAAGGCGCTGAGCATGGATTTCTGGGGAACCGTCGGCTGATCGTTCTCCAGCCGGTTAAATCGCATAAGTGTCTCGAAAAACTTCTGTGCCACCGTCGAGCCCCAAAGCGGGAAGCCGGAACTTTTGGCTAGGGCAATGTATATGCTCGCCTCGTCTCGCTGTTCTCCCTGGGGTGGAACCATGGCCTCCGTAGCCTGCAGATAAGGCCGGGTTTGAAGTCCGAGCATGAGCGGAAAGATAAAGGGCAGATCCGGCCGCTGAAAGGAATCTGTGCAGGGAAGCACGTAATCCGCGACGGAACAGGTCTCATTTTGAAATATATCCAGGCAAACCAGCAGGTCAAGCTTTTCAAAGGCTGATTTCAGTTTTTCCGACTCGGCCATTGTGATCAATGGATTACCACCGGTTATGAACATCCCCCGAATCTGCCCTTCTCCCGGCGTCAGGATCTCGTCGGCAAGAATACCCCCTGGGAAAGCATCGTTGACCATTCCGAAACCACCGACACGCGATTTGCTGTCTTTGATCAAAAGTCCTTTCTTGACCCCGAAACGCAGAAAATCCATAATTCCGCGCCCCACAAGGGTTCCTCCTTTTTTGTCAAGATTTCCTGTAATGGCATTGATCACTTCCTGAATCCAGAAAGCAAGTGCTCCCTGACCGCCCATGTTGACTCCGGTCGAACTGTAAAGTACCGCACCGTCTGCCTTGAGATAGGTATTGACGAGAGATCTCAAAGACGCAGGCTCAATTCCTGTGACCTGGGCTGTTTTTTCGGGGGTCCACTCCTCGCAGAGGGCTATCACTTCTTCATAGCCTTTCATGTGGGCCTCGACTCTATTGCGATCGACCCCTTTCTGTTTGATGACCTCGTTTAAAAATGACAGATAGAAAAAGACATCCGTACCCGGTTCGATGAACATATGCTCTTCAGCTATTCGGGCCGTTTCTGTTTTTCTGGGATCAACCACGATCACCCTCCCTCCTCTTTTTTTGATATTTCGAATGTGTTTGGACGGATTTGGAACTTGCAAAAAAGACCATTTCGAGATAACAGGATTGGCACCGACGATGATCAGGCACTCGGTATTGTGAAGATCCGGAAATGGCTGAGTAAACGGAAAGCCATACATGTGACGGGCTGTGGCGAATTTGTTGCTACAGTCCTGAGTGGCACTCGAAAACATGCTGTCAGAGCCTATGCCCTCCATGAATCCCTGGGCAAAAACCGGATGCAGAACCCCGAAACCTGCCGCAGTGCCCACGTACATACCAATCGCGTTCTTACCGGATTCACCCGTGAGGAATCTGACCTTGCTTCCTATTTCTTCGAGAGCCTGTTCCCAGCTGATCCGGATATGCTTGCCATCTACTTTCTTGAGTGGATGCATCAGGCGATCCGGCGAACTGTAAATTTCATGCTGTTTGAGGCCCTTGACGCAGCTGAAACCTTCCGTGGCGACATGCTTGTCATCCGGTCGAATTGCAACCACCTTGTCATTTTCAATCTCGACTTCAAGTCCGCAAAGGGACTCACAAATTCGGCAAAAAGTATGCTCAGTTCTTTTCATTCCATTATTTTCATTCAGTTCTTTTCATAGTCGGTTCAATCACGGCCGGGAAAAACAATGCCGGCATCTTTTCGAACGGCATCCAACATTTTCATCAGGTCCAGGCTGAAGCTCAAAGGCAGTATCGGGCTCTCGGTTTTACCATTTTCGAGACAGTCCATCACATGGGCCGCCTCAAGCTCATAACCCATACCCAGACCTGCATCCACTTCAATTGTCTGCTCAGACCCATCCTTTCCGAGTATGATCGGAACGTCGTGATCGCGTTCAAATTTTATGTATCCCTTTTCAAAACAAAGCTCCGTCTCATTTTTCGAGTGTGCGGCGAAACTCGATGTAAGAGCCGCCATGGAACCGTTGTCGTATTCAAAGAGCATGAAGATGCTTTCTTCAACTCCGGAATCCAAAAGCCGGGGCATCGTCTTTATCTTCGCAGGCTTACCCAAAAGGACCAGGGAGCGAAATATCGGATAGATTCCAATGTCGAGCAAAGAGCCTGCGCCGAGTTCAATATTGTAGAGCCTCTTGTCTGGGTCTACCTCGGGGTTGAACATGAAGTCGGACTTGACGAACTTCAATTGCCCGAGCTCCGGGTCGGCCGCCAATTCCAACACTTTCCTGAACTTGGGTTGAAAAATGGTCCAGAAGGCCTCCATGAGAAACGTCTTGTTCCTTTGCGAGGCGTCAATCATCGCCTCAACTTCCTTCGCGTTGAGAGCCAGGGCCTTTTCGCAGAGAACCGCTTTTTTATGTTCCAGGCAAAGTATGCTGTGCTCCATGTGATGGGAGTGTGGAGTGGCAATGTAAACGACATCCACCTCAGGATCCTGAACTAACTCCATGTACGACCCATAGGCCTTTTCAAAGCCATGTTCCTCAGCAAAAGTCTTCGCTCTTTCCCGGTTTCTTGAAGCAGCGGCATAGAGCTTTGCATTTTTCAAAAGTTTGAGATCACTGCTGAATTTTGCGGCAATCTTGCCACATCCGAGTATGGCCCAATTGTATGTTTTCATAGGTTTGATTTCATTTTGACCTGACCTGAATAGCGGCTAAGGACCTCCTAAAAATACAAAAATCCTGATCCCATTCATTCCCATTTACAGAAAGGTCGTTCGGATAGTTGTCAAAAGCCCAGAAATCAATAATTTTGCAGCGCATGGCAAAAATAGCAGACATAGAACTCGGAGACTTTCCACTCCTGCTGGCACCCATGGAGGACGTAAGCGATCCCCCGTTTCGTGCCCTCTGCAAGGAGCAGGGAGCTGATGTGGTCTATACCGAATTCATCTCCTCTGAAGGACTGATCCGGGATGCAGCCAAGAGTGTCCAGAAGCTTGATATCTACGAAAAAGAAAGGCCGGTGGGCATTCAAATCTTTGGGGCCAACCTCGACTCTATGCTGAAAACTGTCGAAATCGTGGAGCGCTCAAAGCCCGATTTCATCGACATCAATTTCGGTTGTCCGGTTAAAAAAGTGGTGAGCAAGGGAGCCGGAGCAGGCATCCTTCGGGACATTCCCCTGATGGTCAAACTGAGCGAGGCCATGGTCAAACACAGCAAATTGCCCATAACCGTCAAGACCCGTCTGGGATGGGATCACGATTCCATCTATATCGAGGACGTGGCAGAAAAACTGCAGGATGTTGGGGTACAGGCTCTTGCTATTCACGGTCGCACCCGGGCTCAGATGTATAAGGGGGTTGCTGATTGGGAACCCATAGCCAATGTCAAGAACAATCCGAGAATGCACATTCCCATCTTTGGCAATGGTGACGTGAACTCACCGGAGAAAGCAATTTTGATGCGCGATCGCTACGGTTTGGACGGCGCGATGATCGGAAGGGCAAGCATTGGAAATCCCTGGTTCTTCAAGGATGTCAAGCACTACTTCAAAACAGGAGAGCACGCTCCACCGGCAGATCTTGAAGAGCGCGTGCAAACGGCGAGGAGACATCTCGAAATGGCCATTGGCTGGAACGGAGAGCACGCGGGGCTTTACGAAACGCGAAGACATTATACGAATTACTTCAAGGGCATACCACATTTCAAGGAATACAGGTTGAGAATGGTGACCGCGGAGAGCAAGGAAAAGGTATTCGAAGTCTTTGACGAAGTTCTGGAGAAATTCTCAATTCACTAGGGCGACTCTCATTCCACCAATTTCTTCGAAATCCGTCCGCTGGCGATTTGCGAGGCGATAAACCCAAGTACGAGCAACGTTACCACCACCACCAGAACATTTATCGCTCTGAATTCAACCGGATAGGCCAGAGACTGAGTGATCATGATAAAGCCGTACTTTTTCTGCAGAACAACCAGTGGAATGGCGATCAAAAGGCCCGTCAGCAAACCAAAACTCGTCAGCAGAAATCCCTGGAAAACAAAGATTCGCCGTATGTCTCTGATCTCGGAGCCCAGGTGAAACAAGGTTCGAAGGTTGTCTCTTTTATCAATGATCATCATAACAATGGCTCCGATGACATTGAACAGAGCAATGATCAGTACCAGGGTGAAAACAAGGTAGGAAACCAGGTTCTCCGTATTGAGCATTTTATAGAACACCGAATTCAGCTGCTGGCGGGTACGCACGTCGAACCCGCTTCCGAGACGACGACTCAACTCGTCCTGAACCTCCTGCAAATCCGACTCGTCTTTGAGCCGGATCTCGACCGCTGAGATCTGATCCTCATCATAATTTAAGAGATCCTGGGCCAGGGCAAGGTTGGCGTAAACATACTTCCTGTCGATGTCATCGGTCAATCTGTAAATGCCAATTGTCTGAGCACTGACCTGGTTGAAGGCCGTCTTCGGATTGGTGATATAACCTTTGCCGGGTTTTGGCACGTAGATCTTCAGGGATTCCAAGAAATCGTATGTTCCGATTGAGAGGGCCATAGAAATGGCACTGCCCACAACTACAGTATGCTTGGCCTCGTAGTTTACCCAATTGCCGAAGTAAACGGCCGTATCGAGGCGATTCACGTGAAGAAAGCTAGAGTCGATCCCTTTGATGCTGGCCACGTGAGACTTATCGACATAGCTCAAAAAAACTCGCTCTTCGACGACCTTGCTATAGGCCTGAATCCGATCGAGCATAAGGGCGTTTTGCACAGAATCATTGAAATGGAATGACTTGCCTTCGACGGAGGTGATCTTCAGGTCGGGATCCGAGGTTCTGATAAAGCTCAAGCTGAAATCCTTCAGCCCCGAAAAGACCGAGAGTACTACAAACAAGGCGATCGTACTCACAATGACCCCTAAAGTGGCGATCAGTGTAATGATGTTGATGGCATTGTTACTGCTTTTGGAGAGCAAGTACCTGCGGGCTATATACAGTGGAAAGTTCAAGCCGGCTATTTTTTCTTCCTCATTCCATTGGTCGGGTTCTTTATCGGATCCTCAAGTCCTTTCAGCGCCTGGTCAATGTTGTCGATATAATCGAGGGAATCGTCTACCAGAAAGGTCATCTCGGGCATTCTTCGAAGCTGGTTTTTCGTTCTAAGGGCCATGGCATGCCTGATCATGGGGGTGTTGGCCACAATTCCTTCCATGATCTCTTCCTTCTTTTCGGTCGGAAAAATACTCAAGTAGGCCTTCGCCTGGCTCAGATCTGAGGTCACCAAAACCTTCGTGACTGAAATCACCACCCCTTTCATCCCATCGCGCGCGGCACTTTGAAGGATGTCGGCGAGGTCTTTCTGCAATACTCCTGCAATCTTCTTCTGTCTGTTTGTTTCCATGGTACAAAAATAGGGTGAATCTGCGAATTTCCCGGTCGATTCGGTTGGGTTAAATTCGCTAATTTTGGCTGAATACGCAAATTACATGGACAAGATTGAACACATTGGCATTGCCGTCAAAGACATCGGCAGATCAAACGAAATTTTTAAATCGCTTTTTGACAAGCCACATTACAAAATAGAGGAGGTTCTGAGCGAGGGTGTAAAAACTTCTTTTTTCCAGGTTGGGCCGAATAAAATAGAACTGCTTGAAGCCGCGAATGAAGCGAGTCCGATCGCAAAATTCATCGCGAAGAAAGGCGAAGGCATTCATCATATCGCTTTTGCGGTTTCTGACATTCACAGCGAGATGGCACGTTTGGAAAAGGAAGGCTTTCAACTGCTCAGCAAGGAGCCCAGGATCGGGGCTGACAACAAACTCGTCGCGTTCGTGCATCCCAAGAGCAGCAACGGGGTTCTTGTCGAATTGTGCCAGGAGCGAAATTAGTTTGAGCATAAAGGATAAATAATTACCTTGCAGGTCACAAAATCTTCTGTACCCAGATGAGTAAATCCTTCGAGAAGTATCAGAAAAGAAGACTTCGATCCTCTTACATTTCGGTGGTGATCAGCATTTCGCTCGTGCTCTTTTTGCTCGGCGTTCTCGGGTTGCTGGTGCTCAACACCAAAAGAGTCTCCGACTATTTCAAAGAAAGTGCGGCCATTACCTTGTTCCTCAAAAATGAAGTGAGCGAGGAGAAAATTCTAAACCTTCAGGTTTCCATCGACGAAGAGCCTTTCACGAGAAGCACCACCTATATCTCCAAAGAAGAGGCTGCAGCGATGTACAAAGAAGAAAACGGAGAAGATTTTATGGAGTTCCTGGGCTACAATCCTTTGGAAAACTCGATAGACATCTACCTCAAGGCAGATTTTGTGACGCCTGAAAAGATGGAAGAGATCGAAAAAAAATACAAGGAGAATCAATTTGTCTCCTCGATTTCATACGACAAACCCCTGATCGATCTTCTGACCCAGAATGTCAAACGCATCAGTCTGTTCATCTTGTTGTTCTGCGCCCTGGCCTCTTTGGTCGTCGTGGTGCTGATCAACAGCTCGATCCGACTCTCTGTTTATTCGAAACGGTTTACGATCAAAACCATGCAGTTGGTGGGTGCAACAAAACGATTTATCCGAAGGCCTTTTATCTGGAAGAGCATCAAACTGGGTATGGTAGGCGCCCTGGTGGCTATCGCCGGTCTGATCGGTCTTCTGGTTTATCTCGACAAGATCTTTCCAGCCTTCGGAATGATGGACGACCGGGTAATGCTTGCCGGTCTTTTTGGAGTCGTTTTTGTCGCAGGAATTCTGCTGACCTGGATGAGTACCTTTCTGGCGACCCAGAGATTCCTCAATTTAAGAACAGACGAACTTTACTATTGATATGGCAAAGAAGACAAAAGAGAATAAGTCGAAATCAGGAGAATTCCTTTTTGGGAAGAAGAACTACATCATCATGCTGATCGGCATCGTTGTGATCCTTGTCGGGTTTGCACTCATGGCTGGTGGCGGCAGTGACAATCCGGAAGTCTTTAACGAAGCCATCTACAGTTTCAGACGCATTCGACTGGCACCAACTTTGGTTCTGATTGGTCTTGCCATAGAAGTCTACGCGATCATGGCGAATCCGAACCCGTCCAATTCATGAGTTATATCGACGCGATAATCCTGGGCATTATCCAGGGTCTGACCGAGTTTCTGCCGGTGTCTTCGAGTGGGCATCTCGAGCTGGCCAAAGCCATACTTGGAGATCAGAAGGTCCCTCAGGAAAGTCTCACTTTTACGGTTGTGCTGCACTTTGCAACGGCGCTGAGCACGATTGTGATCTTTTGGAAGGAAATCCTCCAGATCTTCAGGGGTTTGTTGCAATTCAAGAAAAATGAAGAATTCGAATTCTCTGTAAAAATCATTGTTTCCATGATCCCCGCGGTACTCGTGGGACTCCTTTTCGAGGAGCAACTGGAAGAATTTTTTACCGGCAATGTGCTTTTGGTGGGCTTTATGCTCCTCATAACAGGACTCCTTCTCCTCCTGGCCGACAAGGCGAAAAACACCGACAAACCCGTATCCTACCTGAACGCGCTCATCATAGGGCTATCTCAGGCCATTGCCATGTTGCCGGGTATTTCGAGGTCAGGAGCCACAATCTCAACTTCCGTCTTATTGGGAGTAGACCGAACGAAGGCCGCTCGCTTTTCCTTCTTGATGGTGGTTCCCCTGATTTTCGGCAAAGTCGCAAAGGACTTTTCTGACGGGGTCATCAGTTTTGGAGATGAGAATTTTCTCGTGATGGCGGCCGGATTTCTGGCGGCTTTTGTCGCCGGACTTGCAGCCTGCAAATGGATGATCACCCTTGTACAGAAAAGCAAGCTGTACTATTTCTCCATTTACTGTTTCGCGGTGGGCATAATTGCCATTTCCTATTCTTATTTCTATTTGTAAAATCAGGTTTCGCAACTCAAATGGCTCATTGAAATGGTTTAATCTATGGATGCTGAAGACTTCAAAAACGGACAGGTGCTCCTCATTGACAAACCACTCAACTGGACCTCTTTTCAGGTGGTCAACAAATTGCGCTGGGCCATCCGAAAAAAGTTTGGTCTCAAGAAGATAAAGGTAGGCCATGCCGGGACCCTGGATCCTTTGGCGACGGGCTTGCTGATCATCTGTACCGGAAAAAAGACCAAAACCATCGAGCAGTTTCAGGCAGAAATCAAAGAGTACACGGGTCGATTGAGTCTCGGAGGGACCACTCCGTCCTACGATCTCGAAACTGAAGTAGACAGGCACTGGCCCACCGATCACATCACAACTGAGATGATAGAAAGCGCTTCACATCATTTTACGGGAAAAATCGAACAGTCCCCGCCGATCTTTTCTGCGGTCAAGCAAGATGGGGTGCGCCTCTATGAAATGGCTCGAAAAGGTGAAAAGGTGGAGGTTAAAAAGCGTAGTGTCGAGATCTTTGAATTTGAGATCACCCGCGTGGCCATACCTGAGGTCGACTTTCGCGTCCGCTGCAGCAAAGGAACCTACATAAGATCCCTGGCAAATGACTTTGGCGAAAAACTCGAGTCAGGGGCACACCTGACACAACTCCGCAGAACCCGCAGTGGAAAATTCAACGTCGATGAAGCCGAAACCATCGAAGGATTTCTCAAGCGACTGGAGGAAGATTCAGAGTAGATGGGCTAGCCAACTCTCTGACAGCGGGACCTCCCAGTTGGTCAGAAATTCTGTTTTTGTATTGATCATCGGGTCAAAGACAAGCGTTCGACCGGAAACCGAACGATTTTTGATCAACTTCTTGAAGTCACTGATCTCCTTCCGCTGAACGAATTCCCCCTGCTTGAAACAAACATTGACCTTGTCAAGAAGGCTCACTTGGTATTCCTTTTCCAAATCGAGCACAAATTCGACCAGTTTGTCATTCTGCTCTATAGAAAGCGGGGTAGTCTCAGAAACGAAGAAGATCAGAAATCGATCGTAGACAAACCTATATCCAATTTCTACATCAGCAAGATCCTCACAAAACCTTTCAACTTTCGAGGTGAGCCCCCCTACCTGATTGGGATAGAATTTCCGACTGCAGGGGTAATAGTAAACCCGGGAGGTCCCTGTAAGTGAGTCAAACTGAACCAGCATCAGCTTCCTACGATCAGACTGAGCAGGGAAATCATCTCCTTCTCGATTTGTTTTCCTTTATCCTTATTGTAGAAAACCTGCAGGTCTTTTTTGATTACATCGTCTACCTTGCCGTGCTTTTCTTTGTATTCCTGGATCATTCGAGTGGCCTTTTCAGTTCTCGGACCCCAGGAGCTGATCACCGTTTTACTCTCGTTCTCAATCACAATGAGCTTGGGTATGGATTTGTTTCCATTGGTCAGGAACTGATTCATCAACTCGTCATTCTCGTCTCTTAACACGACCTTCAGATCAATATTCTTATTGACTTCCGAAATTTTATTGATCACAGGCAGGGTTTGCGCGGCGTCTCCACACCAACTTTCAGTGAGTACCAGCCAGGTAAAGTCTTTGTCAATTTTTTCAGCCACACTGATAGCTTCATCTGACAAGCGGGTCTGCTTGTCCAGACGCTTCATCCGTTGGTTGTTCAGCTTGGTGTAGTTCACCCGACTCTCATCTTGAATGGGTCCGGTAGACTTGCCTTCTTTGATCAGGTCAAGGACAAGGTTTTTGTAATCCTGATAGCTTTTCGCTGTTTGAAGGCTTTTCTTTAAAATATCTTCCATAATTGAAATCAGTGTTTGAAATTTTTTTGGCCCTGAGGTTCTCTGACCCTTTAGACGATGCAAAAATAAAACCTAACTAGCTGGAAAAATGTAATCCAAGTAACATGGATTTCACAAGGGTATCCAGGTCAACTTTGGGCTCCCAGCCCCAATCTTCCCGTGCGCGAGAGTCGTCAACGCTCTCTGGCCAAGTGTCAGCGATCTCCTGCCGTGAATCCGGACTGTAGGCAATCTTAAAACCAGGGACCTGCTTCTTAATCGCATTGGCAAGCTCTTCGGGTGAGAAACTCAGCGCGCCCACATTATAGGCATTGAATTCTGATGGCCTATCAGCCTCCATCAACTCAACCGTCGCCCGTATGGCATCATCCATATACATCATTGGGAGTCGCGTATCAGCTTTTAAGAAGGACACATAGGAACCGTGCTTGACCACCTCATGGAAGATCTCGACGGCATAATCGGTCGTTCCACCTCCGGGAGTGGCTTTATAGCTGATCAAACCCGGGTAGCGAAGGCTGCGCACGTCAACGCCGTACTTTCTCTCATAGTATGAGCACCAATTCTCACCTGCCAGCTTGCTGATTCCATATACGGTAGTCGGCTTGATTACAGTGTCCTGCGGAGTGTTCTTCCGAGGAGTATCAGGGCCAAACACGGCGATGCTGCTGGGCCAGAAAACTCTGTCTATGTATCCATCCCGCGCGAGCTCGAGCACATTGAACAAGGTATTCATATTGAGCTCCCAGGCCTTTTTGGGATTCTTTTCAGCTATCACCGACAATATCGCAACCATGAGATAGACCTCCCTCACCTGATATTTCTCGATGACTTCGAGGATTTCATCTTTATGGGTCACATCCAGAAACTCAAACGGGCCTGACTCCATTACCTCATAACTCCCTTTCCGTATGTCAGAAGCGATTACATTTTCATCTCCTCGAATTTCTCTTAATCGAAGAACCAGTTCGGTTCCAATTTGTCCGCTGGAACCCAGTATCAGTGCCTTTGCGCCCATTTGTTTTGGTTTAACGGATGCAAAGATAGCTAATTCACCCGATGAATTGACCTTCCAATCCATCGGTGGTCTAAGCAAATTATATGTATTTTTGAACAAGAAACACCATCTTGGTCTAGTATTACAACTCATGATTCGAATATTCACCCTTTTTCTGTTCCTGCTCTTGTCTGTGGTTGCATGCAAGAAAAAGACGGAGGCTGAAAAAGCTCCCGAATACATGACCGATCAGGTCCTGGCCCCCACCTTGAAGTCAGAGGCACCGGTTATCGCTCTGAACAAAGAGTCCGAAGAGTTGGTTCAAGACTGGAAGGAGTATCAGGATTTCAGTGAACTGATCGTTCAATACCGCGAAATCACCAAGGCGGATGCACTTTTGAACAGCGATGAGCTGGAGGAGCTTGCCCAATACCTCAAAGATTCTGTTCGGGTTGAAAAACTCGATATCCCGTCAGTTCGCATGCGGCTCAATGTGCTCCATAACGAGGCAAAAAGGCTCTCGGACATGTCGACAATCCCAACCATCACAGAAGAAGAAGTGCTCGCAGAAAACAACAATGTCCTGGATGCTTTTGCGGCCCTTAACATCAAAATCAACAATCTTGGAAAGCAGGAGAGAATCAACAGGGAACTGGCCAGATTCGATGATCTGCCCGAAGTTGAGGACGATTCCCTGCAAGTTCAACCAGATACCATCGCTTTATCTAAAAAGGGAAAAGAGAAGAAAATAGTTAAACAACTAAATTAGTATATTTGGCAAATAACTACAATTCCCTCAATTGAAAAAGTTATCCCTCTTTTATGCCATGTTATGGTTCGGACTAGCGTTTGGGCAGTACAACGAGTCTGCGCCCTGGATGGGTGCGGCAAATGACCCGCTTAGCAGTGCCAAGACACTTTCTCAGGAACGATCACTCGACGATATGTCGGCAGCGTTTGAAAACTACTGGAAGGGTCGAGATCACAACAAAAAGGGAAGTGGTTTCAAACCTTATAAAAGGTGGGAAAACCACTGGAGAAATTTCCTGAGAAAAGATGGAACGCTCGCCAAGCCCTCAGATTTTTGGAACGCGTGGGAAGCCGAAAAGGAGATGCTTAAAAGCGAGACCGCCCAATGGAGATCGCTCGGGCCCTACACCACGGTTCAAAAATTTGGTCAGGGAAGAATCAATACCTTCATCATCGATCCGAATCAACCCAATGTCTTCTATGCAGGAGCGCCGTCAGGCGGACTCTGGAAATCTACGGATTACGGAGAAAACTGGATCCCTCTGTCGGATGAGATTCCGCAGATCGGGGTTTCGGGCATAGTGATTGATCCGCGGGATTCCAACGTCATCTATATAGCAACGGGTGATGATGATGCAAGAGATACGTACAGTGTTGGTGTCCTTAAATCAACAGATGGTGGGCTCACCTGGAACAAAACGGGGCTTGAATTCGACAACAGAAACGCAATCTCCAGCGAGATCTATATGCATCCGGAGAATTCCGACATATTATGGGTAGCTACCAATACAGGTTTTTTTAAGACCACAGACGGTGGCAAAAACTGGGACTATTCCATTTCGATCAATATACAGGACATTAAGCTGAAACCCGGAGATCCTGACGTGATCTATGCCGTGAGTCCTTCAAAATTCTACAAATCAACTGACGGAGGAGACTCTTTTAAAGTGATCAGCAGCGGTCTGCCGGATAAGTCCGGTCGGTTCGCCATCGACGTGAGTCCGGCTAACCCTGAAGTTGTCTACCTGCTCAGTGCCAATACAGACAATTCCTTCCAGGGAGTCTACAAATCTGTGAATGGCGGTGACAGCTTCGCAAAAACAATTGAATCCGACGACATTTTCTCGGGGAGCACCCAGGCCTGGTACGACATGGCTCTGACGGTCAGTCCTGATGATGCCGATATGGTCTTCGTCGGGGTTTTGGATATCTGGCGCTCTACTAATGGTGGTGACAATTTTGTACAGATGAATCGCTGGTACGACCGAAGCGATGACGCCTACACCCATGCAGACATCCATTTCATGCGCTATTTCAACAACAAACTCTATGCTGGGACCGATGGGGGCATCTACGAGTCTTCGGATAACGGCAACACGTTCACCGACCTGACCGAGACTATGAATATCAGCCAGTACTACAGGATCGCAACTGCTGCTCGAAATGCCAATCGCGTCGTAGGAGGTTTACAGGACAATGGAGGTTTTGCCTTTAACAATGACAACTGGTATCAATACCACGACGGGGACGGCATGGATTGTGTCGTCGATCCGAATGATGAGAATATCTACTACGGGTTCAGTCAGTTCGGAGGCAGACTGAACGTGACGTATAACGCCGGCAACACACCGGGGGGAACGGTCGTAGAGGCTCCGGGAGCCGAGACCAGCGACTCTGATAGTGGGGGTGCATGGGTCACTCCCTTAGTCGCGAATGAAAGAGGGGATCTCTTCGCAGGATATTCCAGGCTTTACAAACTGGAGAACAACAGCTGGGACCCTGTCTCACCGAGAATGTTTGGAGGAGATTTGAATTATGTGACTCTGGCGCCATCCAACAGTCAGGTGATCTATGTATCCCGAAGCAACCGGATCTACAAAAGCGTCAACGGCGGAGCAGATTTTGAGGAGCTCGATATGGGTCTGACTTCACTGATCACGTCTATTGATATCAGTTCCCTGGATGAGAATCGAGTTTATGCAACGACGGCCGGGGTCGAAGGCAAGGTTTTTCTCTCAGAGGATGCGGGATTAACCTGGAACGACATCAGCGCCAATTTGCCAACCGATTCCAAATTGGTGGTCAAACACCAGCCACAGAGCCCGTTGAACGACGTTTACGTCGGAACGAGCGTTGGTGTCTATCACATAAACGACAATATGCAGGAATGGGAGCGCTACGACGAGGGTCTTCCAAATGCTCCAGTTTACGATATGGAGATTAACGTAGAGGACAAAACTCTGACTGTCGGGACCTATGGTCGCGGAGTTTGGCAGTCTCCTATCGAGGTTCAAAAACTCGACAAGGATCTTGCGCTGCTCGCTGTCAATTCGAACAATTCAGTTCAGTGCTCAGGTCTGACCCCACGGATAACCATAAAGAATAACGGTACTGACGCATTGAATTCGTTCAAAGTGAATTACTTCGTGGATGGTGTGCCTTATTCTTACAATGTCGATGACGCGATCGGTCCGGATGAGACCCTGGAGATCGAGCTACCCAACAATCCTGAAGTCGAAATTGGCGCGCATGAGCTTGAAATTGAAGTCGAAGCGACAGGAGACATCTACGGAACCAACAATACCCTGTTTGCCTCTTTCAGAACAAACCAGGCCGGCGAAGGGCGTTATGTCAACACCTTTGGGGACGTCAACGACGATGTCTGGCTGACTGAAACCAAGGGAAGTTCGAGAGCTCTCTGGGAGCGCTCAGAACCCACCACCAGCCAATTCAGGTCGAAATTTGACAATGTATACGTCACGAATTTCGATGGCGATTATTTCGATATGACCACGGCCTACCTGATCTCACCCTGTTATGACCTTAGCCGTTTGGAGAATCCGATGCTCAAATTCGACATGGTCTATGACATCGAAGAGAACTGGGACGTCCTCTACATGGAATACTCCATTGATTCGGGCGAGAACTGGAGCATTCTGGGCTCAGCAGATGATCCAAACTGGTACAACAGCAGTTTTATCGACGCCGATCGACCTATCACCGTCGGGCGCCAATGGACAGGTACAGACGCAATTCCCAAGCAATACAGCTACGACCTTTCAGCTCTCGCAAATGAGACCACAGTCGTGTTCCGCTTTGTTTTCGCTTCCGATCAATCGGTAACGGGTGAAGGAGCTGCTATTGACAATTTCAGCATTGACGCCACAGCAGTTCTGGCTTCGGACGATTTTGAAAAGCACAGTTTCAAACTGTATCCGAACCCATCGTCTTCTGTTTTCTACATTAGCCGGAAAGGAGTGGAAGAAATGCAGGTTTCGGTCTATGACGTAACAGGTCGATTGGTCCACGAAGAAAGGAATATCACCAAAAACGTATACGGTCTTGATATGACCGGAGTGAAAAGCGGGC
>CAWJRB010000002.1:0-40000 GCA_963845155.1 uncultured Flavobacteriaceae bacterium | reverse complement strand
CTATCTATCTATACCAACGCCTTGGCGCCGGTAAAAAGTAGTCTCGGGCAGACTCGAACTGCCGACCTCTACATTATCAGTGTAGCGCTCTAACCAGCTGAGCTACGAGACTCTATAAATAGCCTTATATAAAAATAAAGATTGACAGCAAAAAAGAGCAAAACCTCTCACCTTTTCGAAAACTAAACATCTCTTTCTCTAGAAAGGAGGTGTTCCAGCCGCACCTTCCGGTACGGCTACCTTGTTACGACTTAGCCCCAGTTACTAGTTTTACCCTAGGCAGCTCCTTTCGGTCACCGACTTCAGGCACCCCCAGCTTCCATGGCTTGACGGGCGGTGTGTACAAGGCCCGGGAACGTATTCACCGGATCATGGCTGATATCCGATTACTAGCGATTCCAGCTTCACGGAGTCGAGTTGCAGACTCCGATCCGAACTGAGATCGGTTTTAAGGATTCGCTCCTGCTCACGCAGTGGCTGCCCTCTGTACCGACCATTGTAGCACGTGTGTAGCCCAGGACGTAAGGGCCGTGATGATTTGACGTCATCCCCACCTTCCTCTCGGTTTGCACCGGCAGTCCCGCTAGAGTCCCCATCTTTACATGCTGGCAACTAACGGTAGGGGTTGCGCTCGTTATAGGACTTAACCTGACACCTCACGGCACGAGCTGACGACAACCATGCAGCACCTTGTAAGTAGTCCGAAGAAAAGACCATCTCTGGTCTATGCAACTTACATTTAAGCCCTGGTAAGGTTCCTCGCGTATCATCGAATTAAACCACATGCTCCACCGCTTGTGCGGGCCCCCGTCAATTCCTTTGAGTTTCAATCTTGCGATCGTACTCCCCAGGTGGGTCACTTATCACTTTCGCTTAATCACTGAGGCAAACGCCCCAACAACTAGTGACCATCGTTTACGGCGTGGACTACCAGGGTATCTAATCCTGTTCGCTCCCCACGCTTTCGTCCCTTAGCGTCAGTTAACAGTTAGTAGACTGCCTTCGCAATCGGTATTCTATGTAATATCTATGCATTTCACCGCTACACTACATATTCTATCTACTTCACTGTAACTCAAGACAACCAGTATCAAAGGCAGTTCCACAGTTGAGCTGTGGGATTTCACCTCTGACTTAATCGCCCGCCTACGGACCCTTTAAACCCAATGATTCCGGATAACGCTTGGACCCTCCGTATTACCGCGGCTGCTGGCACGGAGTTAGCCGGTCCTTATTCGTACAGTACCGTCAGTTATCCACACGTGGATAAGTTTCTTCCTGTATAAAAGCAGTTTACAACCCATAGGGCAGTCTTCCTGCACGCGGCATGGCTGGTTCAGAGTTGCCTCCATTGACCAATATTCCTCACTGCTGCCTCCCGTAGGAGTCTGGTCCGTGTCTCAGTACCAGTGTGGGGGATCTCCCTCTCAGGACCCCTACCTATCGTCGCCTTGGTAAGCCGTTACCTTACCAACCAGCTAATAGGACGCATACTCATCTTTTACCACCGAAACTTTAATTATCAAACCATGCGATCCGATAATACCATGGAGTATTAATCCAAATTTCTCTGGGCTATCCTCCTGTAAAAGGTAAATTGTATACGCGTTACTCACCCGTGCGCCGGTCGTCAGCAAATTAGTAAACTAATCCCTGTTACCCCTCGACTTGCATGTGTTAAGCCTGCCGCTAGCGTTCATCCTGAGCCAGGATCAAACTCTCCATCGTAAAATCTTAAATGTCTTACGATATCAAGTCCTCAAAAAATTAATGACTCGGGTATTTTTCATCCATCCTTACCTAAGTAAGAACAGAAAACATTTCCAAGTAGTTCTACTCTTCTTTGTTACGCTGTCAATCTTCAATATTTTCAATGAACGTGTTCCTCTCCTTCAATCTTCCCACTCCAATCACTCCCCGGTTTCACCCGAAAAGCGGCTGCAAAATTAAAACAACTTCAACAATCCACCAAATAAAAAATTAAATATTTTTTGATGGGGTGTTTTCAATCTCAAAATTGCAAATGAACTTGTCTAATCTGCGGTAGTATCTACCGTTTTTTAGCGGGTGCAAAAATACATTCAAATATGAATACCATCCTAATAATTCGGCAAGTATTTTCCATATATTTTTTTGCCCTTAACTCAAGCGCTTGATTCTCTGAGCGTTCTAGGGGAAAGAATTTTCTCCCGTTGGATTGCCCATGTTTTGACGTTTACTTCGGCCCGAAATTGACACCTTAATATAAAGGATCTATCCTAAAATTTTACACTACCGATTGCGGGAGGCTCAAATAGCATTGCGCTCAGTTCGTTATTTCGACCGGGTGTTGTATCTTTGCCGCTTTATTTACAAGGACAATGATCAATATAACGTTACCGGACGGAACTGTCAAGGAGTTCGACTCAAATGCGACTCCAATGGATGTTGCAAAAGACATCAGTGAAGGACTAGCCAGAAATGTGATTTCTGCGGAATTCAACGGCGAAACCGTTGAAACCAAGACTCCTTTGACCACAGACGGATCTTTGACCTTGTTCACATGGAACAATGAGAAGGGAAAGAAAGCCTTTTGGCATTCTTCTGCCCATTTGTTGGCCCAGGCGATTTTGTTTTTCTATCCGGAAGCCAAACTGACAATCGGCCCGGCCATAGAAAACGGTTTTTACTACGATGTTGATTTCGGTGACGAAGGCATCTCTGAGAACGACTTTAAGAAGATTGAGGACAAGATGCTCGAATTCGCACGTCAAAAGTTCGAGTTTGAGATGAGGGAGGTTTCGAAGGCTGATGCTCTTGCCTATTACCAGGAAAGAAACAACGAATTCAAGGTTGAACTCATCGAGAACCTGGAGGATGGAGACATCACTTTTTGCGATCACAGCGACTTCACCGATTTGTGCCGCGGTGGTCATGTGCCGAATACCGGAGTGATCAAGGCGGTAAAGATCATGAGTGTTGCCGGTGCCTATTGGCGCGGTGATGAGAAGAACAAGCAGCTCACCCGGGTCTATGGAATCTCATTTCCAAAACAAAAGGAGCTCAAAGAGTACCTCGCATTGCTCGAAGAGGCCAAGAAAAGGGATCACAGAAAGCTGGGCAAGGAGCTGGAGCTTTTCACCTTTTCTCAAAAGGTTGGACAAGGATTGCCACTGTGGCTTCCCAAGGGAGCAGCTCTTCGTGAAAGACTGGAGAACTTTCTGAAGAAAGCCCAGAAGAAGGCGGGTTACGAAACGGTGATGACGCCCCACATCGGTCAAAAAGAGCTTTACGTGACATCGGGTCACTACCAAAAATACGGAGAGGACAGCTTTCAACCGATTCATACCCCGAAAGAGAACGAGGAGTTCCTGTTGAAACCCATGAATTGTCCGCACCACTGCGAGATCTTCAACAGCAAACCCTACTCGTACAAGGATCTGCCTAAACGATATGCGGAGTTCGGTACGGTTTACCGATACGAACAGAGTGGAGAACTTCACGGGTTGACACGCGTGAGGGGCTTTACCCAGGACGACGCGCACATATTCTGTACACCTGAGCAGTTGAATGAAGAGTTCAAATCTGTGATCGATCTTGTGCTCTATGTCTTTGGGTCATTGGGCTTTGAAGATTTTACCACTCAGATTTCCCTCAGAGATCCTGAGGACAAGGAAAAATACATCGGAAGTGATGAGAACTGGGAGAAAGCCGAAAGTGCAATCATGCGCTCGGCCGAAGAGAAGGGTTTGAAAACCACAATTGAATATGGAGAGGCGGCCTTTTACGGCCCGAAACTCGACTTCATGGTCAAGGATGTGCTGGGAAGGTCATGGCAACTCGGAACGATTCAGGTGGATTACAATCTTCCGGAGCGTTTCGATCTGACCTACAAGGGTGCCGACAATCAACTGCACAGACCGGTGATGATACACAGGGCGCCATTCGGATCTATGGAAAGGTTCATTGCCATACTCATAGAACACTCGGGTGGAAACTTCCCACTGTGGTTGACTCCGGAGCAGGTTATTTTGCTCCCAATCAGCGAGAAATACGAAAATTATACCAAAAATGTTTTACATTTGTTGGAAAATTACGAAATTCGCGCCCTCGTTGACAACCGCAACGAAAAGGTAGGCAGAAAGATCAGAGATGCTGAGCTGAATAAAATACCTTTTATGTTGATTATCGGGGAAAACGAAGAAAAAGACGGCACAGTTTCCGTCCGCAAGCACAGCGAAGGAGATCTCGGCACGTATTCGATAGAAGGTTTTGCCGAACTCATTGAAAACGAAATAAGTAAAACATTAAAACCATTTTAAGTCAAACCAATCCGCAAGGATATAAACCCGTAGAGCTATAGCAATCAGAAGAAACAGAGGTGCCAGGAGACCCTGGAGAATCATCAAAGAAGATCCGCACAAGATCAATGAGAAAATCGAGGCTCCCGAAGTTCGACTCGTGGGAGACAACGTAGAAACAGGAATCTATCCGATTCGAAAAGCGCGAGATATTGCGCGTGAATTGGGTCTGGACCTGGTTGAAATCTCGCCTAAGGCGAAACCCCCGGTGTGCAAGATCATCGAATACAAGAAGTTTCTTTACGAACAGAAGAAAAGAGAGAAGGCGCTGAAGTCGAAAGCGACCAAGGTGGTGATCAAAGAGATCCGCTTCGGGCCGAATACGGACGAGCACGATTTCGAATTCAAAAAGAAGCACGCGATCAAATTCTTAGACAGCGGTGCGAAGCTGAAAGCCTATGTGTTCTTCAAAGGAAGATCCATCGTGTTTAAAGACCAGGGACAGATTTTGTTGCTGAGATTGGCACAAGAACTTGAAGAATACGGAACCGTTGAGCAGATGCCTAAGTTGGAAGGGAAGAGAATGATCATGTTCATAGCTCCAAAGAAGAAGAAATAAAAGAGAATATAAGCAAGCAATTAAAGCAGGAAGAAAATGCCTAAAATGAAGACGAAATCCAGTGCTAAGAAGCGTTTTAAGCTGACCGGTTCTGGTAAGATCAAAAGAAAGCACGCTTTCAAGAGTCACATTCTGACCAAGAAAAGCAAGAAACGTAAATTGAAGCTGACCCACGCCGGACTTGTGCACAAAGCAGACGAGGCGAACATCAGACAACAATTGACGTTGAAGTAAACTGCAAGGAGCGGTTTACCGAGGTACTTATTTATTAACCCTGAGTCGGGCCAGTATAAACGCTTCAAAATACAGAAGCTGCCTTTCTCAAAAAAAATTAAAACATGCCAAGATCAGTAAATTCAGTAGCCAAAAGGGCTCGTAGAAAAAAGATTTTAAATCAAACCAAAGGTTACTTTGGTGCACGTAAGAATGTTTACACAGTTGCGAAGAACGCTTTGGAAAAAGCATTGCTTTATGCTTATCGCGACAGAAAACAAAACAAAAGGAATTTTCGAAGCTTGTGGATTCAGCGTATCAATGCAGGTGCGCGTGAACACGGATTGTCTTATTCACAATTCATGGGCAAGGTGAAAGCCAACAACATCGATCTCAACCGGAAGGTTTTGGCCGATTTGGCAATGAACCACCCGGATGCCTTTAAAGCCATTGTGGAGAAAGTAAAATAATTAATTTAGTCTTGCTTATAAAAAAAAGACCTGGGCCTACGCTCAGGTTTTTTTTGTTCTATACATTGCCAAGAACCCGAGTATAGCTCTTTCAAATCTTTCTTAGCGAAGCAGCTTCACGCTTCGCGTACTGGCATTGTTAATTCCCATGAGAAGATGCTGGCTTTCCCCCGAATTGACCTTGATCATCGACTTGATATCCTGATCGATAAAAAGTCCTGATTCGGTCCACTCCAAAGCCTGGAAACCACCTTTATGATCTGAGATCAAGACGAGTCCGGTGCCGCAATCGAGTCGTGGCGTTTCAACTTCCGTATCATAGATGTTGCCCACGACAATGAGATCCTCGAATCCGTCCTTGTTCACATCCAGGACCTCTGAATCGAGTATTGGAAAGTACTGAGCCCTTTCAGGCAGGGCCCGCTTTTCAAACACACTGTTACCCTTGTTGATTAAGACAACCGAATGAAACTCGGAAGCCTCAAGGGCCACTGACGTCTCCAGTTTCTCCCCGTAAACGTCAGTAAGGGTCGCATTGGCAAACTCGTTATAGGTTTTGAATTTATCGGTAATAAAAGGCATTTGCTGAGATGAGCATTCCCTGCCCCTGGCCGGTACATATTCGCCATTGTATTTGCTGCTGAGCACAACATCCAGGGTTCCGTTGTCGTCAAAATCATTGGCAAATACCTTGAAGCGATTGTCTTTGCTGGCTTTAAATTTTATGTTCTTGCCCACATTGCCTAGAACGAAGTCCTGCAATCCGTCTTTGTTGATGTCAATCTCCTGGATGCTGAACCACCAACCCTTCTCGTCATTCAGGCTGCTCTTGGATGAGACTTCCTCAAAGACCCCTCCCTTGTTTTCGAACAGGCCAATTCCGGTCCATTCTCCGACCGCGATGAAATCCATCTGACCATCTGCGTTGAAATCACAACTTACCAGATCATTGACCATTCCAAATTCGGCATACTCAGGTGCAATCTTCTCACTGACCTCAAAGAGCTGCCCCTCGCGGTTCTCAAAGATCAGGTTCGGTGGAGACTTTGGGTAGTTCTGCGGATAGATCCGATTGCTCACTAGCAGATCCGAATCACCGTCCTTATCAAAATCAATGACCTCAACAGCGCCTCCACTGAAAATAGTGCTCTCCAGGGCCGGGCTTTCTGATCGTATAAATCTCCCATTGCCCTGATTGAGATACAATCGATCCCGATACAGGTCCGATGGAAAGGTTTTCGAGTTCCCGCCACTTACCACGTAAAGATCCATGTCAGAATCCCCGTCAATATCTACCAAAACAGACTGCATATCCTCGCAATCAGCATCCTTTTCAAGGGCCGGGGAACTTAGTTTTTTGAATCCTGACGGGCTGCCCAGATATAGTTGTCCGGCCTGACCGGATGCTCCGCCTATATGCAGATCATCGATCCCGTCTCCATTGATATCCCCCCGGGTCATAAACGGGCCCAGGGCAGATTGCTTGTAGGGCAGAAGCACTTCTTTCTCAAAGTCGTTGAACTCATTTTCCTTGTGCTCAAATCCGGCAACAACCTGGGTATCTTCGATAAAATAAGGTGTCAATCCGGGCTCCTTCCCTGAGTTCCCCGCCTTGTTCTCGTCAAAGGAAATAAATGTGTTCGCGGCTACTCCGTAACGCTCCTCTACCCTTCCTGAGGGCCATTCCACCCTGATAGTATCAATGCTTTGAACTTCTCCCAATCCGAAGTGAGCCGAAACATCAGTCGAAGAAAGATAGCCCTTGACCCTTTTGGACTCTACGAATTGCAACTTGCCTGCATACTTCAAAGTGACTTTTGCAAAGCTTTCCGAAATCTTTCCCTTCGTCTCAACAGAGAGAAAATTGCCAAGCTTTTTCTCTACAGAAAGATTCTTGTACAAAAAGGCCTCTTCATCAATGTTATTCACAACCAATTCAAAATCTCCGTCGTTATCGAGGTCAGCATAGGCTGCGCCGTTCGAAAAGGAGGGGTTTCGGAGGCCCCAGTCACTGGTCTTGTCCTTGAAGTTAAGATCTCCGGTATTCTGGAACAGGATATTCGAAAGCTTCTCGGAGGGCATCTGATAATAGAGGTCTTCCTTTACCTGAAGAGGCACATTACCTCCGTATTGGGCCTGGGCATCCCTCACTTTTTTCTGAAAGTCATTGTCCAGGGCGTATCGTCGATACCCGTTTGTCACGTAGATTTCCTTGAGCTCGTCGTTATTGAGATCGACCATCAGGCCTGCCCAACTCCAATCGGTTTTTGAGAGTTTGGCGAATTGGGCGATGTTTTGAAAATGGTTGTTCCCCACATTCAGTTGGAGCGAATTGTACATGTATTGTTTCTGAAAACCCAGCGTTTCGGTCAGCAGATTGAATCGAGGTACATTCATGGAAGCCATCAGGGTCTTTGACCTGACATGATCATTAGCCGCCATGTCGAGCACGAAGATGTCCTGGTGACCATCATTGTTAATGTCCTCGAGGTCTACACCCATTCCATAAAACGAGATCTGCCTGGTCTTCTCTTTGATCCTGTCTGTGAAAGTACCATCTCCATTATTGATGTACATGACATCCGGGATGTAATAATCGTTCGCAATATAGAAATCGAGCCAGCCATCAGCGTTGATGTCTCCAACGGTAAGACCCAGCCCAAAAGCGGGCCTGAGTACCCCTGCTTTCTTGCTCACATTGACAAAAGTACCGTTATCGTTTCTGTAGAGTTGCGCGCTGCTTTGTTCCAACAGCCCGTCCTGGCTCTTCAAAACTTCGTGAAATCGAATCGGATCCAGCCCGTAGAGCTGGTTCTCATTCGACACGATGCAATCGAGGTCCCCATCCTTGTCATAGTCAAAAAAAGCAGCCTGGGTACTTATACCTGTATCTGCAAGCCCCAACTCTTCAGCGCGTTCTTCGAAAGTCAGGTCCCCCTTGTTGATGTATAGCAGATTTCTTCTCTCTTGCGCTTTATAAGGACCTCCCTGACAGACATAGATGTCGAGCCAACCGTCATTGTTAACGTCGGCAAAAGTGACCCCGCTGGACCACTTTTTGTTGATATTGACTCCTGAGACTTCGGTGATATCTTCAAATTTCAAGTCGCCCTTGTTCACGTAGAGCTTATTTGACTGCTGGTTGGCTGTGAAGAAAATGTCATCGAGACCGTCATTGTTCAGGTCGGCGATACCTACCCCGCTTCCGTTGTAGAAAAAATCGTAGTCGAATAGATTTTCCTTGGTATCCATGCGATCCTCCAGCTTGTTGACGAAGTCAATCCCGCTCTCTGAGGCAGAAATCCTTACAAACACAGTTTTGTCTTCCGCTTTTGAAGACTCCTCTTTTTTATATGGAGTCTCCTCCGTCCCCGAGGATTGCTCTGTCTTTCCACACGACATCAGACTGAGGAGCGTTACGAGAAACATCAAGTTTTTAAAAAGGTTCTTGTTCATCCTTTCTTGTAAAAGATTAAGTAAAAGTGGGGTTCCTTGTTTACAGGTCGGCTTCGGCCTCTTTAAGCTTCTCTGCATTCTCTGTGAGTTTCAGCTCTTCAATGATCTTGCTGATGTCTCCATTGATGATGCTCGACAAATCATAAAGTGTCAATCCGATCCGGTGTTCGGTCACCCGACCTTGCGGATAGTTGTAGGTTCTGACTTTGGCCGAGCGATCCCCGCTGGAGACCAGAGTTTTTCGCTTGGCTGCATCTTCGGCCAGTTTCTTTTCAAGTTCCTTCTCATAAATACGCGTACGCAACACTTTGAAGGCCTTGTCTTTATTCTTATGCTGGGATTTCTGGTCCTGGCACTGAGCCACGATCCCAGTAGGCTCATGAGTCAGTCGAACCGCCGAGTAGGTTGTGTTGACCGACTGACCACCGGGCCCTGAGGCACAGAAATAGTCGACGCGCACATCGCTCATCTTCAAATCGATGTCAAATTCTTCGGCTTCAGGGAGCACCATCACGGTAGCCGCCGAGGTGTGGACCCTTCCCTGGGTTTCCGTTTGAGGAACTCGCTGAACGCGGTGCACCCCGGATTCGAACTTCATGGTTCCGTAGACTTCTTCACCACTGATGCTGAAGATAATCTCCTTGAATCCGCCTGAAGAGCCTTCGCTAAAATCTTCGAGTTCTACTTTCCAGCCTTTATCCGAGGCGAATTTCGTGTACATTCGATAAAGGTCACCTGCAAAAATGCTGGCCTCATCACCACCCGTTCCGGCCCGAATCTCAACAATGACATTCTTGGCATCTTCAGGATCTTTAGGTATCAGCAGCATCTTGAGGCCTTCTTCAAGCTGGGGGATTCTTTCCTGAGCCTCTTCCAGTTCCATCTTGGCCATTTCTACCATTTCGGCATCCGAACCGTCTGAGATGATCTCTTTGGCCTCATCCCGATTCGCCAGGACCTCTTCATAAGTCGCTCCCAAATCAACAATCTGCCTCAGGTCCTTGTACTCCTTGTTCAGCTGGACATACCTTTTTTGGTCGGTAATGATATCCGGCTGAATGATCAGGTCGGACACCTCATCAAATCGTTGCTTCACTATCCTTAGCTTATCTATCATATAAAAAAAATATACGGCAAATTTAACACTTTTTGACTACCTGCCTAACTTAGGTTACACAACGACAAAATAAGTCCCAAACTGTTGAGAGAATTGTCGATTTTAGATTAAATTTGTAGGAGTAATTTAACCCGTAAACCCACGTAACATGAAAAGAATACTTATGGTATTTACTGTTCTTGCGTTAGTAGTCGCCAGTTGCGGTGAAAGTAAGAAAGAAGAAGTAAACAAAGAAATTGAGTCTCCCCAAGAGGAGGTCAAAGAAACTCCTGCAGCGTCTGCCGGAAGCGAGGACCTCGTGGCTATGGGAGAAAAACTGTTCACAGACAAGACATGTGTTTCCTGCCACCAGGCGGATGCCAAGATTGTCGGACCTTCCATCAAAGGAATCGTTCAGGTCTACAATGATCAGAATGCGAGCATCGTGAGTTTCCTTAAAGGAGAACAGGAAGCCATCGTAGATACAGACCCTGGACAGGTGGCGATCATGAAAGCCAATCTTGACGGTTTTGTCAAAGATCTCAAAGAGGAAGAGTTGAAAGCCCTCGAGGCCTATATGCTCAGCGTAAAATAGATATTGACAGCAGAAGATTCAAAGAGAATCTTTTCAAACGCCAATAAAAAAACCTTCTGCAGAAATGCAGAAGGTTTTCTTTTTTTACAGAAGACTCCAGTTTTAACCTGGAGTCTCGAGTAGTTTACACGACACCCTGTGCCAGCATGGCGTCCGCTACTTTCACGAACCCTGCAATGTTGGCTCCTTTGACATAGTCTACGTAACCGTCTTCGTCTTTTCCGTATTCGATGCACGCATCGTGGATGTTGCCCATGATCTGCTTCAGCTTGGCGTCGACTTCCTCTCGCGTCCAGTTCAATCTCAGTGAATTCTGACTCATCTCCAGTCCTGAAGTGGCAACCCCTCCTGCATTTGAGGCTTTACCCGGGGCGTAGAGAATTTTTCCGTCATGAAAAGCATGAACTGCCTCTGGTGTTGAAGGCATGTTAGCCCCTTCGCTGACACACATGCAACCATTTTTAAGAAGAGCTTTCGCATCTTCGCCGTCCAACTCGTTCTGAGTAGCACATGGCAAAGCAATGTCACACTTCTCGTGCCAGGGGGTTTTACCTGCGTGATAAGTGGCTCCAGAATACTTGTCAACATATTCCTTGATTCGCCCTCTTTTCACATTCTTGAGATCCATGACAAAAGCCAGTTTCTCTTTGTCGATTCCGTCGGGGTCATAAACATATCCACCGGAGTCAGACAAGGTCACTACCTTACCACCCAATTGCGTTGCTTTTTCCGTCGCGAACTGTGCTACATTACCGGAGCCTGAAACCAGCACTGTTTTACCTTCAAAAGAATCGTTTTTGATTTTGAGCATGCTGTCTGCAAAATATACGGTTCCGTAGCCCGTGGCCTCCGGACGTATCAACGATCCTCCCCAAGACATTCCCTTACCGGTCAAAACCCCGGTAAACTCATTTTTCAAACGCTTGTACATGCCGTAGAGGTATCCGATTTCACGACCCCCTACCCCGATATCACCAGCCGGCACATCGGTATTCGGCCCGATATGACGATAGAGTTCACTCATAAAACTCTGGCAAAACCGCATGATCTCCCCATCAGACTTTCCTTTAGGGTCAAAGTCAGAGCCTCCCTTACCTCCACCCATGGGAAGTGTGGTGAGACTGTTCTTGAATACCTGCTCAAAGGCCAGAAATTTGAGTATGCTCATGTTAACCGTTGGGTGAAAGCGCAATCCACCTTTATACGGACCGATTGCCGAGTTCATCTGAATGCGGTAGCCCCTGTTCACCTGGATTTCTCCCTGGTCGTCTACCCAGGCGACGCGAAATGTCACCGCTCTTTCAGGCTCGACCATTCGCATGAGAATGTTCTTGCCGTGATAGATGTCTTTTGATACGATGTATGGTATGACTGTTTCAGCCACTTCCTGAACTGCTTGCATGAATTCCGGTTCGTGACCGTTCCGCGCCTCTACTTCTTGCATAAAGGCATCAATTTTTGACTTCATAATTTTACGAGGATTAAATTATAAAAATGAAATTTTTTCATAACAAAATTAATCAAATTCTCAATATCATAGCTCGAAAGTGGGGTCAATTTTTCCAAATTCTCAAACTTTTTTTCAGCGTAGGACGGGAGGCTCTATTCGGCCTTAAATTTGCCCCGTCCAGCCCTTCGAATCTCGCAAAAAAATGTAAATTTGCCATCTATTTCTACCCTGAGAGATGAAGGCAAAAATTGAAGAATTATTAGCTGAAATACAGCAATTTACAACCCAAAGCGAAAAGGAAATTGAAGAATTTCGCATCAAGTTTCTGGGTAGTAAAGGATTGCTCAAACAATTGTTTGGGGAGTTCAAGTCGGTTGAAGCGGCACAGAAAAAGGAAATTGGCCAGGCTCTGAATGACCTGCGAACCCAAGCGAGTTCAAAGATCGAGGAGTTGAAGGTGGCTCTGAGCGCGGAGGCGACTGACTCGAAACAATACGGAGATCTGACACGACCCGGACTTCCGGTGGAGCTCGGGGCGCGTCATCCGATCTCGATCGTCAAGAATCGAATCGTGGATGTCTTTTCGAAGATCGGCTTCACGGTTTCTGAAGGTCCGGAAATCGAGGATGACTGGCACAACTTCACGGCGCTCAACCTTCCTGAGTATCATCCTGCTCGTGACATGCAGGACACGTTTTTCATCGATAAGAATCCGGATACGCTGCTTCGGACGCATACGTCTTCGGTACAGATTCGATACATGGAGAGCCACAAACCACCAATCCGAACCATATCTCCCGGGCGTGTTTTCAGAAACGAAGACATCTCGGCCAGGTCACATTGCATCTTTCACCAGATCGAAGGGCTTTACATCGACACAGATGTTTCATTTGCCGATCTGAAGCAGACGTTGCTTTATTTCACCAAAGAAATGTTTGGCAAGTCAAAGATCCGGCTGAGACCTTCCTATTTTCCGTTTACTGAACCCAGCGCTGAGGTAGACATCTACTGGGGGCTCGAAACGGAAACCGATTACAAAATCACCAAGGGAACCGGATGGCTTGAGATCATGGGTTGCGGAATGGTCGATCCGAATGTTTTGAAAAACACGAAGATCGATCCTGAAAAATACACGGGCTACGCCTTCGGAATGGGCATCGAGCGCATCGCCATGCTTCTGTACCAGATTCCCGACATCAGAATGTTTTATGAAAACGACATACGGTTTTTGGAACAGTTCAAATCCGTGATCTGATCATGCAGGAACTGAAGGATTATCTTGCCGACCAGGGCTATGTGCGGGTCAAGTTGAAAAAGACGATCACCAATCACTTTGAAATCCGGGCAAGGATCAACAAGATCCGAGGACGATTCATTTTGGACACAGGCGCCTCTAAATCATGCGTAGGCATTGAGGATGCAGACAATTTCAAATTGATGACCGAGGAGTCCGAACACAAGGCCAGCGGAGCCGGTCCGAGCGAGATCGACACCTTGATGTCACAAAAAAACACGCTGGAAATCGGCAAGTTCAAATTGAAGAACACTGAGTTGATCCTGATTGACCTGCAGCACATCAACAATGCCCTTCAAAAACAGAACGCCGAGCCTGTTCATGGAATCATCGGGGCAGACATCCTGATCGAGAGCAAAGCAATCATCGATTACGACAAAAAGTATCTATATTTATTCAATAAGCGGAAAAAATGACGGCCAAGGACAATCGGTACAGCTTGAGAGGGGTTTCGGCCCAAAAGGAAGACGTTCACAAGGCGATCAAAAATGTAGACAAAGGTCTTTTTCCAAAAGCCTTCTGCAAGATCGTTCCGGATTATCTTACCGGGGATGACGACTACTGCCTGATCATGCATGCCGACGGGGCCGGCACCAAATCCTCCCTGGCTTATATGTACTGGAAAGAAACCGGGGACTTAAGCGTTTGGAAAGGCATTGCCCAGGACGCATTGATCATGAATGTCGACGACCTGCTTTGCGTGGGAGCGACAGACAATATCGTGCTGTCTTCCACTATTGGCCGGAACAAGAACCTGATCCCGGGCGAGGTGATCTCAGCCATTATCAATGGGACAGAAGAATTGCTTGCTGAATTGGCGCAATTCGGTGTGAATATCAAATCGACCGGAGGTGAAACGGCTGATGTAGGCGACCTGGTGAGAACGATCATCGTCGATTCGACGGTAACGGCCCGATTGAAGAGAAGTGAAGTCATTGACAATGCCCGCATCACTGAGGGAGATGTCATCGTCGCTCTGGCTTCCTTTGGACAGGCCAGCTACGAAAGTGAATACAACGGAGGAATGGGAAGCAACGGCCTGACCAGTGCCCGCCATGACGTCTTTGAAAAATACCTGGCCGAAAAATACCCGGAAAGCTATGATCATGGCGTACCGGAAGAGCTGGTCTATTCAGGAAGTACACGCCTGACTGATGAGGTTGAAAACGTTTCTCTCGACGCCGGGAAACTCGTGCTCTCGCCCACTCGCACCTATGCCCCGGTGATCAAAGAAATGCTCAAGAAGCACCGGCAGCAGATTCACGGGATGGTTCACTGCAGTGGCGGGGCCCAAACCAAAGTGCTGCATTTTGTTGAAAACCTGCATATTATTAAAGATAATTTATTTGATGTTCCCCCGTTATTTAGATTGATCCAGCGTGAGTCTCAGACTGATTGGAAGGAGATGTACCAGGTCTTCAATTGCGGTCACCGCATGGAGCTATACGTTCCGGCTGCAGTTGCACAAGATCTGATCCAAATCTCCAAATCGTTTAACATAGACGCACAGGTGATCGGCAGAGTAGAAAAAAACAGGGGAAAGAAACTCACCATAACAAGTGAGTTCGGAAAGTTCGTTTACGATTCGTAACTTTATCCTTCCCCTCAGAAGTATAAATCGAACTCAATTACAACGCATGGTAAAAGCGATGAAGAACGGGCCTGTCTTATTAGGCTGCACGCTTCTGATGCTTCTTTGGAACTGCTCGACGAAAAAGGACTCGTTTCTGAATCGTACGGGGCATGCCATGTCGACCAAATACAACGTGCTTTTCAACGGAAACATTGCTTTTGACGAAGCCAAGGAGCAGCTCGACGCGACCTATGAAGACAATTTCTGGGAACGCCTGCCGATTGAGCCCCTGGAAATCGAAGAGGACCGAATCCCGCTTCCCGGCCAGCAGGTCCCTCAGGAAGGAGAAGCTACCGGTTTTGAAAAAGCCGAAGAAAAAGCTGTCAAATCGGTTCAAAAGCACTCGATGGTCATTGATGGCTACGAACGCAACAATCAAATCGACGAGGCTTATCTCCTGTTGGGAAAGTCAAGGTACTATCTGCAGCGCTTCGTGCCTGCCCTGGAGGCGTTCAATTTCGGAATCGAAAACTATCCGAACGCAAGCCTTTACCGAGAAACCAAAATCTGGAAAGCCAAAGCCCATGTGAGACTACAGAACGAGGAACTGGCTATTGAGACGTTGAAATCCGTTCTTCGAAGTCCTGAGCTGACCGAGGCCGAGTACGAAAGGGCGCATAGCGCCATGGCCATGGCCTACACCCAACTCGACAGCACACATCGCGTAGTCGACCATTTAAAAAAGTCCACACTGTATTTTGAGGATCCCAACCAGGGAGCGAGAAACTTGTTCATCCTGGGGCAGATCTACAGGGAGCAGGAAAAGATCGATTCGTCGAACATGGTATTCGATGCCCTCACCTATATGAAAAAGATCCCGAGAAAATACGCGGTTCACGCGGCCATTGAGCGGGCAAAGAACTATAAAGAGGCAGACAGCACTTCGATGATCGTCTACACCCTGCAGGACCTGATTGAAGATCGCGACAATCGCCCATACCTGGACGAGCTGTACTATATGGCGGGAATGTTGGCCCTTGCCGAAGGAAATGAAGATCGTGCTGAGAGCTTCCTGGAGCTTAGCCTGCGGAAGAACACCCAGAAGCCTTTCCAGAAGAGTATGTCTTATGAACAAATGGGAGAGCTCTATTTCAATCGGAACCAGTTTGAGCTGGCCGGAGCCTATTACGACAGCTTGCTTCAGATCCCTATTGACAAGAATACCAAACGCATGCGCAGGATCATACGGAAACGTGAGAGTCTAAATGATGTCATCCTCTATGAAGGCATTGCGAAGAGAAACGACAGCATTTTGAACCTGACAGCCATGTCAGAGGAAGACCGGGATAGATATTTTGGGGCTTATATCGAGGATCTCAAACTCAAAATGGAGGCTCAGCGCATGCTCGAAGAACAAAATGACTCCAACCTCGGACTGGGCACCTTTACCTCAAATGCCCAAAACTACGATACGGGTGGCACGTTCTATTTTTACAACCCCCAGGTGGTCGGCTTGGGAAGACAGCAGTTCCAGATCAAATACGGTCAGCGACCCTATGGTGATTTCTGGTTGATTTCTCAGAATCCGGGTATTGGTCAGGGTCTGGTCTCAACAGAAAACGAGGTGCAGGTCGATACGAGTGCCCTTTTCAATGTGGATTTCTACAAATCCCAGATTCCAACTTCGCCAAAGGAAATCGACAGCATCCGTTACCTGAGAAACGATGCCTATTACAACCTCGGACTCATTTACAAGGAGCAGTTCAGGGACTACCCGGTTGCGGCTGAAGACTTTGAAAAGTTCCTGGAGAATGACCCCATTGAGAACCTCATTTTGCCTGCAAAATATCACCTCTATAAAACTTATGAATATTTTGATGAGCAGCAGAGCAATAAATACCGCGAAGAAATCGTTTCTAATTATCCGGATTCGCGTTATGCCGAAATCATCAAAAATCCAAAGAGCCTCATGGAGCGCTCTGATGATCAGGACAGCCCCGAATCCATTTATAAATCTGCTTTCATTTGCTATGAGGAAGAAGACTATCAATATGCACTTACGACCGTAAATGGAGCACTGGAACGTTTCCAGGGACAGGAAATCGAGGCCAAACTAGAATTGCTCAAGGCATTTCTATTGCTCAAAACAGAAGGCGAGCAGGCTTTTGAAGGAAAACTCAAGGACGTGATTATCAACTATCCGAACACGGAAGAAAGCGATCACGCAGAGGCAGCCCTGGAGAAGTTGAATCAAATGACGGACATCCAAAAAGAACAAAACTAAAACTATCCAATTATGTTCAACGACAAAAAAGAAAATCAGAATCCAATCGGAGAACGAAACATCATTGCCAAAAACACTTCTCTTGTAGGGGACATCAATTCAGACGGAGACTTCAGAGTTGACGGAAAAATCGAAGGCACAATCAAGACCAGCGGAAGAGTCGTCATCGGGAAAGACGGACTTGTCAGCGGCACGATCGAATGCAACCACGCAGACATCGAAGGCTCTTTTTCAGGGAAATTGATAGTCAATGAGATTCTTTCGCTCAAAAGTACGGCCGACATCAGCGGGGACGTGATCATGGGCAAACTTTCTGTAGAACCGGGAGCTTCGTTCAATGCGACCTGCGCCATGAAAGGTTCTGTGAAAGTAATGACAAACAAGAGTGAAGAAACCAAAAAAACGGCTTAACAGGTACATTGTTTTGACCGGCATCGGACTTCAAATGGGCATAACCATCTATTTGGCTGCCTATCTGGGAAAGTGGCTCGATGCCAATTACGGAGACGCCAAAACGTATACCATCGTATGCACCCTTGCAGGGGTGGTTCTCTCTTTTTACAGTCTGTTGAGACAGATCAAGAACCTCGACGGTTAAAATGAATGACTTCCTGAAATTCTCCCTGATTCTACTTGCGCTCCTGCTCTCTGCCCTGGCGCTGCACCTTTTTATCTTGAAAGGACTTGAGCTCCCCTTGTGGGACAATAAAATCCTTCTCGCCTACACGGTCAACTACATCCTGGCGATTGCCATCTACGGAACCCTGTATTTATTGCAGGAGAAAATGACATCCCAGCTCGGATTCCTCTACATGGGCGGGAGCCTCTTAAAATTTCTCTTCTTTTTTGTTCTTTTCTACCCGTCGTACAAACTCGATGGCGACATGTCGAATGCAGAATTCGCCGCCTTCTTCATTCCTTACTCAATCAGCCTGATACTCGAGACTTCAGGCATCATCAAATTTCTAAAAAAATAGAATTAGAATTCGTTTCGAACCAAATAAAAATATTACATTTGCACCGATTTTTTATAGCCAATATAACTCGCGAAAGATGCAAAGTAAGTTTTTAGCAAAATTCCTTACAATCACGGTTTTAGTTTTCGGTTTGAGCGCAAACGCACAGCATGAAGAGCACGAAGGAACCCCTGAGGAAGTTAACATAAAAACAGAAATCAAAGAAAGTATCAATCACCACATTCAGGACGCCTATGATTTTGTCCTGTTCAGTGATACCGAAGCGAATAAACACTATGGCTTTCCATTGCCGGTTATCCTGATCGATGAGGGTCTTCACGTATTCTCCTCTTCGAAATTTCATCACGGAGAAACAGTGGCCGAAAGCAATGGTAAATTCTACAAATTATATCACAACAAGGTTTACAGAACAGACGAAGCGGGCACACTCGCATTCGATGACCACCACCATCCGACCAATGTAAAACCTCTCGATTTCTCGATCACGAAAAGCGTGTTCATGATCATCGTTACAGGAATCTTGATGTTCCTGTTGTTCGCTGGTCTGGCCAAGTCCTTCAAGAAAGGACCCATTGCCACGGGAGCCGGACGTTTTTTCGAACCCATTGTGGTCTACATCCGTGATGAGATTGCGATTCCGAACATCGGTGAGAAGCACTACAAGAAGTACATGAGTTTTTTGCTTACGGTCTTCTTCTTCGTGTGGTTCCTCAACCTTTTTGGATTGACGCCCCTGGGGATTAACGTGACGGGTAACATTGCCGTGACTTTTGCACTGGCGTTGCTCACCTTTCTGATCACGCAGTTCTCAGGAAACAAAAACTATTGGAAACACATTTTCTGGATGCCGGGTGTTCCGGTTCCGATGAAAATCATATTGGCTCCCATCGAATTGCTGGGAGTTTTCATCAAGCCTTTTGCCCTGATGATTCGTTTGTATGCGAATATCATGGCCGGTCACATCGTATTGATGAGTCTCGTAGGGTTGATTTTTGTATTCAAGAATTGGATCGGCTCGAGCCTGTCATTTGTACTCGCCTTTGCCATTTCAATGATTGAATTGTTGGTCGCTTTGTTGCAGGCCTATATCTTCACCATGCTTTCGGCCCTCTATTTCGGATTTGCCGTCGAGGAGCACGAACATGATGAAGCACATTAAGTTGAATGTTTAATTTTTAATTTATACACTATGGAGATTCCAGCTATTGTAGGTGCAGGATTGGTTGTAATTGGTGCCGGTATCGGTATCGGTAGAATTGGTGGTTCAGCAATGGACGCCATCGCTCGTCAACCTGAAGCTACAGGAAAAATTCAAACAGCTATGCTTATTGCAGCAGCGCTTATTGAAGGTATTGGTTTTGCTGCGCTTTTCGCAGTTTAATCTCAAAATACACAATAGCTATAACGGTTGGTTATAGCTATTGTCATTAAATTAAAATTACAAATCTGACACTCGTTAAACACTGATTATAACAACATGGAAAAGTTAATCAACGATTTTTCATTCGGACTTTTTTTCTGGCAGACCCTATTGTTCATCATCCTGCTTTTTCTATTGAAAAAATATGCATGGAAGCCGATTCTGGATGCCCTGAACAGCAGAGAAGAAGGAATACGAAATGCTCTTGATGAAGCGGACAAGGCCCGTCAGGAAATGGTTGAGCTCAAATCGAGCAATGAACAGGTCGTAAAAGAGGCCCGCGCCGAAAGAGATGCCATGCTCAAAGAAGCCGAGAAGCATGAAGGAGAGCATGATCACCGGGGCCAAAGACGAGGCCAAGGAGCAAGCGAACAAGATCATCGAGCAGGCAAAAGCGACCATTGAGAATGAGAAACTCGCTGCAATCACGGAACTCAGAAACCAGGTGGCTGAACTTTCGATCGGCATCGCTGAGAAAATTCTCAAGGATGAGCTTTCTCAGAAGGACAAGCAGGTGGAGCTCATAGAGAAAATGCTGCAAGAAGCTAAGATTAAAATAAGATCATGATAGGAACCAGAGCTGCTTTACGTTATGCCAAGGCGACGCTGAACCTGGCAAAAGAGAAAAACTTTGCCGAGGAGGTCAACAATGATATGATCCTCATTCGGGACACCATCGAAGCAAACCCCGATCTGGGGGTCATGCTGAAAAGCCCCGTGATCAAATACGCGATGAAGAAGTCGGTCCTGATCGAGGTGTTCAAGAATAAAATCAACGGAATCACGAAAGGTTTGATTGACGTGATGATCGAGAACAAGCGTCTGAACCTGCTTCCGCTGGTGGCCAAGGAATACATCGTGATTTACGATTTCATGAAAGGAGTCGAAGTCGCCCAGGTGACAACAGCGGTTCCATTGACCAAAGAACTGGAGAAGGCAATTCTGAAAAGAGTTCACGAATCAGTCGACACCAAGGTGTCTCTTGTCAATATTGTGGATCCTTCAATCATCGGAGGTTTTGTGCTCCGTGTGGGAGACAAGGAATACGACTCCAGCGTGGCTTACAGGCTTGAAGATCTCCTGTCACAATTTGAAGACAACCAATACGTATCTAAATTATAACTAAGAATATAATCGATTAAAATGGCAACAATAAAACCAGCTGAAGTATCAGCAATTTTAAAACAACAACTCATAGGATTCGAAGGAAAAGCCACCTTGAATGAAATCGGAACAGTTTTGCAGATCGGAGACGGTATCGCCCGTGTTTACGGTTTGTCGAACGTACAGTACGGTGAGCTTGTTGAATTCGAAGGAGGTTTGGAAGGTATCGTTTTGAACCTGGAAGAAGACAATGTAGGTGTTGTATTGCTTGGAGAATCTACAGCGATCCGTGAAGGAGCGACTGTGAAGCGTACAGAGCGAATTGCTTCGATCAATGTAGGTGAAGGTATCCTGGGTCGTGTAGTTGACACACTAGGGTTTCCAATCGATGGTAAAGGACCTATCGAGGGAGAAACCTTTGAAATGCCATTGGAGAGAAAAGCTCCTGGTGTAATTTTCCGTGAGCCTGTGACCGAACCGCTTCAGACCGGTTTGAAAGCGGTTGATGCCATGATCCCGATTGGTCGTGGCCAACGTGAATTGATCATCGGTGACCGTCAAACCGGAAAATCCACCGTTGCCCTTGACACCATTATCAACCAGAAGGAATTCTACGACGCTGGTGAGCCTGTATACTGTATCTATGTTGCCATCGGTCAGAAAGGTTCAACTATTGCGGGTATAGCCAAAACCCTGGAGGAAAAAGGAGCTCTTGCCTATACGACTATCGTTGCGGCAAACGCTTCTGATGCTGCACCTATGCAGTTTTACGCTCCATTTGCCGGAGCCGCGATCGGAGAATACTTCAGAGATACGGGGCGACCCGCACTGATCATCTACGATGACCTTTCAAAACAGGCGGTTGCTTACCGTGAGGTTTCCCTGCTTTTGAGAAGACCTCCGGGACGTGAAGCTTATCCAGGTGACGTATTCTACCTGCACTCAAGGCTCCTCGAAAGAGCTGCAAAAGTGATCAATGACGACCAAATCGCATCACAGATGAATGACGTGCCTGATTCTTTGAAAGGCAAAGTAAAAGGTGGTGGATCTTTGACAGCTCTGCCGATCATTGAAACACAGGCCGGAGACGTATCAGCTTATATTCCGACCAACGTGATCTCAATCACCGACGGTCAGATCTTTTTGGAATCAGACCTCTTTAACTCAGGGGTTCGACCTGCAATTAACGTGGGTATCTCTGTATCGAGAGTAGGTGGTAATGCACAGATCAAGTCGATGAAAAAGGTAGCAGGTACGCTCAAACTCGACCAGGCGCAGTATCGCGAACTGGAGGCGTTTGCCAAATTCGGTTCTGACCTTGACGCAGCCACAATGAGCGTAATTGAGAAAGGTAAACGAAACGTGGAGATCCTGAAACAGGCTCAAAACGATCCTTTCACCGTTGAAGAGCAGATCGCAATCATCTATGCAGGTTCAAAAGACCTGTTAAAATCCGTGCCGGTTACAAGCGTAAAGGAATTTGAAAGAGATTATCTGGAGTTCCTAAAGAACAAGCACAGTGATGCCTTGAAAACCCTTAAAGCAGGTAAGCTTACGGATGAGGTTACAGATATTTTGGAAAAAGTAGCGGTTGAGGTAGCTGCCAAATTCCAGGCATAAAAAAAAGTTCAACCAATTCTTAAGGAGTAGTTAATACATGGCGAACTTAAAGGAAATACGCAACAGGATCTCTTCGATTGGCTCTACGATGAAAATCACGAGTGCCATGAAGATGGTATCTGCTGCCAAGCTGAAAAAAGCCCAGGATGCCATTGTGCAGATGAGACCCTATTCAAACAAATTGAGCGAGCTTCTCCAGAATCTCAGCGCAACACTTGACATGGAAGATGGCGGGGCCTTTACCGTGCAAAAAGGAGATGATCGCGTATTGATCGTGGCCATTACCTCAAACCGAGGTCTATGTGGTGGTTTCAATTCGAACATCATCAAACAAGTAATTCATATCGCATCTTCAAAATACGCGGGAAAAAAAGTGACTGTTCTTACCATTGGCAAGAAAGGGAATGACATTCTGAAGAAGAGCTTTGACATCTATCGTAACGAGGGCGAGGTCTTTGACGATCTTACCTTTGAAAACGTCGCTCCGATTGCAGAAGACCTTATGGATAAATTCGCCAGCGGTGAGTTTGACAAGATCGAGCTGGTTTACAACCGTTTCAAAAATGCCGCGACACAGATCATCACGCACGAGCAGTACCTGCCCATAGTTCCGCCTAAATCTGGGACCGAGACCAATACGGACTACATTTTCGAACCCAACAAGGAGGAGATCGTGAAAGGTCTGATTCCAAAATCGTTGAAGATTCAGCTCTTCAAGGCCCTCAGGGATTCCATGGCCGCAGAGCATGGTGCGCGTATGACTGCGATGCACAAAGCGACTGACAACGCAACTGAATTGCGTGACGATCTTCTATTGGTTTACAATAAAGCCAGACAGGCCGCGATCACCAACGAAATCCTTGAAATCGTCGGAGGCGCTGAGGCGCTGAAGAATTAGGCGTAGCGAAGCGGAGCCAAATGCATTTCTGGGCGGAAGCCCTGAAGAATTAGGCGCAATAAGTCGATTAGAAAACAAAAACTCCAGAGCGTGCTCTGGAGTTTTTTTGTTTGTTAAAATTGCTTTTGGCAGGATGGTGAGCTCCTTGCCCAAACAGGCACATCCTACTTCGGAACTTTGATCAGGTCCCCGAAAAGAACCGCATTCATCAAGAGTTTGTTGGTGCCGTACCAGGCACTTCTGAAGTTGGGATTGTCGGCGAACAGCACTACCCTACCCTTTCCGACCTGGCTGACGATGATCGAGGCCGACTCGCGCATCAGTTCCAAGTTCTCAGGGGTGATGTATCCATCAATATGAGGATCGGAAGTGTATTTAGCCACCGTAGAGAATCTGTTCTTACTGGGCGACAGCCATACCCTGTTGTTCTTGTAAACGGGCAAAAAACGATCTGTATACCCAAAACCAATGGGGTGAGTAAGGTCGAGGTCCACACCAAAAATGGCTCCCCCAATATTCTGTTTGCCTATGCTGCCCCTGGAGTCCCCATAATCCATGCGATTCGAGTCTGACAAGGAATCCTTGTTCTTGACCAATTTCTCTGCAACCAGCTTTTGTTTAACCGCCCATGAGCTCGCTTTGGCCGTTGTAATGAGCGTATTGCCATTGGCTACCCAATCCTTGAGTCTGCCTTTTTCTCTTTTATTCAGTTGCTTGTAGGTTCCGGAGACCATAATGATCACATTGTATCTGTTGAGCTCGGTCTTGTAGAACAGCCGCTCCGGCACCTTGACCAGGGGCATTTTCATCCGATTCTCGAACAAGTGCCAAACCTCTCCAGCCTCATAGCTGCGAACGGTTCCTTCGACCACCATCATTACGTTGGGGCGGTTAACCGCCAACAGACTCCGGCTGCCAAGGCCATTGCCTTTGCCCGTCCATCCTGTATTTACCGCATAAGTCTGAATTGAAAACTCAGAAGACAGCTCATTGATGATCTGATTGAGATCGTCTCTCAGGTCCTCGTGCTGCTCGGCAACCGGAACCATCAGAGTGCCTCGTCTGAAATCGAGGTTCTGACCTCCGATCTCCATACCAAAAGGTTTGGTGGATGTCTTGACGACTATTCCGCGATCCAGGAGCTGATATAGAAATGCCGGGGCATAGTAGTCGTCATAAGGGATAACATACGCATAGGAGGCCTCTGAGACGCTCTGAACGTTGACTTTATTCGTTTCCCAGGTCAGCTTCTCGCCTCTGCCGGGCACTTTGCCCAGCTCATTGCCGCGCATATTGTAAAAATTCACCATCGACCAGGCCGAGGTATCGTAGTAAACACTGTCGCGATATTTACTGTAGGTCTCGAACAGCGATTGCACCAGGTAGTACTGCTTCTGATAGGTCGGAACGACATAAGACTGTCCTGCCTTGTAGTTCTTGCCTTTGACCCTCATGTCTTCGTTCAACGGATACACCTCAATTTGGTGCTTGAGCAACACGTCGATGAAGGATTTGTTTCTGTTCTTGTCAAAATTGTCTCCGAACACGTAACCCTTGATCTTCGAGCTTCCAGCCTTTTGAAGGGACTTTTTGAAAAAATCGTTTTGGTATCCGTAAAGCAGTTCTTTGTTCTTCACGGCCGCCTTCAAAGTCGCCATGCTCGACACAAACTGGTTTCGAATTGTGAAAGCAAAAGTGATCTCACCGGTGGGGGTCTCCTGAAGGTGTCCGCGTGAGCTCGCCTGCTCGAACAGAAGAGCTAAAGAGCCCTGGAGATCCATATAGGTGGAGCCGTAGCCCGGATAGGTGGAGTCGTAGACCTCATCGGTAAAATACAGGGATCCAATCTTGTCAAGGTCGGCTGCATATTGATCTGCAAAGACCTTGTTCAAAACATTCCTGTTATCAGCCGGAGTAATTGGGTTCAAAGAGGCGGATTTGTTTTTAGGCTCAAAGAAGTAAGTGCTGGAGGTCCCCATTTCATGGAAATCTGTCACTACATTCGGATACCAGTCGTGGTACCATTTCAGTCGTCCTGTGCTTTCAGGATTCACTCCGAGCAAGAGGTCACGGTTGAGATCGAACCAGTAGTGGTTGGTTCTGCCTCGCGGCCAGCCCTCGTTGTGCTCAATGTCATTTTTGTCTGCCACCAGCGGGTTACCACGGTAGGTGTTGGCCCAATTGCTATGCCGATCCCTTCCGTCTGGATTGATGGTTGGGTCCAGAAAAACAATGGTCTCATTCAGGAATTCCTTGACCTGCTCACTTTCTGAAGCCACCAGGGTATACGCGGTCAAAAGGGCTGCCTCAGTACTTGAAGGCTCGTTGCCATGCACCCCGTAGGCAAGATTGACAAAGAGGGGCAGGTTGGAAAAGTCGTCAACCTGGGTGTCCGGATCAACCACCTGAAGGTGTTTTGCTCGTATGGCTTCCAGGTTATTCAGATTCTCAGGCTTCCCGATGGTCAGGATCACGAGCTTTCTGTTCTCGTGGGTTTTCCCGTAAACGCTCAGAGAGGCTTTGTCAGAGACCTCAGCCAGCTTGGTCAGATAGGCAACCACGAGGTCGTGTCGCGTGTGATAGTCCCCGACAGGGTATTCGAGGAACTCTTCAGGGCTTGGAATCGAAGCGTCAAAAGGTTGGTAATCTCCGTAGTAATAGTCCTGGGCATTAAGGCTAAAACCTGCCAGTAAAAAAGTGAAATAGAGGAATCTTTTAAGCATGAAGTTTCGAATTTAATTTCCTAAAAATAAACATCTTTGTTAAATAATTCAGGCGCAAATGGCTCAAAAATTGGTAATTTTCGGACATAACCCGGGGAACGACAAATTGAGTCCGGTAAACGACGAATCTATTTTTCTTTGAATCCGTGAAAGTCTTATTTGTAGATACGAACCACCCGCATTTGATCCAGGGTTTGCGTGCTCTGGGCCTGCAATGCGATGAAGATTACGCTTCTTCAAAAAACGAAATCGAGAATAGAATTTCTGACTACCAGGGATTGGTCATCCGGAGTCGATTCTCTATTGACAAATCATTTTTGGACCGCGCCTCTAACCTGAAATTCATAGGAAGAGTTGGAGCCGGACTGGAGAATATTGACATCGATTATGCTGAGCAGAAAGGCATCCGATTGATCGCTGCCCCTGAAGGCAATCGAAATGCGGTAGGTGAACATACCCTGGGCATGATCCTGGCCATGTTCAACAAGTTAAAACAGGCCGATGGTGAAATCCGAAACGGGCTCTGGCGAAGAGAGGAGAACCGGGGACTCGAACTCGAAGGCAAAACCGTAGGGATCATCGGATATGGCAACATGGGTAAGGCCTTTGCCAAAAAGCTCCAGGGTTTCGACTGCGAGGTTCTTTGCCATGACATCAAGAAAGAGGTTGCAGACAAAAATGCGCGCCAGGTACCTCTCGAAACGTTGTTTGAAAAAGCTGAAGTTCTCTCGCTGCATACGCCTCAAACCCCGCTCACCATTGGCATGGTCAGTACCACATTCATCGATCGCTTCAAACATCCTTTTTACCTGGTCAACACGGCCCGGGGGTCTGCTGTTGTGACTTCCGATCTTATGAAAGCCATTGAAACCGAAAAAATTCTGGGCGCATGTCTGGATGTGCTTGAATATGAGAAAACATCCTTTGAGGATTTCTTTGCGGACGGGGAACTGCCGCCGGATTTTAAAAAACTCATCGACTCTGACAAAGTCTTATTGAGCCCTCATGTGGCTGGATGGACTATCGAATCCAAGTACAAGCTGGCGGACACCATCGTTCAGAAAGTGAAGTTATTTTTGGCGGAATGAATGTCGTTCAATTCTTGGGTACGGGTTGCAACAAGTAATCATTGGGCAAAGCGTCTCCCATTCGCTGATCGCCCATAACCCCCCCGAATCTCACTTTGTCGATGGGACTGTGATTGCCCTGGCTGTCGATGTAAAAAGACGAAGAAACAACCTCGATCACCGAAAGCTCCTTGCCACCATAGAGTATCTGAACAATGTCTGCGAAACGGACCAACACCTTGTCCGTTCCTTTTTGAGGAATCACTGAGATCATCGCTTCCGGGTCGATGAATTTTCCCTGGTACTTGATGCGATAGCCTCGGCTGAACAGGTCTTTAGCCCTGAGTGCCCTCATAAAGTGCAACACCGAACCGAAATAAGCCTCCTGCCTCGCTTGTTTCACCGCCGGTGAATTGAGCGAGTCGAGACTCCTGTAGCGATTCGATCCTTTATAAATCACCCCTGAGGAAACCAGGTTTTTTTTATTGCGGCTCACTTTGCTGTAGCCCAGACCGAAGGCTCTCAAATCAGCGGTTATCAGGTACTGCAGTTGTGGGTTCTCAATCAATAAGGGAGTCTTAGTGCGGGCATAGAGGCGTTTTCGCTTTTTGCTGAAGGTCAGAATCAGGTCGTCCTCGTTCAGGATCGTGCACCTTATGCCGCGGAGGGAGGTTCCGAGATAGTGCTTTTTAAACTCCGCTAGTTTCAACTCTCGGGGCCAGTCGTCATCGGGTGACAAGACTACTTCTTCAAGAAGATTTGAATCAGGCTCAAGATAGAGTTTCAGTGTTTTTGATCCGTCAGGTTTAGAACGAACAAGCGTTGCATATCCGACAAAGGAAACCACGAAAGAGGACTCGATCCCTTCCGGAATGGCAATTTCAAAAGCTCCGTCAAAATCGGTTGAGGTGCCGATGGTGGAATTGTCCATGTAGACCGAGGCTCCGACCAGCGGATCTCTTGTATTCTTGTCATAGACAAATCCGGAAACGGATTGAGCATGGAGCCTGTCTGAAAAGAACAGGCCAGTGATAATAAGACAGATAAACAACCTCATTCTGAATAGAAACTGGCAGAAACCACTCCACGATATCGCCGCCATGTTAGATCAGCACAATTCAATAAAATAGTGCAAGAGATCTGTTGTGGTAATGATTCCCACCAGTTTCCCGTCGTCTACCACGGGCAAAGAATGAAACTCTTTGCTCGCTAGGAGCTTCGAAACCTCTAAGATGGTCGTTTTCGGACTTGCCGTTAGCGGATTTTTGATCATCAGGTCCCGAATGCTCAGCATGTTATATACAGGTGTATCCTCTGTTCCTTCCTTGCTGTAAGCGTCGATAAAGCTGACACGCTGAAGGTCAGACAAACTGACCAAACCAATCAATTCATCACCCTCTACCACCGGCATATGCCGTATGTGATTCACTTTCATTCTCTTTTCTGCTGAATATAAGCTGTCCTTCAAATTCAAAGTGATCAGCTCCCTGGTCATGATGCTTGATATGGGTTCATTTTTTTTCATGGTGCGGCCATTAATTAACTAGTATAAAGTACGAAAAAAAAGAATCAACATAAAATGATTTTAATCATTTAACGCGAACCTTGTTTCACTTTTCAATGGCTTTCATCACCTCTCGGGTCAGGTCCCAGTGGTCGAAGCCCTGCTTGCCGTAGTCCAGGCCACTTCGGACAATCACCAGATCATGAGAGGGCACCACAATAGTGTACTGGCCCCGGTTTCCTGCTGTGGAATAGGCTGTTTTTGGTACGTCGGTTCTGTCATCCGGCACCAGCCACCACTGACCCCCGTAGAAATTGCCGGTCTCTGCAGTCGACGGTGCCGGGGAGGTCACAAAATCGATCCATTCCTCGGAAACGAGCTGCTCGCCTTCCCACTTGCCCCGGTTGAGGTAGAGCAGTCCAAACCGACCCAGGTCACGAGCATTGGTATAGACCTGACTGCTGAAAATGAAGTCTCCGAAGCGGTCCATGCTGACCAAGGTGTTGTGCATACCGATTTTGTCGAATAGCGCCTTTCGCGGATACTCGTGATACGTCTTGTCATCCCCCAAAGCCTTTCTCATACCCATGACGGCCAACAGGCAATCGTAATTCTCATAGTCCCAAACGGTTCCGGGTTCCCGGATCAACGCCCTGTTTCGCGCTCCTATGTCAGCTGGCGCCGGCCCAATAGGCCAGGCCCGAACCCGTGGCGTATTCCATCTTGCTGTTGTCGACCGGGTAGAGTCCGCTCGACATTTGCAATGCGTTGCGGAGTGTGATCTCGTTTCTCGGGTCGAGCTCGGGTTTGGGAGCTTCGGGGAGCCATTCTAACCCGAGCGATTCGTCGAGTTTCATTTTTCCTTCGTCCACCAGCATGCCGACAAGCGTGGCTGCAATGCTTTTGGCCGTAGACCAGGTTCTCGTTTTGGTGGTTATATCGATACCCTCGGCATAGCGCTCGTGGACAATCTGCCCTTTGTATATGATAAGCAGACTCAAGGTCACCTGTTCCTCAGACTCACGGTTGAAAGCCCAGTCAGAGGCTTCCTGTAACTTCTTCGAGTCGAGCTCCCGGAAACTTATATTGGTTACAGCCTGGTCACCCATAGGCCAGGGAAGACTCGACGCATCGGAGGTCGGAGGAGGCAGCTTCTGCTCGGGAAGTGAAGAAATGTCTCCAAAGTCCTGGTCTGGTGCCATGATGACACAGCCAATTCCCTTTCGAAAAACAGCTCGCATGACCGGACCTTTCTCTTGGAGCCTATTGCAACGGCCTTCAGATCCAAATCGATCTCATAGGGTCCTTCTTTGGCTGTTCCCAGCGGATTTTTTAGGTATTTTAACTCCTGCTCATACACCTGCTCCAGGGTACGGTTGGATGTGAACAGACCGTTGCAGGTCAGAATGGCCTGCACCCCATATTGGATCATTTCGCGGTTCGCAGCCCAGTAGTCGTAGGTTTCTTCCTGCTGCCCGAATGACGTTGAAAAGGTCATGAGTCCAGCCAAAAGCAGGTAAATAGGTTTCATTTGGATTGAAATTGAAGTTAATCGGGTAAAGGTAAATGAATTCGAATGGCTTGCAAAATGAAGAGTTTGGGATCGAAATTTTAACATTTTCGATAATAATTTAGATATAAAGGAGTTATAGGTTTTGCGTATTAATCAATATGCAACTTCCTAGACCTGACTTTCCCACAATCCCCTCACTAGTCAGGTCTTTTTTCACATGATATTTGTCATGGCAAAAAAAAGACAATCGTGTTATATTTGTGTAGCTTAAGTTTTTGAGGGGGAATTTTAGGCGATACATTAGTATTTTATGCCATGAAAGCCCGAAGGATGTTCATCCTTCGGGCTTTTGATTTGTTTTAGTAAGGGTTCTCTGGAATGATCCTCTGTGAATACATTTTTCGCTCGATGTTGAAACTTGTCTTTCTGAATCCTTACTGTGCCATTTTTATACTTTTTTTAACGAGAAACGGGCAATTTGTAAGTACCTTTAAGTAACGATATCGTGCGCTTGTATTCAAACTTCAAATTTGATTCCATGTCACAATATTGGTTAATTACAGCATTCCATCTTCTTACCCTGATTTTTCTTGTAAACGGTTGTGGTTCTGATTCCGCGGAGATCATTGTCCCTGCTGAGGAAGGATACGATTGGCCCTCAACCGAGAGAGATTACTGGCCTACTGAGGGCTGGAGGGAAGCACCTATGGAACAACACAATTTAGACCCTGAAAAAATGCAAAAGGCTGAGGATTTTGCAAATCGAGATGAGCTGTCGAAAGCTTTGCTTGTTGTTCGAAATGGGTATGTAGTGTATGAAAAGTACTTTCATGGAGGCAGCGTGGACCAAAGCAGCAATACATGGTCGGTCACCAAGAGTTTTTCTTCTGCTCTCGTCGGTCTGATATGGGATCGACAAATGATCGAATCCACGGATCAGTTCATGCGTGACCTGATGCCCGAGTATCCTCAATTCCATGAGATCCGTCTGCATCATGCGCTCACTAATACAACAGGTTTGTCCTGGAAAGAGGAAGGGCCTTTGTGGGTGGAGTGGATCTTTTCCGAGGATTGGGTGGCCCATGCTCTTGAGCGAGGCCAAATAGCCGAGCCCGGAGAAAAATTTTATTACAGTTCAGGCAATTCGCAATTCCTGACCGCCCTGGTCGAAGAAAAAACGGGGCAGTCGCCCGGAGTCATCGCGAAGAGAGACCTCTTCGATCCGCTTGGCATTGAATTCCATCCCCTCGAGGAGCCCATACAATACACTAGGTGGGAAGACTATATGGAGCCTCTCTCCCAAACCTGGAGACGCGATCCTATGGGAATAGAAACAGCTGGCTTTGGTCTGTACCTGACGGCTCGGGACATGGCGAAATTCGGGTACTTGTATCTCAATCGAGGACGCTGGGAAGATCAGAGGATCCTCTCCGAAGACTGGGTAAAGGCTTCAACCTCTGAACAGGTCACAAACATATACGGGCGTTACAGCTACGGATATCAATGGTATATCACCCTGGTCGCTGGAGAACCTTCTTTCTTAGCCAGTGGTTATGGCGGACAGATTATTGGAGTTGTGCCGTCACTTGATCTTGTGGTAGTGCTCAAATACGAAGCAGAGGATCCGGTTCACCCGGTTTCGGGAAGCAAACATGACGATATGCGCCTGTTTGAGCTCGTGGTTCGTTCGGTCGTTGATTAGGAAGGATTATGTGTTCCGTCTAAAACCAGGATATCAATTTTAATATTGAATGCTTGTGTATCAAATACTTTTTCAAAATTCATTCGACAGTTCCATAAACGTTCTTTATGTCCGGTTTTTAAAACAATCTAATAGTAATTGTAGATTACAATTCAGTTCCTTGATGCATGTCAATTTAATTGCCTTTTTTAATCTTTTTCCAAATAGAATTCCCATATCAATGTCTGGAATGAATTAAAATACCTTTATCTAAAGAACGGTTGTCAAGCACAGCTTGAAGGGAACATTGGCATTAGCCAATGAATCCCACCAAAAATAAATCTGCTTTTAAAATTAGGATAATTTTATTAAGATTAAATGTAGTTAGTTTGGTTTCGGATCTGAAGAGAACTTCAGGAAGCCTCTGTAAGCACCGATAAATATACTGTTATTAGGCCCAAAAGTATAGGTGGCCCAGATATTATTAAATACTTTCTGGTCGTAATTTTTTAAACCCATTGAAAACGATTTCATCAGGAAGGAGATACTTTCATTAAATTCCCCTTTTTCAAATTCGGGCCGCAAGTAAAAAACTTTCCTTCCCGTTTCGTAATCAACTGCCGTCATTTGCCAATCATAATGGCCGTTATCAGATTCTTCTTGTCGATTATAGACATAGATAGCACCTATTGCAGTAGACATTTTAGGCGTTGCAGTTTTTGCATCAATATCCTCTGCCGGCCAATTTTCCTTCCGCGCGAATTTTCCTGTTTGTTCATCATAATCAAAGCGGTCAATCCCGCCAGGAGTATCATTAAAGTCAAATGGATCTATATAATTTGATGTATTTCCAATAAATAGACTGTTCTTATACGCAACTATTGAGTTTTCGCAAGCGCTGCTGTCTTTAGCAAATACACTGTGCCGGCCGACAAGGTGGCCATCCTTCTGTGAATAGATGTTCACGTTAACTTGCAGGGAGTCATTATCTGCAATAATGACAAACCGATCATCCATCAATGTGGGTGTTGTTCCACTACCGTCATTTAACTGTCCTTTTTTTTGAGTCCCATCATTGGGGTAGATCTGATCTCCTTGTTCACTGAAAGTTTTCTGCCAATTGGCATCCATTTCTATGATCTTTTTCTCCTCGTTAAACTTAAATTTATACAGAGCAATATTTGAAACAATATATACGCCATCGGGTCCAACCGAAAAAGAATTCTGTATCTCTTCTCGCGTTTCCGGTTCCATCATAAAAAAATCCCGTAATTCATTTCTGTACTCAGCATCAGACATCCCTTCTCTAAAAAACTCCACATCTTCAAGACGCTCGTACTTTTTCCCAAAGAAATGCTCAATCTTCTCTTAACAAGCCAAATCCACCTATATAAAATGAATAGGTTTTAGGACACAATCCTTTATCTTCAAAATCTCCCTTTTTGAAGCCATCCAAATCGATGACGCCTATCACACCCATTTTCGAAGTATACCAGATATTACCTTGTGCATCGGGCATTACCGCTGTTAACTTGTTGCGTCCCTCTTCATCAGATATTCCATCAACAAAAATATCCCCTTTTTCAATTTCTTCCAGAATATCATAGGACACCGTTTTGTTTCTTACGAATTTTTTGTTTTCTATAGGAATATAAAAAATACTGTATTCAGGTCCGGGAATAATTACTTCATTGTCTTTTGAAAGGAAGAAATAAGCCCCGCCCGAAGTGTTTCTGAATAAGGCCATACGTGCCTTTTTACTGGCAAGTTCCATAGCCTTATGTCCTCTGCCGGGAATTTTAATAGCGTCGATAACATTAATCGTATCACGTATGTCGAGAAGTAATAACGTGGTATTTTTCCTGCCAAAAGACAAGGTCACCATGGTGTATTCATCAATAAAAGCAAAAGAAGGACACATGCCTGAAAACTCATCTCCTTTTTCTTTCACCTGAAAATATTGAACCTTAGCATTTTCAGGGACGGGCCCCTGGAGGTTGCTAATATCTGAGGCGTAGGAATCTTCGTGCATAGCACTCGGCAGACCTTCCTTCATAAACGGATGCTTCCATTTGACCAAAGGATCAAGTGCATCAGGATACACAACACTATCATTATGATATTCAATCCAACTGGGATACCACTCGGCCTCAACCTTTACAAATTTCGATTCTGCCTGAAAGTCTGTTTCTACAATTTCAAAGGGGACGCAATATTGACTATATACTGAGCTGATCGGGAGCATCAGGAAGATTCCGAAAAAAAATAAGGCTAGATTTTTTCATCGATTTATATTTTTATTATCACTGCTTTACTACTTTAAATTTAGAGCTTTTAAAAGTTATATTTAGATTATTCTTTTTAAATTTCATGATACGGCCTTTCATTTAAAACCAACCATAAGAACAGATCATTTTAATCTTTATGCTCAGTATAATCTGCCAAATACACCCTAGTTTTTGTTAGCGTTTCGTTATTTACGTCAAATAGGTATTTCCATGATGAGTAATTAGTTTTACTGCTCCTTTTAACATTTTCACTTGAAGTCTCTCAAATTCACCAATAACTTCACCGTCTAACTGAAGGAGCCTTGGATGATCAAACGCAATTTCTGCTTCATCTGGACTAATTAATATTCCATTTTGGCTGTCATAAAAATTTTCGTCAAATTTCGACAATCCTGATTTCATTAAATAACCGAAATTCCATATTCTTAACTACAGCAATTTCCACGGTATTTATCTCATTCTATCGTCTATTTTAAAGGCGCAGTAGTACATTGAAGCTTTTCCCGGGCATCGTTTGAATCCAATTGTCTTCATGCCCTTTTGGTGCCTCTGGCCCGAACCAAACCGAATAAGATTCATCATCGTTTTGTTTAATGGTCGGACTGTTGCTGTCGAGGCCAGCTGATTTTTGATCGGTCTCGAGCATCGAGCGATGTTGACCGGAATACACCATGAATGACCAGAAGTTATTCACGGGGATGGGAGCGGGAAGGGTTACTTTATATGTTTTGCCACCATCAAGGTAGTTACCATCCGCATCATGGGGAGTAAAGGCATAGGCCGATCCTGTTCCTACTGCAGGCATAGACATGGCTGGTGTAATGCCGGTAGCGACATAGTGAAAAATACTACGACCATCAATCTTCATTTCTCCATTGTCCATAAAATCATGACCGCCGGCGAAGGATGTATACCACCGACGATCCGGATAGAAATAAACAGCAGGATCGCGGGGTCGGAAAACAAGAGATCGCGCCGAAGCGTTGCCGATTGCAGCCGCATCCTTTAGTATTTTTTTCATGCGTGCATCCGGTGCAAAGGGTTCTCCTTTTTTAATGCCGATAGAGGCAAAAAGCCCAACAAGCTCTGGATTAAAAGCATCTGCGGGTTCATATTGAATCACTGCGTTTAGCTCTTCATAAAAGTATTCATCATTCGCATGAATCGTATTGAATTGCTTGCCCGAGAGGTCTAAGACTTTTTGTTTTGGTGGTTTGTTTGCTTTTGCCAGTGGATAGCAATGAAAACCTTCTTTTAGCTCTTTTGTAGATCCCTCCAAATCACCATCCTTCACAAAAACACGCATGAAAAGCCAGTGACGGTAGGTTGTGGATTTTGCCACAAAGTAGCCTTCGGGGATATCCCCTTCGTAGTCGGGCCCAATAAATAGATATTTACCACCCTTGCCTTTATCGGGGCCGGTGAGGCCAACGTCACCAACGAAGCGGAAAAATGCATCGTCAAGCGAGCCCAGTACAGGCCCGGGTATTTCTACTACAACCGGTCCATTTTTTAAGTCAACCTCTACAAAGGCATACGGAGTCGTTGATTGCGCAGTCAGGAATAGGGTGCGGGCATCCATCAATCCTCCGAAAAGCCCGAGGTCTCCTGGTTTCAAGCCCGCTTCTTTAAGTCCTTCAAGCATGGCATATATGGAAGTGGCCGGCATTCCACTCTGAAATGCCTCTACGCCTCGCGATAGGTCAAGAAAGTCAAAGCTTTTCTGAACCGTAGCTTCATCGGGCATACCATCAAAAAATTCGAGGTCGCCTAAAAGTTCAGTTTCTACCTTGTCTGGCGTAAGCAAAAATTCGGGTACATCAGCAGCGTATTTAGGTTTTTGTGCCTTTTGTGCAAATGCAAAAGAAGTATTCATCAGAATCAACAATGCAATAATAACGGGGTAATTTCCTTTATTGACATTCATCTCATTATAATTTTAAATTTTCAACTGTATTCGATGCCAGCCTGGCTTGCGCAGTCAGACAGGGGACTCGCTTATAATGGTTCTCCTGTGTGAAAAACACTTTACATGCTCGTTTCATATGTTTTATTCTTTTAGTTTTTATTATTATTAAAGTTTTTCGGTTCTACTTCATCTTCTTAACGGCCGGGGGCACCCAATCGAAGTTCAGGGCTTCTGACCTGGCATTATACAAGCGTAAACACAGATAAAATGGCTGGTTGGGCGCTGGCAGCCAATTGCTTTCAAGCTTCTTTCCAGGGCTGTCATGTTGAATATAGATGGTTAAATTTCCATCTTTGTCCCGTTCCATGTCGTTATACGTCCCTATCGAATAGCGGTCGATAGGATTCTTGATTAAAAATCCATCCGGATAATCATACATGGTGATCGACCAAAAAGCATCGACAGGAGGCTCCTCGCCGGCAGGAAACGTGATGGTATAGTGCTGACTCCCATTTAGAGGCTCGGCTTGATCGTCCTCATAGGCGAAGTTGAAAAAGTTCTCTTTCGAATCCTGGCCAGGTTGTGCGCGCAACGCCACGGACGATCTGAAGAGAAAATCAAAGGCTCCTCGATCGGTTGTATAATCAACGGAATTGGAAATAAGACTCCAGTGATTGACCACCTGACCCAGGCGTAACTTTGCGTCCTCTGAAATGATGCTATACCCCATGTCCACGGCGCGTTTCAGACCAGCAGCAGTCGCAGGGTCGAGATTGTCGACATCGAAGTCCTTGTTAGGACCAATGCCGATCGATTCGAACATACCGATGATTTCAGCATCCGGACCATAAGGTGGATTACGACGCAGGCATTCATTCAGCATGGCATACCAATTAAGCGGATTGCTCACATCATAGGCAGGCCAATCATCGTAGCTATTATCTCCCATGCTATTGCGATTACCTTTTTGCCATTCGCTTAATGCTGTCAGCGCATACTTATCCTGGATGGCATTGGCGGCAGCAAGATCTTCAGGGCCTTTTACCTCTGTCCGGCCGATGATCCAGAGATCATTGGTCGCAACACTAACCCGTTTCACACCGTCCGGTAGCAAACCTTCCCAACCCGGCGCTGTGAATGCATACGATCCGCCGCTGCTACCCTCAGTCAGGTTACTGATATTTTCGCACTTCTGGTAAAAGTCGTTATAGTTAATCGTGTAATAGCGATCTGGAATCGGCGGCACATCGAGTATGATTGGTTCGAGCGAGAGATCGAGCCATGCTTGCGAATACACCGTCGCATTGTTTGCTGACACGACTCCACTGGCTCTCGAGGTCTCCGGGTCGGCGAGTTCTCGGATATGAAAGAACGTGTTTGCCCCAAAGGCTTTGATCTGCATATCACGCACCCGATAGATTTCGGTCATAGTGAAACCCCAGGTGTAGGCGCTTGTGCCAAGCGTGTAGGCCTGTTCTTCGCGAATCTTGCTTTCATCCTTCGTCTCTTGTGCAAATGCAAAAGAGCTCTGTATCAGAATCAACATTGTAAAAGCAAGGTGTATAATATATTTCGTTTTCATAGTATGATTATTTTTAAAATTATAAGTTGTTATTTAACAAGCATAACTTCGCCTGGTCTCCATGTCTTCTCTATCCATGGTTTTAACGGACCGTAAACACGAAGGATCACTATAAAACTTTTTCCGGGAATGGTTTGCAACCAATTATTTTCCTGACCTGGATTAGGGTTTGGGGAGAAAAAGACATCGAAAGAACCATCTTCGTTTTGTTTAAACCCTTCCGTTAGGCTACCCACTGTTGGAAATTGCTGATCGGTTTGTAGCAATGAGCGCGTTTGCGTATCGTATATGGTTATCGCCCAGAAATCATTTACAGGCACATCTGCCGGGATATGCAATTTATATTCTTTTGCGCCATCAAAGGTATTTTTTTCTCCATCCAGAAATGAAATGGCATAATCAGACCCCGCCCCTTCAATAGTAACGGCCATAGCTGGTGTAACGGCAGTATAACTATAGTGGAACATATCCAAAGCATTAATATTTAAGCCTCCGGTTTCAGTTTTAAAGAATACGTCTTTATTGGCAAAAGCCATTATCCAGGAACTTTCTGTATCGGGATAAATTTCAACACCAGCTAAATTCATGTGGGTACGTGGATAGTAGGTAATTGAACGTGCGGCAGCGTTTCCTATGGCAACAGCTTCGGTAAGTAATCCTTTCATTCGTTCATCGGGAGCAAAAGCTTTTCCTTTTTCAATGCCTATTGATGCAAAGAGTCCTTTTGTTACATCATCTAGCATATCAACATGCTCCTCATTAATCCATTCTGCTATATGCTCATAAAAAGAAAAATCATTGGTATGTACCGTATTGAAGTCTGCACCTGATATATCTACCAACTCCAATTTTTTAGCATTGTCTTTTTCAGCCAATGGATATATTTTCATATTTTCTCCAATCGCCTTTACGGCTTTTTCTATGCCATTTGCAATGGATGTGCGCGTAAAAACAAATACTCTGTTGGTTGGAGACTTTATTACAAAATAACCTTCTGGAATTTTTCCCTCATATCCTGGAGGTAAAATCAAATATTTGCCGCCTTTACCTTTGTCTTCGCCAAAGGGTCCAATATCGGCAATGTAACGAAACCATGCGTCATTAAATGCACCCAGCATACCTGCAGGAATTTCCATAACTATGGGACCGTTTTTTCCAACATTTAAATATGGAGTAACATAAATAGTAGAGGTATTTGCTGTTAAAAATATGGATTTTGAATCTAATAAGGTTTTTGTTATTCCTACTTTATTGTAATCATCTACACCAGCTTCTTCTAGCCCCAAGATTAAACCTCTTACCGAAGCACCAGGTATGCCTCTCATAAAAGCATCGACACCACGCATTCGGTCCAAATAGTCGTATACGTTTTCGGCAGTTGCTTTTGAAGGCACACCATCGAAATACTCCAATGTTCCAATACTTGTTTCCACTTTATCGGGGGTGAGAACACCTGTCGGAATTTCGGTGGTCATCTTGTAAGTTTGAGCGTTCTTTTTTTCTTTAACTGCTGTTTCTTGTTGACAGCTAGCAAAAATTAAAGCTATTCCGGAAATTAAAATTATTCTTTTCATTGTATTTATTTTTATAAGTAACCTGATTAATTCTTTGATGCTTTAACAAGTGCCGGAGCTACCCATTTCCCTTCAAGTGCTTCTTCTTTCGGACCATAAAGTCGCATTACCACATAAAAAGGTCCATCAGGAGCAGGCAGCCAGTTTGACTCTAGGTCCTTCCCAGGTGTTTCTTTTTGTACATAAAGCGTAAGTGAACCATCTTCGTTCATAACAAAATCATCCATCATAGGAGAATTAAGAAGATACCTGTTTAAAGGGTTATCTATAAGAAGTTGTGTTTTACCATCGTACATAGTTAGCGACCAGAATGCCTTTACGGGTGGAAATTCACCTTTTTCAAATGACATTGTATAGTTGTTTTTTGAAGCATCAAATGGAGCACCCTCTGTATCTACTATATAGGTAGGATAGATAGCTTCAGCACCTGAGTTTCCATAGATACCTTTTTCTGCGCCAACTGCACGAATCATAAATAAGTCTTTCAAACTATAATTATCTTTTGCGCTCTTGTTTAAAAATGCTCTTGTACCAAATACTTTTGCGCTAACTAATGGGTCACTAGTTTCTTTTTTACCAAATTCTTTTATGGCAGCAAGGCCTTCTTGAGCACCTTCTTCTAGCGCTTTTTGAATCTCTGGGGAGAATTTTGTTATATCAAATTTCTCGTCAGTTCCCAATCCAATCTTTGCAAATCTTTTCATAAGCCCTTGCTCTTCTTGAGGCGTTTTCACAAGGGTTAACATAAAGTCCAAATACTTAAATGCCCCCGCACTAAACTCAACTCCAACCTTCCACTCAGGAAAATCA
>CAWJRB010000001.1:0-205002 GCA_963845155.1 uncultured Flavobacteriaceae bacterium | reverse complement strand
CTGGTGACAGGAGGCCGATGTAACTTTGTTTGTAGCATAGCTGACGCAATAATAAAAACCAGTCCTCTTATTCATGGCATTGCAATAATCAGCCTTGCTAAAAAGACGAAATACGGTTATGCAATTTAATGATTTTCTAATACAAAATCATGATATTGAGAAGAACCGCCCATATTTTAGAAAGTGGACAAAAAGTAGATATGGAAAGAAAGGTTTAAGATTGAAGGATCGAAATACATGGTATTTAATCCAGGGTAGAACCCTAGGCCCTAGTGTCCGATGGGAGCATCTGGGAACCTGCCAGCAACAGGCTGGTTTAAACACTACCTTCTCGTCCGCCGAAGCGGAACGCGAAGGTGAATTAAATTGGTTTTCGGCGAAAATTAGCTGTACTTAATTTACTTCAAGAAGTCCTAACTCCTTTGCCTTATTCACCAACTCTAAGCGGTTGCTTACATGCAGTTTTTGAAAGGTATTGTACAGGTGTTTTTTTATGGCACCTGTTGAAACATATAACTTATCGGCGATTTCTTTGTTTCTCAAACCTTGCGCAAGTAATGTCGTCACCTCTGCTTCTCTCACAGTAAGGCTATTTAATAAAACCTCATCACTTTTTGGCACAACTACTTTTTCCTGCACAATTTCTATATTGGATTGATTCTGTTCAGCTTGAACTGCGAATATTTTCTCCAAAAAACACACTTCAACACCATTTGAATGTAATTTTTGCAACAAAAAAAGCACAGAAGGTCCATTATCAAGGAAAGGTAATTCAATATCACCAGGTATTGCCAGTAACACCGCTTCTTTCATTTTTGAAAGGGCATTTTCTATTTCATTTTGCTTTTCGTATGCCAAGGCCTGTAACACTTTTATCCCAATCTGTTGAAAACTATTGTACTGCTCTTCATTCTGTTTAGCATATACCTGCAACTGAAGCTGGGCTTCTTTAAGGTTTGTTTCAGACCCTTCGGCTATAAGCGCACGGCACCACCCTATACATGGGATTTCATACCAGAAAATCATAACCTCACCATCGGGCTTTTCGTTTGTTTTCAGCCACTTAATTGAGTCATCTCTATTATCCTGCATTATTGCAAGATGAGAATTAACTGAATCGGCAATGGGTTGATAATAAGGTCCAAGATAAGCAACAAATTCATTGAGCGTTTTTAAGGACTCTTTGGCTTTGTCCGATTGACCTTTGGCCTGATAAGCATAGATTACCAATGCCATTGCATCAATTGCAGATCGTGGATAACTCAAGTATTTTTTTTCATTTGCAACTTTGATAAGTTGAATAGCCTCATCAATTTTACCATTTAATAAATGAATATATCCATCAAGATAGTGACACCAGGAAATGACATAATCCATCTTGGTTAATTTCGAAATACTATGTTGCCTGATCAGGTATCTCGAAGCAGAAACCAGGTCTCCATGTATAATCTGTGGCTGGATCAATGCCCAGTTAATGTATATTTCTTCTACAAGATGAAGTGTAGCCGACTTTTTAAGTCTTTTTGTCGAATGCTCGATTGAAATTCTGTAATTACCTGTCATCTGGTTCGAGAGTGCTATATAAAGTTCAGCAGTAGCAAGAAGCCCAATATCATCTGCAGGTAAATGTTCAAACGCATAATTAAAATTTGCAAGACTTGTTATACCATCACCTGAATAGAAAGCAATAAAGCCTTTAAAAAGCGACACTTTACCATATAGCTTTTGCACATCAGTTCCGGCTTTCTCTATGCTATCAATACGATCCAGCAATGGAGGTATCAATCCCATATTTAAATGATAGAAGTGATTCTGAGCCTGTAATAACAGCAGTTCTGCCTGTTCTTGTATAATTGATTCAGGTAACCGATCAAGCATTTTTTGAATGACGTGCCATTTTTTTTGACTCTCATAAATGGGCGCATACTTTTGTGCCATCTTCGCTGCCATCACATAATCTTGCGACAAAATAAGATGATTAAAGGCTTCATTCGACAGCTCATTTTTATCAAACCATTCAGAAGCTTTTAAATGATAAACATTAATTTCGTCAACACTATGTTGTTTCTTTAATTGGTTTTGAAGCATTTCACGAAACAGGTGATGGAAACGATACCATTTCCTTTCATAATCCAATGAGATTGTGAAGAGGTTGGCATTAATGAGGGTTTGAATCACAGCTTCCCCAGTTATATCAGCTTCCAGATTTTCAATAGGAGGAAAACATAGTTCATTTACCAATTCATCGCAAAACCGATCGAGAATTGACATTTTTAGAATACAATTTCGAATCGGTTCGGGCTGATTTGAGATTACTTCTTCCAGCAAAAAATTAGTGGTTGTAGGATTAATAGCATGAATTTTTTCAAGGGATTCATTTAAGTCTTCACCTTTCTTTACCATTAATAATAACAATCGCAAACCCGTAATCCATCCTTCCGTTTGTTGCATCAATTTATGCGAAATTGCTATACTTGATTCTGTTTGAAAAATATTCTTTAACAATTCCAAAATTTCACTTTCGTTAAAGCACAGTTCTGCCATACGAATCTCATTGATGCGGCTGTGCACGCGTAACGAGCTTAGATTCAAAAACGGATCACTCCTGCAAATAATTACCAAATGCATTAGCTGTGGAGGAAACCGGAGCAGCTGGTTAATCAGTTCATTAATTTGTATGTTTTGGATTAAATGATAATCATCTAAAACCAACACAAACTCCTTCCTCGATTTCATCTAAACCATTAATGAGGCTTTCAGCTATTTTGCTTATGGGTGGTAATTCAGGAGCTTCTAAATAGTCATTTAGGTGAACCAAAGCTTCTGGAAACTTATTATTGACCGATGTCGATATACACTCGAATAAAATCTCTGATTTCATTGTCTTCATCGCTCAACGAAACCCAGGCGTAGGGGATTTTGGATTTTTCAAGCCAGGAGCTGATTAACATGCTCTTGCCATAACCAGCGCCTGCACTAACCAGCGTAAGTGGCTTGTACATGTTTTTATTCAGCAGATCAATCAGATGATCTCTGTAAACATGTTCTTTGGTGACAGGTGGTCTATGCAGTTTCGTTTGTAGCATGGCTAATTCTAATGCAAGTTAAATATTATATATCAGGGATTAAAATTATTTATTGAGTTTTCAATAAGAGTAAAGGTCCGCAACTAAAGTGGAAGAATAGTAGAGTTATAGTAGTAGAAACTATGGAAAGCGTCTAAAATGTCTTATATGAACAAATAAAGTGGGTAGAAAAAAGCGCTCAAATTATACGATTCGTGTTATAATTCTTATACCAAAGAGAATAATTATTCAGGCTAAAGATTATGTGGGTAAAATTTTAAAGTTTGAATTAAAAAACACCCCATCTTAGGTTGGCATGCACGGTGGCGCCTAATTCCTGGTGATCAGGTGTTCTGTTAGCGGGACTTTGTAATTCCGCCCAGTTTAAAGAAAGAGTAGAAGCAAGATTGGATAACCAATGATGTTCGATTCCCATGGTTATATTATTTCTAGAGGATGCATTATCTTTTTCGGCATAAGCAAATTCACGTACATCGTCGTTATGATATTAACTGAATCGCTCATAACGTCACGTTATTCTTCATTTTTTGCATTTTCATTAAGCGCTCTTTTTGTATCTTCGTCATTGCCTAATAAAACAGCCATCCACTTTGTTTTTTTATTTTGTTCAAATACAATTTTACAAGCCATGGTCAATGGAACAGACAGGAACATTCCTACAATACCTAGTATAAATCCCCAAAACAACAAGGCCACAAAAACAATATATGTTGAAAGCCCTAAACCTTTCCCCATCATTTTTGGTTCTACAGCATTTCCTATTACCATATTGGCAGCTAAGAATATGACGCCTGTCCAAATAGCACCACCTAACCCCAGTTGAATCAATGCAAATAAAATTGCAGGGAATGCAGCTAAAATGGAGCCAATGTTTGGAATATAATTCAATAAAAAAGCTATTAATGCCCAAATAATAGCATAGTCTACACCCACTATTTTTAAACAAATCCAAATAATGAATCCGGTTAATAAACTTGTAAGGGTTTTAATAAAAAGGTATTTTCTGATGCTATTCCCTATCGTAGTTAAAAAATCTAATGTAAAACTTGTATTTTGAGCAATTGCTTTTAATTTTAAAGAAAAGCTATCCATTTCTAAAATTAAAAATAAGGAGAGGAAAAAGATCGTTATTGAATTGCCCAATACCCCTCCTAATTCATTTAAAGCTCCAGAAGTATACCCCAGAATTTTAGTTGGATTAAACGCTGTTGAAAGATTTTCTCCAGTAAATGCTATGCCTTTATCATTTAAGTATAACATAAATGATTGCCACATTTGGTTTAGGTTTTCTTCATATACTTTTGTATTCGTAGAAAAATCGGAAAAAGAATTACCTATAATATTTGCTAACCCAAAAAAAACAACAACTTCAACTGCTAGTACAATTAGAATAGCAACACCAATTGGCACTTTCTTATTTTCTAACCATAAAATAGGTTGCGCAGTAATAATACTGAGGAATAACCCCATTAATACTGGGTTCACAATTGACTCCGCTTGGAACAAACCCGCAAAAATGATCACAAGTCCTGCTATTATTACTATTGTTGATGTGTTATTACTATCGATAACCTTGTTTTCCATTTTACTCATTTTTAATTAATGGTATCTAACTACTTGACATTCTGTTTTTATACGTTATTAATTAATTGTCTTTTCATTTTAATAATTTTAGAACTATTCGGTATCATGATTTTTAATTATCGAAAGGAAATATTTTCTTCCAATCGTTTTTCATGCTTACCACATGCCAGCCACCTTCTTGGGCCGCATTTAACGATGCATTATCTTTTTCGGCATATGCAAATTCTCTTATATCATCATCATGATTTACCAAAAGTTGAAAATTGGGTAGTGTGTTTGTTTGGCTATAGGTCAGTTGTCCGATGTCACCTCCACTACGTACATTGCCTCCAACAAAGATTGGGATACGACCAATTCGCTGCTCAATTGTCGCAGGCTTAGTGTCTTTATCGTTCATAAAAATGTTCTTTGTCCCCTTTACAATCTGCCATTTACCATCAACTTGTTCAAAAGTATTCATGGCAAAAGTACCGATTACGTTTTCGGGTACAATACCATAAACATCTTCTGCAAAAACCCGCATTAAACTGTTGCCTCCACCGGAGCAGATATAGGTTTTAAATTCATTTTTGCGTAAATATTGTAACAATTCCAGCATAGGCTGATAAATAGTCTCCGTATACTTCTTTCCGTACTTTGGATGAGCAGAAGCGTTCAGAAAAGCGGTAACATCTTCATTAAATTCTTTCAAGGTCATACCTGCATGCGTAACCGTAATAAGTTTCATTAACTCTTTGCCATGATTATTTAAAAGATCATTCACCAGATATTCATTATCATTTTCCAGCACTGATTTAAAGGGTTGCGTATCCTTCCACTCGGGATGGTCAACTGCCATTTGTTTAACTTGGTATGCCGCAAACTCAAGCTGTGCAACGGGTTGTTCACACCATAAGGTGCCATCATTATCAAATGTTGCTATGCGCTCTTCTGGCTTTACATACTTTGTTCCTCCCTCATTGCTAACATCGTTAACAAAGTTTATAATAGCAGTTTTTGTAGGTCCTTCATTCCAGGAAGGTAGCGGGTCTGAAACTTCACTGTTTTCTGCAGATTCTGTTTTAACGGTAGCATCATTACATGCCGATAACAAAAGAGCTAATAAGCGTTAAAAATGTAATAAATTTTTTCATAATTTTTTAGTTTTAATAATTGATCACATTACTAATTCACCTTCATAACTTCACCTGGTCTCCATTTTTTATCGAACCATGCCTGCTCAGGGCCATAAAGCCTAAAGAGAAAGAGCCAAGCTTTATAACTTGGCCCTCACTCAGGATCTCCCTTATTTAATCCTCATCTACACTGCTGTCGTCATCGAACATCTCGCTTAGCTTTTGTTTATAAGCTGCAATCTTTTCTTTATCATCCTCTACCATTTCGCTATAGCGTTGTTTAAACTTGTCAATCTGCTTTTTAACTTCTTCAGAGCTATGCCCGTATTTTTCCTGAAGCTTGCCCTTAAGCAATTTTGCTTCTCCTTTGAGCTGTTTCATGTCATCATTGGTTAGCTTTCCCCATTCTTTTTGAAGTTCACCTTCGAGTTGATTCCATTTTCCTTTAATGATATCTTCGTTCATAATTTCTGTTCTTAAGTTTACTAATTTATTTTACTAATTCTATATCACCCGGTCTCCAGGTTTTATCAAACCAGGGTTCAAGCGGGCCATAAATACGCCACAGCATATGCCAGTTTTTACCGGGAACAGTTTGTATCCAGTTTACATTTCCTTCTGGTTTTTCATAACTGAAATAAACATCAAAGGATCCATCTGCATTTTGCATAACATTTTTATCGGAACTGGTAACCCCTGGGAATGGATAATCCGTTTGAAGTAATGATCTTGTCTGCACATCGTAAACGGTTACATCCCAGAATTGTACAGCAGGTACATTGGCTGGTATGTGTAATTTGTATTGCTTATCTCCGGATAAAGGATTGCCTTCAGAGTCGCGGATACCTTTCATGTATTGTGATCCTTTTCCAACCGGTGGAGTTACCATAGCGGGCGTGATTCCTGTCGCATAATAATGGAATCCTAATCTTTGATCGATTAAACGAACTCCATCTTTTTCAAACAAATAGCTATTTCCAGGAAATCCTGTTTCCCAGGTCTTGCTGTCAGGATAAGCTGCAAAACTCTTGTCCCGGTTTCTGTATTCATTAACACGTGAATAGGCATTCCCAACAAGGGCTGCTTCATTTAGAATTTTTTTCATGCGTGAATCCGGTGCAAAAGCTTTCCCTTTTTCAATTCCGATGGATGCCAGGTAACCTAAAATTTCAGGGCTAAATGCTGAAGCAGGTTCTTCCTGTACGATTGCATTCACTTCTTCAAAAAACTGAAAATCGCTGGCGTGTACGGTATTAAATTCTTTACCAGATACATTCACAAAATTTACAGATTTAGGCTGATCTCCCAATGGATACAATTTAAAATTCTCTTTCATATTTTTTACAACAGGTTTAGGATCGAAGTTCTCCATAAACCCACGCATCACCAACCAATTTCCATAGGTAGCTGATTTTGCTACAAAATATCCATCGGGTATTTTGCCTTCATAACCCGGGGGAACTAAGAGATATTTACCCCCTTTTCCTTTGTCAGGTCCTGCGTTTCCATAATCGGTTACATATTGAAACCAAAAGTCATCGATCAATCCAAGGGTGTTTGGTGGTGTTTCCATTACCATGGGCCCATCTTTCAAATCAATCCACATAAAAGTGTATACAACGGTTGTATTGGGCGTAAGTAATATCACTTTAGAATCCATGCGGTCTTCCCAGATTATCATGGTTTCATTGTCGGGGCCAAATTTTCGAAGGCTATTTCTAAAACCACTTAATGAAGCACCGCTTGTGGTTAAGACAACACATTCAACTGCGCGTTGAAAATCGATTTGATCATAAAGTTTTTGAGCTGTTTCTTCTGTAGGAAAGCCGTCATCAAAAGTTAAAGTTCCGAAACGTGTTTCCACTTCATCGGCAATTGGGATATTTGCCGGAATGTCGGTGGTCATTTTCATTTTCTGCTGTGCCTGCATTGGAATAATCATTCCAATCAAAAACAAGCTCATAAGCAGCCTAATAATTGTTTTTTTACTTTTCATTTTTTATAGTATTATCGTCATTGCGAGTCCCAAAACAATCAGGACTCACCATGACGATTTATATAATTTAGTTGACTAACTCAATTTCACTTATTTTCCATTCCTGATCGTACCAAATCTGCGTTGGACCATAAATTCTCCAAAGCACATGCCAGCCTTCTTCCAGGTATAGTTTGCAACCAGTTAACATTGCCTTCTGGTTTTTCAGGACTAAAATAAATATCAAAGGACCCGTCATCATTTTGAATGACTGCTTCCTGTACTCTGGTACACCCGGGAAAGCCTGATCGGTCTGCAATAACGACCGTGTTTGCATATCGTAAATCGTTACATCCCAGAAGTTAGCGGCAGGAACGTCGGGTAGGATGTGCAGTTTGTAGGTTTTGCTGCCGTCAAAATCGTCGACCTTCCGAGTCACGAAGCCCTTCCAGATATTGCGAGCCCAGGCCTACCGGAGGTTTCACCATAGCTGGTGTAATTCCTGTGGCATAAAAATGGAAACGCTCACGCTCATTAATTAATCGAACGCCATCACGCATAAATTCATGGCTTCCGCCGGCGAAACCGGGTTCCCAAGTTTTACTGCCTGGATATGCGGCAAAACTTTTATCACGGGCATTCCACTGTATAGTTCTCTGGGTTGCGTTACCGACCTTTGCGGCGTCATCAAGGATTGCTTTCATGCGTGCATCCGGTGCAAAAGGTTTTCCCTTTTCAATTCCAATTGAAGCAAGTATTCCTAATATTTCCGGACTAAAAGCCGAATTAGGTTCTTCCTGAACCACTTGATTGACTTCGGCAAAAAATTCACCATTCGAAGCATGAAGGGTATTGATAAACTTGCCATTCAGGATTCACCCAGTTTACTTCTTTTGGCTCAGTCCCCAATGGATAAATACGGAAATGGATCTTTCATGTTTTTAACAATCGGTTCGGCTTTAGAAATCGGTCATAAAACCGCGCATGGCCAGCCAATGGCCATAAGTTTTGCGATTGTTTAACGAAGTATCCCTCGGGGATATCACCCTTGTAATCCGGTGGTAAAAGAAGATACTTACCGCCTTTACCTTTATCATCTCCCGCATTACCAAAATCACTAAGATATCTGAACCAGAAATCATCTACGATTCCAAGCACATTGGGTGGTGTTTCCATAACCATGGGACCATCTTTCAGATCGATCCACATAAAGCTATAAATCACTGTCGTATTACCTGTTAGCAGTAAGACCTCTTGGATCCAGGCGGCCTTTCCAATTAATCATGGTTTCATTGTCCGGCCCAAAATCACGGATTCCTCTACGGAAACCTACCAGCGAAGCGGCAGGTGTCGTCATAATCATAGCTTCTACGGCGCGGACAAAATCAAGATTGTCCCATACTTTCTGCGCTGTTTCTTCTGTAGGAAATCCGTCATTGAATTTTAGCGTGCCAATACTTGTCTCCACCACATCCGGCGTAATAACATTCTCCGGAATTTGGGTAGTCATTTTATAGGTTTTCGGAGCTTCTTTTACAACTTTTTCAGGAGCTTCTGATTTCTTCGTTTCCTGGCAATTTGTAAACATAAAGATGAGTACTGCACTCGCCAGTATTGATAATATTGATTTTAAATTCTTCATTATTAAGGTTTTAGATTTTATGGTTAATTAAAAGGTTTGTTATTATTTAACGAGTTCCAATTCACTCGGCCTCCAGGTTTTGTCAATCCATGGCTCAAGTGGACCATAGGCACGTAGCAGGATAAACCAACTTTTACCAGGAATGGTCTGAATCCAGTTGCCTTCATCAACACCTTTAGGTTTTTTTGGTGCAAAAATCACATCGATAGATCCATCCTTATTTTCTTTCACCTTGCCTGTCAAGCTATTAATGCCAGCAAAAGGCTGGTCCGTCTGAAGCATACATCTTGTTTGTGGATCATAAATCGTTATTGACCAATTGTCTTTAACAGGCACATTAGGAGGTAAGTGTAATTTATAGGTCTTAGCTCCATCAAGTGGTGTATGATCTCCAGCCATACCGGCAATTGCGTATTGCGAACCAGCACCTGGCTTTGTAAGTGCCATAGCTGGAGTTACGCATACTGCATTAAAATGCATCCATAACCTTGAATCCATTCTTCTAGCGCCTTCATCCAAAAAGTAAGAGTCATTATCCGCAAAAGCCATGACCCATTCACTTTTGGTCTCTGGGTAGTAGTAGTGACCAGGATCACGTGGTTCAATGGTATTGGCACGAGCGTAGGCGTTTCCAATATCAACCGCTTCTGTTAATAGTTTTTTCATACGTGCATCCGGATTGAAGGGCTTGCCTTTTTCAATACCCAATGATCTTAGTATCCCTAAGTTTTCTGCATCGTAAAAGCCTTCTGGCTCTTCCTGAATGATTTGATTCAAATCTTCGAAGAAAGTATAGTCGTTTGGTGCAACAGTGTTGTAATACACGCCCGACATATTTTTAAACTCCATTTTGGGAGGATTGTCTTTTTGCGATAAGGGATACACTTTAAGGTTTTCCTTAATCCGTAGTGGCAGCAGCTTCAACACCTGTTTTGGTATAACCACTCATAAAATTCCAAACATTATAGGTGTTCGACTTGTATACATAATAGCCGTCGGGAACATCACCATCGTATCCCGGAGGTAAAACGAGGTATTTTCCACCTTCTCCTTTATCCGGGCCCGCAGCACCCATATCGGTAATGTATCTAAAGGCTGCATCATCTAAAATACCCAATACCCCCGGTGGAATTTCGATAACCGTGGGACCGTCATTTTTTAGATCCAGAAAACCCCAGGTATACAATGAGGTATTATTATAGGTCAGCGCCAATGACTTGGAATCGCCCAACTGCTCCCAAATTAAGATTTGATTGCTTTTCCCCATGCCCATATCACGGTTCCCTTTACGGAGATTGTATAAAGAAACTGCTGGCGTCATATTGATAAATGCCTGCACTGCACGTGCGCGATCCACATACTCATATACGGCATCAATTGTTTTACGATTGGGGACCCCGTCGAAAAATTCCAAGGTGCCAATTGGTGATTCTATTTTATCCGGCGTAGTAATGTTTTCCGGAATCGGTGTTGTCATTTTCATGACAGGCTGTTGGGTGATCATTTTGGTTTTCTGCGCTAGAACTCCTATTACAGGCAACAAGAATGCAGCGATCAGGAAATATTTAATTTTAGTTCTCATCTTTTATGAATTTATTGATTAACTGTTTTTTATAATTTACTTGACCAACTCCACATCGTTCGGAACCCAGGTCTTGTTGTTAAAGGCGTTGAGCGGACCGTAGTAGCGTATGTACACAAAGAATCCTTGGTCAGGGATTACTTCTACCCAGTTTTGCTTCTCAACACCTGCCGGTTGTTTGACCGAAAAGTAAATATCAATGGAGCCATCATCATTCGTAACCGGAGGTGGCGTTTGCTGGCTACTGATACTTGGATAAGGCATGGTATTGACCACACAACGATTATAGTTATCGTAAACAGTAACTGACCAGAAAAGCTTAACAGGAACGCCAGCAGGCATATTTAATTTGTATGTCTTGTTGCCGTCAAAGAAATTATCATCACTATCCTTATAGGTAGTTTGATATCTTGAGCCAAGACCTTCAGGCATTTGCATCGCCATTGCCGGCGTAATACCATCGGCAGTAAAATGAAATACCGTACGAGCCTCAAGGTTGATATAATCGTTCTCATAGAAAGTAGAATTGTTAATTACATAGGGACTTTCCCAATTGCGATCAGGATATACCTTCGCATTTGGAACTCGCGTATTAAAGGCAATTACCCGCGACATAGCCACAGCTTGTTCGGCAGCTTTAGCCAATATTTTTTGCATGCGCGCATCAGGATTAAAAGGCTTCCCTTTTTCTATGCCAATAGAGGCTAATTCACCTAAGCGCTCTTTACCAAAAGCTTCAGCAGGCTCGTAATTTATTAAGGCATGCATCCAGGCAAAGGCAGTGGCATCTTCCGGTACTAAGGTATTAATCGGAATACCGGTAACATTAGTGTATGTATTCTCTCTCGGTCCTGTGCTTAAAGGATAGATCTTACATCCTTTACGGAAATAATCCATGGCTCCTTCTCCAAAACCAATTACTGCAGCATTAGCGCGAACAAAAGAGAAAACACGATAGGTGGGCGATTTAAATACCCAATATCCATCAGGAACATCACCGGTATAATCAGGAGGCAAAATCAAATATTTTCCACCTTTTCCTTTATCCATTCCCGTAGGACCAATGTCGAATAAAAACTTAAAATTAGCATCGTCAACAGGTCCCATTAAACCACCAGGTACTTCAAATACTGTTGGTCCATCGGCCTTTAAGTCAAACACCAACATAGAATAAATACTTTCCGTATTTCCGGTAAGCCATAATGCTTCAGAATCTAAGCGATCGGCAGTAACGGCTATATGCGAGCTACTATGGGTTCCATAATCGCGCACAACGCCTTCAATCATTCCTTTCATGGAGAGCGCAGGATACATACTGAGATATAACTGGGTTGCTTTTTGCAAATCCAACTCATCATACACTTTTTGTATGGTTTCCTCGGTAGGATAGCCTCCGGGGAATTCAAGTTTTCCAAATCTGGTTTCCATGGAGGTTGCAGCAGGCTCAAATCCTCCTGACTTGAATGGCGTTTGGGTCTTTGCCCAATCAAAAATACTAGTCTCTGAATCTGGCATCTGCTTGGTTAACTTCACTTCTGAAGTTGTACTTGTTGATGAAGCTGATGCTTTATCGGCTTCTTTTTTTACCTCTTGCTTACAACTATAGGTAAAGCCGATAAGCAGGGCAATTAGGTAAATTGAAATTGTTTTCATTTTTTGGGGTTTTATTGATTTTACTTTGTTTTTTTCGATTTACTTCCTGTTAAGGCATTTGTGGCAAAAATGACGTTCAACATAAACATGTTGGTCTTAAAGCGCTGAACGGCATTGTAGTCAAAACCATATTTACCCACAATCTGCAGACGCTCACTCCAGGCCCAATAGCCCGCGGTAAAGGCCAGGGTACTTTTTTTATCACGAATAGAAGCGTCCCAAATCACGTCTTCTCCTTTATCATCGCTGATCTGCCAATTGTGACCTCCCATGATACCCAATTCCAATCGCTCTGTTACATATTGACTTATTCCGTATTCCAGAGAAAAGCGATTACCGGGATTAAAATCTTCTCCTTTAATCTTTGTATTGTATTCATAGGTTAAGCCCATCATCAAGGCAGTTGACTGGTCTACTTTAGGATAGTAATAGGTATAAGCCTGAGGTTGGTGCGTCCAGAACCCAAGACCAATATTATCGTCTGCACCCGTTTCATAACGCCCGGTAGGTGCTGTAAAGCCATAATAAAAAGTAAAGTCCCAGTGATCCAGGCTCCAGGTAAGCCCTAAGGGTGCTACATAAAGATCTCCAAATCCTGTCAAAGTAGCCGATGCTTCTTGGTTTAGGTCGGGATCTATAACACCTCCACGTTGTTCAGTAACGATCGAAGCATCTGCCCGTATATAACTAGGTACCACTCCTATCATCCATTGTGCACCCCCAAGTACGGGTTTAGGTACCCCGTAAAAAATGGCAGGTACAGTGGCATAAGAACCCAAATCTATATTCAAATTAATGGGAGGTAATTCGGGGAAAAAATAATCCAATGGAATATCACTATAAAGGTTTCCGTCTTTATCGGCGTATTGGTTGGTATACATGTATTGGTTGTACCAGACTATCGCAAGCCCTGGCGCCCCTCTGCCCATATCCCTAATATTAGAAAAGGCGGTAGAATAATGCCCGGTCTGAAAAGGAGAAACCTGTTGTGCCTTTAATTCTATGCTAAAACCTAATATAATTAAAGCAGTTAGCCATATTGCAGGTTTAACCGTTATATTAATTTTTATACGATTACCCAGCAGTGTATATTGACTTTTACTCATAGTTTTATATTTTAATGATCATGTACGTCTACATTTTTACTATTCAATTTTTTTACCGATATGACACTCATATGTATTTCATACAATGAGTTAAGTAACCCAGCTAACTGAGCCTGATCACTCATCTTCCCGACTAAGGTTGTTTCTACACCTGATTTTTTATTTCTATAAGACAAATCCATACCTGAGAGTCTTTCGGACCAGGAGGACGGTACTTTTCCCAAGACCCTGATTTGGTAAATTGCTGGTTTGGAAAAAGAGAATGTAGATTCTATATTATCGCCTGATGTTGTCATTTATGTAAGCTTTAAATTATTGCATAATTTGATGATTTAAAGGTAAGAGAGTCAGAAAGTGTATACAATAAACTAAAGTGGAAGAATGGTAGAGATATTGAGACATGGACTATAGAAATAGTGCATTTTGTCATCAACTCATAGTTCATTCTGAAAAAACAGTTGCTTTTATTTCAGAAAAAACGAGACGAAAGTATTGTTGGGAAAGTTTAGACTATTTAATAAGTCCCAATTGACGTGTTCGGTTCAAAAGATCGACCCTGGAACTTGTTTCAAACTTCTGTCCCATATTGTAAATATGTTTTTTGATGGTTCCTTCGGATACAAACAAAGCATTTGCGATCTCCTTGTTTCTCAGTCCGCTTGCCAGCAGCTCAAGGGTTTCAAGTTCCCTTTCCGTTAGAATAACCTTTTTTGAACCCTCATTTTTTTCACGAAGTACAGTCTCTTGTTTGCGAGTAGCTTTTGTAACTAAACTATTAATTTCTTGAACAAAATCAACAGCAATACCGGCATCTTTCAATGAATTTAAGAGCTCTATAGCCAATATACCGGCTTCGATAAATGGCCTGATAAATCCATATTTCTCAGCCTGAATAAGCGATGCTTTCAGTTTTTCCATCGAAGCTTCCTTTTGCTCCATTTTTTGTAATGCTAGTGACAGTAGGAGGTTTATCTCAACCATTTGGCAATGCAGATTCGAAGATGTTGCGATATCAAGCATCGTGATTAAAATTCCTTCAGCTTTTTGTAAAGATTCGGGAGTTCCATTCGCAATGAAAACTTTTGCTTTCGTCATATGGGGGATTTCCTGCCAGAAAAACATTCCTGCAAAACTGGGTGGTTCTTTGAATGTTTCAGCCCATTGGAATGCGGTTTGGATATCTCCTTGTAAGAGAGCAATTCGGGATTGTGCAGATTCCACTACCAGCAAACTTAGTGGATCGCCAATTTCTTTGGCATAATGAATTGCGGTAGCTATCAGTTTATTTGCCTCCTTACTCTTACCGTTTAGCTGGTGAATCAGGGCAAGTGAAACTTTTGAATCGAAAACAGCCATTGTGTCTAAGTTGTATTGTTTCTCACCAGCCAGCGCAAAATGGTTAAAAGCCTTATCTAATTCAAAAAACTGAAGATGCGCCAGGGCCTGCAAATACCTGCTCCAGTTATTAAGAAAATCAGCCCCAATCTTTTCTGTAAACATTTGGAATTGAACCCCTGTATCCAGGGAGCTTCTCAATTGACCGGATAAGAGATGTACGAAATTAAGTGAGCCCCAATAATAGGCGATATCTAAGCTCGTATATTTATCGGTTCTTTTGATCTGACTATGTATTTCTGTAACAAGTTCAGCATACTTCCCTGTTCTTTGAAAAGCTATATAACGGACTAATCTGATATTGCATCTTACATGTTCTGGTAAATGATCACATTGGTTCAAACTTTGGTCTAAAGTTTGTAAAGAGGCTTCTGTATCACCCATCCAGTATTGGAAATTTCCCTGAAAAAATTTTAATTCAGAGGATACCTGCGGATCTGGTTCGGTATCTTGAATAAGCATATTTACTTTTTCCAGGATGGGTGGAATTTTCTCAAGGTGAAATTGCCCAAAAGCATACCATGCCTTCAAAAGCTGAAGTTCCGGTGAGTTTTCTCTCACAACCAAGGGCAATTTGTTCCGCCATCTTTCCACATTATTTATATTTTTGAGAAACTCGGCATGTGCAATATTTTTTACAATTTTTGCCGCTTCTTCAACCTTTCCCGACTTTATCATATAGTCTATCGCTTCATCAATCAATCCTTCGTCTTCAAACCACTTCGCCGCTGCATAATGAACCTTTTTAATTCTTTCAGAATTAAACCATAAGCGTAAATGTTTAAAAAGCGTTCTCTGGAACAAATGATGGTAACGAAACCATTTTTGATTATCATCAAGTGGGATAAGGAAAAAATGAGAATTGATGAGTTGATTAAATAATGTCTCTGTTTTTAACGGGTCATCATCGTCATGTTCCTTGGTCTGAAAGCAAGCTTTGACCAAATCGAGGTTAAACCTCTTGAGCAATGATGTTATAACCAATAAATCCTTCATGTCATCAGACAAATCGGAAAGTATCTCTTCGATAAGAAAATCACTAAGCGTGTTGAGGTCTCCTGTAAATGAAGTCAGTTCATTTTCTATATTCAGTTTGTTTTTTAATGCCAATGAAATCAATTGCAAAGCAGTTATCCATCCTTCTGTCTTTTTTTGTAATGACGCAGCTGTAGACCTTTCCAGCTTGATTCCATGCAGTTTATAAAACAAGCCTATGACCTCTTCTTCAGTAAAAGTCAGTTCACTCATACGAATTTCAATCATCCTGTTATGGGCCCGAAGGTTTTCAATCCGTATGGGAGGATCGCGTCTTGTAAGCATGCATAGATGAAGGTTCTCAGGCGGATAGCGCAATAACTCATCAATAAGATCATGAATCTCATCATTGCGAATCAGATGATAATCATCAAGAACAACGATATAATTCTCCTGAATCTCATCGAGTTCATTGATAAATGAGTGAACAATTAGTTTGTTGCCAGGTAATTCAGGGGCCTTGACCAGGGCTTCTGTCTTTTCTAATTTTCCAGGAAACACCTTTCGAATCGCGGTAATCATGTAAATCAAGAACGTGCGATAATCGTTTTCATCACTGCTTAATGATAACCATGCAGCAGGGTGCTTATTCTCTTCTATCCATGAACTAACAAGCATACTCTTTCCATAACCCGCAGGAGCACAAACCAATGAAAAGGGCTTATATATATTTCTATTGAATTCATCAATCAGGCGAAACCTGAAAACATGCTCAAGGCTTAATGGCGGGCGGTGTAGTTTTGTTAAGAGCATAAATATGATTCGAATCTAGTAAAGATTGGGAGCAGCTTTCTCTAACCAATGGCCAATTAATTTGACTCCCAAAATATACCATTAACGCTTCCTATAGGAGGGTTTAATTTGGTTAGATTCATGTAAAAGTAATGAATGTATCTCAAATATTATACCCGATGAAAACGATGCTCTGGTAAAAAGAGAAAACCCCTTTTCTACATCTATACCTTAGGGATAAGCTATGAATTCGAAATTGGCAATTACTGGGATTTGTCTCCTGAGCTTGGGTATGAGCTAAAAGGAGGACATACGGGAGCAATCTCGTTTGGACTATCGGTTGGAAAAAGATTTGGAAAATAATATAGACGTAATTTTAATCAACGATAAGCGGCAATCGGAATGGAAAATAGTGAACTAAACAATTCTGTTATTGACCAGGGTTTTTCACTTGTTACCGGCGGTCTGATTTACAAATTGATGACTACGCTTCTCAAGACCAAAGATCCTGTAAAGAACAGGAGACAACGAGCTTTGTTATTTGCTTTCATAGCCTGGCTTCCGTTGGTTTTGGAGGTGGATTATCTGGGTCTACTCGCTCGTGAAAATTTCAAAAATCACATTATTTATAGATGCGATGAATATTGATGGGAAGGCAGGATTGACGTATCTGAATCTAGTCCCTTCAACGTTCAGCATTGTATTCTTTGCTTTGGCCGCTGTGCTTGCTGATTGCAGCCTTGATCGAAGCCAGAAGCTGCGAGCGTTTTAAAGTGTTTTCAGAAAATATAGAGGATCAGGAACTCGCACAGTTCTACCGGGACCTGATGATTTCCGAGGCGAACCACTACACTACCTTTTTGGGGTTTGCCCGTCAATTCATGGATCGAAAACTTGTCGACGAAAAATGGCAGGGCCTTCTCGATTATGAGGCTGAATTCATGAAATCACGTGGGACCTCGGCCAAAGTGCATGGTTGAGACAGACTTTGATCGCTTAATTCCAGAAATCAAGTAATGAAATTGATCGTAAGCGGATAGTGAGGTTCTTCCCCATTATTGGCGCGTACGGCGTTGACAATGGGAAATACGAAGCACAATACGCCAATTCCGATCAATCCAATGATGCCCAATCCGACCAGCAAAATCAACGGGATGCAAATCAGGGCATAGAGAAACATGCTGAGCTGAAAATTGATAATGGATTTTCCGTGCTCGTCCATCCCATAGATCTCGTCTTTTTTCGTCAACCAAACCACCAACGGAACGATGAATCCACCGAATCCGGTAATCAGATCCAGGAGCTGGCTCAAGTGGGTTAGCATCAGGGTTTGACGGTCTTCTCGGAGGGTGTAGGGTGAAACTTGCATAGTATTCAAAATAGTTTATTTGTTTGACGCAGAATCTGCAAAATTGTTACAAGCCATCAAACTTGATTACCTTTGCAAAAAATCGTTGTAACCTATGGATCAACAGGAGTCCGGAATCAGAAACGACACGATCATCGCTCTGGCCACAGCCTATGGCGTGGGTGCCATTGCTGTGATTCGACTCTCGGGCGAAGATGCCATTGATTTGGTTTCTGATTATTTTCAAGGACGCTCGAAATCCAAAGTCCTGAAAGATCAGAAATCACATACCGTGCACCTGGGGCTGGTCAAAGATGGAGACCGTACGCTCGATGAGGTACTTACAACGATTTTTAGAGCACCTCACTCCTACACCGGTGAAAATGTGGTGGAGATTTCTTGCCATGGCTCGACTTTCATCCAACAGGAAATTCTGCAACTGTTCTTAAAAAAAGGAGCCCGTCATGCGGATGCAGGAGAATTCACATTGAGAGCCTTTCTCAACGGGAAAATGGATCTCAGTCAGGCAGAGGCCGTGGCTGACCTGATCGCTTCTGACTCCCAGGCGTCTCATGATTTAGCCCTGCAACAGATGCGCGGAGGCTTTTCATCCGAAATCGCTGCGCTACGCGACCAGCTCGTCCATTTTGCCTCCATGATTGAACTCGAGCTGGACTTTGTGGAAGAGGACGTCGAATTTGCCGACCGTGCGGAGTTTCAAAAGCTCATCCATAAGATACGTCAGGTTGTCAAGCGGCTGATCGATTCTTTCTCGCTTGGTAATGTGCTGAAAAATGGAATCCCTGTGGCCATTGTCGGGGAGCCCAACGTCGGAAAATCTACCCTGCTCAATGCCCTTCTCAACGAAGAAAAGGCCATCGTATCAGATATTGCAGGTACCACCCGTGATGCCATCGAGGACGAAATGAACCTCAACGGGGTCAACTACCGTTTCATCGACACCGCCGGAATACGCGAGACCTCTGATGTGGTCGAAAGCATCGGGATCCAAAAGACATTTGAAAATATTGAAAAGGCCCAATTGGTTCTCCAGCTCATCGACGGGGAAAAGGCGGAATTCGACCGGGTTGAGACCGAAGTGAGCGTGCTCCAAAAAAAATATCCCGCAAAGAAAGTCCTGACCCTGATCAATAAATCCGACAAGATTTCGGCGGAGAATCGTACTCAGTTTAAAGAAAACCACCCCAACTGGCTCCTGATCTCGGCGAAAACAAAAGAAGGACTCGACTCGCTCTTGGAGCATTTGTCTAACTTGGTGAACACCGGCGCGCTCAGCAACCAACAGACCGTAGTAAGCAATTCAAGACACTTCGAAGCCTTGAGCAAGGCCATGGATTCGCTCAACGAAGTCCAAAAAGGATTGGATCAGGACATCTCATCCGACCTCATCGCCATCGACATCCGACAGGCACTCCACCACCTCGGCGAAATCACAGGAGAAATCACTACCGACGACCTGCTCGGAAACATCTTTGCCAATTTCTGTATCGGAAAGTAACTATAATTACCCCCAATCATAGGACAGGAATTTTTACAGGCCCAGGAATTGAGTTTGAGAAAGAGGAAAATTATTTCATATATACCATAGGGATAAGCTATGAATTCGAAATTGGCAATTACTGGGATTTGTCTCCTGAGCTTGGGTATGAGATAAAAGGAGGACATACGGGAGCAATCTCGTTTGGACTATCGGTTGGAAAAAGATTTGGTAAATATTTTATGTCTAACTTTAATCAACGATAAGCAATAAACGGAATGGAAAACAGTGAACAAAACAGTTCTGCTAACTATGATGGTTTTTCTCTTGTTACCGGCGGTCTGATTTACAAATTGATGACTGCGCTTCTCAAGACCAAAGATCCTGTAAAGAACAGGAGACAACGAGCTTTGTTATTTGCTTTCATAGCCTGGCTCCCGTTGTGTCTTTTAATCCTATTCGGAGGTGGTGAATCGGTTATGACGGATGAACTTGATTTTTTTAAGAATTTTGATTTGCACATTCGGTTTTTATTCGCGGTACCCTTTTTAATTCTAATTGAAAAAGTGGTCGACAGGTCATTTGTTGCGTATATAAAGAATTCAGATGAGCTGATAGACGACAAGGAGCAGTTGCGTTTCGATGCCCTGGTCGAAAAGATCGATAAACTTTCGAACCTGTATCTCCCGGAAGTTCTAATTTTGGGCCTGATATACAGCGTTATTTTCATAAGGTGGAATGACCCTACCCTATTGGATTCTGCCGAGGATTATTTGAGCAAGGATGGAGATATTTCTATTGCTGGAATCTATTATCTTTTTGTGAGTCTGCCGATATTTCAATTGTTGCTCTTCCGTTGGTTTTGGAGGTGGATTATCTGGGTCTACTCGCTCGTGAAAATTTCAAAAATCACATTATTTATAGATGCGATGAATATTGATGGGAAGGCAGGATTGACGTATCTGAACTTAGTCCCTTCAACGTTCAGCATTGTATTCTTTGCCTTGGCCGCTGTTCTTGCCGGGACAATTGGATTTGCTATTATAAATCATGACGTGCCACTTGAAACCCACTATTTTGACATCCTCTTTTTTGCAGTAGGCACGCCTCTGATGCTCTACTCGCCTCTTCTTATTTTTATGCCACTTTTACACAGTACCAAATCTCGAGCCATTCACCGAATGGGAACCCTGGTAGCAAAGCATAACCATGACTACGCAAAAAAATGGTTGGATAATCCGCCACCACCTAAGGAACCAGTTTTAGGATCTGTGGACAATTCTTCACTGTCTGATATTAATGGTGGTTACGCCCCGGCAGTTTCCATGAATTTTATACCCATTGACTCAAAGATGCTTGTTACGAGCGGTTTGATTCTGCTGGTGCCTTTTCTCCCTCTGGCATTTACCAAATATTCCTTTTTTGACCTGGTCAATATTGTGTTGAAGACTGTTTTTGGGTAAGTCTCCAAAAAAGGTATGTGAGTCTTGTTGCAGGAATCTCAAGATCACCGAAGAGGTTCAAGAGTAAAATTCCTTATTTTCGCAAGAGATTATTTAGAACGAATTTCAACGTAGTTCAAATTTTTTTTATCTCACAAATCTTCAAATTGAACACCAAATCTTCTAACTGCTTTTTTAGTGGCTTAGCAAAAACCTGGGTACTAATCCTTTTCTGTCATTCTCTATTTGGTCAGGATAAAGCCATCGAAGAAATAGTTAGCATTCCTGAACCCTTGATGTTTGACCTTGTTCGCGGTTTAGGTGCTCGACAAGGTGAATTGGAAATAAATGCTCTTGCAGAATTTCCTTTGAACGACGGATCTAACCGCGGTGTGGATTGGGCGCCAGAAATTGAGTACGCCATCTTTGACAATTTTGCGGTTGAGTTGGAATTCCCTTTTAATAATTTTGAGCTCGAGGCTTTTAAAACGGCAATTCAGTGGACTATTGGTTCGTCAAAAAACAAAAAATTCATTCATGGCCTTCAGGTTCTTGGCGAAATGTATATCCACGAGGATGTCACTGAATTGAATCTCCTTTATGTTCCGGCCTACCGATTCAATGAAGTTTGGAGTGCCATTGGTTTATTTGGCGTCATGTTTGAGTTTGGCTCTGATGCGGCGGATAAGTCTCAAACCGTAATAATCAACGCCTCCGTTTTTGCCGACATCAATAAGCACACCGTGGTTGGAGTCGAAGTAAACAACACAAATGCTATGTTTCAAAGAATTGATGACAATGAGATGGAATGGCTCGTTTTACCCCAAGCACACTACGAATTTGATAGTGGCTTTTCGCTACAGTTCGGTGTAGGCCCGAGGATCGCTGAAAATGGAACCGACGGATCGGCCGTTATTCGCGTTATAAAAACCTTTTAAACCAAACCGGTAATGCCCTAGACCAAACCGGTAAAGCCCAAAAAGGCAAGGGAAAGCAGTCCGGCTACCAGCATGTTGATCGGTACGCCCTGCATGCCTTTGGGCAAATCGACCAATTCCAGGCGCTCGCGTATACTAGCAAAAACAATTAAAGCCAGAGCAAAGCCCACAGAATTTGCCACGGCAAAAAAGACGGCTTTCAGCAAACTTCCGTTTTCGAGCCCTAAAGCCAAAATAGCCACACCCAGAACCGCGCAATTTGTGGTGATCAAGGGCAAGAAAACACCCAGGGCCTGGTAAAGCGGTGGACTCACTTTCTTTAAAACGATTTCAACCATCTGCACCAAAGAAGCGATGACCAGGATAAAAGTGATCGTCCGTAGATAGTCCAATCCTGAAGGGGCGAGAACGAACTCGTACAACAAATAGGTCGCAAGGGTGGCAAGGGTCATCACAAACAAGACCGCACCCGACATGCCCACCGAGGTGGACACTTTATTGGAAACACCCAAAAACGGACATATTCCCAGAAACTGTGACAACACAATATTGTTGACAAAAACAGCAGCTATAAGTATTAAGATATATTCCATTTTCAGTTGGTTTTGGCTGAGATTCGGTTAAACAAATACGTCAGGTAGGCCAGGGCTATAAAGGCGCCCGGAGGCAAAATAAAAAGGATGAATGTATTGGCATCTTCAGACACAAACCTGAAATCAAAAATGCTTCCGCTGCCCAGGATTTCCCTTCCGGCTCCAAGCAGGGTGAGTGCAATGGTAAAACCGATTCCCATACCCAAAGCGTCAACTATAGACGACAACAGATTATTCTTCGATGCAAAGGATTCTGCACGACCCAGGATCAGGCAGTTTACAACGATCAGAGGAATGAAGATCCCCAATTGCTCGAACAAAAAGGGAACATAAGCCTCCAATACCATCTCGACGATGGTAACAAAAGAGGCAATGATGATAATAAAAGCCGGGATTCGCACTTTACTCGGAATCTGAGACTTAATGAGCGAGACCACGATGTTTGACATGAGTAGAACAAATAGTGTTGCTATTCCCATGCCCAGCCCGTTGAATGCCGAAGAGGTTACTCCTAAGGTGGGGCACATTCCCAACAGCATGACAAAAACGGGATTGTCTTTGATGATCCCTTTAAGGAAATTTTGCTTTTGATTTAGTTTCTCGGCCATTGCTATTCGTTTCCGGATTTAACTTTATTCAGGTTCTCTTCTGTCAACATATCGTAGGCTAGCTGGGCGGCTTCGCAAAAAGCACGTGTGGTAATGGTTGCGCCTGTCAGGGCATCCACATCTCCCCCATCTTTGGCAGCTTGCAGATTGAAGGATGACGGATCCTTGCCCCTGAATTGCCGGATGAACTTGTCATCTTTCATTTTGGTTCCGAGACCCGGGGTTTCCTTTTGTTCTAAAACAACAATGTTCTGAATGGTTTTATCAGGATTGAAACCAACCATGATTTTAACCAACCCGCTGTATCCATTTTCTGACGAACCGACAACGGCCGTACCGGTTTTATTTTCTCCCGAAAAGGCAGGATAGATCTCAATGCTGTCGTTTGCCCTGTCTGATTTGATCATAAAAACGTCTTCTACAGGATTATTGTCAAATTCAGGCAATACTTGTTTCAGTGCATTTACTTTGCGCTCCAATTTTGCCTTTGCTTTAGGCCCGATAGTCAAGTCATTGACAAATCCCAGGGATATCCCCGCAATCAGAGTGATTACAAAGAGAGTCAGGGTCATATTGAAAAATGAAGATTTCTTTTTGCTCATCATTGTACAATTTTTGATTTGATCGGATTCCCGAATCGTCTGGGTTTGAAATAGGTATCGATGAGAGGCACAAAGGCATTCATAATTAGGATGGCAAACGAAATGCCTTCAGGATAGGCCCCAAACAGCCGGATGACTGCCGTAATGATTCCTATACCCAGCGCAAAAATGACCATGCCTTTTTTCGTAATCGGACTTGTAACCAAATCCGTTGCCATATAAAAGGCCCCGAGAATCGCTCCGCCCGCGAACAAATGAATTACAGGGCTTGCGTATTGCTCCGGATTGATCAGCCAGAAAACACCCGTGAAAGCCGCCATGCTGAGCAAAACAGTCACAGGGATATGCCAGGTGATCACCCTACGAGCCAACATGTAGACGCCTCCCAGCAAAAGAGCTAAGGCCGACATCTCACCAATTGAGCCACCAGATATTCCCAACAAAAGATCTGCAGTTGCTGGAATTTTTGAGCTGATCGTCGACATGGTGCCGCCATACATCAGTTCCTCTTTGATGATTCCCAAAGTAGTGGCACCTGTAGTGGCATCTGCCAGGGTCATGTTGTTTTCAACAGGGATAGGCCAGGTGGTCATCTGCACCGGAAAGGATACCAGCAAGAATACACGCCCCACCAAAGCGGGATTGAAAATGTTGTTGCCGAGTCCGCCAAAAGAAAGCTTGGCAACCCCGATGGCTACCAGGCTCCCCACCACAACCATCCAGATGGGCAAGGTCGCAGGCAGGTTGAACGCTAAGAGTATTCCGGTCAGCAAGGCGGATCCGTCTGCCGTTGTCACCTCGGTTTTCAACAGGTATTTTTGAATCAGGTATTCAAACAGCAAACACGTGCTCACGGCCACAGAAGTCAACACCAGGGCGCTTATTCCAAAAAGGTAGATGGACATCAAAAACGCAGGAATCAATGCGATGAGCACGTCATACATGAGTTTTTTTGAAGTTCTGTCGGAATGAATGTGCGGCGAGGCTGATATAACAATAGTTTGATCAGACATATTAATTCCTTGTAGTTTCTAATTTTTTAACAATGCTTTTTCCAAATCGTATATAGTCCAATAAGGGTCGGTGTGATGGGCACACATAACTGCAAGAACCGCATTCAATGCAGGTCATGACGTCTTCAGTAGCAGCCCTTTCATAGAGTCCCTTTTCGGTTAAATTCATAAGAAGATGCGGCTCCAGGCCCATGGGGCAGACAAAAACACATTCCCCGCAGCGAATGCAGTTCTTGGGTTCTTTACGGCTCGCTTCTTCTTCAGAGATGACCAATATCCCTGAGGTCCCCTTTGTAATGGGCACATCTGTGTTTTTAATGGCTTTTCCCATCATAGGGCCGCCGTTGACGATCTTTCTCGTGCCTTCGGGAATGCCTCCAACCTCAGCAACCAGGTCTTTGACCGGAGTTCCGATTTTTACCCAAAAGTTGGAAGGCTCTTCCAATTTTTTCCCGGTAACCGTAACAACCCGTTCGATTAAGGGCCGATCATGCTGTACGGCTTGATAAATAGCATATATGGTTCCTACATTATGGACGATTACCCCAACGTCAAGTGGCAAACCGTTTTTAGGCACCTCTCTTTTTAAAATGGCTCGGATAAGTTGTTTTTCGCTTCCTTGTGGATATTTTACCTGGAGTGCCGCTACCTGAATACGGTCATCCGATCGAGCCGCCTTCCTCAAGACCTCAATGGCATCTTTCTTATTGTTCTCTATGCCGATCACGGCTTTGTCTACGTGCAGGGCATGCATCAGGATTCGGATTCCAACGATGATCTCATCTGCTTTTTCGAGCATCAACCGATGGTCTGCAGTCAAATAGGGCTCGCACTCTACCCCGTTGATGATCAGACAATCAATTTTTTTATCTTCCTTCACATTCAATTTCACATGAGAAGGGAAGGTCGCACCTCCGAGGCCGACAATCCCAAAATCTGAGATGCGTTTAAGAATATCTTGTGGAGACATCAGGATGTCCTCCAGCAAGGTATATTCGACGTCACGAAAATTGGATTCGTCTTTTTGGTCGGTCCGAATGACAATGCATTGTTTTTTATACCCGCTGCTGTCGACTATTTTGTCGAGTTTGGTTACGGTTCCCGCTACAGGGGAATGTATATTTGTTGAGACAAAACCACCTGATTTTGCAATGACCTGACCTTGTACCACCTTGTCCTTTCGGTCAACTATAATTTCAGAAGGAATACCGATATGTTGAGCTATAGGAACGTACACCACTTTAGGCACAGACATCTTTTTAATGGCCTTTGCAGAGGTTATCTTGTTCTCCGCCGGGTGAATGCCTCCTTTTGGAAATGTTTTAAGCATCTGGACTTGGTTTTACCGGTTTGACAATTGCCTCTTTTACACTTCCTTCAACTTTGGCAGATGGCTGACCTTCGCGGTCTTGGCGACTTTCTTGGGCTTCTTTACTTTTTTGGGCGGAAAATTGGTTTCTATAATCGAATGGGTAGGACATACGTCTACGCATTTTCGACACAAGGTGCATAATTCAGGGTCGATATAGGCGAGCGTGTCGGTCATGATGACTGCGTCCTTCGGACATACATCCTCACATTTGGAACACCCTATACAGGCCACCTGGCAAGCTTTCTTGGCGATTCCGCCCTTGTCTTCATTCAAACAGCCCACGTAGATCTTCAGATCCCTTTTATTCAGGGGTCGCATTTCAATAATATCCCTTGGGCAGGCGTCAACACAAGCCCCACAGGAAGTACATTTATCAGTGATTACCACGGGTATGCCCGTAGCCTCATCCATGTACATCGCATCAAACTTACACACGTCAACACAATCTCCGTCTCCTAGACAGCCGTATTGACAATCGGTTTCCCCGCTATAGATCAGCGCGGAGATGGCGCATGATTTCGGGCCCTGGTATTCGGTGGTTTTAGGTCGAACATCACAACTGCCCTGACAGCGCAAGACAGCGACGGTCGGATCTTTTTCTGCGACTTCTTTGCCCAATATTTCAGCCACTTGTTTCATGACGTCGTTTCCGCCAACGGGGCAAAACAATTCAGAAATATCATCTGTTGCAACCAACTTCTCCGCGAAAGCCTTGCATCCGGGAGAACCGCAACCGGCACAATTGGCCGCCGGCAGTATATCCTCTACTTCACCGATTAACGGGTCTTCAAAAACATAGAATTTCTTGGAAACCACAAACAGTATAACGGCGGCCACGGTTCCTATTGAGGACAGTAAAACGGCGCTATATATAATTGAAGAGATCATTTTTCAGGATTTTTTTGAAACAGAAACTTTAAACGCTTTCTTAAAGGAGTTCTTAAAAGCATATAACAATGAATAATAAGGAATCAGGATACCAATGGCCAGCAATCCGGCTATCCACTCTGGATAAACCCTGGAACCAATCAACAATACGGCAAACAACAAAATAAATGGAAAGACATAGGCCCAGAAAACTGCCTTGAGTCCTAGGTCCTTCTTGAGGAAGACTTCCACATTTTCATTGAGCTCCAATGCTTGTGCCGGGGCCTGAATTTCGATTTCCTTAGAATCTGAATCAGATACTCCACAAGCCGACTTCGCATTGCAGGCTTCACAGTGCAGGTTCCCCTTCAGGGACACAGTAATCGAACTGTTAGAAATTTTCGAGACAATTCCTTCATGCTTGACAAGGTTCTCACCTACTGTATCGACGGTATTTATGTCTATTTCTGCCATTGAGCTCACACTTCTAGAAGACAAAAATAAAACATCGAAACGCCCCAAACTATGACATATGTTGGTTTTCGGGGTTTGAGAATTTCAAGACCCCATTGTACGGCTTCTAACAGGCAGATAATCAGCTACAAACAGAATGATAAAATATTTAAATTGGTTTACCAGATTGGTTTACCAAAATTATGTATATTTGATCGCAAGGGTAGACCAAGTCTATATCTTACCGAAAACATTTAGGGGATGAGCGTATTAAATAAGTTCCGACTAGACGGCAAAATAGCTCTGGTTACGGGTTGTAGCCGAGGTATTGGCAGGAGTATGGCCCTGGCTCTTGCTGAAGCTGGAGCCGATATTATCGGCGTGAGCTCTTCCTTGAAAAAAACGAGAAGCGAGGTCGAAGAAGCGGTGAAACGAACCGGGCGAAATTTCACGGCATACACCTGTGATTTTGGCAATCGTCAATCCCTGCACTCTTTTATAAAGGAGATAAAACAGGATTTTCCTGTGATAGACATCCTCGTGAATAACGCTGGGACCTCCAGCAGAGCTCCCGTAGAGGAACACGGTGATGAATTATGGGACCGAGTCATTGAAATCAATCAAACCGCTCCGTTTGTCCTTGCCCGGGAAATTGGCAAAGACATGGTTCGAAGAGGAAGCGGTAAAATAGTTTTTACAGCCTCTTTGCTCACCTTCCAGGGCGGAATCACCGTGCCGGGCTATGCAGCGAGCAAGGGAGCTATTGGTCAAATGACCAAGGCTTTGGCCAATGAGTGGGCCGGAAAGGGAGTGAATGTAAATGCAATCGCTCCGGGATACATCAAAACAGAAATGACCGAAGCCTTGAGCAAAGATCCGTCGCGAGCGGATTCAATCAGCTCGAGGATACCTGCCGGTCGATGGGGAACCCCTGATGATTTTGCCGGACCCATCGTCTTTCTGTGTTCGGAAGCCTCCAACTACATGCATGGAAGTATTGTGCTTGTAGATGGTGGTTGGATGGGACGCTGAATGAAGAACTAAAAAAGTAGTCTTTGACGCAATGAAAAAGGATCTCAACACTATTCAAAATTTATGGAAACAAGCATGAATCAAATTATGAAAAACTATCTAATTCTCAGCATTATCATTGTCATGCTCAGCGCATGCGAAACAACAAAAAAACCGCAAGTTACCGTCGGTAACTCCGAAGAGCTTCATCAAGCCATCGAAAAGGCGAATCCCGGAGACGAGATCGTTATGAAAAATGGAAAGTGGAGTGATCTCCAAATTCAATTTTACGGACGCGGAACCGAAGACAAACCCATTGTTTTGAAAGCTGAAAGCCCCGGAGAGGTACTTGTCACCGGCCAGTCAGACCTGAAGCTGGGTGGAGAATATTTGGTTGTAGATGGTTTGTTTTTCACCGATGGAGCCTCCCCTTCCCGCGCTGTCATTGAATTCGCCATCAACGACGATACACTTGCCAATCATTGCCGCGTGACCAATACGGTCATCAAGGACTTTAATAAGGCTCAGCGGAACAAGCAGGACTTGTGGGTACTTTTCAAGGGCCGCCACAACCAACTGGACCATAGCTACCTGGCAGGAAAATCCAATAGGGGGCCTACGGTGAGAGTCGATTTGGCCGGAAATCAGAGCATTAAAAACTACCATAAAATCAACAACAACTACTTTGGGCCGAGGCCGCCGAAAGGAGGACCCAGCGCAGAGACGATTCAGCTTGGAAACAGCTTCACCTCCATGGCGCCGAGTTATACCCTGGTAACCGACAATTTTTTTGATCGATGCAACGGTGAAGTCGAGATCATTTCAAGCAAAACCAATTTCAACGAATTCAGAAACAATGTCTTCTACAAAAGCGAAGGGTCTTTAGTTACGCGTCATGGAAATTATTGTACCGTCGATGGCAACTATTTCATCGGCGACGAAAACTCACCCCATGTGGGAGGCATTCGACTTATTGGAACAGGTCATTGGGTGGTCAACAATTACTTCTATAACCTGAGAGGTGAGATATTTCGGGCTCCTCTTGCGATCATGAACGGAATCAAGCGTTCCCCCCTGAACCGATATATCCAGGTTACGGATGTGGTGGTCGCCTACAACACCTGGGTCAATTGCAAATCTCCCTGGCAAATCGGTGTGGGATCCAATGTTGACCAGAAGGATGTATTGCCAGCTTCAGAAATCAGGTCTGAAACCCCGATTCGCACCCTTATTGCCAATAATGTAATCTATAATTCAGAGGGTGACCCCATGCCCATCGTTCGCTATGACTCCATAGACGGTATTGATTTTCAAAGCAATGTGATCAACAATCAGGGTGTTGACTTCAAGGGAGTTGCAGGACTCGAAACGGTGAACTTCTCCATGACCGAAATCGATGACAATGTTTGGGTTCCTTCGAAAGAGCTGAATGAGATTGAGGTGCATAAGGGTTTTGAGTTCGATCAAATCTCTCAGGATCTACTGGGCAATTCAAGAAAGGACAATGACCAAATAGGTGCCTTCAGCAGTGCCGAAATGCAAAAAAAGAAATTGATGGATGCTTCACAATACGGCCCGAAGTGGTATGATTCGGCAGAAGCCGACGCGGATCCGGTTGTTCACTCAGTAGCTACATCACAGGAGTTGGAAACAGCCCTGTCAAATGCCAACCCTGGAGATGTGATTGAGCTTGCATCGGGTGAATTCGAGATCAAATCACCCTTGAAAATCGACCGCAAAATAACCTTACAATCAGCGGATCTGTCGAAAAAAACAACCCTTTCATATGCAGGGACTCCCGGGACGCCTGCCTTTGAAATGAACCCCAAAGGTCAGCTCTATTTAAAATCAGTGGTCCTAAAAGGATCCGGTGAGAACTACGCTTTTGCCAGTTTGAAAGAGAACATGTCGAGTCTGTACAATTTAAAAGTCACTGATTCAGAGATTTCAAATTTTGACTATGTGCTCAAAGCCTACAAATATTCCTTTTCAGAATACATCCAATTCGAGTCTACAAAGGTTAGCGACTGCAACAACGGGCTAGAGCTGTCATCCGAAGACGACGACCGGGGAGAATACAATGCAGAAAACATTTCCGTCGTCAATTGTCGATTCGAGGGAGTCGACCAAAATGTTATAGACTATTATCGGGGTGGTTACGATGAGTCTACCGTCGGCGGAAACCTGGTCATTGAGGGAAGTACTTTTGCAAAATGCGGTAAGAAAGAAAAATCGGGCACCTTGATCAATACCTATGGCATTATTAACGTGAACCTTAAAAACAATGAATTCGTCAACAATCCGGTGAAGCTTGTGGCCCGTCTCTGGGGCGCCAAGAACAACTCGGAATCAGGCAATACAATTCAGAACTCCGGTAAAATGGTCACGGAACAAAATCTACCCTTGAAATTAATGTATTGATTATGAGAATTTTTGTTTTCATTTTTCTAACATGTGTATCGAATGCTGTGATAGGTCAGGGAATCCCGTCAGATCACGTTGTAAGCAGCGAGGAGTTACCAGGGTTGCTGAAGGAAGAGGTCAGAGAACAGATCAGTAGCAACGGTCTCATTACTCAAAGTGAACTGGCCGCGTATTTTCGCGAAAAATTCTCGGAGCGATTTTTCTACAATTACAAGACCTTCTATGATCGGTTGCCACACTATAATTCTGTTTTCAACAATCAGGAAGATCATAAGAAAAGAGCGCTCGATCATTTGGGAAAATACAGCGATTCGACCCAATGGGTTCTGCCCTTCAACTATCTGAACGGAGATCCTGTAAACGCCTATGCTTTGAGGCATCTGGCCAGGCAGCATAAGATGGTGGACATCGCCTTTCTCTATTTTGAAGACAATAAGGACCCGAAGTACATTCAATACTTCGAACGTCAAATGCGCTCCTTGAATGCAGCACTCAAATCGGGCCAGTACGAAAGAATTGAGAATGGGAACGGCGTCTACGAAGCCTTTCGGTCAGGATATCGAATTCTGAACTGGCTATGGATTCACAATATGTTTTTAAATGAAACTGAATATTCAGACGAGGATCAGCTGGTGACCCTTGCCACCCTGCTTCAACACGGACAGCACCTTTACGAAAGAAACAAAGCATACAAGTCGGGTAATCACCAGACACGAGGGGTGTCTGCCCTGGCGATGCTCTCCATCTTACTTCGTGACTTCGAGGGAACCGATCAATGGATGGAGCGCGCCATGCTCCGTCTCGGTGAACATCTGGATCGTGAAATCAACAAAGATGGGTTTCAATTCGAGCGTTCTGTTCATTACCACATGAGCGACATCAACAATTTTTTCTATGTCTATCAGCTTGCCCAACTCAATTCCATTGAGGTCGACAAAGCGTGGGAAGAAAAACTAAGGGGGCTCTTCACAACCCTTGTAAAGGTCGCTTACCCTGACCGGTCTGCTCCTGTTCTTCAGGACGATACCGATAATCCATGGGCCGAAACCAACGACATCTCAGGGGCCATGACCCTGGGCTATTTGCTCTTTGAGGATCCGGAGTTTGGTTACTTCGCTTCCGAGAAAGTTGACGATCGGGTCTATTGGTTTCTCAGTAATGAGCAAATAGCCAAACTGGACAATATCGAACAGAAGAGACCGAATTACGGCTCCTTAGCCTTTCCAACCACGAACTACTATATCATGAGAGAGGGCTGGAAGCCGAATGACAAAATGATGATCATAAGCGCCGGTGTGGATGATGAAAAACCGGATCATCAGCACGGAGACATTTTGGGAATTCAAGCGATGGCTCATGGGCATGCGATTCTCCCAAATTATCAAGTGCGCTATTCACTTAAGGATTTCGATGTATTCAAAAATTCGATGGTGAAGAACGTCGCCCTGGTCGATAATGAATTACTGGGTAAAGATTGGACCTCCAACAGAGGAGGAAGCGGATTCGGAAAGTTTTTGAATCTCCCAAACCCAGAAGTGATTGCATGGGAAATCCATGACGATTTTGACTTCTTCGCGGGCCGACATGATGGATTTGAGAATATAGGCGTGCAGTATACCCGGCAGGTGATTTTTGTAAAGAATGGATTTTGGATAGTCAAGGATGATTTCAAGTCAGATTCAGCTCACCAGTACAAACAGGTTTGGCAGGGCCACTATACCTATGAGAACGGACCCAATCTGTTGAGGGCAACCGCCCCCGATGCCTCGGGTCATGACATCCTGCAGCTTATCGAAACAGATTCGGTTCAAACATCCGGCAGGCGAGGTAAGCAATGGAGCACAGTTTCTAAAAATTCACCAAATTCTTTTGGTTTTCTAACCCTAATATATCCGTATCTCGGATATAGCAATCGTTTGGACGAGGATGCTGAAAATCTCAAAATCAATGACTGGATCGTGAATCCATCGCAGTGGAAAATGCAAGGCACAAACTCTGTATGCCTGAGTTCGAATCGCGGAACCTTCTTTTTCAATGTACAGCAGCTTTCCCGGGATGATCTCGAAATTCATTTATCCAAGGAGACAGATCTGTTTGTAAAATTTCAGAACAATCAGGTCTTTATTCATTCCATTGGAACAGGTGATCAGAGCGTCACCGTACGACAGGGTGGAAAAAAGAACGAGGTGACCCGGACAATGGCTCCGGGGGAACACTGGACGCTAGAACTCGTAAAATAATTTTAAGATGGCCAAAAAGGTAATTACATTCGGTGAAGTCATGATGCGACTGTCACCCCCCGGATACTCCAAATTTTCTCAGGCAACCTCCCTCGAACTCGATTATGGGGGTGGTGAAGCAAATGTCGCCATTTCATTGGCCTATCTCGGCATGAAAGCAGCGCATGTGACGCGATTTCCTGACAATGCCCTGGGAAGGGCTGCCACCCAGTTTTTAAGACAGCATTGGTTAAGCACCGAACACGTTGTTTTTGGAGGCAACAGGCTGGGCAAGTATTTTCTCGAAAAAGGGGCAGTTCACAGGTCGAGCGAAGTGATCTATGAAAGAGAGGGCTCATCTTTCTCTTTGATAGAACCCGCGATGGTCGATTGGGAGGACGTCTTGAAAGATGCCGATTGGTTTCATTGGACCGGCATCACCCCTGCGATTTCAGAAGGCGCCGAGCTTTGCTGTCTGAACGCTATCAAAACTGCCAATAAAATGGGCATTCCTGTTTCTGGAGACATCAATTCGAGGGACAATATGTGGAAGTACGGAAAGACCATGCAGGAAGTCATGCCTGAACTGGTGCAAAACTGCGACATCGTGATTACGAGCAGCCGTGGGATATACGAGATGTTCGGTTTGGGTGAATCAGGAGATAAATTTCGGGTTGCATCCAAAAATTTGATGGACAAATATCCGAAAATCAAGAAAGTGGTTGGCAAGACACGAAAATCGCTGAGCGCCTCCCATCAAAGAATTCAAGGCAAAATGTGGAACGGAACCGAATATATCAAAACCGAGATGCTAGACATCACCCCGGTCATCGATCGTGTTGGCACCGGGGATGCTTTTGCCGCCGGTCTGATCTATGGCTTGCTTCACTACGAAGACAAAGAAGCGCTGGAATTTGCTTCAGCCGCTTGTGCACTCAAACATACCGTGCCAGGTGACGTAAACATGGTGTCGTTGGACAATGTGTTGAGCCTGATGCAAGGAGATACTTCCGGGTCCATAAAAAGATAGCCTCAAACCTTTTTCAGATAATATTAAGACTTTTTCTGAATCAAATTTAAGGTGATTAAATTTGTCTTAACTTGGCAGATTCAATCATAATGCCTATTCATTGGTTGGGTATTGAAAGTACAAAGAATGGCGTCCATTTGGCAACTGACTGTAATTGTTTTCCCTCAAAAAACCATAGTGCTTGGTGTTATTCTAGATGGGTCGAATAAAGGACCCGGACACCCGGCCGCAAAACTCTCAAGCGCGATCAAAATCGCAAGATCGTATTTCACAAGAGCATGCAAAGGAGCCCGGATCCAAGTAGAATGGGCGAATATCAACCGTTCTGCAGAGACCGATAGTCATGGTTTCTTCGCGCTAACAGCCGAGCATCCCTTCAGCAGCGACCAGAAACTGAAAATCCTCCTCAATGGAGAACCTTTGAATTATGAGAAGGAAGTTCTGAATGTTTATAAGGTAAGGGACAATCACAACCTCATTATTTCGGATATCGATGATACTGTTGTGGTGTCTCACACCAACAAAAGGTTCAAAAGCATTATGACCACGCTTTTCAAGACCTATATGGAAAGGAAACCCGTGACTTCCACTTCCAAGATATTCAAGGCGCTGGGAGACAAAAATGACCTGGTCTATGTGTCAAGAAGTGAATACAACCTTTTTCCGCTGCTCTCGAATTTTATGCGTCACCACGATATTCCCAGGGGCCCATTATTCCTTACGCCTTTTATATCCTTAAGGAGAGCTGATTCGAAACAGAAAAGATCCTGATTTCAAGATCAAAACGATCAATCTGCTGCTCGATCATTCCAATTACGATCAAATAGTGCTTGTTGGGGATGACACACAGCATGATTTGCACGTGTACGCAGAGATTGCACGAACATACGGTGCGCGCATCCGTAAAATCTTCATTCGACAAACCGACTTGAAAAAAGACAAAAGGCAATCATCAGAATGGCAAGAATTGGATCACTATGTAAAGAATATGATGTACTTTAATGACACAACTGATCTGACTGATCTTAAACTCTAACCCGATGAAGCTTTTTTTTATTGTCAATCCGATCTCAGGCGGCGTAGACAAAGAGCCGTTTCTAAAGGAAGCGCACCAATTATGTAAAATGTATGGTCTCGAGTACCGAATATTTAAAACGACTGGAAAAGACGATAAAGAAAATGCCCTGGAGGGGATCGAGGCGTTCAAACCGGATAAAATCGTCTCGGTGGGTGGGGATGGAACAACTCTTTTTACAGCTACTTCCCTTCTCGGCACGGAGTATCCTATGGGCATCATCCCATTGGGATCTGCCAATGGGATGGCAACGGAACTCTTCGTCGATCCTGTTCCAATCAATGCGCTGAGAGATATCATCATGACCGACATCGTGGGGAATCTTGATCTGCTGCTGATCAATGGCGAGCACTATACCATGCACCTGGGTGACGTCGGAATCAATGCCCAGATCGTGGAGTCTTATGAAAAGGATCCCAAACGGGGCATGATCACCTATGCGAAGTATTTTCTGGAAGAATTAGAAAAGCTCAAGCCATTTTCGGTAAAGGTGGAAACGGAAGAAGGGAATTATGAAGGAAAAGTATTGATGGCCGCCATCTGCAACGCCAGAAAATATGGAACCGGGGTTCCTCTCAATACAACAGGGAATCCGATGGACGGTAAATTCGAGCTCGTGTTATTAGAAGATCTGGATCTGACCTCTCTTATAAGATCCGGGCTGGCGGCTTTGAACGACAAATATCTCGACAGCCAGAAGTCAAAAGTACTTACGACTACAAAGGCCCGAATTGAGTTTGACGAACCCAAACTCCTTCAACTTGACGGTGAAGTCATCGAACCGATGGAAGTCATCGACATTGAACTCTTGCCCGGGGCAGCCCGTCTGCTCACTACAAGAAAAAACAAGCATTTAGATCATAAATCCCACTAGATGAAACTCTCACGTAAAAATCAGGTTGCTATTTTTCTGATGTTCATCGGTATTTGCCTTAGCGGATACTCACAGAGCACCGAAACCGGACTCGCATCGTATTACAGTGACAAATTTGAAGGAAAGAAAACGGCAAGCGGAGAAGTATACAAATCCTCAAAAATGACGGCTGCCCATCGCACCCTGCCCTTTGGAACCCGGGTCAAAGTGACCAATCTATCCAACAACAAATCAGTCACCGTAACCGTAAACGACCGCGGCCCCTTTGTCAAGGACCGAATTATCGATCTTTCGAAAGCGGCGGCTGTCAAACTTGACTATATAGACCAGGGCGTGGCAAAAGTAAAAGTGGAACCAATAAAAACATCAAAAAAGTGAAGGAGGGAATTATAAAAGACGCGTATGAAATACGTCTTTGGTCAAAGAAATCGAAATAAGACAGTAAATTGCGTGTGATTTAAACTTGCCGTCCAAACAGGCTTGAATTATGAGGAACCTATTTAAACTGTTGACCCTGGTATTTGCGATTTCGCTGGTCAACTGCGAGAAAAAAGAAAAAATTGAGTCTACTTCATCTTCTGAGCTTTCTGCCTCAGAAACCTCATCGGCTTCAACTTACAACTTCGAGCAGATTCCTGCCGAACAAAGTGGTTTGACCTTCAGTAATGCCCTCGTTCACGATCTGACGACCAAATCGAATGTATTTGACCACGACTATTTCTACAACGGGTCGGGCGTCGGGGTTGAAGACATTAACAATGACGGCCTGATGGATATTTTCTTTACAGGAAATCAGGAGCCGAACAAGATCTATCTGAACAGGGGTGATCTCGTCTTTGAGGACATCTCCGCTTCAGCAAACGTCAATCCCGCTAATGAAAAATGGTCCTGCGGGGTGACTTTTGCCGATGTCAACAACGACGGATGGATGGATATCTATATCTCGCAAGGCGGACCCTATGAAAAAGATGAAAGAAAAAACCTTCTGTTGATCAACCAGAAGGACAACTCCTTTGTGGATCAGGCTGCGGAATACGGCCTCGACGACCATGGACTCAGTACGCACTCCGCCTTCTTTGACTACGACAAAGACGGCGACCTCGACTGCGTGGTGATGAATGAGAACGAGTACTATGGGGTCTATCCGTCGATGTTTTATAAAATTCTCAGCGACAAGAAAGAGCTCTGGGAAAATTCAAGTCACCTGTACCGCAACGACAACGGCAAATTTACCGATGTCACCGAACAGGCGGGCTTATTGCGACCTTCATTTGGATTGGGTCTTTGCATCAGCGATCTCAACAATGACGGATGGCTCGACATCTATTTGGTAAATGACTACTACCTGCCGGATGTCATGTATGTCAATAACAAAAACGGCACCTTCTCAGATCACATTAAGAAAACTACGAACCAAATCGCTTTTTCGGGCATGGGCATTGACATCGCAGACATCAACAATGACAATCTAAGGGATATTTTTGTCCTCGACATGGCACCGACGAATCACGTGCAATCCCAGACTCTTATGGCATCGATCAATATGCCACAGTTTGATTTGCTCGTGAAAAAATACGACTACCAGGCCCAATACATGTACAATGTCCTTCAAATGAATGTGGGCAACAATAAATATCACAACATTGCCCAGATGGCGGAGGTGTCAAAATCAGATTGGAGCTGGGCCGTGCTGGCTTTGGACACTGACCATGACATGGACGAAGACATCTATGTGACCAATGGCTACCGCAGATATTCTTCTGATTTTGACATCAGGAACCAGGTCACCCAGGCGAAGCAACGATTTAAAGGAAACGTGCCTCTTTCGGTCAAAGAGGAGATCTACAATAGTCTTCCAACTGAAAAACTAGCCAATATCCTGTTCCAGAATCAAGGCGATCTGATCTTCGACGACGCCACCTCTCTTTCGGGTCTCGGTGCCCCCTCCTTCTCCAATGGAGCTGCCTATTCGGATCTCGACAATGACGGAGACCTCGACATTGTGGTCAACAACATGGACCAGGAGGCCTTTCTTTTCAAAAATACAACCGTAGAAAACAACGCTGGAAACTATATCAAAATCAAGACCCGTGGCAACCTTTCCGAAGATTTTGCCCAGGTGGCCATCTCTGCCGGAGGCAAGAAAAGAAGCAAGGAATCCAAGCGGGTACGCGGCTATTTGTCATCGGTGGACAAGACCGTTCATTTTGGCTTGGCAAACATAGCTCTTGTCGATACCGTTTCTGTCACCTGGCCCTCCGGGAAATACCAGGAGCTGTATAACATCCCGGCAGACACAACGCTCACATTTTACGAGAAAGACGCTGAGGCGGGTCGTCCGGCACGTCCGTCCAAAAAGCTATCCGCATTTGAACAAGCGAACAACATTATCGACTTTGTTCATCGCGAAGATGACTATAATGATTTCATGAAAGAAGCGCTTCTCCCCTACAAGCAGTCAACCCTGGGGCCAAGCATTGCCAGAGGAGATGCCAATGGAGATGGCAAGGATGACCTATACATCGGTGGGGCTCACAAACAGCCAGGGCAATTGTTCCTGCAAACTTCTAAGGGATTCGCGAAGAAGACCAACAATTCCTTTGAAAAAGATGCGGACCATGAAGACCTCGAGGCGCTTTTCATTGACATTGATTCGGATGGAGACAATGACCTGTATGTCGTCAGTGGTGGCCATGAATTCCTCGAACGAGCTGTGCAATACCAGGATCGAATTTATCTCAATGACGGTACGGGTCAGTATCAAAGGCAAACCTCCACCGAGATCGACAACTACACGATCAGTGGAAAGAGTGTAACCAAAATCGATTTCGACAAAGACGGTGACACTGATCTCATTGTCGGTAACCGGACCAAAGCTCAGAAATACCCGTTGCACGAACCCTCCCTCATTTACGAAAACGTGAACGGAGTTTTGCAGAATGTGACGGCCCGGGTTGCCCCGGATTTTGAAGATTTCGGCATTGTCAACAAAGTAATAAGTACCGACATCAATAATGACGGCTGGGAAGATTTCATTGCTGTGGGGGAATGGACCCACATTGGGGTATTCTTGAATGAAAAAGGTGTCTTCCGCGACATTTCTGCGCAAAGCGGTCTGGACAATGAAAAGGGCTGGTGGTTCAGCATCACGGAGACCGACGTGAACAACGACGGCAACAAAGACTATGTTATCGGAAATATCGGGCTGAATCTCAAGTACAAACCCAGCCAGGCAAGCCCCCTGAGGGTCTACGCCGATGACTTCGACCTAAACGGAACCCTCGACATGGTTCTGAGCTATATGCATGAGGGCAGGTATGTACCGGCCAGAGGAAAAGAGGCCTCCACCCAGCAAATGCCCATGCTGGCCAAAAAAGTAACAACCTACAGTCAGTTCGCCAATTCTTCGGTCGAGGACCTTTATGGGGAAAGCATTCACGTGGCCTATCAAAGAGACGTGAACCAGTTCAAATCGTTATTATTATTGAATGACGGACAGGGTAAGTTCAAAAATATTGAGCTTCCGAGCCGGGCACAATCCATTCCGATACTCGATGGGGAGTCTCTCGATTTTAACGGCGACGGGTTTGAAGATTTGATCCTCATCGGCAACATCTATCATACCGAACCCGATACACCTCGCCTTGATAATCCCTTCGGCCTTTTACTCATTTCCAACCAAAAAGAGGGCTACGAAGTCCTGGGGCCCGAAACAACGGGCTTCTACCTCAACGGGAATGCCAAATCCGTTAAGCTTGTCAATCACAAGGGCCGGAAAAAGACATTCACAGTTGTTGGTGTCAATAATGGGCCGGTTGAAGTTTACGAGTTGAAAGGCATTAACTAGTTGAAAGCAGGAACCCATTTCCCGAAATTTAGGAAAATGGGTCTGTTGATTTCTTCTGTAACCTTGAATTGTTACACAATCCCTGCTTAATCAACGATATTGATTGTGCCCGTCATCGCAGAATGGAATTCGCAGATATAGTAAAGCACATTGGGAGCATCCATTGGAACTTCGAAGGTGATTTCTCCACTTTCTTCGCCGTTTCCTGTCACTCCTTCGTCGTAGGTATCTCCTGTGCCGAGAGTAGCCTCGGTTTTAATTAAAAACGGATGACCAGGAGTATTCATTGCAAAGGTGTATGTTTCTCCTCTTTTCAGCGTAAGGTCAGGATTTGAAGCGTTATCGAGATCACCACCGCTAATGACATACGCCGATGAGCCACTATTTTCCACAGTGAAGGATTTGTCAGCGTCCGAACCATCTTCATTGACATTCGAGCCGATATTTCCTTGAGCTACGATCGTTGCCAAATTCTCCATGCTCAGGTGAACATTGATATAACCATCGAACTCCTCTATGTCTCCGTACCCGAAAGATGTGCCATCGTCAAGTTGAGCTACGTTGGACTCACTCATACCCGTATCTCCTACTACCGGATTGAAAGAAAACGCTATTCCGCCACCGGTTGCTGCATCATTTACGTGAATGTGCGCTGGATGCATGCCTCCAGCAGGCGTATTGATCAGTTCTATTACCGCAAGAGCGTTTCCACCTTTTCTTTCAAAGAAGGTAACCATGCCTGAGATTCCAGGTGCGTCTTTTTCATTCAAGTCGTACATTTTCGACATTCCGGTCAATTCATTGCTTCCGATGTCACCCTGGGCAACTATTACACCTAACTCTTCGGCGCTCAGGTGTACATTTATGTACCCGTTGAAGTTCATAATGTCAGAATAAGAAAAAGAAGTGCCATCATCAAGTTGGGCGACGTTGGTTTTACTCTGTCCGGTTGTACCGTCTACAGGGTTAAAACTAAAGGCGATTCCACCGCCTTCAACCGAAGAGTTCAAATGAATGTGGGCAGGGTGTACGCCTCCCTCCGGGGTATTCATCAGTTCTATCACGGACAAAGCTTCACCATTGTTTCTCTCATAAAAAGTAACTTCACCCTCGATACCCGCAACAGCCTTTTCGCCTAAACTATAAGTCTTCGAAGCTCCTGTAAGATCATTAGCACCAATGTCACCCTGAGCCACTATAGTTGACAATTCTTCGGCGCTCAAATGAACATTGATATAACCGTCGAAATTAATCAAGTCGTCATAACCAACGGCTGTTCCATCATCTAAGGTAGTCACCATTACACTGCTTTTGCCGGTGCTTCCATCCACAATTCCGAGGGAAAGAGCTATTCCTCCACCTTCGGCTGCTGTATTGAAGTGAATGTGGGCAGGGTGCTGACCTCCATTGGGGGTGTTCACGAGCTCCAGATCAATGGTCACAGTGTTGTCTGAAAATTCAGTGAAAATAGCCTTGCCTGAAATTCCTGGAACGGCTACAGAGCCAAGGTCATAAGTGATCGATTTGGTTACCGTCACATCTTCTGTGGGCGGATCGATGTTTTGCATCATGTCTGAATCATCATCATTACATCCGGACACGATAAGAATCATTGCGACCAGAAGTGTTTTTAAACCTAGGTATACTTTTGTTTTCATAATTGTGTGAATGTGCTTTAAAAATTAATTCATTTGAAAAAAATTGCTGATCAAAAAGAGGTTTCAGTCAAAATCCTCTCCAACAATTTTGTTCAACAAATATAATCACACTATTAAACAAAACATAAGTATATCATTTTTTTGTCTAATTTTTAACATTTTTAATTAAACATAATTACAAGCACTCTATGAAATCGGACTAACGATTTTATCAATAATGAATTTATTTCAACTTCCAGCTCTGCCAGGTATCGACCGCTTCTTGACTTGAGTTGACCTCGGGTGTCTGCACGATCCCGTTCAGTCCGGTTTCTTTTTGAACGGCACGAATCAAGTAGGAACTCAGATCATCATACCTGACATTACCTCTTGTCTCCTTCAGTTTCTTCAGCAAAAAGTAGGTGAAATATCCATGCCGTGCCTCACGGTAAACCGATGAAGTCTCCAGCTCCGAGCTGGATGAAAAAACCACCATATTGCCCAGGATCACATTCTTATCAGGTCTCACCTTGATCCCCTTGTACGGAAGCAGACCCTGGTTCCTTCCTGTTCCACTGAAGCAGGCGTCGAGAAAGACCGTGATTTTTCGAGCCGGGTGCTCCACGAGCGAGGCGTATGCGTCGGCAAGTGGAACTCCGTATTCCACGTTATGGGCAGAAACATCCACGGGCAAAAGAACAGGAGATCGGGTCTCCTGATCGGGAAGACCATGACCTGAATAATAAAATATTAGATTGGCATTGCCCTCCTCGATTTTAGATAAATTATTGATCCAGGCCAGACCCTGGCTGATTTCGGCGGCTGTAGCATTTTTCAGAATTCTTATCTGACGCTCAGGAATCCCAAGCGTTTTTTCACAATACTCTTTAAACACCTCGGCATCACGAATTGCAAATTCGGCATTCTGTTCAACGGCGAGACTTCTTTGACGCGACCTGTAATCTTCGTTGCCGATGATCAGCGCATAGGTGTTTCTTTGTTTGCGTCGTGCAACCGGGATATCCTGGTCTACATTCTCGATGTAACTGGGCAATTCCTTCTCAATATTGATATTTTGATCAAAGGATCGATCCTGTTCCCAGGATTTCCTGCTAATCATCTCCTGGTTTTTCCAGAATTCAAAACCTCCGTCTCCGTGCACCGGAAAAATCATCTCGGCTGTAAAATCGGTCCCAAGGGATCGATCGGTCGCCCGGATCACAAACTTCAGTTCCTGGTCGCGAAACTCCGGATTCAAATAATAACGATAAGAAAGCGAATGATAGTCACCAGGAAGCACCCGTTTAGGCGCCGGATTGCGCAGTAACACATTTGTTCCCGCAACCTGGCCCAAAATATTGACCCCGGCTTGTTCCGAAATTACTTCGAAATCGAGATTTGCCTCCACGGAACCCATGTTCTTAATCGTGAAATTCAGATCGAGCATTTCGTTTAGATCAATTCTTTTGTTCGACTCATCCTTGCGAACCTCGTTAACCTTGTACTCGGTGATAATAAGTTCTGAATGTGCAGACCCCAACTTTACCCGCTTCCCGGACCTGTTGATCTCCATGCGTTCGAGAAAAGCCAGCTCCACTTCGTCTTTTACATTGTAGCTGTTCAAATCCACAATCCCGACATGGGTTTTATACCTGACAAGGTACTTACCCCTTTTTACGCGATCCAGGATCTCCAAAGTTTCATGTTTCGGAACGGTAATGATCATTTTATAGTCCTTCTTGAAATCCTTTTTCTTCATGATATAGGTCTTTCTCGAGACTCTCACGTAAAGCTTTTCAGGAGTGGGGATCCTCACCTCTTCCGAGCTGGATTTTTTCGAATCGCTTTTGAATCGATTGTCCAGGTTGAATGAGATGAGGTAACCCTTCCAGTCTTTATACTGGGCTTTGTAAAAGGGTCCGCCAACGCGTTCCATGATCCGCACAGGGTTCCCTTTCGGAACCACGCAGACAAGCTCAGAGCTCTCTTTGACACCCTTGACAAGCACTACTTTTCGATCGAATACAGCATATTTGCTGTCATACATCTGTCCGAAGCCTTGGGAGCCGGCTAAAATGAGAAACAATAGAGGGATGAATTTTTTCATTTTGACAATTCAAAGTTTAATTAGGGTGTTTCAGCAAGACGTTTCTGTATAAAATCTCTCGCTGATCCATGGGGATCCTATAGATCCATGACCGAACGGATTCCAGCGATACCTGCTCGTCTATCCAGGGTATGTGCCTTTTGGTGAAAACAAAAAGCAAAATACTCGCCTCATCCTCAACAGGGTCATTCATTTCAATCGAATACCCCTGTGGGTAGGCCGTATGAATCGGAAATGACACAGGCTCTTCTTTCACAAACAGGCGGCCACTTTCGTCGCTTAGATAGTTGTTTTGATTGTTTTCAAAGGGATACAACACATAGGACTCCTCCTCATTGAAGGCGAATATGGTCAAATAGCCATTGTCAGACGGCCTGAAAGAAAACTTGATGTGCTCCTTGTCGAGATAGACCTCCCTCAACCCTTCAATATCGAAGAAAAAGGCAGGATCCTTCGGCCTGTCATAGGTAAAAACCAATGCTTCTATTTCAACCGAGACGTTCATATTTCCATACGAATCAAACCATCTTCTGTCGTCATAAATGCTGTCGACAAGTATGTTGGCACTTAGTTCGGTATTGGAAATGCCGTGAAAGTACGATTCCACATTCTGTTCATTGCCGTATTCAAACAATAGATTAGAAACCAAAAGGTTTTCTGGCACACCGGCCTTGAGAAGCGCTTCTTTCTTAGCGTCAGCCAGCGCTTCTTCGAGGGCCTGTTTGGGTGTCAAATCACTGCTTACAGAGGTGCCATGGGCACGAACACTGACCTGCTTCTGTGCTAAAAGAGTGAATGAAAAGAGACAAAAAATGAAATATGAAATCGATACGAACCAGCTCTTAATTGATGCTGTGCTCCTCTTCATACTTTCTCATTTCTTCATTGAAGATCTTCTCAAACTGGTGCTTGTCAAAATCGAGCTGCAACTGGGCATCTTTGTTGATTCCGTCATACACTCCGGTCAGGGTGGCCTCTTTCGGGCTTTCAATAGCGATCCAGTAGCTGTAAAGACCATCTTTCTGTTTGTAGAGCTTTTCTCCGATTACACGGACATCACGAACGTCCTGGCGAACCACCTCACGCGACATTTCTTCGAACTTGTTTTCAAAATTCTTCTTGTCGCCGACAGATCGTTGATTGGTATACTGATCCGTAACGCGCTTGATCACCGCTTCGATGTTTCCGGCCAACTCAGCCTTAGCATTCTGTTCCGCAATTTTTTTCGCCGTCGCCAGGTCAGTGCTCTCACCTACCTGTTTGGCCCTGAAAAAGTTCTTGTTGTTCTCGTATTGCTTTCCCGAAAAGGGGATTGAAATTTCCGTGGAATCTTCAATTTTTGCAATTTTCTGCTTGGATTTACAGCCGAATGCTGTGAGGGAAAGCACAATACCTCCAATGAGTAATAGTTTCATTTTCATAGCTTTAAGGGTTTTAATTGAACAAATACTACTTAACTGAACAATGAAAATGCAACAATCATACCGAAAATGAAAAGGATCAAACTTTCAAATGAGAGTTTGATCCTAAGTTTATTATTTTTTTTCCTTTTCGGGATTAAAAACTAGCTCCTTTAACTTTTCATTCCATAGGCTCAAAACAGGTCCGTCCCTCGACGCATTTCGCTGGGGAAACCAGGCCGCTGTCGGGTCCCATGGCGCCGGCGGAATTGATGCACCAACAGATGGTATTGGCATCATCCAACAGAAGCCAGGGATGTTCCCCGCCTTCCATCATGCCATAAGGGTTCCGGGCACGTAAAAATTTACAAAGGTTTTTCGTTTTTGAATCCATTGTATTAGTTTATGCAAAGGCTGAAAGCCGAAATGAGCAATTACGAATTCGGTCTTATGCGACTGAAACAATCGCTTGTTTGATAATCGTTTTAAACAGCGGAACTTTATAGCCATTCTTCGAGAGCGGACGTGCCACTGACATCGCGGCATCGGCTGCGGCGGCTGCATTGGCATCATTGATCTCGTTTTTGGCCATGGCCTCTTCGGCCTGAACTGAGCGATAAGGAGTCGGTGCTGCTGCACCCAAAACAATGCTGGCCGTCTTGCACTTGTCCCCTGAAGTCTCCATAACCACCGCCACATCACCCAACGACCAGTCATACGACTCGCGGGCGACCTGCTTGATATAATAGCTTTTTGTACTCTTTGAAGGAGTGGGCACAATCACCTCGATAATGATCTCTTTCGGTTTAAGGATGGTTTCCATGGCAATGTCTTCGCTTGCCGGCATAAAGAATTTATCCATGGGAACTGTCTTTGTCTTACCGTCTGCACCTGCAATGACCACATCGGCCTTGAAGGCCATGAGGGCCGTGGCTATAGATGAAGCGTGCACACTTACACAGGACCCATTGTCAATAATGGCGTGATTCTCGTTCTCTCCGGTTTCAGAATGCCGGGCAAAGCAGCGATCTCCGTCTTTGCGGAAGCACTTGTGCTCCGCCGACCGGAAATACCAGCAGCGGTTTCGTTGAGCCAGGTTGCCGCCCAGGGTCGACATGTTTCGCAACTGGGGCGTGGCAGCGTGGTTCACCGCCTGATGAAGGGCCAGGTAATTCTCTTTGATTTGAGGATCACTCGCCAATTCCGAAAGAGTAACATTCGCACCGATGCGAAGACCTTTCTTCGCATCCATGTTGATTCTATCCAAACCTGGAATATTTCGGATATTGACGATCGTTTGAGGCTTCAGCAGTCCTTCTTTGACCCAGTCGAGCACATCAACTCCCCCTGATTTAAATACGGCTGCATCCGAGGTGGCCCCATAGAGCTGTTCAGATACAGTCGAGTTGACCTTTTCTAGAGCGTCCTCTACCGACTTCGCTTCGTACCAACTAAATTTATTCATGTCTTTCTGATTTATAAATACGACTCAAACGAATCAAGCCTTCTGATCTACTTTATTAAGTGCTTCTAATATACTTGCCGGAGTGATCGGGATCTCATAGATCCTGACTCCAATAGCATTGTAAACTGCATTGGCAATGGCCGCAGCCGTAGCAATGTTTGCCGGTTCCCCAATTCCATAGGCATCTGTCGAGGACCGGGCCGAATACTCTTCGATGATCAAACTCTCAATCTCCGGGATCTCCATAGAGAAAGGAGTTTTGTACTGGTCCACATTGGCATTCATCATATGACCGGTACCCTTGTCCATCACCCTGTTTTCATACAGTGCATAGGAAACGCCCTGTATGACTCCTCCATTGATCTGGCTCTCCAGCTGACCGATGTTCAGCGGTCGCCCGCAACTATGAGCCGCCACAACTTTATCCACTTTGACAAAACCTGTCTCGGTATTTACAGTGACTTCTGCAAACTGAACCGAACCGAGATCCCCGTAGGCAAGACCCCAGGGTTGCTGGAATCCTTCATAGTCGTCTGAACGACTTGCCACCTTGCTGATCTGGCTGGTACGCATGAGTTTGGTTGCTTCCTTGAAGGTCATCTTCTTTTCGGCATCTGATTTATGAGTCACATGACCATCGGCCAATATCAATTGATCGGATTCTGTCTCCCATTTTTTCGCCACCATCATCAGAAGCTCCTTTTTGGCCTCAAATGCGGCATTACGTGTTGGTGGAGTGATCGATCCGGTAACAACGCTACCTCCCGAACCGGGTCCTACCGGGAAGAAGGTATCGCCAATATTCACTCGAATGTCTGTGACCTCAAGACCCAATTCTTCCGCGACAACCTGGGCGAGAATAGTTTTCGTCCCCGTTCCGATGTCCTGAACGCTCGAACGGACTTCAACGCCACCGTCATTGTGTATTTTGATCTCAACCGAAGAATCGAGGGTTACGAATCGTGGCCAGGTAGACTGACCTACACCGTATCCTTTCCGGACGGCGCCTTCGCCGCTACCTGCGGCTTTTCGCCTTGACCAGTCAAACTTTTCGGCGCCTCGTTGACGTTCTACTTTTCTTACCTCGCTCTTGTCAATCTTATCTCTGAATTCCAGAGGATCCATCCCAAGCTTTTCAGCCAGTTCATCGATGGCCTGCTCTAAACCGAAAGCACCCTGGACATTTCCGGGGGCCCGCCAGGCTGCTCCCGGCCCTGCATGTGTCAATACATCGTATTGCTCCGTTGCAAAATTGGGACAGCTGTACATGACCTGGGCAATACGTCCAACGCCGGCACCGAGACCAACTCCTGCCGTTCCATGCGATCTTTGTTGGATGGACGTCAGGCTTCCGTCTTTTTTGGCCCCTATTTTCAAATATTGTATCGAACTGGGGCGGTTGCCTTCAGCCAGGTGCTCTTCCTGCCTGTCGAGCATAAGCCATACGGGTCGACCCGTCTTTTTGGCCAGGTTAGCTGCCATAGGCCCAAAACTGCCTGCACTGTGCTTGGCTCCAAATCCGCCTCCCATAAACTCGCATATGACGCGAACCTTGCTCTTGGGAAGATTGAAGATGCTGGCCATTTCATTTCGAACATTGTTCGTATTCTGAGTCGATGCGTAAATGGTCATGAGATCGGGTCGCCAGTCTACGACAACGCCATGTGTTTCAAGGGGCATGTGGGTATGCACCTGGGTGCGATAGGTTCTTTCAACGACAACATCAGCTTCGCCGAATCCTTTATCCAGATCTCCTCTGGGGCCCCCAAAGAAACTGCTCGTTGAAGGACCTCTTACGTTTCCTTCTCCTTTGCTTCCATCGTGCGTTTCTCCAACATCACCACCATCCGACTGCTGTTCGATAGGCTGTTCAAATACAATTGGAGCATCGGCCTTCATAGCCTCTTCCACGTCAATCACGAAGGGTTTCGTATCGTAATTGACCTGTATCATTGATATCGCGTCCCTGGCAATATCCAGGCTTTTCGCGGCAACCCCTCCAAGAGGTTGGCCTACATATTTGACCGAAGGATATTTTCCTTCCTCTTTATTCTCTCCTTCCTTGTCTTTGTTTTGAATAAGATGAATGGCGTAAACCCCGGGCAGACTTGCCGCTTTCGAGATATCGATCGACCTGATCTCAGCGTGAGGAACGGTCGAACGAAGCATCTTTGCATAGAGCATACCAGGCAACTTCATATCGGAGGTATATTTTGCCTTTCCGGTCACCTTGTCGTGGGCGTCCAAACGTCTTACTCTCTTGCCAATCTTTTTGAGCTTGTCATTCACCGGCCAGGCTGGCGGCTCATTTATTGGAATTTCACGTTCTATCTCACCCAGGTTATGACCAGGAATGCCGTGCGGAAATTTCTCTTTTCTTGTATCCATCCTAACTTAGTTTTTTTGCTGCGTCTAATGTCGCCTTAAACACATGGGGATAAGTACCACAGCGGCAGAGGTTGCCTCGCGTGGCGTCTTTAACATCTTCCAAAGTGGGGTTGCTGTTGTGATCCAGGAGGTGTGCGCAGGACATCACCATTCCGGGCGTGCAATATCCACACTGTGAGGCGTCATGCTCAATAAAGGCCTCCTGAACGGGATGCAGATTCCCGTTTTTTGCAATTCCTTCAATTGTGGTCACTTCTTTGTCACCCACATCGAAAACAGACATCATACAGGAATTAACAGGTTTTCCGTCTACATAAACCGTGCACGCTGAACAAGAACCCCGGTCACAAACAACTTTTGTGCCAGTGAGTTCCAGGCGATCCCTGAGGGCAGAAGCCAGGGTGGTTCTTGGCTCAACGCTCAACGACCACATCCTGCCATTCACCTTCATCTGAATAGTCGTGGCATCTGGCCCGAGCTCTGTTCCTTTTTCTTCTTCGTACTCAAAGGCGAATACTTCTGAGGTCAATAATACACTTCCGGCGGTTGATAATCCGGCTCCCCTTAAAAAACCACGTCTGCTTATGCCTTTGGAGGAACCCGAACCCGCTTTTTCTTTCTTTTTTTTCATAAAATATGAGCAAGGATTAATTATGAATCGATCTTAAGGATAGAAAGTTACAAAAAAAACTATAGAATGTCAGGATTATATTTGCACCCCTATGGGTTAAAATAATCTAAAAACGTTTGAATTGTTAGAGACCAATTGCCCAAAATGATTGAAATTTGTGATGATCGGGGATCTACTCAAATTGTGGGATGAGCAAAAACGAAAAGTTTAGCAATTACTTGCAGCTAAGTCTGCTTGTCTGCCTTTTTACCATAGTCTGGACCACTTCACTTCATGCCCAGATTACATCCGGAAAAACACGAGCGACTTATATAGATTATCCCATCACAGTGGATGGTAAATTCGACGAACCCGTCTGGGAATCTGCAGAGGTTACTGAAGAATTCTGGCAATACTTTCCGACAGACTCCCTCAAGGCCGAATATCAGACTGAAATCAAGATCCTCTTTGATGAAACCACCCTGTATGTGGGCATCACGGCGTATTCCTCCGGACCTGATTATGTAGTATCCTCCTTGCGAAGGGATTATTTTGGCACCCGTAACGACAACGTAACCATTATGTTCGATACGTTCAAAGACGGTACAAATGCTTTTTTCTTTGGGGTCACTCCTTATGGTGTTCGAAGAGAAGGTCAGATTTCAGATGGTGGAAGCAATTTCAACAGGACCTGGGACATCAAATGGCAGGGCGAGAGCCAAAAGTACGACGACCGCTATGTCATTGAGATGGCCATTCCCTTTACTTCCCTGAAATTCGTCGAAGGTGATACAACCTGGAGATTCAGGGCCTTTCGCTGGAACGTGCAGACCAACGAGCAGAGCAGTTCGGCCCGGGTGCCTCAGAACCAAAGACTTTCAAGCCTCGCATTTATGGGGGAGCTCGAATTTGACAGACCGTTGGGCAAATCACGAACCCCTTTCAGCTTGATTCCCTATATCAACACCATAGCCGAGAGGGATTTTGAAACGGCCCAAAATGATCTGCGATACAAGGTCGGCGGAGATGCAAAGGTTTCCATTGGAAATGGAATGAACCTCGACATTACCATCAATCCGGATTTTTCCAATGTCGAAGTCGATGATATTTTCACCAACCTTACTCGCTTCGAATTGCGACTTCCTGAGAAGAGGCAATTTTTCATCGATAATATTGACCTTTTTGCCAGTTTTGGAAATACCTACAGCGAAGCCCGGCCCTTCTTTTCTCGCAGAATTGGGTTGGCTACTGATACAGAAGACAACACCATTGAAAACCCAATTTTGGCGGGAGTGAGACTCAGCGGAAAACTGAATGAAGATTGGCGACTCGGCTTTCTAAACATACAAACGGATGAAGACATCCCCAATGAGATTCCATCGAACAACAACATGATGTTTGTCTTGCAACGCAAGGTCTTCAGCCGCTCTAATATCGGTGTGTTCTTCATAAATCGCCAGACTTTTCAGGATTACGATTTTCTGGATGATGAGGATGAGTTCAACCGCGTCATTGGAGCCGAATACAACCTGGCCTCGGCAAATAATGTGTGGAATGGCAAGTTTTATGTCAACAAGTCATTTCAACCCGGAGACAGCGACGGGAATTTTTCAACCCAGGCTCAGATCGAATACAATACCCGGGATTACACATTTGTGACAGATCTCACTTTTGTGGATGAGGAATTTCGGGCAGACCTCGGTTTTGTGCCCCGAAATGACATTTTGAAACACGGCATATTCGGAGAGAAGAAATTCTATCCGAAAAGGAGCAAAATAACAAGGCACGCGGTCAATTTCCTGGCCATCAACTATTGGAGGCCCATGCTGGATTATCAGAACACCGATCGGCTCTTTCGCCTGAGGTGGGAGGCTGACTTTGACGACAGATCATCCGCATCGGCGGGAGCAGCCTACAACTACATTTATCTTACAGAAGAATTCGACCCAACCGGAGTCGATGATGCGGTTCCCCTACCTGCGGATACGGATTATACATTCAACCAGCTTACGGCTGAATATTCCTCCAATTCTACGAATCGCCTTACTTATGAAGGCTCCGTTACCGCCGGACAGTTCTTCAACGGAAACATTTTTTCCATGGGGGCCGAGGTCGCCTTGCGCTTCCAACCCTGGGCCCAGGTAAGCCTGGCACTCAATTATGATGGCATCCGTCTGCCAGACCCGTACTCCGACGCCGATATCTGGCTCTTGAGCCCACGTGTCGAGATCACTTTCAACAAGTCACTGTTTTGGTCTACTTTGATCCAATACAGCAATCAAAGAGAGAATTTGGGTATCAATTCAAGGCTCCAGTGGCGCTTTGCACCTCTCTCCGATCTATTCCTGGTTTATAATGACAACTATTATATCGATCCGGTTTCTCCGCGCTATCGATCCATCAATTTAAAAGTCACCTACTGGATCAATATCTGAGCATTGTGCTGTTGGCGATTTAGACGGCCTGAAACTCCAGAGAGACCTCTTTTTCAGGAGCGACATCTTTTACGTGATTGACAAAGATCACCCGTTCTTGAAATTTCATTTCGATCAGCCAGTGTGTACCTTTATAATAAGAACGCAGAACTTTGGCCTTATCTTTCGAGTTTTCCACAATTCTGATCTGATCTGGATAAAGCAGGGATTTCTTGCCTTTTGCTTCAACCTCGTTCACGTCGTCGAACAGGGAAGCCACATATTTATCTGGTGGATTCCTAAAAAGTTCAGACGGACTCCCAAAGGCGTGCAATCGATTCTCTTTCAATACGACCATTCGATCTGAAAAAGACAAAGCGTCGTCGCTGTCATGCGTTGCGACAATGCAGGCTATGTTGTGCTCCCTGAGGTATCTGAACAAGGTCCTTCGCAGTGTGTTTTTCTTAAAATTGTCGACCTGGCTGAAGGGCTCGTCAAGCAACAATAGCTCTGGGTTCAAAGCCAGGGCTCTTGCCAGGGCTACCCGCTGTTTCTGACCTCCACTGAGGTTTTTCACTTTCGTATCGGCAAAATCAGACATCCCGATGACCTCGAGCAACTCTTCAGTTCTCTTTTCCGAGGCCTCCATGTCGATTCGCGACAGGTATTTGGAAACATTATCAGCCACCGATGTGAATGGCATCAGATCGTTCTCCTGGGCGACGTATTTAAAAAAGGACATTCCCGGAACCAGGTTATAGGCAGGACCCAGAACCTGTTGCTCTTTCCAGGTAATCTCACCTTTATCTAGATCGAAAAGCCCATAAAGCGCCTTCAACAAGGTGGATTTTCCACAACCACTCTCCCCCATGACACAGAGATGAGCACCCGGATTCAGATCAAAGTTTATTCCCTTCAAAACAGGGATCTCGGGTGTATAGGAAAATGAAAGGTTTCGCACTTTTAACATCCGGCAAAAATAAGACTAAAATCTTGAGCATTCCAGATGATTTGATGTTCGTGAATTGTTCCATCATTCAGGCAATTTGACACCCATTAATTGAACAATCCCCCTATATTGCTAATTCTCAGTGACTAAATGATTATTTTTTGTATTTTAGGACGAATCTAATCCGGATTTGACATCGATCCTATCAATTGACCAACTATGACACGCCTTAATCATCACTCCCCTTCGAGGAATTTTTATGTCCTAATTTCAGCTATCATCCTGCTATTTTTCTCATCGCCGATTCTATCGCAAGAACAGGTGGGACGACCGCTAATCACTAATTATCGTTATCAGGATTTCAAAGGCGGACCTGCCAGTTGGTGGGCCGTTGAGGATGAGAATGGAGTTATGTATTTCGCCAATGGAGTTGGAGTATTGCAATTCGATGGCGTGACTTGGAATCGAATTGAGATACCAGGTGGATCAAGGAGCCTGGCGAAAGATGACAAAGGAACCATTTTTGTTGGAGGCGGCGGAGAATTTGGATATTTAGAAACCAAAGAAAATGGTGAAATAGTTTATGTGTCCTTGGTAGATAAAGTACCCGAAGAATACAAATTCTTTGAGGATGTATGGGAAATTGACTTTTATGAAGGAAGAATTATTTTTCGAACTGAGTATAGATTGTACTGCTGGGATGGGGAGAGTTTTAAAATTATTGAGTCCGAGAATGGTTTGCATGTTGGCAACATCGTGCATGACACATATTACATACGAATTTGGAACAAGGGCCTTTGTTATCTGACCGATGATGACACGTTTGAATTAGTGCCTGGAGGAGAGCAATTTGCGGACAAAAGAATTTATACGATTCTTCCCCACGATGAAAAAAATATTCTCATTGGAACAAGGTTGGAAGGATTTTCCCTTTTTGATGGGTCTTCTTTTACACCTTTCAAAACCGAAATTGACGATTTGGTCAATAATTCAATGTATATCCCTGGAGTAGCCCTTGACAATGGAAACTATGTTATAAACACATTTAGTGATGGGGCCTATATGATGAATCACGAGGGGAAGCTGATACAAAAATACATAGCCGCCAATGGCTTGCAAGATGGAGCTGTAGATTTTGCATATGTCGATTCCCGAAATGTACTGTGGCTGATGCTATTTAATGGTATTTCATCGGTAAATCTGAATTCTACGCTCACAGTTTTAGACACGAACATGGGGTTCTCCACAAATGTGATCTTTCAGGTACACAAGTTTAATGACATCTATTATTTTGGAACCAATAATGGTCTTTATAGCTATGAATTGGGTGATGCGAAAGTCACCCCAATCGAGGGCACTACGGGTCAATCCAGAACTTTTTTTGAATACAAGGGCAGACTTTTCGCCGGTACAGCTGGAATGGGCTTGATCGAATTGATGGGCAAGAAATGGAAATACGTGAAGGAAAGTATCAATTACGACCTACGAGTCAGTCGATTAGTTCAATCAAAAATAGATGACAAAAGAGTGTATGCTATACATAGCCAAGGAATAACAAGCTTCTACTTCAATGACCTGAAAGATCAATTTGAAGTCGAAGACTCTACCAATGAATTGCTGCTAGGTACTTTCGGCAATTTTATTGAGAATGATGATGGCTCATGTTGGATGGGAACTGTGAATGACACAAAAGTCGAGTTGCTAATACCTAAAGTGATAGACGGAAAATTGAGCTTTAAGGATTCTCAAGCTATTCAATTTGATTCCAACAGCGGATTGCCTGATGAGGATATTGGTTTTTGGAAACATGACGAAGAAGTTCATTTTTTCTCTGGTGAAGGTGATTCGACCAAGGGGTATCTCTACAACAAAGAAGATAAAAAATTTGAGGAGAAAGAATTCTATTATATGAATTTGGTAGGCGGTGAAGGTCAAGGTCTCACACCTCCAGTTAAAGATTCCGAAGGAAAAATTTGGTTTAGAGTGGCAGGTGAGGTTATTGTTAGCCAAAAAGATGAAAATGGAACCTATCAAATGAATCTCTCCACTTTTAAGGACTTGAAAAATACCCAGATATGGGATTTTTATCCGGAAGAACCTAGAGCTGATGGTTCCCAAGTCGTATGGATGAATGGGCCTGATGGGGTGATTCGATACGAAGGAAAGCTTGAGAAAGCAACAATACCGAACTTTAACACGGAAATAAGAAACGTAACTATTGCAGGAGACTCCATATTATACGCAGGAAATATCCGGTTCCAGGAAAATTTGAAAATCCCGTATGATATGAATACGGTCAATATAAATTATGCTGCTCCCCTATTCATCGCTCAGAATCAAGTTCTTTACAGAACTCAAATGGAAGGGTTTGACAGCAAGTGGTCTGATTGGACGAAACAAACAAATCGGGAGTACATCAATCTATCTCCAGGTAACTATACGTTTAAAACCCAGGCCCAAAACCTATATGGAGACGTTACTGACGAAGCTTCAATTTCATTTAGCATTATACCACCCTGGTATAAAACCTGGTGGGCCTATGCTTTCTATGTACTGGGCTTCCTCCTTCTGGTCTATGCCATTGTTCGATCCCGAACCCGAATACTCGTCAAACAACGGAAGGTACTGGAAGAAAAAGTTGAAGAACGCACCGCGGGAGGCGAGTCAGCGTTTGAATGAACTGGCCACCGTCAACCAGGTGAGCCAGGCATTGACACAGAAACTGGAGTTGAGTGAACTGATCAAGATGGTTGGCAATGAAATGAAAAATGTCTTCAATTCTGATATTACATATTTGGCTCTTTTGGACGCCGACAAGGATTTCATCAATTTCCCGTATCAGGATGGGGACTACATGCCACCGATGAAATTTGGAGAAGGGTCTACCTCCAATATCATCAAGACCGGAGAGTCCTTGTTCATCAATGACGATAAGGATATCATAGCCAACTATGACAAAATTGGCGTGGAACAAACCGGTAAAAGAGCCATCTCCTATCTCGGTGTTCCCATTCCTGTCGAAGATAAAATTATCGGGGTGTTGAGCGTACAGAGCACCAAACAGGCCAGCCGGTTCAATGAAGAAGACAAAAGACTTCTTAGTACTATCGCCATTAATGTAGGTGTGGCGTTGCACAATGCTGAATTATACGAAGAAGCCAAAGAAGCCAAAGCCAAAGCAGAAGATGCCAACGAGGCCAAATCAGCTTTCCTGTCTACAGTAAGTCATGAACTTAGAACACCACTAACTTCGGTTTTAGGTTTTGCGAAAATCATCCGGAAAAGCTTGGAAGATAAAATTTTCCGGCTGTGACCGTTGACGATCAGAAGATCAAGCGCACCATGAAACAGGTAAGTGAAAATTTCAATGTTGTTGTTTCTGAAGGTGAACGGCTGACCAACCTGATCAATGATGTACTTGATCTGGCCAAAATAGAATCGGGAAGAATGGAATGGCATATGCGTCCGTATTTCTTCAGGATGTCATCAGCAGCGCCATTGCCAGTACCTCTGCCCTATTTGATGAAAAAGGATTAAAATTGGTAAAGAATATTTCGGCTGACCTTCCGTATGATTCAGGCAGATGAAGACAAACTCATTCAGGTGGTGATCAATTTCTGTCCAATGCTGTTAAATTCACCGATAAAGGAAAAGTAACCATTGAAGCTTTTCTCGATAATGGACAGATCATGGTCGAAGTACAGGATACAGGAATCGGGATCGCCGAAGAAGACAGGCACAAAATCTTCGAACGATTTCGTCAAGCCGGGGATACCCTTACAGATAAACCCAAAGGAACCGGTCTTGGTTTCCATTTGCCGAGAGATTATAGAACATCACGGCGGTATTATCTGGATGAAAAGTGAACATTGGTGTAGGGAGCTCATTCTTTTTCACCATGCCAATCATGGGAGAAAAGCCTGAGAAACCTATTCAACTGGAAAGAATTCTTAAAAGCTTGAAAAAACAGATCAAGCATTCTTCTTTGACCAACGTGAAGAAAGCGTTCCAACGATTTTGGTTGTTGATGATGATACACCCATCAGCTCCTTTTAAGACAGGAATTAGGAGAAGCTGGTTATCAGGTAAAAGAAGCCGCGAATGGCAAGGCAGCCCTTGATATGGTGCGCCTTTCAAAACCTGACCTTATCATTCTAGATGTCATGATGCCGGAAATAAACGGCTTTGATGTAGCTGCCGTTCTTAAGAATGATCCTGCAACCATGGATATTCCAATCATCATATTATCTATTGTTCAGGATAAAGAACGAGGTTTGCAAATTGGTGTTGATCGATACCTTACCAAGCCCATTAATACTGAACAATTGTTTCATGAAGTCGATGAGCTTTTGGAGCAAGGCGTTTCTAAAAAGAAGGTGTTGGTCGTAGACGACGACACTTCAGCAGTGAAAACGCTTTCAGATGTACTAAATGCCAGAGGTTATAAGGTGATGGAAAGCAATCAGAAAAATCTTTTGAAAAAGCCACTGAATCGAAACCTGATATTATCATGCTGAATTCAGTACTACAAGTGCAGACCAAAAGATGATTAAAGATCTCAAAGGTTCAAAAAGGAATGGAAAACACCATGTTTTTCATTTATCGAGATAAACAGAAATATACGAAGAACACTAAAAATCAAAACTTATACATGGGACAAAAACTATTGATCGTTGACGACGAGTCATCACATTCGAATGCTCATTGAGCAGACCCTGGAAGATCTTGAAGATGAAGGTGTGGAGCTTGCTCTTTGCCGAAAATGGGGAACAGGCCCTGGAATTGATCCAAAAAGAAAAACCCAACCTTGTTTTCCTTGACGTGATGATGCCAAAAATGAACGGCATGGAAGTTTGTTATAAGGTTAAAAAAGAACTCAAACTCTCTGATATCTATATCATCTTTCTTACGGCCAAAGGGCCAGGAGGTAGACCGTCAAAAAGGATTGGAAATGGGTGCCGACAGGTATATGACCAAACCTTTTGACCCTGATGAAATGCTTTCGATTGCTGAAGAAGTACTCAAAAGATAAACATGACTACCCCCGATAAAAAAATAAGAAACAACAAAGAGCGCTTAAGGCGCATTTTAAAAGATGCGAAAACCAACAGGCTCCTGAAAAACCTATGCTGAGAATTAAAGATCGAATTCAGTATCGCCGATGTTCAGGAAAAAATCTTTATGGGGTGACCACGTCACATTTTGCACATGCGATACCCCCTATTTCAGATAATGACATCGAGTATGCCTTTCTATTACAACCATGAAAAAGGTGAACTGAGCAGCTGAATTGATTCAACGCGCTGGTTTCAAAGGATATCGAAAAAAAAAAATCGGCAACGAGGTTCTTGGATTATATCGTGAAATCAATATGATTTACGATTTCAGTGAAAAACTTGCTGAAAAATCGAAGAAAATGCCATTGCTGAAATGGCACTTACAGAGGCCTCACAAATTATTGACTCCACTCATGGCATGTTTTTAATGCATCATGCCGACACCGATGAGTTGTTATACTTAGCCGCTTTTGGAGAAGATCGAGATCCCGAGAAAAAAATATCGCTGAACAAAATCACTTGCTCAAAGAACTTATCAAAAGAGGTACATCGTCGATTGTGACCCCACGAAAGAATCGGCCAACCCTGCGTTAAAACATTTGAGAGCTATGATGTATGCACCATTAAAGGTGAAAAACCGCACCATGGGAATGGTGATTTGGGTCATGCAGCGAAAAAGAATTCAATGCCGCGAATTAAAGTTACTTACTACCATCTCCTTGCAATCGGCCGTTGCCATTGAAAGTGCACAATTGTATCAAAAAGGACTTAAAGAGGCACAGGAAAGAGAACATGCCATCAAATCTATTCATCAGGTCAGTCAAAAATTTGTTCCAACGGAATTCATTCGGTCCTTGGGTAAAAACCGACTTACAGAAGTTTCTCTTGGAGATCTGGCAGAGAAAGAGGTTTCGGTCATCTTCGTGGACATCAGGGATTCACCGATCTCTGAAAACCTTAGCCCTAAAGATAATTTTCTTTTTATCAATTCCTTTAATAAAAAGATGGGGCCCATCATCGAAAAAATGGGCTTTATCATGCAATATTTGGGTGATGGTTTTATGGCTCTTTTCCCGGGAGGGTCTCAAAACGCGCTTAGGGCCTCCGTTGAGATGCACGTGCCCTGGAAGATTATAATCGCGATCGAATGCGAAAAAGGCAGATCCCCGGTCAAAATCGGAATCGGTATGCAAAATGGCGATCTTATCATGGGAATTACAGGAGACGTTGAACGTTTAGATGCTGCTATTATTTCAGATACAGTAAACACAGCATCACGTATTGAAGGTCTTGTCAAAGCACTTTGGCACTTCGATCTTGATGACTGATAAATGTCTACAAAAACTCAGTCATGCCGATGAGTTTGATTTCAGATATTTAGGACCGGTTAAAGTCATAGGTAAACAAAAACCCATTGAACTATACGAGTGTATTAATGGGGATCACTACTCTTTTGAATCATAAGCTAAAAACCCTGAAAACCTTTGACAAGGGATGGAACTCTACTTTAAAAAAGAATTCGCCATGGCTGCCGTTACCTTCCAACAGATTTTCAAAAAGAACCGCAGACCTGACCGCCAAACTCTTTTTAAACCGGGCAGCCCATCTTATCACCCAGGAAATTGAAGATGATTGGAAAGGAGTTCAATCGATGACTACGAAATAAGTCTCTGGAATATTCTCACTTTTTTTTTGGCAATACTGTAACATCAAACTGAAGGGCCAGTCCTTATCTTTGAACATGCGACACGGCATGAGATAGAAAATGGAGAATAAGAACTTAATCACGCAAAATCAGAACCCCATGAAACGAACCATCCAATCAACGCTTGTACTGTGCGCCATGTTTGTCGGAATCAACCTGACAATGGCCCAGTCGAAAACTTATGACGTAAAATCCTTCGAGGAAGTCATCGTAAGTCCTCATATTGAGGTCGTCTTTGAAAAAGCCGAAACCCAATCCGTAGTGATCGAGAAACATTGACGTTGGATATGACAAGCTCAACGTGGAGGTCAAGGGAAAAACCCTTCATATTTATCTCGATGACTCAAAGGTCTACACCAAGTCGAAAAAAGTACAGACCGATGACTATAAAGGCAAGCACGCGATTTACGACGGTACCATCGTTTCAGCCAAGGTATATTATACAGACGTGGATTTGATTTCTCTTCGAGGAGAAGAGACTCATAAACTCAACAGCAAGCTCACCGGCGATGAATTCAAATTAAAAATATATGGTGAACCCAAGGTGTATGTTTCTGACATGGACCTTGACGAGTTCAATGTAACGCTTTACGGAGAAGGATACCTCGAAGTGGAACAGGGCAGAGCTCAAAGGCAGAAGATTGTTTCCTATGGCGAAAGCGAAGTCAACACCTTAGGGGTGAACAACACCTCAGCCAAAATCACGGCATATGGCGAAGGACGGGTAAGATTGGCGGTTTCAGATGATCTTAAGGTTACCGCTTACGGTGAAGCCTCGGTGCACTACAAAGGGAACCCAACGGTCAACAAAGGTTTGGTTATCGGAGAAGCTCGCATCCATCAGATGAACTGATCCTGACAAAATTCTAAGCCTGACAAAATACTATCATTCATACAGGGCCCAAATTGACAAAGAACGAAGTTTGGGCCCTAATTTTGCTTCTTTTTCGATATATTTGAACATAGTATCACATTCCTGATACTATTTTGTCATTTTTTGATGTGATTCTAAACGATGCGGAGCGAAGTACATAGAGAGATCACCCAACTGAGCCCGGAAGACAGCTTCCTGGTCTTTGAGCGTGTAAAGGACGATTTTGATTTCCCTGTGCATTTTCACCCCGAATACGAATTGAATTTTATCTACCGGGGCAAAGGCGTTCGACGAATTGTCGGAGACCATTCCGAGGAGATCTCTGACATCGAACTCGTTCTGGTCGGACCCAACCTGGTTCACGGTTGGGAGCTTCACAATTGTGCCTGCAAGGAGATTTACGAGATAACGGTGCACATACAGCAAGATCTTCTTGACGACAAGATGCTCTCAAGGCGCATCTTCAAAGGTATTCGGGACATGTTCAACCGGTCCAAACACGGCATCCTGTTCTCAGAGGAATCTACCTTGAAGATCATGCCACGTCTTATGACGCTGCCCAAGCTCAACGGGGTCCAATACTTTTTGGAATTTGTCTCCATCCTGAATGAGCTCGCCTCATCCGAACATCAAACCTTGCTCTCGACCCAGGCTTCTGAGTTACACGATTTCCAGAACAGTGAGAGCATCAAAAGGGTATATGAATTCATACAGGAAAATTTTCACCGAAAGATCCCTTTGAACGAGATCTCTGAACTGGTCAACATGAGTCCGGTTTCCTTCAATCGATTCATCAAGAGTCGCACTGGAAAGACCTTTATCAATTACGTGAACGACACACGCATCAGTTACGCTACCCGTTGGCTCATTGAAACTGAAAAGAGCATCAGTGAGATCAGCTTCGACTGTGGATTCAACAACATTGCCAACTTCAACCGGGTCTTTAAAAAGGCCAAGAATTGCACGCCCAGTGAGTTTCGACGTGAGTTCGTCTGGCATGAAAGAGTTCTTTGATGGAAAAAACTCCCGCTGACTTAAGCCAACAGGAGCCTCCATCCGGTAAAAAAACAGGTCTTTTATCCCATAATTATTTTGACGCTGTGCTCCTTACCTTTTTCTAAAAGTGGAATTAGATTTGAATTGATTTTCTCGCCGTTGACCCAGGTTTCAGAAACTCCTTTGCTGATATGCGAAGGGTTTTCCACCTCTATTTTATAGGTCGCACCCCTGAATTCCCTGCTCATTTTAAATCCATCCCATTTGGAGGGTATGCAAGGATCGATAACCAGTCCATCATAATCCGTTTTTACGCCCAAAATGTATTGGGTAATCGCAAAGAAATTCCAGGAAGCGGTACCCGATAACCAGGAGTTTTTGGCCTCACCCGGTTTAAAAGCTTCCTTGCCCGCGATCATTTGGCAATACACATAAGGCTCTACCTTATGCAGTTCCGAAATGTCTTCCAGAAAACTCGGGGCTATTTTGGTATAATACTCATACGCCTGGTCTCCCCTACCCAATAAGGTCTCCCCGATCATGATCCAGGGATTGTTATGGCAGAAGATACCCCCATTTTCCTTATACCCGGCCGGGATAGGTCGAAATCTCCCCGTATTCGATATAGTATTTGGTAAATGCCGGGACTATTCAAAACAATGCCATATTCACAGTCCAAATGCTCTTTTACCGCATTCAGCGATTTTTCAACCATGCCCTCTTCCTTACCAATTTCCGCCATGGAACACCAACCTTGGGACTCTATAAAGATCTTACCTTCCTCATTTTCATTCGACCCGATTTTCTTACCGAATAATCATAGGCCCGTAAATACCAATCGCCGTCCCAGCCGTCTTTTTTTACAGCTTCGATCATTGCATTCACATGCTTTTCGGCTTCCTGGGCTTCGGTATCCTTTCCAATTGCGCTTACAAAGTTTTACATATTCCTTTCCATAGACCACAAAAAGTCCGGCGATCATCAAGGACTCGGCTGTTTCGCCTTTTTTGTTTCCTGTGGTTTGAAAAGACTCATTGGGATCATCCGAAAAACAATTCAAATTGAAACAATCGTTCCAATCGGCACGACCGATAAGTGGCAGGCCATGGGGGCCCAAATTATTCACCACATGGTAAAAAGAGGCTTTTAAATGTTCAAAATGCGGTTTGGCCCTGGAGACATCATTGTCAAACGGTACCATTTCATCCAATAGGGAAAAATCCCCGGTTTCCTTGATATATTCCGTTGTGGAAAGAATCAACCAGAATGGGTCGTCATTAAAATCACCACCTATAGCCGAATTTCCCTTTTTGGTCAGGGGCTGGTATTGGTGATAGCATGATCCATCCTCAAATTGCGTCGATGCGATATCGAAGATTCGTTCCCTGGCCCTTTCCGGAATTTGATGTACAAACCCAATCAAATCCTGATTGGAGTCCCTGAAGCCCATACCACGTCCAATACCCGATTCAAAAAAAGAAGCCGAACGCGACATGTTGAAGGTGACCATGCATTGGTACTGGTTCCAGATATTGACCATTCGATCGAAACGTTCGTCATCTGAATTCAATATTGATTTTGCCCAACAGATCTATCCCAATAGTCACGAAATTCTGTGATAGGCCTTATCTGATCTTTTCAACGGTATCATATTTTGCGATCATCGGTCTTGGCCGGCTTTTTATTGATCACCGCTTTGCTTTCCCATTTCTCGTCCTCGTCGACCTCTACATATCCCAAGCATAAAAATAAATTCGCTTTGCGACTCCCCGGTTGCAATTCGATCTCGATATAGTGGGATGCAATGGGCGACCATCCATGAGCCACAGTATTTTTGGGAGCCCCCTGCTTCACCGACATCGGGGTTGTCAAAGCCATTGTATAGACCCAATGAACGATTCCCTATCGGTATCATAACCTCTAATCGGTGCATTCACCGAATAAAAAGCATAGTGGTTCCGTCGTTCCTTGAATTCTGTTTTATGGTAAATCGCTGAATCCTCGATTTCCACCTCCCCCGTCTGAAAAGTTGCGCTGGAAATTGGTCATGTCGTCCTCTGCATTCCAAAGGCACCACTCTATAAAGGAGAACAATCTTCAAGTCTTTTTTGTTTCTGAAGTGTGTATTGTTCAATTGAGACTTTTTGGAATCTCCCCCCAAAATCCTAAAGGAATGAATTGCAGGATCTTGGCCTCAACGCCATTCTTTGCACTTTTGAATTTGGGTATAGCTCATGCCATGGCGCATTCATAACTGTCCAAAGGGGTCTTCATCGGTTTCCAGCCCGGGGACCAAATGGTGTCTCCGTCTTTTATGTAAAAGTACTTTCCTCCATCGTCTACTGGGACATTGTTGTATCGATAACGCGTTAACTCGTCTAAATTTTGCATCTTTATAAAAAGTATATCCCCCTCCTGTATTGGAGGTTAAGGAAAAGAAATCCTCATTCCCAAGATAATTGATCCAGGGGTATGGGGTTTTGGGATTCGTAATTACATACTCCCTATTCTTATCATCAAAATGTCCGTATTTCATGTAAATTATTTCTATTGAAATTGTTTACAGCTTATATTTCAGCAGCTTTATTCTTGAAGCCTTCGTTGTTTAACTCCAGTTGTGATCTCATCCAGTTTCTTTTGGGTCAACGGGTAAAAGAACATTAATCCGCTGCCGCAAACAGTGATAATGCAGGCACCCAGCTCATCAGCATCTTGATCCCGGGAACAGCTCCCTGTATCGATTCGGCATCCTGGCCGTTGTAATCGAAATGCCCCAAGACCAGACCGATTATCGCACCCGCAATTCCTCCCCCGAACTTTGTCGCAAACGAACCCGCGGAATAAATGAGTCCGGTTGCCCTCGGCCATTTTTGAATTCGGAGTAATCGGCAGCATCGCCCAGCATGACAAAGAAAAGGTCGGGAAAATAGCCGAGGCAAATTCTGAAACAATACCGATGGTGAATATGGCACCGATATCCTCAGGGCCGACAAAAGCAAACAAGGCATTCACCCCACCAGAAAATATCAGGGCATAAATAAAGAGGTTTCGTTTACCCAGCTCTTCCCTAAAGGAGAAGTTGCCATGGCACCGACCACCGAAGCGATCATTAGCGCGATCAGATACGAGGCGGCAAGAATTGATCATGCAGATAATGGGTGAAAGTAAATGATCACGATGCCCTGTTTGATCGAATTGTAAATATTGAAAAAATCCAATGACCAATAATACCAGCCAGGCCGGTTTCGAATGAGATCTCCCAAATCGCTTTTTAGATTGTTCTTTTGTTCTTGGGGGGTTGCATTCTCTCTTTTGTGGTATAGAAGGTCAATGAGCATTAATATCGCCAGAAAAACAGACATCAAGTACATGGCGTTGCTATATCCTCTCTTTCTGGTCGATGATGGTGATTTTCTCCATGATCCAGATTCGGTTCCCCGCAACGATGAAGACATATTCCTTATCGGCTTCCATCGAAAAACTTTTACCATGGGTCGGAGCATTCTCTTCTTCAGGCATAGCGGGATCTCCCATGTAAACAAGGCCACGCCATCCTCAGTTTTGATGTTCACATTGTGCACGTCACGTGGAGCAGAAACCGTCACGCTGTATTTCTCAGGCTCCAGCTCCTCGATTTGAATGCTGGGATTCACATTGCCATAATAGGCTACGAAAAAAAGGAGTGCCCCTTGTACGAACATTCCCCCGGCAAAAGCCCCGACCATACGGAAAGAGCCCAGACTCGTTCTCTCTTTGTCATCCCCCGTCATCACGGCCATGAGCGCCCCATAGGGAATGTTGTTGGCCGTGTAAATGAGGGTAAAGAAGATATAGGTTACATAAGCGTAAACGATCTTTCCACTTGCGCCTAAATCCGGACTGGTAAACAAAAGGGACAGGATGGCTGCCAACGGTACTGCGGTCCATAAAATCCAGGGTCGAAATTTTCCATATTTGGATTTGGTACGGTCTCCGATGATACCCATCACCACATCGCTGATACCATCGCTAAAACGAGCGACCAGCATAAGAACCCCTACCGTTACCGGGCTCAATCCAAAAACATCTGTATAGAAAATAAAGAGAAAGGTAGCGACGCCTCTCCAGGCAATATTCGCTGCACCATCCCCCAAGGCATAACCCAGCTTTTCTTTTAAAGAAAGTTTATTTTGATCCGACATAATGTTGAAATGCTTGATACTTGCACCTCAAAATTAGTCAACGCAGAGTGACTTCAGTGATACTATTTTGTCAATGATTCATTCTTTTTTAAAGTCTGAATCTTTGAACTTGACAATCACAGACCTCCAATGGCTCCGTCCAGCCAGCTCATCCGGTCAACGATCCATTCTTCGACATAGATCTGCTCTGCTTCATAGGTCGTTCCGACAAAATTATTGGGCCATATCCACTTACCGAGTATCGCCCATTGGCTAAAGTTCCGATCGATCGCATCCACGTCCTGCATCTCCTTCTTGTAGTCTGAGATCTTTCCTAATACGGCAGGGTCAGACAAGATATTCGAACGGTACTCAAACCAACGAGTTTTGAGCTTTTCTACAAAATAAGGGTCCTCGAGAAGCCTGTACCACCAGAAAGGAACCGACCAAAAATCACCGGGGCACCTTTCATTGAATCGATATGCCCAGGTGTCGGTATTACCCCCTCCACAATAGTCTGCATTCCCGAAAGCGAGATTAAAATCCCAAATGGGTCCCATATTCAACTTGCCGTTCTTGTCTTTGTGCATAAAGGTGCTGAGGCGATAGCCATCGACATTATGCGAAATTTCATTGAGGATGAAGAAATCGATGAAGCTCTCAACGTCAATGTACGCCCTGTAACCCATTTCAGGATCCTTAAAATCATTCGAAGAGAGCGCCTCCTCAAAATCCTGGACGTATTGCTTGATGTAGTTCTTCTGTGCTGAACTGATATCCTCGGCATCCGGGTATTCGTAAAGAAATCGTATCTCTCCAGTGCCCGTATGCGGCGGAGGCACCTGGGAGGCAAAAGAGTTCTGGTTGTTGTACCCACTTCCGACATTGGAACCCGCAATCTTATCAATTTTTAGAATATAGCCCCCGGTGAGATCATCTCCTGAATTTTCCTCGGGTTTGAGCTTTGCTATATCGATGCGACCCTTGTCCCTTTTCAACTTTTCCATAAAGACATAGACGCCTTTATAGGTCCCGTTAAGGATGAGCTCTACAAAGCGCGTACGACTGGCATAACGCCCCATGTCTGAAGACAGGTCGTAAATCAGTTTGTTGCGCATCAACGACTTGTCGCTGTACGGACCGTGCAAGACCCAATCTTCTTCCTCGGGCATGCCCATAAGGGATACATTGATGTCTTCATTATTGTCGTCCCAGGTTTCCAGACCGTAAGACTTCTTGTCGAACATCTGTGATGAGGCACCACGAATCTCGATACCGGCAATGCCATCGTAAGTGACCTTGCCCTGTTCGGTGATCTTCATGGTTGACCGGACTTTGGGTTCATCGACGATTTGACCGTTGCTGCGAATCTCTATCAAAGGCAGAAACAGGTTTTCATCAGGCACCTCTCCGGTATCTGGTTCACGACCTTCTGATTCAAAATCTTTGTCATCACTACAACTCAGATTCACCAGGAGAACGAAAAGCAAAACCCAGGCCCAGCGATTCGTTCTATTTTTCCAACAGCAATTTGTCGTCATTATTTTGTCTTGATTCAGGCACAAGAACCCTTATATTCTAACTCTTTTTCTTGTTGAAAATTGCCTCCATTTCTTCGAGAGTTCTTCCTTTCGTCTCAGGGATGAATTTCCAAACAAACAGGATAATGATAACGATAAAACCAGAGAAGATGAAATACGGCAGAGAGTTGTTCCAGGTTCCGCCATCCATGATCAGCTGGTTGGCATCGCTCTCAACCATGATGGGAAAGGTTTGAGAAACAAAATAATTTGCAAGCCATTGAGCGGCAACGGCAATCGCCATAGCTGTACTTCGAATCTTGTTCGGGAAAATCTCAGAGAGCAACACCCAAACGATAGGGCCCATAGACATCGCAAAGGAACCTATGAAGAGTAAAATACCAACCAGAGAAATGATACCTTCTGTTGAATTGATTGTTGGCAAACCTGCGGAATTTACCTGACTGTAATCACTTAAATAAAGCGTAAAGCCCATCAACAGAAAGCCCGCGAGCATTCCGAATCCTCCTATGATCAAAAGCGGCTTTCTTCCGAGTTTATCCACGGTGAACATGGCGATAAAGGTAAACAACAGGTTCACCGTCGCCAGCAAAATTTGCTGGGCCAGGATGTCTTCTTTACCGAATCCAAGCGCCTGTTCAAAGATGTCAGCACCGTAGTAGAGTACGGCATTGATACCGGTGAATTGCTGTAGAATGGAGAGGACTGTTCCTATGATGATAATAGGAAACAATGACTTTTGAAAGATGGAAGCCTTTTCCTGTTTCCCTTCAGACTCAATCGATTCCTTGATGTCGACAAACTCCTTGTCTGCCATCTCCTGACCGTGTATGCGAACAAGAATGTCTTTTGCTTCTTCTTCATGTCCTTTGATCATGAGCCATCTCGGGCTTCGCGGCACCATAAAAAGCAACAAGAGGAAAGCCAATGCCGGGACGAGCTCTGACCAGAACATGTATCTCCATCCTACATTGATATTTTGTTCGTCGCTCAGTCCGTTACCGATGAAATACGTGGTTAGGAAAACGACAAAGAACCCGATAACCACCGCCATTTGGTAATAGGTCACCAAGGTGCCCCTTTTATCCGCGGGAGAGATTTCTGCAATGTACATGGGTGCATTCATAGAAGCCATACCAATGGCCACACCGCCTATAAGCCTGAAAAACACCATCAGGGATATGGACTCCGGCAAGAAGGAAGGAAGACCCGACCCCCAGGCCGAGATGCTGAATAGAATGGCTGCCCATATGAGAGACTTTTTACGACCGATGGATTTGCTGATGATACCGGCACTAGCTGCTCCCACAAGGGCCCCTAAAAGGGCACTACTCACGATGAAGCCTTTGAGCCACCCCGTCAGCTCAAAATATTTGGAAAAATAAAACTGGGTTCCGTTGATCACACCGGTGTCAAATCCGAAAAGGAGACCCCCAAGGGTGATGACAATGGTTATGAAGTAAATGTTGATGCGTTTGGTGTTGTTTTGTCCCATGATGATGAAGTGATTTTGAAATATGCAGACACAAACATAAGAAAAAATGCCACCCTTCTTAACATATATCATTTCAATTCTTTAGACATATGTATGGGATGTGATTTCGCCACCGAAATTCGCCAGGAGCAATTCGGGAATGGTTTACGTGAGCCTCATTATTGATACACCCGAATGTAGTCAATCACATACTCCACAGGAAAGATGGAATCATCGACTTCCTTGCCTCCAAAATTTCCTCCGATGGCCAGGTTGAGCAAGAAATAAAAGGGCTGATCGTAGGGCCATACCTCCTCAGAGTTATTTTCGGGTTCAAAGGTGTAGAAATGCTCTCCATCGACAAAGAAACTGATTTGAGATTCTGTCCATTCAGCGACATAAATATGAAACCCCTCATCGATTCCTTCTACAGAAGCCTTTCGTGTGTTTTTTGAGTTTCCATGACTGTCTTTTGTATGCAAGGTTGTAAATAGTGTTCCGGGTTCCCTTCCCACATATTCCATGATGTCAATCTCACCGCACATGGGCCAACCCACCTGGTCGATATTCGACCCAAGCATCCAAAACGCGGGCCACACGCCGGTTCCCAATGGAAGTTTCAGACGGGTCTCCAAACGACCGTACTTAAACTCTTTTTTGTCTTTGGTCGTAATTCGGGTTGAGGTGTATTTACCTTCCTCCTTATGAGCACTAATCACCAAAAAACCGTTTTCCAACTTGTGATTCTCACGGGTGTAAATCTGTTTCTCATTGTTCCCCCATCCACATAAATAAGGGCATCCATCTCCTAAGTCAAAATTCCAATCGTCCTCATTGAGGACCTCACCGTCAAAATTCTCTTCCCAGATCAGTTTCTTTTGCTGTGCGTTCAAAGGCAATACCACTAGAAATATTGAGATAAATAGGGAAATACTGATGTGTTGGGTATTTATATGTTTCATGGTGATGAAGCGATTCATGACGTTTTCTGATTCCCTGATTTTCGATTTGAGAGGAAGATTCTATTGTGCTTTTGATTATTCAGGATACCAAGTTCTCTATAAGAACTGACCTTTGATTAACTATGGCACACTAAACAAGTTGCGCATCACTTTTTTGGGTTTTCTATTTACCGTAAACAACCCCCAATGTTTTTCGGGCTCAAGTGCCTCATTGGACCCTTTCCAGGGTTCATCGAAGGCCTCGAAAACGAATGTGAGAATATTCTCACTTTCACTCCATTCCACAAGATCGTTGCAATAAATGCTTTGGAATTCCTCACTTACATTACTCGGACAGATTCCCTTTCCGTTTGAATAGGTCGTCCATCCCGCCTCTGTAATGACCACAGGCTTATCCGGATAGGTATCGGCAACAGAAAAATAATTGCTTTTGGTATATTCCATGGCTTCGTGAATATTCTTGTACTCCCAAACCGGATAGGTGTGAATCGAAATAAAGTCAACTGCCTCTGCCAGGCCTTTTAACTTGTCGAGCCAGGGAAGATAGTTTTCGCAAAACGTAACAGGCTGTTTCGCCCCTTTCTTTATCATATTGACGTAGTCGATAACCTTTTCGACGGGAACGTAGTGATCCGTCCAATCGACACAGGCCTCATTCCCGGCAGACAAAGAAAAAACAATGTCAGGATATCTGTTGGCCATATCCACTAACTTCCTGATTTTCGCCAGGTTTATCGATTTATTCTCCTCCAATTGAGCCTCCGGATAGGATCCGCCCCAGGGGCAACCGTAGTTATTGGCTTCAGCGACTATGTATGCGCCAAGCATTATTTTGAAATCAAGCTTCTCTTTTTCGATAACATTTAAAACCTTTTCTGAATGCTCATCGCAGTCGTAAAGACGCAGGTACTTCCATTGATTTTGAAGTATCAAAAGGTCTTCTTTGATCTCTTCGTAACTCGGAAAAATCCCACCAGGGCTTTGCCCCTCTCTAAAACCGGAATAACAAATGGCTCTTCCAGGTTCTGTGCGCAATGCTGAAGTGTAATTCATTTTGAAAATTTTGCTCAAAGACAAGAAAAAATAAAACTCGGTTTATAATTTTTTAAGGTTCTCATCTTTATCCCAAAGACCCCAAAAAGCACCGACATCACCTTCGGATCCGACTTTCCAGGATTCATCAAAGGATGAAAAGTAGAAGATTTCAATATCATCTTCGGCAGACCATTTCTGGGTGTTAACAAAATACTTAAGAGCGTTTTCAAACGAAGGATAAGACCCTTCAAAATTACCCCCTTGAGTCGGCCATCCGGTTTCTGATATTATCACTTTCTTTCCGTTGGCCGCTCTGACGGCCTGATTGTACATCTCTTTCATATAAACAAATGAGTATTCGATGCTGCATCCCTCCCAAAAAGGATAACAATTCGCCAAGATCACGTCGCAGGCTTCGGTGATCCTGGGACGGTTCGAAAACTCATAGTAGGCGTCTACATAACCGACAGGTACAGAATCCGGAATCGCATCTTTTACCTGGCGCATGAAGTCCAACAGCTCATCTTCAGTCAAATCTTTTCGATACATCACTTCATTTCCAACAGCTGCAATATCAACATAGCCCTCGTTAGCCAATTCAATCAATTTGGCCACTTCTCGCTGATTGATCTCCGGATCGTCTCCCAACCAGGCACCGACCATGGTTTTAATACCATTTTCGTGAGCAATACGAGGAATTGCTTCATTTCCATCTGTGCACGAAAAGGAGCGAATCCATTGGGTGTAGGGTTTTATTATTTCCATTCTTCTTCTGATTTGCGCCTCAGAAATCTGATCACCCGGGCCTTGTCCTTCTTCATAGGGGCTAAAGCACAAACCATGCATTCCTTCATTCAGTATGCTGATGAATAAATCGTGTAACTCCTCTTTGGTTTTACCGGCAAGGTCTATTCCTGCCAGCGACTGTATTTTTCCTGCTCTCACAGACATAATTATATGTTTTTAAGTTTCTCATTTTTATCCCATATTCCCCAACGTTGTCCTACATCGCCCTCGTGATGCACTTTCCATGACTCATCAAACGATGAAAAATAATACAACTCCACTTCATTTTTATTTGCCCATTTATTGACATTAATAAAATATTTTATGGCATTTTCCTGAGATGGTTCCGCTTCATTGATATTATCCCCTTCACTGGGCCATCCGGTTTCTGAAATAATTACCGGTTTGTCGTTTGCAATGTCTTTTGTGACCTTGTACATGTGGTTCAGGTAGATCGTTGCCTGATCTATATGATATCCCTCCCAAAAGGGATAGCAATTCACAAGGATAACATCACAGGCTTCAACAAGCTCAGGATGTTCTATAAATTTATAATAGGCATCTACATAACCAACTGGAATATTGGGCAATGCTTCCTTCACACTTCGAATATGCTTGACCAATTCTTGAGCTGACAAATCATTTCGAAGCAATACTTCGTTACCAACTACCGCGATATCAACAGTACCTTGTTTCGCGAGGTCAATCAGGGATCTAATTTCAATTTCGTTTTGCGATTTATCGTTACCTATCCAGGCCCCAACCATTGTTTTTAATCCTTTTTCGTGGGCTTTCTTGGGAATGAACTCATTGCCTTCTATACAGGAAAAAGAACGAACTCCTCTCGTGTAAGGCGCGATTACATCCATGCGCTTTTGTATTTGTTCTTCCGACAATATATCGCCAATATCCTGACCTTCTGCATAGGGGCTAAAGCAAATGCCAGATAGTCCGTCATTCAATGATTTTGTGAATAGTTTCCGTATTTCATCTTTAGATTTTTGTGTAAAAACAATATCCGTCTTTAAGCCCTTCTTCAAATCAACAGAAGCTATGGATAACAATTTGCCACTTTGGTAATGCGCACTCAGCTCATTTGCAGGTGATTTACGCCTGTCCAATTCGGCACGATTTTCATTCGCACGTTCTTCTGTCACATCATAATTCTTCATAATCAGCATGGCAATAATGGTTCCTACCGCTGGAAAAAAGCAAAAGAATGCATGCAATCCATCAACCGCTCCCTGTTGCTCCGTGGTTGCTAAATCAGGATTGAAGCCAACCAGGCCAATAATGATGCCACTGAGCCCACCAGCTATAGCAAAACCAACTTTCACCATCCACCAGTAAATGGCCCCAAAAATACCTTCTCGCCTTTTGCCTGAATTCAATTGATCAATATCGATTACATCGGCTGTCATGGACATCATAATTGTAAACAAGCTCCCTATACCAAAAGAGAAAAAGGGCAGTGCAATAAGATACAGCCATGGCTTTCCGGGTACAAATAGAAAATACATCATGGTATAGCCTATAAGTGAAATGCCCTGTGCCCACATAAATGCTCTTTTCTTGCCCATTTTTTTTGACATCCAGGTAACCGCCGGAATCACAATAAAGGTCGTTCCTAAGGCTCCTATGCAACCAAACAGCGCAACCCAAATGCCGGTAGCAGCAGCATCACCATTGAATAACCTGTAAACAATAACAAAATAGGTCAGCGCAGCTACGGTATTGAATGCATTAAATATCAAAAAAGTGGCGCCACATATCCTTCGAAACTCCGATATTTTAAAAGCATCTTTGAAGCTTTCTAAGATTTTCAAAAGACTGCCACCGATATTCGAGGTATTGAGCGGCTCATAATCTTCTTCAAGAGTGGATTTACTTTTAATGAATATGGCTGGCACCATGGCAGCAATTGCGCAAGGCACAGCAACCCATACCGCTAAGTCGCGTATCGCAACTTCTTGAGATGTGAACAAATCAGGATCATCCATAATCACCCAAAACCAGGGGGCAATAACCCAGGCCCACTGTCCAATCCACTGTGCAACGGCCATGATATTGGTTCTTTCGTGAAAATCATTGCTCATTTCGTAACCCATGGCGACATAGGGGACGCTAAAAAAGGTAAGCCCTAAATAAAAAACAACTGACCATAAAAAGAAATACCAGAAATTATATTGCAAAGAATTATCAGAATAGAGTTGCCACATGATGGTAAACGCTATACCCATTAAAACAGCACCAATCAAAACATAGGGTTTGCGCCTGCCCCATTTCGATTTTGTGTTGTCAGAAACGAAACCCATTATAGGATCGGTTATGGCATCAAATACTCTGGGGAAAAAATAAACCAGAGACCACATCCATCCACTGAATCCAAAGGATTGTACGAGCGAAACCATAAAAATTCCGAGAATAGCCGGAAACATTTGGTTTGCAAACATTCCAACTCCGAAAGCAACTTTTTGACCGAATGGGACCTTGATAGTGACTGCAGACATTTTTTTTATTTTAATTATTGTTTAAACCAGTGATTTCATTTTCTGTGTGATCAATCTGATGTGGGAGGAACCAATACAGTTTTCATCATGGCCTCTCTGTCTCCCTCAAAGGATTTGGTGATGGACTTTCCATTTCTTGTCAAACCATTGAAAATACCTTGATCCACCATATCCCACAAGGCATATTTTGCCTGACCGTCTACAGTGAACAAACCAAAATGATTTTCAGACCCATTCTCGTTGTTCGGATCCTTCCAGGGTTCATCAAATCCTTCAAAATAGAAACAGGAGATTCCCGCTTTATTGGTCCAATCCCGCATGAGTTTATAATACATCGCTTCCTTGTATTCATCTGTGGCTTTTGATCCTTCCGGGCCATAAAAACCATCTGAAATCGTTGCCCAGCCTGTTTCACCAATGTGAATCGGTTTTTTGACCCCAATGCTCTTCATATAGTTTGAAACGCTGTCGTATTGGGAAACGGCAAACTCTTTGGCGCGAAGCATCGCAGCGTCAATCTTTTCGATGTCCGAGAGCTTTTCATCATCCGGAATGATCCAGAATTCTGGATTGTAATGTGTGTTGTGATAAGGATAGGTATGCATGGAAACGTAATCTACGGCATCATAGAGTTCTTCAAGGGCCTCGGTATGATATTCTGCTCCTCCTCCACCCCACGAAGAAAAGTCATCAGAACTGGTGATCCACAGATCCTTGGGAAGCTTTCCATCCTTCTTCAATCCTTGCAAATGAGTGACCCACTTCAGAATCACCTCAGGTTGAACATAGTAGCTTGCCGCCCATTTCACCATGGCTTCATTTCCGACAGCGATTACTTTCACTATATCCGGATATTCGTTGGCCAGCCGTGCCGCTTCTTCGATTTCAGGCCCATTGGCTTCGCTCTCCGCCTGATGATCAGGTTTTTCCGTTCGAGCATCCTTACAATCGATCCAGGCTCCCAGCATGACATACATCTCAAAGCTTTCGTCTTCTTTTTTGAGCTCGGATATGGCCTTCAAAACGTTGGACGCATGCGGAAAGTGAACCTTGTATGTGCGCAAAATCTTGATTCCCATGGCGGATAGCAACTTCATATCCTCCTTGAGTTCATCCAGCGTTGGCTCAATGTCGTGGTCGACATTTCTGTATCCTCCGTAAGAAATGGCCAAATAATCAGGATTCCCCAGGATGTCTGCAGCTCTGATATCTTCTTTCTCTGACATGTCTTTTTCTTTTGTCACCGTTTCAGTTTCCTTGTTTGACTTGTTCACGCATCCTGCAAATACGGCTAAAATTGTGATCAGCAATATCTTTCTTAAACCCTTAATCATTTTTACATCTACTTTACTATTGAAACAACAATCTGATTTATCTCCCCTGTTCGTTCGAAGACTTTTTTACTTGTCATCGAATCGAGGCTCAATTCGTTAAATTCTAAAACGTTCTCATCATTGAACTCGACCCTCAATCCATCTTTATTGTCGAGCTGGTAAACAATCGGAATTTGACAATAGGTAAAGCAAAGAGAGTCTTTTTTCACTTCAATGTCTTTGGTCTTCATGTTTGTGTCGATGTACCTGAAGGTTTCAGGTGCTTTCAAAAATTCTTCTTTTCTGAGAAGCCGGGGATCGAACATTAGCCTGCCTTTTCTGACAGAAATGCCTAGTTCACCAAATCGGCTTAAAATATCCTCTTTGACCTGGCCTGTCATACCGGGTTGTTGTGCTCCTTTGGTAGCTGGCGTGTGGGAATAAGGATCGGTTGGAAAAGCACCGTACAATTCAGGTGACTTATGAACTCCTATGCCCTCTTCGGCTTCATAGTAGTGATCCAACAACCTGCCAAGAGTTTGGTCATCAGCGCCTTCCTCAATAGCAGACAAACAAGTTTCCTGTATACTCAAGACGAGCTTTGACACCATGTGCCAATAGATTGAACCCAAGCCTTCATACCCGAAAAAAGTTCCGGATCGTCCGGTGAACGATTTATGGTCAAAAATATCCTCAAAAGCATCCAAAAGCAATTGTGTATCGCTTTCAACGAACGATTCATATTCAGGCGGCAACTCGGACAAGGCTTTTTTCAAGCTTTCGGCATTGTTAAAAGTCCCGTTGAAATGGTACTTGCCAAGAACATCTTTTTCGACGATCTGCCTGTTTCCGTTTTTCAAAAGTTCCTGCAACAACGCAGATGACTCCACCTTTTGAGGAGGAATATTGTTCTTTACATCGAATCGAGGCAATTCCTTGTTCGGATATAGGATATAACTGTACTGATCTGGCCTGAACAGAGCGCTGTTCTTCAGGGCATCCAACAATTTCAGAGAGGTCTCAGCAGAGATGTATCCAGAGCTCAAAACAGCCACCTGACCCTCGAGCATTTCAGGCAAGTAAGAGATCGAGACTTCTGTCTCACTCTCTACGGTCATTAAATTGTAGGCATGGAATAAATTGTCATTTCTCTTATTGGCCTCTATGGAGTGATCGAGGTACTGCAAGGTGATTTCAGAAAAACGCAACAATTCATCTTTGGTAATAGAACCCTTGTCACTGGAAAAACCATTTTCATAGATCCCCATCCTAAAATCACTGCCGGCATTTCCGAGCCCGTCCAAAACGATCTTCCGGTCCGTATCTGAAACCTTCCCTTCCAGTATCTGCGTGTTTTCATCCAAGGTATTTACAACACTTTTAAAGAAATGAGCCAATTCTATCGAGACCTCGGTTTCTTTGACAGACATACCTTCAACAACGCCTTCAAAGAAATTCATAAACCTCCTCAGATAGTAAAGTGTAACCATAGAAACGCCATTCCCTACCAGGGCATTGTTCGCGTCGTTCCATTCGGGCCTTTGGGTATTCATCCAGATTCCACCTTCGGGAATGAAGTTTGAAACTTTTGCCAATACTGTGGCCAATAATTTCTCGAGGAGATTTACTTTGTAGATAAAGAAATTCTTATCCCGCAACAAGGCCCCGTCAGCCCCCAATTCTTCTCTTTTCTGGGCAATTCTCTGATCTGCCTCATGATCAAAATCAATAGTGTCTTTCGGGTTTTTCAGAATATCCGCATAGCTTTTGATTCTGTACGGCACATTGGCATAGACGAAAATGTCCTGATCAAAGTAGGAGGCCAGTTTGTTCGGGTAATAATCTTCAATGAACTCGAGGAACTTCAACAGGTAAATGATTTGGTGATCCCCCCAATACCCGATATACGACCAGGGATCATCGGGTTCTATGGTCTCCCAGTCGAAACCGTCTTTTGTGACACGGTATGGATTGTAGCCGTCAAAAGTCGTTGCATTCAGGAACTTGTGGATCATGCTTTCAATAAACTCCGGGTAGGAATGCGCAAGCGCCTCCCAGTTTTGAAAAATATCTCTCCAGTTCCCTTCATAGTCCAGGATCTTCGAACCATCTATCTCACTGGTGGTATTGATCGAAAATCGGTTCCAGGGCCTGCTCGGGTCACCATGTCTCCTGCTAAATTTCAATGGCATGTACTCACTGGCGAGCCTCTTGAAGTTTTTGTCATCGTCCTTTCTGGCCAAATCTTTCAGGTGGCTTAGGCTAAACACCTCAGGAAGGCTGTTTAAGAGACCTTCTTTTTTCTTGAATATCTTTTTGTTGTGAACTTCGATGTATTGTACAAAGTCCCATTTTTCAATTGTGTAGGCATCGTCAAAAATCCCTCCACGCATAATGTTAAACAGGGTGTTTGAAAAATGCCGGGTATTCATCAGTTTATCAGCCGAAAGTTGCAGACCGTCAGATGAGGCATTCAATTCAAACAAGTTTTTTGACCCCATTTCGATGTCTTTCTGAACGAGGGCTTGCAGGTCCTGGCCGCTTTTGATCAATTCGGATATTTTAGTGATGTCAACCATGGTCTGGTTGACTTCGGCAACGAACATCCAGGTTTTTTCAGAATCACTCCCAAGCGTCATATCGGAGCAGACGAAATAAGCTCCCTTTTCAGCTTTGACATCGTTTTCCTGAGTTAGGCTCTGTCCTTCCCTGAAGTTTTTCAATTGCATCGACGAGAGCAAATACTTGGGACGGTCAATTCCTGCAGACCAAACGGTAGTCGCTTTCAAAGCTTCACTAGGCTCTGCCTTGTCGACAATGATTGCGCTCAAATTGTAAATACCAATTCCAACTTCTTCCTCCAACTCACTTCTTTTGTAAGCATCGACCAAATTACTTCGGTTATTTTGCAAGTCTGATGGGACGCCGTAGGGAAGAATATTTTGAATCCCATCCAAAACGGTGATATCAACGGCTGATCGAGAATCGTTGATCAGGGTAGATTTTTTTACAAATCCGAACTTCTCGCTTGAATTCCATTGGTACCTAAAAGTCAAACCCAAATCACTGTTGATTTCTTCAAAAATGATCTTATTGCCGATGCTGTTTTTATAGAGATTCCTGTGAATCTTGTATAGGCCCGAGTATCGTTCCGAAAAAGGTTCCCAAAGAGAGATTATCCCTTCCCTGTGAACTTGCAGGATGGTCTTGCTCCCGGTAATGTCCGCGGATTCTGTTATTTTATCATCGGTGTAATACGGAAACAGTGCCGATTCACTGTTTTGTCTACCGGCCGTCAGGCCTCCATTGCTGGAGATGAACATCCAATGGTTAGAATCGCTCACGATGCTCATGAAAAAGGGCCTCATCGCATCGCTGTTGGAAATCATGTAATAATTTTCATTGTCAAACCTGACAAATTTTCCAGTAATTTCACTCTTTTCAAACGACGCCTTATTGTTTCCTAAGTATACTTCACTCTTACTCATTCCTAAATGTTTTGGCAGTAACTATTTTCAATTTGAATTGATCAGTAATTCTTCAACTTCTTCCAAACTTTTACCCTTGGTCTCAATAACAAACTTGAGCACGAACAACAGAGAAAGACCGGCAAGAACCGCATATATGGCAAAGGTCCAGGTCGGTCCGAGATTCGTCAGTTCCCATGGGAAAAACTGTGTCACCGTATAGCTCACCAGGGAATTGAAGAAACCCACAACAGATATGGCAATTCCTTTGATGTTTCCCGGGAATATCTCTGACAACAAGGTCCACATGACCGGACCCAGTGATATTGCGAACGCCGCTACGTAAAGCAATATGGCCACCAGGACCAGGGTTGCATTGATGCTGATGAAATTCTTTATTTCGTTTCGCTTGAAACTGAAAAGCTGATCTGCATCCAGAACTCCGGATGCCGCCGCAAAGGTTTCCTCTTGCGAGTAATAGGTGTTACCCGAAAGACTTCCGAGCGCTGTTCTCATCTCCTCATTTTCTATTTTGATCAAGGTGTCCTCATTCACCTCATAGGTCGCATTGTTGAATGCAAGGGTGGCCATGGTCAGGGCGATAGTCATCGCTGAGGTTCCAATGATCAACAAGGGCTTTCTCCCGAGCTTGTCAATCAGCCTTATGGCAACCAGGGTGAAAACCAGGTTTGTCAGACCAACAACAATAGCCTGTAAAAAAGAGCTGTCGGTGCTTCCACCTGCCTGTTCAAAGATTGTTGGTGCATAATAAAAGATGGCATTGATTCCTGTTATTTGTTGGAAAAACGCGATCCCGAACGCGATGATCATAATCGTAGCCATGCGGTTGCCGAACAAATCACTGAAGGTTCCTTTCTTCTCTTTTTTGGCTATTCCTCTCTGAATTTCATCAATCGTAATTTCCGCATATTCCTTGCCTCCGATCTTTATGAGAATCTTTCTGGCTATCTCGACAAGATTCAACCTTTGAATCAACCATCTCGGACTCCTCGGAACAGTGAACAGGGCCAGGAAATAAATGAATGCAGGGATGGTCTCAACTCCGAGCATCCAACGCCAGCTCTCCCCCTCCAAATCCTTTAAAAAGTAGTTTGAAAAATAGGCCACTGAAATACCGATGACAATATTCAGCTGATTCAACGAGACAAGACTCCCCCTTAATTTGGGAGGGGCGATCTCCGCAATGTAGATGGGTGCGATGAGTATCGCTCCACCGATTCCGATGCCACCGATAATTCTCGCTATCACAAAAGAAACATAGGTAGTGGCCAATGCCGACCACAACGCCGATGCGGTAAAGAGCAAGGCGGTAACCAAGAGTACTTTTTTTCTTCCAAATTTGTCACTCATTGGCCCGGCGACAATATTTCCTGCCATCGCCCCAAAAATCACACAACCGACAGAAAAGCCCAATTCCCAGTCAGACATCTCGAAATAAATCCTGATTCCACTGACGGCTCCCGAAATCACGGCGCTGTCAAATCCCAGAAGGAACCCTCCCAGAGCAACGACAAAACTGATAAAAAGGGTATAACTTCTATTCATAAGGTTTAATTTATTCTTTCAAATTTTGCCTAAAATTCCCAGAACTACTTCAAAACTAACGTCTGAATTGAATGTGCCGGCATTTTGAGTTTGGTCGTTTCGTCATTCAGTGAGAGCATGTATTCGATCTCTTCGTCTTTCTCATTCATGGCTACTACAACTATGCTTCCATCTTTATTTTTGAAGGAAGTAGCAGAGAGATGATTGGCAGTAGTTCCAGTACTCAGTCTTTTCGCTCCTGGTCGTATAAACTTTGAGAAGTGCCCAATGTAGTAGTAAGAATGCGTAAAGATCAGTTCACCCGTCCTTGAATCGCCGTGAACTGGTGCAAAACACAGGTTACCGACATGATTGGGACCTCCGGTTTCATCCAAAAGAATGTTCCAGTCGGTCCAGGCCACTGTTCCATTGTTAAAGTCATTGATCATCGCTTTACCATATCTTTCTGCCAGTTTGGGATCTCCAAACCGCTCGGGGTCAAAACCCTCGTTGCATCCTTCCGTAAAAATCAAATTCTTTTCCGGATACGCTTCGTTGACCTTTGCCACATTGGTAAACATGGGTTTGCCATCTTTCCAATCCTCGTACCAGTGAAAACCTGTGCCCCAAACGTATTTATTGGCCTCAGGATCACTCAATATCACATTGGCACGCTCAAAGAGCAGGTCTCGATTGTGATCCCACACAATGATTTTTTTGTCTCCCATCCCAGCTTGTTCCAAAGTGGGCCCCAGGTAATCTCTTAAAAAATCTCTTTCTTCTTCTGCAGTGTAAATACAGGATTCCCAGCGCTGTGTGGCCATGGGTTCATTTTGAATGCTCAGGCCCCACAGCGGCACACCTTCATTCTCGTAGGCCTGAATGAATTTCACGTAATAATTTGCCCAGGCCTGTCGGAATTCCGGTTTTAGCTTTCCTCCCTGCAACATGTCGCCATTGGTCTTCATAAAGGCTGGAGGACTCCAAGGGCTGGCATACATAGGTAGCTTGCCACCTGCAGCCTCTATCGCTCTTTTGGTGAATGGAAGCCTGAACTCACGATCGTGCTCGATGTTGAAGGAGCTGAGTTCAGCATCACCTTCTTTGACGTAAGTGTAGCTTCCACTGGAAAAGTCACAACTGTGAATGATCGTGCGAGCCAAGGAATATCCAATTCCCTTTTCTCTGTCAAAATAGGACTGCATGAAAAGTTCCTGTTGATCAGGCTTCAGCTTGAAATAGGTCTCGGCAGCGGCGTCAGTCAAAGCAGCGCCAATCCCCAACAGTGTCTGGTGCTCAATGTCGGAATTGACAAGAATCGAGGCCTCTGTTTCCAGGGGCTGTACAAAGGGTCCAAACTCTGGTCCTTCGGAAACGGCCATCTTTTGATCCGTTCCATGTGCAGTTGTGTAAACTTTCATATCCATGAGCGTATCCACGATTTCTATTCTGTGATCTGAATTATTCCCAAAACTCGAAAGTAATACCAGCACCAGCGTGCCAGCAACAAAGGAACCATACATCCACTTTTTATCCATTATAGAATCGCTTTATTGATAAATTCTAACATAATCAATCTCCATGGCTGAACTTGCGAAGGTTGGGTCTATATCACCCCCCAGGACTCCTCCCATTGCAATATTGAGAATGAGGAACTGGGGCTTGTCATAGGGCCAGTTACTCGAAGTTCTGTTCTCGGGTCGATAAACATAAAATCGCTCTCCATCCAGGTAAAAAGAAATTTGTTCTTCTGACCAGATCATGCTGTACACATGGAACTCATCAGATTCATTCGAGATCGAAGTACTTCGATGGTATCTTGTATCTCCAAAACTGGAGTTGTTGTGCAGTGCACTTTGAATGGTTCCGGGATTGTTCCCGACGTATTCCATGATATCAATCTCTCCACAACTTGGCCATCCGACGGTTGAAAAATTAGAACCCAACATCCAAATAGCCGGCCACGTTCCTCCTCCTTTTGGCATTTTTGCCTTCACTTCTATTTTTCCGTAAGTGAAATCGAACTTGTCCTGGGTCAGGAGTCGGGCCGAGGTGTAGGATGAACCCTGGTAATTTTCTTTTTTGGCTGTGATCTTCAGGACCCCATTTTCAACAATCACGTTATCTGGTCGGTCGGTATAGTATTGCTCCTCACCATTACCCCATCCGTTGTCACCGGTTCCAATGTCATATCCCCAGACATCCGGATCCGGTGTACCATTGGTGTCAAATTCGTCTTTAAATATCAAATTCGTGAATTCAGGATCTTCCGGAATCTCACCGCCTTCCTCACTGCTTAAGATAAAAAACCATCCATTGTCATCCCATCCAACAGTCTTCATGGAAATTGACGTTTCGGTTTGCGAAATGATCTCATAAACATGATCTCCGCCGACGTAGAAGCCAAAGAACCCATTCCCACTCAAATGAATTCTTGGTCGCCCGTTGGATTCAGAATAGCTCCAGGTTCCGGAGTAGCTTTCCAAAGGATAGTTTTCGTACTCATTATCGCCATTGGGTGCATCGGGAATCGATCCAAAGTCGTCACTCAAGGGCTCCGCTTTGCCAAAAACAAAAGATTCTGTATCATGCGTATAGCCCAAATCAGCTTTTAGAATAAAAACATCGTCATACATAGCGGTGTTCTCTTTTTCAAACGGCTGAGCCTCCCAATACTCCGGGAATCTGGAATCGCTGGGACCTACCCCCATATGAGCAGCAGCTTCGCTTTTGATCCTCCATTCTTTCTTGTCGTTCCCGGTCAGAAACGTTAAAAGAGCCTCAGGGATTTCATACTCACGAAGTACCTGAACGCTTGCAGGTTTGCTTATCGAAACGTTCGCGCTGTTGTAGGCTTTGATCTCAACCTCGTATTTATTTGTTCCCGGATCGTCAAAAACCATGGTATAGGAACCGTTGGTCATAACTGACTCTCTTCCGTCATATCTCAGGGTGTATCTCACCGCATTGTCAGCGATTGCTTTGAAAGTTACTTCACCGCTTCCGTCTCCATCCGGGTTCTGGTTGTCTGCACCTTTTATCTCCGTGGTTACCTGAAGATTCTTTGGTGCAAGAGCCTGGTCGGTATCATCGTTGCCGCCATCATCTGAGCAGGCTGCGAATAATCCCAGAAATAGAAAGATAGTGAAATAAGAAGCGCTTCTCAACTTAAACGTCAGTGAATTCATGTATTTTAAAATTAGATTGAAAAAACGAAAATAGTGAATTTCGACTGATTTATGTCTATGACACTCAACTAAGGAATTTAAAAAAGATCGTTGTCAGGTTGGCTTCATTTTTTCGTTTGAGTCGATGCTCTCTGCTCAATCGTAGTTTTGATTACTTTTTTTGTAAAAGCACCCTGTTTGGACCCTATTCGATCGAGCATGATTCGAGCTGCTTCACGACCAATCGAAACCGCGTTCTGATTGACTGTTGTCAGGCCGGGTGCCACGTTCTTTGCAAGTTTCTCGCCTGCGTAACCAATCACAGACAGCTGATCGGGAATCCGTAATCTCATTTTTTTTGCCACCCTGCAAATCGCCAGCGAAGCATCCTCATCGGCAGCGAAGAAACCATCGACAGACCGGTTCTCAAGAATCCGCATTACTCTTTCTTCCAACTCATCCGTGCCGCATCGAATGATCATCTCGTGGTCCACGTGACCCCGGGCTTCTTCTACCTTTGAAACAAAACCTTTCACCCGATCTTTACCAACGCTCAAGAAGTCGATTGCAGAGACAAGGGCTATGTTTTCACAACCACAATCCAGCAAGTGCTGTGCGGCCATTCGGGCATCATTGAAATCATCAACCACTACTTTGTCACAGTCAATGGCTTTGGTGACCCTGTCAAACATGACAACAGGGTTCCCTTCTTTTATGCAATTCTCGAAATGAGCAAAATCTTTTTTAATCTGGGTCTCCTCAGCAATAGCGACGATCAATCCGTCAATAGCCCCATTAGATAGGATATCGACATAAGTGACCTCTCTTTTGAAGGACTCATTTGAAAAACAGGTAATTATACTGTAATCCGACTCATTGGTGACCTGCTCTATTCCATAAAGCACAGCTGTGAAAAAATTGCTTAAAATGCTGGGAAGAATCACCCCGATTGTACGGGTATTTCCCGATTTGAGATTGACAGCCAATCTGTTCGGCTTGTAATTGTATTTCTCTGCCAAACGACGTACCCGCTTCTTGGTCTTGTCACTGATCTCATAGCTGTCATTAAGTGCCTTTGACACCGTTGAAATCGAAACGCCTAGTTTCTTTGCGAGCTCTTTTACCGTTATCTTTTTTCTTTCCATTTAAGGGCGCTTTCAACCGAGGTAAATATATCACTTTATTTTAAGGGTGAGCCTTTGAATAGTTCGTCATACTTCCCGCGATATTTTGAAATTAGGCCACAAAGTCAGTATCTTTATGGTTTACTACTTCATACCCAAAAAACCTGAAAAAATGAGCTACTATATTGAAACCAAACTCCACAATATCACTTTCGAAGACGCGATTGAAAAAGTGACCGATGAATTGAAAAAAGAAGGCTTCGGCGTGCTGACCGAAATTGATCTCAAATCGACATTGAAGAAAAAAATAGATGTCGATTTCTACAATTACAGAATCCTGGGCGCATGCCATCCGACCTATGCCCACAAGGCGTTAATGGCTGAAAACAAGATTGGAACGATGCTTCCCTGCAATGTAATTGTTCAGGAGAGGAACCCCGGTGAGATCGAAGTTTCAGCCGTAAACCCGATTGCCTCAATGCAAGCAATAGAAAATCCGGATTTAGGAATTCTGGCACAGGAGATTCAAAACAAATTGAAAACTGTGATTAAAGCTGTTCAATGACACCCTGGTACTGAAAGCTGAAATTCTTGATTCCCAGGGAGACCCATTTGTCTCCCAAAAAGTCATAGAAACCATAGTTCAGCTCAAAGTCTTCTATTTGTATGGTGTATATGGGCTTGCCGTTTTCCGATCCTGCCCTGACGATGGTCAGAGGACTTCCAAAGTTGCCATTGGTGATCCACTCGAATTTTTTTTCGTTTTCTATATCTCTCACATAAACAATATTATAAGTTCTTATATCTCCAGTTTTACTAAAGATATATGAACCCTCGAGATTGCCACTTCCCAAGACAGGTACCACCACGATCATATCCGTCTCTCCATTCTCAGAAACCTCCTGAAGCAAACGTATCTGATCATCTTCTCCAGGCTCACCGGTTCGGTGCCAGTACATGTTGGTCTCAATCTTGTACAATGCATCCTCCAAAAGAAACTCACTCTCTACAAAGGTCGGATCCACCTCTTCATCTGAGCAACCCGATAAAACCAATAGAACAACAAAGACCCTGCAGAACCAAATCAACCAACCCCTCTTCATATGACTCAAATTACATCTGAATGTTTATCTTGCGAAATGTATAACTTATTTTGCAAAACTCAGTAGGGCCATGAAGTCATTTGAACAGCTCAAGTTGAACAAGCCCCAGCTCAAGGCGCTTACCGATCTGCAGATAGGCACGCCCACCCCGATTCAGCAAAAAGCCATACCCGCCGGTTCTTTCGGGACAAGATTTGGTTGGCCTGGCGCAGACCGGCACCGGAAAAACGCTTGCCTACCTGCTTCCTATTTTCAGATCCTTGCCTTTTTCAGATCAAAAACACCCGAGAATTCTAATCATTGTCCCGACCCGGGAACTGGTCGAGCAAGTTGTAGGAGTTTCAGAATCGTTGACCAAATATCAAAATGTGAGGATAGCCGGGGTCTATGGCGATTCCAACATAAATCGTCAAAAAGAACAGATTCACGACGGACTCGATATGGTGATTGCCACACCCGGACGACTATTCGACCTTGCAGCCTCAGGCGTTCTGCGACTTTCCTCGATTCAAAAAGTCGTACTCGATGAGGTTGATGAAATGCTACTTATCGGTTTCAGACCTCAATTGATGAACATTCTCGACATCTTGCCTTCTCGAAGGCAAAACATAATGTTTTCAGCTACCCTGCCTGAAGAAGTTGAAGAATTGATCAACACCTATTTTTTGCGCCCCAGAAAAATTGAGATAGTTCCATCGGGCACCCCGCTCGAAAAGATTGACCAATCAGCCATCGCGGTTCCCAACTACACAACCAAGGTAAACTATCTCAGGAGCACCTTGAAGGACTCACAGATGAAAAAGGTTCTTGTCTTTGTCAAAAACAAGAAGATTGCTGACCGGCTCTTTAAAGACCTGACCGACCCCTTTGAGAGCGAAATCGACGTCATTCACTCGAACAAGACTCAGAACTACCGATTTCAATCGGTTCAGGGATTTGCCTCGGGCTCGATTCGCATACTCATTGCCACTGATGTGGTCTCCCGGGGAATGGACATTCCGGATGTTTCACATGTAATCAATTTTGATTTGCCTAAAAATGCTGAACAGTACATTCATCGGATTGGCAGAACCGGACGAGCCAAACAACACGGAACATCCATTTCTCTCTTCACTCAAGCCGAAGAAGAAATGTTACTCGAGATAGAAATTCTGATGCTCAAAGAGATTCCTCATGTCGATCTTCCCGAAGATATTGTGATCTCTCAGATTCTGATGCCAGAAGAAAAGGACCGGACAAAAGACAAAGAGATTGGTCAGTCAAAAAAGGATCTTCACGAACCCGGCCCCGCGTTTCATGAGAAGAAAGAGAAAAACAAAAAAATAAACCTTGGCGGATCCTACAAAAGGGAGATCAAAAAGAAGTATAAGAAGCCCAAAACGCGCCCGCCAAAAAAAGGCAAAAAGTAAGCTGAGAGCCCGCCTTTACCCACGTTTCAATTCCGAGAGCAAATCCGAACTCACAACCTAAGGTCTTTTTTTTTATCAGACCTGCAATATACTTCTTGGATTGCCGTTAAATAATCTCATTAGTTTTTTTAAACTAGGGAAAATTGTTATTGTTAAAGAGAAAAACTCTCCAGATTTCTGGAGAGTTTTTTTATGCATATAATGTTATTGTAAACCAGTTTTTAAATGCTATTTACTTCAAGTTTTAGATTCAATAAAAAATTGAATAATTTTTATTCGGAAAACAATATTAGGAAACAATGACCGTTCTAAGTACTCATTAGTTTTTTTTATTTTAAAACTAGGGAAAATTGTTATTGTTAAAGAAGAAAAACCCTTCGGATTCGAAGGGTTTTTTGATTTGAGTTCTATTCTATTTCGTCTTATTTCAAAACCTCTTCAATCACTCTCCCACTGCTTCCGTTTGGAAAGCTGATCTTCAATAAAGAACTGATGGTTGGAGCAATATCAATGATTTCAACCGACTCGTGGGCAACCCCCTGCTTAATGCCTTTTCCGAAAAAAATCAGCGGGACATGCGTGTCATAGGAATAACCGGATCCATGCGTGGAACCCTGGTGCGAATAGGAAATTACAGCTGGATCAGGAATCCAGAGCACGTCCCCAGACAACTTCTGATTATAACCTTTCTGAAGCCTGGAAAGTATCCCGTAAGAAAATTCAGTGCGTTGCAGCGTCAAAGCGCTCACGGCCTTGTTGATACCGTCGTAATTGATGATCAGATCAACCAGGTCATTTGAAACCTCCTCTTTGTCCAGCTTAAGCTCCTTGAGTTTCTCAGCGTTCAAAAATATCTGGAAATTGGACATGTATTCAATGATTTCCGAACTCCCCCACTTGTTAGCACAGTGCTCGCGAACGAACTTACCAAAGACAACTTCATCAAAGTATCCGGCAGGAATCTTCTTCGAAGCCAGATAAGCAGGCACCTGAACTGCGGCGTGGTCGGCTGTCAGAAATACGGTATACTCTCCTTTACCCACCTTTTCATCCAGGAAGTCAAGCAATTCAGCTATGTCCTGATCCAACCTCAAATAAGTATCCTGAACTTCTTTGGAATCAACTCCAAATCGATGCCCGATATAATCCGGGCTGGAAAAACTTATGGCCAGAAAATCCGTATATCCCCTTGCCCCCAATTTCTCTCCTTCGACAGCAGCCTTTGCAAACTCCATGACCAGGCTGTTGCCGAATGGGGTGCTCTTGAGCAGGTCGTATCCACCATTGAGATCTTTCAATTTAGGGAGATCATGAGGAAAAACGGGTTCAACTTCTCCCGCAAATGGACTCTCATAAATATTCTCATCTTCAATGCTTTCGGTATAACTCTTAATAGGATAAAGTGTTTCCCATTTCATCTCCATATAGCGTTCTTTTAAACCCGATTCATTGAATCGATCCACCCATCTGGGCAATGCATCCATGTAATAAGCGCTGGTAACAAAATTACCCTCCTCCATACCGTGAAACCAATAGGAGCCATTTGAACTATGCCCTCCCGGCAGAACGGCAGATCGATCCTTTAAACCAACCGCAATCGTCTTTCCATTCATGTTTTGAGACAACCTCAGCTCGTCGGTCACCGTTGTCGTAAGCATACGGTAAGGAGACTTCTGTTCTACCGTAGATTCGGTCCCCACTGCGGGATAATTGAAATCATCAACACAATAGATGGATTTCTTTTCAAATTTGTCGTACCAGTAATTGCTTATGATACCGTGTGTGCTACCCGTAGCTCCTGTATATATCGAAGCATGCCCCACGGCCGTATAGGTGGGAATGTAATTGTAGTGAGAATTCTCGCAACTGAAACCTTCATTCAACAATCGTTTAAACCCACCATCCCCGTATTTCGAGTAAAATCGGGTCAGATAATCATAGCGCATCTGATCCACCACGATACCGACAACCAGTTTGGGACGGTCGAGTTTGTATTGTGCTTTGATGGGGCCCGCTGCCCCAATGATGAAAATCGAAAAGAGAAGCATCAATTTTTTCATATCCGGTTTTTGTTTCAAATTTAAGGAATCGCCTGAGGATATGTCGGTCAAATTTTAATATTTTAGCACAGTTCAACCACTATGAAATACTTCTCCAACATAGGTATTTACTTTTTGATGCTCGGGCAGGTTTTTAAAAAACCTCAAAAATTATCGGTCTTCAGGGAGAGTCTATTCAAGGAAGTCGAGGAACTGGGTCTTAAATCACTTGGAATCGTCGCTTTCATTTCTTTCTTTGTCGGTGGTGTGGTAGCCATTCAAACGGCGCTCAACGTAGACAGTCCATGGATTCCGAAATACCTCATCGGTTTTGCCACCAAAAGATCGATCATCCTTGAATTCGCCCCAACGTTCATGTCAATCATACTGGCTGGGAAAGTTGGCTCCTATATCACATCGAGCATTGGTACGATGCGGGTGACCGAGCAAATTGACGCTCTCGAAGTCATGGGTGTCAATGCTTTGAACTACCTGGTTTTACCGAAAGTAGTAGCGGCTGTATTCTTTTATCCGTTTCTGGTGCTTCTGGCTATGTTTTTGGGTATTTACGGAGGATGGGTTGCCGGTTTGATGACCGGTCTTTTCTCTTCGGACGATTTTATCACAGGTATCCGCATGGATTTTTACCCCTACCTGATTCGATACGCACTGACCAAAACAATGGTTTTTGCATTTGTAATTGCTACGGTTCCATCTTACTTCGGATTTTATGTAAAAGGAGGTTCACTTGAAGTAGGACGAGCCAGTACACAATCCGTGGTCTGGACAAGCATTGTCATCATCCTCCTGAACTATTTCTTAACTCAAATGCTGCTCGGATAGATGATAGAGGTAATCGACATACGCAAATCTTTCGGCGATCAGGAAGTCCTCAAGGGGGTTTCCACCACTTTTCACAAAGGCCAGACCAGCATGATCATCGGATCGAGCGGCTCAGGAAAAACGGTCTTCTTAAAGTGCTTGCTGGGTCTCTTTGCCCCGGATTCAGGGGATATTTGCTACGATAACAGATACTACAGGGAAATGAGCCTATCCGAGAAGAGAGACCTGAGAAAGGAAATAGGAATGGTATTCCAGGGAGGGGCGCTTTTCGACTCGCAGAGTATTGAAGACAATATTAAGTTCCCCCTGAAAATGTTTACGGATAAAAGCGAGGAGGAGATGCTTGAGCGGGTCAATTTTGTACTGAAGAGGGTGAAGCTTGATAACGTCAATAAAAAATTCCCAGCCGAGCTGTCTGGGGGCATGCAGAAGCGGGTTGCCATTGCACGAGCTATCGTGATGAATCCCAAATACCTGTTTTGCGATGAGCCCAACTCCGGTCTGGACCCACAAACTGCTATAGTCATTGACAACCTGATCCAGGAAATTACAGATGAATACCAGATGATAACAGTGATCAACTCCCACGACATGAATTCAGTCATGGAGATAGGAGAAAAGATTCTTTTTCTAAAATCGGGAATCAAAGAGTGGGAAGGGTCTTATAAAACCATTTTCAAGACAGACAACCAGGCTGTAACAGATTTTGTGTACTCCTCCAACCTGTATAAAAAGGTTCGCGAGGTTTATAACAAATAATTACTCCATTTCTTACTCCTTGCGCATTTCCAGCTCAAATTCTTCCCCGGTCTCAGCGTCGAGAAAGCGCACGTTATAGAGATCATCTGAATCAAAAGGGGATGATTCACTCACGAATTCACAGGGATTCGCTCCTAAGATTTTCTTACCGTTCACGCTAAGTATTTTGTCTCCGTAATTCAGTTTTCCCGGGAGATCCTCTGACCAGACAATCCCGACAACAATCTCACCATCGAGAACCGTCGGACTGAAGCCCAACTCCTTTTCGAATAGATCTCGCGATCCCTCAAAAGGTTCAAAGTAGAGCCTGGAATTCTTGTAGTCAATCGTCACCTTGCCGTATTTCAAAATCTCCGAGCCAATCCTGGAGCGGTCTGCCGTCATCGTTACGGTCCTGACATTGTGAAAATCAAATGAACCAATATCAATTTGAGGAATAGTGACACGGTAATGTGTGCGGGATTCGGAATTGTTGAACAGGCCGACGCTCTTTGTGCCCTTGCCCGATTCACTGTCATCAAAAGCACCTAGCTCCTTCAATTTATCGTAATTATCCAGAGACATATCGTAAAATCCATTCATGCCGGTGTCAAAAAGAACATACTCGACAGCCTTTCCGTCACCTTTCAACCGAATCCACATGTATGGGCTGCTTTGGCCTTTGGAAAGGCTCAACTCGATCGCCTCCAAACCGGATAGATTGAAATCCTCCGGGTCATTCGAAACAGACAGAACTTGATTTTCGGAATCAATGTGAACCACGGACTTTCGCACCATGTTGCTCCCAATGATTCCATCCACCTGGAAGCAATCCAGGATAAAAGTTACTTTCCGGATCATTCACAATCGTAGGAATATCTACAAATTCAGCAGATCCGAGCGAAATAGACGGAATGGTAATCACCTCAAGCTTGCGGCTGCTGTCATTGGCATCACGCACCCTGATAAGGTTAAGGGTTTTCGTGCTTATTTTGTCACTCAGTTCTTTTGTGATCAAATTGGGCGCACCCGTGTCAAAAAGAAAGGAATATGTATTCCCTTCAATCTCCACCGGTATGATGATTTTACCCCGGGCTTCCCGGTAATCGACCCTGGATAGGTATTTTCGGCTGGCGGGCTTTCCCTTGTTGAGTTTGACGCGCTGTGAATAGACCCCAAAAGGAAGAATCAAACTAATAGCGAGGGCAACAAACAGTATCCTCATGGTACATTCCGAATCTCGATATTTTTGATCTTGAGTCTTTGTTCCAGCCATTCTTTGAGTTTCTGTTCCTGATCTTTCTTGTTCTTGTTTCTCACTTTGGCCTTCCATTTAACCGAAATAATATTTATCGTGTCCATCTTCTCAAAATCGGATCGGTATTCACGCGCAAAACTAATCGACTGCAGGTCGTCATAATTGATTTGGATCTCCTTTATAATTCGGTCAAATCGAATGTCATTTGCGTAATATTTTCTGAGGTCCTTTTCGAGCTCATCGATTCGAAGATCTTTATCGCGGATTGTCTCGTCCTTGGCGCTCATCATTTTATGGCTATTGATGTAGAGCTCTTTGATTTTGTCAATATCCTCACGGATTCCAGCGTTTTCCTGGCTCTGAAGAAGCACCAGATTGGTGTTGCCCAGCCCCAGATCATTCAATTGTTCCTTCCAGCGCTCCTCATCTCTAGAGGAATAGTCCCTGCCGAAGAGGTAAAGCTTGATCTCATTGGCGTCATAATCGATGCTCTCCTCATTCTCACCGATCAGGTTGACACCTTCCTCCTTCAACCCGGCAATGAATCTCTCGGCACGTGTCGTGAAATGATTGTATTTGTACAAAAGGTAGAACTGATAGATACTGAAAGCCAATACAACCAGGGCCACAAGGGAAGCAATGTGCGAAATCCTCCTCCGCTTGGCATGGTTGATGTATTTCCGCATCGGAAACTTCAGGTACTTGACTATCACAAAGGCCGCCAAAGCAATGTAAATGCTGTTGATCATGAAAAGGAACATAGCCGAGCCAAAATAGTTGAAATTACCCGTAGCCAGACCGAATCCTGCCGTACACAACGGCGGCATCAGCGCCGTTGCAATGGCAACTCCCGCAACGGTATTGAATTGCGGCTTGGGTCGGCTTATCGCAATGATCAGAGCGAGACCACCTGAGATGGCTATAAGCACGTCACGCACGTCAGGCTGGGTTCGCGCCAAGAGCTCCGGCGTCGCCTCCTTGAAGATGGGTATGCTGAAAAAAATAAAGGAGGTAATGATGCTGAGTGCCACCATGGCCCCGAAGTTGATCACGGATCCTTTCAGGGTATCCACGTCGTTGACAGCAATTGAATATCCAATTCCCAAAATCGGCCCCATAAGAGGAGAGATAAGCATCGCCCCAATAACTACAGCGGTGGAGCTCACGTTCAAACCGATCGATGCGATGAGTATGGAGAAAACCAGGATCCAAGCCGTTTGACCCTTTATCGAAATAGCCTCACGGATTCGTTCGGCGGTTGCCTCTTTGTCCGTTCCAACCCGGATGGTCAGCAACTTGGGTATGTACTCCCTGAGACTTTCAAAGAACCCTTTGAATTCCTTTTGAACCTCGCCTTGCTGTTCCTTTAATTTTTTGTCACGTTCGAGCTCGTCCTTTTTGTTTTCTTCCATTGAATTAATACATCACTGATTTCCATCTAAAGTAATAAAAATTGTTCACAGAATCACGAGGAACTCAGCTTGGACTCAGCCTCTTTGGAGACCTCCTTGATGCCCTGCTCCTCTGCTTTCGGAAAGATGAGCAACGTATCCGGGGTGTCAACAACAATATAATTCTCGAGTCCCTGGATGACAATTCTTTTTCCTTTGGGTCCTGAAACCATATTGCCCGAAGATGATTTAAACATGGCCTGCGCATTTACCAGGGCATTGTCTTGCTCGTCCTTATTCAGCTTATTGTACAGCGAACCCCATGTTCCCAGGTCATTCCAACCGAATTCGGTGGCCATCACATATACATTGTCGGCCTTTTCCATAATGCCATAGTCGATAGATATGTTTTCAGAGGCTTCGTAGTTCTCTTCGATGAATCCCCGCTCTTTATCTGTGTTCCAGGCGCCTGATCCCTTGCGGAACAGATCATGCATAGAAGGAAGGCTGGAACCGAAAGCCTTCAAAATACTCCGAACACTCCAAATAAAAATCCCTGCATTCCACAGATAGTCCCCCCGCTCCAGGAACTTTCGGGCTGTGTCCAGGTCGGGTTTCTCTGTAAAGTCAAGTACTTTCTTTACCTCCCCGCCATTGCTGTCAAACTGAATGTACCCATAGCCCGTATTTGGTTCGGAGGGTTGGATTCCCAAGGTCATCAAAACGTCTGACTTCAGACAATATTCAAACGCATCCTGGACATACTTCAGGAACTTCTCCTCATTTTCAATAAAGTGATCGGAAGGTGCGACAATCATCGCCGCATCCTCATCCATGTCACTTATTTTGAATGAACTGTAGAGAATACAGGGCGCCGTATTTCTCATGGCCGGTTCAAGAAGAATCTGGGATTCAGCGATTCCGGGCAAGTGGCTTTTGACGAGTTCCTTGTAGCGGGCATTGGTCGCCACCAGTATATTTTCTTCAGGAATCAACCGGGACAATCGATCAAACGTCTGCCGAATCAGGGACTTGCCTGTACCCAGCATGTCATGGAATTGTTTTGGGTTTTCAGGGGTGCTGACCGGCCAAAATCTTGATCCGACACCTCCTGCCATTATTACAGCGTAGTACTTCTTGTTTTTATCCATTCTTTAAATTTTACTTCGTTAGAGGGTCTACCTCGGCGTGAGGGTGAAAAATGTATTTCTTATGAGTTGCCACTTCAATGCATTCATATCGAGTTCGGCGCTTCTCTCCTTTGACAAAAGTTCGATTTCGGTATTGAAAAAGGCTTTGCTCGGGTAGCTCAAAAACCATCGATCCTGTTTTATCAGGATCAAACTTCTTGAGAGCCAGTGATAAATGGATATCTCCGTCCGTACTCGCCTTCGGTTTTTTAAGATAGGCCGACAAACTTCGCAAGATGTCTTGCGGAAATATCTCCGGACTCAGGAATGGAAGCATCAGGCGCTGAAAATTCAATTGCCACTCGCGACCGTGGGGTCGCACCCGTTTTGCTTCCTTATAGGTCACCAGGTGTGCATACTCATGCACCAGAGTGATCAGGAACCGGTATCGGTTGGGATCATTGTTAATCGAGATCTGCACCCTTCCGTCTTTGTAACGCCTGAAATCTCCATGCTTGGTGACACGCCGTTTGGTAATCTTCAAATTACAGGGGTGGTTCTCCAACAGGATCAAAGCCTGCTTCAGGGAAGCCTCCGGCAGGTACTTCGACAAGATGTCTCTTTTCTTATTCACACGATTGATCAGGGGGTTGAATTAGATACCTGCAGCACCTTGCCATTGTAAAGCTCCTGGCCGCTGAGCGCAAACTGCCCCACATAAGCACCCATTTTTTCGGCCGTAACCGAGGCCTGATAACCTGGAAATGCCTCTTTGAGCATTTCGGTTTGCACGGCTCCGAGCGCCAGGGTATTGAACGATAGATTCTTGTCTTTAAACTCTTCAGCCAAAAGTTCCATCAGGGTGATCAGTGCTCCTTTGGACGAGCTGTAAGCGGCCAAACCTGGAAATTTCATACTCCCTTGAATGCCTCCCATGCTGCTGATGGCCACTACGTGGGCGCCAGGATTGAAAAAAGGCAAGAGTAGCCGGGTCAGCTCGGAGACTGAAAATACATTGATGGAATAGACCGAGATCATATCCTCTAAGGTAGTTTCAGCAAAAGGCTTGTTCAGAAGAAGTCCGGCATTGTGAATGATTCCGTCAATGGTTTTGTTGTTGCTTACCAGGAAATCCTTTAACAAGTCACGCCCAAATTGATTTGAAAAATCCAATTCCAGCGAAATCAGCTTCGAATACTCATCCTGCAACTCCTTCAAATTGTCACAGTTTCTCGACAAAGCGATTACTTCATGCCCCTCTTTGAGGAGATATCTCACTGTTTCTTTACCGATTCCCCGGCTGCATCCGGTAATTGCAATTGTCTTTGTCACCCTCTTGATATCTTTGATAACTCTTTATATTTAACCAAACTAAGCCTTCAAAAATATGAAAATTTTAAGCACCCTGGCCCTTTTATTGGCTTGCGAATTGGGGATGCTCTTATTCCTCGATCAGGACATGTTGGTAAGCCCCCGCGTCTGGCGAGTCTCTTCGGTCAACGCCGAGAAGGTCAAATGGAAATTCATCGGCAACCAGGATGTTTCCGATCCCTCTTGCCTGAGATTCATCCCCAATTCGCAAGTCATTCAATTGAGCGTCCAGGAAGTCAGCGTTACCGTTGTACACGTTATTGCGATATAACTCGTCATTGGTGAAGTCATAAAGCGGGTCATCCTGGAAAATACCACTCGGGTCCTCAAACCGTAAAAAACTGTTTGCAAAGCTAAATTCAAACTGTGATCCGGGGTCCTGCTCCAAAAGGAATTCAATACCCTGGTTTCCTTCAATGATGCAATTCTCGAAAGTCGCTCGCAATCCTGCTTCCCCCTGTCCGGATTCTGAAACATTGCTGATCAACACAGCCGGGAGTATCCTAATCCCATCCGACCAAAAATTCGCGAAGGTCGAATGAGCAAAACGGTAAGATCCTCCTTCTGAAACGGCCAGAGATGCAGACCCGTTATTTCCAATGACCAGGTTCGAACCCAGAATTTCAGTCTGCCTGGCAAATATTCCAAAACTCGAAGTATTGTAGATTTCCAAATCACCAATCTGCAGTGCAGGATCTCCTGAGTTACTCTCGACGGCATCGACGACTAAGCCGACCGTGCTGTTTTTAATCGTAGCATGGCTAATTGCGTGGTCCCTGCTCCCTTCACGGAGTAGAATTCCGCTCCATTGCCCGGGAATATCATCAAAGAACGATTCCAGACGATCACCCTGAAAAGACACCTTGGACTCCAGGGTGCCTTCAACTTTCAAGCTTGCTCCCCGTTCGACGACCAGGCCCGAATTGTTATGAAAGTATATGCTGGCCCCCTTGCCAATGGTCAGCGTATTTCCTGAGCTGAGTCCCGCGAATCCGTAGATTACATAGGGTTTTTCATCTGTCCATTCCGGGCTTCCGTCAAGGTAAAAGCCCTCCACTTCAATTTCTTCTCCTTCATCGTTCACCCCGATCACAATTGTTTCCTTGATCCCGTTTGAATCCCGCTCAGGAAAAAGAAAGTAAGCATCCTGAACCAATGTCACCAACTCTACTTCCTGCTCATTGGGGCCCTGATCAAACACAATCTGATCGATGTAAAGTGGGTCCGAAACCGCATTGTAATCAATGGTCGCCTCGATAAAAATAAATATGCTGTCACGGGCCAAAATAGGAACATTCTCGAACGATTTCCCTGGTATACCATTGACATTCAAACGATAAAAAGAAGATTCACCCCTGGCCAACCCAATTGTCGGGAGGTTGATATTTTCGCTGCTGCGATTGTAGACTTTAAAGGTGCGAGTGCTGGTACTGATGTTCGTGAAAACAGTATCGAGAAATACGGTGTCTTTGGAAAACTCGAGTTGCCCTGTACTGGGTCGCGTCTCGAGTATTTCATCTTCACATGCAACGGTAAGCAGTGAACAGATGAAAAGCATCAAGACGGTGACTCGCAACATAGATCTATTTTTCAGTCAGTTTGATCTCAAAAACCTTGTTCCAGTTTTTCCCGGTAACAAAAAGGCGGTCGGTGCTCTCATCATAGGCGATTCCGTTGAGCACATTGTCTTCTCCCTCCTGGCCCGCTTTAGACTGAAGGCCCTTGAGATTAACGATACCCTCGATGGTTCCGTTCTCCGGATCAACGATTAGAATGGAATTCTGTTGCCATATATTCGCGTAAATCTTCCCTTTGACAAATTCGAGCTCATTCAGTTTTTCAGCCTTCCTCTTGTTTGTATAGGTCTCGATGTATTTGTTCTCTACCAAGGTCTCCGGATCCAGAAACCAAATTCTCTCTGTGCCGTCTGTCTTGATCAGATGCTCTTTATTATGGGTAAGGCCCCAGCCTTCCTTGCTTTTGCCGTAGTCAAAAGTCTTCTCCAACTCAAATGTGTCTAGATCATATATAAACCCCACTTTTTTCTGCCAGGTCAATTGATAGATCTTTCCGTTGTATATGGTCATGCCTTCTCCGAAATACTTTTTATCCAGATCTACTTTTTGGATGATCTTGCCTGTCTCAATCTCAGTCTTTCTCAACGTTGAACTACCACGCTGCCCTGTGCTTTCGTAAAAAAAGCCATCGTGATACACAAAGCCCTGGGTAAAGGCCTTGTCATCGTGTGGAAAGGTATTGACAATCTCATAGCTAAATACTATAGGAGCATCAGCAGCCAGAAAATAAACGGTATTGTTCAACTGTCTTTTCTCCCCGTCGAAGTAGATCGTGGCCGAAACCGCTTGCTTACCCAGGCGGTAGTCACTGATGTTGAGATCCTCGTTCGAGGCAACAGGTTGACCGTTTATAAAATATTGTACCGAATCAATTGGATTCCCGTTCTTTTCCTTGACTGAAATGCTGAGAGGTTCATTAATTTGAATCGTCTTGGGCGTATTCAATTGCAACCTGTACTTGTCGCTGCAGGAAGCTGACAAAACCAGCAGCGCCATAAGGGCGAAGTAGGCATATCTGTACATAGCTCTTTTTTCTTAAAATAAACGAATTATTGTTTGAGAATTAAAAATAATCATTAAATTTGCACTCTCAAATTCGGCGGGTGCTGAATCTTTTATTAGAGAAGCGAAAGTATAAAATTTAAACGAGTTAGTGATGAGAAAAGGTATACATCCGGATAATTACAGAATGGTAGCTTTTAAAGACATGTCAAACGGAGATGTTTTTCTTACCAAGTCTACTTCGAAATCCAAGGAGACAATCGATGTGGAAGGCGTAGAATACCCTTTGATCAAACTGGAGATCTCAAGAACTTCTCACCCTTACTACACAGGAAAACTGAAATTGGTCGACTCGGCCGGTCGTATCGACAAGTTCAAGTCAAAATACGCCAAATTCAAGAAATAAGAGACCCTCGGTCTCGACACTTTAAGTCCCTTCTGATTTGCAGGAGGGACTTTTTTTTGTTTCCACACTCATGGTAATCCATGATTTTCTTCCTGATTTTCAAGGATTTTTGCCCCAATTAGTTGCGAGGAGTCTATAAAGTTTTAACTTTGTTTTAAGACATGCTCATGTACTTTGGCAGTATCTTTGAGCATTCGCCCATAATAACTCCCCTCAAATTACGTTAGAAAGTATAACCGTTGGACCACTTTGGTTCTGACAGAGGATGAAGTTTTATGGAGACAACTGAGGTAAAAGTAAGAAACGAGTTCCTGGTATCAGCTCTTTTTATAGAGAGTGCGATCAATGACTATCTGTCGAGAAAACTCGAAATTTCTGATCCGATAAGCTCTGAATTTCTGGGAAACACCAAGAAGGGATTGTCTTTCGATCAAAAGATCGATGCGATTCTCGATTCAACAGCATTGAGCATTATCGAGAAGAGCAAAGTTTCAGTCTTTAGGGAAATCTACAAGGAATTTCAATTGAATTTCGATGCTCATTCATTGGAGGAGAGCTTTTCTTCTCCAGATGCAAATGATGATTTTTTGATGATTCTGTATCCTCAGAATGAATACCTGCCTCGTGAGGAAATGCTGATCAACGCCTGTTACCAGTTGATTGCCGAGGTCTCTGAAATAATAGCCGAAAAAACATCGAGCGTAGAAGTCAAAATGGGCAGCAGCAGAAAGTTGCTTGTTGCCGACTTGTTGAAATTTGGCAGATTTGCCTCTCTTTTCTCGTTCTTGTTTATAATATAAGAAGAAGAAGTACACATTTTGAAATGGCCGGATTTTTTTCCGGTCATTTTTTTTTGATACTTTCGGACAGGAATTATTGAAGACTGTTTTCAAAACAGACCCCATTAAATCAGGTCGTACCTATGGCAAAAATATACAGACAGGCAGCCATGGCGGTCATCGTCAACCAAGAAGCAAAAGTATTGATCGGGTATTCTCCCCGTGACAGGAGTTATAAATTTCCACAAGGTGGCCTTGAGGAAGATGAAGACATCCTGGAAGGGATAAAGCGGGAGTTGATGGAGGAACTCGGATACGTTTTAAAAACTGAGCAGGTGATCCAGGTATGCGATGAGAAGGTGAGCTACCCTTTTCCTAAAGACTCCCATCCTATCTTTATGGGTCAGGAACTTCATGTGGTTAAGATCAATCATTATCCCGATGCTATCACTGTGCCTCAGGATGACGAATTCGACGAATTATTGTGGATTCCACCCCGAGAGATTGTCAAGTACAATTCTGAATATCGTTCACAAGCCTACTACCGGGCTCTGGAACTATGCAATTTGCTCTAAGTCAAATTTTTATAAGGTCGAACTCCATTTTAAAAGGGTCAAGACGTCTCAGAATCAAAGGCATCAACTCTAGACCAAGCTCCTCGTAGAATTCTGAAAAATTAGCCTGACGCTCCTGGAGACTGCCTTTTGGAAACAGTTGATCTTGCAGAGTCTTTATGCGTGCAACGCGATCTGAGTATTTTCTTTTCTGGGCCCTGAGCAATCTTTTCTCAAGCTTGTCCAAACCGTTGAGTTGTTTCTTTTCCTGGGCGAGTACTGCGCCAATGAAGGATTTGTCCGTTTGTTCTGCGATGACCTTCATCGATTCGAACATCTCTTCCAAATGCTTCCTTTCAGGTGAAAAATCAATAGTCAAATCTGATAGTTCCTTTACTTTTTCCGCCACCAGACTGTTCTGATCCTGAAACAACTCCGGAACCTGAATGTTGAGCTTCTCCATTTTTCTGAGATCTTTTTCACTGAACAACAAGGCTGAGTTTCTCAAGTGAAGAATTGGGAACGGCACATCCACTTTTTCAAAATACGACTTCAATTGCATCCAGTAAGCCAGCTCACCACCTCCTCCGGTATAGGAGAGATTCGGAAGGATAACTTCCTGATAAAGCGGGCGCATCAAAGCATTCGGACTGAATCTTTCGGGATGATTCTCGAGCTCCTCGATCATCGACTCCGGTGTAAAAACCAAATCGGTATGATTCACTCTATAGGCCCCTTCTTCAAAGACAATGCGCTCTCTGAGTCCCTCGGTGAGGTAAAAAAGATTTATTTCGCGAGGGTTCACCTGAATATGGTAGTTCTTCTCAAGTATTTCGTTTGTTTTCGAAACTTCTGAAACACAGTTTTGATCGAGCAGCTCTTCTTTCACTTTGGGTGCGAAAAGACGCTTGAGCTCAGGATCATCGCCGTCAACAATAACAAGCCCCTCCTTCCCGAAAAGTTCATTTGCCAGGTATCGTGTCGCTTCTGACAGGGTATCGTGTTCCAGGTAAGACTCGCGGAACAGATTGGAAAGGTGTTTTGCATTCTTTCCGGGTCCCAACAAATCATCCAACTCTTTCAACACTTTATCCAGCCCATCTGTCGACAAACGACCCACCGCACCGGAGGCCTCTCTCTTCCAACTGAGTTTGGACCCTTTGAAATTGAAGAAGCGGATCTCGTCAAAATCATGATCCTCACTTGCCATCCAGTACACCGGAATAAACTCATTCTCGGGAAACTGGCTTTTCAGTTCTCGGGCCATATTGATCACCGAAGCGATCTTGTACAAAAAATACAGGGGACCCGTAAAGAGGTTCAGCTGATGCCCGGTCGTAACCGTGAATGCATCAGGTTCTTTTAAGAGATTGATATTTATCAGGGTAGGCTCGCTCGTTGAAAACCCTTCGTATTGCGTTTTCAAAGCATCGGAAAGCACCTTTCTGAAAGCAGAAGGGTAATGCTTCCCTTTCTCCTTCAATTGTTTGCCAAAGCCATCAAAGTCGGGGAAATTATTATAGAAAGCTGAAACTTTAGGACTCCTTTCAAGGTAGTCACACATCATTTCTGAAAAATAGCCTGTATCCTGAAAAGTGATCGAAGTCGGAAACGTTGCCAATGCTAAATTCTTTTTCGTAAAAATACAGTTTTCTTTTCAAGCATCCCGGGTTTCACCCCTTGATTTCTTTTCAAAGTCAGACGAAAACCACGTCAAAAATTACAGTCGCCGTAAAGAATTTCAGGCCTGGCTTGGGACAGGCTCCCCGTACAGGTCAAAATCGGTGGCTTCCGTGATTCGGATCTTGACAAAATGACCCAGCTGAATGTAGTGCTTGCTGCCATCAACAATGACATTGTTGTCCACATCCGGACTATCATACTCCGTTCTGCCGATAAAGAATTTGCCCTCCTTGCGATCAAAAATACAGTCAAAGGTCTTCCCGACCTTCTGCTGATTCATCTCAAAAGAGATTTGCTCCTGTACCTGCATAAGCTCAGCCACCCGACTTTCTTTTTCATCCTCCGGGACATCATCCACCAGGTTGTAGGCGTGCGTATTTTCCTCATGGGAATAGGCAAAACAGCCCATCCGGTCAAAACGCGTATTTCTTACAAACTCCTTGAGCTCCTCAAACTGGGCCCGGGTTTCACCCGGATATCCAACGATAAGGGTAGTGCGAATTGCCATGCCGGGAACCTCTTCTCTGAATTTATTCATCAGGCGAATGGTTTTCTCGGAATCCGTTCCGCGTCTCATGGATTTCAACAGGTCTGAGTTGACGTGCTGCAGAGGAATGTCAATATAGTTACAGACTTTGGGCTCTTCGCGCATTACATCGAGAACATCCAGCGGAAAGCCTGTTGGATAGGCATAATGAAGTCGGATCCATCGAATGCCTTCCACTTTGGCCAACTCTCTGAGCAAATCCGCGAGGGCGCGGCGTTTGTAGATGTCAAGCCCGTAATAGGTCAGATCCTGAGCGATCAGAATCAGTTCACGAACCCCTTCAGCAGCGAGACTCTCAGCTTCACGCGTCAGATCCTCTATGGTTTTGGAAACATGTCCACCTCTCATCAGCGGTATGGCGCAAAACGAGCAAGGACGGTCGCAGCCCTCAGATATCTTCAGATAGGCATAATGCTTGGGAGTAGTGGTCATGCGCTCTCCCACAAGCTCGTGTTTGTAATCGGCTTCCAGCGCTTTGAGCAGCTGAGGCAGATCATGCGTCCCAAAATATTGGTCCACCTCACTGATTTCTTTTTCCAGATCGGGTTTGTACCTTTCACTCAGGCAGCCCGTCACGAAGACCTTGTCGATTTCTCCAGCCTCCTTTCGGTTCACATGATGCAATATGGCATCAACCGATTCTTCTTTAGCCTTGCCAATGAACCCACAGGTATTGATGACCACAATATTGCCGTCATCCTCCTCATCCTCGTGAACGACCTCTTTGCTATTGGCCTTGAGCTGCCCCATCAGAACTTCACTGTCATACAGGTTTTTGGAGCAACCCAGGGTCACGACATTGATCTTGTTTTTTTTAGAAGATTTGGTTCGCATATCAGTGTCCTTTGAAAAAGGAATCCACAAACTCCATTTTATTGAAGACCTGGAGATCATCTATGCCCTCACCCACTCCGATGTATTTGACCGGGATCTGGAACTGATCGGAAATTCCGATCACGACTCCTCCTTTCGCTGTGCCATCTAGTTTGGTAATCGCAAGCGATGTGACCTCGGTGGCTTTCGTGAATTGTTTTGCCTGCTCAAAAGCGTTCTGACCGGTTGACCCGTCAAGGACAAGAAGCACCTCATCGGGCTTGTTTTCCACCACTTTTTCCATGACCCGCTTGATCTTGCTCAACTCATTCATCAGGTTTACTTTGTTATGGAGTCTTCCGGCCGTGTCGATGATCACCACATCCGCATCCTGGTTCACTGCTGACTCTAAGGTGTCAAAAGCAACAGAAGCCGGGTCACTTCCCATATCCTGTCTCACCATCGGAACATCAACGCGATCCGCCCAAACCTGCAATTGGTCTATGGCTGCAGCTCGAAAAGTATCGGCTGCTCCCAAAACGACTTTGAGGCCCTGTTTTTTGAACTGTGCTGCCAGCTTCCCGATGGTCGTGGTCTTACCCACCCCATTCACACCGACAACCATAATCACATAAGGCTTCTTCGAATCGGGTACGACAAAATCAGTTTCATTACCCGTATGGGTCTCTGCCAGCAAAGAAGCGATCTCTTCGCGAAGGATCTTGTTGAGTTCCTCGGTGCCAAAGTATTTGTCACGAGCAACGCGCTCCTCGATGCGGTCAATGACTTTCAAAGTAGTCTCTACGCCAACGTCAGAGGATACGAGAACCTCTTCGAGATTATCCAGCACCTCATCATCGACCCGGGATTTACCGGCTACGGCCTTGGAAAGCTTATTGAAAAAAGAAGTGTTTGACTTCTCAAGACCTTTGTCAAGCGTTTCCTTTTTCTCCTTCGAAAATATTTTTTTGAACAAACTCATTTTTAAGGTAGAATTGATTGGTTATCGGCAGCACAAATTTAGTGAAAATGAAAAAGCCACTTTCCGGATAGAAAGCAGCTTTCATTATATCGATAAGAAAAGGTTCTTATTTCTTGCTCAACCATTCATTGACCCTTGTCGGATCCATGACGCTTTCCACAAAAGTATAGGCTCCCGTCTTTTCAGATTTCACCATTTTGATCGCTTTAGTCAACCTCTTCGATCCCGTTTGTAACGATGCTACCGCTTTCTTTGCCATGACTCTAAATTATTTGATTTCCTTGTGAACTGTCATTTTCTTCAGGATTGGATTGTATTTTTTTACTTCCAACCTGTCAGGAGTATTCTTCTTGTTCTTCGTTGTAATATAACGAGATGTACCGGGTTGCCCGCTCGCTTTGTGCTCGGTGCACTCCAGAATCACCTGAATTCTATTTCCTTTGCTCTTTGCCATCTGTCCTTACTTTTTTAAATAACCGTTTGCTCTCGCTTCCTCGATCACAGCCTCAACACCTTTCTTATTGATGTTCTTCAAAGCTCTTGTAGAAACCTTAAGTGTGATCCACTTGTCTTCTGCCGGCAAATAAAAACGTTTCTTCACCAGGTTCACCTTGAATTTCCTTTTCGTTCTATTCAAAGCGTGAGACACGTTATTACCAACCATGGCCCTCTTACCCGTTAACTCACAAACTCTTGACATTTCCTGATTGTTTTAATTGTTATTTCAAAACGAGGTGCAAAAATAAACATTCTTTGCTAATCAAACAAACTATTTTTCTGGTTTTTTAAAAATTCCCGCCGTACCATCTCAAGGGCTTTCACAGAGGCTCTTTCTATGACCTTTTCCCTGGGTTTTCCGAAAAAGAATTCCTCAACGATTTGACCTTGCGGACCTGCGATTGCAATGAAAACCACACCCACCGATTTGTCTGTTTTATCCGGGGTCGGACCTGCGTTGCCAGTCGTGGCAATCGCATAGTCAGTGTTGAACTTCTCACGGCATTTCACAGCCATTTCAAGGGCTACCTCACCGCTTACTACTGAATGATCCCGAATAGCCTCTTCTGAAACATCCAGAATCTCCATTTTCACTTCTTCCGAATAGGCCACCAGACCTCCTCTTAAAAATGCGGATGCTCCGGGTATTTCTGTTATCCGGGCAGCAATCGCTCCTCCGGTGCAGCTTTCTGCCAGGCTCAATGTGACCTGATTCTTCGTGAATAGTCGGTTTAGCACCACCTCCAGGACCTCCTCCTGATCGAAGCCAACCAGGATGTCAGGGATCAAATCCTTGAGCTTATCAATTTCGATGGTCAATCCATTCTCCAGCATCTTCCTGTCATCCCCCCGGGCACTCAGCCGGAGTCTTACTTTGCCATAAGAAGGAAGATACGCCAGCTTGATAAAGGGAGGCAATTCGTCCTCCCAAACTTCTAGTCTTTGGGCAACACGACTCTCGCCGAGGCCATAAGTGTGCACCGTGCGATGAATAATAAATGGCAAATGGAATCGATCGCGAATCTCTGGAATGACATAGTCACGCATCAGACCTTTCATTTCATTGGGCACACCCGGCATGGAAACAATGATCTTGTCTCCGTGCTCAAACCACATGCCCGAGGCAGTTCCATAAAAGTTCTTCAACACCCTGGACTTGGAAGGCAGCATTGCCTGAGCAATGTCCTTGTCGGTAAACCTGTATTTGATCTTTGCAAAAAGCTGCTTGATGTGCTCTACTATCTCCGGATAAAGGATGAGCTCGTCATCAAAGTATTCGACGAGGGTATTTTTCGTTATATCATCCTTAGTAGGCCCGAGTCCACCCGTTATCAAAATCAGATTGGATTCCTGCTCAGCTTCACGCAGCGCTGTTACTATATGTTCCTTGTCGTCGTGCACTGAGGTGATCTGGTGGACCTCGATTCCTATTTCATTGAGTCGCTCAGCCATCCATTTGGAATTCGTGTCGGTAATTTGTCCGATCAGAATCTCATCTCCTATCGTTATGATTTCTGCCTTCATTTAGAATTTTTGATGATTCTGACAAAGATAGTCAAGTCGAAAAGGATGGGCCGGGCTTGAAATAAAATGTTCCCTCTTTTGTCTGCAAAAAGAACCGGTCTCAGGTTTTTGTTATATTTAGCATCCTTAAAAACTTAATAATGAGAAATTACACCTTGGTTTTCCTGCTCATGGCCGGAACATTTTTTATACAGGCACAGAGCGATGCAGACAAAGTACGAGCAACCATTTCAAAGAACGACATTGAGGCCCATATTTACTTTTTGGCCTCAGACGAACTCAGAGGCCGCGCCACAGGATCGGCCGAAATCGACATCGCGGCCAGTTACCTGGGGAATAGCCTGAGAAGATATGGCGTGAAACCAGCAGGTGATAACGGAAGCTACTATCAGCAGGTGAAGTTTGAAAAGGTAAGCCCTCCGGAATCTATCGAGATGAATATGAAAAGTTTGAACCTGTCAGAATTCATCAACATGAAAGTCTCAGAAATAAACCTCGAAGGAGATGCAATTTTCCTGGGATATGGCAGTGAAGAAGACTTTGAGAAACACGACGTCAAAGGAAAACTGGTCCTGACTTTTGCAGGAAACGAAGGTGCGACCGAGATGATGCAAAGCTATAGGGCGGGAATGAAAAAAAGGGAGATGGCAGAAGAAGCAGGAGCACTGGCTCTGGTTGAAATTGTCAGCCTTTCAGATCCTGAAAAAGCGAGGATGGCTCATCATTTTAATGAGTCCAGGGTCACTGTGGAATCCAAAAGCGGAGAATCTCAATTTGTACACCTGTGGGCTCTTGCTGAGCCGGACGCCGAAATGCCCAAGCTGAAAATGGGTGCAGACAAACCCGTAGAACTCAGCATTAAAGGAATTGCCAAAGAGTCAATGGGTGGCAGAAATGTGCTGGGCTATCTGGAAGGAACAGATCCTGAGTTGAAGGAGGAGTTTATTGTCTATTCGGCCCATTACGACCATGTAGGAGTCGGCAAACCCAATGCTGAGATGGATTCGATCTACAACGGCGCGCGAGACAATGCCGTGGGCACGGTCACTGTTTTGAACGCTGCCGAAAACATTGCCAAATACCCGACTCGACGATCCTCCTTGTTTATTTTCTTCACCGGTGAAGAAAAAGGGCTCCTGGGCAGCAAATACTTTGTCGAAAACCCGACAATAGCACTCGATAAAGTGGTTTATTGCTTCAACAGCGACAATGGGGGTTATAACGATACGAGTAAAACCACGATTTTGGGACTGCACAGAACCACGGCCGGCAAGCACTTTATAGAAGCTGCCGCCGAATTCGGATTGACGGCCATTGACGATCCGGCTCCGGAGCAAAACCTATTCGATCGCTCGGACAATGTGCATTTCGCAAAAAAAGGAGTTCCTGCACCCACCTACAGCATGGGGTTCAATGCCTTCGATGAAGAGATCACCAAATACTACCACCAGGTTACCGACAACCCAGACACAATGGATTACGATTACCTCTACAAGTTTTTCCAATCCTATGTGCTCTCAGCTCGTTTAATCGCGAACGATCCCGAACGCCCTTTCTGGACCGAAGGAGACAAATACTACGAGGCTGGAAAAAAACTTTACGCTAAGCAAAAAGAAGAAGTGAAGATTCTGGATTGATCACCAGCTTAAAAATGGGTTTTTACTTAGAGAGGCGTTGTAGTATTGGATTTGCCCCGTTACCTCATTTCCAAGCCATAACGGGTGCTCAAAAGCTTCATGTTCTTCAGCTAGCTCAATCTCTGCAATCACGAGCCCTTCGTTTTCACCTTGAAACTCATCCACTTCAAAGGTATGTGAGCCTCTCTGGACATAATATCTGATCTTTTCGATCTTGCCGGGTTCGCACAATTCAAGAAGATCTTGAGCTTCTGCTCCCGAAATCTCCTTTTCCCATTCGAATCGGGTGGTCCCGGATGCATTGCCGATTCCCTTGATGGTGATAAAACCCAAATTCTCAACCTTCCTGATTCGAACGGTTCTTTCGGGTACCGAGGAGAGAAAACCCTGGATGATATCCTCTTTCTTAAATGCTTCTGAGCGATAAGCATCGCTTTTGACGAGAAACTTACGCTCTACCTCTTTGCCGCTCAAAATCTACTCATTTAACCCTGACCTCAAACATTCTTTTCCCTTCCAAAGAACCCTCCAGCACATCATCCGGAGCCACTTTTCCAACGCCGGCAGGGGTACCCGTAAAGATCAGGTCACCAATTTTGAGTGTAAAAAACTGAGATACGTAAGAAATGATCTCGTCTATGCTCCAAAGCATGTGTGTGGAATCTCCATCTTGCACCAATTCTCCATTCTTAACGAGCTGAAAACGTATTCTGCTCATGTCGAGATCTGACTTGTCTACAAAGTTACCGACAACAGCACTTCCGTCAAATGCCTTGGCCTTCTCCCAGGGGAGTCCTTTTTCTTTGAGTTTGCTCTGAAGGTCACGCGCTGTAAAGTCAATTCCCAGTCCAATCTCGTCGTAATATTTAGGGGCAAATTTTTCATCGATGAACTTCCCGATTTTCTTGATTCTGACAACGAGTTCCACTTCGTAGTGTATATCTTCAGAAAACGGGGGGATAAAGAAGGGATTGTTCTTCAGCAATATAGCGGAATCCGGCTTCATGAATATTACCGGGTCGCTGGGTCTCTCATTTTTGAGTTCTTCGATGTGTTTGGCGTAGTTTCTGCCTATGCAAATGATTTTCATATGTGCTCTTTGGTATGCTTATCTAGGTTTCTGCAGTATTCTCATGTGAATTCCTCTATGGGATCCATTTCTTTTCAAAATTCGGCTTTCTCTTTTCCAGAAAGGCATCCCGACCTTCTTTTGCTTCGTCGGTCATGTAGGCAAGTCTGGTAGCTTCTCCCGCAAATACCTGTTGCCCCACCATACCGTCATCCGTCAGGTTCATGGCAAATTTCAGCATTTTGATCGAAGTGGGTGATTTTGCCAGGATTTCCTGGGCCCATTCATAGGCAGTACCTTCCAATTTGTCGTGATCGATTACCGCATTGACCATTCCCATTTCACAGGCTTCCTGCGCTGAATAGTTCCTTCCGAGAAAGAAAATCTCACGTGCTTTTTTCTGTCCGACCATTTTGGCCAGGTAAGCAGAACCATATCCCCCGTCAAAGCTCGTGACATCCGCGTCGGTCTGTTTAAAAATTGCGTGCTCCTTGCTCGCCAGGGTCAGGTCGCAAACCACGTGCAAACTGTGTCCACCTCCTACGGCCCATCCCGGAACCACTGCAATGACCGCCTTGGGCATGAATCGTATCAAGCGCTGTACTTCAAGGATATTCAATCGATGATAGCCATCGTCGCCTACATAGCCCTGATGACCCCTTGCTTTTTGATCCCCCCCACTGCAGAAAGAATAAACCCCGTCTTTGGGGGAAGGACCTTCTGCTGACAAAAGAACCACTCCAATAGAAGTGTCTTCCTGGGCGTCGTAAAACGCTTCATAGAGCTCCCGGGTTGTCAGGGGTCGAAAGGCGTTTCGCACCTCAGGCCGGTTGAAGGCGATTCGTGCAACGCCATTACATTTCTTATACGTGATGTCTGTAAATTCCTTCGCGGTATTCCATTTCGGTTCCGTCATTCGAAAAGTTTTAGTGAAGTTCTAAAATATTTGCAACAATTTATCGTTGGTTAGGTAACTGAGAGAAGCGAATTTAGGAAAAGTTTGATAATTCTACTTTTGAAAAAGCGCTTTTATCAGGTATTTTAGGTAACCTAACACGCGATCTCATGAGGAAAATAGTGCTTCTACTATTGTTCTTTACTATGGCCATTCAGGCCCAGGACAATATTATATACAAGAAATTCAACTCCTTCAATCTGAATTCAGAAAGAATCCTGAAAATTTACCTTCCGGACTCTTATGAAGAGAAAACAGACAATTCTTATCCGATTGCCATCTTGCTCGACGGAGAATTCCTGTTCGATGTCTATGTTGCAAATGCCAAACTCTTTGCGGCTCGCGACAAGGCTCCTGAACAAATTGTCGTAGGTGTTTACCAGAATCAGAACGAGGAGCGGTATTCAGACTGTGACTTCAGCGTCGACACAGGATTGCCCAACGAAGACAGTTCGAAATTTTACGGATTCATCAGAGATGAGCTACTCACATATCTTGAGAACAACTATAGAACGTCTCTCTTTAAAACTATTATTGGAAATACCCTGACTGGTAATTTTACAAACTATTTTTTCCTTGAGCCCGAACCTGTATTCAACGCCTATGTGAATATCAGTCCGAGCTACGCACCTGAAATGCAAAGCCGCCTTGAAGCTCAAAGTCAGGCCCTGGTTACACCGTTTTTCTACTATTTGAGTGGAGGAGATTTCAATCCGGAGAAACGCGCAGCAGCCATCAAAAACGTGCACAGCTTGTTGAATTTGTCTGAAAACCCGAATTTCAACTACAAATACGACGACCTGTCAAATTCAAATAAAACCGCCTCCATTGGCCAGTCGATAGCCAGTGCCATGGGTTTCACCTTCGAGACCTACGCGGCCATAACAAACGAAGAGTTTGACTCAGAGATTGCTGATATGAGTCCGGCCGATGCCATCGAATACCTCGAGCGAAAATATGTTGAGATCGAATACCTCTACGGAGCAAATGTCAAAATCCGGGAAAGTGACATCTACAAGATCGAACCGATCATCATCGACAAGATGAATGGTGATTATCTGGAAGAGTTCGGTAAGATGATCATGCGACTCTACCCCGAGACACCCTTGGGAGACTACTACATGGGGCTCTATTACGAGACGGGTTATGAATACAAAAAGGCCCTCAAGCACTACAAGAACGGGTATGCCAAAATAGGCGCAGACAATCCGAACGGCGACGGTTATTACGCCAATATTGAAAGAGTGCTTGAAAAGCAAAGGGCTGATAAGCTGGGCCTCAATGCGGCTGAAGAATTGCCAGAAGAGGAGGAGCCCGAACAAGAAGGAAAATAAAATCGCACAACTGATATAGTTGGCGGTCAGGTCTTATCCAGGAATTTGAAATAATCCATCAAAACCTTGTCATTGACTTCTGAAGGTGTAAAAACCTCCAACAAACGAGGTTTGCTTCCTGATTTGAAAAACTCCTTCAAGGAAGATTCCAAGGTGTCAAGATCTGATGCGCTTTGATAGTCAAACCCATGCATTTCACACAAGTGACTGGCATTCAAATGATGCGGGGTTTCAAAATAATTGAGGGCTCCTGAAGTTGATGGACCCGGCAAGATCCTGAAAATACCCCCACCTGCGTTGTTCACCACAATCACCCTGAAATTTGAGGGAACATACATATTCCAGAAGGCATTGCTGTCGTAGAAAAAGCTGAGATCCCCTGTAATAAAAACCGTTTGACCGCTAAAAGCCGTAGCGGCTCCTACCGCGGTAGATGTACTGCCGTCGATGCCACTAGTACCCCGATTACAGAAAACATCCAGGCCTTCACCCAGATCGAAGAGCTGGGCATAACGGATCACCGAGCTGTTGGAAAGCTGAAGCCTGATTCCTTTTGGCAAGGACCGAAAGACCCTGTTGAACACAAGGAAATCCGAATATTCCGCTGCTTTCAGATAAAGCTCGTGGCTTTTTTTCTTGTTTTCCTTCCGGTTCAACCATTCAACCTGATACCCGGATTCGATCCGTTTGGTTAGAAAAAAGAACTGGCTGAAAAAAAGCTGTGCAGAAACAGGTATATGATGCTCGAGGCAATGATAGGTGTCCATAGCCCGGTTGGGATCTATGTGCCAATGATGATCCGGTTGATGTCTCCTCATAAATTGCTTGATTTTCTTGGAGACTACCATCCCACCAAAAGTGATCAATACTTCAGGTCGCAAGTCCGAAAACTCTTCTTCGCTCAGTGAAAAGATCAACTGGTCAATATTCGAGATGAATTTCTGACCGAATACGTTCGAAGTGGTTTCGGTGAGGATGAGAACAGAAGGATCCTCAGCCATGTGATCCATTTGGATCTGAATGAGTTCATCTGGCTCATGCACCCCCAGAATGATCATTTTCTTCGTGGCGTTGTTCCAAATCGCCGCGAGTTCGTCCATTTTCTGATCGGGAACCGGCGTTTCTTTGAGAAGACTTGAGGGCTCCTCAATGACCTCAGGTTGCAAGAGAGATCCAAAATCGTAGAGCTCTGAAACGGTTTCATACAACGGTTCGTCAAAAGGCAGGTTCAAGTGCACCGGACCGCGGGATTCCTCCAGGGCTGAAAGGGAGGTGCGTATCTCCTTTGCATTTTCCTGCAAAGTACTGTTCTCATCGAGGCTGGATTCAAAAAAAATGTGCTCTTCAAATATCCGAGGCTGCCGGATCGTTTGCCCATCCCCGATATCAATCAAATGCGCGGGACGATCTGCAGAAAGAATCAAAAGTGGGACACGCGAATAATAGGCCTCGGCAACAGCGGGGTAGTAATTCAGCAAAGCTGAGCCCGAGGTACAAAGCAGAACCACAGGTTTCCCCGTCTGCTGTGCGAGTCCGAGGGCAAAAAAACCTGCGGATCTCTCGTCTACAATGCTTTTGGTCTTTATTTTCGGATGGTTGGCAAAACCGATGGTCAGGGGTGCATTGCGCGATCCTGGAGAGATGACAACCTGTTCGATCTTATGCTCAACCAGGGCCTGTACGACCAGCTGAGCCATTTCTTTCTTGGGATACTGTGGCATGAATTCGCTTCAATACTGCCCTGCAAAAATACGGCATTTTTTCAGGAAAACACCCGTTTCATAGTCTCACTTTTGGCTCGGGTCTCCTCCCATTCCCTCTCGGGATCACTGGAAGAAGTTATTCCTCCACCTACATAAATCCTGACCTTTTTCTCCTTCGGAAACAGTTGCATGCAGCGCAGATTCACAAACAAATGGGCGCTTCCGGAAACGGGGTGATGAATTTCCCCCAGGAAACCGGTGTAAAATTCACGTGAGTATCCCTCATTCGAATGAATGAATGCAAGAGCTTCTTTTCTCGGCAAACCACAAATAGCCGCTGTCGGATGCAACCGTTTGATCAAATCGGAAAGCATTTTATCTTCATGCAAGTGCCCGTGAATGTCTGTTCTCAAATGAAGAAGATTACCGGCCCGCTGGTTGATAGGTTTTCCGACGTGCTCAAGCATGGACCCGAGTTCTTTTTGTATCAAATCAGTCACCATGCGTTGTTCCTCCAATTCCTTTTCCCCCCAAACAGCCTCTTCATGTTCAACGTAGCGCTGAGTGCCGGCCAATGACATTGTGAAAAAGGACTTATCCTCTACCTCAACCAGGGTTTCAGGGCTGGCTCCGGTCCACAGACCGACCTTCGGGTGATACCAGATATAACTGTAGGCATGGGGGTACAGGGAGACCAATCTCAGAAAAACAATAACCGGGTCCAGTGGAGTGTCCTGAATCTCCTCCATTCTTGAGATCACTATTTTCTCCGCTTTTCCGGAACGAATCTCATCCACTGCTTTTCTGACCAGTTCAATATGTCGATCTCGTTCTGGGCCGTCTACAGACATTGCATCCGAACCTTTCTCGTTATCAGACGGAATCCAGTCAAGCGGCTCCATTGGAGTTCGAATCACCCGGGATTTTCTCAACGGAAAAAGAACTGAATCAAAGTCCGGGTCAAATGAGGAAAAGATAAAACCAGGCTGTGAAAGGTCAAAAGAGTTCTCGAATTTGGCATCATCGCAGAGCCAGGTGACAAGTGAGTTCGAACCAGGTTTGCTATACGTCACAAATGGACGTTGATTCCTCAGACGATCTTTTAAAATACTTTTGAGTTCCCCAATTTTCATGGCTTTTCAATTTTTCTAAGCAGTAGCTTCTTGATCAGCTCAAACTCGGTCCATATAAGGGCGTGATCCCCATCTTGAAGAGTCACCAGTTCCAGCCTGTCACCTAAAAGTTCAGCAAGGTACATCGAGTTCTGATAGGGAACGATAAAATCCTTTTTTCCGTGAACCGCGAGAACGTTCGAAGGGCTCTCTTTCCACCTTTCATCATCGCCAGTGAGTTCTTGTATATGTCTCATTTTCTCTTCAGACGCTGCGCGCAAAACGCCGGGAAGCATAGGCCGCGTCCATCTCCATTCATACAGTTTCAAGGCCCAGAATAAAGGTTCCAGCTCTCCCTTTACAGCTGCTGCAAGTGCCACTTTCTGGCGGTAATCAAGCGGGGAAGCCATGACCACAGTGCCTCCGTAAGAATAACCCAGAACCGTTGTTTTGTCTATTTCATATTCGCTGACAATGGTGTGCAGCAACTCCACTTCTTCGTCCACTGAATTGAGCGGCGCCCCGGGGTTTCGATCACTGTAACCCACCCGATCATAGGCAATGATATTAAAGTGTTCGTTCAATGCCTCGTCCTTCAGGTAGCGTTTGAAATCCATGGAAGAACCAGGCGACCCGTGAACAAAAACCAACGAGGGAAGCATTGTGTCCCTCTTCTCCTGCATTTCAATCACGCGAATCTCCTTCCCACGGAAATCAGAAATCCGAATATGAGGTTGATGTTTTTCTCCTTCGAAGGTTTTGAGAATCTGAGCATCCGATTTTGGACTGATGAATCTGTAGGCCAGAACAGAAAAAACAACTAGAATGAGCACTAGTGACAATCCTGCAATTCGCAACAGTTTTCGCCAAAAGCTCCTTTTCATTTTCTTTCTTTTACGACTTTGACAGGATAATGCAAGTCATCTTACACAAGGAGATGAGATTTTCTTCTTCGTCGACAATCCGGACCTCCCAAAGCTGCGTCGTTCTTCCTTTGTGGATGGGTCTGGCAGTGGCGAATACGAGGCCATCTCTTTTGCTTCTGAGGTGATTCGCAGTGATCTCAATTCCCCTCACCTCTTTCGAGGCATCATCCAAAAGAAAATGTGCTGCTGAGCTCGCTACCGTTTCAGCCAAGGCTACGGTAGCTCCTCCATGCAAAATACCCATGGGCTGATGAACCCTCGAATTAACCGGCATGCTCGCAGTCAAATAGTCGGCACCGACATCGGTGAAGGTGATGTCGAGTGTTTCCATGAGGGTGTCGTCCAGCATGGAATTCATTTTTTTCAAGGTCTCATTATGGGGCATTGAGCTTAGAAATTTAACGGAGTTTTATAGATGTAAAAGTAACACTTTTCGCAGAATGTCTTAATTTTGCAACAAAATGATAGAGGTGATGATTTACAAGATCAGAGTCATACTGAATGCTAAGGAAGATGTAATCAGAGAAGTTGCCATCCATGCAGGCGCATCGCTGGAAGACCTTCACAATGCGCTGACTAACGCTTTTGGTTTCGTAGGAAACGAAATGGCTTCGTTCTTCAAATCTGATGACACCTGGATGCAGGGAGAGGAGTTTCCCCTGTTCGACATGAGTGAGGGGCATGACAAAAAGACCCGGATGAGCGAGTTGGAGGTGAATGATGTCCTGGGCTCAGCCGGAGACAAATTGCTCTACGTATATGATTTTTTCAACATGTGGTCCTTTTTCGTCGAGTTGATCGATGAAGACTTTGATCACAAGGGCATTGAATTGCCGACCCTTCTTTTCTCACTTGGCTTGATTCCCAATCAGGCCCCTGAAATCCAATTCGAGAGTGACGACCTCCTCGAGGAAGACTTAGACGAAGATCTCTACCGTGAAATTGACGGAGATTTCGAGGATATGAACTTTAATTAGAGTTTCGGATTACCGGATGATATCGGATTAGCGGATGATATAGGTGTTCGCGCTTTCGTAATTGCGCACCACAAAGTCAAAAACGACCTGAATGATCTCCCCCATTGAATTGCATTCCTTGAAGTTTTTATCGTGTGTATAATCGACCAGCTCCTTTTTCAGGTTCTCAATATTCTCCGGGGTTGAGATGTGATCATTTTTCATGCATTTTAGAAGCCTTCGAATCCTGTTGTGCGAGCTTTTCAATCTTTTCGCCAGGGCAGATCGCTCCTCTTTTTTATACTGATCGACCGACTCATTGCCCAGGTTGTTCTCGACCATTTTGACAAACGGATAATTATCCTTGAAAAACTGTGGGCGATAGACTTTCAACTTGCCTTCAAAGCTCTGCTGGTCGAAATCCATAGCGCGGATCCTGAATTGAACCTGGTCAAAGTCATACGTGGGGATGACCACGTAGTTATAGGCCCGCATATCTCCAAGCAGACGCAAGGTGCAGCGTTCGTTGAATTTCACGAATTCCTTGCTCAGTCGCTGCTGCTCGACTTTTGAGATGCTCTCCAGACTCTCTTCCATGAACATGTCGCCTGGAATGCCCAGAACGTGCTCTTCAATCAAGGTGTCTTTATAGATCAGAAAATTGATGTGGTTCGGAGACAGGATGTGCTCCAGTTCCAGGCCATAAACCCGGGAGGCATCAGCCTTCTTCACATAAATGTAGGTGTAGTTGTCGTTGAGTATGTTTCGCACCTTGACTCGAAAAGGTTTTGAATTTCCGAAAGTGCAGTAATCGATCTCGTCGATGATCAGATTCTCCAGGATCTCTTCACTGCCATCTCCGTGAAGAATATTGTACATCCGTTTCAGGCTCATGTCGATTTCCTGTTGCTCGAACTCAGGATAATACACTCGAATCCAAAGAGTATCCTTTTCATTTTTGTCATAAACCGTCACCGAACCTGAAAAACGCAAAAGATCATCGTAAAAAATAGGGATCTTTATGCTCCTGTTGTACATCGACAGGTATTTGTACAACTCCTCATTTATCGGAAAGGTGGGTTTTTTTCTGGAAATTAATTTTTCTTCCATGGCACTGGTAAACACGCTTTGTCGCAATTTAATACTAAATTCCCAATCTCTTTGAGAAATAGAGAGTAACATTTTTCTGTACGGCTCGTCCTATTGGTAATCCGAATAACATCAAAAATCATTGGAAACAATTTTATCTATTCAAAACCTGAACAAAAAATTCGGGCGAATACACGCAGTCAATAACCTCTCCTTCGACATTCAAAAGGGAAATGTATACGGAATTCTGGGACCCAACGGCAGCGGCAAATCGACCACGTTGGGCATCATTCTGAATGTAGTCAACAGTACCTCGGGAGAATTCAAATGGTTTGACGGACAGATCTCCACACATGAAGCGCTCAAACGCGTGGGCGCCATTATCGAGCGACCGAATTTCTACCCCTACATGTCGGCAGTTGAGAATCTCAAGCTCGTGTGTAAAATCAAGGAAATCTCCTACGACAAAATCGAACAGAAGCTGAAGCAGGTGAACCTGTACGAGCGACGAAACAGCAAATTCAAAACCTACTCACTGGGGATGAAACAGCGTCTGGCGATCGCATCGGCACTTCTCAATGACCCCGAAATCCTGATTCTGGACGAACCCACAAACGGTCTTGACCCTCAGGGAATACACGAGATCAGGAGCATTATTCAGAGAATAGCCTCAAGTGGAACGACCATATTGCTCGCTTCCCATCTGCTCGACGAAGTAGAAAAGGTGTGCAGTCATGTCGTGGTTATTCGAGAAGGAATCAAATTGTATTCAGGTCGGGTGGATGAAATGACCGCCAGCCACGGTATCATTGAGATCGAGAGCAAAACAGACAAGAACGAGATCTTTGCCGTACTCAAAACCATGGACGGAATTGAATCGGTTCAGGAAGAGGGCGAGCGAATATTTATTCGACTCAATCAAGACCTCTCATCCGCACATCTCAATCGTCAACTCATGGAAAAAGGCATCGAGCTGTCTCACCTGGTGAAAAGAAGGCCTACCCTCGAACAACAGTTTCTCAGCCTGACCAATAACAAATAACATTTCTAAAAACGAACTCACACAAAAGCGCAGAACATCATGTTCAGACTGATCGACATAGAACTTCACAAATTACGGAACAGCCGGGCGAGCAAAATCCTGATCATAACTTATTTCATCTTGCTGACTTCCATCGCCCTGATAGCGGCGATCAGGTTCGACATCGGACCGGTGCAGTTCCATTTGGCCGAGCAGGGTATCTTCAACTTTCCGTATATCTGGCATTTCAATACCTTCATCGCGGCTTTCTTCAAGTTTTTCCTTCTGCTTGTGATTGTCTCCATGATGGCCAATGAATACAGCAACAAGACGCTAAAACAAAACCTGATTGATGGTCTGAGTAAGAAGGAATTCGTTCTGAGCAAGTTCTATACGGTGGTACTCTTTGCCTTGATCTCAACGCTTTTTGTATTTGCCGTCTCTTTGATTCTGGGTCTGATTTATTCTGACTACAACGAGTTCTCGATTGTATTCTCTGACCTTGAATATCTTCTGGCCTTCTTTGTCAAGCTGATGGGATTCTTTTCTTTCGGGCTATTCTTGGGAGTTCTCATCAAGCGCTCGGCCTTTGCCGTAGGAGCTATGCTCATCTGGTTCTTTGCGGAGTTGATCGGATACAATGTGCTGAAATGGAAGGTTTTCAAGGATACTGAGATCGCAGATACCCTTTTCCAGTTTGCCCCACTGAATTCCATGTGGAACCTGATAGACGAGCCCTTTTCACGCTTGAATGCCGTCAAGACGATCGCGAACCAGATTGGTGAGGACATCACTGGTGATTACTCCGTGCACATCTACGAAATCGCCATTGTCCTGGGATGGACGGCCCTGTTCGTTTATGGCTCATATTATCTGTTGAAGATACGCGACCTCTGAGAAAAAGCGTATTTTTGAAACATGCAATTTCAACTCGTTTCCGAATTCAAACCCACAGGAGATCAACCCCAGGCCATTGAGCAACTCGCAGCAGGAATAGTCAACAACGACAAGTACCAGGTCCTGCTTGGAGTAACCGGGTCTGGCAAGACCTTTACCGCAGCGAATGTCATTGAAAAAGTACAGCGTCCAACGCTCGTACTAGCTCATAACAAAACCCTCGCCGGTCAACTTTATTCAGAATTCAAGCAGTTCTTTCCGGAGAATGCAGTGGAATATTTCGTGTCGTATTACGATTATTACCAGCCCGAGGCCTTCATACCTACGACGGGCCTTTATATTGAAAAGGATCTGTCTATCAACGAAGAAATTGAAAGACTCCGGTTGAGCACAACTTCTGCCCTGCTCTCGGGACGGAGAGACGTTCTCGTAGTAGCTTCAGTATCCTGTCTTTACGGAATCGGTAATCCCGTGGAGTTCAAGAAAAATGTCATCACGATTTCAGTTGACCAAATGGTTTCGAGAACGCGCTTTCTCCATCGCCTGGTGACAAGTTTGTATTCCAGAACCGAAGATTTGGCAAAAAGCGGTACGTTCAAAGTCAAGGGCGATACCGTAACCATCTATCCGTCTTATGGAGAATTTGGTTTCAGGGTGCATTTCTTCGGCGACGAGATCGAAGAGATTGAAAGTTTCGATCTGGCGAGCAACCAGGTGATTGACAAGTTCGAGAGTCTGAACATCTATCCGGCCAATCTCTTTGTCACCTCCCCCGATGTATTGCAGAACGCCATTCACGAAATCCAGGATGACCTGGTCAAACAAATTGATTTCTTTAAAGAATCCGGGCGAGGCCTCGAGGCCAAACGGCTCAAGGAAAGAACCGAATTCGACCTGGAAATGATTCGTGAACTGGGCTACTGCAGTGGCATCGAAAATTATTCCCGCTACCTGGACGGAAGGCTACCAGGCACCCGGCCATTCTGCCTGCTGGACTATTTCCCGGACGACTACCTCATGCTGGTCGACGAGAGCCACGTAACCATTCCACAAGTACATGCCATGTATGGAGGAGACCGCTCCAGGAAGGAAAATCTTGTCGAGTATGGTTTCAGACTGCCAGCAGCCATGGACAATCGCCCGCTTAAATTCGAAGAATTTGAAGCCATTCAGAACCAGGTCATTTATATCAGCGCCACGCCGGCCGATTACGAGCTCCAACACAGTGAAGGAGTATTCGTCGAACAGGTTATCCGACCCACAGGACTTCTCGATCCGGAAATTGAAGTCCGACCCAGCGAAAACCAGATCGATGATCTTATCGAAGAGATTCACTTGCGCGTAGAGGCCGATGAGCGGGTTCTTGTCACGACCCTCACCAAGCGAATGGCCGAGGAGTTAACCAAGTACCTCACTCGCATCCAGGTTCGGTGCCGCTATATCCATTCAGATGTAGACACGCTCGAACGCATTGAAATCATGACCGATCTCAGAAAAGGTCTTTTTGACGTACTCATAGGAGTCAACCTGCTCCGGGAAGGGTTGGACCTGCCCGAAGTTTCGCTCGTTGCCATTCTCGATGCGGACAAGGAGGGTTTTTTGAGAAGTCACAGATCCCTTACTCAGACGGTTGGAAGAGCGGCAAGAAACGTAAACGGCAAGGCCATCATGTATGCCGACAAAATTACGAAAAGCATGCAACTCACCATGGATGAAACCCAGCGCAGGAGAGAAAAGCAGAAGGCCTATAACCAGGAGCACAATATTTCTCCCAAGCAGATCAAAAAGAACATTGACGAAACGCTTACCAAGAACCAGGTAGCGACCTACCAGTACGAGCAGGCCAACACAAATGCAACCGAACACGAATTGCGCTATCTTGCCAAACCCGAAATAGAAAAGCGGATACGTGAAAAGCGCAAAGACATGGAAACGGCCGCCAAGGCGCTTGATTTCCTCGTCGCGGCCAAATTGCGCGACGAGATCAAAGAACTACAGGAATATCTTTAGAAACCTTTTCGGCTTTTAATTGCCTTTTTTGTGATCCTCCAGAAACTTAGCCAGCCCTATGTCAGTAAGTGGGTGCTTGAGCAAGCCGGAGATGGCACTTAAAGGACCCGTCATAACATCAGCACCGATCTTTGCACAATCGATAATGTGCATCGTGTGGCGCACGGAAGCAGCAAGAATCTCAGTCTCATAGCCGTAGTTATCAAAGATCAGGCGAATCTCAGAGATCAGCCCAAGTCCATCCGTGGAAACATCATCCAAACGGCCGATAAAGGGCGAAACATAAGTTGCTCCGGCTTTGGCCGCAAGAAGTGCCTGACCCGGTGAAAAAACCAGTGTCATGTTGATCTTGACACCTTTGTCGGCAAAGTATTTACAGGCTTTTACTCCATCAGCGATCATAGGAAGCTTCACCACGATCTGTGGATCCAGGGCAGCGAGCTCCTCACCCTCCCTGATCATGCCTTCCAGGTCCGTGGCTATCACCTCGGCGCTCACGTCTCCGTCAACGATGGAACAGATTTCACGATAATGATTGATGATGTTGTCTCTTCCGGTGATGCCCTCCTTGGCCATCAGAGATGGGTTGGTTGTCACTCCGTCCAGAATGCCAAGCGCTTGGGCTTCACGGATCTGATCGAGATTAGCCGTATCTATAAAAAATTTCATGGGTCCGTTTTAGATTTTCGCAAATATAGCGCATAAATTGAGAATCCCGGATCCTTTTTTATTTCACAGAATGAAACTTGTCAACAGAATCTGTTCATTGCTTCCTATTGAGATAGTCAGGTTCAAAAAGGAAGAAATATCTATCTTGTCACGACATTTGAAGTCTCAGCAATGAATAAACCAAACAAGCACCCTGACCAAAAGGTCATTAAAGGTTTCAGTCACATACGGCTCGATCACGAATCCTTCTCCGAAGACGAAATGATTCACAGAACCCGTAGCTTCTACCAGTGGCTGGATCAGCGCAGATCGGTCAGGGAATTCAGTGACCGTCCGGTACCCAAGGAAGTCATCGAAAACATCATACAGGCAGCCTCCACCGCACCCTCGGGAGCTCACAAACAACCGTGGACCTTTTGCGCAGTCTCAAATCCTACGCTGAAAAGCAAGATTCGCCAGGCTGCTGAGAAGGAAGAACAGGAATCCTATGAACACCGTATGGGAGAGCGATGGAAAAACGACCTGGCTCCCATGGCCACCGACATGCACAAACCTTTTCTGGAAATCGCACCCTGGCTGATCATCGTGTGTAAGAGACCTTATGAATTGAGCGCCGATGGAAGCAAGATTAACAACTATTACGTGAACGAATCCGTCGGTATAGCCTGTGGCATGCTAATAGCAGCTATACACCAGGCGGGTTTGGTTACCCTGACCCACACTCCCAGCCCTATGCGATTCCTCACCCAACTGCTGGAGCGACCCGAAAACGAAAGATCTTTTTTGCTTCTGCCCGTAGGTTACCCTAAAGAACCGGTATACGTGCCTGATTTAAAAAGGAAAGGGCTTGACGAGATATCGGTATTCTATTAAAAATGCGTCCTGCAGAGTTGAGAACTTAGAGCTTGTAGTGATTCATGAGCAGTTTTTCGTAGACCCTGGAGGGCAAGATGCGCTTTAAAACAATCGAGAATTTTTGCATAAACGCCCCTACTTTGTAATGGACAGCAGGTGAGGGCATTTGAATTATCTGGTGAATCTTTTTCGCCATTTTGATCGGGTCACCTCCCTGATCGACATGGCTGTCCATCAGCTCGAGGCTTTTTTGATAGATTTCTTTATAGGCGGAACTCTCGAGAAGTGGCGCATGATATCGACCGGCGATGATGTTGGTTGAGAAATCTCCAGGTGCCACATTCGTGACCTCAATCCCAAACCCCTTGAGCTCCATGCGGGCACTTTCTGTAATGAGCTCGAGTGCGCCTTTGGTAGCAGAATAGATTCCTCGGAAAGGCAGTCCCATATACCCCGCGATCGAAGTGATATTGATGATCAGCCCACTTTTCTGCTTGCGCATGGTAGGAAGAACCGATTTCATGACTTCAATAGGACCAAAAAAATTTGTGTCGAACACCCGCTTCATTTCTTCAGTCGGGGTATCTTCCAGCGGACCTGTTATCCCCATCCCCGCATTGTTGATCAGCACATCAATTCTCCCCTCCTCGGCTAAAATGCCTTCAATCGCTTTTCGGATGGACTCAGTATCACATACATCCATAGGTAGCAGTGAATAACTCCTCCTGGCCCTTTTTGGATTGCGTCCTGTTCCATATACCTTGTAGCCTCTTTCCGCCAGGTACTCGGCGGTGACCTTTCCGATACCTGAAGAGGCACCGGTTATGAATACGACTTGTTTTCTGGCTGACAACACAGTGCAAAGAAAACGATTTTTTCAGGAAGTTGGGAGAAGAAAAATGAAAATGAAGAGCACAAAAAATGGCAAGCTACCTGCATCACACCGCTACGACCTAATACCTTTGCTGCGTTCCCGCCCTGGAGGATTCAAAGGGAGCTGGTTGTGCAGGACTTGCCATTGCAAAAATACTACGCTTTTGGAACATAGCAAGCATTTTTGTGTAACTTTTTAATGGTTCCGATGACTAACAGGCAAATTCGTTTTATTAGCTATATTTGTTCTAACCTTAAACCACCTATTATGGAAAATCAACCAACCGTTTCACGAAAGAACATCATGATCAATTTTGGCGTCCTCATGGGATTTGCCAGTATTATCATTCAACTTCTCATCTATGTCTTTGGTAGCGTCTACGAGCCTCACTGGGGTTTTATCGTGCTTTCAGTCGCTCTGACTGCCCTGTTTATCGTATTGGGTATAAAAAAAGTCAAAGATTCCCAGGGCGGATTCCTGTCGATGGGCGATGCGATAAAAACCGGTTTGGGTATCGCTTTGATCTCATCCATCATTTATAGTTTATACCTGGTAATTTTCCAGCATGTAATCGAACCTTCGTATTTCGAGAACCTGGCTTTGCTCCAGGAGCAGACCATTCTTGAACAGAATCCGCAAATGACCGACGAACAGCTCGAACAGGCCAAAGGTTTTGCCGCCATGTTCAACAACTCAGGGGTCAACGTTGCCATAACCATTGTGTTCAGTTTATTTCTGGGATTGATTATATCCTTCTTCGCAGGTTTGATCATGAAGAAATCTGAAATGTAAAAAAACCTGTCTATGGATATATCCATCGTCGTTCCTCTGCTCAACGAGGAAGAATCGATACAAGAACTCTATGATTGGATCGCACGAGTTATGCGATCCAATCATTTTTCTTATGAAATCATATTTGTCGACGATGGCAGCAGCGACGGTTCCTGGCAGGTGATCAATAGTCTTGCCCAGAAACACCCGGAGGTCAAAGCTCTGAAGTTTCATTTGAATTATGGGAAATCCCAGGCTCTCAATGCCGCTTTTAAAGAAGTGAAAGGAGACGTGGTCATTACAATGGATGCCGACCTGCAGGACAACCCAGAGGAAATACCCGAGCTGGTTCAGATGATCCGGGAAGAAGGGTATGACCTGGTATCGGGATGGAAAAAAAAGCGATACGATTCAAAAATCCGAAAGAACCTTCCTTCAAAGCTCTTTAATGCGGCCGCGCGGAAGACTTCCGGACTCAAGCTTCACGATTTCAACTGTGGTTTGAAAGCCTACAAGATGGAAGTGGTCAAAAATGTGGATGTGTACGGAGAGATGCACCGTTACATTCCTGTTCTGGCCAAAAATGCCGGTTTCAGCAGGATCGGTGAAAAAGTAGTTCAACACCAGGCGAGAAAATACGGAACGACTAAATTTGGCATGGATCGGTTCATAAATGGATTTCTCGATCTGATCACCATAAATTTCCTGGCGCGCTTCGGCAAGAGACCCATGCACCTTTTCGGACTTCTGGGAACCCTGATGTTCGTGTTGGGTTTTGCAGCCTCTCTCTATATCGGCATTGTCAAGCTCTTGAAACTCTACTGGAAAGAACCCACGATACTGGTTACCGACAATCCCTGGTTCTATATCGCCCTGAGCTGCATGGTCATCGGGTCTCAATTCTTTCTTGCGGGATTCCTCGGGGAATTGATCCTGCGTTCCAAAGAAAAGTCCAGCCGCTATTCGATTCGGGAAACACTTAATTTAAGACTTGATCCAGGCAGCGAAGGCGTGAAATAGGCTCGCGAAGCTTGGCCTGAATTCATCCGAAAAAGTTATCTTTGAAGCACTAAACCTCACAAATAAAATGAACAGCAACGACATCATCCGTAAGGCCGGGCTTTGGGTTGCAGAGCCCTTTGATTTGGAAACTCAGAACGAGATTAAGCAACTGATTGAGCAGGGCTCTGAGGAGCTTACCGACCGATTTTACAAAGATTTGGAATTTGGTACGGGCGGCATGCGTGGAATCATGGGAGCCGGAACCAACCGAATCAACAAATATACACTTGGGAAAAACACCCAGGGTCTTTCGAACTACCTGAACAAGAACTTCCCAGACAAACAGCCCAGTGTGGCGATTGCCTACGATTGCAGACACAACAGCAAAACCTTTGCACGTTCGGTTGCCGAAGTTTTCTCTGCAAACGGAATCAAGGTTTATTTGTTTGAAGACCTCAGACCCACACCGGAGTTGTCTTATGCGGTTCGTGAGCTTGGATGTGATTCCGGAATTGTTTTGACAGCGTCTCACAATCCGCCCGAGTACAACGGGTACAAAGTTTACTTTAACGATGGTGGGCAAATCATTCCACCCCAAGACGGAGATATCATTGAAGAAATCAATTCGGTGAAATTCGAAGACATCAAGTTTGCTCCCGATCCTTCGCTCATTGAGATCATTGGAGAAGAGATCGATTCAAAATTTGTCGAGGCATCTGTTGCGAATTCGACGTCCCCGGATACTGTGGGGCGCGACAAACTCAAAGTCGTTTTCACCTCGCTTCACGGCACCTCCATCACCATGGTCCCCAGAGCCTTGGAATTGGCAGGTTTTAGCGATGTGCACATCGTAGAAGAGCAACGGGAACCCAATGGTGACTTTCCAACCGTGGCATCCCCGAATCCGGAAGAACCTGCGGCACTAAAAATGGCCACAGATCTGGCGGAAAAGATCGGTGCGGATATCGTCATAGGAACGGACCCTGATTGTGATCGATTGGGCATAGCCGTTCGTGACACTGAAAACAAACTGGTTTTGCTCAACGGAAACCAGACCTTCGCCATCCTTGTGAATGCTCTGTTGAAAGATTGGGCAAAGCAGGGCCGCATCGACGGCAAGCAGTTCGTGGGGTCGACCATTGTCTCTACCCCGATGATCATCAAACTCGCTGAAAGTTACGACGTGAAGACCAAAGTAGGTCTGACCGGCTTCAAATGGATCGCGAAGATGATTCGCGAAGCTGAAGGAAAGGAAGAGTTCATAGGTGGTGGTGAAGAGAGCTTTGGCTTTATGGTGGGCGACTTTGTAAGAGACAAAGACGCCGTATCGAGCACCGTTCTCGCCTGCGAGATCGCAGCTCGGGCAAAAAGCGAGAACAGTACCCTTTACGAAGAACTACTGCAACTTTATCTGAAGCACGGATTCTATAAGGAGCACCTGATCTCAGTGGTAAAAAAAGGTGTGGAGGGAGCCCAGGAGATTCAGCAGATGATGACTGACATGAGGAACAACCCGGTTCTCGAGATTCACGGAGAGCCCGTTAAATATTTGTTTGATTACGAATCTTCAATCTGCAAGGACCTCATCACAGGACAGGAGCATCAAATCGACTTGCCGAAATCCAATGTGTTGATTTATGAAACAACAGAAGGAACTCGCATGGCAGCACGTCCGAGCGGAACGGAACCCAAAATCAAATTCTACTTCAGCGTCAATGGTCCGATGCACAGCCTGGATGAGGCTCAGGAGGCAGAGTCCCGTTTGGATCGGAAAATTGAAGACATAATCAAGGAGTTCAATCTTTGAGAATGAGCAGAATGAGGATGGATAAAATATGAGCTATTTCAGGAAAATCATGCGATTCGCCCGGCCCTACGCGAAGTTCGCCGGGATGAACATCTTTTTCAACATCCTGTACGCCATTTTCAATGTGCTCTCAGTCCTTACCTTCATTCCTGTATTGGGAATTCTCTTCGGTCGTGAGGAGAAAGTGACGGAAAAACCAGTATTCGAGGGAATCACGGGCATCTATGACTATGTGCAGGACAGCCTCAACTTCTACGTCTCTGACATGATGGCGACAGGTGGGATCGAAAAAGCATTGATCTTTATCTGCCTGATCAGTTTCTCCATGTTCTTTTTCAAGAATCTTTTCAGGTATCTCGCTCTTTTTGTAATGACTTTTCTGCTTACCGGGGTCGTCAAGGACCTGAGGGACAAGCTGTATTCGAAAATCCTTTCCTTGCCTATCTCCTATTATTCGGAGAAAAAGAAAGGGGATACGATGGCTCGAATCTCCAATGACGTTCAGGAAATTGAAACCTCATTTCTCAACACCCTCGAGGCGCTCTTCAGCGAACCGCTTACCATTGCGTTCACCTTGATCTCCATGTTCGCGATAAGCGCCAAACTCACCTTCTTTGCGTTTATCTTGCTACCCGTCTCCGGAATTCTCATTTCCTCGGTCAGCAAACGCTTAAAAGCCAAATCTTTGCTCGCCCAGCAAGAGACCGGGACTTTTCTCTCCTTTGTGGACGAGACCCTTACAGGACTGAAGGTGATCAAAAGCTTTACGGCCGAATCAAAGATGTACAATAAATTCAAGGAGTCCACTTCGAGACTGCGGGAGTTGATGAACAGCGTCATGAACAGGAAGAATCTCGCCTCCCCCATGAGCGAGTTCCTGGGTTCAGCCACGATAATCTCCATTCTCTTCTACGGAGGTCGAATCGTGCTTCTCGGTGAAGATGAAATGAAACCGCAGGAGTTTCTTGGATACATCGGCTTGTTCTATCTCATATTGAATCCGGCCAAGGCCATTTCAAAAGCAATTTTCAGCATTCAAAAGGGAAATGCCTCAGCCGAACGTATCGTGTCGGTGCTCGAAGCCGAGAACCCGATACAGGATGCCGCCAACGCGATTGAAAAGGAGGGTTTTGAGAAGGAAATCGAACTTAGGAACATTTCGTTCAAATACAAGGACGAATACGTGATTCGAAACCTGTCGCTGAAAATTCCAAAAGGACAATCCGTGGCGCTTGTCGGTCAGTCAGGGAGTGGCAAGTCAACATTGGCCAACCTGATTCCGAGGTTCTACGATGTCAATGAGGGTGAAATCCTTCTGGATGGGGTGAATCTGAAAGACATCAAATTAGAATCCCTCAGAGAACTCATGGGCCTTGTCACCCAGGAATCGATTCTGTTCAATGACTCGGTAAAGAATAATATCATGCTCGGAGTGGATCAAGCGACGGATCTTGAAATCGAGGAAGCGGCGAGAATTGCCAATGCACACGATTTTATTGAGGAGCTCCCGCAGAAATATCAAAGCAACATAGGAGACAGTGGAAACTTGCTCTCGGGTGGGCAGCGACAACGGCTCTCTATCGCACGGGCTGTTCTGAAGAACCCACCGATCATGATCCTGGATGAGGCCACGTCGGCGCTGGATACTGAATCCGAGCAGTTGGTGCAGCAGGCCCTTGAAAAGATGATGGAGAACAGGACTTCAGTGGTCATCGCCCACAGACTTTCGACCATTCAAAAAGCAGACCGGATTGTTGTTGTGCACAAAGGAGAGATCGTCGAACAGGGTAAACATGCTGAATTGCTCGAAAAGGAGGGGTGCCTATCACAAACTTGTGACCATGCAGGCCCTCGATTGATCAAAACGCGAAAACAAAAATCGAATATGAACATCATTGACAGTTTGGAATGGCGCTATGCCTGCAAGAAATTCGACAAGACTAAGAAATTAAACGAGGAACAAGTGATGGCGCTCAAGAAGGCATTTAACCTCACTGCGACTTCCTATGGCCTTCAGCCCTTGAAAATGCTGGTGATCCGATCCGAGGAGCTCAAATCGAAATTGTTTCCTCTGGCCTATTATCAGCCTCAGGTCACCAGCTGTTCCCATCTTTTGGTCATCTGTGCGGAAACTGATTACGGTCCGGAGGCAGTCGATGCGAAATTTGATCTCGAAAAAAAGCTTCGTGGAACCAAAGAAGAGATCATCGAAAAATTCAGGGGACAGCTCAGGGAGATCTACCTAAAAAAAGAGGCCGCCGCTCTGGATCGCGAATCGATATGCCAGGCCTATATCGCACTGGGCAACCTGATGACCGTTTGTGCCGAACTCAGAATCGACTCCTGCCCCATGGAAGGTTTTATACCCTCGAAAGTTGATGAAGTTCTGAATCTTTCCGAACGAAACCTGAAATCAGTCTTGTTGCTTCCAGTGGGATACCGCGCTCAGGAAGATCCAACCAATGGCTTGAAAAAAGTTAGAAAACGACTGGAAGAAGTTGTTATCGACCTCGACTAAAAAAAAATGAAAGATCAAAAATACACCTTGAAATATGACTGATTCTGCTGTCAGAAAGCTTGAACCCATAGAAGTCTGGGAAAATTTTGCCGACATTAACGCCATACCCCGGGCTTCCAAAAAAGAAGAACGAATTATTGCGTTCATGGTCGATTTCGGAAAGAATCTTGGCCTTGAAACCACGGTGGACCCTGTTGGCAATGTCATCATTCGAAAGCCTGCCTCGGCCGGCATGGAGGATCGAAAGACGGTTGTGATGCAGAGCCATCTGGACATGGTGCACCAAAAAAATGCAGATTCCAATTTCGATTTTGACAAGGAAGGAATCAGAATGCTGATCCAAGGTGACTGGGTAAAGGCTGAGGGAACCACGCTTGGTGCAGACAACGGACTCGGAGTTGCTGCAATCATGGGAATCCTGAAGAGTTCTACCATCCCCCACCCTGCTCTGGAAGCCTTGTTCACGATCGATGAAGAGACGGGCATGACCGGTGCACAGGGCCTGGAACCGGGCTATTTGCAAGGAGAGATCCTGCTCAACCTCGACACCGAGGAGGACGACGAGATCGACATAGGTTGTGCCGGCGGCATCGATATCACTGCGAAAAAAAAATACGAGACCGAAGAAGCAGGAAATAAGGTCAAGTTCTATCGAATCTCCGTGACCGGCCTTCAAGGTGGGCATTCGGGAATGGACATACACAAGGGCCTTGGCAATGCCAATAAAATAATGAACGGAGTTCTTGTTCATATGAGAAATGAGATTCGTCTGAGTTACCTCGAGGGTGGAAGTCTGAGAAATGCTATCCCGAGGGAAAGTTTTGCCGATATCGTTATCGAAGAAGAGTCCCTTGAAACGAGCATGAAACGTTTTGAGGAGGTCGCCATGACCTTTAAGCAAAGTTTTTCAAGAATCGAACCTGACCTGGAGATCCAAATCGAAGAAAAGCAAGGTCTTCAAAAGGTCCTTAAAATAGAGGATCAAAATGCACTTCTCGAAGGTGTCGGTCAGGCCCTTAACGGGGTGTACAAAATGAGTCCTGACATACCAGATCTGGTAGAGGCATCCAATAATATTGCCAAGGTCACTGTAGCAGATGGTTTGATGAAGGTCGAATGCCTTACGCGATCGTCGGTGGAAGAGAGCAAGTCGGAGGTGCAGGAGCTATTGCGATCCAACTTCGAGAATAAAGGCTTTGAAGTGAGTTTCTCAGGCTCTTACCCCGGATGGAGCCCCAACGGAGATTCTCCCATACTCAAAGTGCTCAAACAAGTTTATTCGGACCTCTTTGCAGAGGAGCCCAAGGTCGTGGCCTGCCACGCCGGGTTGGAATGCGGAATTATTGGTTCCCACTACCCGGAGATGGACATGATCTCTTTCGGGCCCACAATTAAAGGAGCCCACTCCCCGGACGAAAGAGCGAGCATCGCTTCCGTCAGGAGATTTTGGGGCTTTCTTGTCGAAATTCTCAAGAATATCCCTGCGAAAAATTGAACCTTGGAATTTCCTCTGAAATTCTCCTTCAGATTTACCAGGCAATAGGTTTTTTACCCCGGGACAAAAGGTATTCATTGGTTTTGCTGAAATGCTGATTCCCAAACCAATATCCGCGATTTGCGCTTAAGGGTGAAGGGTGGCCACTTGTCAGCACCAGGTGCTTCGAGGTGTCAATTACCCGACCTTTTCGTTTGGCATAACCGCCCCATAACAAAAAAACGAGACCCTCCTTGTTTTTTGAAAGCTCTTCAATGACCCTATCGGTAAAATGCTCCCAGCCCTTTTTCTGATGCGAAGCTGCCTGCCCTTCCCGAACCGTAAGCGTCGCATTGAGAAGCAAAACTCCCTGTTCAGCCCAATGGGTCAGATCGCCGCTTGAAGGGTATGGTTTCTGAAGATCCTTTTCCAGTTCCTTGAAAATATTGATCAGGGAGGGAGGATGGCTCACTCCTTCATGCACCGAGAAACAAAGACCATTCGCCTGACCGTTTCCGTGATACGGATCCTGCCCCAGGATAACCACTTTTACGTCTTCAAAGGAGCAATGGTCAAAAGCGGCAAAAATTTCTCTTCCTGGCGGATAGCAACTGAATGACCTGTATTCCGATTTTACAAAAAGGGCCAGGCTCTTAAAATAATCCATCCTGAATTCATTCTGCAACACCGGTTTCCAGCTCGTTGAGATTTGAACCTCCATAGTCTTTTTTTTGGTTATTTTTGCCTCGTACAAATGTAGGGTTTTGGCCAATAGAATAACAGAAAAAACACTGAGTGATCTCGAATTCTCAACCGTCCTTTCGATGATTGAGGAGTATTGCGTATCCGGCCTTGGAAAGGAGCGCGTACGAGCCATGCGTCCAATTTCCAGGGTTCTTGAAATGAAGTCGGAGCTCAACCAGGTCGATGAATACCTGGCCTCTTTTGAAAATGAAAACCGAATCCCGAACCATTACTTTGAGGAGATAAACAAGGAACTCCACCTTTTGGGAATCGAAGATAGCTTTCTCGAAGCAGAAGCCTTCAACAAGCTCGCCTCCATCTCTGAAAATGTCAATATCATATTGACCTTCCTGGAGAAATTCAAAGAATACTACCCGGTGCTTTATGAAGAATCACTTGACCTTGAAAAGACCCAAAGCGTTCAGAAAAGTGTTGAGAAGGTTGTTTCTCCGCACGGGGAAGTGCTTGACAAAGCCTCAGAGACCCTACTCTCGATACGCAAGCAAATTGGTTCGATCCGCGGAAAACTGGGAAGTAGCTTTAACAAGTCCCTGGCTCAATACGCCGGTCTTGGTTATCTTGACGACATCCGTGAAAGTGTCGTTGACAACCAACGCGTACTGGCCGTACTGGCCATGTATCGCAAAAAAGTGCGTGGGGCGATCATGGGCAATTCAAAAACGGGAAGCATCGTTTACATCGCTCCCGAATCCACATTGCAACTGACGCGGGAGCTACAGAACATGAAATATGAGGAAAAGGAGGAAGTAGTCAAAATCCTGAAAGCCTTAACCGATTCTATTCGCCCGTACAAAGAGCTTCTCACCAAGTATCAGGATTATCTGACTCATCTCGACGGTGTCGGAGCCCGGGCTAAATACGCCAGGGACACCGGGGCCTGTCTTCCGAATATAGAAAGAGAAAAACGGATCTTTCTGAGCGAAGCTTACCACCCCATATTGTGGGCGGAAAACAAGTCCAAGGGCCTGCCTGTCATCCCTCAGTCACTCGAACTGAACGCAGATCAGCAAATCATAGTCATATCTGGGCCTAACGCGGGGGGAAAGAGCATCACCCTGAAAACGGTGGGTCTGCTCCAGGTCATGCTGCAGAGTGGCATCCTGATCCCGGTTCATGAGAGAAGCAGTCTCAGTGTTTTTGATAAGGTACTCACTGACATCGGTGACAATCAATCCATCGAGAATCAGCTCAGCACCTATAGCTACAGACTTAAGAATATGAGAGGCTTCCTCAAAGCCTGCAATGAAAATACGCTCTTTCTTATCGATGAGTTCGGTACCGGAAGTGATCCCGAGCTTGGGGGTGCACTTGCCGAAGTATTTTTGGAAGAGTTTTACGAAAAGGGTGCCTTCGGGATCATAACGACGCACTATTCCAACCTCAAAGTCCTGGCCAATGAGCTCGAGCATGCCACGAATGCGAATATGCAGTTCGACCAGAGTTCTCTTGAACCGCTCTATCAGCTGAACACGGGTCAGGCGGGCAGTTCCTTCACCTTTGAAGTGGCCCAGAAGAACGGGATTCCCTTTCGCCTTATCAACCGGGCCAAGAAAAAGGTGGAACGCGAAAAACTGCGACTCGACAAAACCATCGCCAGTCTTCAGAAAGAGCGCAACCAATTGCGAAAGAAGACAAATCTCCTGGAAAAACAGCAGTTGGAGTCCAAAGAAGGTCAGGAGGAGCTTTTGAAGCAGCAGCAGAAAATCAAGGACCGAATCCAGGCTTTTCAAACCCTCTATGACTCCAATCAGAAAATGCTCTCCTTTGGACGAAAGACCAACGAGCTCTTCAATCGTTTTTTTCAAACCGGAAACAAGAAACTGCTGATTTCGGAATTCACAAAATGGTCCCTGATCGAAAAGACCCGATTCGAAGAAAAGAAGAAGGAAAAAATAGAGGCGGAAAGACTCAAGAAAAATGATGAAAAAGAGCGTCCGTTGTCCAAGCGGGAGCGCACCCGCATCAACAAACAGTTGAAACTCGAAGAGGATAAGAAGCGAAAAGCCTTGAAAGAGATTGAAAAAAAGGTGATTCCGGAGATTGAAAAAGTACGCGAGGAAAAGAAAAAAGTTCAACGTGAAAAAGCCATCGTAATAGAGGGCTATCAGTTCAAGGTCAATGACATCGTTCGGCTCAAAGATGGAAACGCCAAGGGTTCCGTGGAGAAGATCGAGAAGAATATTGCGACCATCAATTACGGCATGTTCACGGCAAAAACCGATCTGGAACAACTGGAACTGGTCAAAAAAGGTTGAGGATTAGCTCCTTCCCTACTTTATTCCTCGTCGTAACGCTTCATTTCACGATCGTAGAATCGACTGGCACCCTCGACGAGTTCTGCAACCGCTACGCTGAGTTCGGCCTCTGAACCTTCAGGCTCCTCAAGCCACTCGACTTCGTCATTCAATAAATTGATAATGCATCGCGGGTAGTCCAAATGGACGATAAAAATATCTTCCTGGTAATCTGTGTTGTCTCCGAGTATGAATTTGGGCAGGTTCATTTATGTTTCTTTAGTCAATTTAGACTCTCCACCCGTAGGTCCGTAAAACATGACCCAGGTCGAAAAATCATCTGTAAAGTTAATGAATCGATGCTCAACCCCGGCAGGCACAAAGAGAAAATCGCCCGGACCAAAGAAAACACGGTCCTCACCGTTCAGAAACTCCCCGTTGCCAGAAACCACGACATAGACTTCATCCCTGTCATGCGGAGTTTGGAGATCCACCTGGTCGGGTTTGTAAATCTCCAGTTGAAGAGATCCGTGCTTAAAAAGTGCTGAGAATGTCTCATTGCTTTGTTTGAGGCGGTTTAAAGCTTTGTCTGGCGCGATATGCATCCTGTGTGATTTAAGTCTTAAAAGTACGAAAATGGTCCAGGGAAGCAAATAGGGTTTAAAAATGTATTTTTGTAAAAATTTCTGAACGACTTATGAGTAAACGCACTGTTTTCAACATGTTGAGCAAAGCAGCGAAGCAATACGCTGACAAACCCTACCTGAGTACGAAGGGTGACCAGGGATGGATCCGAACCAGTTTTTCAGAAGCCGAAATAAAGGCCCGAACGCTGGCGTATGCATTCGTCGAAATCGGACTGAATAAAGGAGACAAAGTAGCCATCCTGAGCGAGGCAAAAACAGATTGGATCGTAACTGAATTTGCGGCATTGTTCGCTGGGGGAATCTCGGTACCCCTCTCGATCAAATTGCTGCCTGAAGAAGTACCCTTTCGAGTCAATCACTCTGATGCGGTACTTTTCGCCGTCTCGGAAAACACTCTTGAAAAAGTGATCAGTCAGTGGGACAAGTACGAAAACAAAGAGCTGAAGCTTATTGTGCTGGATCGTCCATCTGACAAGATAAAAGATATCTGTAAGCAACATGGTTTTGATGCCAGGCAACTACTGTTCATCAACGATCTGTATAGACTTGGGGAGGCGAACGTCAAAGAGCATCGGCCCGTGATTGAGAAATTGGAAAACAACACCCTGGAAGATGATGTGGTGACAATCTCCTATACCTCTGGGACGACGGGCAATCCCAAAGGGATCATGCTGACTCATCTGAACTACTATTCGAACAGTCATGCCGCGGTCAACACCTTTAGGATACAGGAGGGTATCGCCACTCTTCTCATTCTGCCGACGGATCACTCTTTTGCGCATACGGTAGGAATCTATACGGCCCTGGTAAAGGGTCTGTCATTGCATTTTGTGGATGCCCGCGGAGGTGGCATGAACGCGTTGAAAAACATTCCGCAAAACCTTGTTGAGGCCGAATCGAATTTTTTGCTTACGGTACCCGCGCTTACCAGCAATTTCATACAGAAGTTTCAGGATGGCATCCGAAGCAAAGGAGGTCTGGTGGAAAAAATCTTTAAAAACGGGGTAGCTGCCGGAATACGGAGAAATGGCGACGGGTTTCGAAAACCAGGTGCCCTCCAACAAGCTGAAACGTTCCTCCCCTATATTTTGGCTGAAACCCTCATATTTAAAAAATTGCGCCAGGTTTTTGGACCCAAAATCGAATTTTTTGTCGGCGGTGGTGCGCTGCTCGACATCAAGCAGCAACAATTCTACAAGGCAATTGGCATACCGGTTTATCAGGGTTACGGTCTCACCGAAGCTACCCCGATCATATCTACCAACACCCCGTTTGACCACAAGATGGGTACTTCGGGTCGTGTCTTAGAAGGGATCGATTGCAGGATTTGTGATGACGCCGGAAAAGAGCTTCCCAGGGGTGAGAAAGGGGAAATCGTTATTCAAGGTGACAATGTGATGCTGGGGTACTACAAAAACCCGGAAGCAACTGCAGAAACACTGAAGGATGGCTGGTTGCACACAGGGGATTTGGGCTACTTTGATGAGGACGGGTTTCTCGTGGTAGTAGGACGTGAGAAAGCTCTGCTGATCTCGGAAGATGGAGAAAAGTATTCTCCTGAGGAAATTGAAGAGGCCATGGTCACGAGTTCCGACCTGATTCTTCAAGCGATGATCTACAACGACCACAAAAAATACACAACCGCTCTTTTGACACTAAACAAACCTCTGATCAAAAATATGCTGACCAAAGGCAAGTGGGGCTCCGCCGAGGAGCTCGCGCTCGACCTGAAAAAAGAAATGCTCCTCTTCACCAAACAACCTGAATTCGTTGACAAATTCCCAGTGAAATGGATTCCCTCCAACTTTCAGATCATCGAAGACGAATTTTCAGAGGAAAATCAAATGATCAATTCCACGCTGAAAATGGTGAGACATAAAATCACGGAGACATATCGGGACAAACTCGAGCTCATGTATGGCAAAGAGGCTCAGCAAAGAGCAAAGGAGAGCAATCTGGCCGCTCTTCAATCCCTATTTAACTATGAGTAGCGTCGAAATCAAACGAATCACCCTGGAGGACCCCTTGTATCAGCAGGAAAGGGACCTCCGAAACAGGATTCTACTCAGGCCCATAGGCATTCCCGATTTCGGCTGGGAACACCACGATGCCAACAGCTGGCACTTCGTTGCCACAGAAGAGGACAAAGTGGTAGGATGTGTTGTTCTGGTCCGGCTGGATGACCAATGCATCCAGGACGCAACTGATTCAAATGGCTGTTGAAAGGGAGTTTCAAGGTCGTGGCATATGGTAGGATGCTGGTTGAGCAATTGATTGAATTCGCCTTAAAACATAAGTGCATGCAATACAGATCCATGCACGGGATGACGTGACAGCCTTCTATGAACAATTGGGTTTTGAGATCGTCGGAGAACCTTTCTATGAAGTCGGTATCAAACACCAGCACATGCTGATGCGGCCCGATTGATCTGTCGGGTTGATTAGTACTCTCCCCGATAATACTTCATGGGAACCCAAAGCATTCCGAAGCATTCTCCGTCCTGCTTGCCCAAATGCTTGTGGTGCATTTTGTGAGCACGTCTTATGGCAAGCAAATAAGGGTTTTTTGTGTTTCTCCAAATCTTGATTCGCTGATGGATGAACAGATCGTGAATCACAAAATAAACGATCCCGTAAATCAAGACGCCGATTCCGACACCCAAGGCGATATCCCATTTAAAAATGGTCCAAAGAACGAACGCTGTGATGGAAATGATGGCAAAGAATACAAAAAACGAGTCGTTCAGTTCAAAAAAAGAATCGTGTTTGTCAGTTACGTGATGATCCTCATGCAGGTTCCAGAATACCCCATGCATAATGTACTTGTGCATAGCCCAAGCCACCCCTTCCATCAGAAAGGCGGTTACTACAATTGTTACAAATAAAACCATAATTACAATTATTCATTTTTGCACGTCAACTCTATGCCGAGCAAATCTTCTTTTAATTCATCTTCATCGGTCAAAGTTACAAGATTTCGAATCATTGTACACTTGTAATCGCCATCAATTTTTGCTGAGGGCAACTCGGTTTTTACATAGTTGATATCCTCATCAATATTTTTGTAGTAGTTCAAAAACTTGGGGATATTAAGCTGTATCATCAAACGGAGGTAAACGTTCTCAGCTGATTTTCGTTCTTTGATCAGATTTTCAAGCGACGCCTTTCCCTTATTGAAATATTTCAGCTTCTTGATGGGTGAAAACACATATTCTGCCATCATGGTTTCACTGGTTGCCTGATAGGCTTTCGCGATTCGAGCATCGGGATCCTTAGGATCGACTGACATGTTCATGATTCGCTCGATGTCTTCCTTGGAGGAGATCTCCTGGAAACTCTGTCTCAGCTGTTCAATTGACAAAGACTCTTGTGCCATACCACTCGAGCAGAAAACAACCATCGCAATTAGAAATAAGGCATTCTTCATATCATATTCAATTTATAACTAACAAATGATTTGGTCAGGAGGAACATTTTCATCGGATTGCTGATCCGAATTCGTTTTTCAAGAATCTTCTCAGCATCGGTTCGCGTGAGTTTTACAAGAAGTTTCTTGTAATATATGTAGGCCGTGTATACGCCAAACTTCGCCTCCATGGGCAGCTTTAAAATACCGTGGTAGGCATCATCGAAATCCTGCCGGATTTCGGCGATTATCTTTTCCTTCGCCTCGGCATCCATAAAGGTACCTTCAATGTGAGGAAAATATGAACGGTGCAAGTTTTGGGTATCATCTTTCAAATCTCGCAGGAAATTGACTTTTTGAAAGGCGCTTCCGAGCTTCATGGCCGGATCTTTAAGCTCCTCGTATTTCTGAGCATCTCCCTGAACAAAAACCTTGAGACACATCAGGCCCACTACATCTGCTGATCCGTAGATATATTCTTCGTAATCCGACACATCGCCGTAATCCTGTTTATGGAGGTCAGCCCGCATGCTTTTCAGAAAACTATTGACCAACTCAATGTCGATGTCGTAACGGTTCACCACATCCTGAAAAGAATTCAAAATAGGGTTCATGCTGATGCCGCGGCTGAGAGCCTTACCCAGGTCTTCTTCAAACTCATCGAGAAGAATTTCTTTCTCGTAATCGTGAAAGGTGTCTACAATCTCATCCGCAAATCGCACAAAGCCATAAATCGCATAGATGTCCTGTTGGATCTTGGGTGAGAGCATTTTCACAGCCATAGAAAACGAAGTACTATACAGCGAAGTAACCTCATGGCTGCATTTGTAGCATAGTTTGTCAAATAGATCTTTCATTTCAATTTTCGTTGTTAAGCAGGTCAGAAACCAATTTTCCAGATATGAGAGAAGGCGGAACTCCAGGACCGGGAACAGTTAATTGACCGGTAAAATACAAATTTTTTACTTTCTTGCTCTTTAGTTTGGGGCGGAGAAATGCAGTTTGCAACAACGTGTTAGCCATTCCATAGGCATTGCCCTTAAATGAGTTGTAATCTTCCTTAAAGTCATTGACACAATAGGACTCCTTGAAAAGTACAGATGAGGATAATTCCTGACCCGTTAATCTCTCCATGCGCTCTATGATAATTTTGAAATATTTGTCTCGCAGCTCGTCATTGTCTTCTAGATCTGTCGCCAAAGGAATCAGAAATATGGCAGCTTCTTTGCCCTTGGGCGCGACATCCGCATCCGTAATACTAGGAAAACTCGCATAGAATAAAGGCTCATCCGGCCAGGACGGATCATCATAAATGGCTTTGGCGTGTTCATCGAACGAAACATCAAAGAACAAGGTATGATGCAAAACATTTTTTAATTTTTTATCAAAACCCACGTAAAAAAGCAGCGAAGAGGGAGCCATGACTTTTTTATCCCAAAATTTCTGGGAATAGGCTCGATTCGATGTCGGAAGCAGGCTTTCCGTATGCTTGTAATCTGCTCCGGAGACGAGGAGTTCAACAGGCAAAATCTCTTTGTTGATACGCACGCCACTCACCTTATTGGCTTTGTCCACCTGAATCTCATCAACAGATGCGTTTTTGTGGAAATGAACTCCCAACTCTTCTGCCATCTGCACCATGCCGTCTATAACAGATTTCATCCCTCCTTTGGGGTACCAGGTTCCAAGACCAAAATCGGCGTAATTCATAAAACTGTAAAACGCTGGGGTCATCGAGGGTTTGGCTCCGAGAAACAGAACAGGGAATTCAAGTATTTGTCTCAAGCGCTCGTTCTTAAAACCTTTCCTGACAACATCGTGAATCGTTGAGATGAATTGAGGCAATTCAAAAACCGTATCCTTAGTTACCAATTCCAACGGGCTGACACCCGGGCGATAAACAAGATCCTTGATGGCGATGTCATAGTTCTTCCGCGCACGCTCCATGAAACGGTCCAGATTTTTCGAAGAGTTCTTTTCAATCTTCTCAAAAGTATCACGAATCTGCTCAACTGAATCATCAATATCTACGAAATCATGTTCGTCAAAATAGACCCGGTATGCAGGTCCAAGTTTCTCCAGGTCATAATAATCTGATGTCGTTCGACCAAAATCATTGAAAAACCTTTCAAAAACATCAGGCATCCAATACCAGGTAGGCCCCATGTCAAACTTAAATCCGTCTTTGACAAACTGACGCGCTCTTCCTCCGAGCTGGTCGTTCTTCTCATATACATGAACCTCATAGCCTTCTTTTGCGAGATAGCAGGAAGCTGAGATGGAAGAAAAACCGGAACCAATTATTGAAACTTTTTTCGACATGGCTGTAAGGTAGATTTTTTTAAAGCGACAAATTATAAGATTCTTAAATATTTGTTTAACTTTTTGTTATTTTATTCAAACTTTTTTGTTTAACTATTTTTTCTTCAGCAATCCGCAGTTTTGAATAAAAAATATTGAACACTTTTCGGTTGGTTGTTTAGAACATACGACCTAATATCGAGCTCATAGCTAAACATTTTCTCGTCCCACAACCTCCTCACCAGATACATCGCCACTCTGATAAAAGTGATCAAGCTGCTCTATAAAATCATCCGGAGATGAAATCTTGATCAGGGCAGGATACTCTTCCAACGCCTCCAGGTTATCAGCATTTCCTGAGACCACAAATGGAATATTGGATTCTCCAATGACACCATCTATGAATCCATTCATTTTATGTGGTTTCGGCGTAACAAACATCGACATCAACATCTGAGGCTCAACCAAATCGACAACTTTTTGAATATTTGAGATTGGAACCCCCTGACCCAGATAAAAGGTGAGCCAACCACGTTCCTTCGCAATAAAATTGGCCAATAACAAGCCGATTTCATGATCCTCACCCTCCAAAAGGAAGAATACAACAGACGGAGCACTTTTTGGAGGAATCGAAAGCCTTTCTATGGCTGTCACAATCTTTTGACGGATCAAATTAGAAACAAAATGCTCCTGGGCAATCATCGCCTTATTGGTATTCCACAAAACGCCTACATACTGCAGAAAGGGGTAGATCATTTCTGTTATGGTCTTCAAAAAACCCTTTCGAATTACCTGTCGCTCAAAAATATTGTCGAACTCCTCCTCATTCATCTCCAACATAGCAAGGGTAAGACCTTTGATTTCATCCCGATCTTCTGAATCAGGATCCGCCAAAATTGCTGTAACCGCATCAAAAACCTCCTGATCGGTCATTTTTTCAAGTTTGGAAACCCTGTAACCATTACGAACCAGGATTCCGAAGTTCAACAACTTCTTGAGCTGATCATCTGTGTAGAACCTTATATTAGTAGGAGTCCGCATTGGCTTCAAAAAGCTGTAACGCCTTTCCCAAATCCTGAGTGTATGCGCTTTAATACCCGATAAAGCCTCTACTTGTGCAACTGAATATGTTATCATGTCTAATTTTTTAACGCTTAAGATTGGACAAATATACGATTTACAGTGGTTTTTGCAAGGGTCAGAACTACATTTTTACATTTTTGTTTAATTTTTTACATTTTTTCTTGGACGGTATAATTCTTTTTATATATCTTTGTCCAACTTTTAAACATTAATTGATAAACAATGAAAATCATTTCTCAAAATTTCAAAGAAGTTCGTAGACTGGCCCTAATAGTTTTTCTGTTGGCCATGCCTTTTGTCATTACTAGCTGTAGTGACGATGACGACGATGAACCGAACACGATTACGAAAATCGCTTCGGAGACTGCTAACCTGAGCACCTTATATAGTGCTCTTGAAGCCTCAGGGTTGGATGACGCGCTAGACAGCGGAGGACCCTTTACCGTATTTGCTCCATCAAATGCTGCATTTGCGGAGTTAGATCCAGATTTGTTGAATACAATTATTTCAACACCTTCATTATTGACGTCACTCCTTCAATATCATGTTGTGGCTGCAGAAGTTTTTTCAGATGATCTGTCTAACGGCCCGGTTCAAACCTTGCTGTCTGGCCAGACTGTCAACGTAACACTTGCCGGTGGAGGAGTTATCCTGAACGGCACATCTAACGTTACAGATGCTGACATCAATGCATCAAACGGAGTGATCCACATCATCGATGAGGTTCTGATCCCTGAAGATTTCTTCGCGCAGACGATTGTACAAATTGCTGCAGGAGATCCTAATTTCTCGACTCTGGTCGCTGCCTTGAGCAAGCCTGAATTGTCTGATCTATTGGCTGCTGCCAGCGATCCAACTCAAGATCTGACTGTTTTCGCACCGACGAATGATGCGTTTGACGCTACTTTGGCCGCCTTGGGTAAAGAGAGCATTGACGACATTCCTGTTGAATTGTTGAGAGAAATTGTTTCTTACCATATATTAGGTACTGCTGTATTCTCAAACGAATTGACTGATGGTGCTGAAGTTCCTACTCTCTTACCGGACGAAACTGTCACTGTTGATTTGACCGACGGTGTAAAAATCAACGACGCAACTGTTATTGCAGCAGATATCCAAGCTGTCAATGGAGTGATCCATGCTGTGGATGGAGTTCTTCTTCCAAGTTATGTTGAGTATTCACTGGGTACTGTTGCCGAAGTAGTTCTTTTTGATAGCGATTTTACGATTCTCGCTGCCGCTCTAAGACAAGTAGATCTTCTGGAAACCGTTGCTACAGTGAACGACATCACTGTCTTCGCTCCTGATAACGCTGCTTTCGTAGCTGCCGGAATCACATCTCTCGACGGATTTTCGGATGAAGATTTGACAACAGTCCTTACGTATCACGTTTTGGGAGCGAGAGTACTCTCTACTCAGCTGCCTGAAGGTGGTATCGCTGAAACGTTGGAAGGTAGAAACATCTACCTTGGATACTTGTTCGGAGGACGCGTTTTGATCAACGGATTGACCGAAATCAAAGCGGTTGACATCGAAAAGAGCAATGGAGTGATCCACGTGATCGACAGAACGCTCGTTCCACCAGCTGGAGATATTGTTGACATCGCCATAGCATTAGCCAATGCCGATGAAGGTGCTGACTTCACTGTCTTGACAAGTTTGCTGGCCTCAGACGAATACTCTGATATCGCCGATGCAGTTAGAGCTCAGGACAACATTACTCTCTTCGCACCGAATGATGCCGCTTTCGAAGCTGCGTCTGGAGTGATTGCTGGTTCGACACCGAAAGAAATTGCGGAAGTTCTGACGTACCATGCTTCATTAGGACGTAACTTCAGCTATGATCTCGTTCAAGGTCAAAACATCACGATGCTGAATGCGCAAACAGTGAATGTTTCAACCATCAATGGAGAAACCATCATTCTGCAAGACAAGTCTGCGGATGAAACCAATGTGATCCAAGTGAACATTCACGGTAGCAATGGTGTAATCCATGCAATTGATAAAGTTTTAATTCCCAATCTATAGTTCCCATTTTTGATAGTTTGATTTATTTTGGATGAGAAATGGATCGGTGATTCCCAGTCACCGGTCCTTTCTTTTTAAATCACACATTATTTTACAACACAACAACATCTATTTCAAAGCACTTTGACTATCTTTAATCTCCTATGAAAACGAATATCAAAAACTTCTTTTTTCTGCTATTTGTACTGGCCTTTCAATCGGTTTTGTCACAAACCGGAACCATTACCGGACGAATCTTTAACGAAGTCAATAATCAATCGATTCCCTTTGTGAATGTAGTCCTTGACAGCACTTTGATGGGAGACGTTTCGGATGACAACGGCCGGTTTCGAATTGAAAATATAAAACCGGGCACATACAACCTGACAGCCAGCTTCCTTGGCTTCAAAACAGCCTACATCTACGAAATACAGGTAGGATCTGCTGCAACAGTCGACCTGAATATTCCCCTGTCAGAAGAAAGTGCAGGGCTTGATGAAATTGTACTGAACACCAACCGAATCGAAAAATCAGAGGAGAGTCCTTTGAGCAAACAAACTATTGGCGTGACCGAAATCTTTCGGAATCCCGGAGGCAACCGCGACATCTCTCGAGTTGTTCAGATTCTTCCCGGTGTTGCCACTACCCTCGCCTTTAGAAACGACCTTATCGTTCGAGGGGGTGCGCCCAATGAAAATCGATTTTATCTCGACGGGATCGAAATTCCCAACATCAACCACTTTGCCACACAAGGATCGTCAGGAGGACCCGTTGGCATGATCAACGTCAACTTCATACGAAATGTCGACTTCTATTCGGGAGCCTTTCCGGCCAACCGTGGAAACACCATGAGCTCACTCATGGAATTTGAACAGATAACGGGGAACCGCGAAAAATTCGGAGGTACCTTCATGATCGGATCGAGTGACGTCGGTCTTACCCTCCAGGGACCAACAGGTGAGAATTCCTCATTTATCCTTTCAGCCAGACGCTCTTACTTGCAGTTTCTGTTTGAAGCATTGAAACTACCCTTTTTACCCACATACAACGACTTTCAATACAAGCACTTTTTTGAAATCGATGACAAAAATCAACTGATCATCACGGGCATAGGCGCTATTGACAATTTTGAGTTGAATGAGAATGTCAATGACGGAGAAACCGATCAGGAGACCATTGACCGAAACAATTACATCTTAGGGAATCTTCCCGTCCAAGAGCAGTGGAACTACGCCATTGGAGCCAACTGGAAGCACTTCTCCAAGAACAGCTTTCAAAACGTGGTGGTCAGTCGAAACCATCTGAACAACTCGGCCGATAAATACAAGGACAATATCGAGATACCTGAAAATTTGCAGCTTGACTATGAATCGGAGGAGATTGAGACCAAGCTGCGCGTTGAGAGCACCAAGATAAAAAATGGATGGACGTGGAACATCGGAGGTGGTCTTCAGGACGTCGTCTATAAAAACTCAACCTTCCGCGAGCAAGTTGTTAACGGAGAAGTCACTCTTGTTGATTTCCAATCGGAGTTCAACATTCAGAAATTTGAACTTTTTACCCAGGTGAGCCGGGCCTTCGTCAGCGACAGGTTGACACTCTCTTTCGGTATTCGATCGGATGCCAACAACTACTCTGATGAGATGTCGAACATGCTGGATCAGTTATCCCCGAGGTTTTCCGCCTCCTATCAACTCACAGAAAAATTCGCAGCCAGCTTCAATGTTGGACGGTACTTTCAGCTACCCGCTTATACCGTTATGGGATTCCGGGACAATGACGGCAATCTGGTCAACAAGGAAAACGAGATCACCTATATTCAGAGTGATCATATTGTAGGAGGTCTCGAGTACAACCCAACCAAATTTTCAAAAATCACTGTAGAAGGGTTTTATAAAAAATATGACAATTACCCGTTTTTGCTCAATGACAGTATTTCTCTTGCCAATCTCGGAGGAGATTTCGGGGTGATCGGAAACGAGCCCGCCGAGTCGACATCCGAAGGAAGAAGCTACGGAGTTGAAGTGTTCTTGCAGCAAAAACTGAGCTCTTCCGTTTATGGATTGATTTCCTACACCTTCGTGCGCAGTGAATTTCAGGATAAGAACGGTGTCTTTGTTCCCTCATCTTGGGACAATCGTCACATTCTCAATGTCACCGCTGGTAAAAAATTCAACAAGGACTGGGAGCTCGGCGCCCGGTTTCGTTACCTGGGGGGTGCCCCCTACACTCCGGATGACGTGGAGCTATCCATGCAAAAAGAAATTTGGGATGTCACAGGGATGGGAATTCCCGATTACGACCTGTTGAACACCAAGAGAAACAGCATCTCTCATGGACTGGATGTACGAATCGACAAGCGCTGGTTCTTCAAAAAGTGGTCACTCAATGCCTATCTCGACATTCAAAATATCTACAACTACGAAAGCGTTGGAAAGCCTTTCCTGGATGTTGTGCGGGATGAAAATGGCGACCCCGTCACGGATCCAAACAACCCGGGTTCCTATCTGCCCCGGGAGTTCGAAAACACGGCAGGAACCATACTGCCTTCCATTGGCATCATGATAGATTTCTGAGGCGAAGGTTGTCTTACACCTTCACCTCAGCTTTCTCATAGGCCTCATCATGAACCTGCGCTACGGCGCGACCCGATGGGTCATTCATATTCTTGAAGCTCTCGTCCCATTCCAGAGCCGTTTTGGTGCTGCACGCAACAGAGGCTTCCTGAGGAACGCATAGGGCGGCTGTATCTGATGGAAAATGCTCGGCAAAGATGCTCCTGTAATAGAATTCCTCTTTGTTCGTAGGTGTCTGAATCGGAAACTTGTATTTGGCGTTCGCCAATTGCTCGTCAGTAATCTTCTCCTCGACGACCTCTTTCAGCGTATCAATCCAGCTGTAGCCTACGCCATCCGAGAATTGTTCCTTTTGTCTCCAGGCCACACTCTCAGGAAGATATTTCTCGAAGGCTTTGCGAACCACCCACTTCTCCATGCGTTCTCCGTTGATCATTTTATCTTCCGGATTGATTCGCATGGCTACATCGACAAACTCCTTGTCGAGGAATGGAACACGTCCTTCAATACCCCAGGCAGCGAGTGACTTGTTAGCTCGCAGACAGTCATACATATGTAGTTTCTCGAGTTTCCTCACCGTTTCCTTGTGGAACTCTTCCGCGCTGGGCGCTTTGTGAAAATAGAGATAGCCTCCGAAAAGCTCGTCGGCTCCTTCCCCGGAGAGCACCATTTTTACACCCATGGATTTGATCACCCTCGCCATAAGGTACATGGGCGTTGAAGCACGAATCGTTGTTATGTCATAGGTTTCAAGGTTGTAAATCACATCTCGAATCGCATCCAGACCTTCCTGAATCGTAAACTGAATCTCGTGATGCACTGTTCCGATATGATCCGCTACCTTCTGAGCAGCGGCAAGATCAGGGGACCCTTCAAGGCCCACAGAAAAAGAATGCAATCGGGGCCACCAGGCCTCCTGAGTGTCATCGCTCTCAACCCTCTTGTCTGCATATTTCTTGGCGAGAGCCGAAGTCACTGAAGAATCAAGACCTCCAGATAACAAGACTCCGTAAGGAACGTCACTCATCAACTGCCTGTGAACAGCTGCCTCCAGAGCATCATGCACCTCGTCAATGAGGGTCTCATTCTCCTTTACAGCATCGTAATCGGTCCAGTCTCTCACATACCAGCGCTTCAATTCTCCTTCCTTGCTAGAAAGGTAGTGTCCCGGAGGAAAAAGCTCTATCTTGGTACAGACACCTTCGAGCGCCTTAAGCTCGCTTGCCACATAAAACGTACCGTTTTGATCCCAGCCCATGTACAAAGGGATGATTCCCATGTGATCCCGGGCGATCAAGTATTCATCTTTTTCAGCATCATAGAGGGCAAACCCAAAAATTCCGTTCATCTCATCTATAAAATCCGCCCCCATCTCTTTGTAAAGCGCCAAAATAATCTCGCAGTCTGACTCCGTTTGGAAGGAGTAGTCATTACCATATTTCTCGCGCAACTCACGGTGGTTGTAGATCTCTCCATTTGCAGCCAAGATCAGTTTTCCATCTTCACTGAACAAGGGCTGCTTTCCCGAAGCCGGGTCAACAATCGCAAGTCTTTCATGGGCCAATATGGCTTTGTCATCACTGTGGATACCACTCCAATCCGGTCCACGGTGACGTATTTTTCTTGACATCTCCAGCAACTGGGGTCGCAAAAGGGCTGATTTTTCTTTCAAGTCAAAAGCACAAACAATTCCGCACATAATTTCTTCTGATTTAGATTTGACTGCAAATATGAGTATTATATACATATTTGTAAACATAATCTATTTTTTTATTACTATTTAAAACTTATATATTTATTTTTAATACTATATTGTAACTATACAATTCGATTTATTTCAGAATGGTTACGAGTTACAACCCTGCACGCCCTGTGAAAATATTTTACTATTTTAGAGTGTCTCCCCGATAAACATCCATTTGACAAGAAAGCATGCAAGAATTGATTGATCGAATTCGATCCTGGGAAGCTAAAAGCCAGGTCCTTGAGCCCGAGCAGGAAGTTCGGAATAAAACACTCTCGCGAGTTTCGAACTACGCCAATGCGTTTCTCAACACTCTTTCAGAGGCTAAAACCTTTGTATCCTCTGAGGAGATGTCGGACCGGTTTGACATCACCGGACGACCGCATTCAATAGAGGAGATTCTCAACATTTACAGAAAAGAGATTGCCGAAAAAGGGATCAATGCTGCCTCGGGAGGGCACCTTGGATACATTCCGGGTGGAGGAATATACGCCTCCGCGCTCGGAGATTTTCTCGCGGACGTCACCAATGAATACGCAGGGATCTTTTATGCCTCACCAGGTGCCGTAGCCTTAGAGACCGCACTGATCGACTGGATCAAAACTTTGTTTTCCTACCCTTCAGGCGCTGTCGGAAATTTGGCTTCAGGTGGGTCGATTGCCAACCTCATCGCTCTTGCTGCCGCCCGTGACAAACACCGTATCAAAGGAGACAAGATTAAAAAGAGTGTGGTCTATCTCAGCGCTCAAACTCACCATTGCGTGACCAAGGCCCTAAGAATCATCGGCCTTGAAGATCTGCTCCTGAGAACCCTTCCGATTGATAGCCATTTCAGAATTCGCCCTGAGGCACTGACCGAGACTATTGCAAAAGACAAGGAGCTTGGGCTGAACCCGTTTCTTGTCATTGGCTCGGCAGGCACGACAGACACGGGCGCTGTGGATCCGCTGTTCGAAATCGGCACAATCTGTCAACAAGAGAATTTATGGTTCCATGTGGATGCCGCTTACGGAGGCTTCTTTATTCTGGCTGAGTCGGCAAAACACCTTTTCAAAGGAATCGAATTGTCAGACTCTCTCGTTGTGGATCCCCACAAGGGCCTGTTCCTGCCCTATGGAATTGGGGCAGTACTGGTCAAGGATCGTGAAGCCGTCTTCCATTCCAACCGGGCAGGCGCAGACTATATGCAAGACGCTTTTAGAGAAGACCTGCCGGTAAATCCCGCCGACCTCGGACCTGAACTCACCAAACACTTCAGGGGCATGAGAATGTGGCTGCCTCTCCAGCTCTACGGCACCGAGCCTTTTGCCGCCTGTTTGGAGGAGAAGTTGGATTTGACACGATACCTGAGAATCAAACTGGCAGATTTGGGCTTTAGCCTCGGTCCTGAACCGGACCTCTCTGTCACCTACTTCTGGATGGATCGCGGTACAGAAAGCGACGCCTTCAATCAACAACTCCTCAAGCTGATTCACGACGATGGCAGTTCCTATTTCAGCTCGACACGCGTTGAAGGCAAATTTGTGATACGCTCTGCGATTCTCTCCTTTCGAACCCGGATCAGTTCAGTTGATTCCGCCATCGCACTGATCTCTGACTGTCTTGTCAAAACTCAAAAGCACTTTGAAAAAATTAGCTGACATATTTATCCTTCTCCTCATTCTGTCGCCGTTGGCACAAACTGCTGTCGCTCAGAAGGCGGAGGTACTGCCAAGAGAATCTGCATCCACACAGACTCACATTGAAAGAGTCATTGATTCGATGGTCCAGGCTGACATGGAAGCGGCCCAGGCACCTGGTGCGATGATTCTCGTTTCTCGCAATGGCACTCCCCTATTTGAAAAAGCTTATGGCATTCGAAATGCGAAGACAAAAGAGCCGGTCACCTCCTCCACGCTCTTTCTGACAGCTTCGGTCACCAAAACCATAACTACAACAACCCTGCTGATCTTGTGCCATGAAAAAGGAATCTCCACAGACACCTCTGTCGGAAGCATCCTCGACAGCCTCCCTTCTGAAATCTCAGGACTGAGCATTCACCAGATACTTTCGCAATCATCAGGAATCCTGGACCATAAACCAACGCGAAAAAAATGGAAAAATGACCCCAAGGCTTATTTTTCACATTATGGAAACAAACTCTTAGCTAAGCAACTGGAAGGTGTATTCAACTACACGAATTACGGACACGTTTTGGCCGGCTTGCTCATCGAAGAAATCAGCGGTTCTCCTTTTGAAATTGCGGTTAAAAAAAAGGTCTTCGACCCATTGGGCATGTCACACAGCACCTACTCGGTGCTCGACGAGAAATGGAGCAACCATTCAGCCGCGCACAGGGGCGGAAAGATGGTAAAACATGAATATACTTTTCCAACGATTAAAGCCTCTGCAAGTATGTTCAGCACAGCCGCTGACCTTTCCAATTTTGCAACCTGTTTTATGAATCAAGGACAATACCAAGGAGACCAGGTCATCGCGAAAGAGGTGATTCAAAAAATGATGGGCCAATACACCCCTGTAGGCGTACTGCATAATTATTTTGGATATCCCGAGTCTTACTATGGGTATGGATTGATGTCCTTCGAGTTTAAAGAGAGGCCCCTGATCGGACATCCGGGTGAGACCACGACTCAAAACCTGCTGTTCGCGATGTCACCCTCCACACAGACTTCTTTTGTGCTGATGAGCAACGCAGGTACTTACCCGTTCATCCGAACCTTTGAATTGCTGGCTGACACTTTTTTGAAACCGAAAGAGACCCTATTAAGCTCGAACGGTGGTGGGGAGAAAACTCTTTCCCTGGAGCGAATCCAGGCCTGCAAGGGCCAATATTTTACACCTGACATCTCGGGAGATCGGAGGGCTGACCTTGAAGTTTACGTCAGGGACAACCAACTCTACCTACAGCTCTCTGAAGAGGATGCACATCAACTGACATGGATAGAGGAAGATCTTTTCCGTTACGATTCACCGCAATTGAAATTCCCGGTCGAGGTGCGATTTTATCGGGATGACCAGGGACGAGTGCGCTATCTGAACCACTACTGGAGAACCTCAGTTAAAATCGAACGCTGAAGTCTCTCAGGCTGAAACTAAGAATCGTTTGATCTCCCCATAGATTGTCTCACCCGGATCAATTCCGAACAAATTCAAATCAAAATTCGGAAGGACGCTGGGGATCTGTTCAAAGGAGGCAACAAGTTGCTGCGCATCCGCCGGCACCAGCTGTGCCAGACCGCTCTCAATCAATTCAACCCATTCGGTTTGAGGTCTCACCACAAGACAAGGTTTTTCGTGAAAAAAAGCTTCTTTTTGAAGGCCTCCACTATCTGTGATGACAACTTCACAAAAATGAAGGAGTTGCTGCATTGCTGCATATCCCACAGGATCGATCAAAACAATCTCGCTTTCAATGTCATAACTCTGCATTGCCGCCCTTGTCCTTGGATGAAGAGGCATGACAACGGGTAGCTTTGCTGAAATCAGATCCAGACCCTTGAAAATGGAGCTTAGCTTCGAAGCATCATCCGTGTTTTCCTGCCTATGTATGGTTGCCAGTGCAAATTTTTCCCCTTGAAGCCCATATCGCACGCTCAGATCCTGAAAGCTACCCATTCCGTCTTTAAAAAAAGCCACAGAGTCCTTCATGATATCACCACTATGGACAATGCAGGTATCAAAGGCTTCGAATCCTTCGTTTTCCAAATTCTTCATCGCCTGGTCTGTTGGGCAAAACAGCATGTTAGAAATCCGGTCTGTAAGAATGCGATTGATCTCTTCGGGCATCTTCATGTTTCCAGAGCGCAGGCCTGCCTCGATATGAGCCACGGGAATCCCCATTTTTCTCGCTACGAGGGCCCCTGCCAAAGTTGAGTTTGTATCTCCATACACTACAACCAGGTCCGGACTTTCCTTCTCCAGCACAGGTTCCAGGCGCTCCATCATCTTACCGGTCATTGCGCCATGACCTACCTTGTTGACATCGAGGTTATAAGTCGCGGGCGGAATTCCGAGCTCCCTGAAGAAGATGTCACTCATGTTATCGTCAAAATGCTGACCCGTATGCACGATTACCTCCTTAAATTCTCCTCTTTGCCTGATGATTCGGCTCAGCACAGCTGCCTTGATGAATTGTGGCCTCGCTCCGAGTACGGTTACTATTGTCTTCATAAATCTGTGCTCTTTTTCATCATGTCATTTTCGCAATGTCTCATCGGCGTTCTCATTCTCAGTATCGTTCTCATTCTCAGAATCGTTCTCATTCTCTTTATCAAAGGACTGCAATTCTTTCAACATTTCAAATAGTTCAGCTGTCAGATTGCGTCTGTGGTAGCCTTCGATGTTTCGCGAGTTGACAGTCAGGGATGCAGTTTTGTATTGACGATAGAGTCCCTTGATCACCTTCTCCATCGCAATTTCGTCTCCAAAATCGAGAATCACTCCCGAGTGGGTTTTCTCAAGGATATCTGCCAGATCCCCGTCCGCGGGGCCAATTGCCAAAATTGGCCGTCTCGCCTGCATGTACTCAAAGATCTTTCCGGTTACAATGCCTTTGGCCGAAGGCACATCATTCACAGTGAGAAGCAGTACCTGCGCGGATTGTTGATATCGCGCCACCTCACTATGACCGAGGTAACCCAGGTTTTCCAGATTATTGAGTAACCCGTTTTCTTCAATGCTGTTTAGAACTTCGGGCGAACAGCTACCCACGATTCTTATCCTCAGGTCCGAATCAAAATCAGGATTCGAGGCCGTCAATTTTCCCAAAACCCTCCAAAGACCTTTTGGGTTTCTGTCGTCATTCATCAGGCCTGCATAGGTCAGCGTAAATTCCTTATCCAACCCTGTGCTCTCTTTCTCTCCGTATGTGTCATAACCGTTTGAAATCACCCGTACATCATCATTCAAGGCGTCATATTCTTCCTTCATTTTGCCTCCGACGACAATGACGCGGTCGGCATTCGATAGTACCTGCCTCTCCAAATCCTGATGTTTCTTCAGAGATTTTCGGGTCAGAGGCAAATTGTGAAAATAGTCAATTGACGTCCAGGGATCCCTGAAATCGGCCACCCACTTCAAACCGAGTTTTCTCTTCAGTGCGAGTCCGATCAGGTGTACCGAATGTGGAGGGCCGGTTGTGATTATCGCATCAAAGTCTTTGTCGGCAAGATAGGCTGAGAGCAATTTTACCGAAGGTTTGACCCAGAATTTTCTCGAATCCGGGATGAAATAGTTTGCTCTTATAAATCGTAAAATCCGTTCTGCCAGTCCGGGCTTCGCATCGAGAAACCCTGCGCTCGCTTTTTTGCTCTTTCCACCCCATTTAGCCAGTAACTGATTCGGCTCCCAAATTCTTCCTTCCAGGACCTCAAGGTCCTGTGCAACCTCATTCTCCAGACTTTCGTCGCAAACCGCGTATTCCGGTTCTTTAACCGTATAGACAACAGGGCTAACTCCGAATTCGGGAAGGTACTTGACAAACTTCAGCCATCTTTGAACGCCGCTTCCCCCCGCAGGAGGCCAATAGTATGTAATGATCAATACTTTCATTTCAGCGTCTGCTTTTCCAATTTCTTATAAAAGTCAACCAGGGGGCGTCCCACCTCAGTCAGGCTGAATTCTTCCTCGATAAACTGCTTACCATTGATACCCATTTGTTTTCTGAGCGGATCATTCTCATACAAATGCAGGCATTTATCAGCAAAATCAGCTGCATCTTCTGCCTTGTGCGTCAGGCCGGTCTTTGAGTGCCTGAGTATATCTGCCTGGGCCAGAACATCGCTCGCCAGGATCGGCTTAGAAAATCCCATGTATTGAAAAAGCTTGTTAGCCAGCGTCGTGTCATGATGAAGATTCTTGTACAGCGGTGAAATACAGATATCTGAATCAACGAGATACGATGGAAAAAGATCTTCATTCTGCCATCCCTCAAAGGATACATAGTCTGCGAGTCCGAGCTCATCAACCTTCTTTTTAAGCAATGAATCAGAGCTGTTCGCACCTACGATGACCAGCTTTACCTCAGGAATTTTCTCTTTTAGGAGCCCGATGCCTTCAATGGCCGTCAAAAGTCCTCGTCTTATCCCCGTGTCTCCGAGATACAACAAACAGAAGCGATCACTGAACTTCTCTGAGACGGAATCATCGATTACCGCTTCACTAAAAAATTCAGGCGGCACTGTATTGGGCATCACAACAACCTTGCTTTCAGAGATGCCTGTCCTTTGACAAAGCTCTTTACGCGCTTGTTCAGTCACAACAATCGTTTGATCAAAGGCCTTTGCAAAAGAGGCTTCCTTTTTCTTCCATTTTTTGATCGATACGAGATATTTGCCGGGAAACCTCTGCAAATGAGGATAATGACCCATGATCTCGGGTCGATTCTCGTGAAGATCAAGAACCATGGGGAGCCCCAGGGCACGATTGGCCGCCATGGCAGCATCGGCAATTACCATGTCATGAACGTGCATGACGTCGATTTGATTTTCGATCAGAAACCTTCGAATTCTCCCCTTCAACATGATGGAATAAACCGGAATCGTATAAGCCAGAGCAGACATCCTGTATTCAAAACTTGAGGAACCGTATCTTCTCACCTCAATGCCCGCATATGACTCCTGCGAGGTGCCGCCTTTGAAGTCGAGGCAAAACAAGAACAATTCATGACCCGCATCCTGAAGAACACGAGCCTCATTCTCAACCCTGGGGTCGGGAGGAAACGACTTGTCAAGAATCATTCCAATGCGCATGATGTAGTTTATTTCTCAGCGTATACGGCGTAATAGCGCGGAGTGAATTTTCTAAGGATAGGACGTATTCCCAAAGTGGGCACAGGGCTGGTCCATTTCTCGGTCTTCTGAATCTCCCATCCCGATTTTTCCAGCAACCAATCGAACTGCCAGTCTTCAAATTCGTGATAGTGTCTATCCCACGGATCTGTCTTACTTCGATACGCCGTGGCAAACCAAAGATTCAATGGAACAGTGGCGATCAGCTTGTTACAAGTTATCGCGGAAATCACATTGAAGGGTGAAACCAGATGCTCGAAAATCTCGAAAGCAGTGACCGCATCGACCTCGGCTTTTTTCACAAGGTCAAAATTCTGATCCAGATCCTCTCCCTCGGTGTTGATCACCTTGTATCCATAGGACTCCATGATCTCACTCAACTCATTGCGAACACCCAGGTCGAGCAACGTTGCAGGGGCGGGTAGCACCGACTGCAAAAAATCAATGGTGCGGCTATACCGTTTTTTCGGGGTAACTCTGTACATCTCTCTTTCTATCAATTAAATACCAGGCTCCTGGAATCAACAAAAGCAGGAAGTACGACACCAGGGTTACACGGTTTCCGAGTTGAATGACCCCGGGTTCAAACTTGAATACAATCTCGTGTTCCCCTCCTTTGATCCTGAGTGCACGGAGCACGTAATTCACCCGAAAATGTGGAGTCAGCTCACCATCGATGTAAGCATTCCATCCGCGCTTGTAATACATCTCGGAGAATACGGCCAATTGCTCAGACTCCGAAACACTTCGGTAGCGCATTTCATTCGGGGCATAACTTATCAAGTCGATCTGTGAATCAAGTTCCTTTCGGGGCTGAAAGCCTGTCAATAAATCTTCGTAATCGGTATTGAGCACAGCCGTTCTTTTCGTATTGAGACTGTCAAGTGCCCTGATTTCATCATCCGCAGATCCCACCCATTTGATCTCCTCTACAAACCAGGCGTTGCCGTTAGCGTCTTCGTTGAGTTGCACACTCTCGCGATTCTCTTCCCCAGGATAAATAATGTATCGGGTATTCAACATATTGAGCACTTCAATATTGTTTTTTGCGATTTGAAAATCAAAGAGTTCCTGGTATCTTCTCGGTTTGGCCGCGTGATATCCACCCACTGAATTGAAAAAGAATGAAGTGCTGCCATCATTCATTGGGTTGACCATAAAATTGATGACCCGATAGTGTCCTTTATCCTCCAAGATGGCATCTTTGACAGAACTCGATTGAAAGGGTTTTTCCAGTCGGGATTTCGTTATGAAGTCGTCCTCATTGACATATCGCCAGTCAACCGCCGCGAGGTCAAGCAGAACCAGAACCAAAAAGGAAGCCAGTACGACGTTCTTTTTTATTCTGTCCTCCAGGAACAACCAGAGCACCGCCGCTGAGATCGCGACGAAAATCAAGGACCTGAGACTGTCTTGAAAGAAAATGGTTCGGCGGTCTTCCACCAGTATTGTTGAAAGACCTTCAAGCATATTTTCGAAACTGGGATCCCTGTAACTCTCAAATGCAAAAAGATTAGACCCAAAAGCCGTAAAAAAGAGAGCGAGTCCGCCAATTGCGATACTCGCATTTTTAAAGGCCTTGAATTTTTCAGCTTTTGAATACTCATCGCTCAAATAGGCACCGAGACCCAAGGTTGCCAAAAGGGGCACGCATAACTCAGCGATTACCTGTATCGAAGATACTGCCCTGAACTTGTTGTAAAGGGGCACATAGTCAATGAACAAGTCCGTCAGAAAACCAAAGTTCTTGCCCCAGCTCAGAACTATGGAAAAAACCGTGGCAGCTACGAGCCATTTTTTCAAAGGACCTTTGATCAAAAATGCTCCCATGGCAAAAAGAAAAAGCAAAACGGCCCCAATGTAAGGTGGTGCCGCTACTATGGGCTGATCTCCCCAATACATCGGTGCGTTTTCTGCGAACGTAAGCGCCTGTCTCCTGCCCGCCTTGTCTTTCAGGTATTCATAAGTTTGAGACTCCTTACCCAGGTTCTCGTTGTTCGAGCCTCCCATAAAACGGGGGATAAAAAGGTCAAAGGTCTCGAGCAGGCCGAAGCTGTATTCCGTAATATATTCTCTTGAAAGGCCGGATGACTTTTCGCGTGGACTCCCGTCCGGGTTGATCGTCAACTCACTGGCACTTCTTGTACTCTCCGCCGCATATTCCCGGGTAGCCATCAAACTCGTGGCATTCACTCCAACAGCAAGGATCACAGCAGCAGCTAGGATTCCTATCTTTTTGAAAAAGAGAGGCAAACCTTTTTCTCTCCATGCCTCAATCATCTGGACCACTCCAAATATCAAAACACTGAAGAGCAAGTAATAGGTCATCTGGGGGTGGCTGGCATTGATCTCCAGGGCCATGGCGACAGCTGTCAAGGTGAATCCCTGCAGGTAGCGACCCTGAAACACCCACAGTATCCCTGCCAGAACGAGGGGCATATAGGCGATGGCATGGGCCTTGGCATTGTGCCCTACGCCAAGTATAATAATGAGGTAAGTTGAGAGCCCGAATCCAAGGGCTCCTATTACGGCCGTTTTCCACTCTGTTCGCAAGACTCGTAAAAGGATAAAAAACGAAAAGAAGTATAAAAACAAATAATCCGCCGGACGAGGCAGAAAACGCAGGAGTCCGTCGAGTTTCTTGATATAATCGTGGGGGTAATAGGTACTCAACTGATAGGTGGGCATGCCTCCAAAAGCACGATTGGTCCAGTAAGGTTCCTCTCCGTTTGTTTCCCTGAACTCGCGCACCTCACTCGCCATTCCACGAAACTGGGCTATGTCACTCTGAAAAAGCTCTTTTCCTTCAAGAACAGGATAGAAATAGGCCAGTGAAACAATAACAAAAGAGAGAATCGCAAGCAGATAGGGCAAATACTTCTTTGCTGACATTGAAGAAATTTAGTTTAGAACTTTAGAGGTGAACAGCCGTCAATCAACTTCCTCATAGTCGACGTATTCACCTACATTTTTATTGGTTTCCCGTTGAGGACCAGGCTTTCTGTCAATCACTGTTTCTCCTTCTTTAACCTGATCTGAAGGTTGGCCCTGACCCTGCTCCTGTCTCATCTTGCTCTCAAAGTTTCTGACCGCTTTTTGAAACAGTACCGGGAACAAAATCCGTCCCAGAAATTTCAACACATAATAGACCAGGATTATTATTAAAATCGTCCTCAAAAACCCCATCATAGAAGCCTCCTCCATCTTTTTCTCAATTAAAATTCAAAAATAACAATTTGAGGGCAACTTTGACGTTATTCAAGTAAAAGATATATAAGGCCCTTATACCCGTCGTAGCATGAAGCCCTCTTTCAAGACCTTCCTTTTCGCCTTTTTGGTTCATTTCTGTATGGTTCAATTTGCCACCGCTCAATACACTGAGGTGATCAATTCAAGACGTCCGGGTTTCTCAGACAGCCCTTACAGTATAGGCACCAAGGTCTACCAGGTGGAGGGCGGGCTCTTTTACAAGGATGTGGGAAATTACCTGTTTTACGACCAGGATCTTGATGAGTCATTTGCCTACAGTGCAAACAGTTTCGGGACTGATATCATGCTTCGTACCGGCCAGTTCTTTGAACGTCTCGAATTCAACCTGGACATGGCTATTCTCTCCGAGTCCAGGGACTATTCCATGCCCGCTGATTCCAGCGCTTCAGGCTTTGGATTCAGCAAACTGACTCTTGGGGCAAAATACCTGTTGTACAAACCCGAGTACACAGACAAGACGAAAGAAATTCGCAGTTGGAAGGCCCGGCACAGCTTCGACAAGAGAAGGTTGATTCCCGCCGTGGGAGTCTATGCAGGTTTGAACACGAATCTGCTCGTCGACCTCTATAAAAACCCGGATGGCATAAGCCCCAGGTTTGCCCTATTCACTCAGAACGACTTGTCTGAACGCCTCGTTGTTCTTTTGAATTTCATTATGGATTACGCTTTCACGGATCAATCCGAGAATTCTTATATCATAACAGTCACGTATGCCCTCAATCAGAAATTCTCTGTTTTCGGTGAGAACCAGGGGTTTTTCAGAAAGAATGTTCCGAACGACTTCCAGTTTGGCGCAGGGGGCGCCTACCTGATCAACAAAGACATGCAGGCTGATCTTTCAGCGCGGATGATCTTTGACGAGCGCGGAGACAACACCTATATTTTCGGTGGAGGGATTTCCTGGAGACTGGATCACCACAAAGACAAAATAATTGTCAATAAGGCCAACAACGACGAGGACGGAATCGATGCACCCAAAAAAGGATTCTTCAATACCATCACATTTGGCTTATTCGCTGGTAAAAACAGTGCGAGCGACAGCAGCGGAAAAATGCGCGAAGTGAAAACACGCTCGGCCAAAACGAGATCTTTGGAGCCTCCTGTGAACAAAAAAGCACAAAAGGCCAGAAAAAAGCAAAACAAGAAGTTGGTCAAAGAAGAGAAGAAAAGAGAGAAAGCCGAAAAAAAGTACAACAAAAAATTTGAAAACGATTAATTTTGCCTCATGATTGAGGTAAAAGAGATCACGAGTAAAAAAGAACTCAGGAAGTTCGTCACCTTTCCATTTAAGCTTTACAAGAATAATTCCTATTGGGTCCCACCCATCATCAAGGAAGAGCTCGACAGCTTCGATCCCGATAAAAATCCGGTATTCGAGCACGCTCAGGCCCGTTTTTTTTTGGCCCTGGATGACGGAAAGATCGTGGGGCGCGTTGCCGCGATCACCAATCAATATGAAATCGAACAGCAAAAGGTCAAAAAAATGCGATTTGGCTGGCTCGATTTTATCGACGACAAGAAAGTCAGCAAGGCCCTGCTGGAACAAGTTGAAAAAATAGCCAGAGAAAAGCAACTTGAGTTTACAGAAGGACCTGTCGGATTCTCCAACATGGACAAGGTGGGCATACTCACAGAAGGATACGACCATATCGGGTCCATGGTAACCTGGTACAATTACCCTTACTACGTAGATCATATGGAGGCATTGGGATATAAGCCCGAGAAAAAATTCCTGGAGTCCTATTTCTATGTCAAGGATGCTGAAATAGACAAATACGAACGCATGGCTCAGGTCATAGCAAAAAGATACGAGCTCACCCCGGTGAATTTTTCAAAATCCAAAGACGTCATGCCCTACGTCAATGGGATTTTCGAGCTGTTTAACACTTCCTACTCCAAGCTTTCTTCTTTCGTGCCAATCTCAGACAAGCAGATCGCCTATTTCAAAGAAAAATACATCGGATTCATCAATCCGGATTTCATCAAAGTTGTACTCGACAAAAACAAGCGAATCATCGCTTTTGGAATTACCATGCCCTCCTTTGGGAGAGCCCTGCAAAAGGCGAATGGCCGGCTATTCCCTTTTGGGTTCATTCATTTATTGCTCGCCCGCCGTAACAGCAAGGAAAGTATTTTCTACTTGATTGGAATAGCACCCGAGTACCAGAAAAAAGGGGTGACAGCTATTATTTTCGACCTTTTTCACAAGGCTTACAAAAGGCATGGGGTAACCAAAGGAATCATAACGCCTGAACTCGAGGACAACAAGGATATCCAATTGATTTGGGACAACTTCAATCCGGTTCATTTCAAAAGGAGAGCTACTTTCAGAAAGGATCTGGATTGAGAAGTTATCGCTCACAACCCCTATGGGATTGATTTTTCATACCTTTGAAAGGTAAGATTCTTCTATGCAACTTTTTTATCACTCCGACATCCAACCCATGTCCTTGTTGGTGACCTTTTCTAAGGAAGAAAGTCGTCACATGGTGAAGGTGCTCAGGAAAAAACGGGGTGATCAAATCCATATCACAGACGGAAGGGGCAATCTGTACCTGGCAGAGATTGTCAGCGACAACGACAAGAAATGTGAGGTGCAGATTCTGAACTCAGAATCAAAACCGGATCAGAAGGGATACCGGCTTCACGTTGCCATTGCACCAACCAAGAACAATGACCGGTTCGAGTGGTTTCTGGAGAAATCCACTGAAATCGGTATCGATGAAATCACACCTATCCTTTGCGATCGCTCCGAACGGAAGAAAATGAACCCGGAACGATGCGAAAAAGTTTTGCTGGCGGCAATGAAACAGTCCCTTAAATTTTCGCTGCCGACGCTCAACCCTCTTCAACCTCTTGACGATCTTCTTAAAAATGTTGAATCAGAAGCCAAACTCATTGCCCACTGCGATGAAGGAGAAAAAAAGGGGCTTTCTGTGTTAGTTCAGAACAAAAGCGACATGCTTGTGCTCATAGGTCCCGAAGGAGATTTTTCACCGCGAGAAATCGAGGACGCCATCAAGGCCGGATTCCAAAACCTGGATCTTGGAAAAAACCGACTTCGAACTGAAACAGCAGGCGTGGTTGTTTGCAGCAACATCGCTTTCATGAAAGAATTTTCGTAATTTGCCCGAATGAAATTATTCTCCGTGGGCAGAAAGCTTGCAAAGAGCTTTATCCTCATTATTTTCATGTTATCCTTCCTAACTGGCATGAGTCAGGAAGTAGCCGTTTTGAAATATGACGGGGGTGGTGATTGGTATGCCAATCCTACGGGTTTGCCTAACCTGATCCGTTTTTGCAATGAGAATCTAAATACAAGAATACCTGAGAAACCGGCCACGGTAGAGACGCAGAGTCGAGACCTTTTTGACTATCCCATCGTTTTCATGACCGGACACGGCAACGTTTATTTTTCGGAAAAAAGTGCCGAAAATCTCAGGACCTATCTCCTGGCCGGGGGCTTTTTGCACGTTTCGGACAACTACGGCCTGGATCCTTACCTGCGCAAGGAAATGAAAAAAGTATTCCCCGATCTCGAATTTCAGGAAATCCCTGTTGATCACGCCATTTATGAACAGACCTACTCCCTCAAGGGACTCCCTAAAATACACGAACACGATGCCAGGCCTCCACAAGGTTTCGGCTTGTTTTATGAAGGTCGTCTTCTTTGCTTCTATGATTACGAGAGTGACCTGAGCGATGGTTGGGAAGACGAGGCAGTTCACAATGATCCACCCGAGGTGCGAGTCAAAGCGCTTCAAATGGGCGCGAACATCATAGAGTACGCCTTTAAAAACTAACGCTGCCGACCCTCATCCCTATCTGTATGATCCAAAACATAGATGACATTCAAATCCATTTCACAACCGACAACTTATGGCTGGTCAATCTGACTCTGGCTTTGATCATGTTCGGGGTGGCACTTGACATCCGGATCAGTGATTTTTCGAATTTGCTGAAATCGCCCAAGCCGGTGATCGTTGGAATAATCTCTCAGTTTCTTCTGATCCCCCTGGTAACCTACCTTTTCATACGTGTCACAACCCCTTTTCCAAGCATTGCGCTGGGTTTGGTCATGGTGGGCGCCTGCCCCGGTGGAAACATCTCCAATTTCATGACCAAACTGGCCGGAGGGAACGCGGCTCTTTCGGTTAGCCTCACGGCATTTGCCTCCCTGGCGGCCCTGGTGATGACGCCTTTGAACTTTGCCCTTTGGGGTAACGCCTATGAACCGACGAGAGAAATCCTAAAGCGCGTCAGCGTCGATCCGTTAGAAGTCGTGCGACTCGTACTGCTGATTCTCGGCATTCCCTTGTTGCTGGGCATGATGCTTCAATACTACCGCTCCAAGCTGGCATCTAAAATCTCAAAGATTCTAAAACCGGTTTCGATCCTGATTTTCCTGTCATTTATCGCCGTGGCCTTTTACGGCAATCTAGACATTTTTATGAATCATATTCACTACGTATTTTTCCTTGTGATCATTCACAATGTAATACTTCTACTGACCGGATTCTTCTTTGCCCGTGCCAACGGTCTTTCGTACACAGATCAGAAGACCCTGAGCATAGAAACAGGGATTCAGAATTCAGGGCTTGGATTACTTCTCGTGTTCTCCTTCTTCAGCAGTTTGGGCGGCATGGCACTCCTTGTGGCATTCTGGGCGATTTGGGATATCGCATCCGGACTTCTCATAGCGTATTTCTGGTCAGATAAAAGAAAAAAACAAGCGACATGAAGCTGATCTGGTACCTGTTGGTCAAGTTGTACGTTCGCACCGGGTTTGCATTCTATTTCAAGAAGGTAGAGATCCAGGGAATCGAAAATGTTCCGAAAAATACAGCAGTCCTCTTTGTGGCCAATCATCAAAACGCACTGATCGATCCGTTGCTACTGGGGGCGTTTATGCCCAGGCAACTGCATTTTCTGACTCGGGCAGATATTTTTGACAAGCCCCTCGTTCGAGCCCTGTTGTCAACGGTGAACATGCTTCCAATCTATCGAATACGGGACGGTCGAGAGGGCTTGTCAAAGAATGAAGAAGTATTCCAAAAGTGCTTCAAGATTCTAAACCGGAAAGGAACCGTCCTGATATTTCCTGAGGGCAACCACAACATACAGAGACGAGTCAGGATACTGAGCAAGGGGTTCACACGAATTGTATTCGGGGCCCTGGATGAATACGGAGATCATGAATTGATGGTGGTTCCCGTAGGAATCAATTACACCAATGCCAGGAAATATGCCTCGAATGTGAGCCTGCACGTCGGAGAGGCGATTCGAGCCAATGACTACTACCAAAGAGAGGAGCACAAAGTTTCCTCTTCTGCACTCAAAGAAGCGGTACGAGATCGTTTAAAGAAACTCACTACGCATATTGAGGATCAGGAGAACTATGATTACCTGGAAAGCTGCTTTGAGGAAGACGAATTTATAAATCCCAAAATGGTCAATTCCAAGTTGGAGCAACCCGGATTGTTGAAACCTGTCATCAGAGACATGTCTACCGACTTCAATATGCTGCTGCCCCTGGTGAAAGCCAATAGCTTTTTCCCCTTGCTCATCTGGAAGTATTTAAAGCCTAAAATCACAGAAGAGGAATTCATATCTACATACAAGTTTAGCGTGGGGATCACAGCCTTTCCGCTGTTTTATCTGGCGCAGTCAGGGATTCTGACCCTCTTTTTTGGTTCAGGTGTAGGATGGACGTATTTGGGGCTCAGCCTGCTGAGCGTGTGGTTACTGACCAAATCGAGATAGCCTTTGAAATCGAATGCAATCAGGGAACGATTGCTTCCTGTATGAGAGCCTGAACCTTGGTTCGGATGTCTTTCTCCCCCAGTTTATTGTTCTCTCGTGTCGGATGCACGCGGTTCGACAAAAAGACATAGACGATCTCCGAATCAGGATCGGCGAAGGTGTAGGTGCCCGTATAGCCGCTATGACCGAAGCTTTTGAATGAGACGCAACCGCAAGTCGCCATCGAGTCATCGAGTTGCGGCTTGTCAAAACCAAGACCCCTGCGCACCCCAAACTCCTGGAAATAACGATGATTGAATTTATCTATTGACTCCGGTTTGAAATAACTTTTGCCACCGTAGTAACCCTTTTGAAGATACATCTGCATCATCTTTGCAACGTCATTGGAAGTTCCGAACATTCCTGCATTTCCACTTACCCCCCCCATCATAGCCGCACCTTCGTCATGCACGTTTCCATGAAGGAGCTGATGGCGAAAAAAATCATCCTCCTCCGTAGGAACGATTCTCGACTTGGGAAACTTGTTCAGAGGCTTGTAGCACAACGTCGTGGCCCCCAGCGGAGCATAAAAATTCTCCTTGTTCAATTCGTCAAGAGACTTGCCGTAGCGTTTTTCAATATAATCCTTGAAAAGGTAAAAGGGCAAACCACTGTATTTGTACTCCAGTTTCTCCTGTTGGGGAGCCTCCGCGATCAGGGTAAAGATCGTGTCCAGGTAATCTGTTCTCAGATAGAGGTCATCTGCCACTTTAATGCTGAATTTGTCTGACTTCTTGTCTCGAAAATACTTCTTCATGGGCTGACCGTCTTGTCCTTCGACCATAGTCTTGTAAAAAGGAATATAAGGCATGAGTCTTCCGTAATGCGACAAAGCCTCACGAACGGTCAGGGTGTCTTTGTTGCTGTCTTTCAAAACGGGCATGAGATCCCCCAGCTCGGAGTCAAGCTCGAAGAGCCCTTCTTCTTCAGCTTTGATCACCATGGGCAGGCCGCCCAGAATTTTGGTCATCGAAGCCAGGTCATAGATGCTCTCGTTATTGACCTTTTTTTTTCGTCGTAGGTGAAGTGTCCAAAGCTCTTTCGGTAAACCACCTTGCCTTTTCTCGCTACGAGAACCTGCATGCCTGGAGCCATTGCAGAATCCATTACTTCCCGGGCAACAGAGTCAATTCGATTCAATCGGTAACGATCCAGCCCCACAGCTTCCGGGACGGAGTAGCCCAATCTGTTTATCCCACTGAGATACAGTCCGTGTCCAACCGGAAATTCGTCATTGATATTGACAGGGAGCTTCCCCTGCATATCGACGGCTCCAAAGATCATCTGCGCCGAGATGTCCTGGGCCAGCTCGGTATTCTGGTACGAAACCACAACCCCTTCAATATGCTCAAAATCTTTGATTTTTAAAAGGCTGTATGGACTAGCAAAAACATCAAGGATTACCTCGTGCGATTTGGCGATATCGTTGAGCAGCAAGAGATCCTTATCCGGGATTTTGTAGTTGGCATAGGCACCCAGTGAAGTATGAAAACCGAAAATCACCAGGTTATATCCTTTCAATTTTTCTGAGAGTTGTTGAATATTCTTGCTTTCCAGGACATCCACCCGGGTGTAGTCATTCAGTCGCTTGACAAAGGAAGCGTTGATGTGGGTTCCGAGCTTCACATAGGCGATTTTCTTCTGATCCAAATCCCTTATCGGGAGAATTTCACCCTTGTTTTGAACCAGCGTCACCGAATGCTCCACGAGTTTGTGATTGAGCACCTCATCTACGGGCCTGTTGAGATCCGACATCAGATTCTCGGTGAGAATCGGCGCGTAAGAGTTAAGCCCCATCCAATACTTGGACATCAGAATCTTTCGCACGGCCTCGTTCAAACGGGCATCCGTCAGGTCACCTGAGGCATGTGCCTTCTTGAAGAGGGCTACAGATTTTCAACTTCCAAAGGCACGTCGAGCAGATCATTACCGGCAATAATGGCCTGGAGATTGATCTCTTCCGAGGAGGCAAAGTTTGCTGAGCCTTTCATATTCAAAGCATCGGTGACTATAAGCCCTTTGAAACCCATTTTCTCTTTCAGCAGCCCGGTTATGATATTTTCAGACAACGAGGAGGGCAGCTCCTCATTCGGCTCGAGACTGGGCACGCTCAGGTGAGCAACCATCACACTACCTATGCCGTGATCAATGATCTTTCGGTAAGGATACAGTTCGAGGGTGTCAAGACGAATTGTGTCATGACTCACCGAAGGCAGAGTCTTATGAGAGTCCTGGTCTGTGTCTCCATGACCGGGAAAATGTTTTGCACAGGCCATGACCCCTTGACTTTGAAGTCCTTGCATGAAAGCTGTAGCTTTTCGCGTCACGTTTTTCCGATCTTCTCCAAAAGATCGATTTCCGATAACAGGATTCAGCGGGTTGGTATTCACGTCAACCACTGGGGCAAAATTGATATTGACACCCTCTCTTTTCATATGCTGGCCCATCTGGACCCCCATGTCATAGAGCAGCTTGTCGTTGCGAATCGCTCCCAGGGCCATATTGTAGGGAAACGCCACCGTATTTTTCAGTCGCATCCGCAGACCCCATTCTCCATCGATGCCTATAAGCAAAGGAATGCGCGACAAAGACTGATAGTGATTAGTAAGCTCTACCTGCTTTATGGCCTGATCCTGAAAGAAAATCAGGGCTCCCAGATGATACTTTTCAATGAGTCCGCTGATGTATTTCTCGTGCTCGGCATCTTTGTTGGTATAGGCCGCAACCATGAACAGCTGTCCGATCTTCTCGTCTAAGTTCATGGTTGACATGATGCTGTCAACCCATCTTTCCTGAGCGATCGAATCTTTGGTTATCAACGGATTGATCTGGGCATTCACCCCCGTTGAGAGAAAAAATAAACAGATGACCAGAAAGAGAGAATTGCGATGCATGAACTGAATTTATGAATTGAAATATCGAATGTGCCAGCTTTTTGCTGCAGGTACTTCCCAGGAAGTCACGAGTTCCCCTTTGGTCTGAACCATATTGTTGAAAACTGTGGTGTCTTGATTGATTCGTTCCTCCTCGATAAATTTTTGAAAATCAGACATGTTCACCACATTAATGTGATCTCCCGAGCGGAATGCGGTGTTGAGTTTGTTAAACAGGTCAATGCCGAACTGCTGTTCAAATTGTTTGAAAACGTGAGTCGAGGCATCTATGGAGCAGCCCGAAACCTGGTTGAAAGCCTCGTCCACTCCAATAACAATGAAGTGATTGTGCAAAATAGTAAAGGATCCTTTGAGGTCCTTTCCGTGGCGCGTCCAATCTTCAACAAAGTCTTTGAGTGCCAGACGCATGCCTTCAATCTGATCGGGGTTCAGCTCCTGGTCTGATTGATACACCCAGATTCTCGCAGTATCCGGCAAGTCATTAAAATCTACATACATGTCAAATCTTTTTATTGAATTTGTTCTGAAGGTCCTCAAGCGTACTCACTGTTTTTTTAGGATTCATGCTTTTCTTAACAACCGTCAAAATCTTCTTGGTATATAACGGAAAGTCAGCATTTTGCATCCAACTGTAGTAACCCGGATTCTCTCTCAAGACATCTCTGACCTTCCTTCCTTTGTATTTTCCAAAAGAGAAAATCTCCTCTCCATTGTCATCCAGAAGGATAAAGCCTGCAAAATCTGCTCTCTTCTGATGTGAAGAAAAATTACTCAAAAAATCAACGTCTCCCTCCACATCCTCATAGCGTCCTATCTGGGCTTCCAGGATCTCGTAGGTAGCTTGCGTGTCGGCCTCAGCCGAATGCGCGTTGTCTAGCGTCTTACCACAGTAAAACTCATAACCCGCACCCAGGTTTCGCTGCTCTTTCTTATGGAAAATTACCTGAACGTCAACAGCTCTTCTATCCTTCATGTCAAAATTCACTTTGGCCCGCAACATTTCCTCGGCGAGCAAAGGAATGTCAAATCGATTGGAATTGAATCCTGCCAGGTCGCAACCTTCTATCATTGTGCTGATTTTCGGAGCCAATTCGTCGAATTTCGGTTCCGTAACCACCTTTTCATTGGTTATCCCGTGAATGTCAGAGGCCTCTTTGGGTATCTCAATTTCAGGATTGACCAAACGCGTCCAGCTCTCCTTGTTTCCATTGGGGTACACTTTCAAGATGGAAATCTCTACAATGCGATCTGTGGCAATTTGTACACCTGTTGTTTCCAGATCAAAGAAAACAAGAGGTCTTTCTAGTTTAAGATTCATTTGGATATGTATTAAAAGGAGGCGTTCTGATCCCAGGCCTCCAAATAGTCGCCTATGCGTTTGGCAAACTGACTGCCCAACGCTCCATTGACAACCCTGTGATCATAGGAATGCGAAATGATCATCTTATGGCGAATGCCGATCAGATCTCCTTCAGGTGTTTCGATCACGGCAGGCACCTTTCGGATCGACCCGAGGGCCAATATGCCCACCTGAGGCTGATTGATAATTGGTGTGCCCATAATGCTTCCAAAACTTCCCACATTGGTCACAGTGAAAGTTCCGTCCTGAATGTCATCAGGGTTCAATTTTCCGGTTCGCGCCCGATGGGCCAGGTCGTTCACGGCCTTGGTCATTCCCACCAGATTGAGCTGATCCGCTTTTTTAATCACCGGTACTATGAGATTGCCGTCCTGCAGGGCTGCCGCCATTCCCAGATTGATGTCTCGCTTTTTGATGATCCTGTCGCCATCGACCGATATGTTCATTAGCGGAAAATCCCTAAGTGCTTTGGCTACCGCTTCCATGAATACAGGCGTGTAGGTAATTTTTTGCCCTTCCCTTTTGAAGAAATCATCCTTGATGCGCTCTCTCCATTTCACGATGTTGGTCACGTCCACCTCCACAAAGCTCTGAACATGAGCCGAAACCTGAAGCGATTCGACCATGTGTTTGGAAATCAACTTGCCCATTCGCGTCATCTCAATAATCTCGTCACCTCCGCCGCTTGTATTCAGCTGTTGACTCACTGCAGGAGCTTTCGTTTTAACCGAAGTTGGTTTAGACACAATTTCGGCTTCAGTCTCTTTCGAGGTCTCTTTGTGGGTCTCTTGTGAAGAACGTGCCTGGAGAAATGCAAGGACATCTTTTTTGGTCACGCGCTGGTCTTTACCCGTCCCGGAGATCGACTCAAGCTCCTCGCTGGAAATCCCCTCCGTTTTGGCAATATTACGCACCAGTGGTGAATAGAATTTTCCGGAAGGAGAGCTCAGGTCACCGACCGCCTGGGTTACCTGGCGACTTTCCTGTTTAACAGATTCAACCGTCGGAATTCCCGCGGGAATCACTTCCTCCGAAATCTTTTCCTCTATCCCGTTTTCAACGGTTGCCGACCCGTTGATTTCAATAACCGCAATGATCTGCCCGACTCCTACGACATCATCTACTTCGAAAAGTCTTTCCACCAACACGCCTTCGACCTCGCTGGGAACCTCTGAATCGACCTTGTCTGTAGCGATTTCTACAATGGGTTCATCCAGTTCGATAGTATCTCCAACTTCCTTGAGCCAGGCCGTAATTGTTGCCTCTGCAACACTCTCACCCATCTTGGGAAGTTTCAATTCAAATTTAGACATGCTGATGCTGTTTTTCAGACAGCAAATTTAAGAAATTTAATACAGAGTTTTAAGAGATTTTAGTCATTGCTCACTGTCGAGCATTCCTTTGGTCAATTCATTGAGATCATTGACCTTATCCTGAAAATTCCCTTTCAACGTTTTGCGGTAAACATCGAGGTTTCCAAGCAATTCATCGATGTTCGTCGGAAACTCAATTTCTCGAGTCCGACAGCACCACCACCCAAGATAAGGGTTTTCAGATCAGATTCTTTTAGAAAAATGGGATATAATTGATTCATTCTTCAATATTTTTCAAACCAAATCCAAATGCTTTGAAGGATATTCAAAAATAAGAGATATTCTTTACGTAAAACTAATTAAATACTCTCAAACGGGATCATAATTACACAAGCATGATGAAAATCATAAAAATAAGAGAATCAATGGTCTACTTTTATCACTGTAATCTATGAATTAAAAACCCTATGAAAAATCTGGTTCTGGGAAATGAAGCGGTCGCTCGTGGTGCAATTGACGCTGGTATATCTGGAGTATATGCCTACCCCGGAACGCCTTCGACGGAGATCACCGAATACATTCAAAAATCGAAAATCGCACATGAACTGGGAATTCACTCGGAATGGTCTGTCAATGAAAAGACCGCCATGGAGGCAGCCCTTGGGATGTCGTATTGCGGTAAGAGATCCCTGGCGGTCATGAAACATGTCGGTTTGAATGTAGCTTCAGACGTACTTATGAACATGTCAGTCTCCGGAATAAACGGTGGTCTCGTGATTGTTGTAGCGGACGACCCCTCCATGCATTCTTCTCAAAACGAACAGGACTCCCGATTTTACGGCCGATTTGCAAGAATCCCCATATTGGAGCCAGCGAATCAGGAGGAGGCCTATACCATGATGCACTATGCATTCGACCTCTCTGAAGAACTTCAGCTCCCGGTCCTTGTAAGGCTGGTTACCCGTCTGTCGCATTCGAGAACAGGTATTGAATTCAGAGAGCGTCGTGCTCAAAACGGAATTCAGCTACCTGTAAATACGGACCGCTTCGCTCTGGTACCCATGAATGCCCGTAAACAATACAAAAAACTGGTTCGCAAGAAAAAAAGCCTTTTAAAGGCCTCTGAGCGTTCTCGATTCAACAAACTCGAATTGAGCCAGGATAAAAAGCTGGGAATAATCGCCTGTGGAATTGGTTTGAATTATGTACTTGAAAACATTGGTCAAGACATGGAATTCTATTCTCTGCTAAAAATATCGCAATACCCGATTCCACGAAAGAAAATCCAGGAGATCTATGATCATTGCGAGGAGGTACTCGTGGTGGAAGAAGGTTTTCCGATGGTTGAGGAGCTTCTTAAGGACTTCCTCGACAGAGATAAAAAAATTCGAGGCAAGCTCAGCGGTGATTTACCTCCGGTGGGCGAGCTCGATCCCAACAACGTAGCAAAAGGCCTCGGGCTCTACCAGGACAGGGTTCCGGTAGTATCAGACATAGTCATGCCAAGACCTCCGCAGTTGTGCGAGGGCTGTGGTCACTCTGACCTTTTCAAAGTTATTAAGGAACTGGTTCCTGAAACGGGAGACAAAAAGGTGTTCGGAGACATAGGATGCTATGCATTGGGTGCCATAACGCCCGAACATCCGGTGAATACCCTGATCGATATGGGGGCTTCGATAACTATGGCCAAAGGAGCTGCAGATGCCGGAGTGGAGAACGCCATTGCCGTTATCGGAGATTCTACTTTTGCGCATTCGGGAATGACCGGATTGTTGGAGGCCGTGGTTGAGAATTCACCGATTACCGTAATAATTTCAGACAATTCAGCTGTGGCAATGACCGGAGCTCAGGAATCACTGGCTGTAGGAAGAATCAAGAATATTTGCCTCGGAATTGGGGTTGAACCAGAACATGTCAAGACCATCATTCCGCTGAAAAAAAACCACGAATCAAACGTCCGCACTTTGCGCGAAGAAATCGGATACAGAGGGGTCTCTGTGATCATTTCGCAGAGACCTTGCGTACGCTTGTCGAAAGACCTTAAGGAGAAAATAAAGAATAAAGTAGCTTCCCTAAACTAAACCTGATTATGAAATCAAACATTATCCTATCCGGAGTAGGCGGGCAGGGAATTCTGACCATTGCCGCCGTGATAGACATTGCAGCACTTAACGAGAATTTACACATCAAACAGTCAGAAGTTCACGGAATGAGTCAACGGGGAGGAGCCGTCCAATCCCACGTTCGCATATCAGACCAGCAGATTCACTCCGATCTGATTCCCATGGGAAAGGCCGACCTGATTCTTTCTGTAGAGCCGATGGAATTGTTGAGGTACATCCCCTACCTGGACAAAGATGGGTGGATCGTCACCGATTCAAGCACATTTGAGAACATCATGGACTACCCGTGCAAGTATGATCTATTCAAGCAGATCAAGTCCTACCACAACCACATCATTGTGAATGCCAAACAAGAGGCAATCAAGATGGGTAATTCGAGAGTGGCTAATATGATCCTCCTCGGAGCCGCGTCTTCTTTCATACCTATGGAGGATGAAAATTTCATCCGGGCGATTCGCTTTTATTTCAAAGGAAGAAGCACAAGGGTAACAGACACCAATATCAAGGCCTTCAAAAAAGGTCAGGAAATGGCTAAGAATTTTATTGAATTCGCATTCTGAAAATCACATAAGGCCCCGGATCTCCTCAGCCAGGATTCTGATCCCGGGTTCAATATGCTTGCGCGGCATGTTTGAAAAAGCCAACCGCAAGCAGTTGTCACTGATATTGTGGGGATCAAAAGTTCTGCCCGTGACAAAAACTACACCGCGCTCACGACTTCTTTCAAACAGTTCTGATGAGCTGAAACCTTCTGGAAATCGGAGCCAGAAATAGAAACCACCCAGGGGTTCAGTCCATTGAACATTACCGGGCATATAGGTAATCAAAGCCTTTTGCAAAATGCATTTTCGTTCCTGATACTCATTTCTTAGAAATTTGAGGTAAGGATCCAGGTAATCCGAACCGGAAAATTCACTGGCCAGAATCTGCATGAAATTTGAGGTACAGGCATCCAGTGCCTGTTTTACGGTTTCCGCCTTTTCGGAAACTTCCGGTGAGGCATACATGAATCCCAGTCTGAAACCAGGTCCAAGAATCTTTGAAAAAGAGCCCGTGTATATTATATCGACGTCATACCCTGCATGAGCTTTTAGCGGTTTGACCAATGACTCATTCTCCTGTTTGAAATAAAGATCACTATACGCATCATCTTCCAGAACGATGATGTCTTTGCCATCCAGAAACTTCAACAGCTCTCTGCGTCTTTTCTGGCTGTAGGTAATCCCGGCCGGATTGTGAAAATTTGGCGTTAGGTAAAGAAATTTGGGCTTCTTGTCGAGCGTGCCAATTTTCTTTTCGAGTTCCCCTATCTGAATACCGTTCTCATCTATGGGGATTCCATGTACTTCCGCTCCATAGGTTTCAAAAACAGACAGCGCCCCCACGAAACAAGGGTTCTCGGTTAATACCACGTCACCCTCATCGATAAACTCCTGCGTAATGATGCTGATCGCCTGGAGAGAACCCGTAGTGATGAGCAATCGATTGCCTGCATCAGGAAGTCCTTTTTTAATAAGTCTTTGCCTTACGCTGGCAAGCAAGGTGGGATGCCCTGAGGTCGGCCCGTACTGAAAGCAGCTTTTTTTCAATGAATCCGGCAATCCTGTGTATATCTTGTCGATCTGTCGGATGGGGAAAAGATCGTTATTTGGCATGCCTCCGGCAAAGGATATCAAATCAGGACCTGACGACTGGCGCATCAGCCTTTTGATATCCTCCGAATGAACAGAATTCACCGCCCTCGAAAAATAGTACATAGCAAAGGTCTAAGTAGTTCAAAGTAACGAAATTAATGGCGTCCGGGGCGTGACAAAAGTCATCAAATAAGATCGGGTAAATTGCGTAATTTATATCTTTCAAAATCCATTTTCTATGCTCGCCCAGGCTCTGCTCAATCCGAAAAGCATTCTCGTCGTTGGAGGGTCCAACAATGTCGACCATCTAGGTGGCAGCGTGCTCAAAAACCTCATCGACCAGGGTTTTCAGGGGGAGCTCAGCGTTCTGAATCCGAAAAGGAAGCAGGTCCAGGGACTCAGGTCTTATTCCTCACCGGAAGAGGTGGCAGATGTGGAACTCGCAATTTTCGCAATACCGGCCCCGGATATCTATCCCGTCATGCAGATCCTGATCGAACAAAAGGGCACCAGGGCCTTCCTTGTTTACTCGGCAGGTTTCAGTGAATTGAATGAGGAAGGCAAACGCCTCGAGAAAGACATCCTGCAGCTGGTGCAAGAAAGTGGCTCCTCCCTGCTCGGCCCGAATAACATTGGAATGGTAAATACGCACTACGCCGGAATTTTCACCAAACCCGTACCGAAACTTGACCCTGGAGGCGTAGATTTCGTCTCCGGATCTGGGGCTACGGCGGTTTTCACCCTCGAAGCTGCGCGACAATCCGGACTCACTTTCAACAGCCTGATCACCGTTGGCAACAGTGCTCAAATTGGTATTGAAGAAGTTCTTGAACATTGGGATGAAACCCACGCTGAGGGCAAGGGGTCACAGGTCAAGATGCTTTACATGGAGACCGTACGAAAACCCCGAAAATTTTTGAAGCACTGTGTTTCCCTTCGTGAAAAGGGCTGCCGAATCGTAGGACTGAAATCAGGATCGACCTCTAAAGGAAGTGAAGCCGCAGCCTCACACACCGGGGCTATGGCAAGCCCGGACCTATTCGTTCAGGCTCTTCTGGACAAAGCCGGGGTCGTACGCTGTCACAGTCGATATGCGCTGGTCACTATTGCCGGATTGTTGCAACTCTCAAAGGAATCCGTCACTAGAATCGTCGTAATTACCCACGCCGGGGGCCCCGGGGTCATTCTAACAGATCACCTGGTTCGCAATGGGCTTAAGGTTCCCACGCTGGAGACACGCCACAAGGAAGTCCTGAAGACTATTCTCAATCCTGGGGCCGCCGTTGGCAATCCGATCGATCTTTTGGCCACAGGTACGGCTGATCAACTCAGGGAGGTTATTGAATACTGCGATGAGCACGTAGACACAGTGGACGGGATCGCTGTTATTTTCGGCAGCCCAGGACTGGGCTCAGTTCACGAGGCCTATGAGGTCATCCGAAGTAAAATGTTCTCGACTAAAAAACCACTGTTCCCTGTATTGCCTTCTGTTGTGAACCTGAAAGAAGAAATTGATCAGTTCGTCACAGGAGGTCATATTGCTTTCTTTGATGAAAGCCTTCTCGGACGAGGCCTCGGAAAAATTGCAAAAACACCTCTGCCCCGCAAGAATGTCTCCTTTCTTGCTGCAGAAGTACGTAAAAAAATCGATTCCAGCATTTCTCAGCTTCCTTCAGGTTTCCTTGAAGACCGTGAAGCATTCAAGTTGATTGAGCTTCTCGGAATAAGGACGCCTCGACAGACCTTCATCCCACTCGACCACCCAATACAAGCCCTTCCTTCAAATATGAGATACCCGGTTGTGGTAAAGGCAACAGGTATCTTGCACAAGACAGATCAAAAGGCTTTGGAGCTCAATATCAATTCTGACAAAGCACTGGCTCATACCCAAAAGAGACTCGCCAGAATACCGGGTGCGACCGGGCTCATGGTACAGGAAATGCATGAGGGAACTGAGCTTTATGTCGGTGCCCAAACGATTCCCAACTACCCTCCTCTTGTCGTGTTTGGAGCCGGAGGTATTTTTCTGGAGTCTTTCCGTGACATCGCACAGGCCCTTGCGCCCATTGATACGGAAGAAGCTGTTTCTCAAATCAAATCTCTCAAGATCTTCCCTATTCTGGAAGGGTCCAGGGGGCGTAAACCCGTTGATATCGAGAAGTTTGCGCAAATCATATCCTCAGTATCTCAACTCGTCTGCCTGGCACCGCGCATTGCAGAACTCGACTTGAATCCGTTGATCGCCGGGCCGCAGGGTATTACTGCTGTAGACGTTCGGATTCGCCTCGATTCGTAGAGGTATCGCTGCCCAAATAGAAACCACCCTTTCTCGAAACGACTCGCTTTGAACATCGAGCTGGGTAAAGATTCAATGGCCTGAATGATATGGGTAAAAGAAAGGCTCGAAGCATCCAAAAAAATTCTTCCAACCGGAGTGTCTGAAACCTTATCCAGGTTCGATATTTTCCCTTGCAACTGAGCCCCTAACTTCTTACGGAGCGCTGCGTATATCTCTTCTCTTTCACCAAAATAAAGCGCAGAAATCGGCTGTTTTTCAGTGTCTTTATTATGAATTCCACTTGTTTCGGCACCAAGGCTTTTCAACCCAATTGCGGTTTGAACAACGATTCCCAAGAGTGCCCTTCGCAAGGCGTCATGTTTGAAGTGTTTCGTATAAAAAATTCTCAGGGCCCCGTAAAAGTTCTTCAGGTAAGAAGCGTCCTTCATGGAGCTCTCTCCCTTGAAATGGACAATTGTTAGATCTCCAAGATATCGGTTCTTGCGACCGGAACATTGAATGCGATAGCTCAGATCGATATCCTCACCAAACATGAAAAAACTCTCGTCGAACCCTCCAATTTGCTGAAAAAGCTCACGTTCCAGAAACATAAAGGCTCCAGTGAGTACGTCGACCTCGCCGGTTTCTTTAGCATCCAAATGATTTGCGTAATAGCCCCAATCCAGGCCAAATAGTTTGGCCCCGGCCTCACGGATTCCAGGCAAATTGCGCTTGCATTCCGGCAGCAGCTTACCCGAACCATCGATGAAGCGACATCCCAGGGCTCCCATGCCCGGATGGTCATGAGCATAGGCCAGTATCTTTTTCAGGCTGTCCTCAGGAAGTATGACGTCCGGGTTCAGGATAAGGAGGTAGGCCCCTGAAGCGACTTTTGCTCCCTGATTGGAAGCACGTGAAAACCCGACATTCTCTGTATTCAGTATCAATCGCACTTCGGGGAAGTTCGCCCGGATCATGGGCGCACAAGGCTCTGAAGACGCGTTGTCAACAACAATAATTTCACCCTCAATGTCTTGAAGAGCGGCAGAGACACTCTCGAGACAAATGTGAAGAAAATTGGGGGCATTGAAGCTGACAATGACTACAGAAATCCCTTTCAAACCGTTCTCGTTTCGGGTAAAAATAGGACAATTTTCCTATTGGGTCGGGATAACACTATATTTGTTCTTGTGAACTCCAGTCGATGAAATCAGCTAATATCCGAGAGATAAAAAAAGAACTTCGGGAGCTCCCGCCAAATCAGGTCATGGAGCTCTGCCTGCGGCTTTGCAGATTCAAAAAAGAAAACAAGGAACTTTTGACCTATCTTCTCTTTGAGGCACATGACGAGGCGACATATATAAATAGCGTGAAACAGGAGATCGATGAGCGGTTTGAAGCAGTCAACCGCAAAAGCCCCTACTTCGTGCGCAAGTCCTTCCGGAGCATCCTGTCGATGACAAGAAAGTACATACGTTATTCGGGCAACAAAGAAACTGAGGTCGAACTGTTACTTTATTTCTGTCTCAGAATCAAAGACTTCAAACCTGACATCCGCCAAAATAAAAGGCAATTGAACCTCTTCTTAAAACTCAAAGAACAGATCGAGAAAAAGATCTTGATGCTGCATGAGGACCTTCAATTCGACTATCAAAGAGAACTCGAGAAACTCAACTTTTCAAACTCCCCTCAAAAGGAACACGATGAATAATTGACCGCCCCAAGGTCACCTCATCGGCAAATTCAATTTCATCGCCTACTGATATTCCACGGGCAATCGTTGTCAGTTTGACCTCGAATTTCTGAAGCTGCCGGAAGATGTAGAAATTGGTTGTATCGCCCTCCATGGTGGAACTCAGGGCCAAGACGACCTCTTCTACCCCACCTCCTGAGACCTTCTTAACCAGTTCTTCAATGGTCAGATCATGCGGTCCCACTCCTTCAATAGGTGAAATCTTTCCACCCAAAACGTGATAGAGTCCTTTGAACTGGGCTGTGTTCTCAATGGCCATCACATCGCGAATGTCTTCGACCACGCAGATGATGGAACCGTCCCTGCGACTGCTGCTGCAAATCTCACATAACTCGGTGTCAGAGATATTGTGGCAATTCGAACAGAGTCGGATCTGGTTTCTAAATCCCTCCAGGGCCTCTGCCAACTGGGTCGTCTGCTCTTTGGGTCGCTTGAGTAGGTGAAGAACCAGCCTGAGCGCCGTTCGCTTGCCGATTCCCGGCAATTGAGCCATTTCGTTCACTGCGTTCTCCAGAAGTTTTGACGAAAAATCCATAGTGCAAATGTAGTCTTTTTGATCATTTTACAAGGGGTGCAAATGTGGCGAGAGTTATGATCTCATTACATTATCTTTGACCTGAGAACAAGAAATAAGAATCCTCTTCCAATCATGTCACCAGCCCTGCTTTTAACCGTCATCCTGCTCTATTTTCTAATGCTGGGCATTATTGCTTTTTTTACTTCAAAGGATGACAGCAACAGTGTATTTTTCAGAGCCGGAAGAAATTCACCCTGGTACATCGTAGCCTTTGGCATGATCGGAGCTTCACTTTCGGGTGTCACGTTCATCTCGGTACCCGGATGGGTGGGATCGACCCAATTCAGCTATTTGCAGATTGTGGTCGGCTATTTCCTGGGTTATCTTTTGATATCCTGGATTCTTATCCCACTCTACTACAAGATGAATGTTACCTCGGTCTATGAATATCTGAAGCATAGATTCGGCGAGCGGAGCCATAAGACGGGAGCTTTCTTTTTCCTAATTTCAAGACTCATGATCGCATCGTTTCGCCTTTTCCTCGTTTCTTCGGTCGTGCATCATTTCATTCTCTCCAAATGGGGTATACCTTTCGAGGCAACCGTTGTGGCCTCCGTAGTATTCATCTGGTTGTACACCGTCCGAAGTGGTATAAGAACCATCGTTTGGACCGATACGCTTCAAACCCTTTTTATGTTGTCGGCAGTTGTTGCCACGATCGTGATTTTGCTTGGACATTTGGATCTTTCTCTGACGGATATCTGGTCAAGTCAGGCGTATGAAAAGTACAGCAAGGTTATCTTTTATGAAGACTTCAATGATCGAAAGCACTGGCTTAAGTCTTTGTTTGGAGGGATGATCATTGCAGTGGCCATGACGGGGCTGGATCAGGACAACATGCAGAAGAATCTCACTTGCAAGAGCATCAGGGAAGCGCGAAAAAATGTGATTTCTCTCGGACTCGTGCTGATCCCGGTAAATTTCGCCTTTCTTTTTCTAGGGGCGATTCTTTTCCTCTTTGCCGATCAGATGGGCGTGGCCATCCCATTAATTGACGGAAGCCTGAAAACAGATCTTCTCTTTCCTGAGATCGCTCTGAATCAGGGCCTCGGACCCGTTCTGGCGATTACGTTCCTATTGGGGCTAATCGCGGCCGCATACTCCTCTGCCGATAGCGCACTCACCTCCATGACGACATCTTTCAGCATCGATTTTCTGAACATCCGGTCACGAGAAGAAAGCAGGAGAAAAGCCTTGAGAAAACGGGTTCATTTTTTATTCTCAATTCTTCTCGTCGCGGTGATAATCGTCTACAAATACATAATTCACGAGAATGTAATCCACAGCCTCTTGCAGGTTTCTTCATACACGTATGGTCCTCTGGTCGGCCTCTTCTCATTTGGCCTGCTCACCCGCCATGAGATCATAGACCGATGGGTTTGGGCGGTTGCTGCCCTCTCTATCCTGGCGACCTACCTGTTGAACCATTACTCAGTCGACTTGCTTTACGGATATCAGTTTGGCTACGAGATTTTGATTTTTAACGGAGCTTTCACCTATGCGGGACTCTACCTCATTCGAAAAAGAGATGGGAATGATCGAAATTAGCCTTATTTTTGTCACGTGGAAAAAGACCTGAGTCATTACAGAAAAAGTTACGAGCGAAATCCGATGCTGCGCGAGGATTTACCCGAGAACCCTTTGGAGCTCTTTCAGACCTGGTTTCACGAAGCCGACGACACTGAAGGGATTGAAGAAGCCAATGTCATGAGCATTGCCACCCATGGACTCGATGGGTTCCCTAAAACCAGAATCGTTCTTTTAAAGCGCTTTACCTGGGAAGGGTTTGTCTTCTTCTCGAATTACAGAAGTGAAAAAGGTCTGGCCATAGAGAAGGACCCAAGAGTGAGCCTGAATTTCTTCTGGCACAGCCTCGAGCGACAGATCGTGATCAAAGGCAAAGCAGAGAAGCTGGCTGAAAATCTTTCTGACGGCTATTTTGAGACGCGCCCGGATGGAAGCAAGTTAGGAGCCTGGGCTTCAGATCAGAGTCAGGAGATCGAATCTCGCGAAGCGCTGGATCAAAAACTTGCGGAAATTGAAAAACGTTTTGATGGCCAGGAAATAACCCGTCCGCCTTACTGGGGTGGTTATCTCGTAAGGCCCGAATCTATTGAGTTTTGGCAGGGACGTCCTAACCGAATGCACGACAGGATCCGCTATGAGCTTCAGCAGGACTACAACTGGAAGGTGAGTCGTTTACAACCTTGAGACCGGATATTGTTTAATTTTCGTTCTGCGTTTCCCCTATTTTTTTATATTTGAGAGCATCATTGATAACCTGATGGTACGAACATGAAAACCTTGTACATCGTCCGGCACGCCAAATCGTCGTGGGCATACGACGGGATCAAAGACATCGATCGCCCCTTGAAAAAAAGGGGGATCAATGATGCTTATCTCGTATCCAAGGTGCTGGAAAGTAAGATCGAAACTCCTGCAGTTTTCGTATCCTCCTGTGCCAACCGTGCCCTGCATACGGCCATGATATTCAGCTATACGTTCAACTATCCTCTTGCCAATCTCAAAATCAGCAAGTCGCTTTACAGCTTCAGTGACGGTTATCTGATAAAAACGGTCAAGGCACTGGACAATGGCTTTGATTCTGCCATCGTCTTCAGTCACGACCATGGAATCAGTGATTTTGTAAACAAATTCGGTGATAAAGCCTTGGACCATGTTCCCACCTGCGGGGTAGTGGCCATTGAGTTCAATACCAAGCACTGGAAGAATATCAAGGACGGCAAAACTCTTTTCACCGAGTTCCCGAGGTATCATAAATAGGCTTGTCAAGCTCTCTGGCTACCTTGTCATCCCTTTTGTAAACATCCTTGAAAAAATAGAGGTTATTCTCCTTGTCGGCCGCGGCCGTGAGATAGACCAGGTAAATATTGATCGGTTCGGGAAGATCGATCTTAGTTGTTTCCCCGGACTCGAGAATCTCATTGATTTTTTCCATGTTCCAGACCTCGGGATCATCCATTAGGCTCATCAACAAGCCCCATTTATCTTCTGTACGGATGCATCCGTGACTGAAGGCACGGTCCTGTCTTTCGAACAGACTGCGAGAGGGCGTATCGTGCAGATACACCGAATACTTGTTCGGAAATATAAATTTCACTTCTCCCAATGCATTCCAGGGACCAGCTTTCTGACGAATTATAAATGGAAAGTTTCCTCGGGAGTATTGGCTCCAGTCAATCGTTGATGCATTCAATATTTTACCGTTTCGATCCATTACCTCCATATGCTTTGCAGCGAGATAACCCGGATCCTTTTTCAGTTTTGGGAGCGTTTCATTGGTCGCGATTGAGTAGGGCAAGGTCCAGGTCGGGTTCATAACGATGTATTGCATCTTGCCTTTAAAGACTGGCGACTCATGGTGATATTTCCCAACGATCACACGCGAATTGAAAACCTCGTTTCGATCGGTGATTCGACGTACATGAAAGCCAGCGATATTCACGATCAAAAAATCCTCATCCGGGTGGTGGAAGATCCAACGCAGCCTTTCCAAATTCAACTTGATCTGCTCGATGCGCTTCTCAATCGGAACCTGCATTTGCTCAATAGTCCCTTTGCCAATGGCTCCGTCAGCTGTCAATCCGTGGCGCGTCTGAAACTTTTTTACCGCAATCTCCAATTCTTCATCGAAGAGGCTTTCCTGATTGACTGCGGTCGATTTCAAATCACCGGTTGCCGTGAGAAATTCCCGGATTTCCAAAATTCGGGGATCGTCCATATCCTTTTTTAGGGTCTCACCCTCGCTGACCTGGGGCCAGCCGCCTTCTTCAGCTTCGGTTCTCAGCTTTTTCAGGTGAAGCTTCATGAGGGTGTACATGTAATGGGCAGGCTTCATCCGTTGAAGAGCAGGCTTCACTTGTTTATTATGCAGGGTTACTGTAAGCAAAGAGTCGACATTTTCAGGACGGGCATTTTTCTCAACATCCCATTTGGCGCGAAGATCAGATTGTTCAAGTTTGCCCTCGAGCAAATGCGAGGCATAAAGAATAAGAGCATCCGTCATAAGGAGGTCTAAATCGGCTTTCTCAGAATTTGTGAGTGAAGATGATTTTTTCTTTTCGAGGAGACTTTCGATTCTTTGGTAATGGTAGTCCTCAGGATCCAGTCCTTCGTCATAGGCCGACTCGATGCTTTCGAGCAAGTCCCTAACGTTTTTTTGATTCGTCCAGGCCAGTTCGTAATTCCTGTTGGTGTAAAATTGAGGAACTTCAATCTGTGAAAAAAGCACCTGACCACCCACCTGAACATCCTTTTCCGGTTCGCCATGAATGCGCGACTCGAGGATCTCTTCGACCGAGGGATTCTGAGCAAATGCCGGTGTTGAAAGAAAAACGAGTAAAAACAGGAGGTGTAAAAGTCGGGTCATGTGATTCAGATTTTAAGGCCAAAATACAAATGTATGTAATTTCTGCTATTAACGGCCCCTGACTTAATTTGAGGGTACGTCCAAAATATTCTATATTGTCCTTGAATTCAATCTGCGTGGCCATGCCCGAAAAAGATCTAAAACGTTATTGGAGGACCAATTTGAGTTACCTGGCGATACTCTTATCGGTCTGGTTTCTGGTATCCTTCCTCTGCGGCATCGTTTGGGTCGAAGAACTCAATACGATTCGATGGGGTGGCTTTAAACTTGGGTTTTGGTTTGCCCAGCAGGGATCTATCTATGTCTTTGTCATCATCATTTTGATCTACATCAGGCTCATGAACCGTCTGGATCAGAAATACAATGTAAACGAGTAGCCATGGACTTGCAAATGTGGACCTGGCTCTTGATCGCCATCACTTTTTCAATTTATATAGGAATAGCCATATGGTCTCGTGCCGGATCGACCAAAGACTTTTACGTGGCCGGAGGCGGAGTCTCTCCATTAGCCAACGGGCTCGCCACAGCAGCAGACTGGATGTCGGCTGCGAGTTTTATTTCAATGGCGGGTCTCATTTCTTTTAGCGGATATGACGCCTCGGTTTACCTGATGGGTTGGACGGGGGGCTATGTGCTCCTGGCCCTTCTACTGGCTCCCTACCTGAGAAAATTTGGCAAGTTTACCGTACCCGATTTTATCGGTGATCGCTATTATTCTAACGTTGCTCGAAGTGTCGCGGTTTTCTGTGCCCTGATCGTTTCGTTTACCTATGTGGCCGGACAGATGCGAGGCGTCGGTCTTGTATTCTCGCGGTTTCTGGAAGTCGACATTACCAGTGGCGTTCTGATCGGAATGATCATCGTTCTTTTTTATGCAGTACTCGGAGGAATGAAGGGTATTACTTACACCCAGGTCGCTCAATACTGTGTCTTGATTTTTGCCTTTATGGTTCCGGCCATTTTCATTTCGATCCAGATGACGGGCAATCCCATCCCTCAGATCGGATTCGGGAGTACTGGAACAGACGGGGTCTATCTGCTCGATAAATTAGATGGGCTACATCACGAATTGGGCTTCGACGCCTACACCTCAGGCAGCAAAAGTCGCCTGGATGTTTTTTTCATCACGGCGGCTCTCATGGTGGGAACAGCGGGTTTACCCCATGTAATTGTGCGCTTCTTTACGGTTAAAAAAGTGAGTGACGCTCGCAAATCGGCGGGCTGGGCTCTTTTTTTCATCTCGATTCTCTATACGACCGCCCCGGCGATTGCTGTCTTTGCAAGAACAAACCTGATTCAAACGGTCAGCAACAAAGCTTATGCTCAGCTTCCTGAATGGGTAGGAAACTGGGAGGCTACGGGTCTGCTAAAATTCGAGGACAAGAACAATGACAATATAGTTCAATACCTCGCGGACCCTGTGTTGAACGAACTTACCGTCGACAAAGACATCATGGTGCTGGCCAACCCTGAAATCGCCCAACTTCCCAACTGGGTCATTGCCCTGGTGGCCGCCGGTGGGCTTGCAGCTGCCCTGTCGACAGCAGCGGGTTTGCTCCTGGTGATCTCAGCTTCCGTCTCGCATGACCTGATAAAAAAAATGATCTATCCCAAGATTTCTGAAAAGGGAGAGCTTATAACCGCCCGGATATCAGCCATCGCCGCAGTGACTGTAGCAGGGTATTTTGGCATAAATCCACCCGATTTCGTCGCTGCCACCGTGGCCCTCGCCTTCGGATTGGCAGCTGCTTCGTTTTTCCCGGCAATCACTTTGGGCATCTTTGTCAAACGCATGAATAAAGAGGGAGCTGTTGCCGGAATGGTTATCGGAATGCTGCTTATGCTGTATTACATGATGCGATTCAAATTTGACTGGTTTGGGGGAGGAACCAAGGAGGACTGGTGGTTAGGAATTTCTCCGGAAGGATTCGGAACGGTGGCCATGTTCGTGAACTTTGGGGTCTCATTGCTGATCGCCTTCCTCAGCCCAAAACCACCTGCAGAGATACAAGACATGGTCGAGAACATTCGCATTCCGTCGGGAGCAGGAGAAGCTTACACCCATTGAGCCATTGCGCATTGAAGCCAGGAAGCCGTCGTTCGTCGATTTTTTTTTACGCGCAGATGTTTTACATTTATATTGCTTGACACGTGCAGTTTTATGCGACTGACACCGACAAAAAAACATAAACAGATCAAAAGAATACAGCAATGAAATCCTTACAGATCAATTCTTTTAAAGAGTACAAAGAGAACTATGAAAAAAGTATTTCTGATCCGGAGAGCTTCTGGACGGATGTCGCGGATCATTTCCAGTGGAAGAAGAGATGGGATCGTGTGCTTGAATGGGACTTCACCAAACCTGAGATCAAGTGGTTTCAGGGAGCTAAATTGAACATTACCGAAAATTGTCTGGATCGTCATCTCGATACGATCGGCAACAAGACAGCGATCATTTGGGAACCCAATGATCCGGATGAGGAGTCAAGACATATCACTTACCGCCAGCTGTTTGTCAAAGTATCCCGCTTTGCCAACGTTCTCAAAAACAATGGCATCAAAAAAGGAGATCGGGTTTGTCTGTACATGCCAATGATTCCTGAGTTGGCCATCGCTATGTTGGCCTGCGCTCGAATCGGGGCGGTTCATTCGATTGTCTTTGCGGGCTTTTCTTCCTCCGCCCTGGCGAGTCGGATCAATGATTCGCAATGCAAAATGCTCATCACGGCAAACGAAGTATATCGCGGAACCAAACCCATCAATTTAAAAGAGGTTTGCGACCAGGCGCTCGAACATACGCCATGTGTTGAACAAGTAATTGTTTACAGGCGAACGGTAGAACCCACGAAGATGACCGAAGGAAGAGACAAATTCTGGTTTGACGAGCTTCAGAAAGTTGAAAGGGAATGCCCGGCGGAAGAGATGGACGCCGAGGACATGCTCTTTATACTTTATACATCCGGCTCTACAGGAAAACCCAAGGGGATGGTTCACAGCACAGCGGGTTATATGGTGGGTTCCACGTATAGCTTTGAGAATGTATTTCAGTGCAAAGAGGAAGATATTTACTGGTGTACGGCAGATATCGGCTGGATTACTGGTCATTCCTATATCATTTACGGACCACTTTGTGCGGGAGCGACGACCGTCATGTTCGAAGGCGTTCCCTCCTATCCCGACTATGGAAGATTCTGGGAAATCGTAGCCAAACTCAAAGTGACTCATTTTTACACGGCTCCTACGGCCATTCGGGCATTGGCAAAACACCCATTGAGCCTGGTGGAGGCACATGAACTGGGCAGTCTAAAAGTTTTGGGAACCGTTGGAGAACCTATCAACGAAGAAGCCTGGCACTGGTATAATGACAACATTGGAAAGACCAAATGCCCCATTGTAGATACCTGGTGGCAAACTGAAACGGGTGCCATGATGATTTCGCCCATAGCAGGGATCACTCCAACCCGGCCAACATTCGCAACCCTTCCACTGCCTGGAGTTCAGCCCGTCCTGATGGATGAACACGGAAAGGAAATCCCACAAACACTTGAACCCGCTGAAGGGCGACTCGTTATGAAGGCTCCCTGGCCCTCTATAGCCCGTACAATCTACGGGGATCACCAGCGCTACAAAGACACTTACTTTTCAACTTATCCTGGCAGCTATTTTACCGGAGATGGGGCGTATCGGGATGCCTCGGGCAATTATCGAATCACGGGCCGGGTGGATGACGTAGTGATTGTATCGGGTCATAATCTTGGTACTGCACCGATAGAAAATGCGATTGATGAGCACGAGGAAATCGTAGAATGTGCGGTCGTAGGCTTTCCACATGACATCAAAGGCAATGCACTGTATGCATTTGTCACTAAATATGACGAATCCCACAAGTCTGACGAAGAGCTTCGCAAAGAGATCAATGGCCTTATCGCTTCCACCGTTGGCGCCATTGCTAAACTGGACAAGATTCAGTTTGTAAGCGGTCTTCCCAAAACCAGGTCCGGAAAGATCATGCGTCGGATACTGAGAAAGATAGCCTCCAAGGATGCCGACAATTTGGGTGATATTTCAACGCTGCTGAATCCGGATATCGTCGAAGAAATTAAAAGCGGAGCTTTGTAGGCGGAAGCTTTTCTTTTTGATCAAAAAGAAGTACCTTGAAATTGCTTAGCTATTGAATGGCAACGCATTGAAGAATGATTTCTATGATCTCAAAAAAAACGAAGTACGGACTCAAAGCGCTGAGTTACATTGCCCGCAGTGAAGATAAATTGATACCGATTGGAAAAATTGCCCAGGAGGAACAAATCCCACATAAGTTTTTAGAGAGCATACTCCTCATCCTGCGCAAGTCAGGATTTCTCGGTTCCAAAAAAGGAAAAGGAGGCGGATATTATCTGCTCAAAGAACCCTCAGACATCTACATGGTGGACATCATGCGCATCCTTGAAGGACCTATTGCCCCTGTGGCCTGTGTCAGTTTGAATTACTATGAAAAGTGTGACGATTGTCGGGATGAGTCGAAGTGCAGTCTGAACAAACTCATGATACAAGTGCGTGATGCCAATCTCCAAGTCTTCAGAAACACTACACTGGAAGATCTCAAATAGAAACCTGATGCCGTCGTCTTTTCGAGAGAGTATTTAACAACGAGCTACTTTTCTGATCAAATTTTAAACACGCCTCCGAATTTTTTTATAATTCAGCGGGTCCGTTCAAATATTTTTCTACATTTGCATCTTTATCCTAGTTCTCCGATAGGCTTTATGTTAATAATTGTTAAAGTATGTTAGTCGACAAGATCTATGCGTCAAAATTGAAGGAAAGCGATTCGCGCAGAAAGAGCGTCGTAAAGTCGATCAGCTGGAGAGTTCTCGGAACCTTGGATACCATCGTGATCTCATGGATTTTGACCGGCGAACTCACTTTAGCACTTTCAATTGGATCCATAGAAATATTCACAAAACTTTTCCTTTACTATGCTCATGAAAGATTCTGGAACATCATTAAATGGAAGTAGTACGATCGTAGAAAATCGCACAAAATTTACTGGTATCGACCTACAGATCGCAAATACCTTGCTGCGGGACTTCGAACCCATGCAGATCATCAAATGGGTTTTGGAACATGCACAGCAACCGATTCTGACAACAAATTTTGGCCCGTATTCCGCTTCTTTGCTCCATGCCGTGACAGCAGTAAAAAAGGACATTAATGTCATCTGGTGTGACACGGGCTACAACACACCGCACACCTATCGGTTTGCCAAAAATATAATGGATCAGCTCTCACTCAATATGCATATCTATACCCCGAAACTGACCCCAGGGTTTCGGGATGTTACCATGGGTATTCCCAGTATCGAATCGGATGAGCATAAAACCTTCACACAGGAGGTGAAGCTGGAGCCGTTTAACCGGGCCCTTGAAGAGCACCAGCCGGATGTTTGGTTTTCGAACCTCCGCAAGGAACAGACTACGTTCAGAAGCGGCCTTGACATTCTGCATGTAAACCGTGACGGGATACTCAAAGTCAGTCCCTTCTTCTACTATTCCGAGTTCGAGCTGGATTTGTATTTGAAACGATTCAACTTGCCGAACGAAAAAAAATACTTTGATCCGACTAAAGTGCTGCAAGAGAGGGAATGTGGCCTTCACCTCTAATTGACCCGCACAAGACCTTCAAACCAACTATTCGAAATAACTGAAGCTCTTTTTAGGATCGATGGCCAACAAAGACTCATATATAAGACGAATCACATTCTCAACGTCATCCTGGTGAACCATTTCAACGGTTGTATGCATGTATCGCAGTGCCAAAGAGATCAGGGCTGAAGGTACTCCACCATTCGAATAGGCGAAAGCATCGGTGTCTGTGCCCGTTGCTCGCGATGAAGCCAGGCGTTGAAACGGAATTTTCTGCTTCTCAGCAGTATCGATGATCAGCTCCCTGACCTTATTCTGAACAGCAGGTGCATATGAAATAACGGGGCCTTCCCCTGACTTGGTCTCTCCTTCTTTTTTCTTGTCAATCATGGGTGTGGTTGTATCGTGGCAGACATCCGTGATAATAGCTAGATTCGGCTTGATGGTATGGGTGATCATTTCTGCCCCGCGTAGGCCGATCTCTTCCTGGACCGAGTTGGTCACATACAAACCAAAAGGTAATTTCTTTTTGTTCTCCTTCAGGAGCCTGGCCACTTCGGCGATCATAAAACCACCCATGCGATTGTCCAGGGCCCGGCAAACGAAATTCGTCTTGTTCAGGATCATGAACTCATCCGGATAAGTGATCACGCATCCCACGTGCACACCCAGTTCTTCGACCTCCTTCTTACTCTTGCATCCCACATCGATAAAAATATTATCCAGCTTTGGCGGTTCCTCCTTGGCGCGGTTACGGGTATGAATAGCAGGCCATCCAAAGATGCCTTTGACAATGCCATTTTTCGTATGGATATTCACTCTCTTTGAGGGTGCAATCTGGTGGTCACTTCCCCCGTTTCTAATCACGTAGATCAAACCATCATCTGTGATATAATTCACGTACCAGGAGATCTCGTCTGCATGTCCCTCGATAACCACTTTGAACTCTGCATCTGGATTGATCACCCCTACTGCCGTCCCGTAGCTGTCGGTAATGAAGTCATCCACATAAGGCTCGAGATATTTCATCCAAAGTTTTTGACCTTCAGATTCGTAGCCCGTTGGAGAAGCATTGTTCAGGTAACTTTCCAGGAAATTGAGTGATTTCTTATTCAGGATCTTCTTTTTTGCCATGATATTTTCTTTTTTACGAATGTAAGAATTTAACCAAAATACTAAACCAATGGAACTGACATATTAGTAAATTTGCATAGGATTCATTATGAAAAAGAAACTGATCTTATTCGCGTTATTGCTCCCACTTGTCTTTTATGCACAGAAAAAGGAAAAGGCAGAGGATAAAGATGACTTTTACATCATCCGAAACGACTCCCTGACCATCCCGCTCGACGAGGTAGTCGTGATCGACAAACGATCATTTGCTTCTGACAAGGAGCGCAGATACTATTTCTGGTATTACAAAAAAGTACATCGTGCCTACCCCTTCGCAACACTGGCCTCGCAGAAGCTCAGTGAAATCAACGAAGAACTGGAAGGGATCAGGTCAAAACGAAAGAGAAAGAAGCACATTAAAGAAATACAAAAATACATGGAGGGTGAATTTGCCGACCAACTCAAAAAGCTCACCCGAACAGAAGGTCGTATTCTTATCAAACTCGTCCATCGGCAAACCGGCGAAACCATGTATGAATTGATCAAGGAATACCGCAGCGGTTGGCAGGCCTTCTGGTACAATTCAACGGCCAAAATGTTCAAACTATCCCTGAAAAAAGAATACAAGCCTGAAGAATTCGCCCTGGACTTTATCACAGAAGACATTCTTCAACGTTCCTTTATCAATGGGACCCTCGAAAAACAAGAGCCCGAGCTCGAAATTGACTATCTCTAATTACTCGACGAGTACAGAGATATCAACGTTCAGGAAGTAATTTCATCGTACATAGACAAATACATGAAATAATCGGATGCCTCATGAAGTGATCATATGCCCGGTATCCTGGACTTCTCCGGATCAATATTGTGTTCCTTTTTCTCAAAATCCGACATGATCGACTCCACGCGCTGGGTGATTTCTTTCTTGTTCAATCCATATTGGGCCGCCAGGGACTCTTGTCCGGGCAATTGTTCTATCATAAGGGTCGATGAAGGGAAGGCAAACTCAACACCGATTTTGGCCGCAAGTCTCAATATGGCCAGGTGTAGCACATTTTTCGAAGCCTGTTCCATCCCCCAGTCGGGGCTCTTGAAATATACATTAACCATAATGTTCAAGGAGAAATCAGCAAACTTGACAAATTCGACATTGTAAGACTGGCTCTTGGTTTCAGGATGCAAACGTATGATTTCCTTGATACCTTCCATAAACGCTTCGATCAAATCAGGAGGAGTATCATAACGAACTCCCAATTCAGTCGTATAGCGACGATAGACCCGAAGCCCTTTGTTGTTGATTTCCATTTCGACCACTTTGCTGTTTGGAATCTGAAACATGGTCGTATCGGCACCGCGAAGTCTAGTCGATCGGAAGCCTACCTTTTCTACAGCTCCTTCTACTCCACCAATCACAACCCAGTCGTCAAGTTGAAAGGGTTTGTCCATAAATATAACCAGGGTTCCTATCAGGTTCTTCACAGAGTCTTGTGCCGCGAAAGCGACCGCTATTCCCCCAATGGAAGCACCGGCCAGCACCGTACCGGGATCTACTCCAAACAAGGTCAGAATGTGTAAAAACCCAATAAAAACTACAACTCCGTGCAGTAGTTTCCCTACCAGAGGCGCTAACTGCCGATCGAGTTTCGAGCGTTTGTTCTTGTTTTTCTCCTCGTAGAAATTAACGCCGAACTTCATGATTTTCAAGAAAATATAAATCCAGAAAACCGTCTCGGCGATACGAATCCCTGTGACCAAAAAGGCGTTCCATTCTACCAGTTGCAGTGATGGGATAACGCGTTTGATAAAACGAATAATTATTACAAAAACAATCGGTCGTGCGATCTCACGGGTAATCTTCAATGATTTCTCACTGAACTCTTTCTTAATCATGATTCGACCTAACTGCTTGAGCAAAAAGAATATAACAGGCTCTAAAATATAATAGAGCAAAATACAGATCAGAATGATCAGGACGATGGTTATAGGCCTCCAAATTTTGAACCCAAAGACTGTATACGTAAAGAACTCTGGAAAATTATCATCCAGGAACGAGAACTCAATAGGGAAAGTCTCTTTGTGGAGCTTTTCAATACTCTCAATGGTTTCTTTTGAATAATACCAACGAGAGCCTATTTTCTCCACATAAACTTCCGGCATTCGTATCGGAAATGGGGCATACCTGTTTTCATTGATATCCATGGATTGAGACCCGACACCTATGGTATCGATGAATTTGGGATCTTTAGGAACTTTGGAGAAATCAACTCTCAGCCCGTTTCCATCGAGTATTTCTTTGAGTTTTAAGGCTTTATCTCGGGCTTCAACCCTTGGAATGTCACGGTATAGTAGCAGCCGATTTGTTTACATCGTAGCTGTCGGGCATCAAAAAGTAGATATGCGTATAGATCGTCGCATTCGGATTTCTCAAATCAACCTGCTTCTGGCTCTGTCCAAAACTCAGGAAAGGTCACTAGAATGAGAAGAAAAGTCAACTTTTTCATATTCCGGGAATTTGAAGGTAAATTTAAAAATAAAATCTCAGGACCTTTTATTCTTGAGCACACTTTGATAGCCCTTTGGACTTTTGGAATTCGGGCTCTTTCTTTTAGGGTGTTCCTGTCCCAGGAGCTTTTGAACGAGGTCATTCCGATTGACTTTATCCAAAGTATTGCGAATCCAGTTTCTGTTCTCCTTCTTGTACCAGAAAAAGAATCGATGCTGCTCATCCTTTTCCTTTTTTGCTCTTGGGAACAAAAACCTTTTTCAGCGTATAAGGATGGTAACCACTGTAATAGATGACGGTAGCTACAGTCATGGGCGTGGGTGTAAAGCCCTGAACCTGTTCCAGTTTGAAACCCATGTCTTTGGTTTCTGCCGCAAGATTGGCCATGTCTTCGACCTCACATGCAGGATGGTTGGAAATGAAATACGGTATGAGTTGCAGGTTCAGCTTCTTTTTGAGATTGATCTTGTCGAAACTCTTCTTAAACTGGTGAAAGTAAGAAAAAGAAGGCTTTCGCATAAGTCGCAAAACAGGATCCGAAGTGTGTTCGGGAGCTACCTTGAGTCGCCCGGACACGTGATTGGTAATGACCTCCTCAGTATAGTCCTCAAGTTCTTTCGGATCGGCTTGCTTGTTGTACTCCGGAACGAGCATGTCATAACGGATTCCACTGCCAATAAACGATTTTTTAACCTCGGGATGACTGTCGATGGCACGGTACAAATCGGTCATGGGCTTGTGGGAGGTATCGAGATTGTGACAAATCACCGGATGGATACAGGAAGGAGCCACACAAGTGTCGCAGATGCTCTGTATCTTTCCTTTCATTTTGTACATGTTTGCCGATGGGCCACCGACATCTGAAAGATACCCTTTAAAACCGGGCATTTTTGTAACCTCATCGACTTCTTTTAAAATCGACTCCTGGCTTCGACTGGCGATGAATTTGCCCTGGTGAGCGGAAATCGTGCAGAAGCTACAGCCTCCGAAGCACCCGCGATGGCTATTGATCGAGAACTTGATCATCTCATAGGCGGGAATGGGGCCCCTCTTTTCATATTTGGGATGCGGCAATCGCGTAAATGGCAGATCATAAGAGGCATCGATTTCCTTCTCGGTCATGGTTGGAAATACCGGATTGATAACCAGAGTTTTACCCTGCACCTTTTGGAATATCCTACGACCCTTTATCTTGTTCGACTCCTGCTCGATCACTTTAAAGTTCTCGGCGAAGGTCTTTTTGTCCTGAAGACAGGCCTCATGGGAGTTGATCTCTACGTCTTCCCAATTCTTGTTTTTCGGCAAAGCCTCCGATGATTCAAGGAGGAATGCCGTTTGGCGGATGGTTCGTATGGACGAAAATGGTACGCCACGCTTGAGCAGCCGTATCATTTCCCTAAGGGGCTGTTCTCCCATACCGTAAACCAGCAGGTCGGCACCGGAGTCGATCAGGATATTCGGCTTGAGTGTATTACTCCAATAATCATAATGGGTAACGCGTCTTAAGGATGCTTCAATTCCACCGATCACAACCGGGACATCGGGAAATTTCTCCTTTAAGATTTTTGAGTAGACCGTAGTTGCATAGTCGGGACGAAAACCGATATCGCCATTGGGTGTATAGGCATCCCGATCACGCTTTCGCTTGCTGGCCGTGTAGTTGCTAACCATGGAGTCCATGGCTCCACTGGTAACCGCAAAAAAGAGTTCCGGTGTACCCAGCTTTTCAAAATCCTGTAGATTGTCGTTCACGTTGGGTTGAGGTACGATGGCCACCCGGAGCCCATAGCTTTCCAGGATGCGTCCAAGGGCCGCCGGCCCGAATGCTGCATGGTCCACATAGGCGTCCCCGCTGAAAATAATCACATCCAGGCTATCCCATCCCCGTATCTTTACTTCCCGATTTGTCGTGGGAAGCCAGTCGCTCAATCTGTACTCGGTTTTCATGGGGCAAAGATACAGCTAAATCCTTCAACCCCGGAAGGTCCTGTATTGCAGAGTATAGATCGCCCGATTTCACGATGTGAAATCACCTAATTTCATGGCTTTAAATCACTTTAGTTCCTCATGCGTATTACGGATCAGCCGCATGTAGAATTGTATCGATGCATGAAAGTCGCTTACCGCGATTCTTTCATTGAGACCGTGAAAAGACTTGACATTGGCAGGACTGATGCGAATGGGGCTAAACCGATAGATTTGATCGGTGAGCCCGCTGAAATGGCGAGAGTCTGTCGCCCCTACAACCAGGTAAGGGGCGACTTTCGCATCGGGGAAAGCCTGGGCAATGGTTTTATGGAGACCCTCAAAACTGGAGGTATTCACGTCAGACACTTTCGAGGGATCCACGTTGAAGGCCCCTTGTTCAATTTTGATTCGATCATCATCGATCACATCTTTCACGTGTTCGATCACCTCATCTACACTTGATTCTGACAAAATTCGAAAATTAACGGTGGCTTTTGCCGACAAAGGGATGATATTATCCTTCACCCCACTGTTGAAAATGGTGGGAGAAGTCGTTGTGCGGACCAGGGCATTCCCCGTAGAGGAAGCCTCGTAGGCACTGACGATCATGGGCTCAAACAGCCAGGGGTTCGCAAAAGCCATTCGATTGACAAATGGCATTTCTGGTCCGAGATACTCGATAAAAGAAGCGATAGGGGGTGATATCTCTGCTGGCATAGGCTTGCTTTTCAATCTTGAGATCGCCCCGGCCATGACATCAATTGTTGTTTCCTTTTCAGGCATGGAAGAATGTCCGCCTTCCAGTTCCAAACTCAAATAGAGGGTTGCAAAACCTTTCTCGGCAATACCGATAAGAGCTGCATCCGATTCCAGCCCGGGAATCATTTTTCGGGTGATGGATCCTCCTTCATCGAGAACAAACTCCGCTTCTACCCCTTGCCGCTCCAAATGCTGGGCGATTACCCGGGCTCCGTTCAAACCTCCGATTTCCTCATCGTGACCCAGGGCTATCAGATAAGTGCGCTGGGGTTGAAAGCCTTTCTCCAGGAGCCATTCGACCGCCTCCAGGAGTCCTATGACACTTACCTTATCATCTATGGCGCCTCGACCCCAGACAGTGTCTCTGACAACCTCCCCTCCGAAAGGATTTTCCTTCCAGTATTTGCGGTTCTCCTCAATAACGGGCACAACATCCAAATGCCCCATGAGAATTGCGGGCTTCAAATCGGAGTTGGTCCCCTTCCAGGAATAAAGATGCGAGAACTCGTTGAAAGTCTGATGTTCGAGGAGTGAATCGATCAGCGGATAAGAATCCTCTAAGAATCTATTGAATGTCTCGAACTGAATCGAGTCAAAATCGGCCTTGTTCTCGGGCGAAACCGTTCTGATTTGGAGGGACTTTGAAAACCGTTCCAAGGATCCCGAACGGATGTCTGCAGGCAGGGCCGCCTGATCTTTTAATTGTTTGGATTCAGTGGTGAAAGTTCGAAACAAGACATAGGCCGCTGCCACAAGCAGCAATAGCAATAATCGAAGTAGGATTCTTTTTATCATTTTCTGAAAGTGTTGAACAGCAAACATAAGGAAATTGAGAAATCATCACTTAAAAGGACCATTTGAATCGCACAAAAAGTGCTGCACCTTCGGTGACCAATGGCACCCCGTTTTCATCAAAGACTTCATCTGAAGAATAAAACTGTCCGACCCCGGTGAGCTCCATCGTATTGGACAGGGAATAAATCAGCGTGGGGCCCACGTAATAGAAGTTTCCTTCCGGGCCGTAGATTCCAGCAAGCATAACCCTAAATAGTGGCGTGACGTCATAGGCCCCACTTCCGAAAAAGGCCAACTGCGTAGGGAAAAGATTTTTGGGACTTAAATCCTGAAACACCAGTTCCCCGATGCCTGAGGCCAGGTCCTCCTGGCCAAAGCCGTTGTAAAGGGCTTCAAATTGCAGGTTCAGCGAGCTTCTGAAGGTATAGTCGTAATGAATCGTAGCGGTCAACTCGGCTTCGGGGTCCTCATCCCTGTCCATCGGGTGAAAGTAGGTAACCTCCCCACTGAAACCTCCTCCCTTGATGCTGCCCGACCAGCCACCGCCAACTACATAGTCGGTCTCAGTGTAGATCCCGCCCAGGAACTGAAGGTCATAACCTCCGGTATTGAAGCGATAGAGTCCTACAGAAGTTACTTTGTTATCACTGTTCAGGGAAGTGGAGAGTTCGAGTTTGCTCGACATCCCCAGGTAGTATTGAATCCGGAGGGCATCACTTCCGGGTCGTTCCTCATAGTCAAAATCGAAATAGGAATAGGTATTGAACAGATCATTGGGATTCCAAACGAAGGTCTGTCCCCAATTGATGCGCTGCCGCCCCAGGGTGATTTGCAAGTTGCCCGTGGTAAAATCGACCATCAGGCGATCCAATTGTGTGACTCCGATCCAGGAATCGGTCTCTGCCCAGAGCCAGGAAAGGTCAAAATAGCCATTGTCACGGGCGATGTAATCCGCATAACCGGGAATAAGCGTCACATTATTCCCTATGATGATCCGGTTGCGCATTCCTACTGTAAAAGTAAACTTGTCACTCATGTACCAGTTGACGTCAAATCGGTTGTGTAGAGTGTTTTCAAGAGCGACTTCACCCTCATCACCCAGGGTTTGCATGGCTGAGAGTCCTTTGACATAGCCCTTCATCATCCATTGCTCCTGTGCTTGTGTGAGCATGGAGATCCAAAAAAAAATGAATATGAAACACTTTCTGATGCACATCTTTATTTGGTGTCCGAAATCACCTTTCCATCGTCGAGAGTGATCACCCGGCGGGCCTTGTCCATGACACGCTGATCGTGCGTAGCGAAAATAAAGGTAATCTTCTCTTCTTTGTTTAGCCGCTCCATGATGTCCAGGAGTTGATTGGTAGCTGAGGAGTCCAGATTGGCTGTGGGTTCATCTGCCAGGACGAATTTGGGCTTCGAAGCAAGTGCCCTGGCCACGGCTACGCGCTGTTGCTGCCCACCAGAGAGTTGATTGGGTTTGTTGTGAATCTTATCCTCCAGTCCTACAGACTTCAACAAACTCACCGTGCGCTCATCCATCTTCTTCTTATTCCAGTTCTGCAGCTGCATGATGAATTCCACGTTTTCTTTGGCGGTCAGTACCGGGATCAAGTTGTAAGCCTGAAAGACAAAGCCAATGTTTCTCAATCTGAAATCGATGAGGTCGTGAGAAGAGAGCTCAGACATTACGCTTCCATCTACCTCTACCTCGCCTGATGTGGGCTTCTCCAACCCTCCGATCATGTTCATCAAAGTCGTTTTACCACACCCTGAAGGCCCTACAACAGCCGTGAATTCCCCTTCCTCAAAACTAAGATCAATGCCATTGACGGCGTGCACCGGAATCTCCGTGTCGTGATAGGTCTTTGTTAGATTCTTTACTTCTATGATGCTCATGTCAAAAGCGTTTGTACAGTGAATTCAATTCGTTTTACAAGGTCCTTATGGCTTCAGCCGGTTCCAATTTCAGGGCCTTCAGGGCCGGATATATAGATGCAATTATCGCCGTAATGACGACCAGGATTGTAATCTGAACGTACCTGTAGGGCTCCAGCATGGGATAGGTCATCGCACTGTAGCCCACGGCCTCCATTCCCTCCGCATAATTTGATAGGTCGATCCCCGTTTTACCAAAATAGTGAATGACCAACACACTCAGAATCTCCCCGACAACAGCTCCCACAAGGGTAAGAAAAACCGTTTCCAACAGAATCATCAGAAAAACTCTTTTTCGCGTCATGCCAATAGCCATAAGCATGCCCAGTTCTTTGGTTCGTTCGAGAACAACCATAAGCATGGTATTGACGATTCCAAATCCTAAAGCTCCGAGAATGATGACCATGAAAAGGGCCATCATGGTGTCCATATAGCCAGACATCAATCGCACGTAAGGCGAGAGCTCTGCCCAGTCTTCCACAAGGAGGCTGGGGAAAATAGCGGCCAGTTTCTGCTTGATTCTTGGAGCCTCTTCAAAATTCTCTATTCGGATCACAATCTCATGCGCCTGGTCTTCAGGCATTTCAAGCACTCTTCCCAGATCCCGGTTTCGAACAAACACATGTAATTTATCCCAGGGCGTATTGTCTGTCTTATAGATTCCTACAACTTTGAAAGCCGCGCCCGTAATTTCTCCATTGTAGTCCTGGAAAGTCAATACAATTTTTGATTTGACCTTAGCTTTCAATTCAACGGCCAGGGCCTTGGATATTACAATCTGATTGCGCTTGTCTTCAAAAAAGTAATCACCATTGAGCGTGTCAATTTTCTCATCAAGTGAGAACACAGATTTCTCCGTGTCGGGATCAATGCCCGTAATGCTGACCCCCATGTTCTTGTTTGCTGTGGCAGCCATTCCCATCACTCGAATTCTTTGGGTTGCTGCCTTCACTTCGGCATTTGAACCTAGTTCTGCTAATTTGTTTTGAACCCCTTTGATGGTGTATCTGACGTCTTCATTTTCAGGAAAGTCAGGATGATGAATCTGGATGTGGCCGGTTTCGATATCAAAAGTGTCCTGTACTCTCTGATCCGCCATCCCGTTCATCCATGCACTTGAAAACAAACCACCAAGAAGGCCAAAAGCAATGGCGAGGATCACAACCGAGCTCCTCACTTTGCTTCTCCAAATACTTCTCCATGCTATTTTTATCAGTACCATAACTCAGGATCTTAAGCCTTCGACAACATTGAGCTTCATAATTTTTATTGTAGGATAGGACATGGCAATGACACTCAGGATAGTAATCGCAATGGCCTGCATCACAAAGATGTCAAACTCCATGCTCATCGGCATTACGGGTTCGAAATTGAAGTCTTTCATGACCTCCACCCAGTCACCGGTCAACTGAATCGGATTGTAATAGAAATAGATCATGACAGGAAGACTGATAGCAATCCCTCCCAGCACCCCGAGGGTTGTGAGCAACAGGAGTTCAAGGACAACGACCATCGCCAAACGACTTCTCTGCATCCCCACGGAAACCATTACGGAAAACTCACGTATTCTCTCATTGGTCATCATCAGAACGGTTCCAAAGATTCCGAAGGCAATCACCATGTAAAGAATGCCGATCATGATCACACCGCCCGCACTGTCAGTTTCGATCATCTGCAAAAGTTCCTTGTTCATGGCCTGCCAGCTCATGACGGTATATCTTTCAGGATCGATCTCTCCGGAGACCTCTTTCACAACGTCACCCACCTCATCCATGCTTTCCAGGTTGAAGGCCATTGCCGTGAATCGATCGGGGGCCGAAAACAAATTCTGCGCCTCTGAGACAGTCATGTAAATAAACGTTCGGTTCATTTCAGGGGTGGGCAGATTGATGATCCCGCGGACAGGATAGAGCCCGGCAGCTGTGGCGCCGTGGTATCCCGAAGAGAAGAGAACCAGAGTGTCTCCTACATGGATCTGCAGAAAGCTCGCGAGGTCCTGTGCCAGAAGAATGGAATTGTCATTTTCACTCAGATACTCCCCTTGCGACAAATACTTGGCAATTCCTGACATTTTGTTTTCGCGCTCCGGGTCAATTCCCATGATCACAGCGCCTTTGGTCGCTTCACCAGAAGAAGCCAGGGAAAAGGACTCCAATCTTGGAATGAGGTTTATCACCTCAGACCGGGCCTCGAACTTCGCAAGCAGGTCCGGGTCGATCGTAAAGGAATTGTTGATGTTCTTATCGTCCCAATAGTCTTTTTTCTGAATCTGGAGGTAACCCGAATAAGCCTCGATCGCATTTTGTTTCATCTTCGCGTAGGACCCCTTTCCAAAACCGCGCATGATGATCGCGAAAAACAAGGCAAACATGATGGATGCAACTGTAATAAGGGTTCTCCTCTTGTTGCGCCAGATGTTTCGCCAGGCAATTTTAAACAGGGTTTTCATCAGCGTATCCTCTTCATGTTCTGCTGAGAGAAAAAGGACTCGGGCAAATCGATGTCGAACTTGATGTCTGTTATGTACAATACAGTCTTTTTCCCCTCTTCGTCAGCCGGAACAATTTCAATACGCGTGGGGATAAGTCGTCCGTCCATGGTTTTAAAGTCGTAGGCGAAATCACTTTTGACCAGTTCCTCATCCTCGTCAAAGTATTCGGATCGCAACTGAATGTACTCGTCTTTTGTAATCCATTTGTGTACTTTGCCCCAGATCACCGCGGCCTCCTCCTTGGGAATCATCTGGATCTTATAGCATTCATAGCCCTCTATGACCTCCTCGGCCACAAGAGTATGCACGTAATCGACCACCATGGAGCTCTCTTTAAGAATGTCGTCGTTTGTATAATCGGATCCCATCCATCCCTGCGACATCATGGACGCCGGAATCTTGATCATTCTGCCAATGGTCGGCATCCAATTCCACATTTCGGTTTTTCGCTCCATTGAAAACCTGCCCTTTGTCCCGGGCCGGTGAAGTGATATAGGTCATCGAATAGTCCAGGCCCCGACCCCAGCCTTTGAACGACAAGTCCCGTTGCCAGGTCGGACGAATGATTTCCATTCGCATCTCAGACTGATTGGTCTTGCCCCTTACTTTATCATCCGCCTTGCGGATAATCTCTTCGGCTGAAAGATCAGGACTGACCGGAGTTAGAATCACGGCTCAAAACAAAGATTAAGACGAGGCTGCTAAAAAAGTGTTCGCATATCAATCCCATGGTCAAAAACCATTAAATCTACCCTTAAAATTAGTGCATTCAGCAGTATCCACCAAGGGTATTATCAAATAAAAACGTCAGACCAATTGATCAATAAGCCCCTGTGTTGCTGATAAATGCAACGCGTTTCCCGTCGGGTGACCAACTGGGCGCTTGATTGTTCCCTGGCCTCCATAGACATAGGCAACAATAGTTGGCTGACCTCCATCCACGGGCATGGTTTTGAGCACGACATGTTTGTAAAACGGGTGATCTCCCGAATCCACATCCGTGCCAAACGAAAGAAAAATCATGGTCTTACCGTCTGGTGAAATGTGTGGAAACCAGTCGTTCCATCGATCGAATGTCAATTGGGTCTGATCGGAGCCGTCGGGTTTCATTCTCCATATCTGCATCGTGCCAGTACGATTGGAATTGAAATAGATGTATTCACCCTTCGGGTCCATCTCCGGCCCATCGTCCAATCCTGAAGTATTTGTCAATTGCTCTTCTTCACCCGTTCCAATCGCAACACTGTAGATATCGTATTGATCATTTCGCTGCCCAGTAAAAAAGGAGCTTTTTACCATCGACCGTCCAACCGTGCAGGTAGGAATTTCCTACTCCTTTTTTCGTGATTCGCAGTGGATTGGCATTGCCTTCCACGGAGAGGGTATAAATCACGGAATCTCCATTATCCTCACTGTCGTGATGGCTTATTCCCAATTGCTCTCCGTCAAATGACAGAACATGGTCGTTGTTGTCTTCTTGTCCGCAAAACCGGTTTCGAGCCTTTCAACTCCACCTGAGTCGAGGTCATAGGCATAAAGAAAACCGTTTGAATTGTAAATCAGCTTTTTCCCGTCTGTGGTCCAGTTTGGGGCCTGAATCGAATGAGCGGATCGCATCAGAATCTCACGACGACCGCTTTCCAGGTCAAGAACTTCAGGGTCTCCCCAGATAGTCCTGGTAGGCCGTTTCTGTTTGCGTGAAAGGCCTAATGATTCTGACTTCACTGAAAAGGGCCCTTTCAGCTACATCCTTTTCATGCGAGCGAGAGATAGATGCCTACGAAGGCTTCGTTCAGGATCTCCCGGAACACTTATTTCCATGTATTTCATCTCTTCGCCACTGACAGCCGTCCCCATAATGAACAGCTCACCTCGTCGTTCTAGCTGTATGATATCCGGAGCCTTAGAAGGAGAGGTCTTTTCTTCGGTCATCCCTCCCCTTGTTCTTCTGTATTGCAAAGCCGTCAATCCATCTCCGTGCACAGCGGCATTGACGTGCGGTGCATCAGGGTTCAGGCTGTTTCTGACAACCCACCCCAGCTTCCTGTGCGGATTGACACCTTCCCCAATGAATCGAATTTTGGCTCTTACAATAAAATCCCCTTGAATGGATCTCCACAAATAGTGAAACTATCCTGATCAAACCACATGTTCTCCCCGGAACTCTCAATCAGATACTCCTGATCTTCTGAATTGTAAGATATAGAGCCTGGAATTTCGACGGATCCAATGTCCTGATGATTTTCAAACATACCTGTTGTTTTACCCTGTGACCAATTCACTTCGCGAGCAGCATAACGCAAATGAACATAAATGTCCGCAAACTAAATCTCATACGCTTTGTTCTCATTCAACCTGTTTGGCTTCTTCAACGATCAAGGGGTAAACATACCCTGCTCCGAAATCCTTGTCCAAAGCGACTTTACCCCGAATCGTAATGGTGTCACCCAACTGAAAGTCTTTCTGTTGTCGTAAATGTAAGATCCGAGCGATCGACTCGTGTTCGTCCATGATGTGCTACCCAGTTCTTGTCCATGATGTCCCGGTTGATTTTTATGATCTGTCCTCTGACAACAACCTGCTTGTCTTTGTATTTTTCTGGATTGCCATAAAGTTCGGCGATGCTGATCCCCCCGGGGCAGGTGCTATCTTGATGCTGTCTAACATCCGCATCCATACGCTTCTTTGCTTGGGATGAAGCCCCTTGGCTCGCTCCTCGGCCGCCTTCTCGAGACCGTTAGGTTCACGGCTGTAATTGTCTACGAATAGAATCGTCTCAAAAGTTTTGTCAAGTTCCTTACTTTCAAAATCATTCATTTCCATGAAATTCTTGAAGTAAATTGTTTCACCAAGTCCTCGAAGCCTTTTCCTGAAACCGCGATCCAGTAAGATTCATCGCCCTCTGTTACCGAGAGATAAGTATAGTTACCGGCTGATTCTGACTTCTCGATGATCACCTCTCGTGACTCATTCTGATTCGAGATATTTCTATACTCCTTATCTTTCCGCACGAAAGCAGGGTCATTAAACTGAATGCAAATATGATGTTTTTCATGCCTGATATATTAAGTTCTTTTATTTATTATTGATTCATTGTTTTCAAATCATTCTTTTGATATTGTAAAGATCAGGGTTCTGTCACAATCAACAAAAAAAGAGATTCCTGGTATTTTCATGATATCCTCTATTGCGTTTGCGGTAAGGCCACCACATGTGCGTGAACCGGAATCCCGCAAGTCAGGGTAACTTCGAGTTGCTTGTCATACATTTTGACGCCTTTCACATCCCTGAGTTTGCCTGTCGTAGAGAGGGCCTTTACCCCGTAAAACGAACCGTCCTCACTGACAGCCTTCACGTGTATGATATACCCTGATTTTCTGACCCCCTTGACCGGCAAGTACTTTCCGTTAACGTTATTGCTCTCAAAACATAGGTATTACCGTCATCATCGATTGCCGCCAGGGGTTTGTATTCATCTTTGGCTTACGTACCTTGACAGGTATTCCCTTGCCATCTACAAAGGTCCTGACTTCCATGATATAGCTTTGTTCCCGTATTTTCAAGTGCCTTAACATTCTGGAAATGATTCACCTTTATTATTAAAAGCTTTGACATCCATTGTGTTCCCACTCGGATGAATCGCCTTGACGTGCCAGATGATGTCTTCTTCTGACTTTTGCTGAGCACTCATAAACGCAAATAGCCCGCAAAAAACGAGGGTCAATATCCATGTAACGTAGCCTGATCGTGTCATAGTGATAATCTTAAAACGGACCGTAATGATCCGATCCAAAGCAAAACAAAAATACATCCCATTGGGATGTATTTCTATGATATTCGTTAGCTTTTAATTACCTGTTAGTTCACAGTCAAGTCTGTCGTTGCCAACAAGTCCCTGTCAGGTCGTTTATCTCTTCATTGAGGGCGAACCATTTTTTGAGACGTTTGATATCTTTTTCGGATCCTCCAGTCTCAATACGGTGTTTATAAGAAATGAGGCTCATTTGACTGTCTCGATTCTGCTTTCTTTTGGAAAAGTTCTTCCACACCTTGGAACCCTCCTCAATAGTTATGTGGTGGTATATTTTAACACGCCCCTCTTCATTGGTCATAACTCCATACGTGACAAGACATCGATTCCATAGAAGGCTTTTCACTATCGTATACTTCATAGGTGAAATCGGCTCCATCCACAACATCCACAACCCTCTCCCTCTGGATCAAATTAAACATCCACAGGTATCAGGCTCTCACGCTCTGCACCCATTGAAACTCATTTGAGTTTCCATTCAGAAGAAGCGTCTCATCATATAAAACGTGGAATGTCCCTACTCCGGCGAAATTGGCCAAAACCTTCCAGGCCTCGTCCAGGGTACTATTGACTTGAACGCTACTCTTATCTCAAAGTAACTCGTCGATATTTTTTTGAGCATTGTCGAAACAGGATTCAGTACTAATAAAGCCGTCAGCAAAGTGATCAGTTTTAAATGCCTGTAGGTTTGTGCTCTTCCTGTAGTTTGACTCGTCATTTTAGGGGGCTTATGACTTTTGACTTCGGCCGTTCAAACAAACGGTCTTTAATTAATAGACGAAACAGGGAGCTTCTGGTTACAGGAGAAACAGGGTCGGGGCAGTTATTTAACAATTATTTAATACAGGAGACACAAACAATGAAGATTGAGGAAAACTAATTTCCGCTCATTTTCTTATAGATTTGGATGTATTGCTCGTCCAGCCCTACAGAATCGAGGTATTTGACCCTAAGTTGGGCGAGTTCCTGCTTTAATTCTTCCACAGTCTCAGCATACTTGGGATCGTTGTACATTCTTCATTCTCGCGGATGAACTGCGATCATTGAGCTCCCACTCGTCTACGTCATCGTGAATTTGGGCAAGTTTGAACTCTTTGGTTACAATTCCATAGTGTCTTTTGACCATATGCACGGAAGGGTACTCATAATAGTGGTAATAGACAGCCTTCACGCGTCCATACAGAGTCCTGTCCTTTCAATAGGGGCATCAGACTTTCGCCCTGCATGTCATCGGGCGCCTGAATGCCTGCCACCTCCAGAAACGTTTGGGCGAAATCCAGGTTCTGTGCCATTTCCTCATTGGTAGTGCCGGGTTTGATCTCATTGGGCCAGCGAACGAGTAATGGCGTCTTGAAGGCAATCATCAATAATCGAAACGCTTTTTGAAACAACCGTATTCCCTCAAATAAAAACCCTGATCTGACGTATAAACGACAACCGTATTGTCTGTGCGGGACCATTCTAATAGAGATAGTAAAAAATACTACCCACATTGCCATCCAGCCGAAGATAAGGTCGCGAGGTAATCCTGCATGGGCGACTGGTACTTCCATCGCATCTTATCCCGATCATTTCATATTCGGCCCATAGGGTACGGGAAGCCTTCGTTGATAGAATTGAGGATCGGGTCATACGAGAACCTTAAGAGCCGCATTCGCACGATGGTAAGATTCCATCAAAACCATTGGGATACTCCTCCACCCGAGGGATCACGCTCCCCCATCTTCTACAAAGTTTCGGGTTGGCACCCTACTGTCATCGGCTGGTCTTTCATTTCGGTCAAGATTTTCCATTTAGGCCTTCTTACGCTGCGGTACCCCGATTGCTGTAATCATCAAACAGAGTTTCGGTTTTTGGAAATGTCTTTTGAGTGAATTCTGCAAACTTCTCCGGGAGCAATACGGGG